>NC_019779.1:0-1393056 GCF_000317635.1 Halothece sp. PCC 7418 | reverse complement strand
TAATCCTTGGTAATTTTATCAGTGACCAGTGATCAGTGATCAGTTACCAGTTACCAGTTACCAGTGACTAGTTACCAGTTACCAGTTACCAAAGAACCAAGAACCAAGAACCAAGAACATAAGACTAATGACTATAGAATTAAGAAATCGCTTAAGAATTGGACAACAACCGTTAGCTGACTGGGAAGGGGGAAAACTGGCGGTTTCGGCGGTACCTGGTGCGGGAAAGTCAACGGGAATGGCGATCGCTGCTGCAATCGCGATCGCGCGTCATAATCTAAATATGAAACAGCAGTTAATTGTGGTCACGTTTACTCGTTCCGCTGCTGCGAGTATTAATACGAAAATTAGCGAAAATCTCAAAGAATTACAATATCCCAATACAGGATACAGCGTACAAACCTTACACGGACTCGCCCTCAATATTGCGTCTCGTTACCCCAATTTATCAAGATTAAACCCCGATACGACCACTTTAGTCAGTCCTAGCCAAAACCATCGTCTGGTGAAAGAAACCGTCGAAACTTGGATCAGCCGTTATCCCCAAGAATACAAAACTTTGCTAGAGGGAAGAGTGTTTGATGGGGAAGAAACGGAACGTTTGCGCCGTCAGTCGGTATTACGAACAGAAGTCTTACCGAAGTTAACCCAAACCGCCGTTCAAGAAGCGAAAAGTTCTGGGTTATCTCCAGAGGCGTTATGGGACTTGAGTTGGCAAAATCAAGACCCATATAATACCCTTGGGGTTACTGCGGGATTGTATGAAATTTACACAGAGATTGCCAAATCGCGCAGTTTAATCGACTACAATGATATGATTCTCGGTGCGTTACGAGTTTTAGAGTCCTCTGTGGTCGCAGAACAACTGCAAGGACAAATTTATGGGGTGTTTGAAGACGAAGCGCAAGATTCTAGCCCGTTACAAGCGAAACTTCTTGATATTCTCGCCAGTGATATTAATAACCCAGAACTTCCACCGAATCTCGTGCGGGTAGGCGATCCCAACCAAGCGATTAATTCTACGTTTACCCCCGCCGATCCCATCTATTTCCGCCATTTTTGTGAAAGTTGCGCGGAAGAAAACCGTTTAGCGGAGATGAAAGAAGCGGGACGCAGCAGCCAGATTATTATTAACATTGCAAACTATTTTCTGCGCTGGGGAAACCAGAATCATCCCCAAGAAATTCCCTTTCGGGTGCAAGATATTTTTCCTGTTCCTGCGAATGACCCGCAACCCGATGCGAATCCTTCTCCCACGGATAACGGTTTAGAAATTCACACGCCAAAAGATATTTATGAAACCGTCTCTTTAATGCGCGATCGCGTGAAGACTTTACTCATAGAAAATCCCAACCATAATGCAGCAATTCTAGTCCGTAACAACCGCCAAGGGACATTTCTCGCGGAAAGTTTAATCGATCTACAACATGATCACGACATTCGCATCTATGAAGCCAGTCAAACCAATCGTTTCTCTCAAATTCCCATTGAGATTTTAAGCCTCTTACAGTTTCTCAATCGCCCTCATTCCAGCGAATACACCAAAGCAGCGTTAGAGGTTTTAACCCAACGCAGTTTAATCCCCAAACAAGATCTTAACGCCCTTGCTACTTACCCTGAAAAATTCCTGTATCCCACCCCCCTTGATCTCCCGCAAAGTGAATCGGTCAAAAAAGCAGCCCAATATTGTCGGAGTCTTCTTAAAGCCAGGATTGAACTTCCCAGTTATCAACTGATTTCGTTTCTCGGCTTAACTTTAAATTATCAGGCTTCGGAACTGGCGACGGTGCAAAAATTAGCGGAACGAGTGCGTCAAGAAACACAGGGACGGAGTGCTGTTGTTGATATTATCGCTGCCCTTCAGGAAATTATCAATACCGAACAATTTCTAGGAATTGATGAAGACAGTGATAGTCAATATGTGAAACCGAAACAAGTTACAATTATTACCATGCACAAAGCAAAAGGACTGGATTGGGATTATGTCTTTATTCCCTTCCTCCATAAAGATAACCTTCCAGGTCAACCTCGTGTTCCCACACCACAGAAATTTATTGGCGACTTTACCTTATCAGAAGTAGCGCGATCGCGCATTCGAGAGATTGTCCACAGCCAGTATAAACAAGAACCGATTACCCTCGATAAACCCATTACCGCTTGGAAAAAAGCGGGTGAACTGCAAACCGCAGAAGAATACCGTCTCTTTTATGTCGCCATGACTCGCGCTAAACGATTACTCTGGTTATCCGCAGCACAAAAAGCCCCCTTTCGCTGGAATCAGTTTAACCTCAAAGGCGCAAATCCCCTCCAAGATAAAGATCCCTCTCCTTTCTTCCCCGTATTAAAAAAACAGTTTCCTGATGCAGTTTCTGACTAAGCGCGATCGTGGTTATAGTGCTACTTGATGGAGAATAGGGGACTCGAACCCCTGACCTCTGCGGTGCGATCGCAGCGCTCTACCAACTGAGCTAATTCCCCGTTCAACCCCTGATCTTAACATTGGCAAGGGCTTCTTTGACTCGTTCTAGTTCTAATTCTTGCAGATAATCCACTGTCCAGTTCGCTTGTCGTTGTAACATATGGAAGGGATAAGTATTGGCGACACCAACCACTTCCATTTGAGCGCGTTTCGCTGCTTGGATACCACTGGGGGTATCTTCAATCACAAGACATTGCTCTGGTTTTAAGTCTAAGTCAGAATACTGCTGGTTTAAGTGTTCCACAGCCATTAAATAGCCTTCTGGGTCTGGTTTGCTTTTGCTAATGTCATCACTGGTTAAGACCACCGCAAAGGCTTCTCTAATTTTAATGCGGTTTAAGATATATTCCACATTTTCGCGACGCGCCCCTGTGACTAAACCAAGGACTAAACCCGCCCCCCATAACTCCCGAATAAAGACATCAACCCCTTGATACACGGGGAGTTTGTCTTCTGCTTCCATTAATTCTTGATATTTCTGGACTTTTTTCGTTAACAGTCCGTCTAAATAGTCTTCTGTGACCACTCGCCCTCTTTTTTCTAGAATAGCAGCCAGACAAGCGCGATCGCTGCGTCCTAAACAAAGTTCATCATGTTCTTTCGCATCAGGGCGTAAGTTTTCCCCTAATAAAATCTCTTCAATTAAATCTTTATGAATCGACTCATCGTTAATAATTACGCCGTTAAAATCAAATAATACCGCTTTTAAAGTCATATTTACGCAGGGGCTGTTGCTGTTATGTTATCTTCATTTTCTTCTACCGTGACAGCAGATGGATTAGAAACGGGTTGCGGTTTGTATCCCACATTTACCTGATGCAATCCCCAGATGAAATCGGTTTCACACGCAATAAATCCCGCATTTTCTAGCCATGTTTTGACATTGCCTTGGGCATACTCTTGAATATAAGGTTCTTCAAAGATATTGGTTAACCAGTCTGTATTTCTGAGTGTTTCTTGATTTCCATCGAGTAATAAAAATTGTCCACCGCCTTTGAGTAATCGAAAGGCTTCTCGCAAAATCGCTTGACTGATGCTGACAGGGGTTTCATGGAATAAAAGCGAGGCTGTCACCAAATCAAAGGTTTCTGCTTGCAGTTGTGTGTCTTCTGCTTTCCCGTGACACCATTGAATGGGAAGATTTTGGGCTTTGTATTCTGCAACCACTAGCATATAAGGGGATAAGTCTAAACCAATCACTTCCGCGTTGGGAAAGGCTTGTTGCAGTAAAATTGTGGTTGAACCCGTGCCACATCCTAAATCTAAAATCCGTTGCGGTTGTCCTTTTACACACTTCACTGCATCTTCTCGCACCCAAGTTTCATGGGGAGGGACAAAATAGCGGGTAATCGCATCGTAAGTAATCGCAGCATCCTTATTCAGATAACCGTTGAGGACACCATGAAAATTTTGCGATTGGTAGTAATTCGGATATTCTAGGGTAGGGTTGGTCACGCGATCGCGCTGTTGTTCCCAATCAATCTTGTCAGCTAATTCCTTCATCTGTTCTTGATCAAGGAAGTTACCCATGATCGGCTTTAAAAATTGTTCCCAAAGGGTATCAGTCCGTACAGTCATCGCTTTTTCGGTGAGCAACTAAAGAGCATTCTTAACAAATTTTAACGTTTAATGGCAGGTCAAAAGCGTTCAGATGCAACAAAAGCCCAATTCTCAAACAGCAATTCTCTGTGGCTATTACGGTCAGGATAACGTTGGCGATGAAGCCCTCCTCATGACCTTAATCCAAATGCTTCCCTCACATATCCAACCGATTGTTTTATCAGCAAACCCCCAACAAACCAAAGAAACCCTCAAAGTTGCTGCGATTCCAAATCGGTCGGCGTTTCCGATTTTAGAAGCCATGGAAAAAGCCGATTATTTTATTTGGGGTGGGGGAAGTTTAATGCAGGATGTAACCAGTTTCCGCAGTCCAATTTATTATGGGGGATTAATGGCGTTAGCCCAACAACGAGGCTTAAAAACCATTGCTTGGGCGCAAGGGGTGGGTCCGTTGAAGTCTGCGTTTTCTCGGTGGTTGACGCGGAAGACTTTAATCGGTTGTGACCAAATTAGTGTGCGCGATCGCGCTTCTGTGGAATTATTAAGCACTTGGGGCTTATCTCCCCTCATCGCACCCGATCCCGTTTGGGCGTTGGAAAGTAAGCCGTTTCCTGAATTATGGAGACTTCCCGCACCGAGAGTCGCGGTGACTTTGCGCCAACACCCGCAACTGACTCGCGCTAAAATGCAAGCTCTCACTCAGGCGCTGATTTCATTGCAGAAAGCAACGGATACCTGTATTTTACTCGTTCCCTTTCAACCGCAAGATCAATCCCTTGCTGAAGAGATGGCGAAACAACTTCCTGATCCGAAAGCGGTGATTAGTGGCGAATCTCCCACCCGCTTAAAACGGATGTTTCGAGGGGTGGAAATGGCGATTGGGATGCGTTACCACAGTTTAATTATGGCAGCCTCAGAAGAATGCCGATGTTTTGCCTTGAGTTATGACCCAAAAATGAGTCAACTGATGACCGAGTTTGAGATTCCAGGGTGGGAACTTTCCCATCTTCCTGATGACCCAAACGTAATTACAAAAGCCTGGCTAGACTGTTATGCCAATGGGGAAGGACTAACGCCCGATCAAATTCAATCCCAGCGCGATCGCGCACTAATGCACCAAGACTTATTTTAGTCCAACTTTTAGGGCAAGTCAGTTTCTCCCATCAGATAGCGATCGCATTCTCGCGCCACGCCACGACCTTCGTTAAACGCCCAAACCACAAGGCTTTGTCCGCGACGACAATCACCCGCAGCAAACACACCTGGAATATTGGTCGCATAGTGGTTATATTCCGCTTTAATGTTACTGCGGGGATCTTTTTCCAGTCCTAAGGCATCAAGAAGAGGCTGTTCGGGACTTAAGAAGCCCATGGCGAGTAAAACCAGTTGGGCAGGGATCACTTTTTCGGTTCCAGGTACGGGTTGGGGAATCATGCGACCATTCTCGTCTCTTTCCCATTGCACTTGCACCGTATGAACTGCTTTTAAGTTGCCTTGTTCGTCCCCTTCAAACTGGGTTGCCGAAGTCACATAGCTGCGTGGATCACTACCAAATTTGGCTTCCGCTTCTTCTTGACCGTAATCCAGGCGATAAACTTTCGGCCATTGGGGCCAAGGATTATTAGGGGCGCGTTCTAAAGGCGGTTTGGGCATAATTTCCAGTTGGACAACACTACGACACTCGTGACGCAAAGACGTTCCCACACAGTCGGTTCCCGTATCGCCCCCACCAATAATCACCACATCTTTATCTTTTGCGGAAATCGGGGTTTTGCTGCCATTGAGAATCGCTTGGGTATTCGCTGTCAGGAATTCCATGGCAAAGTGAACCCCTTTTAAGGAACGCCCTTCGATCTTTAAGTCTCTGGGCTGGGTTGACCCCGTACAGAGGACAACCGAGTCGAATTCCTGGACTAATTGGTCAGCTGGTAAATCTTTGCCAATTTCCGTATTGCAAACGAATTTAACCCCTTCTTTTTCTAACAGTTCGATGCGACGGAGAACAACCGCTTGCTTATCCAGTTTCATGTTCGGGATGCCATACATCAGCAGCCCACCCGGACGATCCGCGCGTTCATAAACCGTTACCCAATGACCCGCTTTATTCAATTGGGCAGCAGCACACAAGCCCGCCGGTCCTGACCCCACAACTGCCACAGTTTTACCCGTGCGTTTCTCGGGGGGTTCTGCTGTCACCCAGCCTTCTTCCCAACCTTTTTCAATGATGGAATATTCAATATTTTTAATCGTCACTGGGGGGTTATGAATCCCGAGAACACAAGCGCCTTCGCAGGGGGCTGGACAAACCCGACCGGTAAATTCGGGGAAATTATTGGTTTTGTGCAGGCGATCGAGCGCTTCTTTCCAATGTCCCCGATAAATGAGATCATTCCATTCGGGAATTAAATTATTAATCGGACATCCGCTTGCTGCCCCCCCGATATCAATTCCTGTGTGACAAAAGGGAGTCCCACAGTCCATACACCGCGCGGACTGCGTCTGGAGATCTGCTTCTGGCGTTGTAATGTGAAATTCATCCCAGTTGCGAATCCGTTCTAATGGGGCGACTTCTAAGGGGTTTTCGCGGAGATATTCAATAAAGCCGGTTGGTTTTCCCATGATTTTGTTCTTTGTTCTTTGTTCTTTGTTCTTTGTTCTTTGTTCACTGGTCACTGATCACTGGTCACTAAATCAGCTACCACTGACACGGGCAGCATCACTCACGTTAGCTTCAAACGCAGCCGTTTGCGCTTCTTCTTCACTTAATCCCGACGCGATCGCGCGTTCAATGCCTTCCACCATTCGTTTGAAATCTCTCGGCATTACCTTGACAAATTTAGGAAGATATGGATTCCAAAGAGTCAAGATGCGGGTTGCTTTCGGGCTGTGGGTGTAATGGGCGTGTTTCGCAATCATCTGATAAATGATTTCGCGGTCTTCCTCGTTGAGGGGTTCAATATCTGCCATTTGCGTATTACAACGGCTAGCAAAATCACCCTTCTCATCCAGGATGTAAGCCGTACCGCCACTCATTCCCGCAGCAAAGTTGCGTCCCGTTTTGCCTAGGACAAGCACTTTTCCGCCAGTCATATATTCACACCCGTGATCCCCCACGGATTCCACAACCGCATGAATGCCAGAATTACGAACACAGAAGCGTTCTCCAGCAACGCCAGAGATGTAGGCTTCCCCACTGGTTGCCCCATAAAAGGCAACATTACCGATGACGATATTCTCTTCTGGGGGGAAGGTGGAACCTTTGGGCGGATAGACAATGATTTTTCCGCCACTTAAGCCTTTCCCGAGATAATCGTTGGCATCCCCTTCTAATTCCAGGGTGACTCCTTTCGGCACAAATGCACCAAAACTTTGTCCGGCACTGCCTTGAAAATGCAGTTCAATCGTATCTTCGGGTAAGCCGTGCCAGTGACGTTTGGTAATTTCATTGCCGAGAATCGTTCCCACAACCCGATTCGTATTAGTAATCGGTAGCGTTGCTTTAACGTTCTCTCCTTTCTCAATGGCGGGTTGACACAGATCCAGTAACACGGTCATATCTAAAGACTGGTCTAACCCATGATCTTGGGGAATCTGACAATAACGACCGACATCAGGGGCAACTTGGGGTTGATAGAGAATATTGGAGAGATCGATGCCTTTCGCTTTCCAATGATCCACCGCTTGCTTTGCTTCTAAAACATCGGTTCGTCCCACCATTTCATTGAGGGTACGGAAGCCCAAACTTGCCATAATTTCGCGCAGATCTTGAGCAAGAAACTTCATAAAGTTGACGGTGTAATCAGGATTGCCAATAAAGTTTTTCCGTAGTTGTGGATCTTGGGTGGCAATGCCAGCAGGGCAAGTGTTTTTATGGCACACCCGCATCATGATACAACCAAGGGTAACTAAAGGCGCGGTAGAGAAGCCAAATTCTTCTGCCCCTAATAGGGTCGCCATTGCAATATCGCGTCCCGTTTTCATTTGACCATCGGTTTCAACCGCGATGCGACTGCGGAGGTTATTTAAAACTAAGGTTTGATGGGTTTCGGCTAATCCTAATTCCCAAGGGAGTCCCGCGTGTTTAATGGAGGTTTGCGGAGATGCCCCAGTTCCGCCATCAAAGCCTGAAATTAAGACCACATCCGCATGGGCTTTAGAAACTCCCGCAGCGATCGTTCCCACGCCTACTTTTGACACCAGTTTGACACTGATTCGTGCTTCACGGTTAGCATTTTTCAAGTCGTGGATTAACTCCGCTAAATCTTCAATGGAGTAAATGTCATGGTGCGGGGGAGGTGAAATTAAACCGACACCAGGCGTAGAATGGCGTACTTTTGCAATCCAAGGATAGACTTTTTTGCCCGGGAGTTGTCCCCCTTCCCCTGGTTTTGCCCCTTGTGCCATTTTGATTTGGATTTCTTTGGCTTGGGAGAGATACAAACTGGTGACCCCAAAGCGACCCGATGCAACTTGCTTAATGGCGCTGTTTTTGGAGTCTCCTTGTTCGTTTTGCCAAGTATAACGTTCGGGATCTTCTCCCCCTTCTCCCGTGTTGGATTTCCCCCCAATGCGATTCATGGCAATGGCGAGGGCTTCATGGGCTTCTTGAGAGATTGACCCATAACTCATTGCACCCGTTTTGAACCGTGTCATAATCGCTTCGATGGGTTCAACTTCTTCTAGGGGAATTGGGTCACGATCTTTATAGTCCAGTAATCCGCGCAGGGTAAACCGTTGCTGATTCTGTTCGTTCACCAGTTGCGCGTATTTTTTATACAGTTCATAATCCCCGGTTTGCACCGCTTGCTGTAGCGTGTGGATGGTTTCGGGATTAAATAAATGGGCTTCTCCATCTTTGCGCCATTGGTATTCCCCACCCGCATCAAGGGTATGTCCGTTGACTTCTCGTTCGGGGAAGGCGTGAGAATGGCGTAAAATGGCTTCTTGCGCGATCGCGCTCAAATCTGCCCCACCAATGCGAGAGGGCGTTCCTTTAAAGTAACGATCAATAACGGCTTCATTGAGTCCAATGGCTTCAAAAATCTGCGCCCCGCGATAACTTTGCAGTGTGGAAATCCCAATCTTAGAAGCGATCTTGATTGTCCCTTTCGTTACCGCTTTCATGTAGTTCTTACAAGCGGTTTTATAATCCACACCCGTGAGTGTCCCTTGAGCAATCATATCCTCTAAGGTCTCAAACGCCAGATAGGGATTAATCGCCCCGCAGCCATAGCCGAGTAATACTGCATAATGATGAACTTCTCTCGGTTCTCCTGATTCTAAAACAATGCCGACGCGGGTGCGGGTGCCTTGTCGAATTAGGTGGTGATGTAAGCCAGACACTGCTAAGAGGGCGGGAATGGGCGCTTTGTTTTTATCGAAATCGCGGTCACTGAGGATGATAATGCTCGTGCCTTGGGAAATCGCGCGATCGACTTGCTGACAAATCTCTTCAATGGCTGATTCTAAGCCAGTAACACCGGTTTTCGGATCGAATAAAATTGGCAAAGTTAGAGAGTGAAAGTCTCCCTCCAACTGTTTGAGTTTCGCCAGTTCGGTATTGGTGATAATCGGGGTTTTTAACTGGATCAGATGACAACTTTCTGGCTTGGGATCAAATAAGTTGCCTTCTGCACCAATGGTGGTCACAGGAGACGTGACAATTTCTTCCCGAATCGAATCAATGGGCGGATTCGTCACCTGTGCAAAGAGTTGTTGAAAATAATCATAAAGGAGCTTGGGACGCTCAGAAAGCACTGCCAACGGGGTATCTGCCCCCATAGAACCAATTGCCTCCACCCCATTTTCGGCCATGGGCTTGAGTAGCATCCGCAGTTCTTCAAAGGTATAGCCAAAGCTGGTTTGTTTCTGGATCGTGGGAATCAGCTTTTCTGAACCCCCCTCAGTCTCTATTAGGGGGGAAGAAAGGGGAGTCGGTTCGGGTAAAGATTCTAAGGGGACTAAATGCTGATCTAACCACTCTTGATAAGGCTGTTCTTCCACAATGGCTTGTTTAATTTCCTCATCAGCGACGATGCGTCCCTCTTCCATATTGACGAGGAACATCCGACCCGGTTCTAAACGCCCTTTTAACGCCACTTGTTCTGGTGCAACGGGTAAAACGCCCGCTTCCGATGCCATAATCACAAAGTTATCTTTGGTCACATAGTAGCGAGAGGGACGTAAGCCATTGCGATCGAGCACGGCTCCCACCATTGTGCCATCGGTAAAAGTAGTAGAAGCAGGACCATCCCAAGGTTCCATTAAGCAAGAATGATATTGATAAAACGCCCGTTTCTCGGCACTGATCGAGTCATCAGTAGTCCACGGTTCTGGGATCATCATCATCATCGCATGAGGCAGCGATCGACCTGCTAAAACCAGCAATTCTAGGGCATTATCAAAAATACTGGAGTCACTGCCTTCAATATCAATTAAATCATGGAGCTTTTTCAGATCATCCCCAAACCGTTCCGATTGAAACAGTGATTCACGGGCGTGCATCCAGTTCACATTCCCGATAATGGTGTTAATTTCCCCATTGTGAGCAATGTAGCGATAGGGGTGGGAGCGTTCCCAACTGGGGAAGGTATTGGTACTAAACCGAGAATGAACTAACGCCAAAGCACTTTTCAAATCGCGATCGTGGAGTTCTGGATAATAATCTCCTAACTGCGCTGGCATCAGCATCCCTTTATAAACCATGGTGCGACAAGACAGACTCGCCCCATACCAAAAAGAGTCCCCTAATTCTCGGCGAATGGCTTGAAACGCCCGTTTGCGAATGATGAATAACTTGCATTCAAAGGCAACTTCGTCTAAACCTGTCTCTCGTTGAATAAAGACTTGCTGCATAAAGGGTTCACTCGCTTGAGCGGTTTCCCCTAAAGATGAATCATCGGTTGGTACATCCCGCCATCCTAAAACCGTTTGTCCTTCTTCGGCGACAATGCTTTCAAAAATACGCCTTCCCTTGTCTCGGATTTCTGGATCACGGGAGGCATACATCATGCCCACGCCATATTCTCCAGGGTTGGGTAAAGCAATATTCTTTTGATGGGCAACTTTTTTTAGAAACTGATGGGGAATTTGCATTAAAATTCCAGCCCCATCACCCGTATTAGTTTCTGCACCACAAGCACCGCGATGTTCCAGATTCTCTAAAATGGTCAAAGCCTGTTCTACCGTTTCATGGGACTTTTGACCATTCATGTGGACAATAAAGCCAACACCGCAAGCATCATGCTCGAAGCGGGGGTCATATAGACCCTGTTTCAGTGGCAGTTGATGATGATTCATTTTTAATCGCAATACTCTCAGAAATAGACAGTCTTTATTACTCAGACATTCCTTGGAATGTCTTGACATTATTATTGGGGTAATTTTGAATCAAAATGAGAGATTTTTTTAGTCTCATGATGAGAACCCATAACAATACTGATCGGTTGATTATTTCAACCGCATCAACAGCGCGATCGTGAACTTGCGCCTGGGTCAAAAGACCGAGCCGTAGTCCCTCACGCTCTAATTTCAATTCTACAGAGAGCAACAGAAGAGTTGGCTTTTTTAATTAAATGTTCAGGATTAAATAACAAAACTTAGCTTAATTTTTCTTAATTCAACAATTTTGTAACAAAAACTACTGCTCTAAAACAGTTCATCCTCATCAAATCGGGTCGATTTTGTTGTGATTAGTTTGTCGTTTTTATAGCGTTTCTTAGTCTGTTGAGGTACCAAGCAAGTCGGTGGAGGTTCATGATGCTTCGCGCGGGCTACGCCCTACGTGGTTCATTGATTAACAAAGAACAAAGAACGAAGAACAAAAATTTAGAATGTACCTCATGAATTCGAGAACTGCTATATTGAACGACTTTGACGACTCCCACGGCTAAAAGCACGTGGGATTCTTCCTTCATTCAGCGAGGCCACTAAAAGCAGTGCCTTTAGATGGTCTTACTCTCTGTCCAGAAGCTGTAGCGATGCGCCCCACCGCCAAAATTCGCAATCCTTCATCTCGAATGTTTTTAGCTGCGTTAATATCTCTATCATGTTGAGTTTCACAGCTAGGACATTCCCAATTTCTAATGTCTAAAGGTAGCGAGTCCACTTGATGCAAACAAGGGTTACAAGTCTTTGAACTGGGAAAGAATCGATCAACTTCAATATAGGTTTTTCCTTCCCACTCTGACTTATACTTAAGCATGGTTAAAAATTGTCCCCAACCAGCATCACTAATTGATTTAGCTAGTTTAGAGTTTTTAACCATGTTTTTCACTGCTAGATTTTCCACCACGATGACTTGGTTTTCGTCAACTAAATTGCGACTTAGTTTGTGGAGGAAATCTTCACGACAGCGAGTAATTTTTTCGTGAACCTTAGCTACTTTGATTCGTGCTTTTCTACGATTATTAGAGCCTTTCTGTTTGCGACTTAACTCTTTTTGCTTATTAGCTAGTTTTTGCTCATATTTGCGATAGTATTTAGGGCTACCGTACTTAAAACCATCGCTAGTAATGGCAAAATCGGAAATACCAAGGTCAACCCCAACTGCTTTTCCTTCTCCACTTGGTTCGGGTTTTTCTGTCCCATCATCAAACAAACAACTAGCGTAATACTGACCAGATGGTGTTTGAGAAACGGTGACAGATTTTAGCTTTCCTGTTGGTTGTCGAGATACCTTGCAGTAAACCTTCCCAAACTTGGGGAGTTTGAGACAATCGTCTTCTAATTTGCAACCTTGAGGAAGTCTAATTGACTGTCGATTTTGCTTTTTCTTGAATTGAGGATATCTCCCACGACCTTCAAAGAAGTTTAGGAACGCACTAGACAAATTGAGAGCAACTTGTTGTAGTGCTTGGGAAGGTGGTTCACTTAGCCACTCATACTCTTTTTTTAAGTTAGGAAGAAGGTTGATTATGTCATTGCGACTTAACCCCTTCCCCGTCTCTTTGTAGGTTTGAGAAGTGAGATTGAGCGCATAGTTATAGAAAAACCGACAAGAACCAAAAGACTTGGCAAGCAAGACTCTTTGCTCTTGATTAGGGTAGATTCTATACTTGAATGCTTTTAACATTTAACAAACTTGCACGACTATGATAGTATTTTAGCACAAACTGATTGAGTTTGCTAAGCTCAAGGCATTGAACCTTTCGCTTAGCTCGCCTTATATCCAAGGTCGGGCATACGCTTGGTTTTACGGCGACTTCTATAATTTTGCTCTCACGATAAATTCATAATCCCCACCTGGTTCAAGTTGATAATCACATCGCTCTAAAAACCGCTCTAAGGGTTCACGAATTAAAGCCCGACCAAGAGAAGGCTGAACAATTAAACGACTTTGCCGAAATTGCCACTGAAACGACCATTCATAACTTCCTGCACTAACTTCTCCTTCAATTTGTCCTTCCCACAAGGATTGGCGGAGAATACGGACATAAGCCGTTGTTTTCGGTACACTCACCACTGACTCCCTACATCAATGACCAACGGTCATCCGCAGGCAAGGGGTCGTCGCCGGAATTCAATTCCGGCGCTCGTGAACCCCGCTCCGTCGTCTCACGGCGGAGTACGGATGACTCTCTCCGAGTCACGATAGCAAATCTCCACAAAGGAGTGGGTTATTTGTTATTGATCAATTAGAAGTGTATTGAGGTTGAGGTCGTCTGTGACTAAATCTGATTCTGAGCCGATTAACCGTGCAAAAGGGCAAAATGATGAGTTAGACGAAGTAATTTTTAGCTTTGAAGAGATTACTGCGGAAATTAACTATAAACAAGCTCAAGACTCTCTACGCAGTCTGGTACAGCAGATTGATCTCACGGCGGAAGAAAAATCGGGGCTAGAATCAGAAATTAACTATCTCACGGCAATGTTGGATAAACTAGAACAGTCTGTTGTCCAAATTGCTGCTTTTGGCATGGTGGGACGTGGCAAGTCCTCTGTTTTAAACGCACTACTGGGGGAAAATGTCTTTCAGACGGGTCCTTTGCATGGTGTCACTCGAACCATCGGTAGTGCAAATTGGGAATTAACGGAAGAAAGTTTAGGCAATAGCGATCAAGATATCTTGCGGGTTTCGTTACCGAGTCGCCAACAAGCTAGCATTCAACTCATAGATACTCCTGGGATTGATGAAGTGGATGGGGAAACTCGGGAGTTAATGGCGCATCAAATTGCCAAACAAGCTGACCTGATTTTATTTATTATTGCTGGGGATATCACGAAAGTTGAATATAATGCCTTGTCGCGGTTGCGAGAGGTGGGGAAGCCAATGCTGTTGGTGTTTAATAAGATTGATCAATATCCCGAAGCCGATCGCGCTGCTATTTACGATACCATTTGCAGCGATCGCGTGAAAGAACTCCTCACGCCCGAAGAAGTGGTCATGGTTGCAGCGTCTCCGTTAGAAAGACGAGGAATGCGCCAAGCCGATGGTTCAATAAAAGTTAAAACCCAGCAGGGAACACCACAAGTGCAGGAATTGAAACGGAAAATTTTAGAGATTCTCCATCACGAAGGAAAGTCTCTGGTCGCCCTCAACACGATGCTGTATGCAGATGAGGTCAATGAACAAATTTTACACCGTAAGCTGGAAATTCGCGCGGAAGCAGCGGAAGAATTAATCTGGAAAGCAGTAATGACGAAAGCGGTTGCAGTAGCGTTAAATCCCGTGACAGTTTTAGATTTGTTTACGGGTGCGGTGGTAGATGTGGCGATGATTTTAGCTCTCTCTCGATTATATGGGATTCCCATGACCCAATCCGCAGCGATCGCGCTATTACAGAAAATCGCCATTAGCATGGGAGGGATTAGCGCCAGTGAAGTCTTGACCACATTAGGCTTAAGTGGGCTGAAAGGGCTGTTAGGAATCTCGACTTCTGTTACGGGGGGTGCATCGTTGATTCCTTATGTTTCTGTTGCGATTACCCAAGCGGGAGTTGCAGGGGTTTCCTCTTACGCCATCGGTCATGTTAGCAATACATATTTGGCAAATGGGGCATCTTGGGGATTAGATGGACCGAAAGCAGTGGTGAAAAATATTCTTGATTCTTTAGATGAAGCGTCAATTTTGAATCGGATTAAAGGAGAATTGCAATCCAAATTATTTTTGAAAGAGGAGTAGCTTTTCCCATCAAATCAATCGTTAGCTCAATAGACTAATGGTTTTTAACCTAGTTTTAATGAGCAACTGGGCTAGACTATAGCAGTAGCCACTGATTAACCTGCACTTTCATGAATGTTACAACAGAAGAACAACGAAAACTGTTATCCATCGTTTGTCATGGATCAAGTTTATTAACCTCGACTGTTATGTCAATTGCAGTGCCGATCTTGATCTTAGTTTTAGTGGATGATGAAATTGTTAAAGAAAATGCAAAAGAAGCCATTAATTTTCAACTTAATATTTTAATTTTATTCTTAGTTTCTTTACTCTTAATGCTGGTTGCTGTTGGTTTTATCTTAGTTTTTATTGTTCTTTTTGCTAGCTTCTTGTTTCCTATTCTTGCGATGGTAAGGGTCAGTAATCATCCGAATCAAGTTTATCGCTATGGCTTGAAAAAATATGTGTGAATCACCATACCATTGTCTTAACTCAGTAGGAGGAATCCGCAAAAAATAACCGATAATTACCATCTGATTAATTAGCGTTGTTTTAATTACTCCCAACTTTTCCCAGCGTCGTGCGGAAGTTAATGCTTTTCCTGGTGCTAAGCGAATTTTTCCTTGTTGTTTCAGGTTTCGGATGAATTGGAAATCTTCCATGATTGGTAATAAAGGAAAGCCTCCCATTTTTTCAAAGGTTTCTTTTCTTAGGAAAATTCCCTGATCACCATAGGGCATTTCCAAAAAGCGCGATCGCGCATTCACGCCTTTTTCAATTATCCGTAATAATGGATTCTTACCATTAATTTTTAAGGGAAATGCACCCGCAATGGTTTTCGGTTTAGCTAAGGTTTTTTCAACTAACTGAAGATAGTTTTCAGGAAGTTGGGTATCCGCATGGAGAAATAACAACGTCTCTGTGGTTGCATATTTCGCCCCCGTATTCATTTGTATCGCCCGTCCTGGTTCAGGAGATAAAATAACTTTAACGCCCTTTTCTTGTGCGATTGTAATCGTTTGATCGCTACTTCCCCCATCGACAATAATAATTTCTATGGCTGGCGCTTGGAGATATTCTACCGTTTGCGCGATCGTCTCTGCTTCATTTAATACGGGAATAATCACAGAGAGATTAATTTTTTCCATTCTCTCGTCTTTGTTATAACATCACTAACGGTTTGTTTAAACATTGCATTTTCACCTGAGAATCTCCTGAAAAAACTGGTCACTGTTTATTCCCAAGGAAACTGAACTGTTTCTAAATCTTCTGGGGTATCAATATCATTTAATATAGGAAGATAGCTAATGCTTAATCCCATTGTTTCTGCAACTGCAACCGTTTGCTGTAAAACAAGATGAGTTCCCCAATCAATTCCTTGGAATAATTGAGGATAAAAACCAGATAAACCAATTAAATAATAACCACCATCTTCTGCTTTTCCTAAAACTAAATCATTTTCTTTCAACTTTTGAAAAGCGCGATAGATTAAATCTGCATTGAGATCAGGACAATCAATACCAATGATAAGAATTCTTTCAATTTGTTGAGTAAAACTTTCTTTTAATGCAGCAAGCAAACGCTGTCCTAAATCTCCACTACTTTGAGGATAATATTGATAGCGATTTCCCAGCCAATCGGACATTAATTTTTGATTTCCACCTGCAAAATAAATCCTAAGATTAACGGGAAGTTTACTAACTTCTTTTAGAGTATGTTCAGTTAATTTTTTCTGTAATTGTGCTGCCCCTTCTTCTCCTAATGCAGAAATTAGGCGGGTTTTTGTTTTTCCAGCTTCGGGATAGCGGGTAAAAATAATTAAAGTTTCTTTTGAAGATTGGGTCATTGATTAACTTACTTACTGGTTATTTATAATTAGTTATTTCATGTTATAGCGTTTCTTAGTCTGTTGAGGTACAAAGCAAGTCGGTGGACGTTCATGGTTTATGGTTCATTGATTAACAACCAACAAAGAACAAAGAACAAAGAACAAAAATTTAGAATGTACCTCATGAATTCGAGAACTGCTATATTTTAACGAGAATTTAACTCTTTTTCTAAGAAAGTGAGGGTAGTGCTACCATATTTTTTTTGACGAACGACTCTCCAGCCAATTGTCTCTTGATAATCCCATTGTTTCGGATCATGTTCGATCGCGATTTCTCCCTCATTCGCTAATAAATCTAAATTTAGAATTTGCTTTAAAACTAAATTATATAGCTGACTCCCATAAGGCGGATCAAAATAGATCAAATCAAACTGTTGTCCTTGTAAGTCTTTTAATTGATCAGGTAAATTCCCCTTAATCACTTGCCACTTTTGTTGACTGGTCGCCACTTTCTCCCAGTTTTCTTGCATGATTTGACAGGCTCGCCGATTGTTTTCAATTCCTACCAAAACACTAATATTTCGACAAAGAGCTTCTGCACCCATTGTGCCATTTCCCGCACACAAATCAAGCCAACGCGCCCCCTCAATTTGAGTTTGCCAAATATTAAATAAAGCCTCTCGAACTCTTGCAGAAGTGGGACGAGTTTGCTGTCCAGGTAAGGTTTTTAAGAGGCGATTCCCATAAATTCGCATACTATTGTCAATCAGCCGATATTGGGTACAAATTAATTGGGAAGAGTGAGTGCGGGGTCAGGGAAAAAAGATTACCAAAGAACAAACAACTAAGAACAAATAACATCCACCGACTCACTTTGTTCCTAAACAGACTAAGGAACGCTATCAAATTAAATTTCTGCATAAGCGCGATTAATCAAACATCTGGCGATAGTTTGCGTTCCTGTATGTTCATAATAATTGGTTGTGAGGTCTAAAAATGCTGCTAAATAGTCCAATTGTTCATCGGAAAATTCAACAAAACTTTCAATATTATTCATTACTTTTTGTGGGGTCAAATCTTTACTTTCCACAAAATCACCCATCCAATTTTTCACTGAACCAAAGGCTTCTCCAATAAACCCGAGTTGGCTATCTGTATCATCTCCAGGAATAAATCCTTTTACGTTTTGAAAGACCTTATTATCTTCTAGTTCATCACTATTCAAGCCTTCAATAATACTTTGGGCTTTTTGGATAAAATCGGGACCAAGAGGAATTAAACCATCTAAACAAACCAGTGCAGCCATTCGCATAATATCCTCTCCGCCATAGTCAGCTAAGGAATTAACAAAGTCACCAATACTATCGCCAGGAATCCCATTAATTTGGCAAAATGCAATTAATTCAATAACTGTTTTTAGGGCTAAATCAATACTTTGGGCTTTGTCTGCTTTCGGGGTAATTTTATTAAGAAAACCGAGTAAGGGAATGCGTTCTCCCACTTTATTGGCTAAAGCTGCGCTGGCTAAAGCGGTGTCAGTGCGATCTACAGTTTGATATAACCAAAGGGCATTTTGATAGCCTTGAGATTGATCATTAAATAACCAGACAGCGCGATCGCCGATTTGTTGAATTAACTCGTCATCGTCTTCACCTGTAACGGTGCGAATCATATTTTCAAACCCAACAATATTTTCCCATTCTCCAGGGACAACAAAATCTAACGCATTCAGAACACGAATGGTAATATTTTGTTCAGGGAGGTCATCAACTAATTCAAAAATTGGTTTTGTCATAAGTCAGTTTACTTGGGGATTTTATTCGCGAATTGGACCGTTGTATTCGATGGTAGTTTCACCAGTGTTTGTGTTAACAACAACGACACTTTCAATGGTGTATTCATCAGCAGTGGGTCGCCTTCCTTGAAAGGTAAATTGCCACACTCCTTCTGCTAACTCTTCATAATTGGTTGCTTGGGCTGGTCCGTGCATCGCAGGTTCAGGTCGATATTCAGTTAACCCGCCATTCTCTTGTTCTGCTGCTTGACGGGCTAAATTTTTGGCGCGGTTGAGTTCGACTAAGCGATTAAACTCAATGCGTAAGGGAGAGGCTTCTTCAGAGTCGGTTTGCGCTTGCAAAGACAATGGAAAACCAAACATAAGAAACGGCGCGATCGCTGCTATTATAGCTTTTTTCATGTTTCAGTTCCGTTAGTGTTTCTGGATCAATAATCTGTTTGAATTGATTTTATCGCTTTCTCCTCTAGAGTTGAGCCAGAGTATCTAAGTCAAATTTTTGCAGCCATTCTTGACGACTATCTTGATCAAAGATATCACTGCGAGAAACAATTTTAACTTGGTAGCGGTTATTGACTAAAACAGCAGTTGCTTTCCTCCCTTGTGTCACTAGGGGATAACTTTTAATCGTTTCTTCACTATCTTGAAACTTTTTAGCAGCCGTCGGATTATTCGCCAGATCAGAAATTGACATTAAAGCAAGTTCTTCTCCGTTTTGTTTTAATTTTGCTTGAGCAAAGCCTCGTTTTTCTTGCGTATAAATCACTTGATAACCGTCTTGATTCTCAGGAAAATAACGGTTCAGTTCTCCCCCTTTGACTGCATCTTCCGTCACTGCGCCTGAGTCTGAGGCAACGCTTTCTTGTTGAGCCGATTCAAAGCGAGAAGGGGGTTCATTCTTGCTACAAGCGGGAGTCACTAAAAAAATCGTTAAAACGAAAAAAAGGGAAAGAAGACGACGAATACTTAACATAATTTTTAAGGTTTGAATTAATGGCAATCAATCAAAGGTTCGGTTAACCAACAAACCTCAAGAAACAAGGTTTGACTAATTTTATATTACGATAGAAGCAGACCGCTAATTGGAGGGTGCTTCGTGAACCAGAATTTCCCCAAAATCGCCCAATTGAATCTTTCTGGAATCGGTTGTTGGCTAACACTGATTTTAGGTGCTTTGTTATTAACCTCAGTCGGGTTGGGTTGGGTCGTCAACAGTGTCATTATTGTCCTCGGTTTAATGATTCTTCTCCCAGTGATTGCGTTGGTTGGCGTTCAATGGTGGCTTAAGCGTAATCTGGTAGAAGATGAATGTCCTGTGTGCCAGTACCAGTTTACTGGTTTCAATGGCACCATGTCCCGTTGTCCGAATTGTAGTGAACCCCTGAAAATTGAAAACGGAAAATTTCAGCGTATTACCCCTCCTGGTACGATTGATGTTGAGGCGGTGGATGTGGATGCTTCCTCAGAATAAATCTGATTAGCGCGATCGCGCAACTCTCCCCAATGTTAAAGGCGGTTTTAAAATACGATAGGGTTAACACAACAAACAGTCCTCATACTTGCCAACGCTAAATTATGACTGAGCAAATACAGTGGGTCAACGCGATTTCAACTCGTCTCTCACTAGAGGCAGCGATTTCGGACGTGACTGAACGCATAAAAAAACAGTTATCGGGGTCTGCTGATTTAGGATTTCTCTTTATTTCCTCAGCTTATGCCAGTGAATATCCCCGTTTAGTGCCTTTAATCCAAGAAAAACTCCCCATTTCGGTTTTAATTGGCAGTGGAGGCGGTGGGATTATTGGAATTGATGAGGAAAACCAAGCCCAAGAAATTGAAGGGAATCCCGCCTTAAGTCTCACTGTAGCGCATTTGCCGAGGGTTAATGTCCAAGGCTTTCATATCAGCGCGGATCAAATCCCTGACTTGGATAGCGCAGCTACCGCTTGGACAGATTTAACAGGGGTTTCACCTGATCAAGATCCTGATTTTATCCTCCTGGCTGATCCTTTCTTCTCCAAGGTTAATGACCTATTGGAAGGGCTCGATTTTGCTTATCCTAGCGCGAAAAAAGTGGGAGGCTTAGCCAGTGCGATGGCGATGGGAATGCAAACTGGCTTATTTTATGAAAGCGCCTCAGAAAAAAATGGGGGGCTTTTGCGAGAAGGAATTGTTGGCGTTGCTTTGAGTGGCAATATTAAAATGGATACCATTGTCGCCCAAGGCTGTCGTCCCATCGGGCCCCAATATCAGATTACCCAAGGGGAACGAAATGTGCTTGCAGAAGTGGCGCAAGTGAAGGGAAACGGCACAGAAAGTGCAAAACCGCCCCTACAAGCCCTCAGAGAATTAATGAATGAGTTAAGCCCTGAAGACCAACAATTGGCGCAGGATTCGCTGTTTTTAGGCATTGCCAGAGATGAATTTAAGCTAGAGTTACAACAAGGGGATTTTCTGATTCGGAACCTGTTGGGGGTTGATCCCAAAGTGGGCGCGATCGCGGTGGGGGATAAATTACGCCCTGGACAACGGATTCAGTTTCATCTCCGAGATGGGAATACCTCTGCAGAAGATTTACAAGTGCTTTTAGAACAATACCAGCAAGATGAACAAACTTCGACCCCTGTCGGCGCTTTGTTATTTTCTTGTTTAGGACGGGGGAAAGAATTATACGGTAAACCGAATTTTGATTCTGAGTTATTCCGTCAATCTATGAGTCAGATTCCTCTAGGGGGATTTTTCTGTAATGGTGAAATCGGTCCCGTTGGAAAACAAACTTTCCTCCATGGTTATACCTCTTCTTTTGCTATCTTTAGACAGAATTAGCAGTGATCAGTGACCAGTGACCAGTGAACAAAGAACGAATAACTAAATTAAAATGCGTATCTTAATTAGCTTAGTTTTATTCCTATTTTTAATTGCTTTTCCCACGCCAAGTTGGGCGCAAAGCAGTAATTCTCCCTCGCAAGTGACAGAAGAACAACTGCAACGGGGAGATAAAATTGCAGAAAAAGCATTTGAGGCGTTAAAAGAAGGAAATTTTGCCCAATCAGAAGACTATTGGGGAGAATTAATCGAACTTTTTCCCAGAAACCCTGCGGTGTGGAGTAATCGGGGGAATGTGCGCTTGAGTCAAAGTAAAATTGAAAGCGCGATCGCGGATTATAATCAAGCTATTGCCCTCGCCCCCAATCAGCCTGATCCTTACCTCAACCGTGGGATTGCGTTTGAAATCATGGAAGACTGGGAACGTGCAATTTCTGACTACGACACAGTATTAGATCTTAACCCAGAAGATGCCATGGCGTATAATAATCGGGGGAATGCCAAAGCGGGGAAAGGAGACTACCAAGCAGCCATTACCGACTATGAAGAAGCTGCTTCCCTCAATCCTGATTTTGCCATTGCTCGTGCTAATGCAGCCTTAAGCCATTACCAAGTGGGAGACGAAACCGAAGCCCTTGACGAAACCCGCAAACTGGTTCGCAAATATCCCAATTTTCCCGATGTCCGTGCTGCTTTAACGGCGATGTTGTGGGCGCAAGGAAAGGAAGGGGAAGCCGAAAGTAACTGGGTGTCTGTTGTCGGGAGTGATAGCCGTTATCGCGATATAGAATGGCTGGAAACCGTCCGCCGTTGGCCCCCTCGCATGGTTGAGGCCTTAAATAATTTTCTTTCGTTGAATAATTAAATCAGTCATTAGTCATTGGTCATCAAATGGCAAAAGACAAAGGACAATTAATTCATAACCCAGAACAATTAGAAGCCCGTCTGCAAGAAATTCCCATGCAGTCGGGTATTTATTTGATGCGCGATCGCGCTGGGAATATTATTTATATTGGCAAATCCACCAAGCTGCGATCAAGAGTGCGATCCTATTTTCGCGCCTCCCAAGCCCTCAGCGAACAAAAACAACTCATGGTACAGCAAATTGCTGATATTGAGTTTATTGTCACCGATAGCGAAGCCGAAGCCCTCGCCTTAGAAGCCAATTTAGTCAAGCAAGAACAACCCTATTTTAATGTTCTCCTAAAAGACGACAAGAAATATCCCTATCTTTGCATTACTTGGTCAGAAACCTATCCCCGCCTCTTTATCACCCGCAAACGACGACGAAATAACGCCAAAGACCGCTATTATGGTCCCTATGTGGATACAGGCGCATTACGGCGCACACTGGGCTTAATTCAACGGATTTTTCCTTTGCGCCAACGCCCGAAACCCTTATTTAAAGATCGTCCCTGTCTAAACTATGATTTAGGACGGTGTCCTGGGGTTTGTCAGCAGTTAATTTCCCCCGAAGACTATCGCCAAACGCTGCAAAAAGTGGCGATGATTTTCCAAGGACGTTCTCAAGAATTGGTGAGAGACTTAACCACGCAAATGAAAGAAGCCTCTGCTAATTTGGAATTTGAACAAGCGGGGAAACTGCGGGATCAAATTCAAGCTCTCCAACAACTTAACGCCAATCAGAAAGTTTCTCTTCCTGATGATACCGTATCCCGTGACGCGATCGCGCTGGTTTCTAATCCTCAACACGCCGTCATTCAACTGTTTCAAATTCGGGCGGGAAAACTGGTCGGGCGCTTGGGCTTTTTTGCGGATGTTTCCCCAGCAATTAACCCAGAAGATATTTTACAGCGCGTCATTCAAGATCATTACAGCTTCGTCGATGCGGTAGAAATTCCCAGTGAAATTCTTTTACCCCAAGCCCTTGCAGATCAAGACATCATTAGTCAGTGGCTAACGGAACGCAAAGGGCGTAAAGTGACGCTTACCGTCCCGCAACGTCAAGCCAAAGCAGAATTAATTGCCATGGTAGAAGAAAACGCCCGCTATGAGTTGGAACGGACACAGCGGGTGGCGGATCGCAATCAACAAAACTCGCAAGACTTAGCAAACATCTTAGACCTCCCAGAAATTCCGCGCCGTATCGAAGGCTACGATATTTCACATATTCAGGGATCAAATGCGGTTGGGTCGCAAGTCGTCTTTATTGATGGGATTCCTGCAAAACAACATTATCGGCGATATAACATTAAAAATGCCAATGTTCGGGCGGGTCATTCCGATGATTTCGCTAGCCTCGCCGAAGTCATCCGCCGTCGCTTTCGCAAATATGCAGAAAATCCCGATTTCCCGCGACAAGACGATCCTGAGTTTCCCGATTTAGTGATGATTGATGGCGGAAAGGGACAACTTTCTGCGGTTGTGGAACAATTACAACAAATGGATCTCTTAGCAGATGTCCCTGTAATTAGTTTAGCCAAGCAACGGGAAGAAATCTTTTTACCTGACGAGTCTTCTCCCTTAGAAACCGATTCCGAACAACCTGGAGTGCAACTATTACGACGGTTGCGAGATGAAGCCCATCGTTTTGCGGTGAGTTTCCATCGTCAACAACGAACTAAAAAGATGCAGCGATCGCGCTTAGATGATATTCCTGGTTTAGGCTTTCAGCGTCAGCAAACCTTACTGGCTCATTTTCGGTCCCTTGAATATATCCGTCAAGCCAGTTTAGAACAATTACAAGACGTACCTGGAATTGGTCAAAGTTTAGCTAAACAAATTTATGATTATTTCCATTGACAGCAACCGCATTTTCATAATCGGATTCAGATTGAATCGGAGGATGAGGAAACCCTAGAATGACCAGCTTATGGGGTGTTTTTTAGTAATTTAAAAGATTAAGTTTCACTTCGTGCAGAGACTCAGAGAAGAATTTGCTAAACTAACGGATGGTTGGGATCTTGAAGGGGATCGAAGCTATGTTATTAGGTCGAGTGGGCGCGATCGCTGCCAATGGTTTTCGAGAAGTAATCCGCGATCGGATTTTATATTTTATTGGTTTCTTCGCTTTGTTAATGATCATCGCCCTGCGTTTACTTCCGCAAATTTCAGTGGGGGCGGATGAAAAAATCCTCCTTGACTTGAGTTTAGGGGGAATCGGTTTACTCAGTGCGGTGGTTGCGATTTTTGTCGGGACTGGGTTAATTAATAAAGAAATTGAGAAGCGAACGGTTTTAGTTTTAATTCCCAAACCCATTAGTCGTGCTGAGTTGATGATTGGTAAGCATCTGGGATTATCAGCGGTGTTACTGGTTTTAGTGGCTGTTATGGGAATGATTGGTTTTGGTTTACTGAGCTTAAACGGAATTAGTTATCCTCTCGGCGCGATCGCGCTCTCTTTAATCTATCTCATCATTGAACTTTCGCTTCTGGTAGCAGTCGCCCTCTTGTTTGGAGTCTTTACCAGTTCCATTTTGGCAACCTTACTCTCGTTTGGCGTTTACCTCGTCGGACATTTTAGCCGTGACTTACTCGAATTAGGGAATCTTAGCGATAACGCCAGCGTGAAAGCCTTCACCGAAACCTTATATTTAATTTTGCCCGATTTATCTCGTCTCAACTTCCGCAATGAAGCCGTTTATGGTTTACTTCCCAATACATCTGAATTAATCAGTAACGCACTTTATGGCGTTCTTTACACCATCTTACTTTTAACCATTGCTAGTCTGATTTTTTCTCGTCGTCAATTCTAAAACTGGCGGTTAATCTAGGAAAAAAGATAAGATATACCAGTTTTCACGCTTCTTGAGGTACATTCTAAATTTTTGTTCTTTGTTCTTCGTTATTTGTTCTTTGTTATTTGTTGGTTGTTAATCAATGAACCACGAACCATGAACCATGAACCATGAACATCCATCGACTCGCTTTGTACCTCAACAGACTAAGAAAGGCTATAAAGATTATTTAAAAATGGATAAACTGACCCAACTGCAAACCTTATTCCAAGAGATGGAACAAGCGTTAATCGCCTACTCTGGGGGAATTGATAGTACGCTGGTTGCTAAAGTGGCTTATGATGTTCTCGGAGATAGAGCCTTAGCGGTAACGGCGGTTTCTCCTTCTCTACTTCCAGAAGAATTAGACGAGGCGCAAACGCAAGCGGAAATGATTGGGATCGCCCACGAGTTGGTAGAAACCCATGAAATGGATGATCCCAACTATACGTCTAATCCTGTGAATCGTTGTTACTTCTGTAAAAGTGAACTCCACGATACCTTAAAACCCCTCGCCCTTTCTAGGGGCTATCCTTATGTGGTGGATGGGGTCAACGCCGATGATTTACAAGATTATCGTCCTGGCATTCAAGCAGCCAAAGAAAGAGGAGCGCGATCGCTGCTTGCAGAAGTCGGGATAACAAAAGAAGAGGTTAGAACATTAACGAAGCAGTTAGGGCTTCCGTGGTGGGATAAACCGTCGCAACCCTGTTTAAGTTCCCGCTTTCCCTATGGTGAAGAGATTACAGTGGCGAAACTGCAACGAGTGGGGAGAGCAGAAGTTTACTTACGTCAGCAGGGCTGGAATAATATCCGAGTGCGCTCAGCAGGGGATACCGCCCGCATTGAACTCCCTCCCGCAAAAATTAAAGATTTTGTCCAAGATACGGATTTAGACGCATTAACGGCGAAATTCCAAGACCTAGGATTTTTATTTGTCACGCTGGATTTAGAAGGATATCAGAGTGGGAAATTAAATCGAGTGTTAGCCATGGAACAGCAATCATGACTCTTTCTTTAGAGGAAACGATTCAAATTCTGAAAGCCCATGAATCAGAGTTGCGCGATCGCGGTGTTGCTCATCTTGCAGTTTTTGGCTCAGTCTCTCGGGGAGAAGCCCAAGAAAATAGCGATATTGATCTACTTGTAGAATTAAACAGCAATTCACTCATCGGATTGTTTGAATATGCTGACTTAAAGCTCTATCTTCAAAGTCTCTTTAACGATCCTGCTGATGTTGCAAATCGCTCCACCCTCAAACCATTCCTAAAAGATGCTATTTTAAGTGAGGCAGTTCGTGTCTTCTAAAGATCCAACGTTGATCATCGACTGATTTGGACAACGCTGAGAGAAGAACTTCCTCCGTTGCGAAATGTGGTTGTTACAAAGATTAAGTCAGAAAGCCCTCGATTTCAAATCGAGGGACGGGGCTTTCAAGGTGCGGAGGAAACCTCCGCACACAGCCCCTCATGAATGACACAAACAAGGCTTTAGCCTTCTGTGTCATTGTAGTTTGGCATTTCTAAGGTATCAATCCAGTCCTCCACTAATTGAGTCATTGTTTTCCGTTTATATCTAGCATATAATCTCAACTTTTCAACTCTAGATGTTTCAATACGAAGGCTTAATCTTTGTTTATCCATTTTCTACCCTTTGGGTTTATTTTTATGTTATAATAATCTTAGCATTATTTTAGAAACCATTATGTTATGTATGGATGTCAGCAAAATCGGATTAGCCCAAACTCTGACTCAATTCCAATATTAGAACATATTTGCCAGACGGCTAATAACCTAACAAATTGTGGAATCTATTATGCCCGTCAAACTTTCTTTAAGGAAGGGCGGATCATTGGAAAATATGAACCAGAAGAAGTCCTAAAAGAACAAGTCAACTTCAAAGCCCTCTACTCTCAGTGCGCTCAACAGGTTCTTAGAAGCGTCGCAGAATCTTTTAAGTCCTATAAGGGTTTGAGGAAAGCATTTTTCAAAGGAGAAATTAGTAATCATCCTAAACTTCCCAATTATAGAAATAAAGGAGGGATGGCGGTTGCTTCCTACCCAAAACAAGCTCTGAAGTTAAAAAATGAACAAATCAGAATCCCGCTAGGAAAAACAATTAAGGCATGGTTCGGTCTCTCAGAATTTTTTGTTCCTTTTCCTTCTAATCTTGAATGGGAGAGTATTAAAGAGTTAAGAATTATTCCTAGAAACCGAGAGTTTTATGTGGAATGGGTTTATGAAAGACCTGAAGTCAAAACCACAGTTAATTCTACAGAAGCGTTAGGAATTGATCCAGGCTTGGATAATTGGTTAACTTGTGTTTCCACCATTGGAGAGTCTTTCATCATTGATGGGAGAAAACTTAAATCTCGAATGGCAGAACTATAACCGCCGAGTGTCTTCTCTTAAAGAGGGAAAACCTCAAGGTTATTGGGACTTTGAGTTAGCTAGAATCACTGAAAAACGAAACCGTCAAGTCCGAGATGCTGTAAACAAGGCAGCAAAGATGGTGATTAACTATTGCCTTAATAAAGATATAGGAATCATCGTTTTCGGTTGGAATAAAGGTCAGCGTCAAGGAGTCAATATCGGACGAAAGAACAATCAAAACTTTGTTCAGATTCCCACTGCTAAGTTAAAAAATCGGATTCAGCAGTTAGCAGAGGAACACGGTATTGAGTTTGTAGAAACTGAAGAATCTTATACCTCAAAAGCCTCTTTTCTAGATCGTGATTTGCTACCGACCTTCGGTGAGAAACCCGAAAGGTGCGCCCCCACAGGAAAGCGAGTAACGAGAGGATGCTATCAAGATTCTCAGGGAAGAATCGTTAATGCTGATGCTCAAGCCGCGGCAAACATTCTGAGAAAAGTAGAGATACAGCTAGGATTAGTCCTAGCCAAGGTCTGTAGAGCAGCTTTGAACCTGCCCCAAAGATTTTATCTTTGGAACTCCAAACGAAAAGCGCGAAGCATTATGGCTTTAGGAGGGGCTGTGTGCTGAATTCATTTCAGCACCCTGAAAGCCCCGTCTATCATGCGAAGCAACGTTTGGAATCCACGTCGATTTTAATCCGTGGAGAGTTCAAAACGAACTTTCTTAGAATAGGAAATTAGTGCGAAAATTGTGGAAAGATCGTTTAAAAATTACTGATGACCTCTTCGTTAACTCCTGATATCAAAACCAATCAATCCCTTTCTCTTCCCCGTCGCCCGCGCCGTTTACGCCGTAACGCTGCCTTACGGAAAATGGTGCAGGAAGCCCATCTCTACGTGGAAGATTTAATTTATCCGTTGTTTGTCATGGAAGGGGAAAATACACGGGTAGAAGTTCCCTCCATGCCTGGCAGTTATCGCTACACCCTTGATTTGTTACTCGCGGAAGTGAAAGAAGCGTCTAAATTAGGGATTTGCGCGATCGCGCTGTTTCCAGCCCTCCCTGAAGAAAAAAAAGATGCAACGGGAACCGAAAGTTATAATCCCAATGGACTCATTCAACGCACCATCCGCGCCATCAAAGAAACTGTCCCTGAAATGATCGTCATTACCGATGTTGCCCTCGATCCGTTTTCGGATCAAGGACATGATGGCATTGTCAGCGAAACGGGAGAAATCCTCAATGACGAAACCGTCGAAGTTTTGGTCAAAATGGCAGTTTCTCAAGCTGCAGCAGGGGCGGATATGGTTGCACCCTCCGATATGATGGATGGTCGTGTCGGTGCGATTCGAGAAGGATTAGACAATGCAGGCTATACCAATGTTGGTATTCTCGCTTACTCGGCAAAATATGCCTCTGCTTATTATGGCCCCTTCCGTGATGCCCTTGATTCTGCGCCGAAATTTGGCGATAAGAAAACCTATCAAATGGATGCAGCAAATGCCCGTGAAGCCATTACTGAAGTCGAATTAGACGTTCAAGAAGGGGCGGATATGGTGATGGTGAAACCTGCTTTAGCTTATCTGGATATTATTCATTTAGTCCGTCAAAATACCAATCTTCCTGTTGCAGCCTATAACGTCAGTGGCGAGTACGCCATGATTAAAGCTGCTGCGGAAAAAGGCTGGATTGATGAGGAAAAAATTGTTATGGAAACCCTCACCAGCATGAAACGCGCGGGTGCTGATTTAATTCTCACTTACTTTGCCAAACAGGTCGCCCAATTGTTAGCAAATTGACACTCTCCCGCTAAACCTTCGCTTATAACGGGAGGTCGTAGGGTGGGCATTGCCCACCCGACTACTCACTGGCGAGGTCTTCTCGCTCACGTTACGTTCAGTTATGAGTCAATCGGATTATTGCTAAAGAGAAGCAACTTGAATTTCGATATTTGCCGTAACTTCGGGATGGAGTCTCACTTCTGTTTGATAGAAGCCAATGCGACTAATATCATCTGGTAAAACAACCCCACGACGGTCAATTTCTTGTCCTGTTGTTTCTTTGACCACATCAACCACATCTTGAGCCGTTACTGTCCCAAAAATCGCTTCTCCTTCACCCACTTGCTTGCGAATGGTAAAGCGACCAATGGTTTCTAAGGCGGTTTTGCGATCTTGTGCTTCTTTGAGAATCGCGAGTTGACGCTGACGTTCTTTTTCTTTGCGCTGTTCAACTTGTTTGAGAATGCCTGGCGTTGCGAAATTCGCTAGGTTTTGCGGAATTAAATAATTGCGGGCATATCCAGGGGCAACTTCCACTAGATCATCTGCTTGACCGAGTTTCTTCACATCTTGCCGTAAAACAACTTGTACTCGTTTTGCCATGACTTTTACTATATTTTCCTAAAATCAACCAAAATAATCGCCACCTGTCTCGAAAAGAGGTGGCACAAACTCTTATTATAGCGTGTCTGTGTTGAGAAAGAGGGTAATAATATCAGTAATGATCCCTGCTTCATCAATGACAAACGTTTCATCACATTAAGATAAAAGAAGAAATGATCAAAAAGCCCCACTCGATCAGTAGGGCGGGTGAGACTATTCTCTAATCAGTTTGACGTTTTTTGCCAACCCCAATATTTGCAAAACCCGAATCATCATCCAAGTAATATCAATTTCCCACCATTGCAGACCATGACGAGCGGAATATTGATAAGCATGATGATTATTGTGCCAGCCTTCACCATAAGTTAAAAGGGCAACCCACCAGCAATTCCGAGATTCATCATTAGATTCATAAGTTTTATAACCAAATTTATGAGTGGCACTATTCACAAACCAAGTGCAGTGAAACACCACGGCTAAACGAACAAATACACCCCAAATCACAAAAGACCAACCCCCAATCGCATAGAGAAGAAGTCCAAAAGCAACTTGAATCAAAATAAAATATTTCGATAAAAACTGATAAAAGGGATCAGAATTAATATCTTGTGTGTATTTATAAATTTCTTGATCTGCTGGGATTTCATGAAGCATCCAACCGATATGACTCCACCAAAACCCTTTATTTGAATCATGGGGATCTGTGTCGCGATCAGAATATTTATGATGGATTCGATGTAAACCTACCCAGTCAATGACTGCGCCTTGTGCTGACAAAGAACCACAAAACACTAAAAAATATTCTAGCCATTTCGGGACTTCTAAACTGCGATGACTTAAGAGACGATGAAAACCTAATGTCACACCGAGTCCCGCCGTAACCCAGTGCATCACTAAGGCGACTCCCACGGCTGACCAACTAAAGAAGTTGGGGAAAAAGGCAAGAAGAGCGACTAAATGAATGCCTGTGATATAGAGAAAAGTGAGCCAATCGAAAGGTAGTTTTTTTTCGGTTGCAACAGTCATGAACTAAATTATATTTCCTTATGAGCAGTTTAATAATATTGTGGTGAGCTTAGGGAGGCGAGGTCAAGTATCGTAGATATTATCCGTTATTTGCTGATTTGGCACAATAAAGCCCCACCGTTAAAGCGGGGCAAAGATTTGAATCTACTCTTTAATCAGCTTGACGTTTTTGGCTAAACCCAAGATTTCAAGAAAGCGAATGGTTAGCCAAGTCATATCAAGTTCCCACCATTGCAGTCCATGGCGTGCGGAATATTGATAAGCATGATGGTTATTGTGCCAGCCTTCACCATAAGTTAAAAGAGCAACCCACCAGCAATTGCGGGATTCATCATGAGATTCATAGGTTTTATAACCAAATTTATGAGTGGCACTGTTCACAAACCAAGTGCAGTGAAACACCACTGCTAAACGAACAAACACACCCCAAATCACAAAAGACCAGCCTCCAATGGCATAGAGGAAAAGTCCAAACGCAACTTGAACGAAAATGAAATATTTAGATAAGAATTGATAAACAGGATCAGAGTTAATATCTTGTGTATATTTAGGAATATCTTTCTTGAGGGGGATTTCATGGAGCATCCAACCGATATGACTCCACCAAAACCCTTTATTAGAATCATGGGGATCTGTGTCGTGATCAGAATATTTATGGTGCATCCGGTGTAAACCAACCCAGTCAATGACGCTACCTTGGGCGGATAGAGTGCCACAAAACACTAAAAAATATTCCAGCCATTTCGGGACTTCTAAACTGCGGTGGCTCAAAAGACGGTGAAAGCCAAGGGTCACACCAAGTCCGCCTGTAACCCAGTGCATAATCAAAGCGACTCCTACCGCTGACCAACTAAAGAAGTTGGGTAAAAATGCGAGCGCAGCAACTAAATGAATTGCTGCAATGTAGGCAAAAGTTAGCCAATCGAAAGGTAGTTTTTTTCGGTTGCAACAGTCATGAACTAAATTTACGTTTCCTTATGAGCAGTTTAATGATATTGTCCTGAGTTTAGCGGTCTCGATTCAAGACAAAAATCGAAATAAATCCTTAAAATTTTGAGAATTTTCGCACAAACTAGGAGATATGAACAGTCAACTCTTATTAGAAAAAGCGCAAACGGCACTGTTTCCAATTTTTTCTAGAATTGACACCAAGGTCAAGCATAACGCAAAAAAAGTTCTGGAGGCGTTTCGACAAGAACGGGTAGGCGTAAATCATTTTGCCAGTGTTAGTGGGTATGGGCATGATGATTTGGGGCGGGATACGCTCGATCGCGCGTTTGCTCAGATTATGGGCGCGGAAGCAGCAGCAGTACGGGTACAGTTGGTTTCAGGGACGCACGCGATCGCGTGTGGCTTATTTGGAATTCTCCGCCCTGGGGATGAAATGCTGGCTTTGGCTGGGAAACCCTACGATACCTTGGAAGAAGTCATCGGTTTACGGGAATCCACACCTGGATCTTTAAAAGACTTCGGGATTCATTATCGCGAGCTTCCTCTCACAGCAAAAGGGAGTCTCGACTGGGAGGGGCTAGCTGAGGCGGTACGACCCAACACCCGTTTGGCGTTTATTCAACGCTCTTGTGGGTATAGCTGGCGCGACAGTTTATCCATTGCTGAGATTAAACGGATTGTAGAATTCGTCAAAGGGCAAAATCCCAATACCATCTGCTTTGTGGATAATTGCTATGGGGAGTTTGTAGAAACCGAAGAACCGCCCGCCGTCGGTGCAGATTTAATTGCAGGTTCTCTGATTAAAAATCCAGGGGGAACGATTGTCACTGCAGGGGGCTATCTAGCGGGACGAAAAGACCTTGTAGAAGCTGCTTGTTGCCGTCTCACCGCCCCTGGAATTGGCAGTGAGGGGGGAGCAACCTTTGATCAAAATCGGCTCTTATTTCAAGGTTTATTCCTCGCTCCGCAAATGGTAGGAGAAGCAATCAAGGGGACGCATTTAGTTTCCCATGTGTTTCAACAACTGGGTTATCCCGTGAATCCGTTACCGGAAACGCCCCGTCGCGATGTGATTCAAGCGATTCAGTTAGGAAGTAAAGAGAAATTACTGGCTTTTTGTCGGGCGTTGCAGCAGCAATCTCCTGTGGGGTCTTATCTGGATCCCGTTCCCGCAGAAATGCCGGGGTATGAAAGTCAGTTGGTGATGGCGGGAGGGACATTTATTGATGGCAGTACCTCGGAGTTATCCGCAGATGGCCCCTTACGAGAACCGTATTTAGTGTTTGTGCAGGGAGGGACGCATTGGACTCATTGCGCGATCGCGCTGGAAGCAATTATTGAGGCAATAACAGAGCTTTAACTCCATCGATCACTGACTGCCTTGATGTACGGTAGAATCATGTTATCTTCATTCGGTCTGCTTGTTTTCTGTGAGGTTTGTGATGAGTGCTCTTGGTTCTACTCTGCGTTTGATGGGTCGTCAAACTTGCTTTAGTTTTCTCTTGTTAATCGGGTTGCCCTGTTTCGTTGGAAAAAGCGCAGTTGCGCAAAGCATTGTTCCCGCTAACGATAATACCGCCACAATCGTGACACCAGAGGGACAACAGATTAATATTTCTGGGGGAACACTCTCTGAAGATGGCAAAAACTTATTTCACAGTTTTGAGAAATTTGGACTCGATACCTCTGAAATTGCTAATTTTCTCTCCGATCCAACCATTGCCAATATTCTCTCCCGTGTCACTGGCGGAGACCCTTCAATTATTAACGGCTTGTTAAAAGTCTCTGGCGGAAATGCCAACTTATTCCTCATGAATCCTTCGGGAATTGTCTTTGGATCCAACGCCCAATTAGATTTAACTGGCAGTTTTGCAGCAACCACTGCAACGGGAATTGAGTTTGAAGATGGCATCTTTCAAGGGGTGGGGTCTAATCAGTACAAGAGTCTAACTCAAAACCCCACCGCCTTTCGATTTGAGCAAGCCTTAGTCAGTCCCATCATCAATGCTGGGGATTTAGCCGTTAGGGCTGGAGAAACCCTCTCTCTCACGGGAGGAACTGTTGTTAATACGGGATCTTTAACGACCGCAGGGGGGGACATTGCCATTACCGCAGTCCCTGGAGAAAGTCGAGTCAAAATTACACAACAAGGGCGCATTCTCAGTTTAGAAGTTCCAGTCCCGCAAGCCGACAACGGCGAACCTCTTGCCATCCGTCCCCTTGATCTACCACAGCTACTGACAAGGGGAGAAGGGCTGGAAACGGGCATGGAGATAACGGCACAGGAATCAGTTCAGTTGAGTGAATCAGGTGTTGTTATCCCAGACCAAGCTGGCGCGATCGTTAGTGGTGATCTCAATACGGCTAATTTAGACCCGAATGGGACAGGGGGGTTGATTCAAATTCTGGGAACGCAGGTGGGCTTGGTTGATGCAACCGTAAATTCCTCTGGTGAAGCTGGTGGAGGCACAATCTTGATTGGTGGAGACTATAAAGGAGAAGGATCAGTTCCCAATGCTTCCCAAACCTTAGTTAATGCTGACTCAATCCTGAATGCGAGTGCTTTCAAGAAAGGAGATGGTGGAACAGTCATTATTTGGTCAGATGAAGCCACTCAATTTGCTGGCACGATCCAAGCCCAAGGTGGACGGTTAGAAGGCAATGGCGGGTTTGTTGAAACATCCAGTCAAGAGAATTTAGAACTGCTTGGTGGCAGCGTTTCCGCAGGTGCAGTGAATGGTAAAGCAGGAGAATGGTTGCTCGATCCCCGTAATGTGAGGATTGTTGCAGGCAATGGTGATAATAGTGAACTGACCTCATTTGTTCCCACTACTGACAATGAAGTGGTCGAAAATGGTGCGATTCAGGAGGCTTTGAACCAGAACACTAATGTCACCATTACAACAGGAAATACGGGAGAACAAGTGGGAAATATTACCGTAGAAGCTGATATTGCCAAAACGGAAGGAGATAGTCCAACAACCTTAACGTTACAGGCTGCCAACAATATTATTGTCTTTGATGACATTTTCATCGGGTCATTAAATGATCAAGGCTCTCTCAATGTCACTTTAAATTCTGACCGTGACAGTAGTGGTCGTGGCGCAATTAATATCGGATCTGGGGCTTCAATTATCTCAAATGGCGGTGATGTGGTCTTAGGGGGAGGAAACAATCCTTCTCAAAGTCCTGCGGTGGGAACGCCTAATTTAATTACAGGGGTTCTCGTTGAAGGAACGATTGATTCGGGGGGTGGCAATATCAGCATTAGAGGTAGAGGTTTTGAAGGGGCGAATGAAGAAGGTGAACCCGATGGCGTTGATATCCAAAATGAAACCCTTAATGAAAATGCTCAGATTTTAGCGAAGGGAGGCGATATCAGCATTAATGGGATGGGAGGAGGTGATGGCACAAGCTCTAATGTCCGTGGTATCCAGATAGAGGAAGCCTCAGTCATCGCAACCACCGATGATGGCACGATTACCCTTGAAGGAAGCGCAGGTAATGGAGTTGATGACAATATTGGCATTTTCATGGGTAATTCTTCCAGCATTAGCACTGAAGACGGTGCAATTACCTTACAAGGAAACGGGAGTTTGGTGACGACGGGATCAGGAAATCGGGGAATTAATCTTCAGGATAGCTCAGAAATTGTTGCCTCGGGAAGTGGTGAGATTAGTTTAGAAGGTACTGGAGGCAATGGCGTTGATAGCAATATTGGTCTTTTCGTCGATACTTCCTCTGTCATTACCACCAACAATGGCACGATTACGCTACAGGGAGAGGGCAGTTCTGAAACGACGGGTTCAAATAACCGTGGAATTAATCTTCAGAATAACTCGGAAGTTTTGATCTCTGGGAGTGGTGAGATCACTTTAGAAGGAATTGGCGGGAATGGGGTTGATGGCAATATTGGTATTTTTTTGGATACCTCGGCATCCATTAGAACTCAGGAAGCGAACATCGCACTACAAGGAGAAAGCCCTTCTGACACAACAGGAGTCGGCAATCGTGGGATTAATCTTCAGAGTGGTTCGGAAATCATTGCCTCGGGAGAAGGTGGCATCAATTTAGATGGCAGTGGAGGCAGTGGAATTGGCAGTAATACTGGTATTGCTATCAGTTCTTCCACTGCTTTAAGAACCGAAAATGGCGACATTAACCTTCAAGGACAAGGAGGCAGTGGTGACTCGGATAACGATGGCATCATCATCACTGGCAATACTGACATTTCTGCATCTGGAACGGGTACAATTTCTTTAGCAGGAACGAGTGGTGAAAATAGCCTTGATAGCAGTAATACTGCTGGTCTTTTCTTGAGTGCTTCTTCGATTAGTATTGTCGATGGTGTAATTAACCTTCTCGGACAAGATGGTCAGGGAGGCTCAAGTGATAATGGCATCATTATTTCCAATAATACAGAACTTTCTGCTTCGGGAACAGGAACTATTAATCTGCAAGGTCAGGGGAGTGAACAAGCCACGACTGACAGCCTCCGTATCTCCGAGGATTCAATTTTTAATGCCCCTCTCACCATACAAGCAGCTAACGGTGTCATTGAAGGCTCAATTACAGGCAGCGACTCGATAATCATCAATGAAGCCTCTGAGTCTCCATTAACAGATAATGATGGCATCACTGAATTAAGTGCTGATCTTGAAACCGCAGAAGCAATCATTATCAATGATGAGATCATTCTCTCAGACAATCTCACTTTAATCGGTGGTAGGATCACCTTTAATGAAACGATTGACAGTGATGACCCTGACACTCCTCGCAGTTTAACGCTCAATACTGTCAATAATGGTCTAACTACGTTTGCAGGAGAAGTCGGCACGCAAGCCCCCCTCAATCGTTTAGAACTCAACGCAGATGGTGAAACTCAGATCAACGGTGCTGTTATTACTACAACAGAAGACCAAATTTATAACAACCTAGTTATCTTAGGGGCGGACACAACCCTTAATGGCAATAATATTACCTTTGATGCCAGCATCGAGAGCAACAATAATCTAACCAATCTCACGTTAAATGCTGAGGGTAGCATTATTGGTCAAAACATTGATACGAGCGCGACGGGTGATGGCGGTAATGTCACCTTAAATGCCAATACAGGAATTACAACCGAAATCATTACCACGGCTTCCGAAACGGGGAGTGCTGGAAACGTTACTTTAAACACCAACCAAGGCAACATCACAACTGAGAATATTGATACGAGCGCGACGGGTGATGGCGGTAATGTCACCTTAAATGCCAATACAGGAATTACAACTGGTATCATCACCACTGCTTCCGAAACGAGTAAGGGTGGCAATGTCACCCTCCAAAATGAAGTTACAGGACTGGATGACGATACTAGCAACGATATTGAAGTCACTGCCATTGATGCAACAGGCAATAATGAGGGGGGAATAATTACGGTCTTCACAGAGCAATTGTTCCGCGCCACTGACACCATCGACGGCACAAACAGTATTACAACCAGTAATGGTAGTCCGATTGCAATTAATCATGGCGGTCAGGGAATTATTCCCTTTGAAGTCGGTCAGTCCAATCTTGAAAGTGGGAATGGTACACTCGGAGCAGTTACCAATACTGTTGACTCTGAAATTAGAGATCAATCTTTCCCCTTTACCTTTGAAGAGAACAATATCGCCTTCATTTCAGTTTCGGAGCCAGAAGTTGAAGAGAATGAAGATGATTTTGGAGTCAGTACCCCTCTAGAAATAGCAGCAAGGGAGAGTAATTTAGAGAATAAAGGAGAGAAACCGCTCACAGGAAGTGAAACTGTCGCCACTCCTGCTGCTAATAGACTGCAACCGATTGGTTTACCTGAATCTCAACAGGTTTTAACCCAGATCGAACAAGCCTCGGGTGTCAAACCAGCCTTCATTTATGTGCGATTCACATCTGTAACTGATGCTATTGGTCAAACAGAAGTGGTTGAACAACAAGAAGCCAATTCCCTCTTAGAAGACTTGGAAGCAGAGAGTTTAACCCCTTATGCCAATTACTATGACAGCATTGATGCTCCTCCTTTTGTTACTACCGCTCCTGAAGCGACTGATCAGATGGAGATCGTTATCGTAACTGGCGATAATGAAGTGACTCGTACTGTTGTCCCGAATGTTCAGCGAGAAGACTTTAAAGAAATTGGCTTTCAGCTTCGTGATGAAGTCCTTCTTAATCAGTATGGAGCAATTGTACGCTCCTTGAAAATGCGAGAGCAGACCCATCTTGAATCGGCGCAACGCCTTTATGACTGGATGATTCGACCCATTGAAGAGCAACTGGAACAACAAGAAATCGAAAACCTCGTGTTTGTTTTACCCACTGAGTTACGGCTAATTCCTTTAGCTGCACTCCATGATGGGGAACAATATCTTGTGCAAAAAGGGTACAGTGTGGGGTTAGCTCCTGCTGTGAGTATGGTTAACGGACAATATAAGCCGATGCAAGAAGTGGATCTTCTAGCGATGGGCACTTCTGAATTCCCAGAAATTGAAGGCATGATTGCTGAAAGTGATTTGCCCTCAGTTCCGATTGAGTTAGAACAGATTGTTGAGCAATGGGGAGGGGTGAAGTTTGCCCAAGAAGAGTTTAGCATTGAGCAATTCAATCGGGTTCGTCAACAAAACCCTTACGGTATTGTTCATTTAGCAACTCACGCCAACTTTACACAAGATGAACCAGGTTCAAGTTATGTTCGCTTTTATAATGATGCACTGCGCTTAGATCAAGTCAAAACACTCAACCTCAAAGATATTGAGTTGTTAACCTTAAGTGCTTGTCGCACTGTGTTTGGGGATGAAAACTCTGAACTGGGCTTTGCTGGACTTGCCTATCAAGCAGGAGTGAAGTCCGTTTTAGGATCTCTTTGGAAGGTTGATGATGCTGGGACGCTGGCTTTTATGACTCAGTTTTATGATGAACTCAATGATGAAGAGACAACAATTAAAGCTGAAGGGGTTCGTGAAGCTCAAGTTGACATGATTGAAGGGCGGGTTCGCTTAGAAGGGAATCAAATCATTACCGAAACCGAGACCATCAATCTACCCATTCAGCCAGCACCAACTGACCTTTCCCATCCTTACTTTTGGTCAGCTTTCACGATGGTTGGTAGTCCTTGGTAATATCTTTGTTGAGCAATGGCAAAAGTCAGTGTCATTATTCCCACTTATAACGGTAGTCGGTACATCTGCCAAACCATCGAGAGTATCTTGAGCCAAACGTATCAAGATTGGGAAATCATTGTGGTTGATGATGGCTCAGTTGATGCAACTGCAGCCCTTCTTAATCCTTATCGCGATCGAATTCGTTACTATTACCAAGCCAATCAAGGAGTCGCTGCTGCTCGCAATTTCGGACTTGCCATGGCAAGAGGCTGTTATATTAACTTTTTAGACCACGATGATGTATTATTACCGCAAAAATTAGCCCTACAGGTTGCCGTTTTCCAAGAACAACCCCAGGTGGGAATGGTGCATAGTGGCTGGAGACGGGTGAATGCTTGGGCGGAACCGTTAACTGAGATTAAACCTTGGCAAAACATACCACATTTAGATTTACATAGCTGGTTAAAATGGATGCCTGTTTTGTTTAGTGCGATGATGTTTCGTCGCCAGTGGTTAGACAAGGTTGGAGATTTAGATCCAAGTTTGAAGCAGGCGTGTGACGTTGATTTAATTCAACGTTTAGCCCTCATGGGCTGTACGACTGTGTGGGTTAAGAGAGTAACAACTCTCTATCGTCAACATCGCAAGAATGATTCCCTCAATACGCTTGTACAAGCACAGGAGTGTTGGAAGGTGCGTAAAAAATTTTTTGCCAGAACTGATTTACCACCAGCAATTCAAAAACAAAAAGCGCAGTATCTTTACCCAACATTAGTCTGGATGGCGTGGCGTTTGTATTACACGAACCATTGGGAAGAAATGAAAGCGGTTTTACTGCAAGCACTCAATTATTCACCCTACCCGTATTTAGAAACAGTTCAACATTGGATTAATGCTTTTAAAGTACAAGCATCTCAACATGATACAGAACTGGATTTAGAAGCCTTAACTCATTCTAAAGAGTGGCAACAGTTATTGTATTTAGTCCATCATGAAGCAAGCTCAAGACAATTTCAGACTTGATTGGTGGGAGCGCGATCGCGCTTTCAAATTCCTATTTTTACCGATGAATTGCTTCCAGTTGATTTAAGGCGGGAGTAAAATCAGGATTAATTGCGAGGGCTTGTTGGATTTTCTCTAAGGCTGCCTCTAGCTGTTGGTCTTTTCGCAGTTGAATAGCTTGATCCAAGCAAGCCTGAATATCTGGATTTTCTTGGAATGTGACCATTTGATAGGGGGAAATAGATAACATCTAAGACTTAGGCTGCAAAGCTATATTTATAGCTTTTACAAGTTCTGACATCTCTTCCTTACTAGAGGATTTCACACTGGGAAACCTCGGAGATGAGTCTTCTACTGGATTATAGTCCCTCAAAGGTAAGCCAAGCTCTTGTTCTACAAACTTAGTAAGTTCTAATAATTCTTCTTTACCCCAAAAATTCAAGTCTTGGGATTTTAAAGGTGCAGCTTCTACTGTTTTATCAGTATCATAATCACTAAGAGATAAACAAAGCTCATTTTCTAGCCATTCTATATCATTTTTTGATAGTGCCATAGCTTTATCAAGAATATCCATCGGTAAGCGCATTTTTCTACCATCAATTTTATTAGCAAAATCAAGCCATTTTCTTTGAGATGCTCTTTCTTGATTTAAAGCGTTTTTTTTATACAATGGAATTTCTTCATTAAGCACTAACAAAAGCTTTGCCGCAGTTTCCGAAATTGCTTGGTTATTTTTTTAACCTGCATTCTTTCATAAATCTTATCAGATATATCTATTAGTTTTAAGAAAGCAGCAACTGAACAATTTCGATAAAGTAAATCCTTTGAATAAATTTGAAACTTAATATTTTCTCTGCCAAAAAAATCAATAATTTTTTTAAGTCGGAATTGATAATCTGGCTTCGGGGGCTTAGTAAGTAGTTGCTCAATAGTAGAACCACCTTTTATTTTCTGTAATAGAGAACTTGTCATAAAAGACTTTGGGGGACGTATGAAACATAAGATTGTGATTTGATCAAAAAGATTCTTAAACGTCTCATAGAGCCTTCCTATGCCTTCGTATTCAATCATGGATATATCTTCGCCTGATATAATCACTTGAGAAAACTGATTATTTTTAATGGACTCTACAAGTTTTGATCTAATATCCCTGTTGTATTTTTCTGCCTTCTCTTTAGTGTTAATTTCTTCTTGCCGATTCATGTGATAATTTTCTGGCCTTTTACAAAACAAGGAAAATATAATTCTAGAGTGATTGGGAGATAGGGGAAGATAGTCTATATCGTATTCATTCAGAATTTTACGATTGTTATACAACGTATTTTGGATTGATGTCGTCCCTGTTTTGTGCATTCCTATATGTAACAAAAGTTCTTTAGCCATAATTTTAAACTCTCCCATGCTTTAAGTGATAGTTGATGCAATCAAAGCAAAATATGTAATAAAAGCTGGCTCTTCTAGGGTAGTTATGACCAAATAATAGCAAATAATGCCTAAAAAGCCAGCTATGCTTGCTTTACAGAATTGTAAAAATCAAATTTTAGAAAAATTTGATTTTTGTTTCATTGCACCCCCTGAATTGACTGGGGATTCAGCCGTTATCAATGTATAAATTAGTATATCTAGTCTAGAATATCCTAAAATCTTGTCTCGAAAAAATCTCTATTGCTGAGCAAAACCTGTTTCAATCATAGTTGCTCTTTGTTAGTTAACTTAAAAGATAGTTATAGTAATAGTCTATCCAATGCTGGATATTATCAATTTTATTTGAAATCAACTCAATTTCTTCATCATTTAGCTCCTTTTTCCATCTTTCATTCGATTGATTAAAGTTAAATTTTTTAGCACTACTCTTTTCTTTCCTAAGACTATGGGATTGTACACCACTTAATTGATCTATTTCCTCCAAAGTAGATTCCTGTAAATCTAAATTAAGCTGATCAAAAATTTTTTGACTTTCTTGTTTAAGATTAGTGCTTAAACGAACGTAATCTACACAAATCAGTTGGTCTCTTGCCATTTCTTGACTTTGGAGAAACTTGTCAAAAGAAGTCATGTATTCTTCATAAATTTTGCAAACATAATTGGCAGATTTTTCTACATTCCAACCATGTCCATTTTTTACCGAACAAATTACATCTTTGAGATCACGATAGATAAAAATGTAAGATCCCCTTGGGAATGACTCAAGCATTTGATCTAATATCGCATGATAATGTGGGTATTTATCTCCCCAATATAGAATTTTTTGCTTTCCTAATTTCTGAGCTTTGGAAAAGTAAAATGGCGCAATTATAGTGCCACAATTCTTTGTCAAGTAACTTGCAAATTCTTCTCCATGATTGAAAGGATAAGGATCTCCATTTTCTTGGAAACCTCCTCGAAGTTTTCGAGCTTCTTGAAAAATCCATGATACAACTCTTAACTCATCTGTGATTAAAATCTGAGGATGAGTATTGATTACTTGCTGAAGAAAGGTTGTCCCTGAGCGAGGAACTCCCAGAATAAACAGTGGTTTTACATCCTTAAAGAAAGAAGACTCATTAAACATTATTAATTTAGTTTGAATAATTAGTTTTTTTATCAGATATTAAAGTCAGGTGAATAATTTAATCTTTTTAAGTTAATCTTTCTTCCACAATTATATAGTTTTTGGTTACGTCAAAAGAGTAAATCTTTCAAGTAATCTTTCAAGATCAACGATACCTTTTCAGGAGCAAGCTGCTCCTGAATAGAGCGTCTGGCTTGAGCAGATATTGTTTCATAAAGATCATGATTATTGTATAGTTCAAGCATTAGTTTAGATGCCTGCTCAACATTAGGATCAGCCCAGACTGTCCCTTTAGGATAAGGACCGTAAGGACGCTCTGTTTTTATCAATTGGTAATCGACTAAAAGAGAATTATCCGAGTTCATAAATTCCATATTACCAGAATAAGCAGTGGCAATAGTGGGCTTACCGACAGCCATCGCTTCAGCTAGGGTTAAACCAAAACCTTCCCCTCGATGAAGAGAAACATAGCAGTCTAGACAATTCATTAGTTTAATAACGTCATCATAATATAAACTTTCTTCTAAGAAAATAATTCTCGAATCAGTTACACTGCTCTTTAAAAAATCGTATTCATAAGATGAGAATGAACCATTAACTTTCAGAATTAAGTAAGCATTATCTTGCCCCAGAAAAGCAGTTCGGAAAGATTGAATAACAGCAGCGGGATTTTTTCTTTCCATATAGCTTTTGGGATCAAAAAAGAATCCGAATAAAAAGCCATCTTCTGGCAAGCCAAATTTTCTACGCAAAACCTTTTGTTCAGGGGCATTAGATAAAATATGATCAATTTTCTCAAAATCAATAATATGAGGAATCACTCTCACTGGTTTATTGATCGTTTTGCTAATAGCACTAGCAGAGTACTGACTAGCTGTCCATATTTCATCAAATGCAATAGCAGATGATTCCCATTGCAGAGGAAGTTTATCAGTTTCCCAAATCCAATAACCAATATTTTTCTTGGCAGTCCAATAAGAAGAAGGAATTACTTTTTGAAAAAAGCTAAAGCTATCTGCATTAATTACTGAAATTGTGAGGTCCGCTTTTGGGTAATACCATCCCATTAACCAAGGATCATCGAAGTCTTCAATCCCATTTTCTTCAATAAAAGTGTTAGGAATATCAAAACACTTATACTGTAAATTAGCAGATTCAACGGTCTTTACCATTGATCTAGCAGACTGCCCCATACCCGTTATAGCGCTCATATTTCCTGCTAGAGAAATCACTAAATCGTCTATTTTTTCTTTATCTTGGTCTAATGAAGAGTGAATTATTTCTTTTAAATCGCTTTGATATGAAATAATGGCTTGCTGTATTTGCTGAGAAATATCGCTATAAAAAGTCAAACTTTCTAAAATATTCTCTATATTATTTTCTATCTTTGCTTCTTCCTTGGAGTTCAATAAGGAATTTTGATTAATCTGATTTTCTTTAAAAACGAGTTTAATATGATCATGAAGCGGATACATTGTTTCGTCAACAGACAGTAAACAAAGATCGGATAATATTGATTGATCGTCAATATTTAAAAACTTACTTCTGCTATCAATTGAAAATAAACTAAAATCCCCACAGATACTTCTTAGATAATTATTGTATATTACATTTATCTTTAGAGTTAATTCTGATTCTTTTTTGCTAATAAAATTAAACCAAATAACATTTTCATAACTAATGTTCGGTAGAGTACGAATATTTTGAATTAACCAATCCGTAAAATCATCTAAAACACTTGGCTCATGCAAGCGACAAAAAGCTTTCTGTAAGTCAGGTCTTTGATAATAAAATAATAATACTTTATGAAAACAGTAAGAATTATAAAATAAATCTATTTCTTGGGCAGATAAATTATGTTCTTTTATACCACTATTGGTTAACCATTTTTGAAAACGGTGTCGCTGTTTTAATGTTCGCCAAAAAAGAGGGAAAGCACTCTGAAGATCTAGTCTCTTTTCATATATATTTAGTATTTTACGTATAGGATTTTCTTTTTTAACATAGTCAATATAATTATCAACTAAGTATTCCAAGTCCAGTTCTTTCTTACCATTACCTGTCAACCAAGATAAAAATCCTTCATCACAAGGATTATATGAAGCATTAGGAAAAGCGTTTTTCACATCAGGTCTTTTGGTGAAAATTGCTACATAGATAGGAGGCACTTCAAAGCCCGTGAAGTAAGGATTAGGGGTGAAAAGAAATTGACAAAAATCCTCAGGGTATTGATTTAAATCGGGAAATGAAATATTCTTCTCTACGCATTCTCTAACTACCCAAATTATGCATCCAGCTATCTTAATATTATTACCAAAAATCCCGAAAGCATAAGGCCACTGACTAGCTTCCATGTAACCATGTTTCAAGAGCCTATCACCATACTGGTCACAAAGTTCTTTAATAATAGGTAAATGCCGAATATTGTGGCGATTTTGGTGTTTAGATAGTTGATTTCTTCTTTTCGGACTATAGCCACTAAAATGGAAAAACCTTAAAACATCCCCTTCTATAACATACTCTCCCTCAGCATTTTTTTCTATTTCTCTTTCATGGATATTCCAGTAAGCTACATTATAAGAAGGTTCACGGATGATAGCCGTTTCTGAAAAGTATGAAGGAACTAAATCAATCCATTTCTGATCTGTAAATAAGCCTCTGGGGATATCAACAACACAATCTAAATAAAGTCTTTCTTGCCACCATCTTAAGAGTTGCAAAGATTGTTTGGATCGAGTTAAACCAATAAAGCCTAAATTATAAGACCCCGATTGCAATATATTTAATTCTGTGGGATGTAAATCATCATTGAAGGGTTTTCTCATGTGAGGTGTTAAGACTACAGAATTATATTTAAGTTCTTGCCAAATTTTTTCTAACTCGGAAAAAACTTGAATATCAGGATCGATATAAAGAAGATGTTGTATAGATTCATATTTGTTAAATATATACTCGAAAGCAAAGGGCTTAACTGCTGTATTCAATTCAAGTATAGTGTACCAATATGGAAAACTTGTGCGGTTTGGTAAAGGAATCTCTTCTAGCTGTATCACTTCAAAGTTTTCCTGTTCAGGATTAAAATATCCATCTATTCTATCCACTAAAACTAGAAAGAATACAGCATCAGGATGGAATTTCAAAAAACTTTCAGCTAAAACCCTCGCTAATGAAATATAATTTTTTGATACAATTGTAAAAGCTGATTTTTGCACTCGGTTTAGTAATCGTTCATAAACTGATAAATCTTTGGGGTTTAGGGTTATTGCTTGGCGATAACTCGCGATTGCTTCTGTAAACTGTTGTTGATTTTCGAGGGCGATTCCTAACTCTTTATGAATAACTGCGGATTTACCATTAAGCGCGATCGCGCTCTGATAGGCTTCTACTGCTTCTTCCCAGCGTTCAGTATTTAATAAGGAATTTCCGAGTAAATGATGAAACTGTGCCACCTGCGGATGATAGTTGATACCTTGACGACACACTGTTTCTAGTTGATGCCACTCTTGTTGGTTTTGAAGTAACTCTATTAAAGGCCAATAAAATTTAAGTTTCTCTGGTTCTAAATTAACAGCTTCCTGATAACATTCTATTGCTTGTTTAAACTCCCCTTGTTGAGCATACAAACGCCCTAAATTTGCATGAGCCGATGCCATTTCAGGTTTGAGCCGAATCGCTTTTAACAGGATTTGTTTTTTGGCTTCGCTTTGATCTTTATTTAATGAGGAGGAGTCTTGCCTTGTTGTCATGATCTCACCCGATATTCTTTATCTTCTCTCAATAATTAATGACTGGGAAGGATTAAATCAAAATTTGATGGGTTGGGTCTTGTATGTCAAAAACTTATTATAATGGACAAATTACAAAGTTTGATTGATTTTATATGACTTAAACCAATGATATCATCTAAGCGTGACACTGAGATGTTTATTCAACAAGCAAAAAAATTAATCTTTAAAGGGGCTGTGAGTAAGCTCTGGGGATGGAAAGAGCCGAAAACTACTCTTTTCCCTGCTTTTTGGGGCAATTTTCTGCCAGATGCTAAGTTTATTTTAATTTATCGTTGTTCTTGGGCAGTGGTTGATTCCTTATATCGACGTGGGAATGATCCCATTTTTCACGAACCTCTAGTATCCTTAATTGCTAGGAGGAAGCAGGAAGCTCCTATTATTAACCCGATGTTTTTGCTTGGAACTCAAGATAACAAAAAAGTGAATTTTAATCTAATACTCCCTAAGTCTTCTCTAGATGAGCCATCTTTATTCTATGTGAAAGGTCTCAATAGTTACCGCCATAGTTTCATTCAATTAACGTTTTCAGAAGTGCTCGAACTGTATCAAAAGCTAGAAGCGAGAGCTTGGTCTTCTGGAGATAGGATTGATTGGGCTTGGCAGGAACAAAATGTTGAATCTACTTATCGAATGTGGGCGTTTAAAGAAAGGGATTCGTTTCAACAACAATTCCATCAGGCTCAAGAACAAATCCAACAACTTACTCACGAACGGGATTCGTTTCAACAACAATTCCATCAGGCTCAAGAACAACTTCAAGAAACAGAAAAAACTCTAGAAAAAGTGAGAAAAGAATTAGATTCTTCTCATCAACAATCTAGTCAGATCCAAAAACAGCTTGAATTACTTCAAAAGCAATACCAAGAAACTCAACAACAATTACAAGAGAATCAGGATGCTCTACAACAGTCTCAACAGAAATCTCGCGACCTTGAAGAACAATTAGCCTCTAAGCAAAAGGAGGTAATAGAGATTCAGTGCCGATTAGAAGAAACAGAAGAGGTGATGTGGCAATCTCAAGATTTACTCAATGAAACTGAAGACTCTTTAGAAGAATATCAAAAGCAAGTTGCTGAACTAGAAAATGAACTTAAACAGACTCAGATTCAATTCGAGAAAACTCAAACAGAACTCAATCAGTTAAAATTTCAACAAGATTTAGACCAACAAGAGTTAACTGATCGGGAACGAGAGTATCACTATCTTGTCTGGGAAGGTTGGTGTGCTTATAAGAAGAATGATTGGGAAACTATGGTGAATTACTTGCAACAATCTTTAGAGTTTACATCACTAACTCGTTCACAAACAATTATCAGTTGGATTGAACTGTTTTCTCAGTATGCGACTCAAGAAAGTAAGGTTTTAGATATTAATCAGTTTATTGATTCAGAGCCATGGCAAACCCTAATTAAACGCATGAGAGGAGTCAAACGATCTCGTTCAAGTCATCGTTAGGCTAAGTCGTGGAAAATCTGTGCAGCTTGATGATTCCCCTTTTTCTCTAATAAAGTTGCTAGCTGCTGGTAGAGATTAGAATCATCGGGCTTGGCATCTAAGGCTTTATGATAGAGTTCTTCATCGTCTGGATTCAGCGCGATCGCGCAGTGATAATATTCAACCGCCTTTTCCAGATCGGCTCTCGCTCGCATCCTTAAGCCATCCGCGAGTAACACTTGAATATTCGGTAAGTCTTCCTGCAATTGGATTGCGTTTTGCAACGCAGCCACTGCTTCTTGCCAATGTTGCAGGTGGAGGGCGATTTTTCCGAGACGATAGTAAGACCACACTAAATCATTTTCCCGCGCGATCGCGCAACGATAGGCTTCTGCTGCAGCCTCCCAGTTTTCTTGTTCTTCTAAGACCGTTCCCAACTCCTGATAAACCGCTGCTGAGTCGGAATTAATAGCCAGCGCTTTCTGATATGCTATCACTGCTTGCTCCCATTGCTGTTGCTGGGCAAACCCTGCTGCAAGATTGCGATGTGCCTCGAACAGTTGTGGATCGCGCTCGATTGCTCGTTGATAACAGGTAATGGCTTGCTCCCACTCTTCCTGTTGCGCGAGAGTATTCCCTAACTGTAAATGCTCTTGAGCGTTAGCTTGATCGGGCTTCAGCACTAACGCTTCATACCAATACTGGGCTGCTAGTGTAGGCTTTTGCAGATAATGATACACTCGCGCCAAATCTCGATAAGCCTCAAATGTGGGTTCTACTTTGATTAACGCTTGTAATTCTTCGGCTGCTGCTTCCCACTGTTTTTGTTGAGCATAATATTGAGACTGCTGACGATGTCTTCTCCCTTCTGGGGTGCGTTCGGGAATAAAAGCAGTATTAGTCTGCCGTTTGTTCTGTATTGCCTCTAACTGCTGACGGGCTTGCTGATGATTGGGATCGAAAGCGAGGGCTTTCTCATACTGCGCGATCGCGTCTAGCCAACGTCCTTTTTGGGCTAAGGCTTTTCCCAGTTTATAACAACTCTGAGCAGGGGTGACTTTCCCAATTCTGACTGCATCACTTGACCAAGGCGACTGCTGATTCTCTCTAGACATTGTAAACTCCTTAACCTTCTAATTAGAATCCTCCTCTTTTCAGAGCGAGGAGAAGTCAATCTTATGATTGCTACTTGCTAACTCAACAGCTTTTTCATAAGCAGCGATCGCGCTGTCAGGATCGCCACTGGCTTCCCAAGCATCTCCTAAATAGTGATAGATTTCCCAGTTTTTGGGCTCTTGTTGTAGGGCTTTCTGGTATTGCGCGATCGCGTCTTGGAATTGTTCTAAACTTACCAAAATTTGTCCACACCAAACCCGAACCGCAACATCTTCCGGTTGCAGCGCGATCGCATTTTGGTAGGCTTCTAAGGCAAGGGATAATTCTCCTTTTTGCTGGTAAACTTGTCCGAGTAATTTGTACCCTTGGGGATACTGAGGATATTCCTGCACCAGTTCTTGAGAAACCCTGAAACAGCGATCTAGATCTTTCGCCTCAAGACAAGCCCTAGCTTGACTCTCTAACACTGCTAACAATGCTTTCTGACTCGGCTTAGCAACAGCAGAATCATTCTCTTCTTGGGGATTTTCAGCAGCAACATCAAGGGTTGACGTTGCGGGTTGCTTTCCCTCCCACCCAGATAAGGCGGGTAGTAATTCCTGAGACGGTTTTCTGGTTCGTTTTGGCAGTTTCTCCCGTAACCAAGCCCATCCTTTCCTAAATGTGGGAAACGCCTCAGCTAAGTGTATCCGTAACCCCACAGCATTGTTTTCAGTCTCAGAGAAATTTTGCGCGAGATCTCCTTGCCCTGAGGGTGGGGTGATTGTTTCGAGAGAAGCCTCTTCTTGTTGACGACACTCAATCGCACGTCGTAAACTTACCGTCGCTTCTTCCCAACGTTGCGCTTTTTGCAGTGTGTCTCCCAGTCGGTAATAAGCCAGTGACCAATTGGGTTTTCTCTCAGTGGCATATTGATAACACCTGATCGCCTCTGTCAAGTGTCCCCACTCAGCTAAACGATCTCCCAACTGTAAATGGTCTTCTGCACTTTCTTCGGTGGGAGCTAAACAGTAAGCGCGATACCAAGCAGCAACCGCTTTTTGGGTTTCTCCAGCCCCTGTCAAAGCCCGCCCTAAGTTTCGCCAAATCACTGCTTGCTGAGAGTCGAGTTTTAAGGCTTCTTGATAACAACGAACTGCATTTTGCCATTGTTGTTGTTGAGCATAGAGACTTCCCAAATTCGTATAAGATTCAGGTAAGGGTTGCAGCGCGATCGCGTTGCGATAACAAACAGAGGCTTCTTGAGGTTTTTGGCTCATTTGTAGGGCTTTTCCTACCCAGTGCCAAGTTTGTGCATCTTCAGCAATGGAGAGGGCTTTTTTCCCAGCAATCACCGCTTCTGACCATTGTTGTTGCTCAAGGTGGGTTTGACAAGCGCGTTTGTAGGTTTCTTGTTTTTGGGGAGATGATGTGACAACAGGGGCATTTTCCTGCTGTTGTGAGCACTGCATCGCTCGTTTCCAAGTTGCTGTTGCTTCTTCCCATCGTCCCGCTTTTTCGAGGGCTTCTCCCAGTCGTTGGTAGGCTTCTTGCCAGTTCGGTTGAGCCTCTAGAGCCCGTTGATAAGAGGCTATGGCTTGATCCAGTTGACGCAGTTTTAAGAAATCATCTCCTAATCGCAAGCGATCTTCAGGTTTGACCGTTTCTGGTTCTAAACTGTAAGCCCGTTCCCATGCTTCCACTGCTGACTCTAACTGGTTCAGTTGTTCCCATAATCTAGCGAGATGACGATATACGCCCGCAAAATCGGGTTTGATTTCAAGAGCCTTTTGATAGCAGTTGTGAGCCTCTTGCCACTGTTGTTGTTGCGCCCGAACTAATCCTAAATTGGCATAATTTTCTGGACAATTGGGTTCGAGCGCGATCGCGTGCTGATAAGCCTTCGCTGCCGTCTGGAGATCATTAATTCCTAATGATGCTTTCCCTAAAATCTGGTAAGCGGGGGCAAATTGTGGCGTTTCCTGAATCATTTGTTGGCACAGGGAAATCGCTTGTTGGAAACGCTGTTGGTCGAGATAAGTTTCTGCTTCCTGTTGCAAGGGATTTGAATCAGCCGTTAATGACATGGGAGATTCAGAAGAGAAAAAGCTAATCTATTTTGGCGTAATCCAATGCTTTTTTCAAGGTGTTGAGATTGACCCAAATATCTTCAGCAAGTGAGTTTTGATACATTAGTTCTCGAATTCTCCCACAGGCAATTGTTTCTCCAATGACAAAATAATGCTTGAGTTTGAGTTGTTGGGCAATAACCCAAAAATAATGAAGGATATAGTTCGGAGAAAACAATTCAATGACAGTTGTCTGCGGTTGACAAAAGACGAGATTGGTCAAGCCACTACCATGAGGGGCAATAATTGTATTCGCAGCAGCAAACCAGTTCAATTGCTCGGAAAAAGAGAGCGTTTCTAAAGTGACTGTAACAAATCCGCGAGTGCTCAGATAATTAATCACATCTGGTTCGTTGAGTATCCGTCTGTGTCGAGCATTTTCCCGAGAAATGTAAATCCGCTTGGGATAAAACCTATGCGATTGACGTAATCGGGGAAGAAAGGTTTTTCTGAGAAACGCGAGTCCCCAAGAATGCAACCACCCAAAATGTCCGACAAAGGAGGGAACAATCAGTTGATGCGCTTGGATATGAGGAAAATGGTCACTTGAGATGATCGTTTTCAGGGGAATGTCTAGAATCTCTAGGGTTTCTTGTTGGAAGGGTTGAGTCACCTGATTCATCCAGATCCCGTCGAGTGTCTTCAAATCAACTCCAACTTGCCGTAATAAGGCAATCCGAGGGAGTATATCAACCAACCAATGGAAATAAATATTTCCCGATAATCCTGCTAAAACCGCGACTTGACCTGCTACTTCTTGTAGAGGCGGAAGTGTGTCCTGCTGGAAAATTTGATGAGGAAAAGGGTTTCCTAAACAAGTAGGTAACTGTCCTGGATAATCCCGAGAGAGATCTTGGAGGAGAGAATTATCAGGAGTGATGATTCCCAGTGCGGTACAAATCAACCAGTTGTTTTTTTGAGGAATTGCCCACGCTCTTCCTTGAGGGATCTTCGCAACAAATAAAGGAGGAGAACTAACAGGGAGAACTTGAGTGAAAGCACAATGGTAAATGTTGTTTTCTAGTTGGATTGGTTGAAACCAGTTACGGATTCTTGGCAAACAAAATGTACAATTTAATCCCCCACAGGTGACTTTAGTGTCTGTGTTTCTCTTGTTGGGTTTCTCCTCTTTAATTTCGTGATAGTTGTCAAGCTGATTTCTCTCAACGAACCAAGATCGGGCTGTGGAATAACTTTTTTGAGGCGGTGGGACTCCTTTAGAAGAGACTGCGAGTAAGTTTCTCGGGTTCGGTTGCTCTAAAATCTGACGATAACACGCGATCGCGCCCTGCCATTGTTTTTTTTCTTCCCATAATTTCCCCAACTGAAAGCAAGCATGGAGGTTTTGGGGATCAAGGCTTAAGGCAACTTGATCAGCCGCGATCGCGCTTTCGGATTTTCCCTGTTGCACCAGACTATCTCCCAGTTGCACTTGTAACTCACTCTCAAAAGGGTCTAACTGCAGTGCTTTGCGATAGTAAGCCTCTGCTTGTCGAGGGATTCCATATTCAAGACAAGCATTACCCAAATGAAAGTAGATTTGTCCGAGAAAGGTTTGAGCTTCCTGAAACTGTGAGTTTTGTAGGGCTTGCAAGAACTGACCACAAGTTGATTTGCTTTTTTCCCATTCATCTTGAGGAGGGTGAAAACGTCTCCTCACCCATTGTTGATAGGCTTGCAGTTGCTGGGGGTAAGAAGCAATCACTTTTTGCCAACACTGGAGGGCTTTTTGAACCTCTCCCAACGCCATCAAAGATGTTCCCCACTCTCCATAGATTCTGGGTTGATCACTTTGCAATTGAATCCCTTGCTCAAAACAGCTTACAGCTTGTTGGTGTACGCCTTTGCTTTGCCATGCTTTCCCTAAGTTGTAGTGGGCGAGGGAATAATCGGGTTGTAATGCAATCGCCTTCTGGTAAGCGGAAATTGCCTCTGTCACCTTTTCCAGTCGCATTAACCCTTGACCGAGATTATTATGATAGCGAGGATGATTGGGACACAGCGCGATCGCGGTTTGTAGATGTTTTAATCCCAATTCCAGATCGCCAATTTGAGTCAAAGCAGAACCAAGATTACTGTAAGCTGAGGCATGATCGGGATCAAGAGCAATGACTTGGTTGTAATAGTGACAGGCTTCTGTGAACTTGCCCTGCTGGTGTTCTAAACATCCGAGATCATAATAAAGACGGGTTTCCTGTGGCGCAAGCGCGATCGCGATTTCATAGTAATGAGCAGCGTCTTTTAATTTCCCCTCTGCCCAAACCATTTCTGCACATCCCTGATAGTTTTTCCAGGACTGGGATTGTCTTTTCACTGCTTGTTGCGAGTCGATACTGATTTAAAGGAGCTCAAAGTCATCCGGATCAACGTTTTTTAAGTTGAGGAACTCTGAGCCTTCATAACTAATCATTGTTCCTCCCTCCCCATCTTCCGAGACAGAAAAGTTGTCAAGATTATCAAAAAACTCCTCGTCAAAGACAAGGATATCCTCGCCTGGATCAAAATTTGTGATTACGTCAACCCCACCATTGGCAAAAATACCCGATGCCGATGCGTCATCGTTATCTGCAATAGAATCATCTTGTAGTAAAAACTCAAATTTATCTTCTCCAGACTGACCTGTCAGTGTATCAGCTTCTGGAGTATTATCAAGGGGATTATTTGCGATGACATTGTTAGTGACGCTGTTGGCAGTGAAGCCAGACGAAGCCTCTGACTTTAATCCTAGATCAACGTCACCCTCATCATTCGCTGCGTTATTAGCAGTCGTGTTGATCGGTTGTGTCATAAGATTGCACTCTTTTTTACAGAAAAAAGTAAAAATTCTCCTTAATTAAGCGATCAGCTAATTGTTTTCAGCTAACCACTTAATTATAGGGGAGTGTCAACATATTATTCTTGTTGGGATTGTCGTCCTAATTCATAAACCCCAAATGCCATACAGGCTAAAATCCCCATACTAATTGCCCAACTGCGTCCTAAGCTCATCTCCACACCATAGTTACACAAGCCACCAAGGGCAAGAAAGGGAAAAATACTAAACACTGACGCATAAAAAGCATTTTGGGATTCTCTGGCTTCACGGGTGCGCTCAAATTCTTGCACAGACAAATATAAAGATCGTTCCGCAAAATTAAACCAACGCATTAACTGGGTCATCAACCATTCTCGGAGGGAGGAAAGGCTAAGATAAAGGGCAAACGCCCACAGGCTAAGTCCGGCGATGGTGGTTGGATCAATATTGATCGGAGGGAGCATCTCAAGCATAGTTCAGGGAAATTATTAGTAACATCAATTCGCATTGTTTTACGAATTTTAACAAAAATTGATAAGGCAGCGATTATTCCTCTAAACCAGGACGACTCATTGGTTGATTGTTTCCTGAGATCTGAGTCCAGAGGGTCAGACCTTGGATTGATCGCGGTGGTGGAATCGAACCAAACAAAGAAATACCAGAACCGAGAATCACCGCAATCGGCGCAGTAATCGCAGAGCGCCAAATCCCAGGAAAAGTTAACCAGCCCGCTTCTGAAGCAATAATCATGAAAATAACCGCAGTAACCGTCCCATAAAACGCACCATTGGCATTAACCCGAGGCAACAGAACTCCCATCAAGAAAATCCCCAATAAGGGTCCTAAAAAAATCGTGGTATAGGTGACAAGAAACGGTAATAAATCTTTTCCTGTAGAAGCCACATAAAATGCTGATAAGATTCCAAGAATCCCCCAAATCATAATTAAGAGTTGCGCCACCCTCAGCGATTTTGATTCATTTTCCTCTCGAAGGAAATAGCGGTCATAAAAATCCACGGTCATACAAGTCGCTAAAGAATGCAAAGCCGAGTCAATCGAAGACATCGCTGCTGCAAAAATGGCTGCTACTAAAAACCCCGATGCACCCACTGGTACTTGATTCACAATGAAATAGGGCAAAATTTTATCCCCTGCAATTTCTTCTGATAACCCACCATTCAAGGAATAGAAACCAAATAAAATCACACCGAGAAGAAGCGTCGCTGCCATCCCCAAAAAGCCAGAAAACCAGCCAAATAAAATCGCTTTCCGCGCTGAGGGTAAATCGGAACAGGAAACGTACCGTTGCACCGATTGTTGATTCGTGCCAGCAACTGCAAAAGCAAGAATCCCGTAAGCAAAAAGAGCCGTGGGGAGAGAATAGATTGAAGCAGGGTCCCAAGACAGATTAAACATTTTTAACTTGTCCGCTTCACCTGCTGCTTGCAGTAATGTCCCGAAGCCACCGTCAACCCCAGAAACCGCAGCCCAAATCCCCGCGCCTAAACCGACAAAAATCATGGCAAATTGCAAGACATCGGTCCAGACCACAGCCGTAATTCCGCCCGTGACCGTGTAGAGAATTGAAATTACTCCAACCAGCGCGATCGCAGGATAGAGGGGAATCCCTGTTACTGTTGAAACCACTAGAGAAGCCCCATAAAGTAATGCTCCTAAACGAGCAATTACGAATAAGAGAAAGCACAGTGACCCCAAAGAGCGGGTTTTAGCATCGAAGCGTTGTTCTAAATATTCATAAGCAGTGGTTAAATTCAGATTGACGAAAAAGGGCAAAAATAAAGCAATCACTAAGCCGTAGCCAATTAAATCTCCTAATTGCAGTTGTAAATAGAGAAAGCCGTGACCATACCCTTGTCCGGGTCCTCCGAGTAGGGATGCAGCAGAAAAAGAAGTGGCAATAATCGAAAAACCAATTGCCCACCACGGGAGTTGACGACCGCCCCGAAAATATTCATTGGTGTTATTTTGTTTACGACTTGCCATCACACCAATCCCGATGACAATTAGGGCATAAATGCCCACAATACTCCAATCAATAATACCCATTGAAAATTAACACTCCTCAGTATTGGAATCATAAAAAATCGAGCGCGATCGTTCAAAATAATCCCACTGCAATTTTGATGGCAGCTTGGATTTTACTTAAAGAATCTTCACTAATGATTCCATAGGGACTTTGTTCTAGATAACGTTTAGCAATTGTTGTAATCAGATCGCACATAGCGATTGAATCAGCTTCTAATCCTCCTTCTCCTCTTTTTAACAGAGGACGACAGGGGTTGCTGTGAGTCGAAGAAATATCAGAAGAAAAGGGAACAACCAAAACAGTAGAACTATACTGATTGCGGAGATCAATAGAAACTACCACAACAGGACGCTTTTTCGTATCTCCAGACTGGCGCAGCGCCTTACTTAAATAGACTTCCCCTTGACGGGGAAATTGGGAAAAAGGAGTCATTTTTCTAAGGATGTATCACTCTCTTCCCAAGCCATCATTGCTGTTTCTTGTGTTTGATCCGCCCAGAGAGATTCTTCTTCAATATCTCTTTGAGAACGGTTTTCGTAAAACGATCGCAGTTGGTTTTCAATCTGTTGTTTTCGCCAAAGACGTAATGCTTCCTCCACCGCAGCCGAACGATTATTGCTGAAGCGATCCACTTCTTGGAGCAAGGACATATCAATGGAAACAGTGATGCGTTGTTTTGGAGAAGACGGAGGAGAAGACATTGTGTTAATTCTTACTTTGAGTAAGAACAATCATCATACTTTTAGCCTTATTTTAGCAAGGAGGCTAATATAGTGCTGACACTTTTGCCTGATCAGGCTGGTCTGTCTCCAGTTCTCGAAAAACTGCAAGGGAATTGCTCGATCAAAGTATCAAAACTTTGCACTTTCTGGGAAAAGTTAAGAATTTTTCTGACCTTCCTTCTTCACGATTGCCTGTTGCCTTAAACCAGAATGGCTGTCTCACACCTGATTCCTGACTGCTATATCACCCAATCCAACAGGAGGGATCATTAACAGGTGATATTAATACGGAAAAATTTTGTATCATAACCCAAAAACCGAACCATTCAATCAAGGGTTGTGGTGTTTTCTGAATCGAGGCTCAGTGTCTTACCATAGAAGCAGTAGAAACGACAGATGGCAACTTTTAATCGCGTCAACATCTTATCATCCTCGGATCAGGTGTCAGCGCATCAATTTTCTTCAATAACGGTTTAAGATTGCTCGCCGTTAGCTGCTATTAACATTAACAGTCGTAAATTGCTCAAAGGATAAATCGCATTATGGGACTATTTGATCGCATTAGCCGGGTTGTACGCGCCAACGTTAATGATCTTGTCAGTAAAGCTGAAGATCCAGAAAAAATGTTGGAACAAGCCCTGGTGGATATGAATGAAGACTTGGTGCAACTCCGCCAAGCTGTTGCCAAAGCCATTGCTGCTGAACGTCGCAGTCGTAAACAATACGAGGAGCAACAGTCAGAAGCCAACAAATGGCAACAAAGGGCACAACTGGCTCTGGGTAAAGGACAAGAAGACCTCGCCCGACAAGCACTGCAACGGAAAAAATCTGCTGCAGATGCTGCTGCTGCACTCAAACCCCAAGTAGATCAACAAAAATCACAAGTTGATACCCTGAAAAAATCCCTCATCGCCCTGGAAAGCAAAATCTCGGAAGCCAAAACGAAAAAAGAAATGCTTGGGGCTCGCATGAAAGCAGCCAAAGCCAACCAGCAACTGCAAGACCAAGTAGGCAACTTGAATAATAATAGTGCCATGGGTGCGTTTGAGCGCATGGAAGAAAAAGTTATGGAAATGGAAGCCTCTGGACAAGCAGCAGCAGAACTCGCTGGTGGTGGTGGCGGTATTGAAGACCAGTTTGCCCAACTTGAATCGGGTAGTGACGTTGATGATGAACTCGCTGCGATGAAAGCGCAATTGTCTGGATCTTCGCAAAATCAGCAAGCATTACCAGAAGGGGAACAACAAACCAGTAGTAGCAGCCAAAATCAAGAAGCAGTTAGCGATAGTGAAATGGATGCTGAGTTAGAAGCACTACGGAAACAATTAGATGGTTAATCGCTAGTGCTGATTAGCGATACCATTGAATCTAGACAATGAGGGGAAAAGTCGGATCTTCTAACTTTTTACCCCTCTCTTTTGTGGATAGTGTCTTAGACTACAGAAAAAATTTTATTTATGAGTAACTTAATTTCAACAACCGATTCTCAAATTACTGAAGAAATTGCTCAAGCAGGTCAACCTGTGCTTTTATATTTCTGGGCAGATTGGTGCGGTCCGTGTCGCCTTGTTTCTCCTTCTGTGGAAGCGATAGCCAATGAATATAGTGACCAGTTGAAAGTTCTGAAACTGGAAGTTGATCCCAACCCAGAAGCCGTGAAAACTTACCAAGTGGAAGGCGTTCCCGCCCTGAGATTAATTCAAAATGGGGATATTCAATGGTCTCATGAGGGAGCAATTACCAAAGATAAGTTAAAAGGCAACATTGACCAGCATCTTTAGGAATGAGGGGGAGTTGGAGGTGAATTATTTTAAGGTCAGAAGTGTTACTTCCTCGGTAAGGATGGGGAGAGGGGGAGACAAGGTGAGAGGGAGAACCAAGAACAAAGAACCAAGAACAAAGAACGAATAACCAATGATAAAATTTGCTCAACGCCTCCAACCCTTACGTCGCAATGTTTTTGCTGATATGGATTCGGCAAAAGCAAGAGCCAAAGCTGCGGGTAAAGAGATTATTGATCTCTCTTTGGGTTCATCTGATTTACCCGCAGGGGATCATGTGTTGGAAGCGATTAAGACTTCGGTTGATGATCCCAGTACCCATGGTTACGCGCTGTTTCATAGTACCCAACCCTTTCGGGAAGCGGTTGCAAGTTGGTTTGAAAATAAATACGGGGTTGCCGTTGACCCAGAAACGGAAGTGCTCACTCTGATTGGGTGTCAGGAAGGGACAGCCCATTTACCGCTAGCTTTGCTCGATCCAGGGGATATCGCTCTCTTACAAGACCCCAGCTATCCTTCCCATTCTGGAGGCATTCATTTGGCAGGGGGCGAGATTTATTGGTTACCAACGCTGGCGGAAAATCAGTTTTTACCTATATTTGATGATATTCCAGCAGAGGTGCGGGAAAAAGCCCAGATGATGGTACTGAGTTATCCCCATAATCCCACCACTGCCCTCGCCCCTTTATCCTTTTTTGAGGAAGCCGTACAGTTTTGTAAAGAAAATACGATCGCGCTGGTTCATGATTTTCCCTATGGCGATATGGTCTTTTCTGGCTCTCCTCCAGCCCCATCTGTGCTACAAGCCGATCGCGCCAAAGAAATTTCTATTGAGTTTTTTACCTTTTCTAAATCCTACAATATGGGCGGATTCCGTATTGCCTTTGCGGTTGGCAATCGAGATCTGATTCTCGGTTTGCGACAAGTGAAAGCTGTCATTGATTTTAATCAGTATCGCGGGATTTTAAATGGCGCGATCGCTGCCTTGACCGGTCCCCAAGAAAGCATCCAGAAAACCGTTGATACCTTTGAACACCGCAGAGACGTTTTTGTCAAGGCGTTAAATGATATCGGTTGGGACGTTCCCACCCCCGCAGCAACTCTGTATTTATGGGCAAAACTGCCTGCATCTTGGCAAGGAAATTCTATGGACTTTGGCACGCAACTCGTAGAAGCCACAGGGGTCGCCGTTGCCCCTGGTTCGGGCTTTGGTCAAGCCGGAGAAGGCTATGTCCGTATGGCATTAGTTCGGGATGCTGCCAAACTAGAAGCAGCAGCAGCCAAAATTGCAGAATTCCTCGGTCATTAAGATCTCAGGGGTTCAATTCACTGCGGAGGAAAAGGACGGTTTGACCTGCAATCCTAGGGCTTTTGCTAACCAAGGCGGTGGAGAGGTGGCAAGCACTTGTTGTAATTGTGCTAAGTGGTCTCTTGCCAAACCGCCCTGTTCTTTCTTCATGGGGTAAATATTGGCTTGGATCACTTTCGCTGCTGCTGGTCCGCCAATAGCCACCATATAGACGATCGCGCAATCTCGAATTAAATTCACCCGAAATTCCGTTTTATCTTTTGCCCAATCGGCATCAATGGTCGATCTCACATCAATCAGTCGCATTTCATCCACAGCAAGCTGATAAATTAAATAGCGATGACATGATCCAAAATGTCCATCCAGTTCTTCGCCGGTGTTGGAGGCGACCGCAATTTTCACCGATTGCGGTAAATCCCCTGCTTCAGGAATCGGTAAATTCTCATCGGTTTCTCCCCACAACAGGTGCAGGGCTTCTTTGAGGGTGGCGCGATTGGTATTAGTGCCATCAACCGAGGTTAAACATTGCTGCAATTCCGTGATCGTCAATTGATTGAGAGCGGTTTCTGTCACTTCATCATTGAAATGAGTTTGCAAGGCTGTAATTAAGTCTGGAAGAGAAATTTGAGGTAAAAGTTTCGACGCGAGAGCAATTCTGAGGGCAACTTCATTAGAAATAGGAGGTGTTTGCATAATAAGCTCCTGTCAGCATATATAGCAGTTATACCAACGCCAGATTACAGGTCAAAAATTTGAGACTAACATTAAATTGATCAAGAGGTACTCATGAGGGTTAAATCTTTCTCAGATCAGGGAGATAAATTTTTTTCAGTGCAGGGGACGAGTATTTGATCATGAGCCTACGGGAAAGCGAGGACTCATCAGTCGTTCCTGAGTGCAATTTTGCAAAAAATACAAGTCATTTTAGCCATTAATACTCATCCTAGCCCCCCAAAATACTCGCCCTTCTCTGCTTAGCGCCTATTTTTCTCCCGTGAATTGAGAGGTCTGAGAGTTGAGTACATCCTTAATTAATCCAATTAATTCTAACTGTGCTCTGAGCCTCAACTGCCATCAGAGAACATGATATAACAATCATTAAACCGCCTAAGTTGATTGAAATTCCATCTCCATGATTTTTTCTTAAAAATTGAATGATACCAGAATGGTGTCAGGATGATACTGATTCGGTATGAGATGCTAATTAATTAATAGCGATTGATGCCCAATTGATGTCATTTAAATGCCATGAAAAGATTTACTTTAAGATTAACAGAAGCAGAATATATCAAGCTCAAAAATTATTGTGATGAACTCCATATCTCCATGAACGATGTGGTTCGGCAACTGATTCGGGAGTGGACTCCCACCTCACAAACGAGTCATCACGAGCATTCCTAAAATCAAAAATTGAAATTAGCAGAGATTGCCCTATTTTTAGCTGTCTCCTTCCAGATTAAGCCAGTTTGATTCAATTCACTGTCAATCACTCAGGGTTACCTACGAATAACGCGATGAAGTTGCTAATAATAATATAAAAAAGTCTAAAGAATACTTAAAAAGCGATAAAAACTAACAGATTTAACAAAATTGTCAGCGAATATCGAGCAATATTTATAGGAAAAGGAAGAGCAATAAGTCAACTCGAAAGTCTCAGCAAGGTAAAAAGCAACATCCAAAATGTAGAAAACAATACAGTTTGATTATGTCATGCTTTGTTGACCAACGGTCAAAGCAAGCACCTTCTGTAAAAGCAGGTGTTGTTTCTGAATCTAAATAGTAGTTGGCATGAGAAAAAACTATTATTTATTCTGTTGAACTTTGAGAGATCTAGTCTAGCGTTGTCTGTGTAAAAATCGTCTGAGAGAAGGAAGTTGCTATGTCTTACACCATTCCTAAAACCTGTACTCATTGCGGTATCTGTTTGCCTGAATGTCCCACGGGAGCGATTCAAATTGATGGCAAAGCCGAGTATTGGGTGGAACCCGCCTTATGTAACCACTGCGAGGATAATAATCAAGAGCCATTATGTGTGAGTAGTTGTCCAGAGCATTTACCGCTCCCCTTACCCTCCAAAAAGGGAAGATATAAAGCCGAACCCCAACCCTTGAATACTCACAGTCTTTTTGCCAATGGTCAAACCAATCCCATGGCAACAGCAATGGTAATCTGGGAAGCCTGTAATATTCTCGCGAAAGGGTCAGCCGTTGCTTGGGAAACGGATAAAGAGGATCAACTGTATTTTCAACGTTCCGTGAAACAAGGTAAAGGTAAGATTGACTTTTGGCTAACCAACGACCTGGTTGCGGATGATCCCACAATTCTTAGCTCAATTGAAGCGACACCAACTGTGGAAGCAATGGATTTGCGGGCAGCTTGTTTGCATTTGATTTTTGCTGCTTATGCTGTCGCGATCGAGCGACCTTGGGAACAAGAATTCACCATTGATCATAAGGAAATTGAAACTTATTTAGGATTAGACAAACGCAAAGACCTCAATAAAGCCACTAAACTGAGCCTGATTAAATCCCTTGTTCAACAACCCTGTCAACTGCTTACTGCCATTGATTGGCCGCGACAGGGAAAAATTCCCTCGTTTTCGGTGGCAAAAGATCGGATTTGGCATCTGATGGACATTGAAAATTACTTTCAGGAAGATTCCCAAGGCTATAAACATTTAGTGGGAATGACATTTAAGATTAAAGCTGGTGCTTGGGCAGAGTATTTTCTCAATAAACAGGGGTATAAAAAATCTGTTGCCTTTTATCAGTATGGGACATTACCCAAGTTTATGCTATCGGCAGTGATGACAAATTGGCATCAACACGAAGGGGCAGTGCGGATGATGCTGTGGCTGTTATTTAAAGCGAAAATGGGTCGAGAACAACGCATTACTGTACCGAAATTAATGTATGTTGCCTATGGCGAGGATAAAGTGAAAGAGGCAACCTTCAGCCGAGAGCCCCGCAAGCGCTTAATCCGCAAATTTGAGAGTGACCTAGAATCGCTGAATGAATATGGTATCAAACCCGTTTTTGATCCTGTGACCTATCCGACCAATATTCAGCCATTGTGGGCAAGATTAGGGGAAATTCCCGATGATGCAGATGAAGCGATGGACTTTTGGATTAATGATGCTTGTAACGAGACGCGAATCACTGATGCTGCCCCCCGAGGGAAATGGAATTTGCTGATGAAGGCGCGGATTCTGAAGTTTGAATTGCCCCCAGAATGGGATGAACAACTCTCTCATTGGGAAAACAAGAAACAACAAAAAACCCGTCCTAAACATCGTAAGCAGAAGGCATTTCCCTTAAGTGCAGAACAAATTGCTAATGCCAGAAAACGGCTCGGGCTCAGTCAAAGAAAGTTAGCGGAATATCTTGATAAAAGTCAAAGCTGGATTCGAGATTTAGAGAATGGTCGGTTTTCTGCCAAGTTGAATGATCGGATTAAGTTGCAAAAAATCTTACAAATTGAGGCTTAATCGGTTAAAGTGATTCCCCCTCTCCCTGAAGCAATCGATCTCGCGATCGCGCTGTTGATCCACCGCGAAGATAAACGATTGCTATAATGTCCGTGACCCCTGTAATACGAGACCGCATCCCTAGGCTCTCCAAAAAGTCTCTCGTGGGTGTCAACTCGTTCCCTCTGCTAACTGCCTCTTTCGGTAATGGCAGATGACTTGTCAGAAAAGAGACAGGGGTGGGGGAAAACTGAAACTTAACCATCTCTATAAAATCATAAGAATTTTTATGAAACCTGCTGTTTCCATCAAACACTTAAAAAAATCCTATGGTGACGTAGCAGCAGTTAAAGACGTTACCTTTACGGTTCAACCTGGAGAAATTTTTGGTTTACTCGGTCCTAATGGGGCTGGAAAAACAACCACGATTCGCTGTTTATGTACCTTAACCAAACCCGATGCAGGGTGTGTGGAAGTTGGCGGTGTCTCTAGTGTCGAACAACCGAAAGCTGCTAGACGCAAACTCGGTTATGTGGCGCAAGAGGTCGCTTTAGATAAGGTTCTCACTGGACGGGAATTATTACAACTCCAAGCCAGTCTCTATCACCTTCCGAAATCGGTAGCCAATGAGCGCATTGATCAATTAGTCAGAATTTTAGGCTTAGAAGACTACGCTCACCAAAAGACTGGAAAATATTCGGGGGGTATCAAAAAACGTCTGGATCTCGCTGCGGGGTTACTCCATCAACCGGATGTGTTAGTTTTGGATGAACCAACTGTGGGGCTAGACATTGAAAGTCGTTTTGTGGTCTGGGATTTTCTGCGGAAGTTACGAGACGCTGGAACAACCGTCCTGATTACCAGTCACTATCTCGAAGAAGTGGATGCCCTTGCCGATCGCGTTGCGATTATTGATCAAGGAACAGTCATTGCGGATGGCGCTCCCAATGAGTTAAAAGATCGCTTAGGCGGCGATCGCGTGACCCTCCGCATCCGAGAATTTACACCGCCAGAAGAAGCAGAAAAAGCCAAAGCACAGCTTTCTCATCTGGATTTTGTCAAAGAAATTATTGTTAACCCAGCCCAAGGGAATTCTCTAAACTTAGTGGTAGAAGCACAAAGTAATCCCATTGGTACGATTGAAAAAACGCTTTCTGAGTTAGGCTTACCCACTTTTGGCGTTTCTCAATCTCGTCCCAGTTTAGATGATGTCTATTTAGCTGCAACGGGACGCACCTTGATGGATGCAGAAATGGCTGCAGCGAGCAGTCGCGATCTCAAAGCGGAGAAAAAACAGGCGATGAAGGGGGGTTAGTTAATTAGTCATTAGTCATTAGTCATTAGTCATTCGTTAGAGATGTTCATAATTAAAGATAACGAAGAGGAGATTAGATTTATGAGTCAAAGTGTCAGTCCATTATCCCCGAATTCTGTAATTAATCAGAAAGAGGAGAGTAAAGAAAATCCTGTTGCGGAGTTTTTCCAAGAAACGGGCGCGTTAACCAAACGTCTGTTTATTCAACTCCAACGTCGCCCTTCTACCCTCATGGCGGGAATTATTCAACCGTTGATGTGGTTAATTCTCTTTGGGGCGTTATTTCAATATGCGCCAGAAGGATTATTGGGAGAAGGGTTAAGTTATGGTCAGTTTCTTGCGCCAGGGGTGATTGTGTTTACTGCCTTTTCTGGGGCGTTAAACGCAGGTTTACCCGTCATGTTTGACCGCGAGTTTGGCTTTCTCAATCGTCTGTTGGTTGCGCCCTTGAGTTCTCGTTTTTCGATTGTGGCAGCTTCCACGATTTATATTATTAGTCTCAGCTTCTTACAAACGGCTGCGATTGTGGGGTTAAGTGCCGTAGTGGGGGCTGGTTTGCCTGGTGTTGCTGGCTTAAGCGCGATCGCGCTGATTGTTTTCTTAATTGTCGCAGGTGTCACCGCCCTGAGTCTCGGGTTAGCCTTTGCGCTACCTGGTCATGTGGAATTAATTGCTGTCATTTTTGTAACTAATTTGCCTTTACTCTTTGCCAGTACCGCCCTTGCGCCGTTAAACTTCATGGCAGATTGGTTAAAAGTGGTTGCAACCGTGAATCCTCTCACTTACGCGATCGAGCCCATTCGCTATATTTATCTCAATGCGGAATGGAGTCTGAGTAGTACCGTTTTAGAAACCCCTTGGCTCAATCTTTCTTTCGGTACAATGCTTTTGGCACTCTTCGCATTTGATCTTGTCATTTTACTGCTGATTCAACCGTTACTGCGTCGCCGTTTTGCATAACCAAGGTTGGGCTTGCACTCAACAATCACCCGCCAAGTAGGTTGGGTGGAAGGGAGTGAAACCCAACACTAATTAGGTTTCGTTGGGTTACGACTTACTCTAACCCAACCTACTGTCTGTTCCTATGTCCCAAGACTGGAGGACTTTCCCGCAATTCTTTTTCAATTTCAGGTTTATAAAGTCCAGCAACCTTGAGTGGGATGATTTCCCGTATCCTCCATTACTGAAAAATCACTCTAGCAAACTTGCAGAGCCCAGTAGTGTGCACCTTCTTCGGTAATATAAGGAGCATCCTTCAAGTGTTCGAGCAATTTAACCTTACCATCGGCTTGCAGTTGATCAACCACTTCTTGGAAGTTTGTCGAGTTGTAATAACTCTTGCGGGTGCTAACCACAATTAAACCGCCTTGGCGAGTAAAGCGAATCATTTCATTGAGAGATTCTGGGGGAACATGACCGAGAGTGAACACGCCACAAGCTAAACTCGCATCGTATTCATTATCCTCGTACTGTTCAATTTTGACGTTCATGTCAATGCTACCGAGAAGTTCTTCGTAGCTATTGGTTTTCTTCGCTACTTCAATCATTTGATCGGAAAGGTCAAACCCATCAATATGTTTATAGCCCATTTCTTTAAGAATTGGACCAATCAAACCTGTTCCACAACCCGCATCCAATACTTTGGAATTGGCGCGAGAGGTTTTAGGGTCATGGGCTTCCCGAATCCGATCATAAAATTCTGAAATCGTCCGTGGACCTGCGTAGGCTTCGCTAGACACATCTGCGTCATAGGCTTCAGCCCAGTCATCATAATAGGTTTGCAGTTGGTCAGCATCACCATCGAGACCATGTGCACCTTTAATTGCGTCCCAACCTTGGGCTTCTTTGGGATTAGAAGTCTGAGTCATAATAATTCAATTCCTATTTTCAACAACATTCGCTGCCTAATTCAGGCAATCGAGTAACTCTTTGCATCATACGTTCCTCAGGGCAAACCGTCAAATTTCTATCTGCTTTAATCAGTGATCCTGAATCGCTAAAACAGCTAGAGGATAGGACGATCGCGCTCCTAATCCTAATAAAAATCAATTCGTTAAGAGCAATGTCAATTTCTTCTAACAAAGGGAACTTTTCTGAGACAATTTAAGCCAGTTACCCCACCTCTCTCAGTTGAGAGACCTTCATATATCAATCATCATTTAATAACCATGGATATCACACCTGAATCTGTTGCAACCCTGCTTAACTCCGAAGATTACGGCGATCGCTTAACAGGGATTAACCAGTTACGACAACTCGATCCTGCTGAGGCGTTTCCCCTGATTCAACCGTTGATTAATGATACAAATGTCCGTGTGCGCTATGCTGCAGTGAGTCAGATGAGTAGTTTGGGGGCTGTGGATCGTCAGCAGGCTTTAATTTTACTGCGCGATCGGCTTCGTAATGAGTCGGAAGCAGATGTGCAAGCTGCTGCTGCGGATGCGTTGGGAGGCTTAAAATTAACGGAAGCCCTTGATGATTTAATCGAGTTATATCACCACACGGAAGAATGGCTGGTGGAGTTTAGTGTCATTGCTTGTTTAGGCGAAATGGGTGATCCACGCAGTTTTGATGTGCTAACAGAGGCGTTACAGTCAGAGAATAATTTAGTAAAAACCGTTGCCATTGGCTCTCTTGGGGAATTAGGAGATCAACGAGCGGTCGAAGTGTTAGAGCCGTTTGTGAGTGATGAAGATTGGCAAGCGCGATCGCGCCTCGTCCAAGCCTTGAGTCGTCTCGGTGGTGATAAAGCTCAAAGTCTCCTGCAACAACTCGCTCAAGATGAGGTGGAACAGGTAGCAGAAGAAGCAAAAACAGCACTGAATACATCTACCCAAAGATAGAAAACAATCACTCGAATAGGCGATGGCAAAGGACTGTTCCTGATGAGACGATCAGAATAGAGAACGTCTCATTAGGAGGTTCTAGTCATGTTAAATCGTTTTTTTGTACTCGGTAGCCTGATTGGAGCAACAACGCTATTTGCACCCGTAACAACTGCTAATGTAGCAGCAGAAACGTTAATCGCCCAACGCGATAACCGTTATATTGTTGCCACCAGTGCCCAAAATGGAACGCTATACCTAAACACCGATAAACGCTACTCCTATAACTTAGAAGTAACACGCGGTGGTCGGTTTGCTGGCTTAAACTTGCCCGCAGGTTCAATCATTCGCGGTCAATATGTTCCCGATGAAGGGGGGTTACGCTATGTAGCAAACTCAGTTGTAGTTAATGGACGCACCTACAATCTTAATGGCTCTTCTGGAGTCTTAAACCCCGTTAAAGACCCCCGTGATACCTCTGGGGCTGCGGTTGGTGAAGATGCTGCGATCGGTGCGGGTGCTGGCTTGGTACTCAGTGAAATCTTCGGCGATGCTGATCTTGGTGCAGCCGTGGGTGGTGCAGCAGCAGGGGCAGCAACCGGGAATGTCACGGCTGATCGTGTCGTTGTTGTTGAACCCGATCAACCGATTACCCTTTACAACTAACGCTGTTTCGCCAGTTTCTTGGACATTTTCCGCAAACGCACTGACTCAGGAGTTACTTCTACCAGTTCATCAGAACTGATGTACTCCAGCGCCCGTTCTAAACTCATTTCAGCAGGAGCTTGTAACTGTACCAGTTCATCCCCCGTAGAAGAACGCATATTGGTCAGTTGCTTCGCTTTGCAAACGTTTAATTCCAAGTCTTGGGGGCGGGTATTTTCGCCCACAATCATGCCCTTATAGACTTTTGTGCCAGGGGAGATAAAGAAGACCCCGCGATCTTCTGCGTTTTTCAGGGCGTAGAACGTTGCTGTTCCTTCTTCAAACGCAATAAGAACGCCATTCCGTCGCGTTTCTAAGTTACCCACTTGCGGACGATACTCTAAGAAACTATGGTTCATCAAGCCTTCACCACGGGTTAAGCGCAGGAACTCACTGCGGAAACCAATTAAACCTCGTGCGGGAATAACAAACTCTGCTTGGGTACGATTTCCTGCGGTTGCTTGCATATTCTGCATTTCGCCCTTACGTTCCCCTAAGCGTTCGATACAACTTCCTACTGCATCTTCAGGAACATCTAGGATCAAATATTCAAAGGGTTCGCAAAGTTGCCCATTGACTTCGCGATAAATCACCTGTGGCTGAGAGACTTGGAACTCATAGCCTTCTCGGCGCATATTTTCAATTAAAATCCCTAAATGGAGTTCTCCCCGACCAGAAACGAGGAACTTATCGGGGGAATCGGTTTCTTCGACCCGAAGCGCAACATTGGTTTCTAACTCCTTGTAAAGCCGATCGCGCACTTGTCGGGAGGTGACAAATTTTCCTTCTCGTCCTGCAAACGGCGAGTCATTAATCGAAAAGGTCATCTGTAACGTGGGTTCATCCACTTTAATCAAGGGGAGGGGTTGCGGTTCATTGGGACAAGTAATGGTTTCCCCAATATTGGCATCACTAAAACCAGCCACAGCAACAATCTGACCTGCACTGGCTTCAGGGATTTCCACTCGTTGCAAGCCTTCAAAGCCCATTAACTTAGAGACTTTGGTTTTTACCAGTTGATCCCCTTCTTTGGCTAATGCTGCTTCTTGTCCCGCCCGAATGACCCCATTATGAACGCGACCAATAACAATCCGTCCGAGGTATTCAGAATAATCTAAAGTGGTCACTTGTAATTGTAGAGGCTTGTCTGCATCCCCTGCGGGTGGGGGAACATGACCTAAAATCGCTTCAAATAAGGGCTCCATGTTGACTCCCTCTTCTTCAATGGTATTTTTGGCAAACCCACTGAGACCCGAAGCGTAGAGAGTAATGAAGTCACATTGATCATCATCTGCACCCAATTCCACAAATAAATCAAAGACTTTATCCACTGCTAAATCAGGGTCAACATTGGGGCGGTCAATTTTATTAACGACGACAATCGGACGTAACCCTTTTTCTAATGCCTTTTTCAACACAAAGCGAGTTTGTGGCATCGGTCCTTCATTGGCATCAACAATCAGGATACAACCATCAACCATTCCTAACACCCGTTCCACTTCGCCACCGAAGTCCGCGTGGCCTGGAGTATCGACAATATTAATCAGCGTCTCGTTGTAGCGCAGTGCTGTATTTTTGGAGAGAATGGTAATACCGCGTTCCCTTTCTAAGGCGTTGGAGTCCATAACGCAGGTGGGAACTTCTTCTCCTTCGCGGAAAACGCCAGATTGTTGGAGGAGAGCGTCCACAAGGGTGGTTTTGCCGTGGTCAACGTGAGCGATAATGGCAACGTTGCGAATGGAAAGCGTCATGGGTTAACTCCTAGTAGGTAAATTATTGTACATTTTTTGACTTAGCTTTACTTTTTAGTGGAAAGGGAAATGGGTCTTAGCCATTTCCCTTTCCTAAACGGCTTGCTTTCGCCAATCTGATTTCTCAGTAAAGTGTGCCTCGACAAACTTCTAATCGCTTTTTACATCTGTAACACGACCTTATAAAGCATCGGTACTTAGTTTAATTACAGACCACAGTAGCTAACGGCTGGCGTTCACCGAAAGGTGTGATCACGAAAAGAAGGTAGGTAGCCTTGTGTTTTAGGACTTATACCTGAGTCTGCACGCTCGTACCTTTCTAGGTCAACAAAAATCGAGCTATGTCAATTAATGTCTAGCTTTTAACGAGCGGAATTACCTAAAGATTTCTTAATAATTTTAGCGTAATGTTACGCTTTTCGGAATGGGTGCAGAAACCTTTTTTCGCTATGTACGAAATCCCTAGTTCATACTAAACTCAGCGAAGAACCATTGCCAAGGAAGATTAAGCTGATGAAAATCTTATTTGTTGCTGCCGAAGCTGCCCCCATTGCCAAAGTTGGCGGAATGGGAGATGTTGTGGGAACGCTGACCCCCATTCTCCGCAAAATGGGTCATGATGTGAGAATTTTAATGCCCTATTATGGCTTTCTCCCCGATAAGCTGGAAATTCCAGAGAAACCAGTTTGGCAGGGAAGTGCGATGTTTCAAACCTTTGATATTTTAGAGACACTTCTCCCTGGAACTGATGTTCCACTCTATTTGTTAGGACACGCTGCGTTTGCGCCCCGTCGCATTTATCAAGGGGATGATGAACCGTGGCGGTTTACCTTTTTTGCCAATGGGGCTGCTCAGTTTGCTTTGAACTATTGGCAGCCAGAGGTCATGCACTGTCATGATTGGCACACGGGGATGATTCCGGTGTGGATGTATCAAACCCCTGAAATTAAAACGGTCTTTACGATTCATAATTTAGCGTATCAGGGACCTGCGCGATCGCAGATTGAAGAAATGGCTTGGTGTCCGCCTTATATGCAGGAACATAATGTGATGGCGGGGGCGATCCAATTTGCGGATTGTGTAAATACGGTTTCGCCGACGTATGCCAAACAGATCCAAACTCCTGAATATGGGGAAGGCTTAAATGATCTTCTCGCGTTGAAAAAAGATAAAATTGTCGGCATTGTCAACGGAATTGATCTTGAGCAGTACAATCCAGAAACCGATCCCAACTTAGATCAACCCTTCTCTTTAGAAAAAATTGACGATCGCGCTGCCAATAAAATTGCCCTGCAAGAACAAGTCGGTTTAGAAATCAACAGTGGCGCGTTTTTAGTCGGTATGGTGACACGGTTGGTGGAACAAAAGGGATTAGATTTAGTCTTAGCGATTCTAGAACAGTATTTAAATTACACGGGCGATCAATTTTTAGTGTTAGGCACAGGAGAAGAACGCTATGAAACTCAACTCCGTGCTTTAGCGGATCGGTTTCCAGGGCGGATGTCCGTGCAACTCCTATACAATGATGGACTGGCGCGACGGATCTACGCTGGAAGTGATGCCTTTTTAATGCCCTCACGGTTTGAACCCTGTGGCATTAGTCAAATGATGGCGATGCGTTATGGTTGTGTTCCCATTGTCCGTCGCACAGGTGGCTTAGTGGATACAGTTTCTCATCATAATCCCATTGAACAAACTGGAACTGGATTTTGTTTTAGTGTTTATGAATCCTTAGACTTATATACAGCCCTGATTCGTGCTTCAGAAAGTTATCTCTATCGCGAACCGTGGCGCAACCTGCAAGAACGAGGAATGAAACAAAATTTCAGTTGGCAGCGATCGGCTCAAAAATATGTTCAACTCTATGAGGATATTTTAACCCCTACTGCTGATGGGGAAACCCTTAAATCCACTGCTTCTCCAGAATCAACGACAGTGATTGCTCCAACATCTCAAATTGAATTAACTTGAGGGGAGTTCGGGAGAGAAGTCTTTAAAGGGGTTGTAATGGGGCAATTTTGGGATCAATAATTTTTCGTCCTAAACCAGAAAACTGAATCGCGAGATTGGTTTTCTTCCCACTCCCGAGAACATGGGTGATCTCCCCTTCACCAAAGGTCTCATGAAAAACGCGATCGCCCACTTGCCAAGCATGAGAAGCGGGTTTTGGTTGTTTTGTCTGTTTCCCCTGTTGTGCCTTCGGTTGCTGTTGACGACGGGCTTTAATGGGGGGAGAACTATGACTCACCAACTCATCAGGAAGTTCGCCAAGAAACTGGGAGGGAATAGCCGGTTCCCGATATCCCCACAAACGACGTTCTTGGGCGTAAGATAAGAATAACTGTTCTTGGGCGCGGGTAATGCCCACGTAACAGAGCCGTCGTTCTTCTTCTAAGGCTGCGGGATCATCTAAGGTGCGTCGGTTGGGGAATAAGCCTTGTTCTAATCCCACCAGAAAAACGACTGGAAATTCTAACCCTTTTGCAGAATGGAGGGTCATTAAAGATACTTTTTCCTCTCCTTCATTTAAGTTGTCTAAATCAGACGCGAGAGACGCATTGGCGAGGAAGCCTTCTAAACTACTATCCTCGTTTTCCTCTGCAAACTGCATCATCGCACTGTCTAATTCTTTTAAGTTTTCCAGTCGGTTTTCTGCTTCTTCTGTTCCTTGGTTTTGTAAATCTTGTCGATATTTAGACGCATCTAAAAGCCCATCTAAAAGTTCTGCTGCGGGGAGTTGTTCAACATTGGCTTGATAAGATTGAATCAATTGTGCAAATTCATTAACGTTTTTTGCAGCGCGTCCCGCTAAAGTATTAACAGAGGTTTCATCGCTAATAATCTCCCATAAGGGAACATTTAATTCTTGGGATGCACTAATCAGTTGATCGAGGGTTTTTTGTCCGATTCCGCGCCGTGGTGTGTTAATAATACGGAGTAAGCTAACGGTATCATTGGGATTGGTTAGCAGTCGTAAATAGGCGAGTGCGTCTTTAATTTCTTTGCGATCATAGAACTTGAGTCCCCCGACAATATGATAGGGAATATCAGCGCGAAGGGCTTCTTCTAAGACTCGGGATTGGGCATTCGTTCGATATAAAATCGCAAAACTTCCCCATCCTAATTCTGGGTTTTCTCGGGTTAAATTCAGGAGTTGATTGCGAATAAAACGGGCTTCTTCGATTTCGTTTTCCGCTTTATAGCAATAAATTTGCTCGCCATATCCTCGTGTTGGTTTGAGGATTTTATCAATGCGTTCACTATTATTTTCGATGAGATTATTTGCAGCTTCTAAGATATTTTCGCGCGATCGATAGTTTTCTTCTAATTTCACCATCGTCCGCGTGTCATCATCAGGTAAACCATCTCCAAAATCTTCTTGAAATTCTAATAAGATGGTAAAGTCTGCCATGCGGAAAGAGTAAATGGATTGATCGGCATCCCCAACCACAAAAATTGAGCGATTCTCCCAGTTAATTTGTTGTTTATTAGGTTCGCCATTCGTTGCTAAGAGATTAATCAGTTGGTATTGAATGCGGTTGGTATCTTGATATTCATCGACTAAAATATGTTGGAATTGTTGATGCCAATAGCCTAAAACTGATTCGTTTTGAGAGAAAAGACGACTGGGAATTAGGATTAAATCATCAAAGTCAAGAGCATTATTCGCAGCGAGTTGCGATTGATATTCTTGATAGACTTCTGACAACACTCGTCCTTTATAATTGGGTTGTTGAATGAGGACATCTTCGGGATAAAGTCCTTGGTTTTTGGCGTTACTAATGCCATAACGTAAGTAACGAGGATTAAATTTTTTATCGTCTAAATTCAGTTGTTTCGTCACAATATTTTTGACTAAACTTTGTGCATCTGACTCATCATAAATCGTGAAGTTTTTTGTCCACTGACATCCTTTCGGGTCTTGATACTTATTGATGTCATCCCGTAAAATGCGAGCAAAAAGACTGTGAAATGTTCCAATCCAGAGATGTTTGGTAATATCTTTATAGACGCGCGATCGTAGCTTGACTTGTTGATGTTCAGGGAGTAATTCTAAGCGTTGTCCTTCCCTTTCTTGAGCTAACCGTTGTGCAAAAATAAGCTCAATCCGCTCTTTCATTTCTTTGGCTGCTTTATTGGTAAAGGTAACCGCCAAAATATTTTCGGGATTAACGCGATGATTTAAAATTAAATGGGCAATCCGATAAGTCAAAGCCCGTGTTTTTCCAGATCCTGCTCCCGCAACCACTAATAAGGGGCCACAAAAATGTTGAACGGCTTGTCGTTGAGACGCATTCAGCGATGCTAGAAAATCGGTTTCTACGGGCATGATATAAAATTAGTAATCGCTCTTCTAACTGGGGCAACTTGCCGATTGGCTTTTGCCTGATGAGTATTAATGTATCATAGTTCCCCCAGAAGAGCCTGAATCATTCGGGTTCTAACAGTGCTAAAAGTAGGACAGGGCAAGGCGAGAATTAAGGGTAATATCAAGGTCTTGATTGGGATCAATCGAGATCACTTCCACTTCATCTTTTCCTAAGAGTAAGCCCCCTAAAGCCCCTAAACCAGCACCACCGAGCACTTCTTCTGTCGCGATCGCGCGATCGCCAGTAATCCCAGCAATCACACTAGCTGCAGCAGCACCAATCGCAGCCCCTTCTAAAACATCGCCGGTACTCGCCCCACGATCAATGGTTTCTCGACGGGTAATCACTTGAGAAGTAGCGTTAATCGGTTGCGCTGATGACCCAGCAATTTTTAATTCTTGCGCGACAAAACGTGCCCCATTTCCAGCTGGCTGCACTTCTCCCACTAATTCACTCCCATAAGGAATCAAAATTCGTCCTTGTCGATCCTTGATGTTCGCAGCAATCTTGAGGGTGACGGGAACAGTTTCTCCTGGAAGAACGACAATTTTTTCCGCTTCCTCATAGCTGACCGGTAAGGAAACACCAGAGGGGATTGCAACGCGACGACTTTGGGCAATTTGTCGGTCTAATAACTGTGCCGAAGCGGGTGCTGATACAATGAGAGGAGTGGTGACTCCTATCCCTAATAAAACAGATAGCACCGTTGATGTTCCTCTTTTCCAAATCGAATGTGTAGCCATTGCATCATTCCTGTGACTCGTCAAGGGTTAAAGACAGGAATTGAATGCAAAAAGTTCCCAACTACACTAAACTAAGCCCGCCCGACGACAAATCACAGCAAACCCTGTCGCGATCGCGGTGATGAAGAGGGCAGTTAAAGGGGATTGTCCTTGACTTACCGCAAAGGAGGTGACAATTCCTGATCCAATTCCAGCAATGGCAATGGTACTGAGGAGATCGCTTTGAGAGGAGTTATTCATGAGTATTACAGAACACAATTAAGACACTGTGTTCTCAAGCTAACAAAACCTATCCCCCCTCTGGGGATCATCAAGGGAGATTGTAAATAAGTTTTAGCCTTTCTATACGTTTTTTAATGATCGGCTTGGAGTTGCTCGGACGGGATGAATGATTCCCAAGGTAAAAGAACCGGCTTTTCTCTAAAGATCAGTTGCCCTCGATAGGTTTCTCGATCAATGGCAACGCCACTGGTTTGTTCTGCCTTTTCTGGATAAACTTCGTAACATTTTTGATAAATATGTCGCGCAGCACTGAGCAAATAAGGGTCAATGAATGCCGTGAACTGTTGAGCTTCCGGATTAGAATCAAGTTGTTGCATCATCGGACATTGGAATTGATCGGATCATCCTTGAGCTTAACCGAGTTTTGATCAAAAACGCTAGGTTCAAATCAAGTTATTTTATCTTCAACCTAAATCAACCCTTGTTCTTCAATCTCCTCAATCATCTGCAAACCGCGAGGATCACCGAGTTTCAAAAGGGAGGCTTTCGCGTCTTCTTTCACGCCAAAATCTTCATCTTCCACATAGGTTTCAATTAAGGCATCTACAGCCGTGGCATAGACGACATTGGAGGGCAACTCCGCGCAAAGTTGTCCTAAAGTCCATGCACAATTACTCCGCACCGCAGGAATACTATCTTTCCGTAAGCCTTCGATAATGGGGGGAATTGCGGGAATAATATCTTCGTAATTGAGTTTTCCCACATGAGTGAGGGCGCTCGCTGCCCACAGGCGCACGGCGGAGATATCCGTTGCTAGAGCATGGAGAAGCGGAGGAATGGAACGTCGATCGCGCGAGTTTCCCAAAGCCCACACTAAGCCCTTGCGTACATAGCCATTCCAGTCTGTTGCCAACTGGTCAATGAGAGGAACAACAGCCTCAGAATGAGGGTTTCGCCCTAAGGCATAGGCAGCACTGACACGCACTAAGGGGCAAACATCCTTGAGAAGCACGATTAAAGCGGGAACGGCGCGATCGTCTTCTAACTGGCAAAACGCACGGGCAGCAAGCATCCGTTGCGTTGGTTCTTCAGACGTTAACAAAGGCAGCATTTCCTCTGGATCAAGAGGGACGGTTTCTTCTTCTACCGACTCCATTTGATCCAAAGGGCTTTCTTCTGAGAAGTCAGCGTCTGTATCTAGTAGGGTGAGGTCATCTTCGTCATACATATTTGCTAAATTAACATAGTGCTCAGGCGGGTGCAACGCCCTACTGGTTTAGGCTTGAAATTGTTCGCGAATGCTTTCAATGCGACGGCGGTTGACCCCTAAATCTGATTCGCCCACACGGGAGGCGGAACGAACATGAATCACATTTTCTTGGGGGTCTAAATAAAATTCTACATCGTCAACAAAGCCCATAATCCGACTCGTATATTGAGCATATAAATAATTCGATGTTGCTTCTATGATTTTGGCATGATCCGTTTCTTCGATCATGGTTTTGAGCTTATTCAGGGCTTCTTTTCGGGAAGAATTATAAGTTAACGGTTCAACTTTATGGGTCACATCTTTACTTTGGCTGGATACGCAATTGGGGGTTTGCGGACAGGGTGATAGACTCCCCTTGTTAACGCCTAAGTTTTTGGGTTGTTCTCCCGAAAAAGAAAAAATACTTGCCATTTCGACAGTAGTCGTTGCTAAGCTAACAGTTGGATTGAAGAAAAAGACACTAAAAAATATGATGAAGATGAAAATAACGGGTTTAAATAACTTAAAAATCATGGCTTTAAAAAGATCAGGGACTGTTTTTATTTTAGTGGGCGGATCGAAACAGTAACCACCCACCGATTCCAAAGCCTAAAAAGTTAGGAATCCACGCTGCCATAAAGGGAGATAAAATTCCCACTTGTCCGATCGCGCCCGAAATAAAGGCGAGTAGGTAATAGCCGAAAATAATTAAAATACTAATCCCGAAGCTGGTTCCGCGTCCTGTTTGTTGCGGTTTTGTGCCTAAAGAAGCCCCGACTAACCCAAAGACTAAACAAACGAAAGGAAAAGAGACTTTTTGTTGGATTCGGACTTTTAACTCTTTGAGTTTATCATCATCGCTGGTGGCGCGAACCAGATCTAAATATTCTAAAGATTGCGCTAAGTTCATTTCGCCATAGTCGCGCGATCGCTGCGTTAAATCCAGAGGCGTTTTCGGTAAGTTTAAAACTTTATGCTCAAATTGAACGACATTATTATAGGAAGTATCGGGAGCAATCACGTAACTCGTCCCATTGTAAAAATCCCATTTATTTAAACTCGGATTCCAAGTTGCAGACTCAGCATTAATAATCTGACTAATGTTTTCTCGGGTGCGATCGATGACGGTTAATCCCCGCATCTGTTCGCCATTAAATTGTTCTGCATAAAACAAGCGGACAAGGATTTCTCGTTCTTCGCCATTGGGTTGTTCCACATCATCATAATCGGTGTAGAGAATATTTTTTTGCCGAAAGGCAGGTTTTTCGCCTTTTAACGCCCGTTCAAGGGTGATTCTGGCTTCATAACTCGCTGCGGGAACAAGAGACTCATTAAAGGCAAATGTCATCCCTGTGACGACTAAACTCATGATCAGGGCGGGAATCACTAACCGATACACACTCACCCCGACACTACGCAAGGCGATAATTTCACTATCGCTAGACAGACGACCATAAGTCATTAGCGTTGCGAGTAAGGTGGACATGGGAAAGGCTAAGACAATAAATTCTGGCATCCGCAGGAGAAAAACCCGCAGCGCGATCGCGATCGATAATCCCGACTCTGCGACTTGTCGCACTAACTCAAACACGGTTCCCACTGACAGTCCAATGGATGCAAACGCCCCCACCCCAAAGAAAAAGGGAAGGATCAGTTCTCGACTTAAATAGCGGTCTAAAACAGGAATCGTGATCGGTTGAAGCTTAAACATTAGTCATTAGTCATTTGTTATTTGTTCACCTTGTCTTGGTTCAATAACCATTGCCAGTTTTTACTATAGGGATGGACTTGCTGGGTGGGTTGCTCCTGATGGATTAAAGGTCGTCCCTCATTTGCCCATTGAAAAATTGAGCCTTCTAGATTCCAAACTTGATTATATCCTAGAGCCTGCAACTGTTGAGCGAGGCGAGAGGAACGATAGCCCACAGAACAATAAGCGATAATTGTTTTTTGGGGATTCAGTTTGGCTTTTGCTGTTTCTACATCAGGAATATGTTGGGCTTGAGGGAGATGACTGACTAAAAACTCTTCTTCGTTGCGAGTATCAATTAACTGAAGGTTAGATTCATTTTGTTCTAACCAATGGGCTAAGGTTTTTGTCTGCAATTGTTTGACAGTTGGGAAATCACGACGAATTTTAGATTTCAATAAAAGCCACGCTATACTCCGAAAAGGAGTTATTAGGAATTTCAACGAAGATAAAACCATAATTTTATGATTGATTATTCAGTTTGGGATCAGTTATTAAAAGAATATGTGAATTCGCAAGGAGAAGTGGATTATCAAACTTGGCAATTACAATCCAAACAAGAACTCAATGGCTGGTTAGATTCTCTTGCTTCTTGTCAGTTGCAACAACTGAGTCCTGAAGAACAGTTTACCCTCCTGATCAACCTTTATAATGCGCTTGTTATTCGCGAAATTCTCAAGCGATATCCGATCCCGTCCATTCTTCCCACTTTTTTGGGGATTCCAAACTGGCTTTCTTTTTTCCGATTTTTTGCGCGATCGGTTTATACTTTAGATGATCAAGCTCTAAGTCTCAATGACATTGAGCATAAAATGCTACGGCAACGCTGGCAAGATCCTCGCATTCATTTTGCCCTTGTTTGTGCTGCTAGAGGATGTCCTTTATTACGCAATGAAGCCTATAATCCCACGCGAATTGAGGAACAATTAACCAGGGATGCAGAACGTTTTATTAATAACCCCAGCAAAGTGAAATATAATCCTGATCAGAATATGTTGCACCTCAGTCCAATTTTTAAGTGGTATCAAAAAGATTTTTTCCAAGTCAGTTCATCCCTTCCTAATTATCTCAATCAATATTTATCAGAGACTGTTCAAGAATCGGTTTCTCTTCAATATTTGCCCTATGATTGGCATTTAAATGAACAGTAAATCATGAGATACATTCTTGATTTTTGTTTCTTGAGCGCTAGATTTAACGCACTTCTTCATAAAATCGTTTTAACCAATGCGCTGAAACTCCCATTCCCCACAAACTACCAATCATTAAATAAATAAAATTAGCTTTTAAGGTGCCCCATTTTGCCACTCTTCGATCAGAAGATTCGACAATACGATTAACTTGCTTAATACGACCATAATGGCATAAACGGAAGCATAAATCTGCTTCTTCCATAATAGGAAGTGTGGCATCAAACCCACCACAATCTAAAAACTCTTTGCGACGACAAAACATAACTTGGTCACCAAACAAGACTCGTAATCCTTTGCGGAAAAAAAGCCAAGGACGAAATAAAAAAGGGGCATAATAGGTTTTAAGAAAATTATGCAAGGAAATTCCCCAGCGCGTTTTTTGACAACCACTCATGATGGAAATAAAGCCAGCACAAGCAATATTTGGGTCAAATAAGACTTTACTAATTACATCCACTAAATCATAAGGGACATACGTATCTGCATGGAGAAAACATAAATAATCTCCAGTTGCTATTTCCACTCCTGCATTCAGTTGTTTTGCTCGTCCACGAGATGTCTTGATCACTTGAATCACAGAAGGAGGAAAAAATTGAGATACAATTTCGTCAATAACAACCAGGGTGCGATCTTCACTTCCCCCATCAACAATAATAATTTCTTTTGCAGTTGGTGATAAAAGACTCAGACGCGGTAATGTCTTTTGTAACAAAGTGGCTTCATTAAGGGTAGGAATAATAATAGAAACGCGAGTCATTAACTAAAAAACCTTAAATCAGTTAAACTGGGAAACGTTAAAAACAACTCAATTTTACTCATTATTGAAGCCATGAATATTGTTCGCGCTTATATCATCCCCTTTCTGGTTATTCTTACATTTGGTCTGGCTTTATTAGCAGTGAGTGCGCGCATTTTCCTCCCCGATGATATGTTAGCACCTGCACCAGCCGAAGAATCGGTGGAATCAGCCATGGATAACTCATGAGGAGGAAGTTCAGTCTTTGTTGGAAGGACTATAGCAATAAGAAAAAGCGGTAGAATTTAATGTTCTACCGCCTCTTCAATTCAATTAAGGGATTAACAGCAATTAAGGTGATGTTTCTTAATTACTCTGATCCTTGAGGAAGTAACTCTTTTTTCTTCTCCTGTGGGAAGACTTTTACATCCCCTTCCACCACATCAACGGTGGCTGTATCTCCTTCGCTTAGGCGACCAGAGAGAATTTCCTCAGCGAGGATATCTTCTAACAAGCGCATAATCGCTCGGCGAAGCGGACGCGCACCATAACTGGGGCTGTACCCTTCTTCGACTAATCGCTCTTTGAACGCCTCGGTCACTTCCAGCTTAATTTCTTGCTCGGTCAAACGCGAGAAGACTTCGTGCAGCATAATTTCGGCAATTTCCTTGACTTCCTCACGGTTGAGTTGACGGAAGACGATGATTTCGTCAAGACGGTTGAGGAATTCGGGACGGAAGTATTGCTTCAATTCTTCGTTAACGAGGGAACGAATGCGGTTATATTGCGATTCGGCTTGGTCTTCGTCGAGTTCAAAGCCAAGTCCGCCACCACCTTTTTCGATGACCTTAGACCCAATATTGGAGGTCATGATGAGCAAGGTGTTTTTGAAATCGACCGTGCGACCTTTCGCATCAGTTAGACGACCGTCTTCTAAAATTTGCAGGAGCATATTGAAGACATCGGGGTGGGCTTTTTCAATCTCATCAAAGAGAACCACGGTATAAGGACGACGACGCACCGCTTCGGTTAGTTGTCCGCCTTCGTTGTAGCCCACGTAGCCTGGAGGCGAACCAATGAGCTTGGAAACCGTATGGCGTTCCATGAATTCAGACATATCGAGGCGAATCATGGCTTCTTCTGAACCGAAGAAGTAGGTCGCTAATGCCTTGGTCAACTCAGTTTTACCAACACCTGTGGGACCGGAGAAGATAAAGCTCGCGATCGGGCGGTTGGGATTTTTCAGACCAACACGGGCGCGACGGATGGCGCGGGAAACGGCGCGAACCGCTTCTTCTTGACCGATGAGACGCTCGTGCAAGGTGCCTTCCATGTGCAGCAGTTTTTCCGATTCAGTTTCGGTAATCTTGCTGACGGGAACGCCTGTCCAAGAGGCGACGATGTGGGCGATTTCTTCCACATCAACCACGGGACCGACTTGGTCATCTTGGCTGGTTTCTGTATTTTTCGCAGAGGCAAGAGAACGGATTTCGCTCTTGATTTCCATCTCGCGATCGCGCAGTTCTCCCGCCCGATCAAAGTCTTGAGAGCGTACCGCGTCATCTTTTTGCTTGAGCACTTGACGCAGTTCTTCATCCAGTTCTTTTGCTGCGGGAGGCAGTTGCGAGTTAATCAAACGCACCCGAGAACCCGCCTCATCAATCAGGTCAATCGCTTTATCGGGAAGATAGCGATCGCTGATGTAACGATCAGACAGTTTTGCTGCTGCATCCAATGCTGCATCAGTAATTCTCAGCTTGTGGTGCTGTTCATAGCGATCGCGCAAGCCAAAGAGGATTTCCACGGTATCTTCTACTGTGGGTTCTCCCACCATCACGGGTTGGAACCGACGTTCTAACGCTGCATCTCGCTCAATGTGTTTGCGATACTCATCGAGAGTGGTTGCACCGATACATTGCAGTTCTCCTCGCGCTAAGGCAGGTTTGAGGATATTCGCTGCATCAATTGCGCCTTCTGCTGCTCCTGCACCGATCAAAGTATGAACTTCGTCAATGACTAGGATCACATTTCCAGCTTGACGAATTTCGTCCATGATTTTTTTCAGACGCTCTTCAAATTCCCCGCGATATTTTGTTCCTGCAACGAGTAAACCAATATCGAGGGTGACCACCCGTTTGTTTTCGAGGATGTCGGGAACATCTTCATTGGAGATGCGCTGGGCTAATCCTTCCGCGATCGCGGTTTTACCCACCCCAGGTTCACCAATCAAAACGGGATTGTTTTTCGTGCGACGACCCAGAATTTGGATCACCCGCTCAATTTCATTTTGACGACCGACCACGGGATCGAGTTTACTATCGGTGGCAAGTTGGGTGAGATTAGAACCAAATTCATCGAGGGTGGGCGTTTTTGTCCGTCCTTGACTCGAACCACTGGAAACTTCGGCGGTTTCCCCTAACATCCGAATCACTTGCGTGCGGACTTTGGAGAGGTCAACCCCTAAGTTTTCTAGGACGCGGGCTGCGACCCCTTCTCCTTCGCGAATCAACCCGAGAAGAAGGTGTTCGGTTCCAATATAGTTATGTCCCAATTGCCGTGCTTCTTCAAGAGAAAGCTCTAAAACTCGTTTCGCTCTAGGAGTGAAAGGAATTTCAACGGCAACAAAGCCTGAACCGCGTCCAATAATTTTTTCCACTTCAATGCGAGCATCTTTGAGATTGACTCCCATTGATTTGAGAACCTTCGCTGCAACCCCTGTTCCTTCTCCGATTAAGCCAAGAAGGATTTGTTCTGTGCCAACGAAGTTATGACCGAGGCGACGTGCTTCCTCTTGGGCAAGCATAATCACCTTAATTGCTTTTTCTGTGAAGCGTTCAAACATAGCCTATTGTTATCACCTGCTGCGTGCCCTTATTACGCTGATTCTAACATAGGTGATCCCGTGGTTTGTTATTCGGCTATGGGGTTATCGGGCTAAGTTGAGGTGAGGGTTTCCCCACTTTTCGGGGGCAAGAAGCGAATTACAGCAGATTTTACACATTCTTAAAAATTGAAACCTTGACTACTTTGCAACATCAACTAGCGTTTCGTCAAGAGGGTAGCGGATCTTTTTTGCTGTAAGTTTTGTAACATTTCTGTAAATTCAGGTTCATCTAAGTGAGACCGCCACAAAATCAAGGCATCTTCTGGGGGAATCGGGTAATAATCTTTTCTCCGTCCTGCAATTTGAAAGCCTAGTTTTTGGTACAGCGCGATCGCGCTTTCATTGGAAACTCTTACTTCTAAGGTTGCCCGTTCGAGGGGCCACTCAACCGCAGCGATCAATAATTCACACAGTAATAATTCTCCCAATCCTTGTCGGCGATAATCAGGATGAATGCCCAAGAGGGTAATATGAGCTTCTTCCACAATTGCCCAAAAGCAGCCGATTCCAATCAGTTGGTTTTCAGGAGTGATTAAAGCCAGAAGAAGGCTATTGGGACTATCTATTTCTCGTTCATACGCTCCTTTTGTCCACAGTCCGCCAAAGCAAGCGCGATCGAGCTTTACGGTTTCTTCTAACTTATCTTTGGTTAATGGTTGAATTTGTAGCTGCAAGAGAGAATTACCTGATTTTTTCGGTTAAATTAAACTGAGTCATCAACTTAGTTTAGATCGTCACTATAGCAGAAGACTTTAACGATTCGTTGCCAGAGGAAATTTTGGCAGATGTAAAACTGTTATCACTGATCACTCGTCACTGGTCACTGGTCACTGATTACTGGTCACTGTAAACCCCCACGCCAACGCGCCCGCTAAGATTTCTGCACTGAGACTCAACAAGCGAAAGAGGGCGAGACTGCTGAGAAGAATCGCAGGAGGAAAAGTGGAATTTAACAGCGCGATCGCGCTACTTTCAAAAACCCCAATTCCACCAGGGGAGGGAATCACTAAGCCAAAAAACCAAGAGAGACTAAATACACCCAAGAGTAAGGGGAAGTCTTCAAGAGTTAAAGCACTAAAACCAGCTATAGTGACAATGAAACCACTCCCCCGCAAAATCACAAAACCGATTTCGCCACCAAGAGGAAGCCAAGGATAGTCTTTGATTTTAGGAGACTCTTGACCAACAGATTTCTTCTTGAAGCGTCCTGCTAAACTTAGGAGGGGATTGAGGAAACGGGGATGAATCGCGATTAAAATTGTGGCAACAAAGAGAAAAGGAAAGACATCATAAAAGGGATTTTGCGCCATCATTAATCCCTTGTGGAGAAGCGTGATCATGGCAATTAAAACGGCTGCTGTTGCCATTAAAAGCGGTTCTAAAAGAGTGATTAAAGTAGCGGTGTCTAGATTCGCCCCTGCAGTTTGCATCGCTCGAATACGCCCATAAAAATGCCAGACATTACCTGGAATATATTTGGCTAAATTCGTTTGTAAATAGACAGGTAAGACCCAAGACAGAGCAGCTGGTTGGTGTAAAAACTTTAAAATACTTGCCCAAACCAGACCAGACCAAATATGAGCAAAGAGAGTCACCAAGAGCGCGATCGCGCTATACTTAACTTGGGAAAGATTAAACTCAACTTCAATGACATCTTGCCAATGTTGTTGAAACGTTTGAATCAAGAAAAAAAGCGTTACTCCCAGAATTAACCAACGTAAATATTTCACCATTTCTCCTTAGACTCTTGCGGATGATTTCGAGATTGCTGATGCCATTTTTTCCAACTGGTGGAACTGCGAATGGCGATCCAAACGAGCATCATTGCAATTAATCCTCCCTCTTCTGGCGCACTAAAAGCATAAAAAACAAGTAAAATGGATAAAATATCTTCGCCAACGGCGACCCAAGGAGGAATTCCTTTTAAGCGGAAGAACCAACCGACTTGTACCAGTTGTAAGAGAAAAGCCAAAACACCACCACTGATTCCAACCAGCCACAGTTGCGTAATCTCATAATCCGCAAGTTGTCCTACTGTCACCGCCAATAAGAGCCCTACCAGTGGGCTTAATGCTAATTGAATGAGTTGCAAAACTCGTTGTCCTAATAATTGTTTAGAACCGAATAATTCAAATAAAGACCAACTAATTAAAATTGCTAAAATCACTTGTGGATCAAGCCGATTTAAAAGGGGGACATTTGACCAAAAACTTTCGCTTTCGATAAAACCAATAATAAGCAAAGGAAGAGCGAGTCGCATTCCCGCAGCCGCGGAAATAGCGAGAATAGCTAAGATAGCAGTTAACATAAAACTTTAATCTAGTAATTCTTGGACTGGTCAGGTATATTATTAATTTTTGTTCTTGGTTCGTTGTTCCTTGCTCGTTGGCGTATTCCTCAAATAACCTGTTTTTTCTGAAGTGAGCTTTGACCGTTCTACTAATAAAATCGCAACAATATCATCAATGGGACGGGGGGGAATCCGCATTCCTTTAGGAAGCAAACGCATCAATCCCCTAGGAGGATAGTATTCCCAATAGCGATCGCGCGCTTCTAAGGTACTATTGCGCTCATCGACCATCAGAATCGGAAGATTAGGAAATGCTCCTTGCAATGTTTCTCGCCATTGTTGAGACGTAGTTTGGTTTCCCATCACCAATGTTTGAATTGACTCCTCCTCGCACCATTGTTGAATCATCATTAACGCTTGTTCTGAATTGACAACTTGATGTTCAATAATTGTTCCTGTTTTTTGGACTAAAGCTAAACCACATTTATCTCGTCCAGGGTCAAATCCTATAATCATTTGTTATTCGTTATTGAGTGGCTGATCACTTCCTCATGATTAATGACTTAAAATTACTTTGTCATCTTGCATCACTCTTAATTTTAATTGTAGAGGACCAGCGGTATCCGTTTTTTGCGCCGCGATCGCGTTAATCTGATTATAAGGTTGATTCAAGGTTTCTAATTCTTCTATAAATCGAATCACTTCGACATTGCTTTCCCCCACAAAAATTTTTCCGACGACCCCTGATCGACGCGCTCGAAATCGAGAGGCTGCTAATAATAAATTAATCCGTCCCGATAACTCTCCCTGTTGAACTTCTTGTGGACTGAGAGAGAGAGATGCAATCAGTTCACCTTTTTGAAAGACTTGTTGATTTGGAATAACATCTGTAAACACGCGAATTTTTTTCTCACCACTTAAATAATTACCGGCGGTAACAATTTGAACCACGTACTCCTGACCATCTTTCAAAATTTCTTTGAGGCGCTTAATTTGCGATTGAGTGATCACTAAAACTTGTTCTTGAAAATTTTCATTCCCTGGTTGTGTTGCTTGAATTGCGTTGCGATTGGCTTGACGAAGCATTTGATTAATGACGGTTTCCATTTCTTCTAAATCATTAATTTGTACCACTCTCAGAGCGAGGACTTCTCCTTTTCCTAACGCGACATTTCCCCGTCGCAGAGCTTGATAATTTTGATAATATTGTTCTAGAGCTTGGATTTTTTCTTGCAATTTTACCAGTTGAGTTTCTAGCTCAGTCACTTCTTCTTCTTGGAATTGTAAAACCTCGTCTCGCGTCTGAATATTTTGATCTAATTCCGCAATTCGCTGATCTTGTTTTTTTATTTCTGTTTGTAGTTTTTGTCTTTGATTTTTTAAATTTTCTAAGCGTTCTTCTGTCACTTGCAATTGCTCTTTTTGGCGAGCTAATTCTTCATCTTTTTTAATAATTTCTTGTTCCAATCTTTTCCGTTGTTCTAATAATTTTTCTCGTTCCTGCTTCAAAGCTGATAGTTGTTGGTTTAGTTGTTTAACATTTTGTGAGACCGTCGTTAATTCTTGTTGTGTTATTTGAAACTTCCGATTAACTTGATCTAATCCTTGTTGAGCTTTCGCTAATTCTTGCTTAACAATTTCTTTCTCTTGAACGGCTTCTGCTAACTCATCACGAGCGTCTTGTAAACGATTTAAATATTCATCTAAACGAAAGATTCCTTTCCGTAACGATTCGCTGGTTGCAAATAAAATTCCCAGCGTACTTGCTGCAATTAACGTTCCCGTAAAAATTGTCACCAAGGTGGCGGTTTGACGAGGACGTAAATGGAACATTCGCAACCGAGCTTTTCCCACTTTTGTTCCTAAATAATCTCCCAGTGCAGCGAGTAAGCCACCTAGCAGTAAAATGGCTGCAATTAAAACAAGCGCACTGGTCATCATAGGGAAAACGGCTAGGAAAATTGTTGACTGAGTACGACTGGATTATGCACCGTAATCTTTTTCTTGTAAATAGAAATCATCCCTTCTTCTCGTAATTCCCCGAGGAGACGAGTCACTGTAACGCGAGTCGAACCAATTGCTTCCGCGATCGCCTGATGGGATAGTTTTAAGTCGATTTGAATACCTTGATCGGAAGGTTGTCCAAAATCTCGACATAAAATCAGCAGAAAACTCACTAAGCGCGACCCCATATCGCGATGGGCTAGGGTTTCAATCATCATTTCGGTTTGGAGAATACGAGAAGATAACCCTTGCAGCATTAATCGGCTTAACTGTGCATTTTCTCGAAAGGCAATTTCTGCTTGTTCAATGGGAGCGGAGAGAAGTTCAACAGGGGTAAAGGCTACCGCATGATAAAAGCGATCAGAGTGTTGACCAGTAATCAGGGATAACACCCCGAAAATGCTATTCTCCCGCAATAGGGCTACTGTTATCTCTTCTCCAGTTTCATAGACTCGGGAGAGTTTAACTGCCCCCGTCAGTAAAAAGTAAACGCGCTCGGCAGGATCACCTGGAAAAAAGATGGTTTTTCCGCGATCAAAGTTCTCTACCACTGGGGTAATGCCACCGCCTCCAATTTGACGGAAAACATCTTCTAGGGAGGTTTCTGGGGTTGTAAATAAGTTCATGTCACTAACCAACACCAATATAGTTTTTAAAAATTGACAATTGACAATTTTTCATCGACAATCAGTTCTGAAGACAAGGTAATTTGTTGAGCCATCGCTAGAGCAACAGGACTCACTCTTCTCGAAGGTGCTCTTTCTTAATTATCCCTATTATCCACTAACTTCCGTCTCATAACTGAAGCATCCATAACAGGTCAAAAGGAAAGGGGATATTGGTGGCAACAACTATCAACGATGACTCGCCTGTGACTGATCGTTGCTTCTCCCTCGTTCAGGGTGAATCACCTGCTTCGGATAACATGGCTTGGTCTCGTTTCTGTCAATACCTCTTTACAAAAAATTGTATTGCTCAACAAAAATACATACGACTTGTCGCAAAAAACTTGACAGAATTTGGGCTCGACCAACGCTAGAATCAAGATTCCAGTCCCTCAAACGACCCTCAAGATAGAAAAACCCTTCGGATTTTTATTGATCTGACTATACCCGAAAAGACGTAAATTCGTCAATATGATGCGCTGCAATTGACAAGTTAACTTTTGTAAAGCCGTTGTTTTTATTGAAAAGTCTTAACTAACATTATATGCTTTATAAGTTTTAGTTATAGGTAATGCGTCGAGCCATGGGAAAAAGGGAATTGGGAATCGATAACTAATCACTGGTGACTGCTATCACTCACTTCATCCAACAGCAGAATCTCAGTGTCTGGATAATAAAAGTAGAGGATGTCTTGTGCTGACCAGCCCTGTTTGGCGAGGTGGTGTGCTCCAATTTGACTTAAGCCAACGCCATGTCCAAAGCCACCGCCAATAAACTGATAGGCTTCCAATTCTCCGTTGTCGTCGCGGACTGGATCAACATAAAAGAGGGTACTGCGAGGGGGGCCAAAGGCACTGCGGACTTCTGTTTTTTTCAAGATAATGGGGCCTTGATCGGTCTGAACATCCATTTGTAAAATCCGACCCGAGCGCGATCGCGCTGTCACTGTCATCTCCTCAATGTTATCGATTTTTTCGGCGAGGGGATGCTTAATGCGCTCTAAATACGTTTGCAAGTCTTCTGTCAACTGCTCAATACTGCTTTGTTTTTCCCAGCGAAAGGCTCGGCTTCCCGTTTCATTAAACCCTTGCTGCTGCTTGATAAAAGCCCGAAAATTCTCTTCCTCACTGAGGGGACGTTTGTCTAAATCCCACACGGGTTGCGGAGAATCAACCACGGAGCGTAAATAAGGGCGTTGTTGACCATCCCAAATATCACTAAAAAAGGCAGTTACTCCCCCCGTTGTGGAAGAATAGAGGGCATCAACGAGGTTTCCTTGATAGCTAAGGATCTGTTGGCTGGTTTCTTGGATCGCGCGATCGCTGCGGGCATTGGTATCACTCAATCCCCAATAGACCTGACAATGAGTATTGGCACAAATTTCATAATCATCAGCCTGAAAGCGATGGAGATTTCGCAAGGCATAGGTTCGGGCAATAATCGCTTGGGCTTTTACTGCTTCTAAGGGGGCATTGGGTCCAATTTCATGGGGGACAACGCCCCGCAAATAAGACTCAATGGGGACAATATTCACCAGCGTATAATTGCCATAAGAATTCGGTTGTAGGTGTAAATGTCCTGGATAAAGCCGACGGGGGACATCACTCGCCTTGACATAGAGTTGTTCGCTTTCATGGTGAATCTCTAGGGTTTCGGGAGTATAGCGTTTTCCGTCTAAGAGAAAAGACACTTCTACCACTTCTTCTAAAACCTCAGTTTCCAGATAGGGGCGGTTATACCCTTCTCGTTGCAGACTTTCTAATAAAAAGCGTCGCAATAGAGGAGAGTGATAAACTTCTGATTTTGCCCACACTTGCCAACGACCTGGCTGTGTGACTTCTGTAATAATCCCCCGTTTTGCCCATATTTGGGCACTGGTTTCCGCACTCTCAAATGTGGCATGATCACTTAAAATCACCCGTTCTCTTACTTTTGGCTTAGCTAAGGGGGCTGCTTTAATTTCCAAAGTGACGCGATCGGTTTTTAAGGTTTCCGTCGTACCGTCATTTTTGACAGTGACCGTTAAGGGGGTTTCATTGGGACTGGTCAAAGTCATCTCGTCACTTAATTCCTCCCCAAACCGTTGAACAATTCCCACTTCAATGGGAAAGGGTTCGCTGCGAACTGAGGTCGGTGTAAAGAGGCTAAATGCGCCGAGTAAGGCGATTAATGAAACCCTAACCCCTCGCCTCATGGCGCGGTTGCAACTTGATAAACGTTGTTTGTAGCCAAAGTAATTTTTTTGAGTCATCTGTGGTTGATTGATCATGACTGAGATGCAGCACTGGTTGCTTTACGATCCATTAAATTTTCTCCTTCTAACATCCGTTTCGCTGCATCTAACAACACCTCTTCCAGATAGGGTTTGGTAAAGTATCCTTTTGCACCGAGACGAGTTGCCATTTGACGATGACGTTCCGCGCCCCGCGAGGTTAGCATTCCCACAGGTAAATCGGCAAATCGCTCTTCTTCTTTTACCCGAGACAATAATTCTAACCCGTCCATTCGGGGCATTTCAATATCACAGAACATCATGTCGCAAGCTAAACCTGCTCGCAGTTTTTCCCAAGCATCTTTACCGTCACGGGCTTGTTCAACCCGATATCCCGCTTTGGAGAAAGTCATCGAGAGGAGTTCTCGTACTGTAATCGAGTCATCCACAATCAACACCATTGGTTCAGCGTCACCCGCTTGTTGTTCTGCTGCTTGTTCTTGCTGCGCCAACATGGAGTTCATAACATCTTTTCGGACTCGTCCGTAGAAGAGGTCAATTAATTCTAAAACATCCGCAATCGCCATCACACTGCCATCCGAGGTCACCGTAACCCCAGCAATTCCTAACGGTTTGGGAATCGGACCAGCGAGTTGTTTAATTACAATTTCTTGTTGTCCCAGCACTTGATCCACTTGCACAGCGACTAAATTGCCGGTACTGCGTAGAACGACAATCGACATTTCATCACTTTCTGCTTGAGCAGCAAAGAGATTACTACGAGTGAGGGTACGATTATAGGAGAGGAGTTCTGATAAGGGCTTAAAGGGGAGTAAGGTAGAACTCTTTTGCCAGCGAATGAAGCGTTCCCCGTTTTGGTTGATCTTGATATTGTCTTTAGTGGTTTCAAACTTGTCTTCCACCCCATCCATTGGGAAAGCCAGATCGGATTGATTCAATTTACAACAGAGGGCGGTCGTAATACTTAAGGTCAGGGGTAAACCAATGGTAAATGTCGTTCCTTTCCCTAGGGAAGAGTCAATATTAATACTTCCCCGTAGTTTACTCAAAGAAGAACGCACTACATCCATTCCCACACCCCGTCCTGCGAAGTCATCAGCTTTATCCTTGGTACTAAATCCTGGATGAAAGATAAAGTCAAAGATATCAATATCAGGGAGAGCGCTCGCTTCTGCTTTAGAAATTAAGCCTTTTTCTACTGCTTTCCGTCGAATTCGTACCGGATCGAGCCCAGCGCCATCATCAGAAATGGAAATAATACTTTGATTCCCTTGGTGATGGGCTTCCACTTTAATTGTTCCCGTTTCTGGTTTCCCAAAGTGCTGACGTTCTTCTGGCGACTCAATCCCATGAGTAATCGCATTGTTCACTAAATGCGTCATTGGATCATAGAGTTGCTCCAGAATCATCTTATCCACCAATGTATCTTTCCCTTCCACTTCCAGTTTGGCTTTCTTATTTAATTTCAGGGAAATATCCCGTACCGCCCGTGGTAAGCGATCTGCGACTTGAGAAAAGGGAACCATGCGAGCTTCAGTAAAGCCTTCTTGTAATTGTGTCGTCACTTGGCGGAACAGTCGTGCTTCTTGTTCCACTTCATCCACTAAAAATTCAATATCAGAGGTGGATTCGCGAACTCGCACGATCAACTCAATCATTTCTTGAGACAGCAAGTGGAAGCCACTAAAGCGGTCCATTTCTAGGGGGTTGTACTCCTCATCATAAGAGTTGGAATTGGAACTACTGCCATCGCCATGGTTGTTCCCTGCTGTTGCCATTTTATTGGTACTGTAAGATTTACTCATCAGCAGGGAGTTTTCCAGTAACGACCGCTCGTAAAGGTCTTGCATTCGCACCCCCAAGTCATTGAGGTTTTGCACCTGTTCTAATAAATTATCTAAGAATTGTCGTAAGCGTTCTTGGTCTTTTTCGAGACTATTGCGGTTAACAACTAACTCCCCAATTAAGTTATTGAGGTTATCCATGAGGCGAACAGGAACTTTAATCGTTTGTTCAAATAAAGACACTCCTCCTCGGGAAGCCGGTGCTGCTGCTTGGGCTGGTGTTGTTTCCTTCTGAGTTTCCTCGGGTTGGGGAAGTGCTGGGGCTTGTTCAATAGAAGTTTCTAAGGCGGTGAGATCAAAGTCTTCCTCACTCTGCGCGATCGCAGGGGCTTCAATGACACTGTCTAACTGTTCGATCCCTAAGTAATAATCCCAAGCAGACCGCAACTCTTCGAGAGGTGAGGCTTGGATATAGGTTTGGTCAAAGGTGTCTTCTTCCTCTTCCGAGAAAGCGGAATCTTCTGCTTGATCTTGAATAAAGGTTTTTTCTCCTTCATTGGCAAAAATGGATTCGAGATCTTCGAGGGGTTCAAAGGTTTGTTCAGACCAAGAGAAATGATCTTCGGAATCGTCGTCATCTAGTGCATCTAGTTGGGAGAGGGCTTCTTGTTCCTCTGCTTCTTTTTCACTTTGAGCGTCTTGTTTCTCCGCTTCTAACGCCTCAAACAGTTCATCCCATTCCTGATCAGGATTGTTATCTTCTTCAATCAAGGTTTCTTGATCTGCTTCTAAGCCCTCTAAGTTGAGACTTCCCCATAAGGCATCAGTGTTCAATGCTTCCGAATCCTCGGCGGGAGTCTCTTGTTCTAACTCAATTTCTTCTTCCCACAACTCGTCTTCATTCCCTTGATCTTCAGCAAATAATTCCTCGAAGAATGTCTCGTCATCATCGGTTGGTTGACTCTGTTCAGTCAGCCATTGCTCAAGATTTTCTTCTGCACCATCGTCTTCTAAAGCGGTTTCTTGTTCATTCCACCATTCTGTACTCTCTTCAGTAATCGTTTGTTGTTCATCCCATAATTCGAGATGTTCATCGGAATGATCAATGGTAGCGGGAAGATCAAGGTCAATGCTGTCTTCCTCCCACAAGTCAGTTTCGAGATCAAGGCTTTGCAAGAAATCGTATTCTTCGGAGTCGCTCGTTTCGGGAATTCCATCTAAATCAGCAATGGTTGCTTTTTCATCTAATTCTTCTCCCTCGGATGACATTGGGGAGGCTTGTGCGCCAGAAAAGTCTTCCTCGTTGAAATCATCAAAGTAAGTTTCGTCGTCATCCTCGTAGTTTTGTGTATCCCAAGGAGAAGACAGTTGCAAAGACATTGCTTTTAAGCGCTGACTGGGTTTAATGGTGTAGGCTTGACCTTTGTTAATCAGCCTTTGGGCTTCTCTGATTTCCGCGATCGCGCATTCTGTAGCAGTTTTTACTGAATTTTCCGTTGCCGCGATCGCGCTTTGAGCAGTTTTCAACAGTTTCACCCAAGTCGGTAATTGCGCTTGCGCCCCAATTTGCTCCAACACCTGACAATGCTCTTTCAATTCGGTGCGGTAATGAGAAGGATTTTCTTGCTCAATAATCCTTTCCATCGCTTTCAACTCAGCATCCACTTGCTGCTGGAAGAAGTCACTCTCTGGGGTCAGTTCACTAACCGTTGCTTCCTCATGTAAAATTCGAGATTGCAGGTAGTTTTTCGCTTCGGTTAATTTCGGCTGGAGTCCCTTAAACACTTCTCGCTCTACACCTTCAGTGTATTCTGTGGGTTCTTCCGACATAGCGTGCATCTCAACCAACCCTTGAAAAGTATCAAAGACTTGCCACAATAAATTTTCCAAGTGTTTATCACTGACCACGGAAGCGGTGCGCATGACCCCAAAACAGTCCTCAAAAAACTGAGCAATCTGTTGAATCGTCTCCATTTCATGAATCAGCGCACCTGTATTCAGAGACTCAGCAGCACTATGAAGACGCTGGAGTGTTTCTGGCTGTCTCACCACACCAGATAAGTTCAGTAGCCCACGCTCAATGGTTTCCAGATTCGTTTTTGCGTTCTGCAAATATTGGTTTCGGTCAGGGGTTTGGGATTGGGTTGGCTGCATAGTCACGTCCGTCTCTTCCTTGCTCCGCTTTTGCTTTCGGCAGCGATGATATTGGGGCTGATATTCATCACTCCCTTAACCTTCTGGGAGTGTTTCTTGTGATTGAGTCAGGGAACTCGCTGCTCCTACTTTAACCAATATTTTAGCGTTGATGCCGATTTTGAGCATCGGTTTTTAATTTTCTTGAAAATACCCAAATTCCGCCACTTGTCTCGCCGACTCCCGCCATTTCGCTTGGACCCGAACAAACAATTCCAAATAAACTTTCCCTGCAATAATCTTTTGCATTTCCGCTCGGGCTGCTGTCCCGATTTTTTTGAGCATTGTCCCTTTTTTTCCAATTAAAATTCCTTTTTGCGAAGCGCGTTCCACATTGATTGTGGCTCGAATCGTCGTCAGATTTTTTTCTTCTGTAATTTGGTCAATTATAATTGCTACAGAATGGGGAATTTCTTCCCGTGTTTCTCGTAAAATTTGCTCACGAATTAACTCCGCCATCACTAACCGTTCTGGTTGATCACTGACTAAGTCGGGGGGATAGTAATAAGGACCGATTTCTAATCGTTCTCTGAGTTTTTCCTGTAAGGAGTCTAAGCCCACCCCTGTCAAAGCTGAGAATTGAATTAACTCCCAGGGTTGATCCTTTAAGAGTTCCCTATAGGTAGCAAGATTTTTTCCCCTTTTTTCCTCATTCCCTAAATCACTTTTATTTAATCCTACTAACACTGGCACTTTGCTTTTTTTCAATAACTCAACAATGTAGCGATCTCCCCCACCAGCGGGACTCGAAGCATCAACCACCAATAAAATTAAATCCACGGCTTCAATGGTACTTTGAGCATTTTTCACAATGACTTTTCCTAATTCATGATGAGGTTTGTGAATGCCTGGAGTATCCACAAAAATCATCTGTGCTGTTTCCGTAGTTAAAATCCCCCGTAAGCGATTCCGGGTCGTTTGTGCAACGGGTGAGGTAATGGCGACTTTTTCTCCGATTAATTCATTCATCAAGGTTGATTTTCCGACATTGGGTCGCCCAATTAAACCCACAAAACCAGACTTAAAATTAGGGGGGGCAACTGGAATTTGTCCTAAGCTATCGATCATTGTTGTCTTCTCTTGCTAAGATGGTTAAAACGTATTCTCCTTCATGGACCCCTTGATTAATTCCGAGATCAAAAATTAAACCAGAGGTTTGTGCGGTTATGCTGATCACTTTTAACGGCTCGCCCTGTTTATTCAATTCTAAAATTTGATAAATCACATCTCCTTTGTTGACCACTGTTTTTAAGTCAACGCAGTTTTGAATAATTCCCCCAGTAGGAGCATAATATTTCTGAATTTGTTCTTTTTGGACAAACTGGACTGTATGATTTTGGGTTGCTTGCAGAGAAAAATCAGGAATCTTGACAATCCCTTGACTCACTAAATAATTTTTAATCCCTCTCACCCCTTTTGCTACCGACTCGGGTTGCGCCCTCATGCCACTTCCTAACTCTAATGTCCAAGAAGCAACATTAAATTTAATGTTTCGTCCGAGTTTGCGAAAGGTTTCTTCTAAGACCAACCAAGGTTTAATAAAGGCTTCATCAAAAGTATATCCGCTTGGTTGATCAACGCGAATTCCCACATCTAATAAAAACGCTTTTGTTGCTTCTTCTTGACCAGGGAAGGTAAATAAATAATCAAGACCTTGATTGCTGGAACTATGAATATCAATAACGTGGTTTGCATCCCAGCAAAGAAACTGTAATGTTTGCTGATACTTGACTGGATAAGGAACATAACAAGACTGATAACGACGAGCCGTTTGTTCTTGAAACCACGTTTTAATTTGGGCGATATAGCCTTGATAAATGGTTTCGATCTCCGATTCTAGATGTTGTTTGGCAAAGTCATAAATTTCATCAGTTTCTGTCGAATAATCCCAAAAAATACGATTCCAATCTTGACCATCATAGCTATTGTAGCGTCCAGAATTAAAAAAATGCGAGCGCTGATTCATTCCCACTGGATTACAAGCTGGTACTAACCAAATTTCACCCCATATCTTTTCTGGATCAATTTCGCTCAGCCAACGAAAAATTTCTGAAATTACAATATTGCCAACAATTTCAGCACCATGCAAATTCGCTTGAATATAAGTTTTTTGACCTAGTTTGCCCTGAAATTGATAGACTTGTAGAGCGAGATTATCTCCTGAAGAAAGACGACGTAAATGAAACGTTTCAATTTTTGGCTGCATTGTCATTAGTAATGAGAAGACTAGAGTGAGGCGTGAGCAGATGAGCTTTGTGTTAGATTAGACATAATTAATTATGAATTGTTAATTTTACCTTGTTAATTGTTAACTGTCCATTATTTATGAAGTTGCCAATTGTTAGGCAAAATAGTAATCTGAGTGTCAGAGATGACACCTGACTTGAAGATACCTAATTTCAACCCAAAGTCACATCAAGCGTTAATCATATTTGCTAAAAGGGAGAGAAAACGCCGTGTCGAATACAACCGTTCGGCAAGATCAACCGAGCCAACCATCTTTATGGCAACAGACCTTCCAATTTACAAAAGGGGTCGCCAAAGCTGCAACGGGAACAGTGGTTTGTGTCAGTTTATTGGCTGGTGCAGTGATGACTGGGGGACTGGTGGGATTAGCCCTCAGTTTCCGTAATCTTCCTGATGTTCGGGTTTTAGAAGGGTATTCCCCCACAGAAACCAGTTATATTTATGATGTAAAAGGTCGTCTGTTGACGCGCTTGCATGGAGAAGCCAATCGCGATGTTGTCCCATTAGAGGCGATCTCTCCAGAATTGAAACAAGCTGTTCTCGCGATCGAAGATAGTCATTTTTATCAGCATCAGGGCATTAACCCCACGAGTATTGCACGGGCGTTAGTAGTGAACTGGCAAAGCGGAGAAGTGGTGGAAGGGGCTTCAACGATCACCATGCAGTTGGTTAAAAATGTGTTCCTCTCCCCAGAACGAACCTTTAGCCGAAAACTAGCGGAAGCCGTGTTGGCGTTGCGGGTTGAGCAAGTTTTTACTAAGGACGAAATTTTAGAAATGTACCTCAATACCATTTATTGGGGACACAATAACTATGGGGTGGAAACAGCAGCGCAAAGTTATTTCCAAAAGTCAGCCTCAGAGTTAAACCTTGCTGAAGCCACCATGATGGCAGGTTTAATTCAAGCCCCAGAAAAATATAGTCCTTTTATTGATTATGCAGCGACGAAAGGACGACAAGCAACGGTACTGAATCGCATGGAAGAAATTGGATGGATTCCAGCGCAGGTCGCTGATCAGATTCTCCAACAACCCCTGTTAGTCGGAAAACCTACGGCTTGGCAACAAAGTAAACTCCCTGCAGTGACGGAAGCGGTAACTGCTGAGTTGAAAGAACGCTTTGGGGAAGAAATCGTGACAGAAGGGGGGTTGCGTATTCAAACCACCATTGATTTCTTTTTCCAACAAATGGCAGAAGAAACGGTGCGAGATGCCCATCAACAGTTATTGAATCGGGGTTTGAGAACCGCTCAAATTGCGATTGTTGCTGTTGATCCGCGAACTCACTTTGTCAAAGCGATGGTGGGAAGCGTGGATTATGAAAATAGTCAGTTTAATCGCGCCCTCCAATCCCGTCGTCAACCTGGATCATCTTTCAAGCCTTTTGTTTATTACACTGCTTTTGCTAGCGGAAAATATACGCCTAGTTCAATGATTAAAGACAGTCCTGTTCAATATCGAGATGGGAACGGCTACTATCGCCCCAAAAACTATGGAGGAAGTTTTGCTGGGAATATGAGTTTACGGAAAGCCCTGATGCAGTCTCGTAATGTGCCTGCGGTGAAACTCGGACAAGCCGTGGGCTTAGATAATGTGATTGATGTTGCGAGCAAACTGGGAATTGAAAGTCCTTTACAACCTGTTATTTCTTTGCCTTTAGGATCGGTGGGAGTGACTCCCTTAGAAATGGCGGGGGCGTATGCGACTTTTGCTAATAATGGCTGGCATTCTGATCCCACTTTTATTATTCGCGTTAGTGATAGTCAAGGGAATGTGCTGTTAGATAATCAACCTGAACCGCAGTTAGTCTTGGATCGGTGGGCGGTAGCTTCCCTCAATAGCGTCTTACAAGGGGTCGTCCAATCTGGAACAGGAACGGCGGCTCAAATTGGTCGCCCCGTCGCAGGAAAAACGGGAACAACTACCTCGGAAAGAGATGTTTGGTTTGTGGGGTATGTCCCTCAGTTAGCAACCGCAGTTTGGATCGGAAATGATGACTATCGTCCCTTGGGTTATGGGGTGACTGGGGGTGGATTTGCTGCGCCAGTTTGGCGGAAGTTTATGCTCAGAGCGCTCAAGGGTGAACCCGTACAACAATTTCCGTCGCCGAGCAAGTTTCAACGCCCTAAACCGTCAAATTAAGTTACTGATGAAGTTCTTTTTTCATCCGTTCTAAGGTTTGGTGCATTTGGTCAAACATTTGCTGTGGGGTCATTCCAAATTGTCCCAGTTGACTTTTCAGTTGTTCGACAGTCATTTGCGCCATAAAATCTTCTGAGAGTTCAAACCGTTTCATGAAAATTTGATAGCGTTCTAAAAGCTCTTCCATGCGCTCGATGTACAGCTTTTTCCCTTCATAGTCAAATTTTCCGTATTTCCCCCCCAGTTCCATGAGGGCTTGATAGTCTTCAAATAGCTGTTTGGCTTCTTGTTGGACGACTTCAGAATCAAAAATTCCCATGACTATTTTGTCTGTTTTCAATACCATTTCTTTATTATCCCTTTGATCTTAACGAAATCGGAACAAAGCAGGCAATTCGGTTTACCGTATTATGAATGAGGAGAGGAACAAGAAAACAAGGTTATGTCAAAACGTCGCATTATAGACTTATTCCGCCATGGACAACCTGAAGAAACTGTCACTATTCAAGGCTGGGTGCGGACGAAACGGGAATCGAAAAAGTTTGCGTTTATTGAGGTGAATGATGGCTCGGCTTTAGCGAACTTACAAGTGATTTTAGAGCCAACACTAGAGAATTATGAGCAAATCCTCAGTCAATTGAATACAGGGGCTTCAGTGGAGATTAAGGGGGGTTTAGCAGAATCCCCCGGAAAAGGACAGCGCATTGAGTTACAAGCCGATGCAGTAACAGTTTATGGAGAGGCGGATCCAGAAACTTATCCGTTACAGAAGAAACGCCACTCTTTTGAGTTTTTACGGAGTTTGGGTCATATTCGCACGCGGACAAATACTCTCGGTGCTGTGATGCGGGTACGGAATACTTGCGCTAATGCAGTACATCAATTTTTTCAACAGCAGGGTTTTTTATGGGTTCATACGCCGATTATTACCACGAATGATTGTGAGGGGGCGGGTGAGTTATTTAATGTCACTAGTTTGGACTTAAATCATGTTCCCAAAGAGAATGGGAAGGTCGATTACAATCAAGATTTTTTTGGACGACGGGCTTATTTGACGGTGAGTGGACAGTTGGAAGCTGAAGCGATGGCGTTAACGTTTGATCGCGTTTATACCTTTGGCCCGACGTTTCGGGCGGAAAATTCAAATACCTCTCGCCACTTAGCCGAATTTTGGATGATTGAACCAGAAATGGCTTTTTGTGATTTGCAAGGGGATATGGATCTGGCTTCCGCGTTTCTCAAGCATATTTTTCAGGCGGTGTTAGACCAGTGTCCAGAAGATATGGAATTTTTTAATAAACGGATTGATGATTCGGTTTTAGCAACGGCTGAACATATTATTAATGAGGGGTTTGAACGGATTACTTACACGAGCGCGATCGCGCTGTTAGAAAAAGCAGAGAAAAAATTTGAGTATCCTGTCGAATGGGGGGTTGATTTACAGTCGGAACACGAGCGTTATTTATGTGAAGAATACTTTCAAAAACCTGTCATTGTCACCGATTATCCCAGCAGTATTAAAGCATTTTATATGCGCTTAAATGATGATCAAAAAACCGTTTCTGCAATGGATGTTTTAGTTCCAAAAATTGGCGAGATTATTGGCGGTTCGCAACGAGAGGAACGCTTTGATGTCTTAGAAAAACGGATTAAAGAAGCAGGAATGGAGCCCGAACAACTGTGGTGGTATCTTGACTTGAGACGCTTTGGAACAGTCCCTCACGCTGGCTTTGGCTTAGGCTTTGAACGGTTAGTTCAGTTTATGACAGGGATGAAAAACATTCGGGATGTGATTCCGTTTCCGCGCACGCCAGAAAATGCTGAATTTTGATCAGGAGAATAGAAAAGATTAATCGTTCAAGAGCGCGATCGCGATCGCGCCTCCTCCTACTGTATAGTTACAAATAGTTTGTCACTGTACAGGTAGTGTACAATGACAAATTAAATGACGTGATGACAAATTAGTGTCGTTGGGCAAACTCTAGCTTTCATGAGGATCGTAGAAAAATCATTGATTTTAAGATAAGGAAGTAATTGTGACAAATTCATGTCGCTTTTCTGCACGATGACAAATTCGATGTCGTTTTTAAGAGGGCAATGGTAATCGGTTAGGGAGTAGATCAACAAGAATATATAATCGCCTCTTTGTTAAGAGCGCAATTGCTTTCGGTAAATGGCGGAGCCATATCGCGTTACAGTGAAATTTGTCCATTTATTAAGGAAATCTATACTCTTTGATTTCTCTGGTTGACATCTCCCATCTTTAAGTCACCACCAACCTCTAAGTTGCGTCCCGCGACCTGCTCACCAGAACCGCCTTCACTAACTTGTTCAATATTGCCAATTTCAGCACTTCCCTTAACTTTCACTTCATCCAAAACCACTTGTAAAGATGGAGATTGAGCCTGTATCTGTTGAATCAGTTCTTCGAGCTTTGTCGCAAATTCTTGGTCTTCTTCCATCTGGTTAACGAGTTCTCCCTCCAATATTTCAAGGTTTCGCTGTTCTGGCTTCTCTTCTGCTCGTTTCAACAAACCTACTGTTCCCGCAGCTTCCAGTTTCTCTTGAACAGTTGTTTTAAGCCTTTGAATTGTTTCACCGGTTTTTTGAAAAGCTGCTTTGCCAATTTGCATTCCAACCGTCTCGCTTGCTTTCTCAAGGACTTTTGGCAAAATAATTGCGGTTACTGTAGTGGCTAATGCGGATATTGGCTCCATGTTTCCTTACTCACGTATAACTGTTCGACTTTTGATTCCTTAAAGCTATTATTAAAGTTACTGTAGCATTCTAGATTAGTTTCAAGGGAAAATAGAAAATCTCTACTTTCCCTTTAGACTCAATAAAAGAGCAGTATCGTGAGTAACAGTTCAGAAGATCAAAACTTTCAACAATACGGTTTATCTAATGTATCTGCTGGCGGAGATATCAACTTTGACAGTCTTAATCAAACCCTAAATATAACGAATATCTTTAAGGGAGAGTCTTCTCTTGCTCCTGAAACAATCCTAAAACACTTAGAACGTAAATTTGAGCAACATAAACATGGGTGGTTGAGTAAACGCTACAGCCCTGATCTCCATCAAGTTGGTCAGATAGAAACAGATCTTAGGTTGCGATTAAGCGATCCTTCCTCACAACAGACATGGCTAGAGGAAATCAATCAAGTCCACGCTTTGCTCGAAGATGCATGGGAGGCTGTTTCACGACTGAGACGATATCCAGAATTTATGGAACGAGATGATTCTGAAACTCTCATGGATCATGCTAAGCAATGGCTAACAGATGCTATTACTGAACAGCAGGAACTAGAAAAGCGACTCTTACCGAGAAATTCTTTCCCACTGCCCGATTTTCAGGAGGAAGTTTTACCCGGAAATTCTCCTTGGGAACTTATCAATATAACTTGGCCAAATCGAAAAAATTCCTCACATTCAGCAACTGCTGATATTGGGAAGCAACTTGAAACAACTCTAAACCGTTGGAATGATCGAAAAGTAACTCCTCAATTCCTACGGAGATTTGGACAACCAAGCGCTTATATTGGCGAGCCTGGAGCAGGAAAAACCCATGCCTTGGCTAATAGTGTTGATGAACAGTTTCAAACAGGTAAACCTGGTATTTTAATCCGTGCTAAAGAGGTAAATTTAAACCATAGTTGGGAATCTATCATATCCAAAGCAATCGGTATTCCTGATTCAAAAAGCGATCGCGTTCTTAAAGCATTAGAAGAGACTGCCACTCAAATAGAAAACTCTATAAATCGCAACACGCAAACCAGTTCAGAATTTCAACCTGTTCGCGCTCTCATCGCCATTGATGGGCTTGATGAAACGCCTAGATCATCTCAGTGGGAAAATAAACTTGGAGAACTGGTGCCACTTGCCAAGGAATACCCCAAAATTCTCTTTGCTTGTTCACTCCGCACTACTCTTTTCGCCCGTATTAACCTTCCACAAGGCATCGATCCGGTTCACTTAAATGAGTCAGATGCACCGCTTGATGAAATTTTTGCATCTTATTGCAACGTTAATCGCATTCAATGTCCGCTGATTCTGCGTTGGGCTTTGCAAACGCCACTTGCCATTCGGCTCTTCGCTGATCTGTATCAGGGACGGCATATTGATAGTGTTACGCTTCAAGAATTCTCACTGGCAAAGTTAATTAGCCGAAAGATTGATAATGCTGAAAAATTGATTCGAGAAAATGATCTAGTAGGGTGGAGTGAGAATATTTGCCCAGTTCGTAATACTTTGCGAGGAATTGTCAAAGCCAGCCTATCCGAAGGAGAACTGTCACACGAAAAAGCATTACAGATTGCTGAAAGGGCTCAAAAAATACCAAATCTCATATCTTCTGAGCAGTTATTAAACATTTTAGAAAAATGTCGCGATTACGGTCTTTTACTAGAGAGGAAACAACCGTCAGATGATCCATTGGAAGGAGATTCAATCTTTTGGGAACCTGCCTACCAAACTATAACCGATTTTCTTCTGGCTTCGGAGGCTTATCAAGAAGCTAAGACAAACCTTAATAATCCTGAAATGCCAGACTATTTGAAATTCCGAGATAATGCGATCGCGCTTGCTGTCTATCTATTAGGGATGGATGATTATGACTTTTTCCATACGGAACTATGGTCAAACCAGTTAAGCACTGAGGAACGTGAAGAATTGCATTTGACCACAATTTTGATGATGTCTCCCCGGAAAGGACAAGATTATCGAGACTGGGTTATTGAAATTTTTAAGAGAAATATGCCCAGCTGTCGGGAAGTTTTGGATAGATTAGTCGTTCCTGGACTTAGAATGCCCGATCACTATTATGGGGCACAATTTATTCATGAAACGTTGCTGCCATTGCAAGTCGAAGAACGCGATTTATTCTGGTCAGGACCCGATTTTATCCCCAATAATCATGGTGCGCCTTGGGAAGGAATTGGAAAACAAGTCTTAGAAAACTTAGAAATTGCGCCTGATGATCCTTGGGATAGCGCCCCTCTACTTTTGGCTTGGGGAACAACAACAGTTAAAAATGAGAGTCGAAGACAAATTCGCTGTGAAATTGCCAAATGGAGTTCTCAAAATCCTGATGGATTATTAAATTTGCTTAAAACAGCTTGTCAGACCAATGATCCACAAATGAAGGAAGACTTGCTATCAGTCGCTTATGGAGCTTCCTGTTTAAAGCGACCGGATCAAAACTGGCTTCCTATATGCGACTGGCTAATTGACAACTTTTTTATTCCTCACGCTCCTCTTTACACTCACAATATAGTAGTGCAACACAATGCTAGAAGCGTTATAGAACGTTGTGTCGCTTGTGGAGTTCCGATTGAAGCAAAGTGCCTTCAAAATGTTCGTAATCCTAATGTAGATACTAAACAAATCCTTGATATTGATAAGGATGCTGCAATTAATATTGATCCGCATCATGGCATTGAACCAGCTACGGGTGATTTGGCTTGGTATGTTGTGCCCAAAGCAATCGATCCCTTCTTTAAAGAATATGTTCAGTTCAAAAACACTCAAGTCAATTGTTATCGAGAAAAAGAATCTGACGATAAATTTGAAAACATTAATGAAACTCTGCTCAACCAATTTGCAAAGGGTTCTTTAAGAAAATTAGCTCCTGTTGAAGCTCGGGAAGCAATAGAGGAAGTTCTTGACGACCGATCAGAACTACACTGTATGATCAAAATTTTCCAAAATGCAACAGAGGAAAAACAGCAAATGTTGTTGACTGATTGGGGAATACCAGTAGAAGCTCAACATCAGCAAGAAGCATCTCCTATTTCCGATACCAATTCTGAAAAAGATCAATACTCACCATCCGCACAAGCAATTCTGTCACAACATGGACAATACTATGGTTTACCTGATCTAGACCCTAACCAGCTTGCTTTTGGTTTTGTTTCAGCTTATGTCGCTCAACTTGGTTGGAGAAAAGATATCTTCATTAAAGAGCCAAATGGCGGTCAAACTGGAGAAATTTTCGGTGCTGATATAGCAATTGTTAGACAATATCCACACGCTACTCATGGAGCTCGCAGTTCCACCGCAAGATTTGTTGAAAAATATGTTTGGCTAGCTACGAATGAACTATCTGGTTTTTTGGCTGAGCGATCTGTAGCCTGTGGTTGGGGTAAATGCTATGACCCTCCAGTTAATCCGAGCTTGTTAATTCAACCAACAAACCCAGCATCAGATATCGGCTACGGTCAATTAAAGCTCAATCAATTCTTTGACTTCTCTGGACTTGTTCCTGATGCTGAATTATCAGAGGTAAATCAAGTTGACCGAGTCAACGAGTGGGTAAAAAAAGCACCTTTGCCCGATTTTAAATCATTACTTATTCAAAAAACAGATCAACTGCCTGAATGGGCAAAAAATGAAGAATGGATGGTTCTGCGAGCATTTGTGATTACTCGTAATGCAGATAGTCAAGCTGAATCAGTATTAAGAGCATCGAGTTTTGTGTTTCCAGCAGATACTTCATCTTTACTACAGGAAGATATTCAAAATAGATTTTTTCCTCCTAATTTGAGTGATACGTGGTATGAATTTTCTTCTGGAATTAAGTCAGTAGAGTTTTATCGTGATCCAACCGAAGTGGTCTGGGCTCCTTGGATTCAAGAAATGGAAGGAATAGTTAACCACAACACTTTGGGTACCTTGGGAGATCCAATTCAAGTTGAACTTCAGGCAACAACTTGTAAGTTTTATTGGGAAAGTCCAAATGGAGAACAAGAAAGATGGGCACCTGCAAAAGTTTTGCGTGAAATGCTGGATATAGTTGATTTTCGAGAGGGTCAGTGTTTAACAGCTAACGGGCAAATTCAAGCATTTACCTGTGACATTTCAGGAAATCCTTGGCATACTCGTCGTTGTCAAGTTTTGTTAGTCCGTCGTGCTGCTATTTCGGAAGCACTGATAAACCATAATTTTAATCTCGGTTGGGGCATTTGGTTAAATCGGGAGCCTGCTTTTCCTCTGATCAACATTTCAGGTCGTAAAAGAATGTTTAGGAATTGGCACGGTATTGGGCTTTTGAATGGAGATGAAGTTCAAGTTATTCCTTATTCGGATCAAATTGAACCTTGGCATAGAGATGAATGAAGAACCTTTCTGAGATGGATTAGACGTTTTTTGTTACTTTCAGCAGAAAATCAACCCTCAACTTCTTAACAGAACAGATCATTGCTTTGACGTAAAATGAAAAGGTGTTGAAGGGTTGAGCGATCGCGCTCAAACAGTCTCATGAAAGAGAAGTCGCAGGTGCAAATTTTCCTCTCTTATGGACGGGAAGATGCAACAAGGGTTAAAGAACTTTACCAATGGCTAAAAGGGGACGGTTATCAGCCTTGGTTAGACACGGAAGACATTTTACCGGGAGAAGATTGGCAAGGCAAAATTCAAGACACGATCGCGCACAGTGATTTGTTAATTGCCTGTTTGTCACGATCGGTTACCTCTCGAACAACCTATGTTAGCCAAGAACTGCGACAGGCTTTAGTCCAGTTTGCGCGATCGCAGCCAGGAGAAGTATTTGTGATTCCCTTGCGGTTGGATGAGTGCGAGATTCCTAACCTAAGAATCCCCGAGTTGGGGATGAATCTACGGAATTATAATGCTCTCGATTACTGGCAACCGGACGCTTACGACCGTCTATTACGAACCATTGAACAAAAGCGGGGAAATCTAGTTCCTCCTCCTGCCAGTGCTGTCAGTGGAGCGCGATCGCAAACTCCTCCTCAAACTTACCATAACCAGATCGCCTTTCAGAATGCACAAGTCAGTGGCAATTTGACCACTGGTGACATTATTCAAGTCACTAAAGTCATCAATGAAGCTCCAAGGATCGAAATTGATGAGCAACAGGTCTTACGTGCCTTAAATAGCCATTCTCAAATTATTCTTGATGGTATCTCTTCCACAATTGGAAAAGAACTTCATCTTGATCGCGATCAACTCGTACAACAAGTTCTTCAACAACTAGAATTGAAGCAGGTTGTTTTAATTTCAGGTCCAGCAGGTACTGGCAAATCAGCGATCGCCAAAGATACTCTGGAACGTCTCAGCACAGAATATCTTACATTCAGTTTTCGCGCAGAGGCATTTGCAGCTTCCCATTTTGATGAAACCCTAAACAAGAATCAAATTCCTGCAAATGGAGAGCAACTGAGTACTATTTTGGCAAATCAAAACCGAAAAGTTCTATTGGTAGAAAGCATAGAAAGGCTTCTTGAAAAATCTACTCGCGATGCTTTTATCGATCTTCTCAAACTCATCGGAAAAGATCCAAATTGGCGACTGATATTGACTTGTCGGGATTACTCAGTTAATCTCATCCGTTCTGCCTTCTTAGACTTTGCAAATGTCGAGCATTCTACTTTAAAAATTCCTTCCCTCTCCAACGATGAGTTAGAGCAAGTAAAAGCCACTTACCCTAGCTTAATCCATCCACTTTCAAATTCCTCCCTATCTGAACTTCTTAGCAATCCTTATTTTCTAGACAAAGCCCTACAGATTTCATGGTCAGAGGACAAACCCTTACCTCAAAGTGAATCGGAATTACGAACCCGCTTTTGGAAAGAAATTGTGTGTGCCGAACATCGCGTTGCCAAGGGAATGCCACGTCGGCGAGAGGAAGCATTTATAAAGATCGCTTTAGGACGAGCCCAGAAACTTGACCTGTATGTTGCTTGTCCAGACCTAGATTCAGAAGTTGTCGAAAGTCTTCGATACGATTCCCTCATTGTTTTTTCTGAACGGAACAATGAGCTTATGGCAGTAGCTCATGATGTTTTAGAAGACTGGGCAATTCTGCAATGGATAAATAAGCAGTATGCAACTTACCAAGACTCGCTCCCAGAACTGTCAGAACAGCTTGGAACTCATCCGGCTGTGCGCCGAGGATACCGTAAGTGGGTCGCTGAACAAGTAGAGCAGGATTCTGAAATGGCAGATACTCTGTTTCAAGATACTATATGCGAGGAAGACTTATCTGCTCAGTTTCGCGACGATACAATAATCTCACTTCTTCGTTCCCCAGCTTCAGTTGCATTCTTGGAAAAGCATCGTGCAAAGCTATTTGCAAACAATAAGGAACTTCTCCGAAGAATTATTCATCTACTGCGAGTTGCCTGTGTCACTATTCGTGATCAAATAGATCCCTCGAAAACCTCCATATCAGTTTTTAATGTTCCAGAAGGATCTGTATGGTATTGCGTTCTTCGGTTGGTAGAAACTCATCTTGATTCATTTATTCAAGAAGATTACCCCCTGCTTTTAGGGTTAATTGAAGACTGGTCTCATGGTGTTTCTTGGCAAAACCCTTATCCAGATGGGGCTGAATCTGTGGCAGCGATAGCGTACTGGCTTCTTTCAGAATTTAATGATTACCGATTTCAGCATCAGTGGAAGCAAACTCTGAAAATTATCGCCAAAATACCCAATGCAGATACTGAACGTTTTGTCGCCCTTTTACAAGGAGACCATGATGACGAAGAAAAGCATCGTGCCAGAGGAGAGTTATTAGAGATGATCCTTACAGGGTCGCACGAAGGGATAGCAATAGCGCGAGATATGCCGAAAACGCTTGTATCAGTTGCTAGAAAATATCTCCTCTTATCAGAAATAGATCTTCAACCGCGGTTTTACGGGAGATTGGATTTAGGGCCTTTGTTTGGACTAAGAGCAGGACTGGATCATTGCTTTTTCTTCCCAAGCGCTTATCGTGGACCTTTTCTTATGCTTCTAAGGTATCACCCAAGCCAAGGGCTTAACTTTATCATTAAGGTATTCAACCACAGCGCCGAGTGGTACGCCCATCCCAGAGTCCCATCAGAAGTTGTCGAGTCGCCCTATCAAATCACCCTGACATTTTCAGATGGAACCTCGGGAACACAATGGTGTAATGATCGACTTTGGAATTTCTATCGGGGAACATCGGTGGGTCCCTATGTTCTGCAATCTCTTCTGATGGCACTGGAGCAATGGTTACTGGAGTTGGCTGAAGTGTTACCCAATGATCTAGATAATGCTCTTATCTCTATTCTCAAAAGAAGCGACTCTGTTTGTCTTACCGCAGTTGTCGCAAGTGTCGCAACTGCCTACCCTCACCGTTGTGGGGAAACACTTTTGGTTTTACTCAAATCCCCTGAATGTATCCAACTTGATCGGTATCGCCTTGCAAAAGAAGTTGAAGCGGGCATAATATTTGGATTCAACCCAGAAGATGCACTTCATCGTAAGGAGCGAGAGAAAGCAAATTCCCTACCTCACCGAGACCATGATCTTGAAGTTGCAATTCTTAATTTGCAGTTGGGAGCATATGCCACGCAGGTACAGGAATTTTTAGATCAGTATTATACAGAGATGCCACCTCTCGAAGAACAGGATGACAATGATCGCCTTTGGCGACTGAAAATATCGCGCATGGACAGGCGTAATTATCCCATTATAGAAGAGACTTCCCAAGAGAAACAAGACAAGATTCCTATCTATCCTAAAATCGCATCCGATCTCAAGGAAATGGTAGATAAACACCAGTCTCAGTCTAAAGTAATGAGTGCTGGAATTAGCCTTTTCATGTGGGGACAGAAAATTTTTCAAGGAAAAGAAGATGATACCGCTAACGCAGCTCAATGGCAACAGCGGTTGCAGGAAGCTCAAAAGAGAAACCTAGAGGATGATGGTAGCGGAAAATATAACTTACTATACCCAGGGAGTATGGGGTACGTTGCCGCTGTCTGCATACGGAATCATTGGGAAGAAATGTCCAAGTATGAACAGAATTGGTGTGTGGAGGTGGTTTGCTCAGAGGTAGAACGACAAGGGGATTCTTGGAATCAATTTAACCGCATACAAAAGAGTAGTATGTCAGGTGATCGCCCCTGTGCTCAAGTTTTACCACTATTGCTGGGCAAAACTCTTGATCAAACATATACTTCCTGTGTCCACAAGGCTTTCCTAACTGCCCTAACTCACGCGATTGAGGAAGTTCGCCACTATGCTGCCCTGGGCATTGGCAAGTATTTATGGGAAATAGATCCAGAGTTAACTCTGCGCTGTGTCAATGCTATTGCATGGGAAGCAGTTTTGATAGAACAGGGAATCAAGGATCGACCCCATAATAAACGCAGGGAATTTGAGGAAATCAGAATGGAGGTAGCGACTCATCTACGTCAACGTTTTTATGAGCATGATTTTATTCCAGATGATGCCTATCAAAAAATGGACATAGAGACATTGTTAGGATCGGAAGTCAATGTTCGTATCTTACGTGTTTTAGGACAAGCGCCAAATGATGACACAGCAATCGCTGCATTTGAACGACTAGCCCAAATGTTTGTCAGATGGTGGGATGAAGACGCTCAAAAGCGTAAAAGCATAGAACAACAACCTCGCCAGAGAAATTATGAAATAGAACAAGAATTATCCAATCTTCTGCAAGATTTTGTACTCCACACTTCAAGAGCCGTAGCGACTACAACTCTTCAGCCCATCCTAGATGCTGTTGATCATCATCCGCAACAAATACATTGGATTCTTTCAGGGCTAATTATGCTGGAAGACTCTCAACCCAATACCTCGCGATTCTGGATGCTTTGGGATTTATTTGCAGATCGGGTTCGACAGGCAAAATGGCTAGCAACAATTGATAATGAATATGTAACTGGAAAAGATATGATATCAGCTATTTTCCTAGGAAAATATTGGAAAGATGGAGTCCGCCACTGGAATAGTCTTGAAGGATATGCCGAACGCATTCATAAATTATTTGAGGATTTACCAGCATCTTCGACAATTTTGGAAAAATATCTTGAATTTCTTTACAGTGTTGGTAGCCAATCCCTACCTCAAGCGTTTATTAACATTGCAAAGCGCCTTCAGCAGGGCAATTCACAGCAGATGTTAAGCAAAACAAATAATGTTTTCTTAATTGAAATGTTGCTACAAAGGTATGTTTACGGAAAACCTTTAGAATTAAAGCGTAAGGCTAAGCTCCGAGATGCTGTTCTTTTTTTGCTTGATTTATTAGTTGAAAATGCTTCCTCTGCTGCTTTTCGGATGCGAGATGATTTTGTTACACCAGTGTCAATTAGTACAGATAAAACGATGTAACTGCTACTAAAAGTAATTTGATTTCTAGAAACAAAGGCTTGATTAACAGAAGTTCCACAAACCCAAGAATTGAGCGCGATCGCGCTCAAGGCTTCTTCCCCATCGCGGAATACAACTTCCCTAATAGCACCCGCGTTCGTTCAGCAAAAAACCCCTCAAAATCATCCCCTCTCAACAACTCCGGCTCAATCAAATGAGAGCGCAAAATCTCATCCACTCTTTCCTTACTCATCCCCTTCTCCTGCAATCGCTGTAAATACAGCGACGGCGCCACACTCCCCAAAAAGCGATTCGTCCGCCAAGTTAACGGCGTTTTATTCACAATACTGTTATAGCGCGATCGCGCAATCCCCCGTTGTTGACACCACTTTTGCGGAAAAATATGATGATTTTCAATCCCCTCCTCAAAATACTTCACCTCCGTAATCGCTTCCCCCGTCAAAAAATCCAACGCCCCATCCCGTCTTAACAACGCCGAAATCGCTCGATAAGTCGCCCCCTGAGAATTCACACAACTCTGCAACCGTTCTGCTTGCAAACTCGCCTCTCGAATCGTCGTCGGAAGCGCCCCCTCCTCCCAGACCCAACCAGGCATCTCAATCAAATCCTTCGCCGCTGTTGACTCCCGAGAGCGAGAATAAATCCCTGAAGCCGCCCCACAATACAACCACTGCTCCAACTTGCGCTGCACCGCATCCAACTTCACACTCTCTCCCAAAATTGCCATTAACGGTGCCAACACCACCAACTGCATGGGATAAGGCACATCATCCGCATCAAAAATCCCTTGACCATGCAAAAACCTTGCCCCTGCTTCAAACCCCTGTGAAAGGTCTTCCCGCCATGTTTGATAATCCGATAAACTCACATCCAGAACATCCTGACGATTACAAGAAATGCGCGGTAGTTTCTCCGAATGGACTCCCCTCTTTTTCGCCTCCAATCGTCGGTGATACCTTACCAATAAAGACAGTGCCTGTAAAAAATCCGTCGGCTTCAACAGTCTTAATACCCGATACCGTAAAAACTGTTGCTCACGGTTTTGCCAATCTCCGCGTAAATCAAACTCTTCACTGGCATATTCAGAAGTCAGCAAATCAAAATGGGTCAACTCACAGGGGCGAGCATTATGATTAACAAAAATCTGACACACTGCCTTTTTTGGCAACTCCGCCCGTAAAATATACAACCCCAACTGATAATGCTCAAACTTCTTAATCACCTCCGCCTCAAACTGGTCAATCAAAGCCAACTTCTCAGGCTGATACTGCCAATACTTGTTATACTCTCCTCGCCATTGCGGAAACTGAAACACTTGAGAAAGGGGAAAACAATGAGTTTGATATTCCCGTTCGGGAGTCGAACAATCAATTTGAGGAGCATGAGCGCGACGTAACCGCTTGTCTTCCTTCAATCCTAAAATAGCTCGGAAGCGTTCCTCCTCGGGTAACGCAAGCATCTCCTCCATCTGAAAATAGTACCAACGTTGTTCTCTGGCATAGCGTTTCCCTCGATTAATGCGAACTGGGGAGACAGAAAACAACGCCATAAACAAGCTCGTTAACCGTTGTTGTCCATCTAAAATGAGAGTTTGAGGAGCAGGAGAATGCTCTAATTCCACCCCTTCTACCAAGCGCGGTTTAAGGCGAAATTGGGCGTTTTCTTGTTCTAGCAGCATGAATGAACCAATGGGAAATCCAAGCGCAATACTGCTGAGAAGAGAACGAATGCGCTCATCATCCCAACACCAGTCTCGTTGAAAATCAGCTAGTTGAATTCTGCCACCTTCAATTGCCTTTAAGACATCTAGAAGTGGTCCTTTTGTAAGGTCAAAAGTGGAAAGGGGAAGCATTAATTACCTGAGAAAGCGATTAAAAGCAACTTACGTGCTAAGTTTCCCCGCAGTCAAGGCATTTCCCAAATCTTTGTCAATTTGACAAACCAACTGGAAACTGGAATTAATTGTGTCGTTGATTAAGCCAACGTTGCAATAATGGTTCTACTTCAGTGGCATTTTCCAGAATGACATCAGCAATGGCAAGTAAACGCTGATACGATTCTCCCGCTTCCCGACGACTGGTAATTCCCCCTAGCCAGTGAGAGGTGGTGGAACGAGAAACGCCAGAAATTTGGGCTAACTCGGCAGCATCCAGATTCCAACGAAAACAGAATTCTGAGGGAGAAATCTTCAGTTGTTGGAGCAAATTAATAATTTGTTGGCGAGGGGAAGAATGATCATGGCTCATGAATTTACCTCTTCCCGTAAGGTGTGAAGGGAACTTTCATCCAAAAGGCATAAATCTTCGGAAAAGGCAAAATCATAGGCGGTAATGGCAAAGGAAGGACTGGCTGCATCTAGCTTAACTAAATAATGGAGTCCTGTAATGGTACAACTAGCAGCATGAGTATAAACGACTCCCACCATGCGTCCAAAGTCGGGGTTAGGAACTTGATACCAATAAACCCAACTCCCCAAAGCAAATTGTTGTTCGGGAAGAGTCGAGGGTAAAGTTTCAGGAAGGGAAACTGGGGGGAGCGAGGCGCTCATGTGATGATTAACGGATAAAAGATTATGCTTATTCTACCAAATGTTATGAATAATCTGTAGAAGCGGTCACGGAATTTCTCGATGATGAGTTCCGTGACTGACAGTAATTCTTCTTCGATTAAACAACGGTTTGGGAAAGCGGTCCGGCGACGACGACGGGAGCTAGATTTGTCTCAAGAGTATCTGGCGGAGTTGGCGGGACTGCATCGCACTTATATTTCTAATTTGGAGCGGGGTATGATTAATCCCACTTTGGAAAATATGGAGCGTTTGGCACAAGGACTGGAGATTAGTTTGACGCGTTTGTTTGTTGAGTATGGGGTGGAAGGGGAAGACAAATAATGAGCCAATTTATTTTCCACTTTATTAGAGTGCTTACGGACTCACTATCAAATGGCTCTGACTGAAAATAACCAAAATCCCGCTTCCAATGAAGCATTAAAACATTAGAGGGCGGAACGACTAGAGCTTTAGTGAATAGTTTCCCTAACCAGTTAAATTGGGGAAACTATTCACATAATCGTATGATCGCGCCCCTTCAAAACCAATGCCAAATTAAGTGGCACTTTTTTGTTATGCTTGCTAAAATAACATTATGTTTTTATTACATTTAAAATTTTTATAAAGTGAAAAGTAGTCAGTATGAAGAAACTCAAATAACGAGCATCATTCCCTTAGACTTGTCTCCAGAAGAATCTGATCGCGCGGAAGTAATTCAAACTTTGCTAGAACCCTGTGATCGCGCTGTCTATGGACAAAAACTCCGAGCAGGAGCAGAAAAACTGGGTATTTCCGTTCGTTCTCTGCAAAGACTCTTTAAGCGTTATCAAGAAGAAGGATTATCCGCTTTAAGGGTTGGGGAACGAAAAGATCGCGGAACCCATCGAGTTGGTGACTTTTGGGAAGAGTTTATCTCAGTGCGACGAGAAGACCCCCGTTATACCAGAGGTTAACGGGAAGGCGTATAAACATCTGAGGAGACCTCAGATGACAGCCCCTCATGAATCGTAGCCAAATAAAAAAAGCGCGAAAGCGCATCCATAACTTAGCACCTTGTCACAATCTACTAAGCAGCGTATAATAAAGCTGTGCTTGAACGACTTGGTCAGTGCTCACACTTAACTACCGATACCGTATCTATCCCAACAAACAGCAGGAAGAAACTCTCACGGAGATTCTTGAAATCTGCCGTAGTGCCTATAACTATGCTTTGCGGGGGAGGATGTCACTCTTTTCTGCAATGGCGGAGTATCAAAAGCCTGTTTAAGATATTGAATTAGCAGGAGGCGAACCAAGGGAGATGATAGGGATGACACCGTTAACGCAAAAGGTTGACACCCCAGAGGAATATTTGGCGTTTGAAGCAAAAGCAGAGGTGCGCCATGAGTTTATTAATGGGGAAATTATACCAATGGCAGGGGGAACAACCAAGCATAATTTGATTACAGGGAATCTGTATATTGGTTTGCGTCTGGCGCTAAAGGATAGAAATGCTCCTGTTTATATGGAAAATGTTAAGTTGTGGATTCCATCGGTTAATGTCTTTACCTATCCTGATGTGATGGTTTTGGCGGGTGATCCTGTTTATTATGGGGACAGTCAAACCACAGTAATGAATCCAGTGGTCATTATTGAGGTATTATCAGACTCAACTAGGAATTATGACCAAGGCGAAAAGTTCAGCTTTTATCGGAGTTTAGAAAGTCTGCAAGAATATATGTTGGTGGATCAGGATAAATCAGTGGTGATGGTCTATCGACGGGGAATCGCTAAGGATTGGAATTTGCAGATTTTAGAGGACTCAACCGATGTTGTGCAGTTAAACTCGGTTGGGGTGGAGGTAGCTTTATCAGTGATTTATGAAGGCTCAGAAAATTATTAATATCATTTCGATCAACTGGCACTACACACCGATACACTAAAGCCCCCCTTTCAAAGGCAGGGCTGTTTCATTCTCGGGGTAAAATTGTAAATGTAAAGCGCGATCGCGTAACTAAATCCACAGCGCGATTGCGCTCCGCGCACCAAATCGAAGATTTGATCGCGCATTTTTAGAAAAATTTCTAATATGTCTAGTTTAATCAGTTTCTTAAAACAAGTCAAGGACTGGCGGGATTCCAGTGGAAAAAGATATCCCCTATGGTGGATACTCCTAATTGTTATTTTAGGGCTAATGGTAGGTTGTTTAAGTTATAGAGACCTATCTGCTTTTGCTAAGAATCATCATGACTATCTTCTTCGCCTTGCCAAAAATACTCACCTTAAAGTTCCATCCTACTCCACCATTAGAAGAATCATGATGGGAATAGAAAATGATAATTTAATTCCAATTTTTAATCAATGGGCAACTCAATTATCTTCAAAAGAAGAAATTCCAGATTGGATCGCGATCGATGGCAAAAGTATTAAATCAACTTTAACTGATACCTACGGAAATAAACAGAATTTTGCTTCAATTGTCTCTTGGTTTTCTCAAGAAAATGGATTGGTTTTAGCCTTGGAAAAATTGGAGAATAAAAAGACTTCAGAAATTCACTGTGTTCGAGAAATGGTGGATAATACACCTTTATTCAATAAGATTTTGACTCTAGATGCTGTCCACTGTCAAAAAGAAACAATTAGAACGATTAATCGCTCTCATAATGATTATGTAATTGCGGTTAAGAAAAATCAACCTAAGTTGTACAACAGTTTAGAAGAAATTGCTCACAATCAGATTCCTTTTCAAGAGAATATCTGCACCGACACGAGTCATGGACGACAAATTACTCGCCAAGTCTCTGTTTTTGAAGTTCCAGAAAAAGTTCCTAAGATTTGGCAAGGAAGTCAGTATTTTATTAAAGTAGAAAGGAAAGGTTATCGAAAAGACAAGCCTTATCATCAAATCGTTTATTATTTAAGTAGTTGTGATCAAACAGCTAAAAAATTTAGTGAAAAAATTCAGGGACATTGGGGAATTGAAAACCAACTACATTGGGTCAAAGATGTTATTTTTGCTGAAGATACTTCCCCAATACACCATCTTCAGTCAGCAGTCAACTTTTCAGTTTTAAAGACCATTTGTCTCAATCTTTTTAGATTATTAGGCTTTTTATCAATTACCGAAGGGCGAAGATGGCTTGGACAGAGGCTTTGGCTACTCCCCATTTTGATAGAATGAAACAGCCCTGCCTTTCAAAGGGGGGTTGGGGGGATAAAAGGGGGGTTAACTTCTTAGAAATGGTAGAATTTTGATGGGATGGGGTTATTTTTGACTCCGTTTTTTTGTTGTTTTCCGTTTGGGTTTCTTCTCTTGTTCTGCTTTTTCGGCTTTGATTTTTTCTAATAGGACTGATGCGGGTTCATCGTTGGGGTCTTGGGGGACTAATTCGCCTCGGAAGGCTTTGGCTAAGATGGATTGGGTGAGTTTATCGGTGTAGGCTTTGGCTTGTTGGTAGCGTTGTTCAATGAGGTCGCATTTTTTGAATAAGGCTTTTACTCTCTTGACTATCTCTTTTTGTTCTTCTAGTGGAGGTAATGGAATCGCCCAGTTTTGTAAAACTCCTGTTTCAACTCTGCGAGTTCCGTGAGTGGCTTCTTTGGTGGCAAATAATATATTTTGAGCAATAAGTTTTATAGAAATAAATAAATATTCATTCAGTTCTATTTTTTCAGGAATTAGAGCTTTAATATCTTGGTTAACAGTTACGACATCATCGGTAATTGCAACGGGAAAAGTATGAGCTAGAATCATACCTCTGACAACAAATAATATAGACCCTTTAGGAATTTTTTTAGTAGATGAATTTTTGATAGCATCTTCGCTAATATGATTAATTGAATCACGGATTCTATCAAATTTCATATCCTTAGCACTAATCCAAGGAATATGACCTTCCCAATACTCAGCTTTAGACTTTGCGGGAGTTCCCCCACCTGTTAGAGTTCCTAGTTTTCCTAGTGGAATAAATTTCCATGAGTTAGGGATATCATAATTACAACTTTGTTCAAAGACATTAAAGTGAGGCTTTGGATATGGTGTTTCAAGTTGATTTAATAACTCTTCAGCAGGTTCAACGTTGGGGTTTTTCTCACGCCAATCAGCCGTTAAGCGCCCCGAACAAGCAGCAGCTAAAACCGATTGACGGAATCGTTTAAGGAGAGTGGGGATTTTCTCTAATCGCTCTTGACAGTCATTAACTTTACCAAGAAGTTTCTCTAGTTTAGCAACAATTCTTTTTTGTTCATTTAAGGGAGCAAGTTGAAATTTATATTCTAAAATGTAGTTATGATTAGTATTTTTCTGAAGAGAGCCAGTATCATCAGACACCATATAATGTCTAAATGAAGGATTACATAAGGCAAAATATAGATATTTTTTATTGATTAATGTTTCATTAAATATTATTTTAGAAACTCGCTGATTTAACAAAGCAGGTGTTTGACCTTCAACTATAGCTACAGTACCTAGATATGCTCCTGTTTCTGATAAGTCTGTTAGACAAATAACAATTTCTCCACCTTCTAACTTATATTTCTCAAACTCTGAAAGTCTATGAATAGGAATATAGGGCTGTTTAGGTTTATTCCAATTCAGTTTAAAATCTTTGGTAATATTTCCCATTCGTAAAACAGGAACTCCAGAATCAGTGTAATCCTTACTTTTAAAGGCAAATCCTCCAAAAAGCTCAATGATTTCGTTTAACTTACAAATAATCCAACCTTGAGGTAAATAGTGCATAACTTGCTTTTTTATAAAAAATTAAAATACTTCATAATTCTGATTTAGGTCTTCATTTGCTTGAAAGGCTATTTTCATCTTGTAACCTGACGAGCTTTACGAACTTTTTCAAGAATTGATTGATTATCCTTGAGACTCGCCTCTCTTAGTTTTTCATAAAGTAACTCACCTTCCCTTAAATAATCATCTATTTCAGTTTGATTCGCCAAATAATAAGTAATTGCACCATAAACCTCTTCAAGCGTCAAGACGGGAAAAGATTGGACAATACTTTCAGGGGAAACGCCCTCTAAAAAAGAATAAACAATCGAATCTAAAGACACCCGACTTCCTTTAATAAAATAAGCACCATCTCGCTTTTCAATGTATTCCTTAGTCATGTAACCTCCTATAACTATCGGTCATACTTCTGTTTAATTTTCTGAGCTATGATTACTTTACGAACATCCCTATCAGATAAATTTCCACCTCCCTTGATCAAGTTTTTGGGGACTCCACCTAAACGCTGTAAGATAGTATTCGCACTCATGTTTCCACCTCCATTAATTCCAAAATGTCCTTTAAATCATTGACAACAGCAAGATACAATTAAAGCCATCGCCCATCCTTGAGGTAATTTATTATATGCTTTGAAACCTTCTGCTTTCATTTACCTATCCTACTATAGCAATCCCAAATGAATTGTAAATTAATCCCCCCTAGCCCCCCTTAGAAAGGGGGGAACGGTTAATCAACTTGTTACAAATGATTTAGGATCGCTATAGCCTTCAACAGTTACTTTTAAATGACTTGGTTTAGGTAAAGGCTTATTTCTAGCTTGATAGTCTTCAATCAACAAATCTAAAACCTCTTGACCATTTTTTAAGGCTTCCTCATAACTATTCCCGTGAGTATGAGCATAAGAACCAAATTCAGGTAAACTAACGATATATTTTTGATCCTCGTTTGACCATTGAATTAAAATACTGTATCGATGATTCATTGAGTTACTCCTGTATATAGAATTAGCCCTCATCGTCGTTAATTTCAATTAATTCTAAAATGTCCTTGAGACTGTCAACAACTGCTTCTAACTCCGTAATCGCTTCACTAGCTAAAAAATCAGGCTCAGGTAAATCTTCCCAATCCTCCAAACTTTCATCCTTTAACCAAGTAATATCTAACTTATAATTCCTCCCCTTAATCTCATCCCAAGAAAAACATCGAAATCGCCCTTCTATTCCTAAATCCTTCCGTTCACTTTTCCCATTGGGATCATCCCCATAACATTGCTCAAATTCGGCAAAATGTTGCGGAGTCAAAGGACGTTCTTTTTTAGTAATACCAGGAACATTAGAACGAGCATCAAAAATCCAAACTTTCTCAGTGGGTAATCCCTTCTGAAAGAAAATGACATTCGCTTTCACCCCTTGCGAATAAGGGGTAAACGTTCCTCTGGGTAATCTTAACACTGTATGAACATTACAATCCTCCATCAAAATCTTAAACACTTCCCCAGCTTTATCTTCAAATAAACAATTATCAGGTAAAACAACGGCTGCTCTTCCCCCTGGTTTGAGAGTGGTTAAAATATGCTGGACAAAATTTAATTGTTTGTTGCTGGTTTCAATGGTGAAATCTTCTCGCCCTGGGGCTTGCTTTGCTCCCTTTGTCCCGAAAGGGGGATTGGATAAGATACAATCAAAGCGATCGCCGTTATCAGGTTCATAAATCGTATCCCCAACCTCAATAATTGGCTCTAATCCCTGTAAAAATAGATTCATCAACGCCAAACGACGAGGACGTAATACTAAGTCTTGACCATAATAGGTTTTTGTTTTAATGCGCTTGATTTCTTTACGATCAAAAACGCCACCTGTTTCCTCTAATAACCATTGATACGCAGCGACTAAGAAACCCCCCGTCCCACAAGCTGGATCGCAAATGGTAAAGTTAGAATGTTCTCTCGGATCAGGCTTCATTAAATGGATAATTGACTGAATCAAAACCCTTGGGGTAAAGTATTGTCCAGCGCCTTTTTTCCCTTCACTGGCTGCTCTTTCTAATAAGCCTTCAAATGCTTCTGCTTTCACATCCACATCTAAAGCTGTCCATTCCACATCATCAATAATATTAATGACTTGTTTTAAGTTTACAGGATTATTAAAACGAGGCATTGCTTGAGTGAAAATATCTCCCAATAACCCTTCTTGTTTCTGTAATGTGCGGATTACCCCAAGATAATGATCCAATAATGCTTCCCCAGACTGTTGCTTCAGTGCTTCCCAATCGCAATTAGGGGGAACATCAATTCCTTTTTCATCAGACATCTTGAGGAATAATAAATAGGTTAATTGTTCAATATAATCGCCATAATCGATTCCGTCATGGCGTAAGGTATTACATAATCCCCAAAGTTTGCTAACAACATCCATAGTTTTACAAAATAATTCATTTACAAAGTAGAAAAATTAAGCAGCGATCGCGCTGTTCAACTCATCAATTAACTGATTTAACTGATTTCCGAATACCTTTTTCGCTTTTCCACGACCCCCATAGCGTTCAAAAATCGGCGCGTATTCAAAATCTTCCATGTTAATGCTAAGATTCTGAATCAAATGCTCACGAATGTAGCCTAACCATTTTAACTGTTCTTGACTAAATTCTCGCTCATTAGTAACCGCAGAAATCGCTTTATCAACTCTCTCCTGTGCGGTGTAAACCTCTTCCGAGGGATTGTAAGCCGAACGAATTAAAGAAATAATATCCGCTAAGGCTTTATTTTTCACTAATTGATAAGCTCGTTGCAATTTTTCCTCAGTAAAGCGATTCTGATTCAACTTTTCTCGTAACTCTTCTAACACTTCTGCATTCCATTTCTGGGGACTTTGACGGAGAACTTTTAACGCTTCTATCTCATCACTATTTTCCGTAATAAACCGATAAAAACTGTCTAAATAATCCTCGGGTTTTTGCCCTTGAATAACTGTCTCAGAGCTTACTGTATCTTCGACACCTTCTGCAATATAAAAAGTTTTCTGAGCGCGAGGATAGTTTTCTAGAAAGTCCTGAAACTCCTCATCTTGCAGAAGACTCACCATTTCTTCTGTATTCGTTTTCATTCTATCTTCTAAATTTCTCGCAAATTCACTGATATTATCATCAGGAATAAACCGCTTAAATTCTTCTCGTCCTTCTTCGCTAATATTACGATCGATGCGATGGACTCTTCTGGTTAAAATGTCGATGTGACCCTCTGGATCAATTTGATCCAAAATATTGCTAATGACTTGATTAATAGGCATAGTTTGTTTACGAGGCGGATCAATTTTAAAGTCTGTACTATCCGCAAAGTATTCCACTAAAGACCCACCAAAACAGTCAAAAATTTTAAAATGGGTTTTATTAATATCGTCACAACGTCTCGTTCCTCGTCCTAACATCTGTACCCATAAAATCCGCGATTTTACAGGACGCATAAAGACAATAAACTCGATCGCGGGAATATCAATTCCTGTGGTTAATAAATCTACTGTCACGGAGATTTTAGGCTGAGGACGATTTCTAAATTCTCGAATTTTCTGCATCGGGCGATCTGCTTTACCCGTTATTTTTTGGACAAAATCATCTCCTCTCGCAAATACATCTTTGCAAACACTAACCACTTGATCCGCATGGGAAATATGGTCTAAGTCGTTATTGGCAAAAATAAGGATTTTGGGGAAACGCCCTGTTTCTTCCTCATGTTTATAGGCATATTGAGCAATTTCTTGAATGATTTTACGATTGCTATCAGGGGAAGTAATTTTCCGTTCAATGTCTGTAGAATTAAATTCTCGTTCATCTTCTAACGTTTCATAATATTTCGCCCCTGTTTCGCGATCGACGCTTCGCACCACTTCCCCTTCTTTTAAGAAAGTCCCGTTTATTTTGACATTAGAATTGATATTAACTTGCTCATAATCGACTAAATAACCATCCGCGATCGCCTGTTCTGTGGTGTAGCGATAAACAATCTTCTTAAATAAAGAGACGGTATGAATGGCAGGAGTTGCAGTTAAGCCAATTTTTAGGGCATCAAAATAATCTAAAACCTTGCGCCAAGCACTAATTTCACTAGAGGTATAACCGCGATGACATTCATCTGCAATAATTAAATCAAAAGCATGAATGGGAATCTCTAATTGTTCTGCATCTGCTTCTGTTTCTAAATCTCCAGTTTCCTCGGAATTAACAGCCCCTTGACCTAATAAATTCAGTTTCATCCGTTGAATGGTGGAGACATAAACAAAGGTATGACTGGGAGACGGTTCGACTAAATAGCTATTAGGTAAAACCTGAGAATTAAACTTATCATCTTCACCGAACTCATCTTTCTTGAATGATTGACTATAAACCTCATATTCTTGGTTAAACTTATTACCATTAGGGGTTTGAAAAGAAGCAAACGCCCTCACTGCTTGAGCAGCCAACGCTCTGCGATCGACTAAAAATAAGACTCGCTGTACTGTTTTAGACGCTAACAGGCGATAAATACCAGAAACAATCGTAAAGGTTTTTCCTGTTCCTGTTGCCATTGCAATTAATAATTCTCGCTTCCCTTCCGTAATCGCTTTTTCTGTATGCGCGATCGCGCTAATTTGATAGGGTCTTAAGCGATCATTTTCTTCAACGGGATGGGTTTTTAACCATTGATAATATTCGCCATAATTGCGCTGAAACAACTCAGCCAGCGCATCGGGAGTGTAAAACGTAGTCAGTTCACGAGTCAGGTTCGATTCTTCTCTGATATCAAGAAAATAGACTAATTCCCCATTACTGGAAAAAAGGAAAGGAACGCGATAACCCCGCCAGTTTCCAACCCCTTCAAATGCCCCTTTAGAATACCGTTTTGCTTGTTCCAAAGCAGCCTGAGAACCGACTGTTAATCGTTTCGCTTCGATAACACCGATCCATAACCCATTCACAAATAAAGCATAATCAGCACGACCCGTCGCCACTGGATATTCTTGTACTGCATGGCAATTTAAACGGCTGGTGTCTAGATTATCCTCATAATCAGCGATCGTCCAACCCAGTTGAGTTAAGGTTTTATTAATTCGTTTTCGTCGGGTAACTGCTTCTAACTCTTCCTCTGTCATGTCGTTTTCTTGATGATCCGACTTTCTGAATTGACTTAACTGTACGGTTAGTTTCGCATAAAAGTCTTTCAAAATTATATGATCATTTTCTTTGTGATTCGATAACACATAACGAGTATTAACAGAAGGCTTACAGAAATTAGGTTCTTTTTCTCTCAACGCTTCTAGTCCCGCACGGGCTTGAGTATAATCCAAACCTGCTGATAAGAGATGTTCCATCACCATCAAAGCGACTAAATCATCCCTTGTATAGAAAACACTCCGCCCTTTTCCCGTTGCATCGACAGTGGGGACAATTACTCTTTTATCACGCCAGTATTGTAATTGACGAAGAGTACATCCTGTAATTTTTGCTGCTTCCTTGGTGGTAAAAAAATCTGATTCCACTAGAATCTATCACGCTACCTGTAATAAATACAAGATGACATTAATTTGTCACCAACGACACTAATCTGTTACCGATGACAAATAATTAGTGAATGTACAAGAGAGAAAGGGCATTGTTAAATAACGTTGTTTACGATGCTATTTTGTTGGGTTCTAAGGGATAGTGATGGAGTACCATTAATTGCTCTTCCCGTAAAGTTTCTAGGGCGTAGGCTTGCCCTGTGTTATCACTAAATTCTACTTCAAAAACAGTGGGTTCGTATTGCTCAACAATTGTCCCGACTTGTCCGCGATATAATCCCAGTTCGGGTAAATCTTCCAATAAGGCAACAACATCTAAAAGTTTCATGATCTTCCTCCGCTAAAGGACATAACAAGTAATTAATCGAGGGATTTGCTGCTGATTATCTACTATCCACACACTATGAATGGTTGCGGTTTTATTCCTCCGTGTTAAGGGAAAGTCGATTACATATTTTTGTCCATAGGCGTTTTTTTTATCGGGAATTGCATCATAGGTTTGAACAGCAAATAACAAGGCGTTTTTTAGTTCATTGGCATCATCAATAGTTAAGCCTAAAGCTGATTTAAAGACACGGGCTTTATCCTGTCCATCGGTATGATTAGGGTTAAGGCAATAGCCAGCGAGTTTTTCATCATCAATAATGGCTTGGTCAGAGTTAAGAAGTTTCATTTTCCTTCTTCTATTATATTTTCCTCCTTAATCCTCAGTTTGCCACTCATCAGTTTAGGTAGGAGAGTATCATAAACGTTTCGCCTCAGCTAATACCTGTTCTCGAATGAAAGGACTTAACCCTTGTTCAGTAACAATATCAACTTTACAACCTAATAACTCCTCCAAATCCATGAGTAAACCTCCTGGAAACCAAGGACTGGTTTTAGCGCGATCATAATCAATCAAGAAGTCAATATCACTATTTTTTGTCTCCTCTTGTCGTACCACAGAACCAAATACTCGAACATTAAATGCTCCATGTTTGGAAGCAATTTTAATGATTTCGTCTCGCTTTTCCTGTAATAAATCTATTAGTGGCATTATTATCTCTCACCTATCTAATAAATAAGACTTAATTTCCTGAACATAACCTCGTTTAGCCGTTCCTTTCTCCATCGCTTCTAATGTTTTTCTCCCATTTTCTGCTATCTCAGAACGTCGTTTTTCAATTCTCCTCTTTTTAACTAGATCAAACACTTCCTCTAATACTTCTTGGTTATCAGGAAAATCTATTTCTTCTGACAACTCAATGGTTTTTCCTTTTTTATTCCTTTAATTAACATAAATTGTTTTAACCTTCCATACCTCATCTTTCAAACCTCCCAATTCTTACCCCACCGCAAACTCCGTATGAGGGCGCACATCTGGAGGATGAAACCCTAACACAATCTGATCTAGGCTTTCTTTCTGAGTGGTCTTTTTGGTTTTCGTTGCCATTCGTGTTGTTGGTGAAGTACCGCCGATTTAGTGATTTCGGTAGCTTAGGGTCACATTTCAGGATATGGCACAGAAGCACCCCAATACAAGAGCTAAGCTCTCCAGTAAGTTACAAGTAGAGCATATTTTAGGTTATGTAATCGGTTAATTTTCAGTTAAGTCAAACCCCGATCAACCCAAGTCACTGAATAATTATTTGACCGAGATGGATTAAAGTAGCGTTTCCATCCATCTACTCACTTAAACTTTCTGCAATTTATCCACTTCAGGAATGCGCTGCGCGATCGCGCTTCCTTTTAATTCATAAACCCGTTGCCATTGTTCTGGCGTAACCTTGTAATTAGTAGCATTCGGCTGGCGAATCACCGCTAAATCTTGTAAAACCGAATCATCTTTGAGTGTTTCCTTCAACAAAGGCTTCTCCAGTAGCTTCCGCGTAAACCGTATTTTACATTGAGGAACATCTCGATTCTGAGTGCGCTCAAACCAGTAGCCAATATCTAGCTCCTCCGTTAAATGTTGGGCTGGTTCAATCACTTCTGCGATCGCATAAATTCCAGCGTGTTCACCTGCAACCCATAACAATACTCCGTCCCCAGGAACAATCTCCTTGGCGTAACGAGTGATCGTCCAATATATTTGCTCAAAGTCCCTGATTGCCTCTAGGACTCGAAAATATTTGGGGTTCTTCCTGTGGCGTTTCCACCGTTTGAGAGACTTCTTTCGCTCGATTGGAAAGGGCTTCAACTACTATCGCTTCAACATCTTCTTGGCGCACTGTTTTTTTTTGGCTACAAGAGCGATGCCTACGGCTCGGTCTCCGACCTACGCGCCAGTTTTTACACTGGAAGTAATAGCGGTAAACTCTAGGAATCCCCATACGTTTCGCCCGATGATAGTTCATCACAGCAGATTGAGAATGACAAGTGCTTCGGCACTCAGCACAAATGACCAATCCAGATAAGGGATATTTCAGAGCAGTTGATCCGTAACCTCGTCGCTGGTGATTCTCACTAAGAATTAGATACCATTTTTCTAGCACCGCTTTTAACCCCTAGCCGTCTGGAGGCTTCCGAATGTCCTCAAATAGTCCAAATTTAGTCCAAGTGTTAGTCCAAAATGATAAAATATGAGATTAACAAAGGCTGGAATGCTTGCATGGTAAGGTTTTTAGTAAGCGGGTAAGGGGACTCGAACCCCTGGCATTCACCTTGGGAAGGTGACGTTCTACCACTGAACTATACCCGCAATGGTGTTCTATGATCAAAGCAAATGATGAGAGGTTGAGGTCTTTACTGCCAGCCAATCACGCATCAGCATAGTTTATGATACCTGATAGAGACCTCTAATAACAAGGGGAAAATTAGGGAAACGATCGCGCCGAGAGCAACAAAGACAGATTGCAATAATCATTTAAGCCTTAAATCTTAAAATTCGACCAGCATTGAAAATTGCAATTAACGCCACACCGACATCAGCAAAAATGGCTTCCCAGAGGGATGCTAACCCCATCGCACCGAAAAGAATAAATAATCCTTTAATCCCTAAAGCAAAGCCAATATTCTGCCAGATAATTTGACGGGTTTTCTGCGCGATCGCGATAACCTGTGATACTTTAGAAGGAGCATCAGTCATAATCACCACATCTGCGGTTTCAATCGCAGCATCCGATCCTAAACCGCCCATGGCCATCCCCACATCCGCACGGGCAATCACAGGAGCATCATTAATCCCATCCCCAACAAAGGCAACTTTTCTCTTCTGAGTCCGAACTTGTCCTAAAATATCTTCAACGGCGGTGACTTTATCTTCTGGCAATAAGTCCGCTTGATACTGATCCACCCCTAATTGTTGGGCAATGCTTTGAGCCACCGTTGCATTATCTCCTGTGAGCATCACCACTTCAATTCCTTTTCCTCTCAGGCTAGCAATCGCTTCGACTGCATCCTCTTTCAATTCATCAGCAATAATAATGTGTCCACGATATTCCCCGTTGACTGCTGTATGCGCGATCGTCCCTTCCAGATGGCAAACCTCTGTTTGATGGGGAATCTTTTCTCGATGCAGTAGGCGATCATTTCCCACCACAACCACTTGCTGGTTCACTTCTGCAATAATGCCATGTCCTGAAACTTCTTGATAGTTTTGCAGGGTAGAATCATCAATTTTCTGATTATATGCTTCTCGAATTGACTGCGCCACAGGATGATTAGAGTGGGATTCGACTGTTGCTGCTAATTCTAGCAATTCTGGTTGACTGAAACCATTATGGGTCACAATCTCTGTTACTCGGAAGTTTCCTTTGGTTAATGTCCCCGTTTTATCAAAGACAACCGCTTGCACTTGCGTGAGAGCATCTAAAAAGGTTGCCCCTTTGACTAAAATGCCGTTTTTCGCTGCATTTCCTACACCGCCAAAATAACCTAAGGGCACACTAATCACTAAACCGCACGGACAAGAAATGACCAGTAAAACTAAGGCGCGATAAGTCCATTCCGCTTGGGTTGCGCTGCTGACAAACAGAGGGGGAAGAAATGCAACAGCAAGGGATAAGAAAACAACCACTGGAGTATAGTAACGAGAAAAGGTGGTGATCAATTTCTCGGTTTCTGCTTTTTTACTGTTAGCATTCTCCACCAAATCGAGAATTTTAGAAATTGAGGAGTCAGCAAAGGGTTTCGTTACCTGCACCGTTAAAACCCCAGCCTGATTAATTGACCCCGCTAGAATCTCATCCCCTGCTTGAACAATTTGTGGAATGGATTCGCCCGTGAGGGCCGAGGTGTCGAGTTGGGAGTTTCCTTCCAGAATTTCTCCATCTAAAGGCACTTTTTCCCCAGCACGCACGACGATTAATGCCCCAACCTCAACACGATCTGGAGAAACGGTTGTCACCCCTTCCTCAGTTTTGAGATTGGCGCTATTGGGGCGCACTTCGAGCACGGATTGAATCGAGCGACGGGATTTTCCCACGGCATACCCTTGGAATAATTCTCCCACTTGGAAAAATAGCATCACTGCCACTGCTTCAGGCATTTTGTGAATCGCGATCGCGCTGAGGGTAGCAAGGGTCATTAAAAAGTTTTCATCAAAAATTTCTCCTTTCAGAATATTACGTCCCGCACCACTCAGCACTGTCCAACCACTGATGACATAAGCTGGAAGTAAGACAGCAGACTCAGCAATATGGTAAGGGGTGTTATGGAGGGGGTCGTAAAAAATTAAACCGATTAAAAATAAGACTCCAGACAGCGCGATCGGAGTCAGTTCCTTTTTCCAGTTAAATTCCGTTTGACCATGGGTTTGACTTGGGTTGGAGTCATGATCATGAGCGCAAGCACAACAATTTTCTCCCATCTCAAAATACCTGAAGATCTGAATGATACTTCAGATATTAAAAAAAACAAAAGCCACTCTGTCAATTAAAATTACCTTAAGGTCTTCTTCATCAAGATGTTGAGCAACTTCCCGATCAAGGGTCATGACATGATCATCAGCAAGACTATAGTAGATATTGCGTCCTTGACGACGGAGAAGTTCAGGTTGTACTTGTCGCACCTGATCTAAATGTCTTCACAAGTGGGAGCTTGAGAAGACTCAGAAATGTTTTTCTGATCAGAATTGGGGGGTATCATAATTGAAGTAACGAATAGCAACTTAATTTTGCAGGAGACCTTCCATCCCTTATGACATCTGAATCATCAAAAACGTCTATTTATGCTGCAATGGCAGCCAACATCGCCATTGGAATAGCGAAATTTGTTGGTGCAACAATTAGTGGGAGTTCTGCTATGTTATCAGAGGGAATTCACTCTGTTGTTGACTCCACTAATGAAATTTTACTCCTTTACGGCCTTAAACAAAGTGAACGAGTTGCTGATGAAGAACATCCCTTGGGTCACAGTCAAGAAATTTATTTTTGGTCGTTAGTAGTCGCGGTCTTAATCTTTGCCTTGGGCGGTGGTGTTTCCGTTTATGAAGGATTGAATAGCTTCCAACATTCCGAGTCCTCAACTTCTCCGATTGTCAGTTATATTGTTCTTGGAATTGCTGCAATTTTTGAGGGGACTGCCTTATTTATTTCTATTAAAGAATTCAATCAGAATTATCCGAGAAATCAAGAGGTTGGACTGTGGAAGGCGATTCGTGAAAGTAAAGATCCCAGTGCATTTATTGTCATTGTTGAAGATTTTGCTGCCCTTGTCGGACTGATTTTAGCTTTCTTTGGCGTTTTTCTCAGTGAGGTAACACAAAATCCCATTTACGATGGCATTGCATCGATTATTATTGGGATTCTGCTGACGGTCGTTGCGATGATTTTAGTGGCAGAAACAAAAGGACTCTTAGTGGGAGAAAGTGCGTCTCCCGAAGTGAGAAATAGCATTAAAAATATTGTTCAATCGGATGAAGCAGTTTCTGCTGCCGACTCACCCATTACCTTTCATTTAGGACCTCGGGATATCATGCTCGCCCTGAATATTGAGTTTAAAGATGAACTCTCTTCTGATGAAATTGAAATGGCAACACGACGCATTGAGTCAGCAATTCGAGAGTCTCACACTGAGATTAAACGAATTTTTATTGAAGCAGCTTCTGTGAGTAATGTTGTCATGAAAAGTCAGTCCTAGCCGATATTAATGAATCAAAATTGACAGGTTGCTTCCGAGATTGCCTAGACTTCCCAATGAGATCAGACATAAGACTAATGACGGCGATCAGGTGCTTGTTTCTCCCACCCCGGAAAGGGATGGGCTTCCCGACCGCCTCCTCGGTGAGTCGATGTTACCAATTGATGATTTTTTGCTCATTTGTCCCTAATAACGAAGAACAAAGAACAAAAATTAAGAATGTCCCTCACGCGATCCGAGAATTGCTATAAATAACTACTTGGCACTTCCTGGTTTACAAACGTTATAATCCTGATGGGAAACAACCGCTTCTGGGATAACTTGACTCCCCTGATCGCGACAAATTAAACGATAATCTCGATTCACAGGAATACTAATGATAAAGCGATTATGACGCAAGCGTTTTCCCTTAAATCGCCGATAGTTACTATCTTGTCTGAGTTGAGAAATAATGCGTCGAGTTTTGAGAACAACGTTTTTCGGTAGGGTGGTTAAATCAATCGGATCATGGCTAAAACTTTCTTCCCAAGCAAGCCGTTGGTTTTTTCGTCTCATGCGATCCGATTCTTTCTGCTCACATCTATGGCAAATTTGTCCATAGCCTTGATGTCCACAGGGAAATTTCTTTTTTCTTCTCGCCATGGGGTTGACCTCCTATTTATTTTTACGACACAAACTCGACCTTCTCTTTTCAAGATGATCAAGGGTTACCCCCCCTTGGTTAAAGTCAGCTTGAAATTCAAGAAGGAAGAGAGCAGCTTATGTATTAATCGTAATCGTTAATTGTGCAGAATATTGTAAGATTTTACGTTTTTTATGAAGAAGGGAAGGAAGTGATCGCTTGTGATGCCCACAGCAAGGGGGTTCTAGAATTAAGAAAACATTAAGGCTGAATGTAACGGGCAGTACGTTGTAATCGGTAAGCGGTTCGTTTCTTACCCTGTTCTTTAAACAGTTGGGCTGCTTTTTCTAAATCATCGATCGCTGCGGGATAATTTTCTAACTCCGCATAAGCAAACCCCCGATTCCCGATCGCGCTGGCAAAATCAGGTTTTTGTTCAATCGCTTTGGTAAAGTCAGCAATTGCTTTTTCATACTGCTCTCGCTGGATTTGCACTAAACCGCGATTGTAATAGACTTTTGGGGCTTGATTATTTAGGCTCAGAGCTTGATTATAGTCGGCGAGTGCTCCTTCATAATTCTTAAGGCGCGATCGCGCTAAACCTCGATTACTTAAGGCTTCTGCATTGGTTTGATCAATGGTTAGGGCTTCACTAAAATCAGCGATTGCTCCTTGATAATCTTCTGCTGCAATTTTTTGATTCCCTTGCGTGAGAAGGGTATCAACTTGATTTTGCTTTTCTGGGGAAAGGGCGGGTACATTCTCAGTTGAAGAAGACTGGGAGGAGGAAGCTGAGTTAATCTCGGAACGGCAGCTAACCATTGTAAACGAAAGAAAACAGACGATTAGAAGCGGAAAACGAAATAAATAAGACATAGTTGATGATGATGATAAACAGAACTCTATTTTCAGCTTAGAACAGGAAAGTTCTGTCCTAGGATGGGAGACAAACGAAATCCCATGCTTCTAAATTATGATTGACAACTATTAACATGAGCTTAAAAAAATTCACTGAGCTATGGCACAACTTCTAAGCGATACCGAAATTAAAACCCAGTTGCATGATCTGTCTGATTGGACACAAGAAGGCAAATTTATTAAATGCACTCGGAAGTTTCAGGGCTTCCCCGAAGCAGTAGAATTCGTCAATAAACTGGTTGAACCGGCGGAGTCGGCGGGACACCATCCTGATTTAGAAATTTCTTACAATACCGTCATTATTAGAATGACCAGTCATGATGCAGGGGGATTAACGGAAAAAGATTTTAATCTCGCTCGCACCATTTCTTCCCTGTAATCTTGGAACGCCAAGCGCGATCGCTGCTTTCAGGGGTTGAGCTTGGCGTTAACTATTGTGGCGGTGACAAGTGATGACAATCGGGCTGCCTTGACTAACCGTCGCTTTTCGGTTTTAAGACAAGGAAAGCAAACAAAAAAACGCTTTCGGAAAGCCTACTCAAAACTGATTCACTCTCCAAAAGCGTTGATTGTTACTTAAACTTTACAGAACTTAGAACCGTTGGTTTCTGCGACCACCGCCTTTGTTTTCACGAGGGCGAGCCGTATTAACTTTCAGTTCACGACCCATCCATTCTGCACCATCGAGATCTGAAATTGCTTTGGATTCCTCGCTTTCGGAGGACATTTCAACAAATCCAAACCCTCTCATCCGACCCGTTTCTCGGTCAGTGGGCAAATGAACGCGCTTAACTGTTCCATATTCAGCAAAAACTTCGTTTAAGTCTTCTTGGGTTGCTGAATAGTCTAGATTGCCGATATAAATTGACATTGATTTAAATTCTCCTCAATCAGGAATTGTGTAGTGAGGCAAGATTTCGGAGGGAGTCTGTCAATACGAAGCTAGAAAAAACTATTAATACTGAAATCAAACGTAGTCACCGATCTTTATTCTCATTACTTCAGCGTAGCAGTAATTTTTGGAATCGACAAGCAATTCTATAGCAATATCTTCCACGAATATTTTGATTTTACGTATCAATTTTTTTTGATATATTAGAGAGGGTAAAAATTGGTAAACGGACTGCGTTCGGGTTCCCTCGCGAACTGGAAAAAGCAACACTAACGGATCTGCGTTGTGCAGGTCCATTAGGGTAAAGGAGATAGATCAATGAAGCGTGTTATGTTTGTCTGTCGGAAAAACTCAGCGCGATCGCAGATGGCAGAAGGTTTTGCTAGAACTTTAGGCAATGACCAAATTACGGTTGTCAGTTCTGGACTCGAAGCCAGTCAAGTACGCCCAGAAGCGATCGCTGCAATGAAAGATGTGGGCATTGATATTAGTAATCAAACCTCGAACGCCCTGAGTGAATTTAACCCAGAAGAGTTTGATGTTGTCATTTCTTTATGTGGCTGTGGGGTTAACCTTCCACCAGAATGGGTTACCCGTGAAGAGTTTGAAGATTGGCAACTGGATGATCCCGCAGAACAACCAGAAATTTTCCCTCGGGTACGAGATGAAATTAAGGAACGAGTGAAGGCTTTGATTGCGAAACTCAGTTCCTAAGCGACAACTGTTTAATGATAGTTATTAATTTATCAAGAATGACCCGTTTTAATCATCCACCGAAAATTCTATTTTTGTATGGCTCTTTAAGAGAGCATTCCTACAGTCGCTTGCTTGCAGAAGAAGCAGCGCGGATTATTGCTGAGATGGGGGCGGAAGTTAAATTCTTTCATCCCCATGAACTTCCCTTGCGCGGACAAGTGGAAGAAACGCATCCCAAGGTGCAAGAGTTACGGGAGTTAAGCCAATGGTCAGAAGGTCAAGTTTGGTCTTCTCCTGAAATGCACGGGAATATTACTGGCGTGCTGAAAAATCAAATTGATTGGATTCCGTTAAGTATAGGTGCAGTACGACCCACACAAGGGAAAACGCTGGCTGTGATGCAAGTGAGTGGCGGTTCCCAGTCTTTTAATGCGGTGAATAATCTGCGAATTTTAGGACGGTGGATGCGGATGTTTACGATTCCCAATCAGTCTTCGGTTGCGAAAGCCTACCAAGAATTTCATGAAGATGGCACGATGAAAGAGTCTCGTTATCGCGATCGCGTGGTGGATGTTATGGAGGAACTCTACAAATTTACTGTGCTATTACGAGATCAAGTTGATTATTTAACGGATCGGTACAGTGAACGTAAAGAAAAAAATGGGGTTAAACATTAGCGATGTTTCTCATCAGTTAGGCGTGAATCCGCAAAGGCTCTATTTGTATTCTCCGTAGGAAATCTTTAGTGGAATCAATCAATTCCCCTTGATACAGTCGCCAAACGGATAATGTGACGGATAAAGATAGCTCAAATCCCGTGGCTTTTTCCGATGACCCAGTGACGACGGAAAAATTTAGCCAGAGAAGTTTCGGCTAAAGAGAGGTAAATGGGACGACCATGGGGACAAGTGTGGGGGTGACGGGTGCGTTGCCAACCATCTAGAATTTCTTGCATTTCGGGAACACTTAACGGTGTACCATTCCGAATCGCGCTGCGACAAGCGGTGGCGACTTGGGCGGTTTGTAAGTCTCCTCCTTGACTAAGTTCAATGATGGCATCGGTGAGATCATCCCGTTGTTGTAAAATTTTGGGAACGGTTCTAATTGCCCAGGTGTCTTCCCCAAACGCATCAATTTCGATTCCGAGACGTTCTAGTTGTTCTTGTTGCGATAAAGACAGATGATTGAGGATTAAGGGGGGATCTTGTGGTGTCAGTTGCCATTGGGCTTCTAATTGTTCGTAAATAATGCGTTCATGGGCAATATGCTGCTCAATGAGCCAAATTCCTGAGGGATGCTCTGCGATAATGTAAGTATTGTGGAGTTGCGCGATCGCGCTGAGAGGAATTAAATTAACCGCTTCCTTTTCCTTCTTCTGAGTCGTAGTAACTTGATAACTGCCTTTTTCCTCTCCTACTTTCAAAAGTTCCCCCAACCGTTGATTATGGAAGGTTTCAGGCACAGTTTCGGGATTTAGCTTTAAAACTTCATCCAAGGCGTGAATCGTTTTTTCCCGCCAAAATGAAAGGTGACGGAGATAAATTTCAGCTTTAGACGGGTGACGATTCCAGTCAATGAAACTGGGGTGGGTGTGGAGATGTAACCAGCAAATGGGATGCCGATCGCGCGGTAAAGTTCGCATTAACCCAGAAATCAAGGTTTGTTCCAGTTCGGGTAAACGCACACAGCGTCCATTGATCGCGGTTTTAATCCAGTCGCCTTTATGACGAGAAGCGCGATCGGGTAATCCGACCACTAATTCTAATTGCGATTCTTCTGTTATTTCTGGTAGCGTAATGCGGTGACAAATATATTGAAAATCAGACTGCTGAAACTTCGGTAAAATTTGTGGAAATAATTGTTGTGGCGTTTCTCCAGGACTGAGATGCAGCCACAACCGATCTTGATGATACACTTGCCAAGTGAGGTAAGGATGAGCAAGAGCAATTTCATAAATGGTTTTTTGAATGGTTTTTAGTTGCTGAGAAACTTTCGGTAAGGCGTGACGACGGGCGGGTAAATCCTTGAATAAATCTGAGACGCTGACAATCGTTCCGGGTGCAAGCGCGATCGTTTTTTCGCTGACAACTGTTCCCCCTTGGTTATATTGAACGCCATAGCCCATTCCTGATTCGGGATAACGAGGACGACTAAAGATTTGTAAAGATGCAATTTGAGTGAGACTATGGAGGGCTTCTCCGCGAAAGCCTAGACTCACAATTTTTTGCAGATCAGCAAAGGTTTGAATTTTACTGGTTGTGTGGGGGGAGGCGCAACAGCGTAAATTTTCTAGGGTTATTCCCTCTCCATTATCCGCAACTTGGATGCAAGACAGTTGCTCATCTAGAGAAATGGTAAGCCGATCCGCCTTCGCATCGAGCGCGTTTTCTACCAATTCACGCACCACAGCAGCAGTCGAGGAAATGACTTCCCCGGCTGCAATTTGTTTAATGACATGATTAGGTAAGGCTTGAATTTGATCATAGCCTTTCTTAGTCTGTTGAGGTACGTAATGCGAGTCGGTGGATGTTCTTGGTTCATAGTTCATAGTTCATGGTTAATAGTTCGTGGTTCATTGATTAACAACCAACAAATAACAAAGAACGAAGAACAAAAATTTAGAATGTACCTCAAGAAGCGTGAAAACTGCTATAGACATCAAAGAAATTAATTATTCATCTGGCTCGATGGTACTGGTCAACCCGTGATTTTTCAGGGTTTCACAGTAGAACTCGGCGTGTTCTTGAGCGCAAGTAATCACCAGAGACACGCCAGAATTGTGGGCTTCCATCATAATATCCACCGCTTGCGGTTGCGTGAGACTGGGAACAGTTTGTAACAAGGTTTGTACCACATACTCCATCCCATTGAAATCATCATTATGGAGAAGTACCCGATACCGAGGGGCAGGTTTGCGAACTGTTTGATTTTTCTCGACGGTCTGAATAGCGGGTTTGTCTAGAACTTCAGTTGACACAGTGATCCTCCCGAATTATGTTACTAACATGACTTTCAATCATCCATATTAACGTTTAGGGGAGAGGCTTGCGCTTCTACAGTTTCTTCTGAATCGGGGGAAAAAACTTCTTCAGGTTCAGGTTCAGTTTCAGTTTCTGCTGGTGCTGCTTCGGATTTATTCACTTGTTTAATATCAATTCTCCAACCCGTGAGATGAGCGCTGAGACGGACATTTTGTCCATCTTTTCCAATGGCTAAACTGAGTTGATTTTCAGGAACAAAAACTTGGGCGTGACGTTCTTCCGTATCCATTAAAACCACGCGGTTGATCTGGGCGGGGCTGAGGGCGTTTTTGATGTAGATTTCGGGGTCGGGAGACCAGCGAATGACATCAATTTTTTCCCCTCGCAGTTCATTGACAACGGCTTGAATCCGAGATCCCCGCGCCCCAATACAAGAGCCAACAGGATCGACATCGCGATCGAGCGTATCCACTGCAATTTTTGTCCGCGATCCGACATTGCGAGAAGGGGGATTCGCTTCCCGCGCGATCGCGACGATTCTGACCACTTCATCTTGAATTTCTGGGACTTCATTTTCAAACAAGTAGGCGACTAAACCAGCCGAGGCGCGAGAAACCACTAATTGCGGTCCGCGACTTACGCCCTCGCGAACTTCTTTCAAATACACCCGAAAAGTGGCATTAGCGCGATAATTATCGTTAGGAAGTTGTTCTCGGCGAGGGAGTTCGGCTTCCACTTCAGGGCGACCATAGCCACTGGTAACCGCCATAATTACGGATTGACGTTCAAAGCGGATCACTCGCGCTTGCAAGACGGTTTCTTCCAAGTCTTGGAATTCTTCTTGAATCATCTTGCGTTCTTGATCGCGCAGTTTCTGCATCAGCACTTGTTTGGTTTGAATTGCAGCCATGCGTCCAAATTCTTTTTGCTGCGGAGTCACATCAAGAACCACACTATCCCCCAATTCAGCTTCATCAGCGACTTCTTGCACTTCTTTTAAGCCAATTTGATGATCGGAATTTTCCACTTCTTCCACAATTTCTTTAGTGGCGAGAACCATGAAGCCTTCTTCTTCCACATCCAGTTGTACTTCAAAGTTATCGAAATAATCATCACCAAATTGATCGCGATCGAGGGTGCGCGATCGGCGATAGCGTTCATATCCTTTTAATAAGGCTTCTTGGAGAGCAGCTTTTACCGCACTCGGCGGTAAGTTGTGACTCTCACTGATTTCTTCAATCATTGTCCCTAAACCAGGTAAGCTAACAATTGCCATCTATTTAATCTCCTTTATTAGTCATTTGTCATTTGTTCACTGATCACTGGTCACTGTGTTCTTAAGACGGGGTATCGAGTTCGACGCGCAGAATGACATCGCGGGGAATTTTAATGAGTCGTCCTTTTTGATTAATATAAACAGTGGTTTCGTCCCGACGGTTGAGCGTTCCTTGCCATTTTTCTTTTCCTTTGTAGGGGGGATCGGTACTGACTAAGACAGGAAAGCCCTTAAAACTCACATATTCACGATCGCGCGTCAGTTCTTCTGAGACCCCAGGACTAGATACTTCCAAGACATAAGCATCTGGAATCACCTCCGCCACATCCAGTTCCGCTTCTAAGGTTCGGCTCATTTGTTCGCAGTCATTTAAGCTAGTGTCCTCTTCTGGATTACGGACTTCTAGGCGCAAAATCGGAGGACTTTCGTTGGTTAAGAAGGCAACTTCAACCACTTCTAAACCAAGGGTTTGCGCGATCGGGGTAGCGATTTCAGTGATTTTGGGAATCAAAGGATGTGTCATAATCCAATTTACAGACAATAAAAAAAGCGGGTGCGACCCACTTGTTTAAGACAACGGTGCTGTCGATGAGCCTTGGTTATAGAATCCGATGCTCCTGGATTCTTGGCTCTCGTTTAGTTTAACATTTACTGGAGATGTGCCCGAGAAAAGCGATGATGCACTTAATTTTATACTCTAAACCGGGTTGTCACCTCTGTGAGGGACTGCAAGAAAAGTTAGAACAAATCAGCGCGATCGCGCTTGAGTTAGAAATTCGAGATATTACGACCCGAGAGGATTGGTTTCAAGCCTATCAATACTCGATCCCGGTTCTCTGTGTGGAACGGACTGACAAGGAAGAACCCTTACCGCGTCCTTCGCCTCGGGCTTCTGTGGAGCAACTCACCCACCTCTTACAAGAATATCAAGATCAATAAAGCCCTGCTACATATTCCTCATAACCGTTATACATCAGTGTTTCTTTAATTTCCCAAGATAAATCCCCGCCCTGACCAATAAACTTCTCAGTTTCTTGGGGCCAACGGGGATGGGGAACATTGGGGTTAACATTGGCAACAAATCCGTATTCATTGGGAACGAGTTGATTCCAATAGGTTTTAGGTTGTTCTTCGATGAATTCGACTTTTACGATTGATTTTGCCCCTTTAAAGCCATATTTCCACGGTAAAACGGCTCGAATCGGTGCGCCATGTTGTTTCGGGAGTTCTTCCCCGTAAATCCCAATGGCAAAAAATGCTAACTCATTCGCCATTTCTTCAATCCGTAACCCTTCTGTATAGGGCCAGGGTAACAGTCCAAAATCAAAGAAAGGGCCAGGCATGACATTTTGATCGTAAAAAGAGGTAAAACGCACAAACTTGGCTTGAGAGGTTGGTTCAACCACTTTTATCAATTCCTTCATTGGAAATCCTACCCAAGGAAGCACCATTGACCAGGCTTCTACACAGCGAAAACGATAGATGCGTTCTTCCATGGGAAAACGTTTTTTGATATCGTCTAGGTCATAGGTTTGCGGATTTTTGACCAACCCTGTTACTTCCACTTTCCAGTCTTCTGTGGGTAAGTCTTGGGCGTTTTGCCAAGCCGATTTATCGCCTCCAAACTCATAAAAATTATTGTAACTTCCAGCGAGAATTTCACTGGTAATGGGACGTTCTACGGAAGCAAACTTAGGATTAGTGGTCAAAGGAGAAATCTTGGGCTGTTTTAAGGTTTCTTCTAAGACTTGTTGGGATTTTGAGGTTTGACAACCGCTAAGAGAAAGGCTCGTTGCGCCTACACCAACACCAATCAGACTTTTAATAAAACGACGACGATTGAGATAGACCCGTTTTGAAGTAATTGGTTTTTTTTCATTATGCCAAGGTTTCGGAGTACGAATAATCATTCTTGGTTCTTGGTTCTTGGTTCTTGGTTTTTGGGAGACGTTCCATGGAATGTCTTTACTAATTATGAATAATCAATAACTATTCTGTTTTTTTCTTGCGAGTTGTTTTTGTCTTACTGCTAGAACTTTTACTACCAGAGGATTTACCACTTGCAGATTTGGTCGTTGTACTCTTTTTACTTGTGGTTGTTTTCTTTGTTCCCGTTTGGCTTTTACTGGTGGTTTTACTACTACTACTTTTGCTTTTGCTCTTGCTTTTTTCAGCGAGGAGTTCTACGGCTCGTTCTAAAGTAATCTTATCAGGTGATTCTCCTTCGGGAAGACCCACATTTTTCCGACCATGATTAACATAAGGACCATGAGGACCTTTGTATAACTTCACTGGCTTATCGTTATCAGGATGATTTCCTAATTCTTTAATCAGTTCTTTTTGGCTTCCGCGACGACTTTTTTTGGGTTGGGCGAGGAGTTCAAGTGCGCGATCGAGCCCCACTGTTAAGACATCATCCTCTTTTTTCAAAGACCGATAGTCTTTCCCCTCTTTCCCTTGATCATGCACCACATAGGGGCCATAAGGACCGATCGCTGCTTTAACAGGCGCACCCGTGCTGGGATGTTCTCCTAACAAGCGAGGGAGAGACAACAGCTTCACCGCCATATCTAGGGTGACATCTTCAGGTTTTGTTCCCTTGGGAATCGAACACCGTTTTGGCTTCTTATTCTCTTCCGTTGCTTCCCCTAATTCCACATAAGGCCCATAACGACCAATTTTAATAAAAATCGGATCACCTGTTTCAGGATGAATTCCTAACTCATCAGGTCCTTCTGTTTTTTGACGGAGTAACACTTCCACCTGTTCAGGATTAAGATCCGCAGGAGTCAAATCTTGAGGAATCGAGGCTTTAACCACCCCATCATCGTTTTCCGTTTCCAAATACGGACCGAAATAGCCAATTTTAATTTTTGCTTGGATATTGTCTAAATTAACCGCTTTTGCCGTGTCGGGATCAATTTCGTCTTCTTTTTCTTGAACTAAGGTATTAACACCTCTCTCTCCCGCATAAAATTGCTCTAAGTAGGGCGTTGAATCCGCTTCTCCCGTTGCAATATGGTCGAGGGTTTCTTCCATACGGGCGGTAAAATGCGGATCAACCAATTCCCCAAAATATTGCTCTAACAAACTGGTGACAGCAAAGGCGGTAAAGGTTGGGGTGAGTGCATTTCCTCGCATTTGCACATATCCCCGATCAATAATCGTGCTAATAATACTAGCGTAGGTACTGGGTCGGCCAATGCCTTCACTTTCTAACATTTTCACCAAAGAAGCCTCAGTATAACGGGCGGGGGGTTGGGTTTCGTGACCGAGAGATTCCAGTTTTTTACAGTCTGGATGATCCCCTTCTTGTAAGTTAGGGAGAATCACCTCTTGGTCTTCTAATGCTGCTTCAGGATCATCTGACCCTTCCACATAAGCCCGAAAGAAACCTGGAAAATCAATGCGTTTCCCACTAGAGCGAAACTCTGCATCTTCTACGGTCAGTTGAACGCTAATTTGGGTTAATTTGGCATTTGCCATTTGACAAGCTACAGTCCGCTTCCAAATTAAGTCATAGAGGGCAAATTCTCGCCCTTGCAGCCCTGTTTCTTGGGGAGAGCGAAAACTTTCCCCCGCAGGACGAATGGCTTCGTGTGCTTCTTGTGCGCCCTTACTCTTCGTACTATATTGACGAGGTTTCGGACTTAAATATTCTTTACCATATTTCTCGGTGACACAGCTTCTTGCTGCACTAATCGCTTGTTCCGATAAATGTACCGAGTCGGTCCGCATATAGGTAATATAACCGTTTTCATACAGACTTTGTGCAGTCCGCATTGTATCTCGCGCAGAGATTTTAAGTTTTCGGTTCGCTTCCTGTTGCAGTGTGGAAGTGGTAAAGGGCGGAGACGGTTTCCGAGTGGTGGGACGTTCGTCAACTTGTTTCACTGTCCACTGTTTATCGCTCAAACGGTCTTTCAGTGCGTTTGCATCAGCTTCATTCAGTAAAACGACATCTCGCCCTTGGGCAATTTTCCCCGTTTTGGGGTCAAAGTCAGCCCCCGTCGCCAGTTTTTTTCCGCCGAGGGTGGTTAGTTTCCCTTCAAACTGACTTTTTTCTTTTTCCAAGGTTGCTTTTAAGTCCCAGTAACTCCCACTTTTAAAAGCGCGACGTTCTCGTTCTTTCTCAACAATCAGGCGTACTGCAACTGACTGCACTCGTCCCGCAGAGAGTCCACGAGCGACTTTTTTCCACAGTAAGGGAGATAGGGTGTAACCATAGAGCCGATCTAGAATGCGTCGGGTTTCTTGGGCTTGTACCAAGTCATCATTGACCTCCCGACAATGGTTGAGTGCGTCTTGAATGGCTTCTTGGGTAATTTCATGAAAGACCATCCGTTTTGTGGGTACTTTGGGATTGAGAAGTTCTTTTAAGTGCCAAGAAATACTCTCTCCTTCGCGATCTTCGTCTGTGGCGAGGATCAGTTCATCTGCTTCTTTTAAGGCTGCTTTTAATTCTCTGACAACTTTCTTTTTATCAGTGGGAACAACATAAACTGGTTTAAACCCTTCTTCAACATTCACACCTAACCGCGCCCAGCTTTCACCTTTAATTTTGGCGGGGACTTCTTTGGCGGAGGAGGGTAAGTCGCGCACATGACCCATTGAGGCTTCGACGCGATAGTCGTTGGGGAGATATTTACGGATGGTGCGGGCTTTGGTTGGTGATTCAACGATAACAAGGGTAGGCATTGCAGTTGAGAAAGAATAATAAGCTTTAGATGATTTTAAATACGTTTAGAAAATAACTTCTTCTACTAATATCAGATCAAATCAAATTTAGCATTGCAGGTTTGTCATTAGTCATTGGGCAGACTTAACCTCATACTAGATGACAGGTTGCTTCTGGTGGGAATAGAGACTCATCACCTCGGTCAGGGGGAGACGAGAGGTTGCAGCAAGGGTTGGGGAGGAAAAATGAGCGCGATCGTAATGTTGAACTCCAGCGCAAGCAATCATCGCTGCATTATCGGTGCAGAGTTTCAGGGGCGGGAAATGAACTGTTAAGCCTTCTGTTGCTGCTTTTGCGGTTAATTTTTCTCGTAAACTGCGGTTGGCTGCAACGCCTCCTCCCACAACAATTGTCTTAAGATTATATTCTAGAGCACAGTTAATGGTTCGTTCACTCAGCGATCGCGCAACAGTTTCTTGAAAGGAGGCTGCTAAATCATTGACGGGTAACTCTCCTTCCGTTTCTAACTGCTTCACTAACCGCGCCACTGCTGTCTTCAAACCACTAAAACTAAACTCATAAGGATAGTATCCTCCTTCTGGGCGAGACACTTTCCCCTCGGGAAGAGGATAAGCATGAAGATTTCCAGACTGTGCAGCGCGATCAATCGCCGGGCCTCCAGGATAACCTAATCCCAACAAACGAGCCGTTTTATCAAAGGCTTCTCCCACAGCATCGTCTCGTGTTCCCCCAAGCAGAGTATAGTCTCCACATCCGCGAACAGCGATTAAGCTGGTATGTCCCCCTGAGACGAGTAAACAGAGAAAGGGCGGTTCTAAGGTGGGATTACTCAAATAACTCGCGTAAATATGCCCTTCAAGGTGATGAATGCCTAATAATGGTTTCTGGTGAACCATCGCAAGGGTTTTTGCCGTTGCTAAGCCCACTAACAATGCTCCCACTAATCCAGGCGCGACAGTGACAGCAATGCCATCAATTTTATCCCAACTTAAATCAGCCTCAGCAAGGGCTTGTTCCAAACAAGGGTTGATCACCTCTAAATGCTGCCGTGAGGCGACTTCAGGCACAACTCCGCCGTAAAGACGATGAATTTCGATCTGGGAAGCAACAATATTACTTAAAATTTGACGATTCTTAACAATTGCGACACCCGTCTCATCGCAACTGGTTTCGATGGCTAAGATAGTGGACATTGCTAGGAATGAAAACAATTTTGTATATGTTTAGTAATATTAACTTTACGGAGACACAATGGAAGGTTAAGATTTAACCTTAACGTATCAACTGCTGCGTTATCTTTTGTACAAAAAACTAAATTCAGTTGTAACAAAAGGAAACAATTTATGCCAAGACTGCTTGCTTTAATTCTGTCAGTAATGCTACTGTTCGGCTTTGCTGCTCCAGCTAATGCCCAAGCCGAAGGAAACTCTCAACTGGTTCCCTGTAGCGAATCTGCTGCTTATCAACAACGAGCGAAAAACTTCCGTAATACCACTGCCGATCCCGAATCTGGACAAAAACGTGCGGAACGTTATTCTCAAGCCCTTTGTGGTCCCGAAGGCTTACCTCACTTAGTGGTAGATGGTCGCCTGTCTCGCGCTGGCGATTTCCTGATTCCCAGCATTATGTTCCTGTACATTGCCGGTTGGATCGGCTGGGTGGGTCGCGCTTACCTAATCTCTATTAGAGAGGAGAAAAACCCCGAACAAAAAGAAATCCTAATCGATGTCCCTCGGGCGTTTAAGATCATGCTCAGTGGCTTTGCTTGGCCAGTGGCTGCTGTCAAAGAGCTTCTCTCTGGTGAGTTAACGGCGAAAGAAGGTGAAATCCCCATTTCCCCTCGCTAGTGATGTGTTGATAATTAGGAGATTAATGTTATGGACGGTTTGAAAACCTTTTTTTCCAGTGCGCCAGTTTTAATTATGGCTCTCTTAACCTTTACGGCGGGAATTTTAATCGAGTTTAATCGCTTTTTCCCCGATTTACTCTTCCATCCAATGCCGTAGTTTTTGGACAATTTGATTAAACTTTAGAACTCGCAATTGTTAGGTCATCTGGTTTTCCCTAGTCGGCTTAACGGTTGCGGGTTTTTGATGTTTTATCCTCCTTTAATCAGGAATAGCGAAGAGGCAAAATTAAGGATTCACCTCCTCACCTGATCTCCCACTTTCCTCAATTAAGCAGCTTTTAGATCTTCTTGATGTTCTTCAAGAAAACTAGCAATTCCAGATTTTTCAATTAACCCGAAGACAACGCCATTTTCTCCAATGACAGCAACTTCACTTTGCTTGTTTTTTTCAAACATCATCACAACTTCGAGTAAGGATTGTTTTGGTTTAACTGAGTTGACTTCTTGGGGTTTGGTTAACTCTCGAACTGTTTGCTGATTCCATTCGGAAGTGGGAATAGTTTTTAAGTCATCAACATTCAGTTGACCAATCAGTTTTCCTTCTTCATCGGTCACCAGAAATTTATTCCATTCCCCTTTTCCGATGACATATTCATTGACGAATTCCCGTAAGGTGAAATCGGCAGCAACAACGGGACTGTTTTTACTAACTGCTTCTTCTGCGGTGAAGCGACTGAGCTTATCTTGAAGGGTTGCTGATTGAGCAGAACTTCCAGCATTTTGGAGTAAGAAAAAGCCAATTAATGCTGTCCATAAGCTGCCAAATTCTGTAATTCCAAAAACAGAAAAGACCCCGAGGACAATCGCAATCCAACCGATAAATTGACCGACAATGCTGGCGATAAAAATACCACGATATTGATTGCCAGTGATCTTCCAAACGATGGATTTTAAGACATTCCCACCATCAAGAGGTAAGCCCGGAATCATGTTAAAGATGGCAAGAATGAGGTTAACTGTAGCCAGTAAGCCGATGACTGCAGTTAGCGGTTCTGATAAAGGGAAAGAGACGTTAACAAACGTGAAAACTCCAAATAGGATTAAACTAACAACGGGTCCCGCGATCGCGACCAGAAAAGCATCCCCTGGACTTTTTGATTCTTCTTCTAAACTCGCTAAACCACCGAAGATAAATAGGGTAATGGAATTGACGTTAATTCCTTGTTGAATCGCCACAAAGCTATGTCCTAACTCATGGGCTAAAACGGAAGAAAACAGTAGCAGTGCAGCAACTAGTCCCAGCAGCCAAGGTGCAATCCCCACCAGTTGCGGGAAATTTTGTAACTGGCTACCATAAACCCAAGTCACTAGGGTGAGCACTAGAAACCAAGAAGGGTTGACATAAAAGGGAATTCCAAATAGATTACCGACACGGATATTATTATTCATTGTTGATTCCTTGCTTGCTCATGCAATTACTTATAGCGTAACAAAATGTTAAGAAGAACGAATGAGAACTTTGGTGTAAAAGCCGTATTGGGTTGTTCGGTCAAGGGCTTAAACCCATTCACTTCTCATCAGATTTCTCTCAAAAGATAGAGTTGGAACTGACTTTCTGTCAGTGTCGTCTTTCTCATAATCTATCTCAAATCAGATCAAAAATCTATCATGGAAAATACTGCCGAATTTATCTGTGCTTTTTGTGGTGAAACCAATTCTACTTTTATTGATGTTAGCGCAGGTAACCAACAAAGTTATGTTGAAGATTGTCAAGTTTGTTGTAATCCGAATGTTCTTTATATTACTGTTGATGAAGAAACGTTAGATGTTGAAATTGAGAGTGACTGCGAAAGTTGATGAAAAAATATTATTATAAATTAGTGCGCGATCGCGTTCCTGAAATTATTAAAAATTCAGGAAATCAGTGCGAAACCACGATCTTGTCAGATGAAGATTATCAACAAGCGTTGCGTCAAAAATTGATTGAAGAAGCCGAAGAAGTAACAACAGCCTCTCCAGAAGAACTGGTTAAAGAACTCGCTGATTTATACGAAGTGATTGACACTCTAATTATTACCGCAGAACTTGACAAAGAAACGATTCTTGCTCAGCAAAAAAAACGGCGAGAAGAACGCGGAGGGTTTCAAGAAAAAATTCAACTCATCTCAACTTTGACGGCTACTGATGATACCAAGCAGTAAGCGCAACCGCTAACGCATCTGCTGCATCATCGGGTTTGGGAATTGAATCAAGATTAAGTTCCCGCGCGATCGCTGTTTGTACCTCTTGTTTATCTGCTTTCCCGTAACCTGTGAGGGTTTGTTTAATTTCAGGGGGACTAAATTCCACATAAGGTAATTGATTCTGTCCTAAAGTTAATAGAATCACTCCTCTGGCTTGAGCAACGGCAATTGTGTTTGCCATCCGATAAAAAAAGAGTTTTTCGATCGCAACTAAATCGGGAGTAAATTCAGCAATAACGCAATGTAAGTCGTCGTAAATCGTTGCTAATCGTTGTTCTACAGCTTGTTGAGCAGGAGTTTCGATAACACCAAATTCAATAAGTTGTACTGGCTGATCAACACTCGATTGATAGTCTTTCAGTTTCTTGCTTCCATTGACAGGTGTTTTTTGGACTTTAGCAGCACTGACACAACCAAAGCCTAGTGTGGCAAGTCCTGGATCAAGTCCGAGAATTGTTAATGAAGTCATAACTTGATTTTAGTTGTTTTGGCTACAGGGTCTTGTTTCTTTGCAAGAGATATGCAATAAATTTGCAAAACTGAAATTTAAATGCCATAATTTGTCAGCACTTTTGTTTTTGAAAAGTTTTCTTATTAAGGAGATAATAGATGAATCAAAAAATCAAACTTTGGGTTGGTGTTGGCGCTTATGTTTTAGCTGGAACTTGTGCTGTTACTTCTCCCGCTCAAGCAACAGAAGCGGTAACTTCTTCTACAAGCGAAGAAATGTCGTATTTCATTGCTCAGGGTGGTGAAAGTAGTGAAGGCGGTGAAGGCTTTACTCCTTATGATCCCTATGGTGGTGAAGGCTCTGAAGGTGGTGAAGGCTCTGAGGGTGGTGAAGGCTCTGAAGGCGGTGAAGGCTCTGAAGGCGGTGAAGGCTTTACTCCTTATGATCCCTATGGCGGTGAAGGCTCTGAAGGCGGTGAAGGCTCTGAAGGCGGTGAAGGCTCTGAAGGCGGTGAAGGTGCTGAAGGTGGTGAAGGCTCTGAAGGCGGTGAAGGTGCTGAAGGTGGTGAAGGCTCTGAAGGCGGTGAAGGTGCTGAAGGCGGTGAAGGCTCTGAAGGCGGTGAAGGCGGTGAAGTCAGTAGTAATGCCGACTATATGACGAATATTCGCCTCATGAAAGGTCATCTCATTGCTGGACTCGATTTATATATGCGTGGTGAAGATCAAATGGCTCAAACTCACCTTGAACACCCTGCAAAAGAAATTTTAACCTCTCTTGCCCCTAGTTTGGAAGAAAAGGGACTGTATCGCCCCGTTGATGCTGCTTTGACTAACTTAAGTGAACTGGCTGCAAGTGGTGCTTCGGAAAGAGAAATAAAAAAGGCTTACGAGGAAGCAATGGGAGTTCTCACTGCTTCGGAAAATGTTGTCCCCCTTAGTGAGCGTCAGTCAGCAGAATTTTTAGGAGAAGTAATTTCAACGCTAATTTCAACGGCTGCTGCAGAATATGAAATTGCCTTACAAGGGAATACCTTTACTGATATTCCAGAGTATCAAGATGGCAGAGGCTTTGTTGCGACAGCGCGAGACTTACTCTATAACAACGCTCAGGAAGCAGTGCAAACGAATCCAGAAGCCTATGCTCAATTATCTATGATGGTCGGACAGATTTCTGCTGCTTGGCCGACGATTATGCCTCCTTCCCAACCTGTGTTTAGTGCAGAGGAAGTGATGGAAATGGCAGAAGAAATTGAGGAGATGACTCAATAGACTAAGAAACGCCATAGTTAAATGATTTTCGGTTGGATCGAACGCAGTTCAATAAAGATCCAACCGACTTGATTAAACGTTTTCAACAACTCGGAAATACCCCATACAGCCTCGTTCTGCGATCCAGTCTTGATGGGGGTGAAACATATATTTTCCAGAATACTGATAAGAAAATTCTAGAATGTGCCGTTCCGAGGGACCCATGGTGACAGCATCGGTGATTTCATGAGGGGTTAACGTCGAACCTGTGCGATATACTTTGAACATATTGGCATGAAGATGAAAGGTTGCAGCAGAAGCAAATTCCATCATATTTAGGAGATATACCCGAATCAGTTGATCTTTTTGGATGGGAATAGGATAGTCATCGTAATAGTTTGGAATCCCATTAAAGGCATAAAATTCATTTTCTTCGTCTTCATTGGTGTCATAAGCCCCCATAATTAAAACCATTTCATCCGCTTGGGGACGAGGTTCAGGTGGATCAATGATAAACATTCCGTAAAGTCCTTTCCCAATATGACGGGTGACGGGTTCAACGTGACAATGGTACAAATGAACGCCGTAGGGTTGAGCGTCAAATTCATATACCACTTGTTCATCGTGGCGTACCGAGCGAACCCCATCTTCTGAGGCGGGGTGTATCCCGTGAAAGTGAACTGTGTGAAAGCGTCCTGCTTGATTGTTGAAAATGACACGCACGCGATCGCCACTTTTGGCTCTTAAGGTCGGACCTGGAACGCGATCGTTATAAACCCAAGTCCGAAAGGAAACAACCGTATTGAGTTCAATAATTCCTGAAGTGGCTTCTAGATAAAATTCGCGTACTGTGCGCCCATTTTCTTGTTTAACTGTTCCGTAATCAAATTCCCGCAGGAAAGTAAAGGGGTTCACGCCATTCCCCCGTAAAGGAGTATCTTCGGGGGGAGGGGGAATAATGGGTTTACTTCTACTTTGGGCTGCTGGGTTGAACAGGAGACTTGTTCCCAAAAGCCCGACTCCTGCTGCTCCCCATTTAAGCAGTTGGCGACGTTTCCAGAGGGGCTGACCGTGATTTCCATTTTCAAAACTCATTAGACCTTAATAAGAATCTATTTCAACAATCCTAGTTTAGGAGATAGTTCTCTGAATCGCACAAGTTGATCCGTAACCAGTGACCAGAAAAAAGTTTTTGTTGAGACTAACGTAAGTTCCCTGTGGTCAAGTATGATGGCAGATTGAGTCTTTAGTAAATCAATTAGGAAAGTTCTTCATGAAACATCGTGGTGTAACCATTTGGTTAACTGGTTTAAGTGGTGCGGGAAAAACAACAATTACAAAAGCTCTAGAACAAGAGTTACGATCGCGCAATTGTGAAAAACTAGAAGTCTTAGATGGGGATATTGTCCGTCAAAACCTCACCAAAGGTTTAGGCTTCAGTAAAGAAGACCGTGATACCAATATCCGTCGCATTGGCTTTGTCTCTCATCTGCTGACCCGTAATGGTGTAATTGTTTTGGTGTCCGCCATTTCTCCTTATCGGGAAGTCAGAGAAGAAGTCCGCGAACAAATTGGAGATTTTCTGGAAGTTTTTGTCAACGCGCCTTTAAATGTTTGCGAAGAAAGAGATGTCAAAGGATTATACAAAAAAGCGCGAGCAGGAGAAATTGAAAAATTCACAGGAATTGATGATCCTTACGAACCGCCAACCAATCCAGAAGTCGAATGTCGCACTGATTTAGAATCTTTAGAAGAAAGTGTCGGCAAAGTATTAGGAAAACTGGAAGAACTCGGCTATATTTCTAATTAATTTACATCCTTCAAATTTCCCCCTGTCCTCTGCGGGGGGAATCATGCAATATTTATAATAGAGAGAGGATGAAAATTGGAGAGTGATATCTCATTAACCATTCCGAGATTGAGCAATCTTAAAACTTAAGAAAATTACTGGAATAATTCCCACTAAAATAATGGTCAAAGCAGGTGCTGCTGCTTCAATTAATCGTTCATCAGACGCATATTGATACACTTGAACAGCGAGGGTATCAAAATTAAAAGGACGAATCAAAAGCGTTGCAGGAAGTTCTTTCATGACATCCACAAAAACTAACATTACTGCTGTTAAAATTCCGCCCGACATTAACGGCGTATGAACCCGCATGAGGGTGCTGCTAACACTATGTCCTAAACTTCTAGAGGCTTCGTCTAAACTGGGTTTGATTTTCTCTAAACTGGATTCTACCGCATTAAAAGAAACGGCAAGAAATCGCACTAAATAAGCAAAAATTAAAGCAGTAATTGTTCCACTAAGGAGTAAGCCTGGAGAAACATCAAATGTTGCTCGCATCCAGTTATCAATCGCTTTATCTAAACGGGTAACTGGAATTAAAATTCCCACTGCAATAACGGTTCCGGGGATGGCGTACCCCATTGCAGAAATGCGGACTCCAAGGTTAAGTAACCAGGACTTTCCTTGGCGTTGTCCATAGGCTAAAAACAGCGCGATCGCGCTGGCTAAAATGGCACTAATGACCGCTAAAATCAGGCTATTTTGGGCAATATCCCAGAAACTTTGATTGAGGGTATAGTCTCGATTGGCAACCGTTAAATAGACCAAATAAACGGCAGGGACGATAAATCCGAATAGAACAGGAAGAACACAAGCGATCATTGCAAATAAAGCCCGAAATCCAGAGAGTTGATGTTTCGGTGGGGCTTGAAAACTTCCTCCCGCTTGGTAATAGCGGGCTTGGCTACGAGATAACCGTTCTAATAAAATTAAAACCGCAATAAATAGCATCAATACCGCTGCAAGTTGTGCTGCTGCGAGACGTTCACCCATTCCAAACCAAGTGCGATAGATTCCTGTGGTAAAAGTGGTTACGCCAAAATATTGAACGGTTCCAAAATCTCCTAGGGTTTCCATCAAAACTAATGCGACTCCCGAGGCGATCGCGGGACGCGCTAAAGGAAGCGCAACCGTAAAGAAACTCCGCCACGGATTACACCCCAAACAACGGCTGGCTTCTAACATTCCTGTTGCTTGTTCTAAAAACGCCACCCGCACCAGCAGATAAACATAAGGGTATAAGACCAAAATCAGCATCGCGATCGCGCCGTAAATATTGCGGATTTCAGGAAACCAGTAATCATTCACACTAACCCAACCAAAAACAGATCGCAGCGCAGTTTGAACTGGACCAAAAAAGTCCAGAAGGTGAGTATAAGTGTAAGCTAAGAGATAAGCAGGGGCAGCAAGAGGAAGTAACAACACCCATTCTAGAATCCGACTGCCAGGAAAGCGACACATCGTCACCAACCACGCCGTCCCCACGCCAATGATCGCCACGCCAACGCCCACCCCAATCATCAGGGTCAAAGAGTTTTGGAGATATTCTGGAAGCACTGTGGTTGCTAAATGTTGCCAAATGTCTCCTGTGTCTGCAAAAACACTCGCAACAATGAATAGAATTGGGGTAGCGATGAGGAGTGCAACCAGTAAGACACCCACTGTCCAAGAATTGAACAAAGTTTGACGAACTTGTTGGCTAGTTTGGGAAATAACAGATAACACGGGTTTAGAATAGAATTGCGGTTCATTGCTAGTTTAGCAAGGGTCCCTCGTTTAGATGATGAGCCAAGAACAAATAATGAATATAGCACTTCCCAATCTCATGAGGTACATTCTAAATTTTGGTTCTTTGTTCTTTGTTCTTTGTTCTTCGTTCTTTGTTATTTGTTGGTTGTTAATCAATGAACCACGAACCATGAACCATGAACCATGAACATCCACCGACTCGCATTACGTACCTCAACCAACTAGGAAACGCTATAACAAACGAGATGTCTTTAACTCAATCCGATTATCAAACTAAAGTAGAAAGCGCGATCGCGCAACTCTGGCAAGATCTCCCCACCTTATTCAAAAAAGATATTTCTTATCAAATTTATAGTTCAAATATCTTTTTCAAAGACCCTGTTAATCTGTTTCAGGGCAAACTCAATTATCGGATTATTTTCTGGACACTCCGCTTTCACGCCCGTTTATTCTTCACCGAGATTTATTTTGATGTTCATGATATCCAACAAACCGAAAATAACGTGATTAAAGTTTGGTGGACAGTTAGAGGAAAATTGCGCGTTCCTTGGCAAGCAAATATTTTTTTTAATGGTGATTCCACTTATAAACTAAATGAAGACGGATTAATTTATCATCATCGAGACAATTGGGATCGCGCACCAAAAACAATTCTTAAACAATTTCTTCCGCAATCCTATCAAACTTAACTACTCGAACGTTTTAAAAAATAAAGCAGCTAGAAACCCGATTAAAGTGGAAAATCCAATAATTGATCCCCCTTTCAGATAGGCTTCGGGTAACATCGTTTCCACAACCATTGTGAGTACACAACCAGCTGCTAATCCTTCCACGAAAAAAAAGAGAAAGGGCGATACACTTGCAAAAAAGAGACTTCCCAGTGCAGCCCCCACTGCTGTCACCACAGTTAAAGAACTCCACATCATCATTACTCGCCGAAAGGGGAAGCCTTGTTGCATCATTCCCACGGAACTGGAAAGGGCTTCGGGATAGTTAGAGAGAAATAAGCCAGCCATCAAGGAAAAACTAACCTGAGAGTGGACTAAACTCGAACCGATGACTAATGATTCTGGAATGTCATCCAGCATTAACCCCAACCAAATCGCCAGAGGTGCGCTACGGTGTTCTTGAATTGCATCTCTCATCTCCGCAGCAGAAGGAATGAATTGACCCGCATCCATGATTTTAATCACTTTTCGAGTCCAACGCGCAGCTTGATCCAAATCAAAATTTTGTCGTTCTTGCAGATAGTGAAATACTTCTCCTTCTTGTAAAAAGTGTTTAACCGCCCTTTCCAGAAGCGGTGATTTTTGTAACAGTTGATTAAAATCCTGTTCTCGCAAGACCCAAACTGTGGTTTCGGTATTCGCGATCGCGGTCGCCGTGTGGAAAGTTCCCGTTAAAAAAGATAGACTGCCAAAAGCATCCCGTTCTCCCAACGTTAAAGGCTGTCGCTGTGGATTGGTACGGTCAATTAACGCCACTTCTCCACTTTCGATAATATACATCCGATCAGCGAGTTCACCTTGATGAAAAAAGGTGTGACCCTTGGGATGTCGTTTGCAAAAAACACGCCCTGCAATGGCTCGCGTATCCTCTGGGGATAAATCTTGGAAAATCGGAACTCGTCGGACTTGAGTTAAGATATGCTCTAGTTCTTGATCTTTACGCTCAACGGAAATGACTTCCTGTGGCGCACTGCGAGTTTCAATTTCTTCAACCGCCCGCTTCACCCATGCTTTCACATTTTTGGGCGAGATTCCTTGTCGCTTTTGTAAATAAAACGCAATTTCATGACTTTTGAGAAACTGTTTTACCGCTTCCACTAATGTTGGGGAGGTCTTGAGCAATTGATCAAAAGCCGTTTTCGGTAAGATCCAAAGTCGAGTGTCCGTTTTTGTCAGCGCGATCGTGGCGTGAGGCGCACCCGTAAAAAATGCCATCCGTCCAAAAGCATCATTTTTCGTCAATCGCTTAACAACACGAGCGTTTTGCTCTGGATCTAAAAGCTCAACTTCCCCTTCTTCAATGATATAAAGACCTTCTGAGGGTTCACGAGAGTGATAAACTCGTGTTCTTGCTGGATATTTACGACTAAAAACGCTATTGGCAAGTTGTTGAATTTCTCCAGGGGCTAGCTGTTGAAACACATCAATTCGACCCATATTCGATAACATCCGCTTAAATCGTCGCCGTTGACGAGCGCGGAAGTAATGAGCCGTAATCGAATCTTTTCTCAGAAATCCCCCATAATTATTCAATAATTGGTTTAAGGACAGAAATAATAATCCACCTAAAATACATCCGAAAGCGAGAGGATAAAAATGTCCAGCTTCTACCGCAGGATTAACCAAATCAATGGCTAACGCTGACAGTAATGCTCCCGCCCCAAACGCCATCAGAAAAGCTAATGCACGCTCTCTCGGTTGCCAGAAACGAGCCGTCAATGCTCCTAGGGGCAATGAACAGGCACTAATCAACCCCATCGCTAGAGCTTGTAAGACCAGAAAACTAAACATGGGAGACATCCAAGATGGGGTAAAGGAAATCAGAAGTCTGTTTTGATCATGAGACTTCCTTTAACCCTCAGTGTAACGAGAGCAAGGATTTCTAAAATTGTCGTTAGTCATTCGGGAATTTGCCCCAAGCAACAGATCTAGCACTACTGATTCAATTTAATATGGAATCCACTTATGGTTGCTACATAAAACTGGTTTAATAATCCCCCATTAGCCCCCCTTTCTAAGGGTATGTCGCACACTTTTTTGTATTTCATATAAGACAGATCCCAATCCAATCTTTTTCCCTGTGATAAAATTGCCACCAAAGAGGCAAAGGAATGAGAATGGAGACACCAGAGATTAGAGTAGAGGGAACTCAGGGCATTTTAGATTTAAAAGAAAATGATGAGAAACTCAATGAGTTAATCAGCCTGATTGTCGCTGCACAACCTTATTTATTTCTCCCCGCAGAAGATGGGATGGAAGAATTAAGACATTTTATTAAATTCCAAAATCAACAGCGATTAATGAAAAATTGGAATTTTACTCGCCCCCTGCAACTATGGGACATCCAAGACACCTCTCTTAATCTGATGGGTCGTCAGGCTGAAGACGGAGAACGTTTTGTGGGACTCTCCATTCCTCATCATGGGGTAGAAACTGAACTACCGATTCAGATCTGGGTGGAAGCAGATGAAGATGCACAAACAGCAATGCTCTATTTACCCAGTGAAGATGAGAGAAACTTGCTTCAATGACCCCCACCTACTTTGTGAGGTGGGGGTCATTGAACGAAAAATTGCCTTCTCCTGCGATCATTATTTCCCCTGAGGTTTCTTGAGTTCCTTGTGGAAACAACCAACTTGACATACTCACCGCCCTAGAAGGACGGTGATTCCTACCCGAAGGTAGTTACTGGCTCAGCGACACCACTTACTAACTCTGGTTTCCCTTCATTAACAGAGGCGGAAGTCTCCTCAGTCGTTTGAGGTTTCCCTCTAGTTTCCCAAGGCAATTGGGTACTATTTAGACAACCAAATTTCTTGTTGATTGCTTTAATCTCGACGAGAGATCAAGGTTTTTAGACTGGTTGAATACCTTTCCAGTATTTCCCTATATTAACACAGAACGCCCTTAAGGGCAGCGGAGCAAAGCGTGAGCAGCTTTAAACCCGTGATATTTTGGTAAGCCTCGAAACTGATGAATCGTTAAGTGCTCTAGATTTTTTGCCATTATTCCATCTCCGGATCGTAGGTGGAAGCAACATAAAGTTCCTTCAGTTGCTTTTCATCCACTGCACTAGGGGCTTCAGTTAACAAGCAACTGGCTTGCTGGGTTTTCGGAAATGCAATCACATCGCGAATGGATTCTTCTCCCGCCAATAGCATGACGAGGCGATCTAACCCGTAAGCAATTCCGCCGTGAGGAGGGGTTCCATAATCAAAGGCTTCGAGAAGGAAACCAAATTTTTCCTCTGCTGCTTCTGGGGATAAGCCAATGGCTGCAAACACCTGTTGTTGAATTTCTCGCTGATAAATCCGCAGACTTCCGCCACCGATTTCAAGACCGTTATACACTAAATCATAGGCTTGCGCTCGTGCGGTTTTGATATCCTCTAAATCATCAGGATGGGGGGCGGTAAAGGGGTGATGAAGAGCTTCTAAACGTTTTTCGTCGGGATTCCATTCAAACATGGGAAACTCAGTCACCCAAAGCAGATTAATCGCATTTTCATCAATTAATCCCATTTCTTCCCCTAATGCTTGACGGACGCGATCTAAAGATTTATTGACGGTGACGGTATCTCCCGCGCCAAACAGTAAGAGATGTCCAGGTTGTGCGCCCGTGCGTCGGAGTAATTCTTGTTTTTGTTCTTCGCTGAGGTTATCTTTAATCGCGCCAATGGAATCGATTTCCATTCCTTCCCGCACTCGGACATAAGCCAAGCCTTTCGCGCCTGCGGTTGCTGCTTGTTTGAATAAATCACCGCCCGATTTAATGCGGACGTTGGAGATTTGATCATTCCCCCCTGGAATGGGTAAAACTTTCACCAAACCACCACTTTTGACCGCACCCGAAAAGACTTTAAAGCCAGAATCGGCGACAATATCAGACACATCGACTAATTCTAAGCCGAAACGGGTATCAGGACGATCGCTGCCATAACGGCTCATGGCTTCATTGTAAGTTAAACGCGGGAACGGACGGGGGAGATCAATCCCTTTTACGGTTTTGAAGATATGACAAACTAACCGTTCATTGAGATCAAGGATTTCGTCTTCAGAGAGGAAACTCATTTCCAGATCAAGCTGCGTAAACTCCGGTTGACGATCCGCCCGTAAATCTTCGTCACGGAAACAACGAGCGATTTGATAGTAGCGGTCAAACCCAGACACCATCAATAGTTGCTTAAATAGCTGAGGCGACTGCGGAAGGGCGAACCATTGTCCAGGATTCACTCGCGAGGGAACTAAATAGTCTCTTGCGCCTTCGGGAGTGGAACGGGTGAGGATGGGGGTTTCCACTTCTGCAAAGTTTTCTTCGTCTTCGAGGAAGCGACGAATGGCTTTAACGACTTGATGACGTAAATGGAGGTTTTGATTGAGTCTCTCCCGCCGTAAATCCAGATAGCGATATTTTAAGCGAATATTCTCTCGGACAGCATCGGCTTCATCACTGGAAATTTGAAATGGAAGCTGTTTCCGTACTGCATTTAAAACTTCAATTTCATCCGCATAGACTTCCACCTCGCCTGTGGGAAGATTGGGATTGAGGGATTCTTCAGGACGTTGACTCACTCGCCCTGTCACTTTCACCACATACTCATTACGGATATTTTCGGCTTGGGGATAGGAATCGGGTGTCCGTTCTGGATCACTCACGACTTGCACGATACCAGCGCGATCGCGCACATCTAAAAAAATCACACCGCCATGATCCCGACGACGATCCACCCAACCATACAAGGTTACTGTTTCACCAATTTGTTTTGCTTTTAAGTCTCCGCAATAGTATGTCCGCATTTTTGTTAATTGTTCTTTATTAATTGTTCTTTGTTAATTATTAATTATTACGTTACTCTTCTGGTAAATCCGAAAGTTTAGTAAAGGCTTCTAACATCACTTCTTGACGTGCTAAAACTTGATTGATTTGATGAGAAAGTTGGTAATGGTTTTTCCGTACTTCATCTCTTAATCTATCAATATCTTCACTCAAATGATCAAAGCCTTCCGAAATATGACCAACGGTCATCCGCAGGCTTCGTCGTCTCACGGCGGAGTACGCAACATCAATTTTTAAGGTCTTTACTTCTTCATAAAGCCTTTGCATTTCTCGTTTTAGTTCATTAATTTTTCGATTGTCATTAGTCATTTGTTATTTGTTCTTGGTTCATTGTTCTTCGTTCATTGGTAACTGGTAACTGGTAACTGGTCACTGATCACTGGTAACTGGTCACTGGTAACTCCCCATTGTCCACCAAGTGTCATTTTGGATCAACGTATGAACCTGCCATTCTGAGCGCGATCGCGGGTAATCAGAACGATAATGTCCGCCTCGACTTTCTTCACGAAATAAAGCACTTTTCAGCACTAAATACGCTACATCCAATAGATTAAACGTTTCTCCAGCACAACGCAATTGCTGTTCCGCGTTGGGATCGCTAAATTCGATCGCGCTTTTTAAGGTTTCTCCCTGTAAAAACTCAGCAATACTCAACTCCGCAACAGTTTCCCGCCATGCTTCCACTTGCGCTAACCCCTGGGCTAACTCGACTTCAGTGCGAGAAATTCCAGCACTATCCCAAACTAAAACCCGTAACGCTTCTCTCAACTCTTGTAGATAATTGACTTCTTCCGCCCAATTGGTTTCTCCCCAAGTCAAGGTTTCTGATGTCGGAACATCGGTTAAGGGCTGCACTGTCATCATCTTAAATTGTTGTCCAAAAACCAAACATTCTAAAAGAGAATTACTCGCTAAACGATTCGCGCCATGAACCCCTGTATTTGTCGTTTCTCCCACCGCATATAAGCCTGGAATAGAGGTTGCGCTATTAATATCAACGGCGACTCCTCCCATCCAATAATGGGCTGCGGGGGCGACTGGAATCGGTTGTGAGAAAACATCAATGCCATAAGACTGACAGACTTTGATAATATTCGGAAAGCGATATTCAATGCGTTCTCTTGGAATCGGGCGTAAATCTAAATAAACTGTCGCATGAGCAGGGTCATCCGAGGTTTTGTGGAGATGATTATAAATCGCACGACTGACAACATCACGAGGGGCTAATTCCCCATTCGGATGATATTCAAACGCAAACCGATACCCAGTTTCATCCACTAAATGCGCTCCTTCTCCCCGCACCGCTTCTGTAATTAAAAAGTGAGGCGCACCTGGTTTTGTTAACGCTGTGGGATGAAATTGAAAGAACTCAATATCTCTTAATAATGCACCGACACGCCAAGCCAAAGCCACACCATCTCCCGTGCTGACTGTGGGATTTGTGGTTTGGGCAAAAACTTGTCCGCCACCGCCAGTGGCTAAAATAACGGCGGGTGCTTTCACCCATTGAATTTTATTTTCATGTAATAGACGAACCCCTTCACAGTGTTGGGTTTGGGGATTAACCTCCAATTGTAAAACAAAGGCTTGAGGAATCACCGTAATATTCTCACGGGCTAGCACTTGTTCGGTGAGAGTATTAACAATGGCGCGTCCTGTGGTATCCGCAGCATGAAGCACCCGAGGATAAGAATGGGCTGCTTCTAGGGTCATCGCCAGTTCTTCCCCTTTACGGTCAAACTCTACCCCTAATTCAACAAGGGTTTCAATGCTAGATGCTGCATGATCAACGAGAAACCTGACTGCTTCTGGAATACACAAGCCAACTCCCGCTTTGAGGGTATCTTGATAATGATTGTCTGTGGAATCTCCTGGCGCGATCGCTGCTGCAACTCCTCCCTGCGCCCAGTCACTCGCGCCAATTTTCAGGTTCTCCTTGCTGACAATGGCAATCCGAAGATTCTGAGGAAGACATAAAGCGGTATAAAGTCCAGCAGCACCAGCACCAACGATAATAAGATCAAACTGCATGATTGTGGGAATTGCCTTTGCGTGTCAGCTAAAAGAAACAGTATAGCTGATTTTTCCTTGCCTTACCTCACGATTAGAAAAAATTACTGATATTAATAAATATTTCATCCTCGAAAATTCATCGCTTTTACGATTCTAGTTTAAGTGTGATTTAGAATACAATAAAAATAGAAATAAAAAAGATATTTAAAGTGAGCTAATGAAAAATGGTTTTACTGGATTGGACTGAAAAAATTAATTGGTCGTTTCTTGTCGGTCAATCTTCAACACAGGCTAAAATTCATTTTCAACGAGGTCAGGAATTCTATACCAACAAACAGTATCAAGAGGCGATTCAGTCATTTACCCATGCGATTGATTTGAAGCCTGACTATGCCGAAGCCTATGGACATCGAGCAAGAGGATATTTTAAGTTGAGAAAATATAAAGCTGCTTTTGCAGACTGTAATTATGCAATTCAACTAGATGATACAGATGCCCAAGTTTATGCGACCCGAGGCGGAACTTGTTTTAAATTGAAAAAATATGAGCAAGCACTCGCCGATTGTAATCATGCGATCCGACTCAAGCCTCATCTCACTAAGGCTTATTATTATCGGGGGATTACTCGTTGTCAACTTCAAACTTATCAGGAAGCTGTCTCCGATTTTAGCCATGTGATTCGCGCCAATCCTTACTTGACAGAAGGATATTATAATCGCGCAGTGGCTAAGTTCTACAGTGGCAACATTCAGGGCGCGATTGAGGATTATAATCATGCTCTGGCGTGCAATCCTCAATACGCAAATGCTTATTATAATCGAGGCTTAGCGAAAAAGAAATTAGGAGATCACCAAGAAGCCTTTTTAGATTGGCGACAAGCTGCTGATTTGTTTCTCCATCAACGGCGTATGTCCGCCTACAGCAAAGCGATTCATCTGATGCAATCTTCTCCGATCAGTGAAAAGAAACGTCGCCAACGATCGCCAGATATTATTGAACGCGGTGTTGAAAATATAGAAGTTGATGAAATTGCATCAGGATTATTGCAATAGTTGCTGTCACCTCCGAATGAGTGACTTCAGATTATGTTAAAGTAGGAGTAATATTAAGAAATATTACAAGTATTTCCTTGCTATGATAAAGGAATACCCAAAATTCTATTGCTAGTCTGCTTTTATAATTTATCCCCGCAAACACCGTGACTATTTCAACTGACTCTTCCCAAAAAAGTGCAGCGATCGAGCAAGCAGAAATCACAGGTAGCATCAATCGGCAAATGATTGCGATCCTTGATTTTGGTTCTCAATACTCGGAACTGATTGCTCGGCGAATTCGTGAAACTCAAGTATATTCAGAAGTTCTGCCCTATCGGACAACCGCAGAACAACTCAAGAAATTAAACCCTCACGGTATTATTCTCTCAGGCGGTCCCAGTTCCGTTTATGATCAAGGAGCCCCACAAGTTGACCCAAAAATTTGGGATTTAGGCATTCCTGTCATTGGTGTCTGTTACGGAATGCAAGTGATGGTACAACAGTTGGGGGGAGTGGTCGAACGGGCGAAACACGCTGAATATGGTAAAGCCTCTCTCCATATTGATGAGGAAGAAATTTTGTTTCCTGGGGTTGAAGATGGCGCAACCATGTGGATGAGTCATGGTGACTCCTGCATTGAACTTCCTCTAGGTTTTCAGGTGTTAGCCCATACGGACAATACCCCTTGTGCCGCGATCGCGCATCCAGACAGAAAACTCTACGGGGTTCAATTTCACCCCGAAGTGGTTCATTCTGTGGGTGGGGCGGTTCTGATTCGGAATTTTGTGTATAAAGTTTGTCAGTGCGAACCCACTTGGACATCAGAAGCCTTTGTGGAAGAAGCCGTGCGGGAAGTGCGGGCAAAAGTCGGGGAAAAGCGCGTCTTACTTGCCCTGTCTGGCGGTGTGGACTCCTCAACCCTTGCCTTTTTGCTTCACAAAGCCATTGGCGATCAGTTGGTCTGTATGTTTATTGACCAAGGGTTTATGCGGAAAGGAGAACCGGAACGGTTGCTTGAGATTTTTAAAGATCGCTTTCATATTCCTGTTGAATATGTTAACGCGCGCGATCGGTTTTTAGCGCAATTGGAAGGGGTGAGTGATCCTGAAGAAAAACGCCGTCGTATTGGTCACGAATTTATTAAAGTCTTTGAAGAAAAATCCCGAGAACTCGGACCGTTTGACTATCTCGCCCAAGGAACACTCTATCCTGATGTCATTGAGTCCGCAGACACCAACGTTGACCCGAAAACAGGAGAACGGGTTGCGGTTAAAATTAAAAGTCACCACAATGTTGGCGGTTTACCCGAAGACTTACGCTTTAAGCTAGTTGAACCCTTACGCAAACTCTTCAAAGATGAAGTGCGAAAAGTGGGCTCATCCCTTGGTTTACCCGATGAAATTATTCAACGCCATCCCTTCCCTGGGCCAGGTTTAGCGATTCGTATTATCGGGGAAGTCACCGCAGAACGTTTAAACATTCTCCGCGATGCTGATTTTGTCGTCAGGGATGAGATCAAAAAACAAAACTGCTACCAAGATTTTTGGCAAGCCTTTGCGGTACTGCTTCCTATCCGAAGTGTTGGTGTCATGGGGGATAAACGCACCTATGCCCACCCGGTCGTATTACGTCTGATTTCCAGTGAAGATGGGATGACTGCTGACTGGTCGCGCGTTCCTTATGACCTCCTGGAAACGATTTCTAATCGCATGGTAAATGAGGTCAAAGGCGTGAATCGTGTTGTCTATGATGTTACCTCTAAGCCCCCTGGTACCATCGAATGGGAATAGTTTGATCGGGAATAGTGTCTTTTAAGCTCATCCCCCGCAGCGAAGGTCGGGGGTCATCGCAGATCAAACTCGGTGAACTATGATCAGGTTAACTTTCTTGTTGATTCAGTTGGAGCGACCTTGTTTTCTTTTATCTCCGATAGTCCACTGGTTGAATTCACCATTCTACTCCTTGTTAGCCTCACCATTCCTCCCATTTTTGAGCGGTTGCGCTTACCAGGATTAGTGGGGCTACTGGTAGCGGGTATTATTCTCGGTAATGATGGCTTACAACTCCTCAACAAGGACAGCGAAACCATGAAACTGCTGTCGGATGTGGGGAAAATCTATTTGATGTTTGTGGCAGGTCTAGAAATTGATCTAGAGGAATTTCGGAAAAAGAAAAATCGCGCGATCTCTTTTGGTCTGGCTACATTTATGTTCCCGCTTGTTTTCGGCTTCGGTATTGCCCAAGGCTTTGATTATGGCTGGAATGCGTCCATTCTCATTGGTTCTCTCATTGCCTCCCATACCCTTTTAGGCTTCCCGATTGTGAATCGGCTTGGGGTTAGTAGTAATGAATCGGTCATTGTCACGATTGGCGCAACAATCTTCACTGACATTGCTGCATTGTTAGTTCTTGCTATTTGTATCGCCATTCATGCGGGAGACTTGTCTGCTACTAGCTTAACTTTGCAATTGGTGGGGCTTGTTCTTTATTCTGCTTTGGTGTTATTTGGGGTCGATTGGGCAGGTAAAAAATATTTTCAACGCACGGGAGACGAGGAAAGTAATCAGTTTCTGTTTGTCTTGTTGGTGGTATTTCTCGCGTCAGTGGGGGCGCAACTGGTTAATGTCGATAAAATTGTCGGGGCGTTTCTAGTGGGTTTAGCGGTGAATGATGTCGTAGGACACAGCCCTGTGGAGGAAAAAGTGGAATTTGTTGGCAGTACCCTATTTATTCCCTTCTTTTTTGTCAGTATGGGCTTATTACTCGATATTCCTGTTTTTATTGAAACCCTTCGCTTTAATTTTGCTTTCCCCTTGGCGATGATTGTGGGGTTATTTGTATCTAAGTTTTTAGCAGCGTTTCTCGCTAAACTGTTCTATCGCTATTCTTGGGATGAAACCTTGACGATGTGGTCGCTTTCCTTACCGCAGGTGGCTGCAACCTTAGCTGCTGCTCTAGCAGGGGTACAAGCGGGGTTAATTCCGCAAGCAGTCTTTAATACAGTCATTGTTTTAATGCTGGTGACTTCCTTAGTGGGGCCGTTATTCACGGAACGTTTTGGAAGTAAACTTCCTTTAGCGACAACTGGACTGAATACGGGAGAAGATTGGGTTTGGTGGGAACAGGTGGAGGAAGAATTACAACAGGAGATTATTAATCCTGCTTTAGTGAAAGCCCAAGAAAATTTGTTTACGGTAGTCGTTCCTGTATATAACCCGATGACAGAACGCTATTTAATTGAAATGGGAGCGTTGTTAGCCCGTCACGAGTCGGGAATCCTTGTTCCCTTAACGGTAGTACAAGCCCATGTCCACATGGATGAACCACAGCTTTCTGTGTCCATTCAGCAGCAAGAAAAACTCTTAGCGAAGGGGGAAAAGTACAGTAACGAGTTTCAGGTTAAGGCGAGTCCGCTATTACGCATTGATGACGATATCGCAGAAGGGATTACTCGCACCGCCAGAGAACAAAAAGCAAGTTTAATTGTAATGGGCTGGAGTGAAACGACAACGGGGTTAAGATCGCGCTTATTTGGCAATTTAATTAATAATGTGATTTGGTCGTCTCATTGTCCTGTGGTGGTCACGCGCTTATTGGATGAACCGATTAATCTGCGTCGGATTCTCGTTCCCGTGAAAAACCTCAGCGTGTCTGCGGTTCGGGTGATTCGGTTTTCTCAGTTGTTTGCGGATACGCATCAATCTTCGGTAACGTATCTTCATGTGTGTGACCCGAGAACGACGAAAGATCAAATCTTAGCGTTTGAACAAGAGATTGAACAAGTCTTGCAGCAAGGAGGCGCAGAGATTAATTATCGGATTAAAACCATTGCTTACGATCGCGCTTCTGAAGTCATTATTCGGGCTGCGCGATCGTTTGATCTCGTCGTGCTGCGATCGCTGCGTCGTCGCACAGCAGGAGGATTAGCGGTTAGTGATGTAACGACAGAAGTAATCAATTCTCTCACTTGTTCCTTAATTTTATTCGGTGAACCCCATAGACCTTATTATTCCTGAAGATTGCTTATTAGGGTCGGCTGAAAAAGTTTATCTTACCGTCTCCAAGGCATACTGTTGAACCGTTGTTAGTAACTTTTGCGGACTAAATGGTTTCCCAATATAATCCGTTGCGCCCAAACTAAACGCTTTTTGTCGATGTCGTTCGTGTTCCCGTGAGGTTAGCATAATCACGGGGAGAGAATGCCAACGGGAATGAGACCGGATCGCTTGCAAAACACCAAACCCATCTAAACGAGGCATTTCAATATCAGAAATGACGACATTAATTTCTTTTCCCGGTTCATCAAGGGTTGCAGTGGCTTCTTTCCCATCGCGACAACTAATCACGTCATAGCCTGATTTAGTGAGTAAACTTTCCAGGTTGCGTCGAACCGCTACCGAATCATCAATGACTAAAATCGTTGGATCTTTGTCTGTTTGATGGGTGGTATGAGATGCAAGGGTTGGCGATTGAACGAAGGATAAGAGATCACCCCAATAATCGGGGTCAACCACAGGAACCACGTCTCCTGTTCCTAAAACCGTACAGCCAGCCACATAAGGCGGAACCGGAATTGTGCGATCAAAGGGTTTGACGACTAATTCTCGTTCTCCTTGTAAGCCGTCAATTCCCACAACAATCAGAGTTTCATTGATATTTAAAACTAAGCCAATGGGTTCTTGACCACTGGGGGGAATCGGGTCAGGATAGGGTAGTAATTGTAATAAAGGATAAACGGGAAGCCGTTGCTGATGCCAAATCAGAGTTTGATTCTCTGACATTTCTTTCAGGCTAACCACGGCTAAAATTTTACTGGCAGGAATGGCAAGGGTTTGTTGCTGGGCGCGACAAAGCAGAAAGGGTAAAATACTCAGAGTAAGCGGAATCGAAAGTGTAAAGGTTGTTCCTTGACCGAGAGTGGAATCAATATTGACAGTACCGTTGAGGCGTTCCACTTGCATTCGCACCACATCTAAACCGACTCCGCGACCCGATAAATCAGAAACGGTTTTTGCGGTGGAAAAGTTCGGTAAAAATAGAAATTCTAAAATTTGGTCTCGGGTTAATTCTTGAGGATTTTCTCGTTGGGTTAACCCTTGTGCTTTCGCTTTGGCAAAAACGTTTTCTAAACTAATTCCGCGACCATCATCACTAATATCAATTAGGATTCGATTTCCTTGTAATCTTGCCTGAAATTTAATTGTCGCAATGGGCGATTTATCAACAGTTATTCTTTCTTCTGTGGTTTCAATTCCATGATCAAAGGCATTCCGAAACAGATGGGTTAAGGGCGTTTGTAACTGTTCTAAAATAACTTGATCAACAAGGGTATCTTCTCCCTCTAACACGAGTTGGACTGATTTATGATAGCGTTCATTTAAGTTTTGTAGGGGAACATTAAAGCGTTGGGCGTAAGTTTTAAATGGAATTAAACGAGAATTGGTAATATCAGTCCGAAGTGTATTAAGAAAGCTGAGGAGTTCTTCTAAGGTGTCTTGAAAATCACGAGCAATAATATCAATATCCGCGCGGTTTTCTTGCACCCGTACCATTAATTCTTGAAAGTCTTGTAACGTTTGATGAAAGTGACTATATTGATCCAGTTGTAAGGGATCAAATTCATCGTTGGTTGGGGTTTGATTGAAATAATTCAGGTTTGTGGCAAGTTGGTCATAAAAGGTTTGGACTTGTTCTTTAATGGGCGAGAGTTGGAAGCTATGTTTATGTAACGAACGATTGGCTGCTTGCAGTTGTTGACTAATTAAGTTCAACCGTTCATAGTTAATAATTAGTTCCCCAAAGGTGTTACTCATGCGATCGAGCCGAGTAACGGGCATTTTTAAGCTCAATCCGGGATCAGCAGAGAGATTACTGGGAGTGACTTCAGGGAGAGACGTTTCTGAATCAACGGTTTCCGATTGGGTGCTGAGGGCTTCCCCGTTTAAGCATTGTTGGCGATGGTCTCGTAAAGTATTGAGAGTGGTTTCAGCAATGCTAGAAAGGTTTTCGTGATCCTCTTTTAAAGCAGTTTGTAAGGGCTGAATATCTTGTTGTAACCAATCGAGGCTTAAAGTTTCCGCCAGGAGAACACATTCTTCACAAAAACTTTGTATTGCAGGAATGAGTTGATCACTGGATGCGTTTAGAAGCGGTTCCACTCGTTCGATACATTCTTCTAAATCTACTTCTAAAGCTGATTGAATGATCGCAAAAGGAATGCTTTCTGCTTCTGCTGTAGCTGAATCAGATTCTTGATTTTCTTCTCCTGTTTCAGGGAGACTGTCGAGAAATTGCGCGATCGCGCTCAGTAATTCAGAAGAGACTGCTGTGGGTGGCGTGTCTTTCTGTAAAGCATTCGCAATGACGACACTGACTTCCTCTACCCCTTGACAGAGTAAATCATAAGCAACATCCGTTTCTGTGACGCGCTGATGATAGAGGGCTTCTAATAAGTCTTCTAACTGGTGGGCGAGGGTACTCAGATCCGAAAGCTGAGCAATTCCTGCACCGCCTTTGAGGGAGTGGGCGGTTTTCATTAAGCTGTGAATTGCCTCGGATACATTTTCCCCGTTATATAATGCCGATAATCCTGCTTCTAACTGGGTTTGATAGTCGGGTGCATCTTCATAGAGAAAACACATCCGAGCTTCCTGCGCGATCGCGTCGAGTTGAGTAGCATCTAACATCAGTTAACCCTCTTCCTGCTGTTGTTTTTCTACTTGGAATCGAGATAGAGAATTCTGGAGATCTTGAGATAATTGCACCAGCGACTGTAAGGATTGAGCAACGGTTTGTGACTCGCTAGACGTGGCTTGTGATTTTTCTACCACTCCTTGCATGGTTCCCGTAACTTGTTGTGAGGTTTCCGCTTGGGAAACGGTACTGGTAGAAATCGACTGTAGGAGTTGATCTGCTTTTTCACTCAACTGGGCTAACTGTTGTAAGTTTTGCTTGGTTTCTCCCACTAACTCGGTTCCAGCGACAACATGAGCGGTACTTTCTTCCATCGTCGCCAACACTTCCCCAGTCTCAGTTTGAATGGTTTCTACTAACTGCGAAATTTCTTTCGTGGATTCCGTCACCCGTTCCGCGAGTCTCCGCACCTCATCCGCAACAATGCGGAAACCTTCCCCATGTTCCCCCGCGCGAGAAGCCTCAATGGAAGCATTAAACGCCAGTAAGTTGGTTTTTTCGGAAATACCAGAAATGATACTCACGATTTTAGAAATTTCTTGGGACGATTCTGCGAGGCGTTTCACTTTTTTCGAGGTTTCTCCCGTACTATTGCGAATATTATCAATACTGCCAACCGTGCGATCCATGGCTGATTCCCCACTTTGCGCAGCTTCTCGGGTTTGACGGGAAATGTCCGCAGCTTCTTGCGCCGAATTTGCCACTGCTTGAATCGACTGACTCATTTGCTCGATCGCGCTGAGAGTATGAGTCACTTCTTGGGCTTGCGTCGTTGCATCTTCCGATAAATGTTGAATTGACGTTTCACTGGTGGTTGCGGACTGTTGCACTTGGTTCACCACCGTTTGCACCTGCATCACAATTTCTCGTAAACTGCGAATCGTGGCATTAAACGCATCTGCAACGGATCCCATTTCCCCTTCCACAACCGTGGCGCGAACCGTTAAATCTCCTTTCCGCGCTTCATCAATTTCCAACAGAAGATTCACTACTTCTTGTTGCAGTTGTTCTCTTTCTTGACGTTGATATTCCGCTTCTTTTTCCTTAAGACGGCTTTGTTCTGCCATCATCGCTTCTGAATTATTTATATTATCCGCCATCTCATTAAAAGTGCGGGCTAACTCACCAATTTCATCATTGGTTTCAATTTTGGCGCGAACCCCTTTTTCTCCCCGTGAAAAACGTTTTGTGGATTCTCTTAATTTCTGGATGGGGGTGGCAATTAATCCTGAAACTTGACGCGCCAGAATAATATCAACAATGATTGCAATGACAACTGAGATAGCTAGCGTAATGAGGGTATTACTTAAAAGTTGATTCAATTGCGTGGCTGCGGTTCCTCGCACTAAAACACCAATCGGCTCTCCCCTATAATTTGTAATCGCGTGGGCGGAAGTGGCATATCCTTGACCGCCTAAACTCATCCAATTGATTACCACTGTTTCAGGTTGATTCAGTGCTTTTTCTAACAACTGAGTGGAAGGGATAGCAACATTGGCATCGATTCCATTTGCTGTTTGTTCTTGCGATGTTCCTAAAACAAATTCTCCATCGGGTTGAGCCAGATAAACAGCACTATAACCCCCTTCAAAAGATGTATTAATTTTCTCCACAATGGGCTCTTTCACAACGTCTCCCGAAATCAATACGCCTACTGTTGCATCTGCTTGTTTAACAGGGGTAATTGTGTAGCGAATCAGAAAGTTGTTTCGGTTTTCGAGATCAAATGTGTCCAAGTTTGGCGGGTTAGCTTCCCTGAGCGTATCCGCACTAATGATTTCTGTGGTTTTGATTTGTTCCCCACGGTTAATCGCTGCATTAACTAAATTATTGGGATTAAATGTGCTTCCCACCGCCAAACCATTGGCATCCTCAATGACCTTTGCTTCGGGACTAACTAAGGTGGCAAATTCAATCTTACGCTTGCGAATTTCGTTACTGAGAATTTGATCTACAGTATCATTTCCTTGTCCTGCAATGGCTGCGTTAATAATTGCGGTGTTATCCGCTTGTCCGCGAAAACCAAAGCCCATTTGGTCAATTTTGAGGTTATAGGCAATATCTGCAACGGCTAACTCTGATTGACTTTGTTCTTTTAATTGCGCTCGTAACCCAACAAAAAGTAATACTGAACTGACTGCAACCAGTGCAAGAGATGTCACCTCAGAAATCCCCAGTGTGGCAAGTTGTTTTTTCGCAATCGGACGATTCTTAAACCATTGCCATCCTTGTTGTAAAGGGTTGGTTGGCGCAGTTGCGGTGGATGATTCAGCTTGAGAGATGGAAATAGAAGGCGTTGTCCTATTGATATCATCTAAATGCGCGATCGCGCGGAGAGCACTTCCCCCCAAACTGCCATGAGGATCAGCCTCTGCAACCTCCTGATACAGTTGCCTAGCTTCTTCGAGTTGACCTTGTTCTTCTTTGCGACTGGCTTCGGTGATTTTGCTAGCCAAAGTTGCGATATCAATTTGTTGAGAAATCGGGGATTGAGTCATGATAATACGGATGAATAACTAGAAAGAGAGGATTGTTGTAAATGGTCGAAAATCGCAGCAGTATCAACGATAGCAACTTTTTTATCATTGACTTTCGTGATTCCAGCTAAAAATTGGCGGGCTTGGGGACGAAACCCAGAAGGAACTTCACCAAATGCGGTTTCTGAGAGGGAAATAATCCCTTGTAAACTGCTCACCACAGCCCCTAACCGAAGGTTGGTTTCGGTTTGTGAAGTGAGAATGACAACAGTTAAGCGATCTTGGGCGCGTCTTCTTTGTTCTTTTTGAGGTAACTGAAGAGCATCTCCTAAACCAAAAATCCACAGTAGTCTTCCGCGCTGGTTTAAAACCCCTCTTAAGGGCGGAACAACACCTGGAATGGGACAAATCTCTTTTCGTAAACAAGTCACCACTTCTACTGTTTCTGAAATGGGAATTAGTAAACCGAGAGATTGTCTAACCGTAATCTGAAAGTAATCTTTTGCCATCAGGACGCTAATTGTTCAGCGACAGTATTCAAAAATTCTTTAGGGAGAAAAGGTTTTGTCAGATAGGCATTTCCCCCCTGACGCAGCGCCCAAAATTGGTCAAATTCTTTATTTTTAGAAGAACAGAAAACAATCGGAATATTTTTTAATGTCTCATTTGCTCTAATTTCGCGACATAATTCTAAACCGCTAGAACCAGGCATCACAATATCGAGCACAATTAAATCAGGATCATGTTTTTCTTGAAGTAACCAGCTTTCTGCTTCTTCCACTGAATTTTTCGCAACGACTTCATATCCTGATTGTTCTAGCAGGGAAACCATTAATTTTTGATCGGCGTGACCATCTTCAACGATTAAAACAGTTGTCATTTTTTATTGCTCCACAGGTTGAGGTTGACGGGTTAATGCTTGAACCAGTTGAATCAGTTGGTGAGGATTGAAAGGTTTGGTAATGTAATCATTGGCTCCCACCATTCGCGCCCGTAATCGATCCACAACCCCATCGCGCCCCGTTAGCATGACAATGGGAACTTCCGCTAAGGATGCGGATTTTCGTAACATTCGGGAGAGATCATAGCCATTCATATCGGGCATGGTAATATCCATTAAAATTAGAACGGGTTTCTTGCGAGCAAGGGCTGTCAGGGCGCGACCTGGTTCAGTTAAGGAAATCACTTCGTAACCTGCGGTTTCTAGGGTTAACTTCACATTCCGTTGCACTGTATGACTATCATCAATGCAAGCAACCACTGGTGTTTCTCCGTTTGGTGCTTTTGGTTCTTCGTAAGGCTTGATTTGCAGTTGTTTTTGTTCGGCGTAGGGTTGCAACTCTTGGGCGAGAGTGAGAACATCAACCTTAAATTCCTGAGCCAGAGCGTAAAGATTCGGAAATGCAGTTAGAGCTTGTGCTAGGGGTTTTAACTGAGCCAGAGAAGAATTAATATTGCTCTGTTGAGATAAACTGTTTTGCGCGATCGCGTTGTAAAATCCATTTAATTGCTCTGTTCCCACGCGCCACAAAGGAGATGAAATCCCTTCTCGTAGCTTCATCCACCCCAAAACTTGCGGACGAACCGAATAAGCAATCTTCTTCACGGAAGCCGAAACCAAAATCGGATCTAGCCCCACGCTCTCTTCAAATTCCAATTGCACAGGGGGTGAAGCAAAACAATGAATTAATGCTTCTTGGGTTAGGGTATAGATGACTTGTCTAAGGTCTTGCAGAGAAATTTTTCCAGACCGCCAAAAGGAACAAAGATAATCATATTCCTGTTCCTGATCTTGCATCGGATGACGGTTGAGATCAGGAAAATAATGAGACAATAAATAATTAATTCGCTCTTGGTTAGCCACTAAACTACTGGCGTAATGAACTTTTCCGCGTCCGATATACACTCGCCAACCTGTAGAATGAGAATTAAAAAAACGGATGGTGAGTTGTCCAGATAGTTCTTTTTTCGATATTTCTTTCAGCGCCTTGACCACTGAGGTGGTTGCGTCTAAAACAGAAGAAAGTGGTTCTACCATATAGTTAAAATAATCTTTTTATGGCTTGCTTCAAGGCTTTACTTGAGCTTTCACTCAATCAGCAACTGACTCGAATCATATAAGACTAATACGGCTATCGAAGTAATATTTGATACAAAACCTTTCAGAAAGAATAAATTTGATGCGTTTTCTGCAAAGTACCCTTTCCCTTTTCAAGTCGTGCTATATCCTTGTGCCATCCGAGCCTGATCATTGGTATAGTTGGTAATTGTTAATTATTGACCGTTAATTATCTACGCTTAAGGGAACGACTCTATGATCCGCGACATTTTCATGCCTGCCCTCAGTTCAACCATGACCGAAGGAAAAATTGTTTCTTGGGCAAAATCCCCTGGTGATAAGGTGGAGAAAGGGGAAACCGTCCTCGTAGTGGAATCAGACAAAGCTGATATGGATGTGGAGTCGTTCCATGATGGGTACTTAGCAACCATTCTCGTCCAAGAAGGAGAACAAGCCCCTGTTGGTTCAGCAATTGGTTTACTCGCTGAAACTGAAGCAGAAATCGAAACGGCAAAACAACAAGCCCAAAGCAAACAAACCGCCAGCACTCCAGCAGAAACCAAAACCCCTGAACCTGCTGCACCTGCTCCTTCAAAACCTGAACCCGCAGCACCAGCGGTACAACCTGCCCCTGCTGCGAAAAAAGAAAATGGTCGGGTGATTGCTTCTCCTCGCGCCCGTAAGTTAGCCCAAGAACACAACATTGATTTAGCAACGTTACAAGGGAGTGGCCCCCACGGTCGAATCGTAGCAGCAGATGTGGAAGCAGCAACGGGTCAAGCACCCGCGACACCGACTCCTCAAGCTGCCCCTCAACCCACGCCTCAGCCTGCCCCGCAACCCACACCACAACCTGCACCTGCTGGGAAAGGAGAAGTGGTTCCCTTTACTACCTTACAAAGTTCTGTTGTTCGTAACATGACGGCAACGGTACAAGTTCCTACGTTCCATGTTGGTTACACCATCACCACCGATGAACTCGATAAACTCTATCAACAAATCAAGTCGAAAGGGGTAACAATGACTGCTCTCTTGGCGAAAGCGGTGGCGAGCACTCTCCAGAAACATCCTTTAGTCAATGCTAGTTATACGGATCAAGGAACACAATATAACTCGGCGATTAATATTGCGGTTGCAGTCGCGATGGAAGATGGTGGTTTGATTACCCCTGTCTTACGCAATGCTGCGGAACAAGATATTTATACCCTCTCTCGCAACTGGAAAGATTTAGTTAAACGATCGCGCAGTAAACAACTACAACCCGAAGAATATAGCACGGGTACCTTTACCCTTTCCAACTTAGGAATGTTTGGGGTCGATCGCTTTGATGCGATTTTACCGCCTGGACAAGGCGGAATTCTTGCCATTGGCGCATCTCGTCCGCAAGTGGTCGCCACTGATGACGGACTGTTTGGGGTGCGTCGTCAGATGAGCGTGAATATCACCTGCGACCACCGCATCATTTATGGCGCTCATGCTGCTGCTTTCTTACAAGATTTAGCGCAGTTGATTGAAAATGATCCACAATCCTTAACCCTTTAAACCGCTATAACTGTTTTCGGTTGCAACTGTTGGGGAGGCTCTTTCTCCCCAATCCCTAAAAATAAACCATTTTCTCCATAAACACGAACAAAACCCGTTGCATTGGTTTCTTCTGGTAAGACTAAGCGTTGTCCTTGACACCAGCGTTTTGCTGTTTCTGAAGTTAGATCAATTTTTTCGAGATGCTGCAAGGGATAATCCGCAGGAAGTGGGGTAAAAGTCCCGCTTTGCAGTTGTATTTCTAACGCAGAAAGAGAAAGGCTTTTTTCTAAGGAAAAGCCACTACTTTCAGTCCGTCTTAAGCCTGAAAGTGTACCGCCAACGCCTAAACAATCCCCGAGGTCTCGCGCCAGAGAACGGATATAAGTGCCACTTTTACAAGCAATGTGTAGGGTCAATTCTGGAAAGTCTCCGTCTTGCCAAGCCATCACTTCCATCTCGGTAATTTCTACTTCTCGCGGTGGCACTTCTACGGTTTTCCCCTGTCTGGCTAAATCATACAGTCGTTTCCCGTCTTTTTGAATGGCACTGTAAATGGGAGGAATTTGATTAATTTTCCCCAGAAATTGCGGTAGATAAGGCTTAATTGCTTCTAATGTTAAGTTAGGGGCTGGGTTTTCTTCTAAAATCTCTCCTTCTAAGTCATCGCTGGTCGTCCGACAACCAAAGCGTATGGTTGCGGTGTAGGCTTTTGTATTCGGGAGAAATTGTAATAAACGAGTGGCTTTTCCTAGAGCGAGGGGTAAAACGCCTGTAGCTGCAGGGTCTAATGTGCCACCGTGTCCCACTCGCTTCATTTTTGCCCAGCGTCTCACTTTCGCTACACAGTCATGAGAGGTAACGTTGAGGGGTTTGTCAATATTCATAAATCCAAGTAAAGGCTGATTATTCACTGTCGGGAGTTGAGTTGTCTGTTTGATGCGTTTTCAGTGCTGATTCTACTTCAGCCAGACGTTCCTCAACTTCAGTCAGTCGCTGATGACAGGAAGGAAGTTCCAAGTAGGTTTTGAGGGCAGCAACCACGATATCGGACTTGCTTTGTCCTGTGTGTTGCATCCGCTCGACAATTGCCTGTTCGATTTCTGGTGGAATTCTTACGCCAAGGAATGGATTCGGCATTAGTCCCTCATTGCGCGATCGGGGCTAAGTTATAGATTCACATCATAGCAGTCATTCATGAATCATTATTGATGAAATCTCCTGAATGAATTGAAACTCAACTAAAATTGAAGTAAATGCTCATTTAATAATAAATAAAGTTTACAAAACACTTTTCAAAAGATTTTTCTTATGGTAGAAATCATTTTTCTTGACTCGATCCCGACAATCTTGAAAACTTATGTTATCATTGTGATAACTTTTAATAATTCTTTACTGAAATAACATTGACAGAGCATTAAAAATGTGTATGGGGAGGATGTGATGGAGTTTGAAAGTCAGTTTTCTCCTCAAAAAAGCTGAATTGAGTGTCTGAAAAGTTCCCTTGATTAATCAGCAAATGATAAGAAAGTTGTCCTAAAAATCTTGATCAAAATAAATACATTGAAGTCGAATTTTAAGCAATTTCGCAAGGAGTATTAAGCGTGGAAAACCATACAGAAAAAATTCTTGTGGTCGATGATGAAGCAGCCGTTCGTCGCATTTTACAAACCCGATTGTCAATGGTGGGCTATGAAGTTGTGATTGCTGCTGATGGAGAACAGGCTTTAAAGGTATTTGCTGCGGAACAGCCTGACTTGGTGGTTTTAGATGTCATGATGCCCAATGGTGATGGTTACTTCACCTGCAAAGAGTTAAGAAAAGAGTCGAATGTTCCCATTATTATGCTGACCGCTTTAGGTGATGTTGCCGATCGAATTACTGGGTTACAAATTGGGGCCGATGACTATTTAGTGAAGCCCTTCTCACCCAAAGAATTAGAAGCAAGAATTCATACAGTGTTAAGACGGCTGAAGAAAAACAGCGAGGCGATGATTCCCGCTTCTGGGGTGATGCAAGTGGGAAAATTACAAATCGACACCAATAAACGACGAGTTTATATGGGGAATGAGTTAGTCCGTTTAACCGGTCGCGAGTATAATTTGTTAGAGTTGCTTGCTACCCATTCTGGGGAGTCCATTTCCCGCACCGAAATCCTGAAGCGGATTTGGGGATATCCACCGCAGCGTCATGGCGATTTGCGCGTAGTGGATGTTCATGTGTCGCGGTTGCGAGGCAAAATCGAAGCAGATCCGAAAAATCCAGAATTAATTATTACCGAACGAGGGACGGGGTATTTATTTCAACGGGCAAGAGTCGTGAATAATGCTCAGGCGTGTTGATTCTGTTCATAAACTTTTCTCGATCGCGCTGGTAAAATGAGCATAGGCTATTCGTAGAATCAGCAGCGCGATCGCGCCTGAAATCGTTAAGATGACTCAGCAACTCCTCTCCCCTTCCCCGCTTTCCCCTGTTAAGGGACAATTTCATCTGTTATTGCTACAAGGCTTAGGATATCTACTGCCCCTCACCTTATTGAGTGGAGGAGCGGTAATAGCGCAATCTTCTTCTACCTCCCCAGTCAAACCGTTACCCAGTCTGAATGAAGATCAACCCGCTTCACCCTTAGAGCCAATTCAGGCCTCAGAAACGGTTCCCCAAAAACCAGCCCTTCCCGATTACGAATCGGTTTCTCCGCTACGAGTCAACGAACCTGAGTCAGAGGAAACCGCAAAAACATCTCAACCGCAAGCCAAACCCGAACTAAAGCCGATTCAACCGCTTGTTAATTCCCCTTCTCACTCCACGCCACAAGATTCTTCCCCACCCCAACCCTCACCCTCTCCATCGGCTTCCCCAGAGGTCGCTGAATCTTCCCAGCCTTCAGCACCAACGGTGAACTTAGAGCCGAGACCAGCCAACTCTCAGAATAATCCGCCACAACAACAAGATTCAGGGGGTCCCGTTTGGCAAAGAAACGAAAGAACTGCAACCGGAGATACTCAAGATTTTGTGGATTTCAACGGTTATCCCCCAACTGGAGAAAATAGTTTACCCGCCCCTCGCGTGGAAGTAAGCGATCGCGCAGAAAACTGTACAACCGTTGTTGAAGATGGAAAACTGGTTAGTGGCAGTTGCAAGATTTCTCAAGACCCAAGCGAGTCTCAACAAGCTGCAGTTGACGTGGAAACACTACCAGAATTACCGAAAAACTTTCAGCAGCCGACTCCTCCAAAAGAAAACCAAGCCGTCAGTACCTACACACCACCAGAAGACTTACCGCAGCTTAAACTTCCCGATAACGGTGATTCAGCCTTAATGTTCCCTCTAGCGCGATCGATGCCCGTGAGTTCTAACTATGGTTGGCGCATTCACCCCATTTATGGTAATCGTCGCTTTCACACTGGAACCGATTTTACAGCCCCAGAAGGAACGCCTGTGGTTGCCACGAAATCAGGACGAGTGGTCTTAGCGGACTATAGCAGTGGTTACGGATTAATCGTTGGTTTACGCCATAACGACAAAAACGAATCCCGTTATGCTCACCTTTCCCAAATTCACGTTAAACCCGGACAATGGGTCGAACAAGGAACGGTGATTGGTCGAGTCGGTAACACAGGTTTATCTACTGGTCCCCATTTACACTTTGAATGGCGCATTCGCAAAGGATCGCGCTGGATTGCTGTCAATGCTGGGAAACAGTTACTCATGGCAAAAGCAAACCTCGATCCCAGTGCCATCAATTTTAGTAATCTTGCTGATAGTAGCGATGAAGTTGATGGTAATAATTTCTTGGCTTTCTTACCAGAAATGCTCACAGCTTTTCCCACTGCAACCGCCTCGTGGATGTCTCTTCCAGAATTGCCATTTCTAAAAAAAGGTAACTTTAAGCAAGCCTACGAACGGAAAGCGGATCTTGCTCCTTTTTCTCAACGCAGTAACTCAGTTTTAGTCCTACCTTTTTCCTTACCCAAAGTCTTAGCTTCTCTCTTTAATTGGCAACCCCCTCAACTCTTTACGCAAGAAGACTTACAGCGAGTCCCAACTGCTAATCAAATTAACTTCCAGACCCCCGTTGCTTATCGTCCCCCCTCTCCTGCTAGTGAAAACTATGCTGAGGTCTCACAATTTTTATCAGAACAAGAAAGTTTAGAGTCATTAACGAATCTGGAGGCTTTAGGAACGCTGAATTTCCCCGCACCTCGTCCCCGAGATTCTCAACAATTATCTCGGCAGGAGGTCACAGATAGCCATGTTCAGCCAAAAACGAGAGACTAATATCATGTTCTGAAGTGTGATGAGAAGGATGATGCAGCAATTTATTCACATATTTGCCTAAAATATCACTTTCTAAATTGACCCAGTTTCCTTCTTGGAGATGGGAGAGATTGGTTTCGTGATAAGTTACTGGAATCACAGCACACTGAAACCAACTTCCACTGGCATCACACTCAGCAATGGTTAAACTAATGCCATTAATGGCGATACTCCCTTTGGGGATTAAGTAACGAGCAATATTTTGCTCCCAAACCTCAGATAGACCACTGAGAGAACCAAAGGTCATTTCCCAAGCGCGGTCTGTTGCCACTGAGCGGATTAAACGTCCGACACCGTCCACATGACCCGTGACAAAATGTCCTCCCAGTTTTGAGCCCACCTGAAGGGAGGGTTCGATATTAACGTAGGTGCTTGCCTCATTGCGACTGCCAAGAGTCGTGCGGGTTAAGGTTTCTGGGGAAGCTGTAGCGACAAAACCATCAGGAAGAAGACTTTCTACCGTGAGACACACGCCATCCACAGCAACACTATCCCCCATTGCCATTTCTGCAAGAAGAGAAGCTCCTTGTGCGGGAGGAATACGAATTTGGAAGCGATCGCGCCCGAGAGGTTGAATAATACCTTGAGCTTGAATTAATCCAGTAAACATAAGTCAATTCGTGGGCTGAGTAACTAATTAAATACCTACTGAACCCTGAATCAGCTAGGAGCAGGACAGGGAAAAAAGTACAATAGGGGGTGGATTGGTACACTTATCACTGTACCGCATTACCCCAAAGGAAAACTCAAGACTGAGAGCAGTGCAAGAGAGGCTAAGCTGATGATTGAAATGAAAGTTGCTGGGATTGCCTTGGATGCTATAACGCGAAGCCCGATCGCGCTTTTAAAAGATCATTCTGAACGTAGGGCATTGCCCATTTACATCGGACAAGACCAGGCAAAAGCCATTATGGGGGCAATTGAAAACCAAACGCCACCGCGTCCCCTCACCCATGACTTAATGGTCAATATTTTTGATACTTGGGAAATGATGGTGACGCGGGTGATTATTCACGCCTTGCAAGATAATACATTTTACGCGCTGCTGTGTTTGCAACAGGGAGACGAAATCCGAGAAATTGATTGTCGCCCCAGTGACGCGATCGCGATCGCGGTTCGGACCAATAGTCCCATTTGGGTGATGGAAGAAGTGATTGCAGAAGCCTCGATTCCTGTCGATCGCGATGCAGATGAAGAAGAGAAACAAGCCTTCCGAGAATTCATCTCCAATTTAAGCCCAGAAGACTTTATTCGCGGACAATCCTCTAAAAATAACGAAGAATCGAGTTAACGATGCAATACCGGCGCTTTGGAAAAACGAATCTTTCTCTATCGGTTTTCTCGCTGGGAACAATGCGGGGTTTAGGGAATCCCGCTGCGTTTCAACAAACTCTCCTGCAAGCACGGCAAAACGGGATTAATCATATTGAAACCGCCAGCGCTTATGGCAAGAGTGAAGAATATATTGGCGCAGTCTTGCAGAAGTTCCAGCAACCCAGAAGCAACTTTCACCTCACCACAAAACTCTCCCCCACCCCTGACCCAGAGACAATGGAAACTGCTCTCAAAGCCAGTTTAGAACGGTTACAAGTGGATTATCTTGATGCCGTTGCCATTCACGGACTAAATACATGGGAACATTTAAGTTGGGTCACTGGAGAAAACAGTTGCTTAAAACCGCTTCAACAAGCCCAACAGCAAGGACAAATTAAACATATTGGCTTCTCGACTCATGCCCCGCTAGAAATTATTCTCGCAGCCATTGCAACCGACTTATTTTCCTTTGTTAATCTCCACTATTACTATTTTTGGCAACGGAATGAACCTGCTGTGGCTGCTGCTGCTGAGCGAGATCTGGGGGTTTTTATTATTTCCCCCACCGATAAAGGCGGACAACTCTACGCCCCTCCAGAGAAACTAAAAGCATTGTGTGCTCCCTTTTCCCCGCAAGTTTTGAACTATCGCTTTCTCCTCAGCGATCCGAGAATCACCACCTTAAGTTTAGGGGCAGCAGACCCCTCAGAATTGCGCCCAGGCTTGGATGTTGCTGATGAGACGTTCCCCCTCACCTTAGAAGAAAAAAACGCTTTAGAACGCCTCGAAACCCAGTTAGAAACCGCTCTTGGGACAGATCAATGTCGCCAATGTTATCAATGTTTACCCTGTCCAGAAGAGATTAATATTCCCGAAGTTCTACGTTTGCGAAATCTAGCCGTTGCCTATGATCTGACAAATTTTGGACAATATCGCTATGGGATGTTTGAAAATGCGGGTCATTGGTTTCCAGGAAATAAAGGAAACCGTTGCACTGAATGTGGAGACTGTCTTCCCCGTTGTCCAGAAAATTTAGATATCCCGCGCTTGTTAAAGGATACCCATCAACGGCTGAATGGATCTCCTCGGCGACGACTTTGGGAATAGGATCAAGATTAATGGGGTTGGCGACGATAGGCTTGTTTAATCTCTTCTTGGCTGGCATCCGAGGTTAAGCCTAGAGTTTTGTAATGGTCAGGATAGGGCATTAGTTAAATGCAAATTCATTAAAAGGGAGAAGCCCGAAGCCTCTCCCTAGAAGGAGAAGTGCTGATTAGGGATAAAATGCAAGCTGCGGTAAACCAAGGGTTTCTTCCCAACCGAACATTAAATTCAGGCACTGAACTCCTTGTGCTGCTTGCCCTTTCATTAGGTTATCAATGGCAGACATAATAATTACACGATCAGTTCGTGGATCAACTTCAATCCCGATATAACAAAGATTTGTCCCTGAGGCCCATTTCGTTTGTGGATAAACCCCATTGGGAAGAATTTTCACAAACTCACAAGAGCGATAGAAGGCGTTATAAATGGTGAGTAAATCATCACGGACTAGTCCAGGATCGCGCAAAGTTGCATATACAGTGGTTAACATTCCCCGTACCATCGGAATTAAATGGGGGGTAAATTGAACCCGCATTTCTCCCCCAGCCAAGTCACTACAAACTTCTTCGATTTCGGGTGTATGACGATGCCCAGCAACACTGTAAGGGGAGAGGGCGTTGTCTGCTTCTGCAAGGAGTAAATTTACTTTAGTTTTGCGTCCACCGCCAGATGTACCTGATTTCGCATCAATAATCACACTATCGGGGAGAATTAAACCTTGTTTCAGGGCGGGCGCGATCGCGAGTAAACTAGCAGTGGGATAGCATCCAGGACAGCCAATCAGAGAAGCGCTTGCAATCTGTTCTCGATACAGTTCCGGTAAGCCATAAACGGCTGCTGCAACCGTTTCTTCATCGTCTCGCTCTACATTGTAAGCGTTGCTGTAAGTCTTGAGATCGCGAAACCGATAATCTGCAGATAAATCTAGCACTTGACACCCTTTCGCTAGCAATTGTGGGGCGAGATTGTACGCTAAGCCATGGGGGAGAGAGAGAAAGACCACCTGACACTTTTGCGCGATCGTCTCCACCTCAATCGGTTCGATGGTATAGTGAAAGCGATGACCTAGGTAAGGATAAAGCTCTGCAAAATCTTTGCCTGCACTTTGATTGCCACCTAAATAAGTAATTTCAACTTTGGGGTGTTCTAGGAGTAGGCGAACCAATTGCACCCCCCCATACCCAGATGCCCCAACAATACCAACAGAAATTTTATCTGAAGCATTCATAATTAATTAATCTTCCTAATCCTAAACTGATCGCAATCTTTGAGGTTGGCTGCATTCTAGCAGCAAGCGTGTACTTTGTGCCCTTTAGAAGATAAGATTCTTGGGGATTACAGTAAAATTGTTTTCTTAAAAAGTACCTGATCGACAGATCACGAGATGTTTCTTTTGACTTTTGTTTAAAAGGCATATTCTCTGCAAAATCATCCATTCTATCATTGATTCTAGAAATTCAAATGACTCTTCTCACGCCCACCGATGTTTTTCGTAAAGTTGAAGCCAGAGCCTCTCTTGCTTATGCTGAACTCAGTCATATTAATCTTGAAGGAATACGCCTTAGTGGTGGACAATTTTTTAGTGCTTACTTAAAAACTGCCAATTTATCCCATACTGATTGTCAAGCAACAGATTTTAGCCGAGCTATTTTAATTCGAGCCAACCTCAGTCATGGTATTTTTGCGTCTGCTAATTTTAGTAAATCCAATCTCATTAAAGCCAATTGTCAAGGGGCTAATTTTCGGGAAGCCCAATTTTTAAAGGCTCAATTACAAAGTATTTGTCTAGATGATACGGAAATCTCTGCTGCTGACTTCACAGAAACAAATTTAAGTGAAGCCCAAGGGAAGAATATTAATTTTACCCAAGCCATTTTTCAGAAAGCCATTCTCATTAAAAGTCAATTTGAAGAGAGCAACTTGACCCAAGTCAACTTACGAGAAGCGAATTTAAAACAAGCCAATTGGAGCGGAATTATTATCCCTAATAGTAAGTTGCAGAAAACCAATTTTACCGAAGCAATATTAACTAAAATTAACTTTTACGGTTCGAGTTTATTTCAATCTATCTTACCAAGAGCGCAGTTAAACCAAATTGAATGTCAAGATGTTGAATTAGAAGCAGCGAATTTTCAAAACTCTCAATTCTGTGATGTGGATTTTAGTGATTCTTCTTTAGTGGGAACAAATTTTGAAGGAGCAACCCTCGATCAAGTTAATTTCACAAACACAAATTTGAGCCAAGCTAACTTCAAAAATACAGTTGTCAAAGAGGTTGATTTAACCAAGAGTCAAGTCGAAAAGGCAGATTTCAGGAATGCTCAAGGATTAACTCTAGAACAAAAGGAGTATTTAAAGGCAAACGGTGGGCTTAATATTCCAACCGCGTGAACTGATCAAACAACTTCAGGAATCCCCTTAAAATCATCAGGTTAAGGGGATCCGTATTGTTATTTCACAAACTGTGGCATGACTTCGGTTGCGGTCATGACACCATACCATCCCCGACGGTGAAACTGAGTTCCCGCTTTGAGATACCCAAAGGCAGTTCCACAGACATTTGCTGCCATACTGGTTTCATTACCCAAAGTAAACGTATGAGTCGAAATTTTCCCTTCAAAGGTGCGTCCAGTTACTTGTACGTTAGTGCTGATAGGTTTTTCGGCGTGACGGGTATCGACGACACCACCCACAGAAACGCGATCGCGCGGACAAAGGCCTGCCAACTCCAGCATCAAATCATCCGCGTGTTCCATATTTTCTAATTTCAAAATGCCATCCGTTTCCGCTAGTAAGGCAGCGACCTCATCATCACTCATGGCTTTCGCTTGTTCCACGGTATAGCCTGGCAAATGAGCAATATCTTCGCGGATCGTTGCCCGATAGGCTTCCCAGTTGGCAATCCCCACCCCAAAGGTAATATTGACCTCATGAATCTCGGCGTAGCTTTGCGCTGCAACTGTTGCTGCTGCGGTGAGTAAACCAGGGGTTGCCCCACAGCCCGTTAAATAAGTAATTCCAGCTGCTGCTAACTCTTGCTTCATCCCGAGGAGTTCTTCCATCGCACTGGTGCGCTTTAGGGCATCCACAAGCACCCCTTGCCAACCCACATTTATAAATTCTCTCACTACCGAAGCCATAAACGTATTCGGTAAATTGGGAAGGGCGAGGAAATAGCCATCAACGGGATACTGTTGAATTAAATCGCGAATGCTAGTCTGAGACAAGGTTCCTATCTCTTCTAAATGTCCCACTGACCCTTGATGGCGATAACTATTCCGACAAGATTGTAAGTTTAAGCCTTGGGCTTGATAGGCATATCCCGTTTGATCGGCTACGGCAACCCACTGCATTTCCTGTTTGGGCTGTAAAAGTTGGGCTGCTGCTTGTCCTAAGCCACCAAAGCCAAGAATCCCGACATTGATTGATTGCGTTTGTTCCGTGCTATTCATGCCAAATTGATTGTGAAGCGTTTTTTAAGTTTTATTACAAATTACTAAGTTCAACTCTCAGCAATTGCCCCCATTTCCTGAACCGACAAGACCATCCATCTTAGGTTCGGCTTTCGCTAGACTTGACGCTTCAAGAAACTTAAGCCAAACTTACAAAGTATTGGGGCAAATTCTCATTAAACCATTAATAATTATCAAAAATCAATGATAATCATTGAGTGTAATCAAACTTTATCTTGCCCTCAGTTTTTTCTTCATCTATAACCGACCATCAAGATCTTATGAGCATGGAAACCCTAGAATTCATTATTCGTCCTGACGGGCGAGTTGAGGAAAAAGTTACTGGCATTGTTGGTAACTCTTGTATGGAAGTAACAGCAGCGATCGAAGCACAACTCGGCAACGTGGTTTCGCAAGAGCAAACCTCAGAATATTTTGCCCAAAACACCGTTGACTCTACCACAACAACCACGCAAACCACGACAACCTCTTGGTAAATTTTTTTATAGAAACGTTTGTTTTGTTAAATTTAAGTAAACCTGTGCGGAGTATTGAGATCAAATGTCACACTTTAGCCAAATTAAAACCCAAATTCGGAATCTGTCTTCCTTAAAAGCTGCTCTCAGCGACTTAGAGATTGACTGGAAAGAAGGTCCTGCAACCGTTCGCGGTTATCAAGGGCAAACCCATAGCGCAGAAGTTGTTATTGAACAGGACAATCAATACGATGTCGGCTTTCGGTGGAATGGTAGCGAATACGAACTCGTTGCTGATTTACAATACTGGCAACAACCGTTAACCGTGAATGGCTTTATCAACCAAGTGAGCCAACGGTATGCGTACCACACCGTTATGAATGCAACAGCCGAGGAAGGATTCCAAGTTGCCCAAGAACAAAAAAATGAAGATGGTTCGATTCGTCTTGTTGTTCAACGCTGGAGTGCGTAATGTCTGACTTAGAAAATCCCAACCGTTCAGGCTTAGAACCTGAATTGGGCGGTATTCTACGCCATAATCCCAACCGTTCTGGTTATGAACCCGAGTTAGGGGGATTTTTTCGAGAGAAGGGAGTCTATGTGGATGAGTTAACCTGCATTGGTTGTAAACATTGCGCTCATACTGCACAAAATACCTTCTATATGGAACCAGAATATGGGCGGGCGCGTGTCAGTCGCCAAGATGGGGATACAGAAGAGGTGATTCAAGAAGCCATTGATACTTGTCCCGTTAACTGTATCCACTGGGTTGACTACACTGAACTGAAAAAGCTAGAAGCGGAACGGGAGTTCCAAGTCATTCCCGTTGCTGGTTTTCCAGTTAGCAAAGGTGTAATTGCTGCTCAACAAAGACGTTTACAAAAACAACGTCAAAAGCAACAAAAATCGTCTTAACTCATTATCTAATGTCCTGAGAAGACCGCATCATCCACCCGTTTAACAAACGGGTGGCTCTCTGACTGGATTATTCTAGTCCATCGGGAATTAACGCCATTTCGATCAACTCGTGCTACACAACGATCCCCCTTCGCCACCCGAACTCGCGGGGGTTGGGGGATCTGGTGTGACTTGTCCCTTTCCCCAGCGCATAGCACTAGATCATGATTTTTTTGGTTGAATCGGTCAATGACATCCTAAAATCAGGGAAGACAAAAAACTCTGATTCATTGTGTACTGGCTGTAGAAGTTATGCGTATTGCCCTGTTTACCGAAACCTTTTTACCGAAAGTTGATGGCATTGTCACCCGTTTACGTCACACGGTTAATTACCTACAACAGGGAGGTGATCAAGTGTTAGTGGTTGCCCCAGATGGGGGAATCACAGAACACAAAGGGGCTAGAGTCTATGGGGTTTCCGGAATGCCATTACCGTTATATCCTGAGTTAAAATTGGCGTTACCTCGTCCCGCTATTGGTGAAGCCTTGGAAGAGTTTCAACCCGATCTGGTTCATCTTGTCAATCCTGCTGTCTTGGGCTTGGCGGGATTGTATTATGCCAAAATGATGTCATTACCTTTAATTGCGTCTTACCATACCCATCTTCCCCAATATCTACAGCACTATGGCATGGGCGCACTAGAAGGGGTGTTATGGGAGTTATTAAAAGCAGCCCATAATCAAGCAGAATTGAATTTATGCACTTCTACCGCCATGATGGAGGAATTAAGTCAACATGGCATTGAGCGCGTCGCCTTGTGGCAAAGAGGCGTTGATACTGAGTTATTTCGTCCCCAGTTAAAGTCTCAGGAAATGCGAGACTATCTTTCCCAAGGACATCCCGATGAGCCATTATTGCTGTATGTGGGACGGGTCTCAGCAGAAAAACAAATTGATGAGATTAAGCCCATTTTAGAGGCGATTCCTCAAGCAAGGTTAGCGATTGTTGGCGATGGCCCTTATCGGGAGACTTTAGAAAAGCATTTTGCTGATACACCCACCCATTTTGTAGGCTATTTAGAAGGAGAGACCCTTGGGGCTGCTTATGCTTCCGCAGATGCCTTTATTTTTCCTTCTCGCACTGAAACTTTAGGTTTAGTCTTATTAGAAGCCATGGCTGCAGGATGTCCTGTTGTTGCAGCGCGATCGGGCGGGATTCCAGATATTGTTACTGATGGGGTCAACGGTTATTTATTTGATCCTCATGATCCAGAAGGCGCAGTCACAGCCACCAAACGACTGTTAGAGACGCAATCTGAACGAGAATTATTACGAGAAAAAGCCCGTCAGGAAGCGGAGTGTTGGGGATGGTCAGCAGCAACCCAACAATTGCGGGATTATTATCAACAAATTTTGTCCAAACAATCTTTGTCTGTTGCCAGTTAGTTTCCTTACTGATATGAACTACTATTGGTGGGGAAGTTGGCTCTTTTTATTCGGAAGCGGTTTGTTTACCCTTGATGCGTTTCTTTTAAACTTAGATCAACTCACTTGGCGTTCTTTTGTCTATCTATTAGGATGTATTTTATTTACAGTGGGTTGTGTTTGTTTTGTTCTTGATTCCATTAAACAATGAACAGTCATCAGTGACCAATGTACAGACGTTCCATGGAACCTCTCTACCCAATGACTAATGAGTAATGACAACTATCTCCAAACTCATCTCCAACAATTTTCTCCAGAAGTCCAACAAATTGTAACCCAAGTGTTACAACTGGAGAAAAAGAAACTTTATCAAAAAACTCCTCGGTATATTAATGAGGAAATTCTCAACATTATTAAAGACGTTGTGCAATGAGGTTAAAATCCGTCAAACTCTGCAATTTTCGTCAGTTTTACGGTGCAACACCCGAGATTCAATTATCGGGTGAAGCCAAAAATATAACCATGATTCATGGGAATAATGGGGCGGGTAAAACTACGCTTTTAAATGCCTTTACTTGGGTGCTTTATGAGCAGTTTACAGCAGCTTTTGCTCACGCGGAGTATCTGGTTAATAAACGAGCTATTCAAGAAGCTATTCCTGGCAAGTCTATTGAATATTTTGTTGATTTAAATTTTGAGCATGAATATAAATCCTATCAGTTGAAACGCCGTTGTTATGCAACCAAAAAAACGGATCAGGAAATTGTTGAAGAAGGGGAAAGTCAATTATTTATGCTGGTTGCAGGGGATGATGGTTGTTGGCGACCGCCCTTAGAACATCCTGAAGAAATTATTGGGCGCATTTTACCCGCTAGCTTACACCAGTATTTTTTCTTTGATGGAGAACGCATTGATCATATTATTCGTTATCAAAAAAAGACGGGATTAACAGAAGCAACAAAAGAATTATTAGGCATTAAGATTTTTGAACGCTCCGCAGAACATCTCAAAAATGCACGTCGCAGCTTAGAAGAAGAACTCCGCAAAATTGGCAATATTCAAACGCAAACTCTAATTCAAAATAAACAAGATATTGAGCAAGAAATTGATCGCATTCGAGACCATCAAGATCGCGTTGAAGAGAACATTGAACAAGCACAAAATCGGAAACAACAGTTAGGAGAAGAATTACTCGCGCTGAAAGGTGCAGAAGATTTACAAATCCTGAAAAGTAACCTAGAGCGGGAAATTAAACTGACGCGAGAACAATTAGTCCGCTTCCATCAAGAAATTAAACAAACGATTTCTAGTCAAGGTTATACGGTTTTTATGATGAGTTTGGTAGAAAAATGTTCTGATTTATTTGCAAGTTTAGACGAAACCGAAGCACTTCCTCGTGGGATAAAAAAGCCCTTTGTCCAAAACTTGATTAACCAGCAGCGTTGTATTTGTGGAACAGAATTAATTGCAGGCACTTCTCCCCATGAACAAGTGACATCATGGATGGAAAAAGCTGAAAATGGTGATGTGGAAGAAGGTTTAATGCGCTTACAGAGTCAAACCCAAGAAATTGAAAAACAGGCTCTGAAGTTTTGGGAAATCATTGATGATCGACAAGAGCAAGTGACACAATTCAGAGAAACATTAACAACGTTAGAGCACCAATTAGAAACGGTGAAACAGCAGTTGCGAGAGTATCCTGATGAGAAAATTAACGCACTACAAGAAGCGTTAGATAGTAGCGAGAAAGAATTGGAATCTCTCTTGATTGAGAAAGGACGAAATGAAATTGAACTGCAACAAAAAAGCGAGCAATTAGACCTCCTCAATCAACAATTGAATCAAGAGGAAAGTAAGGAAGCAAAACAGCAATTAGTGCAACGTCGCCGAGAAGCTACAGAAGCAGCGATTGCCTGTATTCAACAACTGAAATCGGATATTGAGCAACGGTTTCGCATCACGTTAGAACAAAAAGTACAGGAGATTTTTGCGGATATTTCCTTTACACCCTATGTGCCAAAACTGGATTCCAATTATGAATTGAGTTTAGTAGAAACAACAACTGGGGAAGAACAAGTGGTTGCTGCTTCTACTGGAGAAAACCAAATTTTAAGTCTCTCTTTAATTGGCGGAATTATGGATCGTGTTCGTAATTGGAGCGCCAATAATACCCTCATCGCTCCTGATAGTAGCACCTTTCCGATGGTCATGGATTCTCCCTTTGGCAGTTTAGATGAAATTTATCGCCGACAAGTGGCAAAAGCTCTCCCGAAACTGGCGAATCAGTTAGTTGTTCTGGTCACAAAAACCCAATGGCGTGGTGAAGTTGCTGAAGAGATGAATCAGTTTATTGGTAAGCAATATGTTTTAGTTTATTTCTCGCCAAAACGAGATTGCAGCGAAGACGGCTTAACCATTAATGGGAGGTATTATCCTTTAGTACAGCCCAGTGAAAATGGGTTTGAATATACAGAAATTCGAGAGATTATATGAAATCCCCCCCCTAATCTCCCTTGGTAAGGATCGGTATCAAGCAGACTTTTTTCGATTTCATTTAGTTAGTTCAAAAGACTGGCTCGCCAAAAGGTATAAATGGCTAATATGACGAGCAAGGCATAGAAACCGAAAGCGATCGCGCGATCGCGCAATTTAGGTAAATAACGGGTACTCACCTGCGCCCCCACTAAGCCCCCACAGCCTAAAATCAATCCTTGCCAAAATAAAACATTTCCCTGCCAAGCGTGTCCCACCGTTGCTGAAATCGCAGTAATGACAATCACCCCTAAACTCGTTTGAATCGCCACTTTAATCGATTCTCCTAGTAAGACCATTTGTAGCGGAACCATAATCACCCCACCGCCAATACCAAATAACCCCGCAAGAAACCCCGCAAGACCCCCTGTTGCCACTCGTCCTAGGGTTCGATATTGAGTTTTTTCTTGACCCTGATCGTCTTGTTTCGCTAAGGTTTTACGCCAACTCGCCAGAAAGATATTGATGAGCAATAAAATGCCAAACGCGAATAAAAGGATACGATCCGAAAGATCACTGGCAATATACGCCCCAAACTGAGCAGTAATAATCGCCGAGAACCCTAAACTCCACACTCGCTTTAAGTCGAGATAGCCCATGCGATAATTTTGCCAACTCCCCGAGAGTGCTGTTAAGACGATGGCGAGACTACTGGTTGCTACCGCCTGGACTGGTGTATAACCGACAGTAATAATGATGGGAACAAGGACTGTTCCACCACCGATTCCAAATAAACCCGCCAGTAATCCAGAAAAAAGACCGCCTCCTGCAAGTAACCAAAGGTTTTCCATTAGATCAAGTGAGAGTGAAAGCATTATTTGCAAATTCTAGCCGAATTTAAAAATTTAAAGGGGAAGATCACGATCGCGCCCTAATTGGTTTCTCGCTGCTTCGAGCAACAATTGTTTTTCTGACCGCGCGATCGCGCCATAAGTTTCTTCCACTCCTGACTCTTCTACAGAAATGCTAGTCACTCCCCAACGCACCAGATCAGACACTAATTCTGGATATAAAACCACCCCTTGTCCACACACTGAACAAAAAATCCCTTGGGATCTTGCTGTTGTAATTAATCCTTTTAATGCAGCTTTTAAGGCTGGATGACGTTCATTATATTGACCTTGTAATGCCCCTTGTTCGCGGTCAACTCCTAATAATAATTGCGTGAGATCATTCGTCCCGATCGCAATCCCTTCCACCCCAGCTTTCGCATATTCTGGTAATAAATAAACCACGGAAGGGACTTCCGCCATGATCCATAACTGACAGCTTTTTTCCACCCCAATTTCAGTGAGTAAACTTTTGCAAAACTCCACTTCCTCAACACTACGAACAAATGGTATTATAAGGTTAATATTGTTGTAGCCATGATGCTGTTGTAAGTGTCGCAGGGCAAACATCTGGGCTGAAAAAAATTCTGGATGTTTGCGATAGCTGTAAGCCCCTCTCGCGCCTAACAGAGGGATTTCTGAAGATTCCACACTGAGCCAATCTGTGGAACGATAGAAAACTGGGCGGGGAAAAAATGCTTCCGCCAACTCACCGATCGTATCAGCCAAGCGTTGAATAAATTGGTCACGAAAAGAGGAAGACAACCAAGTAGATAAAGAGTGTTCTTCCAGTAATTCTAATAACATTAAGTCAGAACGAATTAAGCCCACGCCATCCACTGGGAGTTGAGACAGTTCCTGAGAGCGATCGCGCTGAGAGACATTGACCAGCAACTGGGTAGCTAAAACCGTTCTTTCAGGTCTTTCCGAAGTCGGAAGCGTTTTCGTCTTCGTTTCTGCTTCTAGAGGGGGGCGTAACACTTCTCCTTGATCGCCATCAACCATCACTTCTGTTTCTCCTGCTAAAACCTCAACCGCGCCTTCTGCACCAACAACCGCAGGAATGTTCAACTCCCGAGCCAAGATCGCGCCATGAGAAGTCACCCCTCCCTGTTCGACAATCAATCCCTTCGCCCGTTTAATCAAAGGTAAAGTTTGAGAGTTCACGTTAGTTGTTACTAAAATCCCTTGGGGAGGAAACCTTTGATCGTCATCTTTCCCAACGACATAAACTTGTCCCGTTGCGGTTCCGCAAGCCGAACCAATCCCCTTCACCAGAAGACGAGACCTTGTGGGCGTGACAGGTTCGTTAGCTTTGAAGTTTCGGGATTGGGAATCACTCTTGGTAACCATAGAGATCTCAGAGGAAAATTGAGTTAAGTATAAGAGAGAACTTTCGTCTTGACCGTTGTCGGAGTTAGATTCGGGGAAAAATGTCCATTCACAGCGAAAATTTTGCTTCATTTTTCCCTGTAAACTGACCGCTAGTTTAATCAACTCAGAAAATTGGCGGGAACTTAAAACAGCTTTCTCAGCTTCTTTGTCCACCGTCGTCACCTCTAGTGAGGGATTAAGTTGGTAAATGCGAGTTTGATAAGCCAGTTGATGACCTTTGATTTCTTGCAGGGTCAGATCAACGTGGTACGTTTCTGGTGACGCTTCTCCCCAGACTAAACTGTGTCCTAACCCTTGTACTGCTTGCAGGTAACATTGTTGTTCCCTCACTTCTAAAATCCCTGACGCGATCGCGCTTGATATCGGTTGCATCAGTACCGCTAATCCTAAACTCTCCCAACTGATTCCTTGCTGTTGCCAATAAAATAAATTACGGGCGTAGAAGAATGAACGCCACACCCGCTTTAATCCTATTTCAATTTCATCTTTCTGAAATAAACAACAGTATGAGGCGAATAAACCCGACACTGGAGGATGAGATGGGGGGAAGACAACGGAAGGGCGGAAGATTAGTGTTTGTGTTTCCCAAGAGGCAATTTTTTGATACAGTTCCTGATACCAATCGGGATCGAATACAAACTCACTGACCAATTCCGACAAGGTTTGAGCCGTTTGTTGTAACCTTTCATAATCATTCAGCGTCGGGATTACTTGCTTTAGAGACGCAAAGGACTCTTCTCGACTCAACACCGACCCCAAAACTTGACTCCCGACGACTACCCCTGAGGAAACGGGAAACCCTTGTTGGGAAAGCCAACTCAGCGCGATCGCTTTATCTCCTACCACTTGGCGATGAGATGAATTAATGCTATCTAAATCATAGATGTCATTGGTCATTAGTCATTAGTCATTAGTCATTGGTCATTAGTCACTGCTCACTGCTCACTGAGGATTGGATGACTTCAAATAAAGCCGAATAATCTTCATCGCCTAACCCTAAGTCTAATGCAGCTTCTAAAATGGTTTCCATTCCTTGTAATGCAGAAACCGTTAATCCTTCTGTCTTGGCTGCATCTAAAAATAAGCGAGTATCTTTTAACAGATGCTTCGTGGGAAAATTAGGATTACTGTAATCATGGCTGACCATTCGTTTCAGTTTCTTATCAAACGTGGGCGCGTATAACGCACTTTCTCTTAAAACTGACATCAACATTTCCACATCTAACCCTTCTTGCTGTGCAAAAGCTAAACTCATAGAAAATGCACCCGTGAGAGAAACAATTAATTGATTTAAGGCGAGTTTTAAGGTCGCTGCTTTCCCCACTTCTCCCACTAAAAAGGGTTTTCCGAAAGCAGACAAGACCGCATTCCACTGGTCAAACTGTTCTTGTGTTCCCCCAACCATCACTTGTAATGTTCCAGACTGCGCTTGAGGAACACTCCCTAACACAGGGGCTTCTAAATAATCTCCACCAGAACTAACAATCTCAGATTGCAACTCTCTACTTTCTTTCGGCGCGATCGTCCCCATTTGAATAATCGTGTGTCCAGATAACTCTTGGGCGCTTTCTGTGGCGAGGACAACCTCTCGAATCGCAGGAGCATCACTTAACATTAAAATGATACAATCGCAGTTTGAAATTAAATGAGCAGCCGATCGCGCGATCGCGCAGCCTTTTTCTTTCAGAGGATCTAACTTTTCGGCTGTACGGTTATACGCCATCACCGAATAGTCCGCAGCGAGGAGCGTTTGTGCCATCGCCTGTCCCATCAAACCCGTTCCCAGTAAACCAATTTTCATAAAACGTTACCTCAATGCGCCCAATTGCAACAAATATTTGCCTAAGCAGGATATCAGAGAGAAAGTCTGTCAAGATCATCCCAAAAGCAGAAACTATAATTGGATTGCAGCCGTTAAATTATTATGACCACAGACACCGTTTTATTTAGTAACGCCCCAGAAATCTCCCAAGATGATTATTGTGTGTTTGGGGTTGCCACTTGCTTCATTCGGGAAGAAGGAGAAACCAAGCAAGTGAATGTTATTGAACCCATTCCTTCTTCTAGTTTAGAGTCAGTTTTAGGAGGAGCAGAAACCTCTTATCAGATGATTGCAGCCAAACCCGTGAAAGAAGTGTTTGACGGGAAAAACTTGATCAAGCCCGATGATTTCCCCCAAGATTCCGATTTTGGAACAGACTTTACCGAGCGCGTGATTGCTGCGGTACGCACTTACAAGTATCATGATCATTTACAATCCTCTTTTCCTTTGGGCACACTGAAAACCGATCTTAATCATTCCACGAAACGGAAACGAGTTCTCAACGCGGAACGGATGGTACGCACCGAGGATAATGTCAAACAACACTCTCACACCCACACGGTACTGTAGTTAGCTCTGATGCTTGATTTTAAGGGGGAATTTGCTGCTTTATTCGCTGCTTTGTTATGGGCGAGTGCTTCGGTGGTTTATAGCCGTCTCGGACAGCAGATGTCCCCTTTATTCCTGAATTTCTTAAAGGGCGCGATCGCGCTGTTTCTCTTAGCCTTCACCGCAATTATCACCCAAAGCACCTTCCCCACCCTTCCCCTCCTTCCCATCCTCTTCCTCGTCACCAGTGGCATCATTGGGATTGGCTTTGGCGATACGGTTTTCTTTTCCAGTCTCAAGTATTTGGGCGCAAGACGAGCCTTGTTGTTTGAAACCCTTGCGCCTCCGTTGGCTGCGATGATCGCCCTGATTTTCCTGCAAGAAACCCTGTCTGTGTCGGCTTGGCTAGGCATTATCTTAACTTTAGTGGGTGTCGCCACTGTAATTAGTGAACGTACCAGCAATCAAGATTTAACCGTCGAAAACTTAAAACTTGGGATTGGGTTTGGGCTCGCCAGCGCGATCGCGCAAGCGGTCGGTGCAGTGCTTTCTCGTTCCGCATTAACTGATTTTGACCTTAATCCCCTCTGGAGTACCCTGATCCGCCTCAGTGCAGGGACACTCTCTCTTATTCCCTTACTTGTCTCCCGACAACAACAGCTTAAACTCCCTTCCTTGCAATGGTCATGGCGCTTAGTCGGGATTATTTTTATCACTGCTTTCGCCAGCACCTACTTGGGCATTTGGTTGCAGCAGATTTCCCTCAAGTTTACAGCAACTGGCGTGGCTCAAACCTTAAGCTCAACCAGCCCGCTTTTTGTGCTTCCCATTGCAGCATTTCTCAAAGAAACCATTACCCTCCGAGCAATTCTTGGCGTTTTCATTGCACTAACTGGAATCGGATTCTTGTTTTTACCTAATTAAAATTATTTAACCGTAATGTTGTTTGATCTCGAATCACTAGATCAATCAATTCCCTGATTTATATTCCGTATTTACAACTACTTTTTTGCGTGTTAACGTAAGAAATAATAACGAATCCAAGTTACGTCAAGATTTGATGTAATTCCCGTCAAAAAACAACCATAGGGTCTTCATAACTTCTTTAAACCTCTAACCCAAATTAACCGAAATTGTTCTAACTCATTACGTAATTCAGTAAATATATGCAGACTGATTTCAATCATCAAGGAAAACCATCCTCGACCCTTTCACAGGAAAGTCTGTTGTCAAGTGTCTTGAAACAAGACCCCATCTTAGAAAGCCTAGATCAGAAAGTGATTACCAATTTTAGTAATGACTTTACATCCCTTTCTTTTCACTTTGGTGATTTAATTTATGAATACTTAGCTACCTCTGAACAAGACAATAACCAATCGGATCAGGATTTATATTGCATTACGCAAGGGCGAGTGCGCTTACTCAGTTTTGACCCGCAAAAACAACGACAAGTCTCAGTAGAAGTTTTAAAACAAGGAGCATTATTTGGAGGTGATCAACTTGCGGAAGAGAATGGTTTATCTTATCAAGTGGTCGCTGCTGACAATACCACTCCTGTAGCAGTCGCTCGTCTCAGGAGATCCCAACAAAATAAATGGTTTCGAGAGTATCCGCAACTGAAAACCCTTTGGATCAAAATCGCTCAGAAGCGACAACGCTTAATATTTCTGAAAACCTTAACTGAACTGAGAACCTTTCCCGCCCATCGTTTGCAAGGGATTGTTCCTCATCTCCAAGCCCTAGACATGGCTGCAGGTACGTCTCTCGCGGAAGCCACACCGACCCAAGCGGGACGATTTTGGCTACGTCAAGGTCAAATTCATCCCTCATCGGTCAAGGCCTGGGGAGATACCGATCCCGTCGGCTCGGATTGGGTCGCGCAAACCCCGCTCAAACTCTATTATCTTCCCCAAGAGCACTTACACCAACTCTCAACCTCAGAACCCGATCATCACCCCGAAACCAACAACCACCAACTCTCGACCCCATCTCCGATTGTCCCCAAGTCCGAAAAGTCATCGCAGCGTCAAACCGCTGCTACCTCGGCTTTACCGACAGAAACCGTTGAAGTGGAATTTCCTCAACCCCAAAGCAGACGAAAACGGATTTGGCGACGTTATCCCTTTATTGAACAACAAAGTAGCTCTGATTGTGGGATTGCTTGTTTGGTCATGATTAGCCTGTACTGGGACAAACGATTGAGTATTAATTCTGTTCGCAGTTTAGGCAATGTCGGGCGTTCTGGTACATCCCTCTCTGTACTTGCTAAAGTTGCGGAAAAATTAGGCTATATTGCCAAACCAGTACGAGGTAGTTTAGATGCCCTAGTGAGTACGATTCAGAATAATCCTTGGATTGCTCACTGGCAAGGAGATCATTATGTAGTGGTTTATCACGTGCAGAAAAGGCGAGTGCTGGTCGCTGATCCCGCTCGGGGTAAGTTTAGCTTATCCAAACGAGAATTCTTGCAAGGTTGGACAGGATATGCGCTGTTACTTAACCCCACTGAACAGTTAAAAGAACTCCCTGATGAAAAGCCCTCTTTAGGGAGATTTTTTAAGCTCCTGTTCCCCTATCAATCAACCGCCTTCCAAATCATCTTAGCGTCACTGTTAATTCAAGTCTTCGGTCTGGTCACGCCGTTGTTTACCCAAATCATTCTCGACCAAGTGGTCGTCACTCGCAGCTTAAGTATGTTGAATGTTTTCGCGATCGGGATTTTGATTTTTGGAATGGCGGAAGTGATTTTATCCTCAACCCGACAGTATTTGTTTAGCTATCTCGCCAATATTTTGGATTTAACCATGATTGGCGGGTTTATTCGTCATACGATGAAACTCCCCCTTAAGTTTTTTGAATCCCGTCAAGTGGGGGATATTCTCACCCGCGTCAATGAGAATCAAAAAATCCAACAGTTTTTACTTAGTAATGGGATGGTGGCTTGGTTAGACATCCTGATGAGTGTGGTTTATCTCGGGTTGATGTTTTACTACAACTGGGAATTAACCTTTTTGATTCTTGCTATTATTCCACCGATTATGATCTCAACCTTAATCGCTACCCCTTGGATGCGAAAACTCTCCCGACAAGTGTTTAATCAATCGGCTGCGGAAAATTCAGCCCTTGTGGAGACGATTACTGGTATCGAAACCGTTAAAACCACGGCTTCAGAACAAGAGTTGCGGTGGCGCTGGGAAAGCCATTTCACCGATTTTTTGAATACTAGCTTTCGGCAAGAAAAATTTGGGATCAAACTCGAAGCCCTTAATGGCTTTATTAACATTATTGGATCAACAGCGTTGTTATGGTACGGGGCGAGTCTCGTGATTCGAGGCGAACTCACTATTGGACAACTGGTTGCTTTTAATATGCTGCTGGGACGGGTGATTAATCCCATTTTGGCATTGGCGAATATTTGGGATGAATTACAAGAAGTCTTGATTGCAGTGGAACGACTCAATGATGTCTTCCTTGTGCAATCCGAGGAAACTGCAGACCAAACTATGCTTCCTTTACCGCAGTTAGAAGGGAATGTCAGTTTTCAGAATGTTGTCTTTGGTTATAGTGCAGAAGAAGGACAGAATGCTCTGGATGGGGTGTCGTTTGAGGCTAATGCTGGAGAAACGATCGCGATTGTGGGACGCAGTGGATCTGGTAAAAGTACGCTGGTGAAACTGCTGCAAGGGTTATATCAACCAGATCAGGGACGGATTTTTATTGATGGTCACGACTTACGGCACGTTTCGCCTCATTCTCTCCGTTCCCAACTGGGGGTTGTCTCTCAGGATTGCTTTTTGTTCTCTGGAACCATCTTAGAAAATATTACGATGTACCGACCTGAGTTTAGCCTCGAAGAAGTGATTGAAGCAGCCAAACTTGCTGAAGCACACAGTTTTATTCAAGCCATGCCCCTTGGTTATAACACGAAAGTGGGAGAGCGAGGAGCAACCTTATCGGGAGGACAACGGCAACGAATCGCGATCGCGCGGGCTTTGTTAGATCATCCCAAACTGCTCATTCTCGACGAAGCCACTAGTGCCCTCGATACGGAATCGGAACAACGGTTTCAAAGTAATCTGAAACGTCTCCAGCGCGATCGAACCACGTTTATCATTGCCCATCGCCTTTCCACCGTGCGCGATGCCGACTGCATTTTAGTCTTAAATCAAGGTTTATTAGTAGAAAAAGGAACTCATGAGGAATTAATTGAAGCCCAGCAATTATACTATCACTTAGCTAAACAGCAAATTGATATTTAAACCCCGATCAAGTCACTCTTAACTTCCGATAAGAAATCGTTTTGATCTCATTATTTGATGCACTCAATTTAATGATCAAAACGTCAGTCACTTTGTCCGCCTCTTACCTTAAACCTCAAGAAAAAGTTGCCAAGTTGGCAGAATTTATTCTCATCAATAAATTAAGATCTTTTTAGGGTGCAATACAATCAAAAGTAATGACAACGGGAGAAAATAATGCCTTTAGAATCCCCTTCCAATCACTCACCTTCTCCGAAAAAAAATTACCAATTACCCAGTCACTCACAGTCCCATCAATCCTCTCAGGAAAGTCCTCAAAACTCCTCCGCTATTCGTAAAGTGAATTCCTCTGCTTTAAATCATGTTTCTAATGGTTATTCTCCATCGGTACTCAATCTTTTAGAACAACCCCCTGCTTCTTTTCCCTTACGGTTTCTTTTAGGTGGTTTAATTTTTTGTCTTGCCTTTGGTAGCTGGGCTTGGTTTGGCAAAGTAGAAGAAGTGGGACGCGCACAAGGAACATTAGTTCCTCAAGGAAAAACCTATAAAGTAGAACCTAGTACCAATGGCAGAATCAAACAACTCTTGATTGAAGAAGGAGATACTGTTGCTGCGGGAGAAGTTCTTGCCAGTTTAGATGCAGAAGAACTGAAACAAGAAATTAATAAAATTGAGCAAAGATTAGAAACCTATCAAAACCAATTACAACAGCAACAAAACTTACTACAAGTTAAAAAAATAGAAGCACTAAATGGTGAAGAAATTGCCAATTCTGACCTAAAAGTGCAATCGGTTGTGATTGCCAATGCCCAAGAGCAACTGATGAGTAAAACGCAACAACTGGCAGCATTACAACAAGAAGTGAATCAAAATAAACAACGTTTAGAACGACTCCAACCCTTGGAAAAAAGTGGTGCAATTTCTCAAGAATATGTCTTTCAAGCTCAGCAAGCCTTACAAGATAGTAAGATGAAAGTTTTACAATTACAAAGTGAGATTAATGCCACCCGAAAAGAGGCGGAACGCCTGGAAGTAGAACTCGCGCAAAAGGATCAACAAAAAACTCGAACTCAGCTTGAAGCAGAGCAACAAATTAAACAACTTGAGATTAACATCGAAGAACTTCAAGGAAAAATTATAGAAACTAAAAATGAATTAGCCATTGCTAAAAATCAAGAACAGGAAACTTTTTTACAGTCTCCTGTAGATGGAACAGTCTTATCTCTCAACTTACAAAACATTGGTCAAGTGCTACAACCAGGACAAACTATTGCAGAAATTGCACCGAAAGATTCTCCCCTTGTGTTAGATGCTATGATTGCTAACCAAGAAGCGGGTTTTCTTGAAAAAAATATGGATGTTAACATCAAATTTGATGCTTACCCCTATCAAGACTATGGAGTCGTTGAAGGAAAAGTATTATCCATTTCTCCCACTTCAAAAACAACCGAAAAAGGAACATTCTATCAAGTAGAAATTGCTCTGGATCGCAACTATATTCAACATAATCAGCAAACCATTCAATTTCAACCAGGTCAAAGTGCCAGTGCTGAAATTGTAACTCGTCGCCGTCGCATTGCTGAGGTCATTTTTGAGCCCTTGCGAAAGCTACGAGAAAGTGGCTTTAAGCTCTAAACAAATTCTTCCTGCACCTCGCATAAAAATTTTGTACCAATTCACATCATTAAGAGGAGTGTAACAATGTCGTATCAAAAATCTTCCTTCAATGAGGAGCGTAACCCAATCATGAGTGAAGAAAAATTTGATCAAATTATTGATGCTATTCTAGCTGGTAAATATTCTTGGGCTTGTGTCCTAGTTCTAGAAACAGCAGGATACAACCCACTGCATTATATCCCCTATCGAACCTATAATCGTCTTATTAAAAATAACTGTACCACTTCCCCTTCCGATCAACAATCAAAGATCCAGCCCAAGCAGACTAAAAATTCCAACTGCTCCTCTTCATCTACGCCTCACATTAAAGACTTAAATTACGTCAAGCAGACTCCTCACAGTAAGGTGAAAGGAGGAAGACAACCGTATTACTCAACTAAGTTGATCTCTTATCGTAAGAGTCTTTCTATCCGCTTATAGTGATCTCAAATCATCCTTGAAAAAACTATGGCGTTTCCTAGTTGGTTGAGGTACGTAATGCGAGTCGGTGGATGTTCATGGTTCATAGTTCGTGGTTCATTGATTAACAACCAAGAAATAACAAAGAACGAAGAACAAAGAACAAAGAACCAAAATTTAGAATGTACCTCATGAGATTGGGAAGTGCTATATCCCAATGGATTTGTCCTTTTTCTGCACGAATTACTGTTCTTTTCCCAAAAAATCAAAAACTTATGCCAATATGGCATTACGATTCTGGCTCAAGCAATTATATTTAAAAGTGTTGAAGCCGAAAGGCTATTTACTCACACCAATAAGGAGCAAAAAATGGTTATTTCTAATCTCAAACACTTGGAAGTTGTTGCTGACGAAAACACCCTTTTAGGGGGCTGGGGAAAAAGCTATGAAAAGCCTGAAAAGCCTGAGAAGAAAAAAGGCTACAAAAAACCCATGTATGGCTATAAAAAACCAAAATATTACTATCAGCCCCCTTCGTTTGCAGCTTCTTTCACATTTGGTGCAGCAGTCGCTGTAGGTAAAGGAGCCGTGGCTACTGCACAGAGCACTGCATTCGCTGCTACTGCTTAAGTCATGAAACTCGTCATTTTTTAGAGTTCTGTTAACGTAGCGTAAGTCTGAATTGGAAAGAAGCAAGTTCTCAGTTTCGCTTCTTTCCAATTTATTCTAATCGGACTGATGAGACCCTTTCTAAAAACTTATGATGATTAACGTTTCAGGTGAAATAATTGAAGCAGAAGAAATCGTCGCGTTTCTGAAAAGACAAGTTCAATTAAAACAGACTTGCACCAAAATATTACACCAAAAAATTATTCAGCAAGCCATTCAGGATCATCAACTCGAAATTAGTGCTGAAGAAATACAAGCCGAAGCCGATAAAATTCGTCATCAAATGCACTTAGAACAAGCTGAAGATACCTTTGCGTGGTTAAATGACGAATTAATCACTCCTGAAGATTGGGAAGCTGGAATTTATGAAGATCTCGCTGCTCACAAACTGGCGAATCATCTTTTTTCGCAAGCTGTTACAGATTTATTCAATCAAAATCAACATCAATTTGAGCAAATCTTACTGTATGAAATGATTCTTGCTGACGAAAAGTTAGCATGGGAAATTTTTTATCAAATTGAAGAAGAAGAATTGAGTTTTTATCAAGCTGCACATTTATATGATGTTGATCCAGAGCGGAGAATTCAGTGTGGCTATGTGGGGAAAGTTCATCGCCATGACTTGAAACCTAACATAGCAACACTTGTTTTCCAAGCAATCCCAGGCAGTGTCATCACTCCTTTTGCTTCTGAACAAGGCTATCATATTTTTTTAGTAGAAAAGTTTATCCAGCCAGAACTAACAAATGAGATTTATCAAATGCTCCTTGATGAAATGTTTCAAGATTGGCTCGCTCAAGAATTAGACTATATGCTTTTTAATCAAACGGACGATGAAAAAGCTCAAAGCGAAGACCAAGCCTAATGTTTCAGAAGCATTAAACGGAACACCAGTAGAGGTATTGATTTGAGGAAAAGAATCACATATCTGATCCTCTTGAAAACTTTGAAGACAGCTTTGAATTTCTGTCTTCGCAGATAAATTGAATTGCGTGTCTTCTTCAAAATATTCTTGAAACTGACCCCCAAATGCAATTTCCGCATTTTGTGAGGAATGACTCGAAAAATTTAAGTTATAAATCTCTTTTTCATGAGTCTCATTACTCAACAGTAAAGAAATATTCACTGTTGTTCTTGATTCTTCGATGTCTGGAAAATTGAAGAGGGCTTTCGTATTAAATGATCCCTTATAATCAAAGGAGAATTCTTCTTCGGCTGCGATGGAAAATTGTCCCATCGCTTGTGTCCTTACTTCTGCTTTTCCGAAGTAGCGACTTCCCTCACCAGCAAGCCTGATGTCAGAAGAGGACTGGGAAAAAATGAGGGAGGATTCAGACATAAAAGTGGCTTCAGAACTCGCAATCGTCTCGATAAAACCAACATAAGAAAGAGCACTGACAGTAGCCTCAACCTCCACCGCCACCCGATCGGGTTGATGACTAAAATTATCGAGTTCAAGAGAATAATTCGTCTCGGATAAACTAATACTTTGAGCGGGTAAACTCAAGGTGATGACACTCGTTAACGGAAACATCACGTAGAAAATAGGAGATTTTTTAAGCAGTAGCGAACTTTTTACCCTTGATGTGTCCGAATTTTTCATGATACCAATGGTTTTCAGGAGGTAAACAACAGGAATCACCCTTCCGTGCAGATCACTATCCATGGCTAGTACAATTACATACGTAGTTGATGGTTTTGAGATAAGGAGTCGCAGATTACGCCCTCCTAGCCTAGACGGAAGGGGCGGGCTGCGACCGTTGCTCAAAATGATCCGATCCACAAGCACTGTTAAACTGGTTAATCCCAGTGTTATTATTTACGTAATAATAAGTAATATAGCTCGAATTTCTTGAATTTGTCTAGTATTTATACTGAATTAATTTGGATTCCACACTTAGCCTTTCCCTTTTCAAGTAGTGCTATAGCAGATTAAGTTCTGATGGAGACAGCAAAAAACCTCATCATTTCCTGTTGTGGCGAGGAATCAATCTCCTGATCGGAAGATGAGACAATAAACTACCCTAACCCGCTTCGCGCTCGGTTAGGGTTTTCAGTAGCCCTGGAAATTCTACAGGATAGAACTTCCGAGCCTCCAGGCTGGTTTATAGAGCAGCCCCATTTCTTAATCATTAAAGCACCATTTAAGTCGGCATCGCCAATCCAACCACAAAACTGATTAGAACACTTGAAATTTTTGTTGGTTCTAATTCCTATGTGGTTACAACAGTGGCAAGTTTGGCTGGTATAGGCAGGAGGAACTGCTACTACCTTAATTCCTTCTTTAATTCCCTTGTATTCCAAGAACGTTCTTAACTGATAGAAAGCCCAATTGTTAGACCGTCTTCTTTCCGTCTTGTTTCTGGGTTTCTGGTTAGTTCGCTCCCGAATGCCCGTTAAATCTTCAATTGCCACCGTTGAGTTGGTCTGCTTTGCCTCCTCAATGATTTGCTTTGAGATATTGTGGTTTAACCATTTTTGATATCTCTTCTCGCGTCCCGATAACCGTTTCAAGACTTCTCGACATCTGCGTCGAGACGACCTTGTGCCTCCGGCATAAACGCCTGGGGAAACCCCAGGCGACGCGGACTTGCCTTGGGATGCTTTCTTCTGAAGAGATGCTCTTACTCGACTAAACCTATCTCGTTTTTGTTGAATGTTCTTCCCGTCCCAGCCTTGATTGGTTGAGGTTTTAGCAATTTCCCTTCTCCCAAAATCGACCCCAATCACATTAGATGTCTTTTGAGGGGTAGGGGGAATATTTTTAAGCTGAATGTGGACATACCACTGATCGTCTTTATGCTTGCAGATTTGAGCCGAAGTCGGTTTCTGTCCCGTTAACTTTCCGCGATGGTAGTTGCTAGCTCTTAAAGGGAGTCTTAACCGCTTTCCAAGGGTAGTTACGCTAACAGTCCAATCTTTTTCTCGAAAGGAGAACGTTCGACCATCACAATCAAAGCTAGTAGGCTTAAACCCTTTCACTTTTCTACCTTTTGCCTTGGCGGTTGATCGGTTAGCCCCTACTCTGGCGCAAGCACGGACAATATGATTTGCCTTTAATCCAAACCTTTCTTTAACGTCGCTGTAGCAAACAGCTTGGATGGAGTTCCTATTCGTTAAGCGATGGTTGACGTTTTCATTAATCCAAGAGCAAGCATTAGCAAAAGCCTGAGCAGTCTCTTCAAGTTGATCCGCTTGCTCAGGTTCTACATTCAGCTTTACTACTAGGGTTAACGTCTGTTCCATCGTCTTCAAAAGTTCACCATTGTGATTATAACATATCTAGGTTTTGTTTAGCTTCGGGGCATCGAACCCCTCGCGCTTTCGCACTATCCCAAGGGGCTGTGGGGCGAATTCACCAACGGTCACGCGCAGGCGCCTTCCTAAACGGAAGGGACTTGCTGCAACCGTTGCTCAGTATTGTTTCGGATTTTTAGTTGGAAACGGTCGGCTACTTACTGGTTTGAATCCCTTTTTTATGTAACTCTTGCAAGAAAAAGTCTTCTAGAGACATTCGCGCTAGCTTTAATTGTAAAATTTTGCCATTGCTATGAGCCACTTGTGCTAAAAAATGATCAAGATTGTGGTGGGTGAGGAGTTGACCAGACCAACGATTTTCTTGAAAGTCAAGGTTACTCACCCATTGTTTTAACTTCTCTGGATTTCCCCCGATTCCAACGACTTGATAGGTGTCTTCACTTCCTAAGAGTTCATTGAGAGAACCAGAGGCAATAATTTCTCCTTGAGCTAAAATAGCAACGCGATCGCAGATTTGTTCGACATCGGCTAAAACATGAGAATTAAAAAAGATGGTTTTTCCTCGTTCTTTGAGATGTAAGATAATCTGACGCATTTGATAACGTCCAATGGGGTCTAAACCTGACATTGGTTCATCTAAGAATACCACTTCGGGATCATTGATCAGAGCTTGTGCCATCCCAACTCGTTGTAACATCCCCTTGGAGTATTGGCGCATTTGTTTCTTTTTCGCTGTCTTGCGGTCTAATCCCACTTGATCAATCAGTTCGGGAATCCGTTGCTTTTGGGTGCTAGCAGGAATTTGAAAAAGCCCTGCTGTAAATTGAAGGAACTCCCAAGCGGTAAGATAATCGTAGAGATAGGGATTTTCGGGGAGATACCCTAATTTTTGTTTTACAGCGCGATCGCCAATGGGTTTTCCTAATAAAACAGCGCGTCCCGAACTCCGTCGGACAATACCCAACAAAATTTTTAAGAGGGTTGTTTTCCCAGCACCATTGGGGCCAAGCAAGCCGAAGGTTTCCCCTTCATAAACAGTCAGACTACACCCTTTTAAAGATTCAACAGTTTGATTTAACCAGAATCCAGTGCGATAGACTTTTTTCAGTTCCCAAGTTTGAACAACGCGAGGGGCTTCTTGGTCAACAGGAGAGATGTTCGGTTGAGAGGTGACTGAATCCATCTTAAATCTTTATCTAGAACACGATCATATTTATTGTTCCCTATTATCAGTGATCAGTTACCAGATACCAAGAGAGAGAACATAAGACCAATGACTAATGACCATATTGCATTTTGCAACAAAGTAGAGGAATTAGCGAGTTTAAATCCTTTACAGTAGAGAAAAGACAATACAGCTAAACCAAACGCTAGCACTTGTAAAATAACGCAACCTATGCACATTAGCGAAATTACCCATCCGAACCAGTTGCACGGTTTATCCATTCGTGAATTGGAAACCATCGCCCGACAAATTCGGGAAAAACATCTGGAAACGGTTTCCACCAGTGGCGGACACCTTGGACCCGGTTTAGGCGTGGTTGAACTAACCCTCGGCTTATATCAAACTCTAGATTTAGACCGCGATAAAGTGATTTGGGATGTGGGACACCAAGCCTATCCCCATAAGATGATTACAGGACGGTATCATAATTTCCATACCCTACGCCAAAAAGATGGCATTGCTGGCTATCTCAAACGCTGTGAAAGCCCTTTTGACCATTTTGGGGCTGGACACGCCTCCACAAGCATTTCTGCGGGGTTAGGAATGGCTTTAGCGCGAGATGCCAAAGGCGAAGAGTTTAAGGTCGTTTCTGTCATCGGTGATGGCGCTTTAACGGGTGGTATGGCGTTAGAAGCCATTAACCATGCAGGACATTTACCCAAAACGAATTTAATGGTGGTGTTGAATGATAATGAGATGTCGATTTCTCCTAATGTGGGGGCGATTTCTCGTTATCTGAATAAGGTGCGCTTATCCCCACCGATGCAGTTTTTAAGCGACAATTTAGAAGAACAATTTAAACATTTACCTTTCTTTGGCGAATCTTTAACCCCTGAAATGGAACGAGTCAAAGAAGGGATGAAACGGTTGGCTGTTCCCAAAGTGGGCGCGGTGATTGAAGAATTAGGCTTTAAATATTTTGGTCCCATTGATGGACATAACTTAAGTGAGTTAATTCATACTTTCAGACAGGCGGAACAAGTGACTGGTCCTGTGTTAGTCCATGTGGCGACGACGAAAGGAAAAGGTTACGCGATCGCGGAAAAAGACCAAGTGGGATATCATGCCCAAAGTGCGTTTAACATCGCGACGGGTAAAGCCCAGCCCTCTAGCAAACCGAAACCGCCGAAATATTGTAAAGTTTTTGCCCATACTCTCACCAAACTTGCAGAAAGTAATCCCAAAATTATCGGGATTACCGCAGCAATGGCGACGGGAACTGGTTTAGATAAACTCCAGCAAAAACTCCCTGATCAGTATGTGGATGTGGGGATTGCGGAACAACACGCGGTTACTCTGGCTGCAGGTCTAGCTTGCGAAGGAATGCGCCCTGTGGCTGCAATTTACTCCACGTTTCTACAACGGGCGTATGACCAGATTATTCATGATGTCTGTATTCAAAACTTACCCGTTTTCTTCTGTTTAGATCGCGCGGGAATTGTTGGTGCCGATGGCCCCACTCACCAAGGTATGTATGATATTGCTTATCTGCGCTGTCTTCCGAATATGGTCGTAATGGCCCCGAAAGATGAAGCAGAATTACAACGGATGACGGTGACTGGGATTAATTATACCGATGGCGCGATCGCGATGCGTTATCCTCGTGGCAATGGCATTGGTGTTCCCCTCATGGAAGAAGGCTGGGAGCCGATTGAAATTGGCAAAGGCGAAATTCTCCGCAATGGAGATGATATTCTGCTCTTAGGCTATGGAACTATGGTTTCTACAGCAATGCAAGCTGCTGAAATTCTCAGTGAACACGGCATTGAAGCCACTGTCGTCAATTCTCGTTTCGTTAAGCCCTTAGATACCGATTTAATCTTCCCTCTCGCGCAAAAAATTGGGCGCGTCGCCACCTTAGAAGAAGGGTGTTTAATGGGTGGCTTTGGGTCAGCCGTAACGGAAGCCTTCATGGACAACAATATTTTAGTCCCTGTGAAGCGCTTTGGCGTTCCCGATCAGTTAGTGGATCATGCGAAACCTGAAGAAGCGATCGCTGATTTAGGATTAAATAGTTCTCAAATTGCAGAACAAGTTTTATCCACTTTCTTCCAACAGGAAACACCCACCTCAGCAGTTGTTAAATAGGAATCATTGATTCCAAGTGAGTTAAGAGAGGGGAAGAAGCAAAATATTAGTTTCTCCCCTCTTTTTTTAGGAATTGATTTATAATGTACATGGATAAATGTACATTACAAATGAAAAGGCTATGCAATATACACGTCTTTCTAAGCATGGGTATTCCCAAGAAGTTAGAATTCCACGAGATTATCGACTTTCTGGAAAGCGAGTGAAAATTTCTCGATATGGGAGAGGACTTCTCATTGAACCTGTCTCGGAGGGGTTTGATGACCTGCTGGATTCACTAGAGTTATTTTCAGAAGATTTTCTGGAAGAACGTCCCGAACAACTTCCTTTTGATACTAGGGAAGATATGTTTTGATGAAAGTTTTATTAGACACTAATATCTGCATCTACATTATCAAAAAGCAACCTCCATCTGTGCTAGAACGACTCCAAGACTATCAAGTTGGAGAGATTTGTATATCAACGATTACTCTTTATGAATTGATGTATGGGGTTTATAAAAGTCAACTTTTGGAGGTCAATCGACAAGCAATCCGTCAGTTTGTTTCTCCTCTGGAAGTTTTACCGTTTGATGAAGGTGCTGCCGATTGGTGTGGCTATATCCGCGCGATCTTAGAACAAGAAGGAAAAATCATTGGACCGATGGATTTACAAATTGCTGCTATAGCACTTTCATATAGTTTAACTTTGATCACTAATAATGAAAAAGAATTTAAACGGATTAAGCAGTTAAATGTAGAAAACTGGATTAAATTGTGAGGTTTGAAGCAGTATTAATATATTAAATTCTAGTAAGATTTTTATATTAGTCTTGGATATTTTATGAATTCAAAAAACTTTATAATTCCTGCTCTCAGTAAAGTTATAGACCAGCAAGGGATTACTCAAGAAGAAGTAGTCTCACTAGCAAAATCGCGCTTGCTGTCCCCTGAACCATCTATACAAAAAGAGCTTGATTTTTTTCCTACAGCATACTCAGCAATTAAGCATTATTGTTCTGATATTCGCTTATCAGAAGCAGACCGTTTAGACTTATTGTGGAAAGTGTGGCTTCCTTTAGCCTTACAAATTGCAGCTAAAAAAGACCAGAAACCTTCAGCGATCATCCAAGGAATTCTCGGGCTTCAGGGAACAGGAAAAACTACCCTCTCAACGATTCTGCGTTTACTTTTAAATGAACTGGGATATCATACGGTGACGCTTTCCATTGATGATTTATATAAAACTTATGCTGATCGTCAACAACTACAAAAAGACGATCCAAGATTAGTCTGGAGGGGTCCTCCTGGAACCCATGATGTTGAGATTGGTATTGAATTATTAGACCAAATTCGAGAGGGAAAAATACCCATTTCAATTCCGCGATTTGATAAGTCAGCATTTAATGGAATGGGCGATCGCGCTACGCCAGAAATCATTCACCAACCCATTGATATCTTACTATTTGAAGGCTGGTTTATTGGCGTTCAACCCGTCGCAGAAAGCGTTTTTGAATCGCCACCGCCACCGATTACAACGGAAGCCGATCGTCAGTTTGCAAAAGATAATAATCGTCGTTTAACCGCTTATCTTCCCTTGTGGAATCGTTTAGATGGATTAATTATTTTGTCTCCTGTTGATTACCGTTTGAGTCAAAGATTACGCAAAGAAGCAGAACAAAAAATGATCGCCCAAGGAAAATCAGGAATGAGTGCAGCAGAGATTGATCAGTTTGTGGAATACTTTTGGCGATCGCTGCATCCTGAATTATTTATAACTCCCTTAATCGAAAGTAGGCGAGGGGTCGATCTAGTCATTGAAATTGATGAGAATCATCTCCCAACAAAACTTTCTTAACTCACCACGGATAACCGATCAACCATCACCGAGGGAGTAACATAAGATTCATTAATCTGGCTATCTTCCCCCAAAGCAAGGAGATGATTTAGCGCGGTGTAAATGTTCCCTGCGACCATCGTATCCTTAACGCGACCTGTAACCTGTCCTTTTTCCACCCGATAACCGAGTTCAATATTGGCTGAGAAATCTCCTGAGAGATCGGTATCGCCTCCGAGGAGTTGATCAATCAGCAGTCCCTGATCCAACTGCGAAATGAGAGTTTCTAACGTTCCGTTTCCAGGTGCAACAATTAAATTGATTAAACTGGGAGTAGGATAACGCCCTAAACTGGGACGAAACCCATTCCCTGTGCTATTGCTTCCCAGTAAGCGTCCGATCGCGCGATCGCGATAAAATGTTTTTAACTGTCCTTTCTCAATTAAAGTTAGGTGTTGGGTTGGCGTTCCCTCATCATCAAAGGGACACCGTTCAGGATTCCGTGTCGGATCTTGCCACAGTGTAATTTGATCTGAGATCACCTGTTCCCCTGCGCGATCGGCCCAAGGAGAAGATCCTTCCCAGACGCGCTTTCCATTGAGGGCAGCAATCACCATTTCCCAGAAGAGAGGGGCCGATTTAGGAGTAAAAATGATGGGAACGCGCCCTTGTGGGGGAGAAACCGTTTCCCGCGCCCACCTCATCCCCTGTGCAATCCGTTGCTGTACAGCTTCTAAATCAAGGCGATCCGCCGATTCAACACCATCAGTAATCCCTAAAAAATCTTCGCCTCGCACCCATTCCACTTGGAAAAAAGCACTAAGATTGATGTCGGTATATTGACAATCTGTTCCGCGTGTGTTAATAAGACGAGTGGTATGTTGTTCACAGTCCAGTTCCCCGCTACAAATCACACTAGAATTAAGAGCAGATACTTGCGCCACAGCATCATTCCCGATTGTCACTAACTCATCTCTAGAGACAAGATTCCCCTGTGTGGGATAAACTTGGCGATGATCCGCGCTCAGTTCAATCGTTTCAGGAGGATTTAACGGACATAACGCCAACGCCCGTTCCACCAGGGCTTCTGGGGTAACCTCTCCATACGCCACCGTTACCCCAGGCGCACCCTCTCGCCACACCCGCAGCGCAATCCCTTCTGATTCCGTGGTTTCCAGTTGTTTTAAGCGATTTGCCTCAAAATACACAGGATGGGAATGGGAAATCATTTGATAGACCTCTGCTTCCTCTGCCCCTGCTTTCTGTGCAGTTTCTAAAATTTCTTCTGGGTTGATCATGCGAGTAACCAAAATCCTGCAAACGATTCTGAACTGGGATCAGTTTGAATCGCTAAGAAATGAACCCCTTTTGCATCTTTCTTCGCAGCAGCAAACCCTTGCGCTTCCTTCAGAGTTTCTGGGTTCGTAATATCTGCCAAAATCCAGCAATCACTACTTCCTGTCTGCAACACCAAACGCGGTAAACTCCCCTCTTGTAGTTGAATCTGCGACAGTTCAATCCCCGACATCCAACCAGCAAACGGCATCGCCCGGGGTGAAAAAATCACTAACCCAGGAACTTTTGTTTCTGGGGCTAACTCAAATAAAGAGAGAGGAAAACCTTCGCCAAAACTAATATCCCAGTCTTCCATCTCTTGGAAGGCTTGCGCTTCCAGTGTCACAAAAGCCCATTTATCCCCTTTATCCCCCCGAATCGCATCAGGAAGAATCACGGCATTTTCCGCAGGATATTGCACCGAAGCATTGGTCACCGCCGTTTCATCATAGCCTTCTTGTTGGGGATACACTTGGTCTAACCGCTCTTGCAGCCACTTCTGTAAAGCATAGGTGCGCCGACTGGGAAGGGCTGTAATTTCTAAATCCTCACAGGCTTTCGTAATCATATTATTCATCTGACGACGAAAGAAGCGAATTTTTTTGGGGGTCGTCCCTGATTTTTCCATTGCCTCATTGAGGGCTTCTTGCAGGAAAATCGAGTTCACATTTTGCGCCGAACAAAACTTGCTATAGCGAAATAGTTCCCCTTCGGTTGTGTTCGCTTGTAGAGGGCTTTCGCAGATTAAGACTTCCCATAGCTTTTTATTATTTTCATCTCGAATTGGACGAGAGTAGAAATCAAGTTCCCAAATCGTTTCCATAAACTACGCTCTTATGAATAGTTAACCCCTCTTAGCTACAGTACCAAGTTTTCTGGATTTTTTGAACCAAATGAGTGACGCATTCCCCCACCTCGCCCACGGCAGGTGGGGGTTAAGGAACGGCAGCAACTAATCATCCTAGCCCTGATTTTCTATGTACTGCTTTAGAACCGATAGTGGCGCACCCCCACAGGAAATCGCGCTAAATCCTCGCTTCCAAAAAACGGGCTTCCAGTAGTAGGGCTTTAGTTCTTCGGCATACCGCTTCCTAATCTCCCTGCTGGTCACGGTCTTAATTGTGTTGCACAAGCGGGACACAGACACTTTAGGAGCCAAGTCAATTAGCAGGTGTATATGGTCGTTTGCGCCCAAGTCTGCCTTTGCGTCCTCCAAAATACAGTCGTTTTTCTGGCAGATGTTCATCGCCAGATTTTTGATATCGTCTTCTATGTCACCGTGAATAACTGGGTGCCGATATTTAGTTACAAAAACAACGTGTATTTTAATCAGGGCAACAGTATGAGCGAAACTTCTTAATTTTGTCACTATAGCTATCACTATGCGCTAAACTATAGCTATGCTAACAAAGAAACCGACTAAAATCATTCGCACCGACAAGTGGACGCTGAACCCAACCGATGAACAGCGAGTGCTGTTTTCTGAAACGGTTCAGGTCTATCGTCGTCTGTGTCAATATTTGGTCGGGATTGTCTTTACCCATTGGGCTGAACTGGGGAGGCTGTCCAGCAATGAATTAGTGCCTGCTGTCGAGCGACTAATTCACGCCACAGCAAAGAATCCAACGCCTCGGTATGCGCTGGTGGATAGGGTCTTTCACAAATTCCCTAGCTATTACCGCAGGGTGGCAATCATGTTTGCCGCCGGCCAAGTCAGCAGCTATCTGACTCGTTATCAGGAATGGCAAAGCGGCAACCGCAAACGTAAAGATGCCAAGCCACCCATGCTGAATGCGAATGCAGGCTGTTACCCAGCCCTGTACCGGGGGCAGTGCTACAAGCTGCATGGCTACGAATTTGTCGAAATCAAGGTTTTTACGGGAACTGATTGGGTCTGGACAACCGTTCAGATTACCGGACTCAGAGAACGTCATGAGGTTGATAGCAACAAGATGCTGTCGCCTTACCTGATTTTCAACGAGAGCACCTGTCACCTATCAGTTCCATTTGAGTGCCATCCTCCAAAGCGTCAGGGCGATGGCGTTGTTGTTGCTGTGGATTTGGGTATCAACACCACAGCGACGGTTGCAGTTGTGGACAACAGCGGTACTGTAATCCATCGTGAATTTGTTCACCCTGGAAGAGACATAGACCGCCGAGACAAACGACTGAAATCAGTGTCCATGAGAGCCAGTAAAACGATGGGCAAGGGCGGGAAACTCCACAAGGGATTCTGCTCCAATACCTATCGAAAGTGTCGCAATATCAACCAACAGATTGGTCACATCGTCTCAAAGCGCATCGTGCAGATTGCACAAACATTCAATGCAGATGCCGTTGTGTTTGAGAACCTGAAGGGGTGGAAAGCTAGGGGCGGACGGAAACGATCCAACCTCCGACAACGTTTCCACGGGTGGCTCAAGGCCATGATTCGAGACTTTACTGAGATGAAGTGGCGAGAGGTTGGCGGCAAAGTGGTGGATGTGATTGCGGCGTACACATCCAAGCTGGCTTATGACGGTTCTGGGGAAGTAAAGCGCGACTCCAAGAACTATGCACTGGCAAAATTTAACTCGGGCAAGCGCTATTCAGCAGACCTAAACGGAGCGCAGAATATCGGGGCAAGAGGCATCCTTAAGCTCACGCGCAGAAATGACCGTGAGGAGCGTTCCAGCAAACGTTCTGGACGTTCGCCTAGAAGCTGGGCTTGTCTGTGTGACCTGTGGGATACGGCAGTATCTACAGGTTAGCATTGCGACACCCCCACCTCGCGCTAGCAGGTGGGGGAGGCTTCATATTAAGATTCAGAGATTAGGAATTATCGATGGCTCGACGTTGTTGCAGTTGAAAGACAGTTTTTTCATGGGTTTCACGGTCAATGGGATAGAAGAAGATCAGCAATAAACTCGCTAGTAAGGGAATGGTGGGTAATAAAATCACTGTAATGGCAATGGTAACTAATGCCGATTCTGGTTGTTCAAGAGGAGGGAGAGATTCTTGAAACCCCGCCAACGCTAGAATCTGACCAAATAAGAATAAGCCCACTGCTTGCGCCATTTTGTTGGCAAACAACATAATGCTATTAAACACACCTTCTCGCCGTTGTCCCGTTTGTAACTCATTCCAATCAATCGCTTCGGGAACCATGGAAGGGGGAATCAAATAGGCTGCTGCCATGCCAATCCCTTGTAAACTAGCAATGAGATAAATCCATTGGGGTTGTTCAGGTTGTAGATAAAAGAGTCCACAGTTGCCAATCACCCAAAGGCTAATTCCAAACCAAAACGTGGCTTTTTTTCCCAGTTGGGCGCTAATGGGTTTCCAAATAAAAATCGCTGCGAAGGTGGCGAGTTTCATGATCAGTGCAATCAAAGTGATGTCTGATTCGGGGAGACGCAAGTTATTGACGACAAAGTAGGGCAAAATGGTGGGGGCGACTAAAAGCGCCATCCAGGATAAAGCGTAAATGCCTAATAAAAACCAAAAGGGTCGATTTTGAGCAATTTTTTTGATGTCCCCAAAGTTTATCTTACGGCTAGCTGCTTTCTTTTCTTCTTCCTCAGTTTGCCAACTACACCAGCCAATGGAGACTAAAAGCGCGATCGCGCACACTGTTCCTAAAATTGGTAGTTGCTGTTGCGGTTGATCACTCCAAAAATTTAAGCCTTCCATCAACAAAAGTGAAAAGGTACTCGCACCCATCGCAAAGCCAAACCGCCAACTGTTGAGACGGATGTGCTCTTGGTTATCGTCACTAAGATCAGTCAGTAGCGCACTATAGGGGATGAGAAAGCAAGCAAAACTCACTTGAAAGAAAATTGCAGCAATCAGGTAATACCCATACAACTGCCAACCCGTTAGTGGCGGAATCCACCAATGCAATACAAAGCTAATCGCCATAATTGGTGCGCTGCCCAACATCCATGTGTGTCGCCTTCCCCAGCGAGTGCGGGTATTATCGCTCAAGGGGCCAACAAAGAGCGTTGCAACCGCATTACAGCCCTTACTGATTAACAAAATTGTTCCTGCAATATTAGGGGGAACACTCGCTGCGGTGGTGAGAAAGAAGAAGAAGAAGATAATCAGGACATTTAAAGACATGGAAGCCCCGAAATCTCCCATTCCGTAGGCGATGCGCGTGGATAAAGGTAAGGGTTGGTCATTTGTCATTAGTCTTTTCGGTTACGGGTACATCACTCTCCCTAAAATTAAAACACGCTTAAGAGTTCTTATCACTTCTGGCTAAAAATAGGGATTTCTCTGATTTTTAATAAGTTTTCTAAAGGTATTCTGAGAAAGCGCTGCGTCATCTATCAAGGGAAATACTTTAAGCTCTGAGCACTAAAAACAAGATATAACAGGGATTTAGACGTAAACATAGAGAAAAGTTATAAATCAAAAGGAAGATTAATCTGAAAAATGGCAGCGCGATCGTGACATTTTTCTTAACAATATTCTAAGATAAGGACGGCGATGCTTCCCTCGCCAAAGCCAAATTGTAATCATCCTCATGTAAAAGCAGTATTAAGAGAGAGTATTGGCAAATGACGATCACTAACGATAAACCCAGTCAAAAAACCGCAAGACCTGTAACTCCCTTGGGGATTTTAGTTCAGCAGTTAGAACAGATTGTGGAACAAGGAAAAGAAGAAGGGATTTCTTCTCAGTTACAAAGCGCGATCGAAAGTGCTTATGAACTGGGTGCTGGACTTGACCCCTATCTGGAACAAATCACGACCCAAGAATCAGAAGCCTTAGCTAACTTAGATCGCAAAACCCGTGAAGAAGACTGGAGTCAATCGTTTTCTGATGGGGAAACGGTACGCCGTTTAGAACAAGAAATGCTGTCAGGTCATATTGAAGGACAAACCCTGAAAATGTTTGTTCACATGACAGGCGCAAAACGGATTTTAGAAGTGGGGATGTTTACGGGCTATTCTGCATTAGCTATGGCGGAAGCCCTTCCTGAAAACGGTCGTGTGGTTGCTTTAGAGGTCGATCCTTACACCGCGCAATTGGGTCGCAACTGCTTTGATGTTTCTCCTCACGGTCAAAAAATCGAAATTATGGTCGATTCCGCGATTAACAGCATGAAGAAGTTAGCTGCGGATGGTCAGACGTTCCAACTGGCGTTTCTGGATGCAGATAAGACCGAATATAAAGATTACTATCGCCTCCTGCTAGATGAAGGGTTACTAGAAGACGGTGGCTATATTTTTGTCGATAATAGCTTGTTACAAGGACAGGCGTATCTCCCGCCAGAAAAACGAACTCTAAATGGTGACGCGATCGCGCAATTTAATCAAATGGTCGCCGATGATCCTCGTGTGGAACAAGTTTTGCTTCCCCTCCGTGATGGCTTAACTATGATTAGAAAACTGTAATCTTTGACTTGGGTGAGGTACATTTTTTGTTCTTTGTTCTTTGTTCGTTGTTCTTTGACAATCTCAAAAATTTTGGACAGCAGTTCTAGTAATCAAAAATGAACATGAACATCCACCGACTCCCATTACGTACCTCAACAGACTAAGAAACGCTATATAGCAGTATGATGTCATTTGTAAAAAGTAGATTAACTGACGATCCCCCCTATCCCCCCTTACTAAGGGGGGAATTAAAGGGGGGATTGCTGGGGGGGACAACTGATTTAGGATTGCTATAGATCAGATTTTTCTACAGAACACAGGGAAGGATTGAGCAGAAATGATATCAGCAATTTTTGAGTCTCTTCCCTGTCCCTTTTAACCAATAATGTCAAGACGTTCCATAGAACGCCTCAAATAACAAATAACCAAGAACCAAGAACAAATAACAATGCTTCTATTTGTCCGAGGACGAATCAATTCCGCAGTCAAAACGATGGGGACATTAACCTTACTGTTAATCGCTTTCCCCATCAATTTAATCACCGTCTTGTTCTCTTTTTTGACTCAGGAGAAACTTAGGCAAGCTGTTACTGATAATCCTAAGCGTATCCTAATTACGGGTGGCAAAATGACAAAATCGCTACAGTTAGCGCGATCGTTTTATCAAGCGGGACACACCGTTTTCCTCGTCGAAACCCATCGTTACTGGCTATCAGGTCATCGCTTCTCCCAAGCTGTAAGCGGATTTTACACCGTTCCCGCACCCGAAAAAGACCCAGAAGGCTATCGTCAAGGACTGCTTGATATTGTTAAAAAAGAGCAAATTAATGTTTTTATTCCCGTTTGCAGTCCCGTTTCTAGTTACTATGATTCCACCGCAAAACCATTACTCACAGAAGTAGGTTGTGAAGTCATTCATTTTGATCCAGACATTACCGCAATGCTGGATAATAAATATGAATTTTGTAAACAAGCGCAAGCCCTAGGACTTGCTGCACCAAAAGTTTTTAAGTTTACTTCTCCCCAAGAAGTTTTAGATTTTGACTTTGAAGCCGATGGTAGTCGTTACATTATTAAAAGTATTAATTACGATTCCGTTCGCCGTTTAGATCTGACTAAACTTCCCTTTCAAGGAATGGAAAGTTATATCAAAACTCTTCCTATCTCAAAAGATAATCCTTGGGTGATGCAAGAGTTTATTCGCGGGAAAGAATTTTGTACTCATAGCACCGTTCGCAATGGCAAAATTCAAGTCCATTGTTGTTCTGAATCTTCTCCCTTTCAAGTCAATTATCAAAAAGTCGATCATCCAGAAATTTTCGCTTGGGTGAAACACTTTGTCGGGGAATTAAAGTTAACGGGTCAAATTTCTTTTGACTTTATCGAAACCCCAGATGGCAATATTTATCCCATTGAATGCAACCCTCGCACTCATTCGGCGATTACGATGTTTCATGATCATCCTAATTTAGCATCTGCTTATTTAGAAGATAATCATTATTCTGAACCGATTGCGCCTTTACCCAATAGCAAACCCACTTACTGGCTATATCACGAACTGTGGCGACTAACTGAAATTCGTTCCTTAGAAGACTTAACAAAATGGTGGCAAAAAATCACGCAAGGAACCGATGGAATTTTTCGTAAAGATGACCCCTTACCCTTTTTATTTGTCCATCACTGGCAAATTCCCCTATTACTTTTAAGTAACTTAAAACGTTTCCAAGATTGGATTCGCATTGACTTCAACATCGGAAAAATTGTCAAATTAGGAGGAGATTAATTCATGTCTTTATTACGAGTTTTACACTTAGCAGGGTCAAGGGTTTCGCAATTTTATTACAATTTGTCCATGCTATATGCAAAAGAAGTGGTGCAACCTGCTAACATAAAAAGTTACTATGCAGTAGTGCATCCTGATGGGGTTTGGCAACTGGGGTCATCTTTAGAGAATTTATCCGAGAAACTCTCCCTGCAAGAAACGATCGCGCAACTTCCCGAGGTTGATGTGGTTGTTCCTCACTTATTTTGCTTTCCAGGAATGACTAGTTTTCGGGGATTTTTTGAAGACTTACTCGGTTTACCCGTTGTTGGTTCTCCCGCCCACTGTACCGCATTAGCTAGTAATAAAGCCCACACCAGAAGCGTTGTTGAAACCATGGGCGTTACCGTCGCAAAAGCACAACAAATCCGTTCTGGGGATACAGTGACAATGAAACCGCCATTTATCGTCAAAGCCAACTCCGAAGATAACTCTTTAGGGTTAACCTTAGTCAAAACCAAAGATCAAATTGCAGCAGCGTTACAGACAGGCTTTGAATATGACGACACTCTACTTGTAGAAGATTATATTCCAGGACGAGAACTGCGTGTGGGAGTCATTGAACGGGGGAATGAATTGTATGTTCCCTCCATGATTGAATACGTATTCCCCAAAGATCACACCATTCGCACCACTCAGGATAAGTATGACCTACAAGCCGATGGAACGCCTGGAAAACAACCCGATCAACCCGTCGCAAAACCCCAGTGTCCCGCCGAAGTTACGCCAGAATTATTCGAGAAACTCGCAGATGCAGCAAGAAAAGCCCATATCGCCCTTGGTTGTCGCGATTATTCCCTGTTTGATTTTCGCGTTCATGAAGAAACAGACGAACCTTATCTTTTAGAAGCGGGACTCTTTTGGTCATTCGGAGAAATTAGTATGATCTCTCGGATGCTACTCGCAGATGGAGAAATGTTAGAAGATGTGGTAGCTGAAGTTTGGCGCAATGCGTCTCAACTAAGAGTTCTGAATGCGGGCTAAATGGACTAATTCAGGCAAAATTAGCTGCTCTAACCCCAATTTTACGGCATTACTTGAGCCAGGGAGAGAAAAGACCAATTTCCCCTGATAAACGCCAGCAATTGCTCGTGACGCGATCGCGCGTGACCCAATTTCTTGATAACTTAAATACCGAAACAACTCCCCAAACCCTGGTAAGGTTTTCTCTAACAGTGTCACCAGCGCATCATAAGTGGTATCCCGTGGCGCAATCCCTGTTCCCCCATTACACAGAATGACTGCTAAATCTTCCATTTTTCCCAGTCTCACAACTTGTTCAATAATCTGTTTGGGGTCATCAGGAATAATTACATAATCTCGGATGTGATGACCCTTTTCTTGCAGCTTATTTTTCATCAATTGACCACTGCGATCCGTTTCTGCGGTGCGAGTATCACTAACCGTAATCACAGCGCAATATAGAGAAATTAATTCTTGATCTTGATGAGGTTGAGACATTTTTTTTAACAGTGACCAGTGACCAGTGACCAGTGACTAATGACCAATGACTAATGACTAATGACCAATGACCAATGACTAATGACTAATAATTAATCAATTCCTTCTAAATAGGTGGTTAAGGTTAATTCATAGCCATGGTAAAAGATGGGAGAATTAAGAGTAACGGGAGGTAAAGAAGTTTTGCAATCCCTTTCTGAGCTTAGCAAACGGGCTTTCACTAACGCTAAATCAAAGCGACAAATTAACTCCGAAAATTGAGGATAAGCAGACAAAAACATCTGTGCGCTACGATAAAGTTTTCTTTGTTTTTGAGAGGTAATTGCTAATAAGCCATCCGCATCCCAGTTTCTACTTTGGCGGGTTTTCACCTCCACAAAACTTAAAGTAGAAGCGCGATCGTAAGCGACCAGATCCAACTCTCCCCAACGACAACGCCAGCGAGAAGCCAAAATTTCCCAACCTTGACCTTGTAACCACTGGGCTGTCACTTGTTCCCCTAACTCTCCCAAACTTACCATGTTTAAGTCACTGTAGAAGAGTCCAACGCCTTCTTCATTAACGTTTCATGGGTGCTGATCACCTCTCCATCTTCTTCGGGTTGTCTTTGAATATAATGTCCATCAGGTTGTAATTCCCAGGCTTGACGGTTATCTGATAACATTAAATCTAAAATCTCTTTTAACTCTTGGAAAATGTTCGGATCGTCAATAGGAACAACCGCTTCAATGCGACGATCTAAGTTGCGCTGCATCCAGTCTGCACTTCCGATATAAATATCTTCTTCCCCTTGATTATAGAAATAGAAAATACGGGAATGTTCCAGAAAACGACCAATAACACTGACCACTCGAATATTATCACTAACGCCCTTTAAACCTGGACGTAAGCAACAAATTCCACGAATAATTAAATCAATTTCTACACCCGCTTGTGAGGCTTCATAGAGGTTTTGAATAATTTTCGGATCGACTAAAGCGTTCATTTTGGCAATAATACGCGCTTTTTCCCCTTTTTTCGCGCGATCGCGCTCTCTTTGTATTAACACAATCATCCGATCGCGCAAACTCACTGGCGCAACCAATAATTTCCGATAGGACCGTTGACGAGAATGTCCTGTTAGAAAATTAAATAAATCCGTTAAATCTGCACCTAACGCTTCCCGACAACTAAATAACCCTAAATCCGTATAAAGATTCGCCGTTTTCGGATTATAATTTCCCGTTCCAATATGCACATAACGATGAATTTTATCGTCTTCTTGGCGCACAATTAAAGTCGTTTTCGTATGGGTTTTTAAGCCGACAATCCCATACACCACATGAACCCCAGACTTTTCTAACTTTCGCGCCCAAACAATATTATTCTCTTCATCAAATCGGGCTTTAATTTCCACTAAAACCGCCACTTGTTTCCCATTTTCCGCAGCATTAATCAGCGCATTAATAATCGGAGAATCACCAGAAGTCCGATAAAGCGTCATCTTAATTGCTAACACTTTCGGGTCAACCGCAGCCAACTCAACCAACTCTTGTATTGTTGCACTAAAAGAATGATAAGGATGATGAACTAATAAATCTGATTTGCGAATTTCTCCAAATAAACTTTCACTTTTTTCTTCAACAGAAAGCCCCCCTTCAGCGTTTTCTGACTCTCGGTAACGTTCAAACGGCGGGGGAACAATGGGAGTCCATTTCGGCTCTTTTAATTCAGGTAGCGGAAGAGACATAAATGACATCAAATCTCCTAAACCTAGTAATCCTTGAATTTGATGCACATCCGACTCTTCTAACTTCATTTCCCGCATCAACATTCCCCGCACCTGATCCGTCGCGGAATCATCAATTTCCATCCGCACCACCGATCCGCCCATGCGACGTTTCCGTAGTTCTTTTTGAATAGCTAATAACAAATCATCGGCTTCATCTTCTTCCACCGCAATATCCGCATTACGGGTAATCCGAAACGGATAGCATTCTTGAATCGTCATCCCTGGAAACAGAGTTTCTAAATGATGAGCAATAATTTGTTCTAAGGGAACACCAGTCCAAATCGCAGGCTTTCCTTTTTCATCATAAATCCCTAACTCTTTGGGAAACTGGACAAAGCGCGGTAACACTTTCGGAACTTTAATCCGTGCAAAACGTTCATCTCCTGTACTGGGTTCTTGTACCACAACCGCTAAATTTAAACTTAAATTAGAAATATAAGGAAAGGGATGTCCTGGATCAACGGCTAAAGGCGTTAAAACGGGAAAAACATGATCTTCATAATAATGTTGGAGATACGTTCGTTGTTCAACATTTAAGTCTGTATAGTTCAGGAGATGAATTTTTTCTTCTGCGAGTAATCCCCGCAAGACTTCTTCAAAATGCTGATCTTGTTTACAAATCATCGGACGCAACCGTTCACTAATATCTGTCAGTTGCTGTGAAGGGTCACGTCCATCTGCTGTTAGCTTATTAACATTGGCTTCGACTTGTTGCTTTAAACCTGCAACCCGTACCATGTAAAATTCGTCTAAGTTTGAGCTAAAAATTGCCATAAACTTCAAACGTTCTAACAGTGGGGTACGGGAATCTATGGCTTCATGAAGAACGCGATCGTTAAATTCTAACCAACTCAGTTCACGGTTAAAGTAATATTCGGGATCTTTAAAGTCAATCGTCGGAGTTTCAGCCTTGGATTTTGACATAGCCAGATTTGGAGTGAGTAGGAACGCGCTTTGATTTTATCGCATCTGGGTTTCTCCTCAACAACCCATTCAAAACTGTTCACCTCCCCTAATCTCTTAGCTATGACTCATCTGTTTCTGATTTCCCTCTAACCCCTTGGACAATACGCGACAATTCTGATTTTTCATCCGCAGAAATGCGAGTTGGTGCGCCACTAATAATCCGTTCATAATTACGGAAAGAGGCTTTAATTTCTGGACCTTCTTCCGCGATAATATACTCCCGAATTCCTTTATCATGCCACGATCCGCGCATCTTAAAGACATTAATCGCCCGTGACATTTCTCCCCGAATCTCCACATATTGCAGCATAATAATTGTATCGGTAATCGTAGAAATATGGGAATCAGTAATCGAATGCGACCCCATAAACTGATCCGTGGTATTGGTAAAGAAACCTGTAATTTCTTCTTGTTTAGCGTATCCTGTCACGCCAATGACAAACTGACGAAACGCATTCTCGGTTACGCCTCTGGCTAAAGCAGAAAGAGAATCAATAGCAATTCTGGAGGGCTTAAAATCTTCAATTTCTGATTTAATGGCTTGTAAATGATCTTCTAAACCCGCTGATTCAGGATAGGTACAAAGTAATTTTAATAGCCCTTGCGATTCTAACTCTTCAAAATCAATTCCCCAAGAATAAGCATTTCTAGATAACTGGGCGCGAGATTCTTCATAAGCAAATAAAATTGCTCTTTCTCCTCGTAAACACCCTTCTTCTAAAAACTTACTCACTAATAAGGTTTTACCCGTTCCCGTTGCGCCTGTAGCAAGAATAATTGAGTCTTTAAAAAAGCCACCGCCACACATTTCATCGAGGGTACTAATTCCTGAAGAAACTCGTTCATTGGATGAGCGTTGGGTTAAGCGCATTGCACCCAAGGGGAAGATATTAATTCCATCGCGATTAATAGTAAAGGGATATTCCCCTTTCATGTGGGTGGTTCCCCGTAATTTTAAGATTTCTGCAGTACGGCGGCGACGTTCTCCTTCTAACACATTCCGCATAATAACAACATTATCAGACACAAATTCTTCAACGCCAAATCGCGCCACGGGCCCATACTCTTCTTCTCGTTCTGTTGTCATAATAGAACTGACCCCCACTTGTTTCAAGCGGGCTGCAAGACGGAAAATTTCTCGGCGAATTAAACCCACCCCTTCATATTGTTGAAAAATAGCAGTGACTGAATCAATAGAAACCCGTTTTGCTTTATATTTGCGGATCGCATATTGAATCCGTTCAATGAGTGCTGAAAGGTCAAAATTTCCCACCACTTCTTGACCTTCTGGATCAGGAGACGCATCAAGAATAAACAGTTTTCCTTGTTCAATCAGTGCTTGTAAATCCCAACCGAAACTATTAGCATTAATAATAATATCTGCTGGGGATTCTTCAAACGTGACAAACACTCCTGGCTCGTCAAATTGTTGAATGCCATTATATAAAAATTGAATAGCAAGTAGAGTTTTTCCTGTTCCTGATGTCCCACTAACAAGAGTGGTTCGACCAATAGGAATTCCACCATGACTGATTTCATCAAACCCCTCAATCATGGTTTTTAGTTTTTGTACACTCTGCACTAATTTTTGTGGTTCTTGCTGTTTCTCTTCTGTCATTTCAATCCTTATTTTGAAGTTAATTTATAATAATATTTATTCAGGAAACTCTTCTTCCTGCTCATCGCCAATTTCTTCGTACAGTAGATCTAAACCAATTAATACTTTTTCTCGATCTGACAGATCGCCAATTATTTTTCTCACAGGGGGCGGTAACACTTTAGCCAGAGTTGGAGTCGCTAAGATTTTATCTTCTTCCGCCAGTTGAGGATTTTTTAACACATCAATTACCTTCAGAGCATAAACCCCTTGAAAATCTTTTTCTAAAATTGTTTTCAGGGTATTGAGAGCGCGAACTGATTCAGGGGTGTTTCCAGCAACGTAAAGTTTTAAGACATAAGTTTTTTTAGAAGAGGTATTCATATTAAAGAGGCTCAGTGGTCGCTAGATGACAGTCTGATGTTACATTATAAAGCGTTTCTTAGTCTAGCGCTGGGTTTTGCGCTTTATTTCCGAACTTTTGTCGGAATCGAACGGCGATACATTTCGCACAGATGAGCAATAATATCAATTAACGTGAGGCGATAATCTAACAAAATTTCATCACTGCGACCTTCTAGTTTTAATTGTTGAGAAAATTGATCCATTAAATCCATGTGAATTTCCATGATTTGTGAGACAGAAAGGTCAGCAAAAAACGCACGGGTAACAAACTGATCAATTTTGGAATTGACTTCTGTTGCATCCTGAAAATAGTCTAAAAGAATGAGGCGGTATTCTTCCGTTAATTCTGAGATTAAATTCCTTTTTTCCTCAGAGGTGAGGTAACGAAAAAAATCTTGCGGATTTCGTTTATAGTACACTCCTTTGTATCCCAGTCGCTCTTGTAATTTTTCTGTTAAACGATGTTGCTTAATTGTTAAAAATTCATTAATCTGTTCAATCTCAAATTGCGGTTTAGCTTCGGGAGTGAGTTGGAGGAAATCCGCGATCGCGCCCTCAATTACGGTCGGAATTTTAGCCAGTGTTTCCGTGGCAAGATAGGTTTGGGCAGGGTGATAAACTAAGTCTTGATTGTCCGCCTCTGTGGTTAAAATGACCGCAGGTAAAAGTTTACCTTCATTGCGTAAACAAGTGACCACTTCTTCTATCCCCTGACCCTGATGCAACAGTAAACAATCGATCTGCTCAGTTTGCTCCAGAATATAACCGATAACGGCTTCTGATGAGTCAAAAACACGCAAATGATAAGGTTTATCCCGCAAAATCTCTTTGACAGATTTGGCGAGATCAGGGCTGATGGTGAATAAACAAATAAATAGTTGAGCAGACAAAGTTGAAATAATTATTAGTGAGACTCTAGAAGTGGAGGAATCATCCAATGACCGAAACGGGTAGTAGGCGCAGGAACTTATTTCAGCCTCATTTCCCCTAGAGGAAATCTGGAAAGATAGCCTTTGACTGATAGTGACCAATGGTCATTCCAAACAAAGGGTCATCTTGAGCTTAAACAGCACCCTTTATAAAAATTTAACATTTTCACGGCAACAACAAGGAGTTTGATCAAAATGAATCATTTGCGAGCGTTTTCCCCCTCACCGACTGCATGATAATTTTCGGAAGTGTCCCATGTCTAATTGCGATCCGACCCTAGAACAATTTATCAAGTCCGTTCCCTCTTGTCAGTCTGAGAAGACACTGGAAACGATTCTCCCCGCTTTGGGCTCAAACAACAGTGATTTTTTAGTGGTGGTCAATGCTGCTGATTTTCCCCTTGGGATTATTTCTGCTGGGACAGCCTTGCAAGGAATCAACGATAAAATGGCAGCAGACTCTTCTGTGATTTCCTTACTCTCTCCTGTGACAACAGTTTCCGAGCAAATGAGCTTACAACAGTTGCTTCCCTATCTGGAAAAGCTCAGCAATCAGGAAAAAATTGTCGTCGTGGATCGCAAAGGAAAATTACGAGGACAATTAGATACCGAAAGCATTTTACAAGTTTTGTTGCGAGAGAAAACAGAAGAGTCTCAGCCCGCTTCCACCAATTTAAAATTGCTGATTAACTTCTTAGAGAAACTTCCTCTCCCTTTGATGTTACAAACTAAAGCGGGAAAACTGCTCCATCAAAACAGCCAATGGCGGGAAAACATTTGCACTCACACTGAAAATTGTTGCTTAGTCACGGGGGAGTCCTCTGGAGGGGAAAAACAATGGTGTAATGTGATTTCTCAATCTCCTGAGGCGACTCCACAAACAGTCAGAGAAACCCACTCTCCTTGTCCCTTATTTCCCTTATCCGCTCATCCCAAGGAAACCACTACCGCTAAAACGTCAGGAGTCTGGCAATTTTTAACCCTCAATCTTCCTGAGAGTGAGTGGGGTGGGTTATGGGTGGTTATCGCCACTGATATTACAGAACAACGACAACTGTGTAAAGAACTCGCTGCGAAAAATGCGGACTTAGTACAGTTAAATCGGCTGAAAGATGAGTTTTTAGCCTGCATTACTCACGAACTGAAAAGCCCCTTAACAGCAATTGTCGGCTTGTCGAATTTAATGGGTGAAAAGAGTATTGGCGATCTTAATCAGCGACAACAGCGCTATGTTAATCAAATTCATCAAAGTGGTCGTCAGTTGATGAATTTAGTGAATGATCTCTTAGATTTAGCACGATTAGAAACAGGACAGTTACAAATTCATCCCGAAGTGGTTAATCTCAAACAAGTCTGCGATCGCGCTTATGAAGAAGCCCATCAACAAACCCCCGACTCCCCCGCCGAATTTACCCAACACATTGAGGAGGGATTAGAAACTATCATCGCCGATGAACTGCGCTTACGTCAGATGTTAGTCCATTTACTCTCCAATGGGCGCAAGTTTACCGCCGAAAAAGGGGAAATGGGCTTAGAGGTCAGTCAATGGGAAGGATGGATCGCCTTTACAGTTTGGGATACTGGGATTGGGATTCCCGAATCGTCCCAACATCTGATTTTTCAGAAATTTCAGCAGTTAGAAGACCCCATGACCCGACAATTTTCAGGGACAGGATTAGGATTAGTGTTAACCCAACGCTTAGCCCATGCTCACGGGGGAGATGTCTCCTTTATTTCCGAAGAAGGGAAAGGATCGCAGTTTACCTTATTGCTTCCCCCCACTCCCCCCCAAAACCCTTTCACTCTCAAGCCTCTTCCCAGAAAGTGGCTGGAAAACTGGTGTTAGTCGTGGAAGCAGTCGCCCAATATTTAACCAATATTACCCAACAACTTCGCCAATTGGGATATCGGGTCGCGATCGCGCGATCGGGGACAGAAGCCCTCCTGAAAGCCCGTACCTTTCAACCTTGTACCATTCTCCTGAACCCAGTCTTACCCCTGCTTTCCGGTTGGGATGTCCTCACCCTCCTCAAATCTCATCCCAGCAGTTGTAACCTCCCGATTATTGTCACTGGAACTCGCGGAGAAAAACAAGAAGCGATGAATAATGGCGCAGATGCCTTTCTTTCCTTACCCGTTGAACTCAACAGCCTAGAAGATGCCCTCTCTGTTTGTGCAGCCCCTCGTTCTCTCTATCGTAAATCCTTAACCGTTTTGCGATTACACTATTCTGGGGAGACTCCTCCTCCGAAGCGCGATCCCGTCACGGAAATTTTAAGTACCCCCCCCGAAACCCATGCCAAAAACGTCAACTATCGCATCTTAGAAGCGGATGATCCCCAACAAGCCGAACTCTTGCAACGGATCTGGCATCCTGATGTTTTACTCCTCACTGGTGACCAGATTCCACGCCATTTTCTGCAAGAACTCAGCGAACAAGAAACCCTCTCTAACTTACCCCTTGTCTGTCTTGATGCGGAAACGGCTCGCTTAGGGCATCAAATTGGCAAGTTATCCATTTACCCTTGTCTGACCTTACACTCTGCTGAAGCGAAAAATCCCCTGTGGTCAGTGTTACAGTTTGCAGCAGGGATTAATCCCCCTCCTCGACATACCGCACCTTATGTGGGGGTCGTCGATGGCAAAAGACTGAGCAGTCAGGCTTGTGATCATATTGCCTCGGAATGGCTAAATGCCTTTATCCAGTATTTATCTACGGCGGGTTATCGCAGTTCTCTGGCTCATTCTTGGGGAGAAGTTTATCAGCAAGTGGAACAGCAAGGCGCTGATATTTTACTGTTAGATTTAGAAGGAACAGAAGTCGATGCCGAGATTCTAGAAGGCTTACGACAACTGAGCACCATTCAAAATTTACCCATTCTCGCGATCGCGTCCCCGCAACAACTCCTGCAACAGGAAACGCTACACCATCTTCTCCAAAAAGTTGCAACTAAAATCCTACCCGGTCATCCCCAGTCGATGCAGGAACTTTTATCCAGTTTAAGGGAACAACTGTCGCCCTCTTCAATTGATTAAAAAGACTAAACCGATATCCCAAAATAATGAGATTCATTAATGTTACGGTCTGTAAAGAGGAACGAAATTGCGACTTTTCAGGGGGATAAACTTGCCCTGAAGATTTTTTAATGATAAGATGTTTCTAGATAATGGGAAATAGTGCCAAAAATAAAAATACAGCCCTAAAGAGGCGAGGAATCGTTATTTTTTCTGGAGCGACCCCCCTTGACAAAGCCAACGGAACGCATGAATTTTAATTAAGCGCAAGTCGAGGCGGAAGAGAAAAAATGGACAAATCAAGTAAAATGTGGTAAGCAATCCCCTCCTCAGGCAGGAGGGAAAATCAACTTACTCGACGAGGATTTCGGGTTGAGTCACTTCATCAGACATTTCAATAATGGCACGGATAGGAGGAGTCATTAAGGGATCTTCGAGATTGTCTTGGGCTTTATCCTCACTACGGCGACGCTTGGCTCGTTTAGCCACTCGTACCGTAATCCGATAGCGATTTGACGCAGCATTCATTAACTGCTCAGCCCGTTTGACGATCTCATCAGAGTTAAAAGAGGAACGTTTATACATCTTGAGATTAGATTAGATAGCACAACTTCAGGATAACGTATTCGCTAAAGGCAAACCCTAGCTCAAGAGGGCTTCAGCGAACTCGTAACTAGAGAAGGGACGTAAATCTTCAAGGCCCTCACCCGCACCGACAAAACGAATGGGAAGATTGAGTTGTTTGGAAATCGCCAGAGCAACTCCCCCTTTAGAACTACCATCGAGCTTAGTTAAGACCACACCGCTTAAACGGGCAACTTCCGTAAAGGCTTCCGCTTGCTTCAAGCCATTTTGTCCCAAACTGGCATCAATCACCAGCAGCGATTCGATTTTCGCCTCAGGGGCTTTTTTGTCAATCACCTTGCGGATTTTCCCCAACTCTTCCATCAGGTTTTTCTTGTTTTGTAACCGTCCAGCAGTATCCACTAACAACAGTTCCGTGCCTTGACTTTGAGCTTTGGTAATCGCATCATAAACCACCGCCGCTGGGTCAGTATTTTTTCCTGGGTTAGCGACCACTTCTGTATTGGCGCGATCGCCCCAAGCCTTCACTTGTTCTACCGCAGCAGCCCGAAACGTATCCGCAGCAGCAATGAGACAGCGATAATCGGATTTTTGACCCAAATGGGCAAGTTTACCAATGGTTGTCGTTTTTCCAGCCCCATTCACCCCAGTAATCAACCAAATATTCAGTTCATCTTTTTCGGGAGCGAAGGTCACAGGGGTATTCTTTTCTTGAAAGGGACGTTCTAAAATGTCTTGGACAATCTCTTTTAAGTACGCGATCGCGCTGTCTAGAGGGAGGGCTTCTTCCCGCATTTTTGCCTGTAGGGTTTCGATAATATAATCAGTTGCTTCAATCCCCACATCTGCTTGCAACAGTAACGCCTCAATCTCCATGATTGCGTCATCATTGAGGGGCCCTTTCCCCACCACAGCTTTTAACTGATTGAGGAAGTTACGACGAGTTTTCCCCAGTCCTCTCCGTAACTGTTTCAGCCAACTAATTTCTTCTTCCGAGATGTCCTCGGGTTTCCGTCCTTGATTGGCTAAAACTTGCGCAGACCAAGCGGATTCTTCGTCGGCTTCGGTAGCTGTTTCGGCAGGGGTTGGTTCGGGTGCGGGTGGAGTATCATCAATAGCAGTTTCTTCCAGTTTTTCCAAACCCCCTGATTGTTGCAGCCAAGCTGGGGTTGCAGTTGAGGGAGAAGCCTCTTGCGTCACTTTAGAATCAGATTTTTCATCACTTTCAACAGCAGAAGAAGGCGCGATCGCGCTGTCCTCCTCGGTTGTTTCCTCGGGTTGGGATTGTGTGGGAACATCCGATTGAGATTGTTGTTCCTCTGGTTCATTAAATTGACGACGAAACCAGTTAAAAACCATAACTACTCCAAATCTTTCCAGTAATTAAGCGCGAGATGACGGTAACTCTAATTTTTTACTCACGCGACGCAAGACACCATTAATAAAACGATACCCTTCCTCATCAGAATACCGTTTTCCTAACTCCACTGCTTCATTAATTGCAATTTGGACAGGAGTTTCTAAAAATACCATTTCTGCCACTGCAATGCGTAAGAGAGACCGATCAATTTTAGGCAGGCGATCAAAATTCCAATCGACCAAAGACTCTCGAATCGCATCATCAATCTCTTGGCGATGTTTAACAATGGTGGTTAACAGTTGTAACGTATAGTCTCGTACTTCCTGTAAACTGGCAATATAAAGAAATTCTGGCAATTCAATAGCGTAACCGAGGCGATTAATTGCGGTTTGGGTCTGGTCAACGGCATCGGAAACCATGGTTTTCGCACTATTCATTCCCGTAGCGCGGGTTTCACTGCTGAGTAAACGGTCTCGACCTCGTTTTAAATCTTGGGCTGCATTTTCAAGGGTTTCCTCCACTTCGTGAGTGAGGGTGCGAATCGCAGCCAGTACAATATTATTCAATTCTTCCTGAGCAATTTTCTCGGGGTCTTTCCCCATTTGACCTTGACTTAAAAGCGCCAGTTCACGAGCGACTCGACGCGGTTGTTTTCGTTTCATCTAAAAGTTAGACATCTGCTTGCTGAGTTGTATTTAAAAGCATAGCAGGCAGAAAATCTTTCAATGACGAATGACGGCGGTTGGGAAGCCCATCCCTTTCCCAGAGGGAGAAACAAGCACCCCACCGCCTCCTCGGTGATCCGAATTCTGTTTCTAGGCAAAGAAAACGTCGTCACTGCTGAGACTGCTTGCGGTGAGGTTTTGTAGAATGGCGATCGCGCGATCGTCAATGCTAATCGTCGTCCCCAAGTCGCCCTCAACCAAAGTCAAATCAGCCAACTCCTCTAAATCAGGAATTCCTGCAATCTGAAGGCGATCAACCCCACTAGTAAAATCAGTAATCACATTCGGGCTTTCGGGAAAACCTGCATTGACAATCGAGAACAGATCTGACCCTGACCCACCAGTAATCACATTATTTCCACTGGTTTCTGTCATGAAGAAACGGTCATCTCCTGTCCCGCCAAAAAGGCGATCATTCTGACCATTGAAAAATAAATCGTTCCCCTCACCGCCATAAATTTGGTTATCGCCACCACTGGTAGAGCCTTCAAAGGTATCGTTTCCCGCCCCAGCAAAGAATTGATCCTGTTGTCCAGCAATCAGCAAATCATCGCCCCGATTCCCGTAAACTCGATTTTGACCAAAACTGGCTTGACTGAGATTAATGATGTCATTCCCTGCTCCTGTCACAATTAAATCACGATGACCATCAAAATCAGAATCCATTGCCACGTCAATCATATCGGCTGCGGAAGTACCAAAAATGGAACTTGACCCGCCACCGATCAAGAAATTGGTTTCTTCCCAAACGGCTTCACCCACTGCTGTTCCGAGAGTGCGACCATTAAGATCCCCATCATCAAAGTGAATCCCACCATAGATGCGAGAGACTCCTGCTTCATCCGCAGCCTCCCGAAACGTCTCCCATTCTAGAGTCACTGGCTCTTTCGGGGTTACCCCAGGTTCAAAACGAGAGTCTCCAGGCTCAAACGTCACAGACGCTCCAAACTCACCCTTTCCTGTAAACTCTTCTAAGATGGTAGCAGCAGAGGCACTAAAGCCACTATGTCCCGAAGTGTACTCGGCAAAGGGAGGAGAGGGATCGCTACCGGGGGTTTGGTAAGTTAAGAAATCCGTTGCTAAAATTGTCTGTGTCCCTTCACCAGGCTGCCAGGCTTCAATGGCGAATCCGCCTAAATCTTCATTAAACTCACCAATTAACCCCAAACGACCTAACTCCCGAATCGCACGCACAGGGCGCACATAATCATAAAATCGTTTCGCTTCCCAAGTGGCAATTCCCGCATCAAATACGGCATTTCCCAAAGCAAAGAACAATTTTGCATCTTCATCCAGAGAATTATCATCTCGGGCGGACACAAATTGACCAAACGTCATCCAAGTCCCTGGTGGAAAAGACGTTCCTGCTGCATCTTCCCAAAACTCAGCAATGAGTTTCTCTTCATCAGTGAGATTCGCATTTACCGTTACCAACTTTTCTGCTTGTTCAATAAAAGCGGGATTAATCACGGTTCCAATCAGATCTTTGCTAATCTCAACGATCGAGCCATCAGCCAAAGTAATCGTCCCCTCTTGGGCATTGACCTCTCCTTCCACTAATAAAAAGGGTTCTGGCGGTTCTGGTCGTAATTCACTGCCTGAATTGAGAGCAAACGGCTCAACATCTGCCCAATGGGGGGTCAAAAATGATTGAATCCGATCTTCACTTCCCGGTTCAGCATCAATGGGAACTCGTTCTGGCAGCCAACGATCCATTTGATTCATCACATCTGGGCTGTTAACTGGTTCATAATCACTAATGTCTGAGTAAGGTACACCCAGAGTCCCCTGGTCATGATTTCCCAGTTGATTCGACCCATCCTGATCACGAAAGTCTAAGAGAGCCTCCGCCGAAAGATTACCAATTCCCGCAGGGGTTTCGGGATTAGTGGTGGTATTGCTCGGATCGAAGCCCAACGCCGTCATTTGTTCCGTAAAAGCAGGAATCTCGGAAGGAAACAGTTCGCTTAAAACCCGATAGCCAGCAAAACTCATTGCTTCAGTTTTGTTTGCCTCAGTGTTTTCTTCTGCTGGACGTTGTAGTTGATCTTCGAGTTGGGTCGCGATCGCGCTGGAATCATACGCTGCCCAAGCATCATACATCGCTGTATGCACCATCCCATAAGCACGAGACGCAACGGTCGGTCCGACTCCCGTATTCATCACGGCTTGCTGCATCACCTGATCCCACACGACAGAAATGGAAGGGTCAGGGTCGGCAACCGTCACTAATTGCGTTTCTGGATCTAAAGTCAGTTGTATCATTTGATTAAGGAAAAGGAAGATACTTTTTAGTAATAAGAAATCGCACCTAAAAGGTCTCGAAATCTTGAATTCGATATTTATTTTTTTATCAAAGAACTTCCTGACTAATCTGCCATAATGGCATTAATTTCCAACCTGTTTCTGTAAAAAAGTTGTCGTCAATTCTGCTAAACTGCTTAAATATTCTTCACAGTTTAAAAGACAAAATCATGATTCTTGGTGCTTAGGGATGAGACCTAACCAACGGTCAGGGTTAAGAATAGTTTCCCCGCAATTAGAAAATGAAATTGATTGATTCATGTTCAACAGAAATGACATCGGATTGCCCTTCCCTTTCTCACCTCAATCCATTTGCTCTGACTGGATTGAGATATTATCGAAGAACCAATTAGAACAACTAACCTGTTTCTTTCGGAACTGACGACTAAAGGCAATCATGGTTTCTCTCGCTCGTAAAAACCTTCTCGAAGATATCCCCCGTTTTTTAGTTGCCCAAGCTGGAATTTTATTTGCGGTGAGTCTTGTCACTTTGCAAACAGGCATTTTTAGTGGGTTTAGTCAATCCACCGTTACCCTCATTAATAATTCTTCGGCTGCGCTGTGGGTGACATCAGATTCTCTCGTACAGTTAGAATTAACCTTACCCCTCCCTGTTTCTGAACTCATTAAAGCGCGGAAAGTGGCGGGTGTTGCTCGTGCAGAAGGGTTATTGTTTGCGGGGGCGCAATGGTATCCTCCAGAGGGAGAAATGGCGCGATCGCGCATGGTTGGTTTTAGCCCCAAGGGTCGCTTATATCGTCCTCCCAAAATCCGAGAAGGAGATCTCAATGACTTGAATGAACCTTACACCGTCATGATTGACCGCACGGATCAAGACAGTTTAAATGTGCAAAAAGTGGGAACAGAAGTGCAGATGAATGGGATATCAACAAAAGTGGTAGGGTTAACGGACGGGAATGCGTCAATGATTTCTAATCCCTTTGTCTTAACTTCTCTCAAGAATGCAACCGCGTATCTCAATGCAGGACAAACGTCTCAGATTCAGTGTCGCCTACCGCAAGGGTCATCAGAGTTAGAATGTGTCAATCGCTTTGAACCGAAGAGTGGAGAAGAGGAGTTAGTTACGCCTCCCAGTGAACCGAGAGATTTAGTTGCCTCTGATATCATTACGTTTATCTTAGTCCAGCCAGAAGCAGGAGTCGAACTTTCCCCCTTAAAACAACGATTAGAAAGCGAACTCAACCAAGTTTCAGTTTACACTCAGGAAGAACTGATCCAAAAGACCCAAACTTATTGGCAACAACGCACCGGAATCGGTTTAATTTTAGGGTTAGGAACAGTAGTGGGCATTATTGTCGGAATTGTTGTCGTCAGTCAAATTTTGTATTCTTCCGTCTCTGACCATATTCGCGAATTTGGTACATTAAAAGCAATGGGAGCTTCGGCGGGGATGATTTATCGGGTGATTATCGAACAAGCCCTGTGGATGGCAGTTTTAGGCTACTTACCCGCAATGATTTTATGTTTAGGATTAGCGCAGTGGATTAATTGGAATCAAGGGACATTATTATTAATTACACCTGTCAGCGCGATCGCCATTTTTGTGATTACGATTATCATGTGTATAGGTTCAGCCATGTTTGCGATTCAAAAAGTGAACCGTGTTGACCCAGCCATCGTCTTTAAGGCTTGACTTCTCCTCACTCTCTACCTGAGTTACTGTCGCTTTTTTCTCTCATTAATTGTGTTATTTAAAACCCCAGCGCGATCAAATTCATTTCCAACATCCAATTCCTTAACCCAGACTTCCATTTGCGCCCAAGACATTACCATGTTTTTTAAGTCGGGGCGGGAAGAAATCCCCATTCTCCATGGCATTACTTGGGAAGCACAACGCGGGAGCATTCAACTGTTAATGGGGCCCTCGGGTTCGGGAAAAACCACATTCTTGTCTATTTTAGCGGGACTCCTTACCCCCACCAGTGGACAGGTCTATTTACTCGGACAAGAGATTACAAAACTCTCTCGGAAAAAACGCACCACCTTTCGTCGCCAACACATTGGTTTTATCTTTCAAAACTTTAATCTCTTTCCCGCCCTCACGGCTGCGGAAAATTTAGAAATTATTCTCAATCTCAAGGGGATTCAGGGAAAACAAGCCCGCTACGATGCCCAATTTCTGCTCGAACAAGTGGGCTTAGACCGCTATGCCAATCAAAAACCGAGAGACTTATCGGGGGGACAAAAACAGCGAGTTGCCATTGCTCGCGCCCTAGCAGGAAACCCCCCTTTAATTATGGCAGATGAACCCACCGCAGCCCTCGACTCCCACAGTGGACATCGCATTATAGAATTATTGCGCCGTTTAGCGAAAGAACATCATTGCACAGTTTTAATTGTTACCCATGACCCGAGAATTCAAGATGTTGCTGACCACATTACCTATCTCGAAGATGGCATCCTGAAACCCTCTCCTCCTCAAGTAGATTCCTAATTCCGTTACCATTAAATCACGGGTCTAAAGCTCCTCACCTTCGCTCCGGACCCTTCTAGGGCGACTTTATCCGCTTTAGTCACTGGTAAGAATTCGTGCTAAGATAAATATTGAAGTTGGTGAGGTCGAGCCATGCTAGTTAGAGAAGCCAAACTTAAAGACGGGAGACCAGAACAGTATCAAGCACTTGATGAAGCAATTCGCACAGGACAGTTCATCAGAAATAAGTGCTTGCGATTGTGGATGGATAGTGAAAAGGTAGGAAAGTCTAAAATGCAATCTTTCTGCAAAGACTTAGCCCAAGAATTTCCTTTTGCCAAAAAGCTAAACAGTATGGCTCGACAAGCTCACGCGGATCGTGCTTGGGCTGCGGTTAAACGCTTCTATGAAAACTGTCGTCATGGGATTAAACCCGTCGGCTATCCTAAATTTAAGAAGCATAGCCGTTCGGTTGAATACAAAACTAGTGGCTGGAAACTATCAAATGATGGTTTCTGTCTAACTTTCAGCGATGGCTTCAAAGCGGGAACGTTTTCTCTCTACTGTAATGGTAAGGCAAGGGAAGATATCCTCAGAAGCAAAATTAATCGGGTGAGGGTGATTCGCCGTGCTGACGGCTATTATGCTCAATTTTGCTTAGATGTAGAAAGAGTTGAAGAAGGAACTTATACAGGGGAAGTAGTTGGTATTGATCTTGGTATTAAGTATTTCATCAAAGACCAAGACGATAACGAAGTCATCTATCCTCAGTTCTTAAGAAGGTCTGAACACAGGCTTAAGAAACTTCAACGTCGTTTAAGTAGGAGACACCAAAAAGGCAAGAAGCAGTCAGCTAACTACCATAAGGCACGCCAACAACTCGGAAAACAGCACCTTAAAGTTCAACGCCAACGTAGAGACTGGGCAATCAAGCAAGCTCAGGCGTTAGTGGCCTCGAAAGATGTCGTGGTGTATGAAGATTTAAGGGTTGCTAACTTAGTTAAAAATCATAACTTAGCCAAATCCATTTCTGATGCTGCATGGAGTCAATTCACAGGCTTTCTCGACTACTATGGAAAAGTTTGGGGTAAAGCAGTAGTAGCTGTTAATCCTGCATACACTAGCCAAGATTGTCATAACTGTGGGCATAGAAGCAAGAAATCCTTAAGCACTAGAACGCATAAGTGCCCTAGTTGTGGGATTGAAATCTGTCGAGATACAAACGCAGCATTGAACATCCTAAAAAAAGGGATGGAAGCGATAGGAATAGAATGGTCAAACAACAGTACCCAAGGGCATTGGGGAACTGCCTCGGAAGAGGGAAAGACTGGGGAGACTTCCACCTCTGCTGATGAAGGGAAACCAGAATTAGTAAGTGGTGTCGCTGAGCCAGTAACTACCTTTGGGTAGGAATCACCGTCCTTCTAGGGCGGTGAGTATGTCAAAATTCAACGAGAGGTCTCTTCAACCAATTAAGAACAACAATTATGTCTGAAATTACAACCCAAGATCTTAAACTTGATGCAGGCGATGTTCAGATTGATGCTCATTTGGCTCAACCTGCTGCTGAAGGCACTTACCCAGGGGTGATTGTGATTCAAGAAGTGTTTGGGGTCAATAGCCATATTAAAGATGTCACCCAACGGTTTGCAAAAGAAGGATACATCGCGATCGCGCCCGCAATTTATCAACGTCAAGCCCCAAGTTTTGCCGTTGGTTATACCGCCGAAGATTTAGAAGAGGGCAGAAAATATAAAGAACAAACCAAAGCCAGCGAACTCCTCAACGATATTCAATCGGCAATTAATTACTTAAAATCTCTTCCGCAATGTAACGGCAAGTTTGGCAGTATTGGCTTCTGTTTTGGGGGTCACGTGGTTTATCTCGCAGCAACCCTTCCCGATATTCAAGCCACAGCTTCCTTCTATGGTGCAGGAATTGCCACAGAAACCCCTGGTGGCGGTGAACCCACTATTACTCGCACCAAGGACATCAAAGGGACAATTTACGCCTTTTTCGGCACAGAAGATCCCCTGATTCCCTTAGACCAAGTGGATCAAATTGAAGCAGAACTTAAAAAACAGAATATTCCCCACCGTGTCTTTCGCTATGATGGAGCCGATCATGGCTTTTTCTGTGATCAACGAGCCAGCTATAACCCCACTGCTGCACAAGATGCCTGGGAACGAGTGAAAGGATTGTTTCAAGAAACTTTGAAACAGTAAACCTGTCTATGTAACCCAGTCGGGGAAAACCGATATGATATTCCTGAATGGTTTTCCCCATTTCTATTTTTTTACGCATACTGTTTAAATTAAGATGACCTCCGATTTCACCCCTTCTCCTGAATCTCAAGCTAACGTTCCTTTTTCGCAAGATGATTTTGAAAAAGCCCTCGCTGATTACGATTACCACTTCCAACAAGGAGAAGTCGTCCGAGGAAAAGCCGTTAACTACGATAATGATGTTGCATACGTTGATATTGGGGGAAAATCTCCTGGACTGCTTCCCCTGAAAGAAGCCGACATTGCAGGAACGACTCGTTTTGAAGATATCATTCCCCTTGATGAAGAATTAGAATTTTTAGTCATTCGCGAACAAAATGCCGATGGACAAGTCACCCTTTCTCGTCGTCAACTGCAAGAACAGCGCGTTTGGGAAACCTTAGAGGAATATCAAACCGAACGTAAGCCTGTGGAAATGCAAGTGACCGGAAGTAACCGTGGCGGTGTGAAAGGAGAAATTATGGGCTTACGGGCTTTTGTCCCGCGATCGCATTTACTCGCAGCCGATAATTTAGATGACCTCATTGGTCAAACGGTAACAGGACTGCTGATTGAAGTGAAGCCAGAAGACAAACGCCTCGTGTTATCGCAACGAGAAGCAGCCAAAGCTGATGCCATGGGTCAGATTATTGCAGGTAGCCTGATTGAAGGTAAAGTGGTTAATCTCAAACCCTATGGCGCATTTATTGAACTCGCTGCTGGTGTTACGGGGTTACTCCATATTAAGCAAGTGAGCCAGAAACGGGTGGAATCTTTGGAAGAAGTGTTAACCGTTGGTGAAATGATTAAAGTGATGATTGTGGATGTGGATGAATATCAAGGACGCATTGCGTTATCGACGAAAGAATTAGAACATTATCCTGGTCAGATGTTGGAGAATAAAGCCGAAGTAATGGCAAAAGCGGAATCGCGAGTGAAACAAACTGAAAGTTAATTGAGACAGCGCGATCGTTCTTCCTCCTCTGTTGTCAGGGGAGGTTTTTTATGGGCAAAAAAGGCGGAAACCATGTCCGCCCGATATTTTTTTCTACGGTTGTCATCTGCTGATCCAGTTCGGGAAACGTTAATTCCCCTTTTTATCCCGCGACTGACGACGTCGATCGCGCCACTCGATCGCGGTGAGATATAAAATCCCACCACTGACTAAGATCAGCAAGACAAACGCAACCAGAAACAGTACATTCAGGGGTGATAAAAGTTCCACAGTTCACCTCATTTAGAATCCGTTGCGTGCCCAAACTACCATCGTAATCGACCAAGTAAAGAGGGCTAAAAACGCAACCCAACCCAGTGTCAAAATATCCATAGTTCCTATTCTCTCTTAAAATTGTGTTAAAAACTCTACTGCTGTATGATAGCAAGTTGTTCAGCATTTCCCAAGCGATATCCCATTGATCAATGTGCAACATTTAACCTTCTTAAATCTACTCATAGTTGAGTAAACTTAAGCTAGGTATAGCATTACTCGTAAGAGTAAAGGGCGTTGTCGCCAAAGCCCGTAGCATAATGTTACGGGCGCCATTCCAATCTCGGTGTACGGTCTATTGATCGAGGAGAGAGGGCGAGGGGGAGTTGGGGAGAGGGAAAAGTAGGGCATTGCCCACCCTACAAGGCTCAAAAGGCTATAAAAATGGTAACTATCAATAAACTTAAACGGTAATGCGTTTTGCGTCTTCTTCCTGCACTAAGTTCGTCCAGCCTAACTCTTGCAGATTATTATTGCGACGCATGGGACGAGTGACTAATTCCAGTAAGTCGCGCGTATTGGTAAAGCCTTGAATTTGAGAGAAGGTAAACTCCACAGACCACTTGGTACTAAAACCACGGGCTTCTAACGGATTCGCGTGCGCCATCCCAGTAATCACCAAATCGGGATTTTCTGCCATAATCCGTTCAATTTGATGATAATTATCTGGTTTTTCCACAATGCGAGGAACACTGACACCCATCTCTTGACAAGTCTGTTCTAAAAGGGCTAATTCTGCGCCTTGATAGCGTTTATCCATGTAAGGAATGCCAATTTCATGAACGGTCATCCCACAACGGACGAGGAAACGGGCTAAAGAAATCTCTAAAAGATTATCCCCCATAAAAAAGACAGACTTCCCACGGACTAACTTCACATAGTCTTCTACACTGTCCCAAATCTGGGCTTCTCGTTCGTCTAAGCCTTCTGGTTCAATATTAAACACAGAACAAATTTTTTCTATCCAAGCGCGAGTTCCATCGGGACCAATGGGGAAGGGTGCACCAATCAGTTTACATTTCCGCCGACGCATTAAATTAGTCGCCGTTCGACTTAAGAAAGGATGCACCCCACAGGCATAATTCCCTTTTTCAATACTGGGTAATTCTGTAAAGCGTTTCGAGGGTAGCCAACCTGAAACTTTAATTCCCTGCTTCTTCAACTCTAAACTTAATTGCGTTTCCACCGAGTCGGGAACCGATCCAAATAGGGTTAAGGGCGGATGGTCTTTATAGTCTGTTGCTTCGGGTTGGGCTTGTTCCTCTTTTTGTCCAAAGTTCAAGAAGCGAGAAAAGCCATTTTTCTTTTCTTCTGGTTCGGGTGCTGCTTCGAGTTGCGGAGTATCATCACAACGATTGACCATTGCAGCTAAAACGGTATCTTCCCCTTGGGTAAAGGCATAATCTAAGCCATTCGCCCGCGCCACTACAATCGGAATCCCAATTTCCGCTTCTAGTTTCGGCGCGATCCCCTCTAAGTCCATTTTGATGATTTCGGTGGTGCAAGTGCCAATCCAAACAATGACACTAGGATTACGATCGCGCTTGATTTGCAAACATAACCGCTTCAATTCATCATAATCACTCAGTTTCGCCGAAACATCCCCTTCTTCTAACTCTGCCATGGCATAACGCGGTTCTGCAAAAATCATCACCCCCATTGAGTTTTGCAAAAAATAGCCACAAGTTTTCGTCCCAATCACTAAAAAGAAGCTATCTTCAATCTTTTGATACAGCCACGCCACACAACTGATCGGGCAAAACGTATGATAATTTCCCGTTTCACATTCAAAATTTAAAGCCGTTTGTTCTTCTACAGCCATTATTTTCTCCGTATTTTTGTCATTAGTCATCCGTCATTCGTCATTTGTCCTTGCCTTACGAATAACCAAGGACGAAGGACAAAGGACTATTTAAACCATTAATGCTTCTAATTCTTCGCTTTCCTCTACAGGTGTCCCTTTAGCGGTATTATCTGTAGGATTGAGATAATAATCAGATAATAAAGAGAACAGATCGCGATCGGGCGCATCATTAGGAACAACCCCTTCTGGAAGCGCAAGCAATTGATCTGCAATGTTGAGATAGTATTGCGCGACTTGATCTAACATCGGTTCCGTTTCCGCCATTTCAAAGATGGTTTTTCCCTTCACCCGAGACACGCGAATATCTTCAATTAAGGGGAGAATTTCTAAAACGGGCATGGGAACTGCTTCAATATACTTATTAATTAAATCTCGTTTCGAGGTGCGATTCCCAATTAATCCCGCTAGCCGTAAGGGATGAGTGCGAGATTTTTCCCGAATGGAAGCAGCAATGCGGTTCGCTGCAAATAGGGCATCAAAGCCATTATCCGTGACAATCATGCAATAGTCCGAATAATTTAAGGGGGCAGCAAATCCACCACAAACCACGTCACCGAGCACATCAAACAAAATCACATCATACTCATCAAACGCATTCAATTCTTTAAGCAGTTTCACGGTTTCACCAACGACATAACCGCCACAGCCAGCACCAGCTGGGGGACCCCCTGCTTCTACACAGTCAACACCACCATAACCCCGATAAATCACATCTTCTGGCCAAATATCTTCATAGTGGAAATCTTTTTCTTGTAAGGTATCGATAATTGTCGGAATTAAAAATCCAGTGAGGGTAAATGTGCTGTCATGTTTCGGGTCGCAGCCAATTTGTAAAACCTTTTTCCCTCGTTTAGCGAGAGCAACTGAAATATTGCAACTGGTTGTCGATTTGCCAATTCCGCCTTTTCCGTAAACTGATAACTTCACAGGATTTTCCTCGTGCTTTGCCTTGCTTGTTGATTGCAATTATTACGCAGTGACTTGGGAAAGAAAAGGCTTGTTTAATTAAACTTAGTCTTTAAAACAAAGTTAAAATAATCTGAAAAAAGTTAGTTCGGTATTTCTACTCTGTTAAGCTCTATAAACTTTTGTTTTGTTTTATAATTTAGATTTGTATATTACTTTATATTAAAAGTAAACAATAACAAAAAATAGAAATTGATCGAAATCCAATCAAGTTGAAAGCAAGCTATATCAATAATTTTGGGCTTAGTCTGAGGGAATGAGGAATGGATTTATGGCGTTTCCTAGTTGGTTGAGGTACGTAATGCGAGTCGGTGAATGTTCATGGTTCATAGTTCGTGGTTCATTGATTAACAACAAAGAACGAAGAACAAAGAACAAAGAACCAAAATTTAGAATGTACCTCATGAGATTGGGAAGTGCTATAAAGGAATTTTATAAAGAATATTGACAATTTCCCCCTGACTCAAGATTTCTTGTTTAGGGATAAATTGGAGAAAAGATAACTGTAACGTTCCTTTCCCCTTCTTTTCCCAGCGCGTAGGACAATAACAGTAGTTTCTTCAGTTAATAACCGATATCCTAAAGATATGTGGATCAGATTCAACTTACCAACTTGGTCTGAAATTGGTTATAAATACTGAAGGTCACAAATTACCCTGCTTTTGAGGTGAGGGCTCGAATTTGATCAGACGACCACTCCCTCCCTCTGCGCAAATGCAGCTTTCGGCGACTATTGCTTAATGTCCAACTCGCAGCCATTATTGACATGACTTATTCCTCATCTGCCAAAAAACGTCAAAGAGCCCTAACCACATTACGTGACTCCTCCCCATTTGGGAATAAATTGATTCAAGCTGGCTATGCTAGTAGTAAGGAAATTGAACAAGCCAGACAACAAGTTACTCAATCAGAAGGCAAGCAATCTTTTACCGAAGCGCTGAGTGAAGTTACTGGTAAAGAATTACCGCCTGAACTCTATCGTCAGTACAAAAAACATCATTTATTTGAATTAAAAATTTATTATGGGGTCGAGTCTCTCGATCCAGAGGTTACAGATCTCGAAGAGTATCCGATTGCAGAATTGATTGATGACATTATCCCCCTCGACCTCTGTCGTCGTCACAAGTTGCTGCCTTTGTCCAAGCGAGACACCCGCCCTCCATCCTTGTTAGTGGGAATGGTCAATCCAGATGAACTGACCGCCCAAGATGATCTAACGCGCATTTTACGCCCCAAAGGGTTTATCCCTCAGCGAGTGGTGATGACGTTGGACGATTATGAACGAATTATTGGCAAATATTTGGATGAGCAATCGGCGCAGCAAGAAGAAGCGGAAGAAGAGGATCAACTTGATGTTACGAAAGACATCGCTAATCTTGATATGGAAGGGCTGGAAGAGGTCAATGACGATACAGATGCTGACCTAGAAAAGTCATTGGGAGATGCACAAGCAGCGCCGATTATTAACTTAGTGAATCGGATTTTAATTAAAGCCCTCAAGGATGGAGTTTCTGATATTCATATTGAGCCTCAAGAAGAATATGTGAGGGTGCGGATGCGCCGTGATGGTGTTCTTCAAGAAACCTTTGACAACTTACCGATTAAAATTTCTCCCGCGATCGCGGCTCGCTTTAAAATTATGGCTGAGTTAGATATTGCCGAACGCAGGATGCCTCAAGATGGCAAGATTCGTCGGAAATATAAAGGGCGTAATGTGGATTTTCGGGTGAGCACGCTTCCCAGTCGTTATGGGGAAAAGATTGTACTACGGATTTTAGATAACAGTGCGACGCAACTGGGACTGGATAAATTAATTACAGACCAGAAAAGTTTGGATCTCGTCAGGGATATGGCGAGTCGCCCCTTTGGTCTGATTCTGGTGACTGGACCCACGGGTTCGGGGAAATCAACCACCTTGTATTCGATTCTCGCCGAGCGCAATGACCCAGGGGTGAATATTAGCACCGCAGAAGACCCCATTGAATATGCCTTACCGGGGATTACCCAGGTGCAGGTGATTCGGGAAAAAGGGATGGATTTTGCTTCCATCTTACGGTCATTTCTCCGTCAAGACCCTGATATTATTCTGGTGGGGGAAACCCGAGACAAAGAAACCGCAAAAACAGCAATTGAAGCTGCTTTAACGGGACACTTGGTTTTAACGACCTTACACACCAATGATGCTGCGGGCGCGATCGCGCGTTTAGATGAAATGGGAGTAGAACCCTTTATGATTTCCGGTTCGTTAATTGGTGTTCTTGCCCAACGTTTAATGCGTCGGGTGTGTAGTCAATGTCGTATCCCATACAACCCGACTCAAGAGGAACTGGCTCGGTTTGGTTTATCCGCAACCAAAGAAGAAGAAGTCACCTTCTACAAAGCCAATACCCTACAACCCGATGAAATTGAACAAGCCCGAAAGCAAAATAAATTGTGTAGTAAATGTAACGGCGTTGGTTATAAAGGGCGTGCTGGGGTCTATGAAATCATGGCAATGAGTGAAACCTTACAAATGCTAATTAACGAAGGGGCCCCCACAGAAAGAATCAAAGAAGCTGCGGTTGAGGAAGGGATGCAAACACTACTAGCTTATAGTTTGAATCTGGTGCGAGAAGGATACACCACCTTAGACGAAGTAGAACGGGTCACCTTTACCGACTCGGGGCTAGAAGCAGAACTGAAAGCGAAACGGAAGAGTTCACTCACTTGTAATACTTGCTCAGCAGAACTGCAACCCGAATGGTTAGATTGTCCTTATTGCTTGACCCCTCGTTTCCAAGACAATGAATAATTAATATAGCAATTCTCTCAACTGGCGAGGGACATTCTTAATTTTTGTTATTTGTTATTTGTTCTTCGTTACTGGGGACAACAGTAAGACGCTGTAACCAACCATCAATTTTAAGAGAGTGGTATTTCCGTAAAAATAACGATCAAAGGCCCCCTCGGAAGATCATTAATTATTAATTGTATAGTGTTAGTTAGATGCAGTTAATGTTTAGATTCTGGAGAAACAAAAATGGATTTAATGATCGAAGACTTGATGGAACAACTGGTGGAAAAAGGAGGCTCGGATATGCACATTCAAGCTGGTGCACCAGTTTATTTCCGCTATAACGGGAAACTGCAACCCGTAACCGATGACCCCCTTACTCCCCAAGAAACCCAACGGCTGATTTTCACGATGCTTAATAATAGCCAACGGAAACAGTTAGAGCAAAACTGGGAATTAGATTGTTCTTATGGGGTGAAAGGACTGGCTCGCTTTCGGGTTAATGTCTATAAAGAACGGGGTTGTTATGCTGCTTGCTTACGGGCTCTCTCCTCAAAAATTCCTAACTACGAAAAGTTAGGATTACCCGATGTAGTGAAAGAAATGGCAGGTCGTCCCCGTGGTTTAATCTTAGTAACAGGACCGACGGGGTCTGGGAAAACAACCACACTTGCTGCCATTTTAGACTTAATTAATCGCACCCGTCATGAGCACGTTTTAACCGTTGAAGATCCTATTGAGTATGTTTTTCCCAATGAAAAATGTCTCTTTCACCAACGGCAAAAAGGGGAAGACACAAAGAGTTTTGCCAATGCCTTAAAAGCAGCGTTGCGGGAAGACCCTGATATCATCCTCGTGGGAGAACTACGGGACTTAGAAACGATTTCTCTCGCCGTATCTGCAGCAGAAACGGGTCACTTAGTATTTGGAACATTACACACCAGTTCGGCAGCAGCAACCGTGGATCGGATGGTGGATGTGTTCACTGCCGAACAACAAGAGCAAATCCGAGCACAGTTGTCTGGATCTCTGATTGCAGTGTTTAGTCAATGTTTACCGAAGAAACAAAATCCCAAACCCGGTGAATTTGGACGCGCCTTAGCCCAAGAAATTATGGTGGTCACTCCCGCGATCGCGAACCAAATTCGAGAAGGAAAAACCTCACAAATTTATTCTTCCATCCAAACGGGAATGAAACTGGGAATGCAGACCATGGAACAGTCTCTTGCCGATTGGGTGAATAAAGGGGTGATTTCTATGGAAGAAGCTCTCTCGAAAAGTAGTAAGCCCGATGAACTCTATCGCTTAACTTCGGGAGCATCCGGGAAAGCAAAAGTTAAAGCCAATGCACGTCGTTAAAACCGACCAGATGAGTGATTAGTTGAGGAAATAAAACCATGACAACTTATGTGGTAGAAGTTCAAGATGCCAAAGGTCAACGCAGCAAAGAGAAAGTAGATGCCAATTCCCCTGTAGAAGCACAACGATTATTGCGGGGAAAATATCCCAAAATTGGTCGGGCAAAGAAAGTCGGGCTCGATCTGGATATGGATTTATCCGTGATTGAAGAACGGCTATCGGGGGTTGGTGTGAAGGATAAAGCCATTTTCTCCCGTCAGTTTTCAGCTATGGTCAACGCTGGGGTGGGGATTGTTCGCTGTTTAAGCGTTCTCTCGGAACAATGTGATAATCCGAAACTGCGAAAGGCTTTAAATGTGATTGGTAGTGATGTACAACAAGGGGTGAATCTGTCCGATGCCATGAGTAAACATCCCGAATGCTTTGACCAACTTTATGTGAGCATGGTAGAAGCGGGAGAAGCAGGTGGGGTTCTCGATGAAGTTCTCAACCGTATTGCGAAACTCTTAGAAGATATGGCGCGACTACAAGGGCAAATCAAGTCAGCGATGGCTTATCCTGTGGCTGTTGGCTTATTTGCATTTGCCGTGTTCATTGGGATGACGGTGTTTTTAATTCCCGTTTTTGCTGGAATTTTCCAAGACCTTGGGGTAGAACTACCCGCTTTAACCGTGTTTATGTTGAGTCTCAGCGACCTTTTAAGAAGCCCCAGAGTGCTGATTCCTATTGTAATTATTGGTGGGACAGTTTTTGGATTCCAACAATACTACAAGACACCCGCAGGACGGTTACAAATTGATGCTTTAATGCTCAAAATTCCAGTTTTCGGAGATTTACTCGAAAAAAATGCGGTGGCGAAATTCTGTCGAATTTTTGGAACTTTAACCCGTTCTGGTGTTCCCATTTTAAGCACCCTCGAAATTTCTCGTGATACAGCAGGAAATAAAGTCTTTGCTAATGCCATTGAAGCCTCGAAGCAAGAAGTCCAGCAAGGGGGTATGATTAGCCTGGCACTGCAACGTAAACAAGCATTTCCTCCTCTCGCGATTCAAATGATGAGTATTGGCGAAGAAACGGGAGAACTTGATGCGATGATGATGAAAGTTGCTGACTTCTATGAAGATGAGGTGGAACAAGCAGTGAAGTCTCTCACCAGTTTAATTGAACCGATTATGATGGTTGGCGTGGCAGTGATGGTGGGTGTGATTCTCTTGTCTATGTATCTGCCTATGTTCAAAGTCTTTCAAGAACTCGGTTAACCTTGCTACTGGCTCCCGAAAAATTATGCTGATTAAACAGTCGCAATACGAAACCCTCCTTGCTGAATATAGTAACCGTCACAGCGCGATCGCGCTCCTGCGTCAATATCGACCCTACTTGGAAATGTTGCCCAGTTTGCGTCGTCCAGACGAAAGTGTGATTACGATTCCACTGCCTCTGCTTCGGTTACGCAGTGGAAAATCTGCTAGTGATGACAGTTGCTCAGCCCCGAAAGCAGTACAACTCCCTTGTGATTTAGCCCTTCTTACCTGTGATCCTGAATGGAAAATCAAAATGGGGGTGGAAATTATGGTCTTTATCCATCGTCCCCAAGAACAATTTTCAGAATTGCTCCGTCGGTGGCGACAAACGGAAGTGTGGTTAAACCAAGAGTATGAATGGGTGATGCCACCTGGTAAAGAGCATATCTTTAGTGAAGGCACGCAAAAAGCCTATCCTCTCTTTGTTGGGTTTACGGAAACATCAGACAAAATTCGTCGGGGCTTGAAAGGGGCGGGATTACCGTTACTCATTCAAGCCGTCGCTGAACAAGCTGAATCGGATCAGGAAGTTCCCTTGCAAGTGGAAAATTAAACTAGATCAGAGGGGAGACGTTCCACAAAATGTCTCCCCCTCACAACAAAAAAAATCTCTATAAATCAGGAAAAACTTCTTTAACCGCAGGATGAATCAATTGCTGTTTCTGAACGTTCAACCCTTTCCCTAAAATCGGATTGCTTTCTAGGGCGGTTAAGCCTTGATCCGCAAGCTGGATCACATAAGGCAAAGTGCTGTTGTTTAAGGCTTGAGTTGCTGTCCAAGGAACAGCCCCTGGCATATTAGGAACACCAAAGTGAACCACTCCTTCTTCGGTATAAGTGGGATGACTATGAGAGGTAACTTGCAAGGTTTCCACACATCCCCCTTGATCCACAGCGACATCAACAATCACACTTCCTGCACGCATTTGTTTGACCAGTTCTCGCGTCACCAACTTGGGGGCGCGTTTTCCTGTGGTCAGAACTGCGCCAATCAGTAAATCTGCTTCTGGGACGACCGCTTCAATTTGTGAAGAGTTACTATAGAGCAGTTCCACTCGTGATCCAAAGAGGTTTTCCAGTTCGGCTAACCGTTCCACATTGACATCTAAAATCTGGACTTGCGCCCCGATTCCGACCGCCATTCGTGCAGCTTCCGTCCCAACAACCCCACCGCCGAGAATTACAACTCGTCCTGAACGTACCCCAGGAAAGCCGCCGAGTAAAACCCCGCGTCCCCCCTGTTGTTTTTCTAGATAACGCGCTCCAAATTGTACCGATAAACGCCCCGCAATAATACTCATTGGGTTCAGAAGGGGGAGTTTCCCGTTGGGGAGTTCTACGGTTTCATACGCGATCGCGCTGATGCCAGAATCAATCAAAGCCTCGGTGAGACGACGATTAGCTGCTAAGTGAAGATAAGTAAATAAAACTTGATTTTTCTGTAAATAAGTGTATTCATCAGGGAGCGGTTCTTTCACCTTAACTACCAGTTCCCGATTCCAAGCGGATTTTGGATCAGGAACAACGGTTGCTCCTGCTGCTTCGTAGTCTTGATCACTAAACCCTGCGCCGACTCCCGCTTGAGTTTCCACAAAAACTGGATGCTTCCTCTCACACAAACTGCGAACACTGCTCGGGCTTAATCCCACCCGATATTCTTGGTCTTTGGTTTCTTTGGGAACGCCGATTTCCATATTAATATCCCTTCTGTGCTGATCTGATTTGATTATGCTACAAGATCTATTAATTTCCCTGAATCTCTATCAAGACGAATAGCCAATCGCTATATTGGAGAAAATATTGACTAAGACCTAGAAAAAAAACATGAAGCGACCCCTAGCTCTGTTGACCTGTTGTTTTGGACTGTTACTGCTTCCCAGTGAAAGTTATGCTCAAGAACATCAAGGCTGTTATATGCTTGATAGCAATGGTAACCCTGTTGATCTCAATGGGCTCTGTGAGAATAGCACTTCCACCACAACATCGGGTATATTTCGCGCACCGATTAAACGTCGTCAAGGGGGAATCCCCATTATTGATGTCAGATTCAATAATGAGCGAACTGTTGAGATGATGGTTGATACTGGCGCAAGTGCAACGCTGCTATCTCCAGAAGTGGCGCAACAGTTAGGAGTGAAACAAGAAGGAACTTTTCTGGCGAATACCCCTAGCGATCGAGAAGTTGAATTTCCCGCTGGACGAGTGGAGTCGATTACTGCTGGAGGTGCTACCGCAAGAGATGTCGTCGTTGTCATTTCTCCAGCTTTATCCATGGGGTTATTAGGACAAAACTTTTTTAGCCGTTACGATGTGGTCATTAAAGAGGATGTGGTGGAATTTCATGATCGCGAATAATAAATAAAACTTGATAAAATAGTTCTTCTAGAGCGTTTCTTAGTCTGTTGAGGTACGTAATGCGAGTCGGTGGATGTTCATGGTTCATGGTTCGTGCTTCATTGATTAACAACCAACAAAGAACGAAGAACAAAAATTTAGAATGTACCTCACAAGAGTAGAAACTTCTGTATCCCTATTATTCACAACAACTGCAAATCAAACGCTATGGGTAGCATCTTCGGACAACTTTTTCGGATCAGTACCTTTGGTGAGTCACATGGCGGGGGTGTGGGAGTGATCATTGATGGTTGTCCCCCCCAACTTCCGATTTCTGCTGAAGAGATCCAAGTGGAGTTAGACCGCCGACGACCAGGACAAAGTAAAATTACCACGCCTCGTAAAGAAACCGATACTTGTCAGATTCTCTCGGGAGTCTTTCAAGGGAAAACCACTGGCACACCGATCGCGCTGTTAGTTCCCAATAAAGACACCCGCCCCCAAGATTACAGCGAAATGGCTACGACTTATCGCCCCTCTCATGCGGATGCGACTTATGATGCTAAATATGGCTTTCGTAACTGGCAAGGGGGAGGACGCTCATCAGCGCGGGAAACTATTGGACGAGTCGCAGCAGGCGCGATCGCGCAAAAAATTCTTAGTCAATTTGCCAATATCGAAATAGTGGGCTATGTGAAACGGATTAAAGATTTAGAAGCCCCCATTGATACTGATACCGTCACCCGCGAGGAAGTCGAGAAAAATATTGTTCGCTGTCCTCATGAAGAATGCGCCCAACAAATGATTGACCTGATTGACCAAACTCGACGGGATAAAGACTCCATTGGGGGCGTTGTGGAATGTGTGGTGAGAAATGTTCCCAAAGGACTAGGAGAACCCGTTTTTGATAAACTAGAAGCCGACTTAGCGAAAGGCGTGATGTCCCTTCCCGCCAGTAAAGGCTTTGAAATCGGATCAGGTTTTTCGGGGACGTTACTGCTCGGAAGTGAACATAATGATCCCTTTTATAGCGATGAAACTGGGAATATTCGCACCCGTAGCAATCATTCTGGCGGAATCCAAGGGGGACTCAGTAACGGGGAAAATATTATTCTTCGGGCTGCCTTTAAGCCCACCTCGACCATTGGTCAAGCCCAAGAAACCGTTACCAGTCGTGGAGAAGCGACCGAACTCGCTGCGAGAGGACGACATGATCCTTGTGTGTTACCCCGTGCAGTTCCCATGGTGGAAGCAATGGTGGCTCTGATTTTATGTGATCACCTACTGCGCGATCGCGCCCAATGTCATCTTTTTGACAAATAATTATCATCCTAGTACAGAAGGTAACAGAGTTTGATAGAATCTTATAGAAAGTTTAAGATACTCTCATATTTATAAATGAATATATTGATCGCTGGGGCAACAGGCACACTTGGCAGACAAGTGGTGCGACGAGCGCTTGATGAAGGTCATGACGTGAAATGCCTCGTTAGAAATCCCAGAAAAGCAACATTTCTTAAAGAATGGGGGGCGAACCTCGTCAAAGGCGACCTCTGTCAACCCGAAACCTTACCGCGCACCTTAGAAGGAGTCGATGCTGTCATTGATGCAGCCACCGCCCGCCCAACAGATGCTCTCAGCATCAAAGAAGTAGATTGGGACGGAAAAGTGGCTTTTATACAAGCGGTAGAAGCTGCGGGAATCAAACGCTATATCTTTTTCTCCATTCTCAATGCGGAGAACTATCCTGATGTGCCGTTAATGAATATTAAACACTGTACCGAACAGTTTTTAGCAGAAACGGATCTCGACTACACCATTCTCCGCCCTTGTGGGTTTATGCAGGGTTTAATTCCCCAATATGCCATCCCCATTTTAGATAACCAAGCGGTTTGGGTAACAGGAGAAAGCACCCCCATTGCTTACATGGATACCCTAGATATTGCGAAGTTTGCGGTGCGGGCGGTAGAAGTCCCAGAAACGGCAAAACGAACCTTTCCCCTAGCGGGATCTCGCCCTTGGACCGCAGAAGAAATTATTAATATTTGTGAAAATCTCTCTGGGAAAAATGCCAAAATTTCTCGGCTTCCCATGGGATTATTACAGTTTCTGGCGCGGGCGATGCGGTTTTTTGAATGGACACGGAATGCCTCAGATCGCCTCATTTTTGCCAATGTTTTAGTCAGTGGTCAGTCTTTTGATGCGGACATGAGTGAAGTCTATGATATCTTTGGGTTTAACCCCAATGAGATGACAACCGTTGAAACTTATTTACAGGAATACTTCTCGCGCATCATGAAAAAATTAAAAGAAATTAACTACGAGAAAGAGAAAAGTAAGAAGAAAAAGAAAACGCCCTTTAAATCGAAATCTTAACCTTTGATTTAAGTTCAACCCTTGCATCAATTCTTTCTGCTTAAATATTAAGATAAGAGAACACTCTTGTCGTGGATATAAACACTCTACACACGGATTAGTCGTCGTGCCGAAACTAGGCATCATCTACAACGATAATAAACCTGTTGCTTGTGACCTTGCATACCAAGTACAAGCACAATTCCAAGAACAAGGATGGGAGGTTACTCTCGCCACAGGCGTGGGTGGACTCCTAGGCTATCCTAGCCCCGATAGCCCCGTTTGTCATACTCCCATGGATAAGTTAATCCCCCCTGGGTTTGATGAAACGATGAAGTTTTGTCTCGTCTTGGGTGGAGATGGGACGGTTTTATCGGGTTTCCGTCAGTTAGCCCCCTATGGGATTCCTTTGTTAACGGTGAACACGGGACACATGGGCTTTTTGACAGAAACTTATGTCAATCAACTCTCTTCGGCTTTAGAAGAGGTTTTAGCGGGAAACTATACCGTCGAAGAACGTTCCATGATTACTGTACAGGTGATGCGTGGGGAGAAGTTACAATGGGAAGCCCTCTGTCTCAATGAAATGGTACTGCATCGGGAACCGATGACCAGTATGTGTCATTTTGAAGTGGTGGTGGGACATCATGCGCCTGTGGATATTGCAGCCGATGGCATTATTGTTTCTACGCCCACGGGTTCGACCGCTTATTCTTTGAGTTCTGGCGGTCCTGTGGTCACTCCAGACGTGCCGATTTTACAGTTAGTTCCTATATGTCCCCATTCTTTAGCCTCGCGGGCGTTAGTTTTCTCCGATCGCGAACCGATTATTATTCATTCCGCCAGTGATGCTCATCAGTTAGTAATGGTGGTGGATGGTAATGGCGGGTGTTATGTACAGCCAAAAGATGTGGTTCATATTGCGCGATCGCGCTACTCGGCTTATTTTATTCGCTTAGAGCGCCCCGAATTTTTCCGTATTCTCCGCGAAAAACTGGGTTGGGGACTGCCTCATATCGCCAAACCGACATCAGTCGAGCTACCGTAGGATTAATGTCTCATGGAGACAACATCCGATGTCTATGTCTCAGCCGTCAGTGTTAGTCATTGCCAATGACCCAGAGTTGTCGCAAACCGTCAATCTAGATTTAACCAACGCGGGTTATACCGTTACTGTTGCTAGCAATACCGACCAAGCTAAACCACAGTTTGAAGAATTACAACCCGCGTTAGTGGTCATTGATCAAGCCCATTTGGGAGAAGAAGGGTTAACGGTATCGCGTCAGTTACGGGGACATAATAACCCCGTTCTGATTGTGCTATTTATGAAGGAAGATACTCTAGAAGATCGAACCGCTTGTTTAGAAGCTGGGGCGGATGACTATATGCTACTTCCTTACCAGCGCGATCGGTTTTTAGAGTTAGTTCAACTGTATCTCCAACCCGCTACAACAGTCCCTGAACAACTCCAATTTAGCGATTTAGTGCTCGATTTATCCCATCGCTGTGCTAACCGTAATGGGCGCAAAATTGAGTTAACCGTCAAAGAGTTTGAACTTCTCAAATATTTGATGTCTCACCCAGGGGAAGTGCTGACTCGCGAGCAAATCCTTGATAATGTCTGGGAAGATAATCATGGGGGAGAATCAAACGTGATTGAAGTTTATATTCGCTATCTACGCCTCAAAATCGAACAGGGGGGATATAAACGACTGATTCAAACCGTGCGCGGTGTGGGTTATGTCTTACGGGAATCATGATGATTTCGCTTGGTCTGCAAAGCAACCGCCGTTTCTTGATAAGTTGTTTGCAGTTGTTCCATCAATGATGCAGAAGGGAGTTGCTGGGCTTTCCCATGACGATCGATTTCCCGACAGACTTCAGAAAGAGCAGATAAACCAAGGTTAGCGCTACTTCCTTTCAGGGCGTGAGCTTGCTGTTGCAATTGTTGAATATTATGATTTTGATAGGCTTGCGCGATCGCGCTCATTAATGCTTCACTATCTTCTAAAAAACTATCAATCAATTCCAACATCTCTTCATGATCATCCATAATCTCTTCTAGATTACAAAAGATTTGTTCATCAATCAGGGGGAGGTTAACATCTGACTCCGAAGCATCCGACGCAACTGCATTTTGATTCTGACAGACTTGTTGTAACACCCGACTTAACTGGTCGAGTTTAACAGGCTTCGTTAAATACTCATTCATCCCTGCTTCTAACCCCGCTTGTTTGGCTTCTCCCACCGCATTAGCCGTCATCGCGATAATCCAAGGATAATCAGAATTATCATTATGTTCTCGAATCAGCCGAGTTGTAGAAATCCCATCTAACTCTGGCATTTGCACATCCATTAAAATTACATCATAGCTTTGACGGCGCAGGGCTTCTAACACTTCTAACCCATTCGCTACCACATCAGCCCGATAGCCTAGACGTTCCAACATCCGCAAAGCAACTTTCTGATTAACAACATTATCTTCAGCAAGGAGGATTTTGAAAGGGTATTGGTCAGCAAGTTGAGGGCTCATATTGGTATCCGAAAGATTAGAAGAAGTAAGGGTTTGTTCGGGATGAGGAACAAAATGATCAACAAGAATGTTGTATAACTGGGACTGCTTAATCGGTTTATTTAACCATGCAATACAGTTACCACTCATGTTTTCCCTAAGTGTAGATCGCGCATTTCCTAAAGCGGTTAAACATAACAAAGGAAGTTGTTTTCCTTGAGGAGACTGACGGATTTTTTGGGCTAAAGTCAAACCATCCATCTCTGGTATCTGCGTATCTAAAATCGCTAAATCAAACGAATCATTTTGAGAAAGAAGAGTTAAAGCTGACTTTCCAGAAGCAGCCGTTTGGACATTCATTTCCCAATTTTGGAGTTGTAACTGTAAAACTTGGCGATGGGTCGCACTATCATCCACCACTAAGACCTGTTTTCCTGTTAGCGGTTGTAGTGTGTCAAAATTTCTGCGTGCTGTTGCCACGTCCGAGGTCATGGTAAAGTAAAATGTTGATCCCTTGTTGACATCAAATGAGGGCGATAATGGTAAACAATTTTCTTCGGGTTGCCAATCATTGGGGTTTGATCCCGCAATTGCACCATGACTGGTGACCCACATTTGTCCTCCCATTAACTCAGAAAGTCGGCGGGAAATGACTAAACCTAACCCACTCCCCATCATGCGCCGAGTATAAGAGGAATCCACTTGAGAAAAGGGTCGGAAAAGACGATTCATTTTATCAGGAGGAATCCCGACTCCTGTATCATGAACAGCAAATAATAATTGAATTTTTCCAGAAAAGAGAGATAAAGAACTCACTTGCACCAGAACTTCTCCTTCCTCGGTAAATTTTACGGCATTACTGAGTAAATTCACCAAAATCTGTCGTAATCGCGCTTCATCCGCTAAGATTTCACTAGGCAGATTAGGATCAACAAAATACGCTAATTCTAAGTTTTTTTCTAGAGCCTTTTGGGTGACTAAGTCTAACGCGGATTCCACACAATGACGTAAGGAAAAGCGAGTTGGTTCGAGGGCTAACTTTCCCGACTCTATTTTTGAGAAATCTAAAATATCATTAATTAATGTCAGCAAGGTATCGCCACTATTACGAATGATTTCTGTAAATTCTTTTTGCTCGTTATTTAATGGGGTATCCAGTAACAATCCCGTCATTCCAATAATGGCATTCATGGGCGTGCGAATTTCATGACTCATATTGGCGAGAAATTCACTTTTGGCTTGGTTCGCTTTATTGGCTTTATCCCGTTGATCGATGACCGATTGTTCCATTAAACGACGTTCATAAGCATTACCAATCATGCTGGCTACAGTGCGTAAGAGTTCTAATTCTGATTGTTTCCATTGTCGAATTTCAACACATTCATCAAATCCAATAAAACCAAAGAATTTCCCTTGCACATAGAGAGGATAAATAATGATTGATTTAATAGCTTGTGATTCTAAAATCACTCTGAGATCCCAAGGGAGTGTTTGAATATCTTCAGAATAAATTCGACCGTCTTGCAATAAAAGGGGTTTCCAAGAGGGAATGTCGGTAAGATAATTAACTTGTTGTAGTTGTTCTTTGTGCGGAGTAATCCCCACGTTACACCATTCAAATGTATTATGGGTGACTGTTTCCGATTGATCTTCAAAAATATAAACGCGACTGACTTGGGTATGTTCACCAATTTTTTGCAGTACAGAGTTAATTGTTGATTCAAAGTCTTCTAGTAAATTCAGTTGGAGCGCAATTTCTGATAAAATAACCTGCTGTCTCAGTCCTGTTTCTAAGGCTTGACTTTGTTCTTGAATTTGTTGATTGGTCTGTTCTCGCTCTGTAATATCTCGACAAATGCCAATGATACCAATAACTTCTTTATTATCATCATAGTAAGGAATGCGAGTGGTTTGAAAAATCCGTTCTCCATAAACTGTGGGGAGTGCTTCTTTATAGGTGATAATTTCTTGATTTTTAAATTTCATCACCATTTGTTCTTGTTCTTGTAATTGTTTTCCCGCATCTGACCCAAATAATTCTATATCAGTGTGACCAATGATTTCTCGTTGTTTATACCCAAGATAATCCGCAACACTTTGGTTGACCAGTAGATAGACTCCATCGAGATCTTTAATCATGATGGCATCGGTGGAATTTTCAACAATAATTTTGTATTGAGTCAGGCTTTTAGTGCGTTCTTTGACTCGCGCCTCTAAGGTTGCTTTTGCCTCAGAAAGTTCTTGGAATTTATAAGAAAGAACTAGCGCCATTTGTTGAAAGTTTGTAATCAAATGATCCACTTCTGCAATGCGCGATCGCTGCCACTTAATATTGAGGTTTTCTGAGACTTTATTCGGTAAATCAGTGGTTACTCCTGCTAACTTCTGCAACGGTTTCACCAGTTGACGGCTGAGGAAAAATGCCAAGAGTAAACCCAAAATTGTCACCCCAAGCATGACGGCTAAATAATTGATATAGTTATACTGCAATCTATCCACAAAAGGGGCTGCGGGGAGTTCAACTCTTAATTGCAATCCTGAGATTAGTTGACTATTTCTCAGAGGTTCTTGTTCCGTTCCACTGATAGTTAAAACATAGCTAGAGTTCCGCCATTGGATCATTGCTGAAGTATGGAAAGCTCGATTGGGAATATTCAAGTGAACGCGATCGCTGATGGGTTTTGTTATTCCTTGAATCGACAACGGTTTCATCAGTTGCGAGTCTTCGCGAGTGCTGACAATAAGGTTTCGGTTTTGATCGAGTAAGGTAAATTGTGCTAGAATTCTATTTGTTGATCCGTTTTTTATAGTTAATAAATCATTTTGTTGATCATCGATCAGCAATTGCTTTAATCCTTGCCAATTAAAAGACCCATAAACTAAACCTTGAAATTGACCCTGATTGATAAGGGGAACACTAATTCCAACATGGGGCGTTTGATCTGCTTCGTCTCGATGAACTTCACTCACTTGAGTTTTCAGGGTACGACTGGTTTTTTGAAAAATGTCTTTCTCAGCAATATTTGTTCCGATTAAGTCATTCTTGCTTTGATTTTTATTAGTGGAACTCGCAATAATTGTTCCTTGAGAATCAGTGGCATAAATTCTTAGGAAATCTGGGAATCCAGCTTGGATAAATTCTATTTTGACTTGTAAAGAAACCACATCTTCTTCTAGGGCTGATTTAGCAAGTTGGTCTAAGGCTTGTTGATAAGGACGTTGCCACAACTCCATTCTTGCTAGAGTATCCTCAGCAATCGTTGTGAGATAAGATTCGACTCGATTTTCTGTTTGCTGAACATTAATATACCCCTGCCAAACCATCAAAACAATCACTGGCACAAAAATGAAAGCCGTTAGGAGATTCGCAAGTGTTTGCTGGAATGATAGTCTAAAATCATCAATATTCTCCCGTTGCAGCCATTTATTCCAAGGCAAGTAATTGGTAATAAAATTAGCAATGATGGCATTAATGAGCCCGTTAATCGGTTGCTTGAAGATAATCAATGTACTTTGTGGGGGATTCATCTCTAAGAGATGTTCATAACATAGCCAAATCAAAGGAATACCGATGATTAGCCAGTAAAGCGCATCTGCTAGGGCGAGATCTTTCAATCCTTGTCGATGAAATAGCCAGCCAACGATGAACACCTCAAGGGTGAAGATAATCATCGCATAAGGATGACTCCATAAATGGAGGGTGTAACTCCCAGCAAGCAACCCCACTAATGTTCCCCAACCGATACCATAGAGTTTGATCACGGTAAGGGCGAAGATCGTCCCGAAGAGAAGATCAACGCGAAAAAACAGAGGAAGGTTAAAATAGTTGCCAGCGATCGCGCCTAGGGTTAGTAAAAACAAAATCCAGCGCGATCGAACCGATAATTTCATAATAATTAATACTTGGTGAGAGACTGTTTTTTAAGGTTTACTCGCTATTTATTATGAGAATATTTTCCTATAATATAGCAATATGATGTCATTTGTAAAAAGTAGATTAACCGTTCTCCCCCTTACTAACCGGAGCTTTAGTGAGGAGGGCTAGGGGGGATTAATTTACAACTGATTTGGGATTGCTATATGTCAATTAATCGTTAAAATCTTAAACAAAAAATGCTATATCGTCGTTTTGGTCGGACTGACTTACAAATTCCCGTTTTTTCCTGTGGCGGAATGCGTTATCAACATAAGTGGCAAGATATTCCTTTAGCGGATGTTCCCCAAGCCAATCAACGTAATTTAGAAGCAACAATTGAAAAATCTTTAGCCGTGGGAATTCATCATATTGAAACCGCTAGAGGCTATGGTAGTTCTGAAATGCAACTAGGTCAAGTCTTACCCAAATTTGATCGGGAAAAATTAATTATACAAACAAAAATTGCACCCAAAGATGATCCGAAAGAATTTCGACGGCAATTTAATCAGTCCTTACAATTCCTCAATTTAGATTACATTGATTTATTAGGCATTCATGGCATTAATACAGAAGAATTATTAGAACAAACCGTTCGCCCTGGGGGGTGCTTAGATGAAGTTAGAAAATTACAAGAACAAGGAAAAGTTCGCTTTGTTGGTTTTTCCACTCATGGTTCCCCTGAAGTCATTATCAAAACCATTGAAACTGATCAATTTGATTATGTAAATCTCCATTGGTACTACATTAATCAAACTAATTGGGAAGCCATTCAAGCAGCCAATCATCATGATATGGGCGTTTTTATTATTAGTCCTTCGGATAAAGGCGGACAACTTTATAACCCCCCTCAAAAATTAGTTGATTTATGCCAACCCCTAAGTCCAATGGTGTTTAATGACTTATTTTGTCTCAGTCATCCCCAAGTGCATACATTATCTTTAGGCGCAGCACAACCCAGTGATTTTGAAGAACATTTAAAGGTTTTACCCTTACTAGAAAAAGCGAATGAAATTTTACCGCCCATCTTAGAAAAATTAGAGAAAGCAGCCATTGAAGCATTAGGAGAAAACTGGTATAAAACATGGGAAACAGGATTACCTCGCGCGGAAGAAACCCCAAACCATATCAATATTCCCGTTATTTTATGGTTAAGAAACTTAGCCCTTGCCTATGACTTAACCGATTATGCCAAAATGCGCTATAACTTATTAGGAAAAGCCAGTCATTGGTTTCCAGGAGAAAAAGCGAATGACTTAGACTCTCTAGACTTGAAACCTTGTTTAAAAAATAGTCCTCACGCTGATAAAATCCCTTCTCTTTTAGCCCAAGCCCATCAATGGTTTAATGGTGAAGCAGTCAACCGACTTTCACAACAATAGTTTTATAGTCGTTCTTGGTTCGTTGTTCTTCGTTCTTTGACCGTTCAACAGGTTAATTAACCATGAACATCCACCGACTCGCTTTGTACCTCAACCAACTAGGAAACGCTATATGTCAACAATTCAGTTTTCAACCTCTCCCTGTTCTCTGTCTTAGAAAAGAAAGAAATTACCAGTTACCGAAGGACTAATGACGAATGACGAATGACTAATGACTAATGACGAATGACTAATGACTAATGACGAATGACTAATGACTAATGACGAATGACTAATGACGAATGACTAATGACTAATGACTAATGACGAATGACGAATAACAAATAATGTATTTAGAGAAACTCTATCTCACACGATTCCGAAATTATTGGAATTGTTCCGTTAAATTCGATGCTCAAAAAACAATTTTAGTGGGAAATAATGCCCAAGGAAAATCGAATCTTTTAGAAGCTGTGGAACTCTTAGCAACCTTAAAAAGTCATCGGACAACAAAAGATCAAGATCTGGTCTTTCAAGAAGCAACGGTTGGGCAAATCGAAGCCTTAGTCAAACGGCGCTATAGTAACAGCGAATTAACCCTAACCTTACGGCAAAAAGGACGACGCACGGTTGCAATTAATCATGAATCGTTGCGCCGACAAATTGATTTTTTGGGGGTTCTTAACGCTGTCGAATTTTCGAGTTTAGATTTAGATTTAGTGAGAGGTTCACCTGAAAAACGTCGTCATTGGCTAGATGCGTTATTAATTCAAATTGAACCGATTTATGCTTATATTTTACAAGAATATAATAAAGTGTTACGGCAACGAAATGCGTTACTCAAAAAGATTCGGAAATCCCTTTATGATGATGAAATGGGTTCTCCAGTAGAAGATTCCACTTGGGAACAATTAGCCTTATGGGATGCTCAATTAGCAGCAAACGGATCACGGGTGATGCGTCGTCGGGCTAGAGTTATGGAACGGCTAACACCGATCGCGCAACAATGGCATAGTAGAATTAGTCACGCGACAGAAAAACTTGACATTGACTATGCCCCGAATGTTAACTGGTCTGAAGATAACCCCGAACAAGTGCAGCAAGCAATTTTAAATCGAATTAAACTTCGTCAAGCAGCAGAACACAATTTAGGAACAACCGTTGTCGGACCGCATCGGGATGAAGTCGAGTTTAAAATTAATGAAACACCTGCGCGATCTTATGGGTCACAAGGACAACAGAGAACTTTAGTTTTAGCCTTAAAACTGGCAGAATTAGAACTAATTGAAACGGTTGTCGGAGAACCGCCCTTACTGCTTCTGGATGATGTTTTAGCCGAACTCGATTTAGATCGTCAAAATCAATTATTAAGCGCGATTGAGGATCGATTTCAAACCTTAATTACTACCACTCATTTAAACTCATTTGATCAGCAATGGGTTAATTCTTCCCAAATTTTGACCGTTGAAAAAGGAGAAATTATCTGAAATCTAACCAAGTCTTCTCTTTAGTCATGGCTGTCTTGCTTCCCTTGGTTTAAGGTATCTAAAACGGCACTCATATTTCCCGCGAGGAGTTCATTCACTGCTAACCAGAGTCCCGAAAACACTTTGCTTTTAATAATTCCCTGTTCATCGGGTTGTTGGGTGATATATTCTCCTCCTTCTAAACTAAACCAGTAGAAGGTATTCTCGTAGATACACCAGACTAAATACTCTTTGACCCCATTGCGTTGGTAAGCCCGTTTCTTATCATATAAATCAATTGCAGAACTACTCGCAGCAATTTCAACAATCAGTTCTGGTGCGCCTTCAATATAGTCATCTTCGCTGAGTTTCGCTTGTCCTCCTGCATTTGGTTCCCAGAAAAGTACCGCATCAGGACGAGGTTCATTTTCTAAGTCGAGGCGAACTGTGGGTTCAATTCCGATTCTAACTTGAGGTTGTGCCACTTGATATGTTGTCAACCAGCCCATAATCTTAGCATGAGGTTCAGCGTGCTGCTGAAAGCGTAGGGGAGAAGCCATCAAATAAACAATTCCTTCAATCAGTTCTGCTTTTTGATCACTTTTAGCGTGTGTGTAGCGATACTCAAAATTAGGGCGGGTGGCGCGATCGCCGTTTTCAAGGGGAGGAATGCTAGTTGCTGGTTTGCTCATTATTGATTGCTTTACCGTTACTGCATATAACCCTCTGATTGTCAACTGTCAATTAGTAACTGTCAATGATTTAGTAACAAATTGGTAAGAAGTTATAAGATTTCTGAGTTTTTATCGCCACAGTCACGTATGATCAAGGATAAACTTTTGAAAAAATTAGTATAAGGAGGTTCAGGGCGTGTCCTTACCTTTGTTGAACTATATCCCTTCTAGCCAAAATCAGCGCGTAGAAGGATATGAAGTCCCCAGTGAAGAACAAATTCAACCAACCCCCGGGATGATGAATTCCGAGGAAGATGCACAAGCCATTATCTGGGCTGCGTATCGCCAAATCTTTAGCGAACACCAAATGCTCACGAGTAACCGTCAGCGTTTTCTGGAATCGCAACTGCGTTATGGTCAAATTAGCGTTAGAGACTTTATCCGTGGATTATTAACCTCTGATGCTTTCCGCCGTCTGAACTACGAACCCAATAGCAACTATCGCTTTGTGGAACTCTGTGTACAACGGGCTTTAGGACGCGATGTTTACAACGAACAAGAAAAAATTGCTTGGTCGATTGTCGTTGCAACAAAAGGCGTTAACGGCTTCGTTGAAGACTTACTCAATAGTGAAGAGTATCTCAACAGCTTTGGTGAAGATACTGTTCCTTTTCAACGTCGTCGCGTACTACCTCAAAAAGATGAAGGAGAAACTCCCTTTAATCTCAAAACTCCTCGCTATGGGGCTTACCACCGTCAACAATTGGGCTTCCCTCAAATTGTTTGGCAAAATCAAGTCCGTCGCTTTACTCCCCAAGAAAAGCAACCCCAAGCGGGCGATCCCAGTGCGTACTTAAATGTTGCTCGTAGTCTCAGCAGTGCGAAAGGGAATCCTTTACCAAAAGTCTCTGCAATGAACATTGACTACGACAAGAAAGTTCCTTATCGTAAGGTCGGCTAAATTCAGAGATTGCTAATTTCATCTCCACTAGGAGAAAAGAAAGGGTCGCTGCTTAGCAGGGTGATTTGCTGGTCTAGTAAGTTATCTTGTTAAACGGTGACCTTTTTGCTGTTTGGGCAATCAATCGAGATAATGGGAAGGTGACTGCTTTTAAAATTCTCAAGATTAAAGATTAAGTATGGTGTTAACAGAAACGACGCAACAGCCCACAGGAAGCCATTTTCTCAAAGAAATTACTGATTCTCCCAACCAGTCCCTCCTCCCCCTCACCGCAAAGATTAACGCTCAAGATCATTTAGAAATTGGCGGTTGTGATGTGACCGAATTAGTGAAAGAATTCGGGTCTCCGCTTTACATTATGGATGAATCTAGTATCCGCACCGCTTGTCGTCAGTATCGAGATGGATTAAAAAATAATTACTCAGGAGAGTCCTTAGTCATTTATGCGTCTAAAGCTCTCAATTGTCTTGCGATTTGCGCCCTTGTCGCCAGTGAAGGTTTAGGGATTGATGTGGCTTCTGGGGGAGAACTTTATACCGCCTTACAAGCTGGGGTCAACCCAAAAACCATTTATTTTCATGGCAATAACAAATCTCGTGCTGAACTAGAAGAAGCGATCGCAGCAGATTGTACTATTGTTGCCGATAACTGGTTAGAGTTGCAAACCTTAGCCGAGTTAGCGACGAGCAAATCCCCTCGTGTCATGCTACGGATCACCCCAGGCATTGAATGTCATACTCATGAGTATATTCGCACGGGACACCTTGATAGCAAGTTTGGCTTTGATCCCAATCAGGTGGCGGAAGTCTTGGATTTCTTAGTAAAAACACCTGCATTAGATTTTGTTGGGGTTCACGCTCACATTGGGTCTCAAATTTTTGAGCGTCAACCGCATCAAGATTTAGGGGGAGTCTTAGTGAAGTGGCTGAAAACAGCACAAGAGTTAGGTTTACCTGCCCGAGAATTAAATGTTGGTGGTGGTTTAGGGATTCGTTACACAGAAGCGGATGATCCCCCGAGTATTAGTGAATGGACAGCAACGGTTGCAAAAGCGGTGGATGCAGCTTGTTCGGAAGCGCAAGTTTCTCCCCCAAAATTAATTTGTGAACCGGGTCGCTCGTTAGTGGGAACAACAGGAGTGACGGCTTATACTGTGGGTGCGCGTAAACAAGTTCCCGAAATCAGAACCTACATTGCTGTGGATGGCGGAATGTCCGATAATGCTCGTCCCATCACTTATGAATCTGTCTATCGCTCGGTTTTGGCAAATAAAATGTCTCAATCCACAAGTGAAACGGTGACAGTTGCTGGAAAACATTGTGAGTCAGGGGATGTGGTGATTAAAGAAGCAGAACTTCCTGAAACCAGTGCTGGAGATACCCTTGTGGTGATGAGTACGGGGGCTTATGGGTATAGCATGGCTTCCAATTATAATCGCCTACTGCGTCCCGCAATGGTGTTAGTCCATGAGGGAGAAGCGGATGTCATTATTAATCGTGAAACCTATCAGGATTTAATTAGTCAGGATAATTTACCGTCAAGACTCAATACAATTGATAGTTGATCATTTGTTGTTTGTTTTGTACGAATACTCTTAACGAATAACAATTGTTAATTGTTCGTTGTTGACTGTCCATTGTTTCTTGTCTGTTCTACACAACAATGCCCTCCCCAGGCTTATCCGATTTTCTTTCTTGGTTTCCCAGTTGGTTAATTTCTGTTTTTGATGTTGTTCTCGTTGTTATCTTAGTTTATGTGGTCATCCGTTTATTAGGAGAACCGCAAAGCCGAACTCGTTGGATCATTCAGGGATTTATCATTCTGGTGGCGACATTGCTGGTCACAATTTATCTCAGCCAATTGCTTCAACTCCAGTTATTGCAATTTGTGTTAGAAAAAATGTTGATTGGCTCTGCGGTGGGGATTGTTGTGATTTTACAATCTGAGTTTCGTCGGTTTTTGGAACAACTCGGACGCGGTGAGTTACGGCAATTGTTTCCGTCCTCAAGTAATGATAAGCTCCAACCTGATAATGTTTTGGATCAAATTTTGGATGCAGTGCGAGAACTATCGCAAAAACGGATTGGGGCTTTGTTATTGTTAGAAACCAATGAACCCATTGATCCCAGTCAGTTTAGAAGTCCTGGGGTGACCTTGAATGCCGAGATTTCCAGTGAGTTGATTCAAACCTTGTTTCAAACCACAACCGCTTTACATGATGGGGCGGTCATTTTGCGGGGATCGCGCATTGCTGCAGCAGCAGTAATTTTACCGTTAACCGAGAAAAGTTTGTCTCGGCAATTGGGAACTCGCCATCGCGCTGCGATCGGGATGACTGAACGCATCTCAGATTGTTTGTGTATTGTCGTTTCTGAAGAAACGGGATCGATCTCTCTTGCAGAACAAGGGACGTTACAACGCCCCCTGACACGAAGCCGACTGCGAGAGTTGTTAGAATTGAGATTTTCACCGACTGTGGAACGGGAAACGGTGGCTCAAGATTTTGGTCGCCTGACCCGTGAAATTGGCTCACAGGGAAAAGTTCTCTTAAAGCGCAGTTTTCGTCTTTTATCACCGAAGTCTCACCGTAAAAAATGACTACTCAGCCCTCTCTCTTACAACAACTTCCCCCCGATTTAGATGCCAATCGTCTCCCGAAGCAAGTGGCGGTGATTATGGATGGTAATGGTCGTTGGGCAAGACAAAGGGGCTTTCCTAGAGTAATGGGACACCGCAAAGGGGTGGATGCGCTGAAAGGGTTGCTGCGATGTTGTCGAGATTGGGGGATTGGTGGTTTGACGGCTTATGCTTTCTCAACGGAAAATTGGGGGCGACCGTCGGAAGAAGTGGATTTTTTGATGACCTTGTTTGAGCGGGTCTTACAGCGAGAATTAGCGGAAATGATGACCGAACAGGTGCGGATTCGCTTTGTGGGTAATTTAATTGCTCTTCCCGAGTCTTTACAAAGCGCGATCGCGCAAGCGATGGCACAAACTGCAGACAATACGGGGATTGAATTTACTGTGGCGACCAACTATGGCGGAAGACAAGAAATTATTTCCGCCTGTCGCGCGATCGCGCAAGAAGTGCAAAAGGGAGAAATTACCCCAGAGCAAGTGAATGAAGAATTATTTGCCCAACACCTTTACACCGCCGACTTACCCGATCCCGATTTGTTAATTCGCACCAGTGGCGAAATGCGCTTGAGTAACTTCTTACTCTGGCAGTTGGCGTATGCAGAAATCTATGTTACAGATACCTTATGGCCCGATTTTGACCGCGCTGCCTTTCATCAAGCCTTGCAATCTTATCAACAGCGCGATCGGCGTTTTGGCAAAATCCATCAGTAAGCATTGGGAGGACATTCGACTTATGCTAAACTCCCCTTATACCTCATTTTGGGTCAGGCAATTTCATGAGTGTTCTCTACTGTCAAATGTCATTGGGGGATTTGCATGAACGTTGACTCTGGTACGGTCTGCATCACCCTAGGAACGCGACCGGAAGCGATTAAACTGGCTCCGATTATTCAGCAATGTCAACGTTCCTCCCAACTGAAAACCTCTGTTATTCTCACGGGACAACATCGAGAAATGGTGGCTCAGGTGATGAATTTATTTCACCTCGAAGCCGACCATGATTTGCAGATCATGCAAGCGGAACAAACCCTCAGTGACATTACCTGTCGCAGCTTAAAAGGGCTGGAAAAACTCTTCACCCAAATCCAGCCCAACCTAGTGATTGTCCAAGGAGATACCACAACTGCCTTTGCTGCCACACTAGCAGCTTTTTATCAGCAAATTCCTACCGCTCACGTTGAAGCCGGGTTGCGCTCTCATCATTTATATAATCCCTATCCAGAAGAAGCGAACCGTCGTCTCATTGGTCAACTAGCGCAATTGAATTTTGCTCCCACAGAAGCTGCCGTCAAAAATTTAGAAAATTCGGGAGTGATTGGAGAAATTCATCTCACGGGCAATACTGTCATTGATGCTCTCTTAACCATGGCGCAACGTCATCCTCCCTGCCATATCCCCGATTTAAACTGGAATCATTACCGCGTGTTATTGACAACGGTTCACCGACGAGAAAATTGGGGTAAACCTCTAACTCAGATTATTGAAGGCTTACAACTAATTTTAGATAAGTTTCCAGACACCGCCCTATTACTTCCCCTTCATCGCAACCCAACTGTTCGCCAACCTATTCAAACCGCTTTAGGGAATCACCCTCGCGTATTTTTGACTGAACCTTTAGACTACTCCCAACTAGTGGGAGCAATGCAACGCTGTTATCTCTTATTAACGGATTCAGGAGGACTACAAGAAGAAGCCCCGAGTTTAGGAAAACCTGTTTTAGTCTTGCGGGACAATACAGAACGGACAGAAGCGGTAACAGCAGGAACAGCCCGTTTAGTGGGGACTGATCCTCAGCGAATTTTGCACTCGGCAACTGAGTTATTAAGCAATCCTGATGTTTATCAACGCATGGCAATGGCAATTAATCCGTTTGGGGATGGTCAAGCAGCAGAACGGATTGTCAGTATTATTGAACGTTATCTTGATCGCCGTAAAACCCTGTCTCTTTAGAGCAGGGATATAAGGCGAGTTAAGCGTGCATGATGAACTAAAGCTCCAGTTGATCTTAACAAACTCTACCTATTTATGCTATCATGGTTTCAGCTACTTTAATCAGCTTAACCATGTGCGAAACCAAGTTCCGCATCCGTGTCCTCACAAGTCCTGCTAAAGCAAGGGCCCTCGCAGAACGAAGAATCCCCTTCCAAAGCGCGAAGCGTAGGAAGGGGAGTGTCAAAACATAAACAGTCTCAAGAAAGGAAAGACAATGGCTGACGTTATCCGAATTATTTTATCTGTTATTATCCCTCCTTTAGGGGTATTCCTCCAAGTTGGTTTTGGTGGACAGTTTTGGCTGAATATTCTACTGACGCTTTTGGGATACATTCCTGGTCTGATCCACGCGGTATGGGTCATTGCGAAAAAGTAAAGACAAAAAAACCCGGCAGAGTTCCGGGTTTACTTTGAATCAGGATTGCGCTAATCAGTCTTACTGACTAAGATTTCTCCAATCCACATCAAATCCTTCAATTAGGAGAGAAGAATTATAAATTTGCAGAATAATCAGTAAAAAGACAAAGAACAGTCCCATAAAGACCGCCATCAGAGGAGTTGTTCCCCAACCTGGAGCAACTTTCCCATATTCTGAGTTTAAGGGTTTGAGAAGATTTCCTAACCGAGTTCGCTGTGCCATACCTAAATCTTGAATGTTAATCTACTTTTCCTAATTTTGACATACTTCCAGCCTTACTTCGCGGTTTCCCGCCAGTTTCCCTCGATGCGAGGTGGAAGTTCTGGGAAAAATATGTACAATTGTAAACAACAGTTCTCCTAAATTTATGATCACTATGGAATCTGCAACACTAATTAGTATTTCGATCGCAGCGGTTGTCCTCGCAGTAACAGGTTATTCTCTCTATCTCTCTTTTGGCCCCCCGTCTGCGGAGTTAAGCGATCCCTTTGAAGATCACGAAGATTAAGATCCTCTTCCCTCAATCCACATCGGATGGGGGGTTAACTCCTGGACTTTTGCTATATAGTCGTTAATCAAAAAAAAGACCCGGAGTCTAGCGCCTATTGTGAGCATCCCTTATTGCTGCTACCTTCCGGTCCTGACAAGGTTCGGGCGTCACAATCGCGCTATCCCGGATCAATTAAAGAATAACATAAAACTCTTCGTAATGGCGACTATTCCACAACAATACACCATTCATGGAGTTCATAAGTCACACAGTCATTTTTGACCAGTGGGTCATTCTCAACAATTTTTTGCGCTTCTTCTAAGCTATCCGCTTCAAATAAGAGCATCCCGCCACCAAAGTCTCCCCAATAGCCACTGCGGGCTTTGTATCCTTGAGTGACTAACTGTTTAACATAGTCAATATGAGCGGGAACATATTGATCAAAAATGGGTTTTTCAACGATTCCTTTTTCAATTTTGACAAATAAGGGCATTTAGACAATCGATGATATTGACATTTCATACCGATTTGATTGTACTATGAACGGCGTTTTTCTTCCTTGTCAGCCGCGATCGCGATCGCGCGGGGAAGAATTTTATGTTCTTGTACTTGAATTCGTTGGTGCAGGGTTTCGGGGGTATCCTCTTCTAAAACGGGAACCGCAGCTTGCATCAGAATCGGACCACTATCCACTTCTGGGCGCACTAAATGCACCGTACAACCCGCAATTTTCACCCCTGCTGCTAAGGCTTGTTCCACCCCATTAAGACCCTTAAAACTGGGGAGTAAACTCGGGTGAATATTAATCAATCGATCAGGAAAAGCCTTAATTAACACTGGGGTCACCACTCGCATCCAACCCGCCATAATCACCCAATCCACTTCCTGGGCTTTTAAGGTTTCTACTAAAACCTGATCAAATGCTTCTCGCGTCGGATAGTCGCGATGGTTACAGAGAATTGCGGGAACGCCAAACTGTTCAGCTTTTTCCCGCACTGGTGCTTGAGGCTGATTGTAAATAACGACCTTGATCTCTGCGTTCAGTTGTCCTTGCGCGATCGCGCTGGCAATCGCAACAAAATTACTTCCTTTCCCCGATGCCATCACGGCTAACGATACGGGATGCGATAACTGACCATCAATTCCCTCTGGGGAAATAATTACCGAGTCCGTCAAAATCAATATTCTCCTCTTGCTAAAATGCAATGGTTAAGGTTAGCGACAGATTGATTGCAGTGGGGGGAGATCAGAACAGCAATGATGCTAGAATGCGTCCAGTTTACAATCGTTAATAATGAACAATAAAACCTCGGAGTTTATTGTACAGTAAAACTGTTAAAAGAGGGATGATAATACTCTTGATGCTTGTCCGGGGAATGAGCTTGATGAAATCAGCACGAGGGTGAAAGTGAGGACATTGCTCCGCAGAGGGTAATTTAAGCTCTTTTGTCAGAATAAGTGCCCTCAGTTTAGCAAATTACTAGGAGGCGCGGTTTCCTCTCTCTACCCTCCTCTCTCGATGAGGGAGATCAGGGGGATAGGGAGTCTCCACCGCGAGCAATAAAAATGGATATTCGCGAAAAATCTCCAGCCGTTGGTACGCAACAACTAACCCGAGGTCATGACATCAACTCGTTAGAAACCCAAACTGGGGTTTGCGTGACCATTCACGGGCATTTTTATCAACCCCCACGGGAAAACCCGTATTTAGAAGCGATCGAGCGCCAGCCCAGTGCAGAACCGTTTCATGATTGGAATGAACGGATTCATCATCAATGCTATCGCCCGAATGTCTTTGCCAGAGTTTTAAATGAGAGGGGAGAAGTCATTGATATTGTTAATAATTTTGAATATCTAAGTTTTAATGTTGGTCCAACGTTGATGTCATGGTTGGAACGATATGATTTAGAAGTTTATCAAAAAATAATTGAAGCCGATCGCGCGAGTTGTCAACGCCTCAATGGACATGGCAACGCGATCGCGCAAGCCTATAATCACATGATTCTTCCCCTAGCCAACTGGGAAGATAAAATCACACAAATTCGCTGGGGAAAAGTCGATTTTCAATTGCGGTTTGGGCGAAACCCAGAAGGAATGTGGCTTCCAGAAACCGCAGTCGATTATCCCACCTTAGAAGCCCTCATTGCAGAAGACATCCGCTTTATTATCCTCTCTCCCTCGCAAGCCCAACGTTGTCGCCCGCTTCCCACTGGTAAAAATCCCGCCCCTCGCTCTTGGCAAGAAGTCGGGGGCGCGCAAATTAATCCCACCCGCCCTTATCGCTGTTATGTGGATCATGATCAATTTATTGATATTTTTTTCTACGATGGCCCCATTTCGGCTGATATGGGCTTTCATAACGTCCTTAGTAGCTCGCAATACTTTGCAGAACGGTTAAGACAAGCGATTCAAGGGGATCATCGTCCGTCACAACTGATTAATGTCGCCACGGATGGGGAAACCTTTGGACACCATAAACCAGGAACCGAGAAATCTCTCGCTTATGCCTTTACCCGCGAGTTTCCTGCGAGAGAATGGCAAGTGACTAACTATGGCTATTATCTCAGCCAACATCCTCCCACTTGGGAAGTGATGCTAAAACCCGTCAGTTCTTGGAGTTGCACTCATGGGGTAGAACGTTGGCGCAGTGCTTGCGGTTGTGGCGGTGATGATCATTCGCAGCAGCATTGGCGCAAACCGTTGCGAGACAGTTTAGATTGGTTACGGGATCAACTGGCTGCTATTTTTAGCACAGAAGGAAAAAAACTGTTTGTTGATCCTTGGGAGGCGCGAAATGATTATATCCAAGTGTTGCGCGATCGCGCTCAAGTGACCCCATTTCTTGCCCGTCATCGCTGTTATGCCTTAGGTCCACAAGAACAAATTGAAGCCTTGCGCTTACTGGAAATGCAACGCAATGCCCTGCTGATGTACACCAGTTGCGGTTGGTTTTTTGAAGAAATTTCCCGTCCCGAAGGGGTGCAAATTTTACGGTATGCCTCCCGCGCGATCGAATTAGCTGGAGAAATCTCGGGTCAACTGCTGGAAACTGAATTTATCCAACGGTTAGCACGAGCGCCAAGCAATAACGAACATTTCCAAACTGCTGCGGATATTTATCAAGATTTAGTAAAATCTGCTCGCATTACTCCAGAACAAATTGCTGCTTATTATGCCCTCAGTTCCCTCTTCAAACCGCAACCCCAGCAAGTACATCACTATGCGTACTACATCACCCAACAAGACTACCAGCGTCAAACCGTTGGCGCTTTAACCTTGGCAATCGGTGAATTAAAAATGCAATCTCGCACCACTAGCGAAACCGATCACGTTGTCTTTGCCGTTCTGCATCTGGGGGGATGGGACTTTCATTGCTGTGTGCAGGGATTTCCAGGGCGAACCACTTACAGTAAGCAAGTGGCAGAAATTTTTGCCACCTTCAAACACGGAAGTGCAGCGAAAACCATTCTGGTGATGAAAACTCACTTCGGTGAACAATCTTTAGGCTTAGAAAATTTACTGGTGGAGAAGCGCATGGAAATTATGCAGCAGTTGGCTCAACAAACCAAAACTCGCTTGCATGAACTTTACACCCAAATTTATCGCGATAACTATAGCATTTTAGTTGCTTTTCATCAGGATCGCCTACCAGTTCCCCGAGAACTGCAAGTTGCTGCGGAAATCACCCTTTCTCAACGCTGCTTAAACAGTTTACAGGCTCTAGAGCAGGTGGAAGACGATGTCAGCGCCCGTCATGAAACCTTAGAAGAATTAGAAGCCATTACCCAAGAAGCGCATCATTTAAAGTTAACTTTAGAAATTCCTGAAGGACAGAGAATTTTAGAGCGACTGACCTTACGATCGCTGTGGCATTTACTCCATCAATGTCCCCATGATGAAGTCACTGGAAACTATACCAAACGTTTAATTGATTTAGGACATTTATTAAATGTGGGACTGATGCTCGATCGCTGCCAAGAATTGTATTACCACTGGTTACAAGGTCAGTCCCAAGAAACCATTTCTCAGGAGTTACGCCGTTTACTGCAATTAGGACTTGATTTAGCTGTGGATGTCCGTCCTTGGCTGCAGGACCCAGACTCACAGAGATCGTAGTTGCATTTGCGAGCGATCTTTACCCTCTTGATTCCTGACTTGTCGAAACAGTTCGTAAGCCTTCTGAAAGGCTTGTCTGGCTTCACGGGTTCGATCGCGCCCTTTCAGGGCAAGCCCTAAATTATAATAAATGCTAGGATTATTCGGTACTAATTCCGTCAGACGGCGATAGCTCACAACCGCTTGTAAATAATCCTTTTGCTTGAGTTGGACTTCCCCTAACGCCACCAGCGCGGAAATGGGTTTCCGATTCAAGCTGACTGCTTTTTTGTATGCGGAGGCTGCTGCTGCGATGTTTCCCTCTTGTTGCAGAAGTTTGCCTTTGTAATAGTAGCCCGCACTGTGACGAGGATAGCGTTGTATAAACCGTTCTATGGTTTGCAAGGCTTGGGAAAGCTGACCTTGTTGTTGATAAGCCGTAGAGAGCTCTAACCAGGCCGAAGTTTCTTGCGGTGCAATGCGAATGACTTTGCTTAAGTGCGCGATCGCGCGAGGATAATTCCCTTGTTTCACCAGTAGCGATCCAACCATGGCATTGGCTTCAGGATGATTGGGTGCAATGGTTAACAGTTTTTGGTAAATGGTTAACGCCCCAGCGTGATCATTTTGACGCAACAGCACCGCCCCTAATCCCAAATACGCTTCAATCTTATCAGAGTTGAGTTCCGTCGCCCGAAAATAAGCAGTTGTCGCTTCCGAGTAATTTTCCAGTTGCGCTAAGGTATGACCCAAGGCATAATAAAACTCAGCATTATCGGGGGCCAGTTCCACAGCACGGCGATAAGACCAAACCGCAGCATCATAGTTCCCTTGCTGGGCTTCAAGATAACCAATTCCAGAAAAAATCTTGGGATTTTTAGGGTCGAGACGCGCTGCTTGTTGATAAACTTCCGTAGCTGCTTGATATTCGTTCGCATCTGCCAATTCTCGTCCCCGTCGCAGTAACTCTCGTAAGTGCTCTTGACGATTTTGTTGAGCGAGGTGAGTCCTGTCCCGAATATTGATTTCTCCCACTGCTTCACTGAGGCTAATCGAGGGAACGAAAATGATGGGGGTAACACCAACAATAATCAGCAAATGCTCCCAAAGGCGATTTTTAGACACGATCATGCAATAATTTCAAGAAAGACTTAACAATTGATATCTTATGGTGCAAAAGTCTATTTAACAATAGCACTACGCGCTGGAGAAAGGGACAGGGTGAGAGTGTGAACAAATAACAAAGAACAATTTCAACACCTTCCATGGAACATCTCCACAGAACAAAGAACCAAGAACAAAAATTGAGAATGAAACCCCCCTGATCCCCTAGGGGGGTATTGAAATTCAAAAAAAACAGACGAAGCTAGAGCAGGAAAGGAAATTGAGGAAAAATTGTGGTGAATAGACAAGCCTTATTAACATCTCTTGCTTTAGGATGCCCTCTGTTAGCATTAGGGTATAGTTCTCAAGCCAACGAAGTGGGTCAAACCCTGGCTGCTGAGGGGTCAGGAACACTCGCGATCGTCGCCAACGGAGAAGATTTTGTTCGTCAAGGATTTGTCACCAAAGACGGCTGGAGAATCGACTTTGATCATGTTTATGTCACCCTTGATAACGTCAAAGCCTATCAAACCGAGCCCGCCTTTGACCCGGATGAAGATGAAATGATTCAGGCGAAAGAACTGGTCAGCCTGATTGAAGAACCGACGACGGTTGATTTGGCAGCAGGAGGGGCAGATGCTGATCCGATTTCAGTAACAGAGAAAGAAGGCAGTGCTGGATTTTATAATGCTTTGAGTTGGGAAGTGGTTACTCCGCAAACAGGAGACATTAGCAGCGCGATCATGCTTCAAGGAACTGCGAAAAAAGAGGGCAAGACCATCGATTTTAGTCTCAACCTCGATCAGCCTCTGGCTTACAAATGCGGAGAATATGTTGGCGATGTCCGCAAAGGATTTTTACAAGCCGATCGCGAGACAGAATTAGAAACCACCTTCCACTTCGACCACATCTTTGGCGATGCTGAAGCCCCCATGGATGATGCGATTAATACAGGCGCGGTTGGGTTTGGTCCCATGGCGAAACTTGCCAACAATGGCACGGTGAATGCTGATTTAGAAATGCTTCAACAAGAATTGTCTGCACAAGAATATCAAACTCTGAAAAAAGCGATCATTGGCTTAGGTCATGTGGGCGAAGGACATTGCAAGGAAACCGCCAATTAACGAGAGTGAGTTTTGATATGCGTTGGCAATTTTTAATTTATTTCATTTTCTCTCTGTTGACTGCTGCCCCTGTTTTTGCCCATGGTGCAGCGATCGAGCATCGGAAAACCAGCGCGATCGAAATTCGCGCCACTTACGACAGTGGAGAACCGATGGCAAACGCACAAGTCACGGTTTATTCCCCCAGCAACCCCACTCAGCCTTGGTTAAAAGGAACAACAACAGACGACGGCACGTTTGTTTTTGTTCCTGATCCTGAAGTCACGGGGAATTGGGATGTCAAAGTGCGTCAATCTGGGCATGGGGATTTAGTCAGTATTCCTGTTGAAACCACACCGACAACGACTGCTTCTGATCCTAATCCTGATCCAGCCCAAGCTAGCAACGCTTGGCAAGGTGGCAACTATACCCCCTTACAAAAAGCAATGATGGCTGCTTTAGGAATTTGGGGGTTTGTTGGTACTGCCCTTTTCTTTGCCCGTAATCAATCTGAGAAAAAATAATGCACATTCCCGACGGAATTTTACCTCCCACCATTGCCATCGGCGGTTATGCCATTACTGGGGGCATGACTTGGTATTCTCTCAAGAAAATTAGCCACTGTGGTCACCCCAGTGAACAAATCCCTCGTGCTTCTTTGCTGACTGCTGGTTTTTTTGTCGCTTCCCTCATTCATATTCCCATTCCGCCTTCGAGTATTCATCTGGTTTTGAATGGCTTAGTAGGAGTGATTTTAGGGTATTTTTCCTTTCCCGCGATTCTTATTGGTTTGTTTTTTCAGGCGGTCATGTTTCAGCACGGGGGATTGTCTTCTTTGGGAGTCAATGCAGCGATGATGGGCATCCCAGCGATACTGGCTTATCATGTTTTCCAATTGCGTCACTCTTTGCCAAAAGGAGAACGGTGGGCGAATGGATTGGCTTTTATTGCGGGCGGTGGGGCTTTAGGCTTATCAGCCCTCATTTTTACGGTGTTAGTTGTAACCACCATTCCCGCCGAAGTGAATGCGGAATTGGAACGTCGAGCGATTTATATTGGGTTAGCTGGGTATAGTGTCCAAGCCTTAATTGAAGGAACGTTTACCCTGCTGCTGGTTTCTTTTTTCCGACGGGTGAAACCAGAACTCCTGTCCGATGCAATTGACAATTCCGAACTTCCCCTCAACAATAAGTAAATATAGCGTTTCTGAGTCTGTTAAGGACAGTGACCAGTTACCAGTGACCAGTCACCAAAGAACAAACAACAATTCACCATTTGCTGGGGAACAAGTCGTTGAGAAAACAAAATAAACTCATTATCTTTGCTGTCTTTTTGAGCGTGATTTTTGGCTTGCAAACAGTCGTCCGCAGTTATTCCCTTCCCCACCAAAAAGAAATTCGCGGGGTTTGGTTAACGAATGTGGATAGTGACATTTTATTTTCGACGCAGGGAATTCAATCCGCCTTAAATCGTCTCGATAATATTCACTTTAATACGGTTTACCCGACAGTGTGGCAAGGGGGCTATTCCCTTTATCCCAGTGCAGTGACAGAACAAGTATTTGGACAACGGATTGATCCAGACCCGCGTTTAGAAGACCGAGATGTGCTGCAAGAAGTTCTGAAGAAGGGTCATCAATTGGATATGACGGTGATTCCATGGTTTGAGTTTGGTTTTATGCAGCTGGTGGATTCACCCTTAGTTAAACAACATCCTGAGTGGTTAACCCAACGCCGAGACGGCACAATTGTTGAGGTGAAGGGGGAAGATGAAGTGGTGTGGTTAAACCCATTTCATCCCGCAGTACAAGAATTTATTTTGGATTTAATTACAGAAATTGTGACCCAGTATGATGTGGATGGGATTCAATTTGACGATCATTTTGGTTTACCCGTTGCCTTTGGCTATGATGACTATACCACTCAGCTTTATCAACAGGATGTGAATCTTTCTCCACCCGAGCAAGCCCGAGAAACGTTTTGGGTACGTTGGCGAGCGGATCAACTGAATGAATTTATGGGGAAAGTGTTTCACACGATTAAAGCAGCGAATCCTGATTGTATTGTTTCGGTTTCTCCGAACCCCCTTCATTTTGCCTTACCTGCTCATTTGCAAGATTGGCTGACTTGGGAACAAAAAGGCTATATGGAAGAGTTGGTTTTACAGGTTTATCGCACAGATATGGAACGGTTTATTGATGAGTTACAACGAACCGAAGTGCAGTTGGCGAATTCTCATATTCCTGTTGCCATTGGCATTTTAAGCGGATTAAAAAATCGTCCCACGCCGATGCCGATGATTAAACAACAAGTGAAAGAAGTGCGCGATCGCGGGTTTGATGGTGTATCGTTCTTTTTCTATGAAAGCCTTTGGAAGTGGGCAGAACAATCACCTCTTGAACGAGAAAGAGCGATTTACGATTTATTCTTGTTTCCCGCCAGTCGAGAAGTGTTGATTGGACAGGATGATAGCTAAACCGAGAAATTGGTAATTCGCCATCTGAAATTAACAATGGCAAAATAACAGGGAAGTGTTTTCAAGAGATCATTATGACTTCTAAAAAAGGACCTCCCCCAGTTGTGTATCTCGTTGTTCTGTTCATTATAGGATTTGGAGGTTATCGACTTTTAACTGCTTTCAATAACTCTCCTGAACCAATGACCACCTCTTCCGATTCAGACTCGGAACCCAGCAATCAACCCACGTCGAATCCGACTCCTGATAACAAGAATAATACGCCTTCTCAAGACCCTCAACTGGAGAATCGTTTCAGTGCTGGAGAAGACATCTTAATTAATGCTGATTCTGACAATACGACTTTTTTAGAACATAAACAACAAGGTGTTCAAGCCTTTGCCTCTAGCAATTACAATCAAGCGGTTCAGCAGTTTCAAGCTGCTTTACAGGAAAAACGAAATTCTCCTGAAACCCTCATTTACTTGAATAACGCTGAGATTGGGGCTGAAAGCGCCTTTAAGGTGGCAGTCACCGTTCCTGTGGGAAGTGATACGGTTTTGTTTGCTTTAGAAATGTTACGGGGTTATGCTCAAGCCCAAGAGGAAATTAACGCTGCTGGCGGTATCAATGGTAAACCCTTGCAATTAGTGATTGCTGATGATGATGATAACCCCAAAGTGGCAACACAAGTGGCTCAGGAACTTGCTAACCAACAAGATATTCTTGCAGTGAGCGGACATTGGAGTAGTAGCACCACCCTTGCTGTTGCTCCCATTTATGACAAAAATGAACTGGTGTTAGTGAATCCCGTCAGTACCAGCACCCAAATTTCTGGGGCGAGTGACTATGTTTTTCGCACCATTCCCAGTAACTTTATTGTGGGAGCAACCATGGCAAATTATGCTCTCAATGATTTACAAGCGCAACAAGTCGCTATTTTCTATGATTCAGATAGTGGGTACAGCCTTTCCTTGCGCCGAGAATTAAAAACCTCTCTCTCCACACGGGGCGGGACTGCGGTGGCTGAGTTTGATTTGAGTGCAGGGGGATTCCTTGCTCAACAACGGTTGAATGAAGCACAGCAACAAGGGGCGGAAGCAATTGTTCTTATCCCTTCTCCAAAAACCATCGATCGCGCATTACAAGTGGTAAATGTGAATAATGGTAATTTACCCCTCATTGGGGATATTGGGAATTTATATGGGGTGAAAACCCTGCAAGTGGGAGGAGAGGATGCGGTGGGAATGGCAATTCCAATTCCTTGGCATATTCAAAAGCCAGGGAGTCAGACATTTGTGCAAAAATCTCGGCAACTGTGGGGTGGGGATGTCAACTGGGCGACCGTTATGGCGTATGATGCCATGAACGCGATCGCGCAAGCCATTGAACAAAATCCCTCTCGGGAAGGCCTCCAAAATGCCCTTTCTAGTAGCGGTTTTTCTGCGCCTGGTGTCATCCAACCGATTAAATTTCTCCCTTCTGGCGATCGCGATGGACGTTTAATCATGGTGGAAGTGCAACCCGCTAATCCTTCGCGATCGGGAACGGGTTATGATTTTGTTCCAGTGAATTAATAATATTCAACAAAAGATCCGTGGGACTCCCCCACCTCACGAAGTAGGTGGGGGTCATTGAATGCTGAGCGCTGATTAATCTTCATCAAGGGGAATGCCAAATAAGACCTTTCCTTTCCCAAAGTAGCGACCAAACTGTAACTCATATACCTCATCCTCATCTTGGGTTTCCACCTTGATATCGGAACGAGGATAGCCCACACAGAGCAAATTATATCCTTCTTCTTCGAGTTGCGTGGATAAGCCCATCGCTTCAGGATGATAGATTTCTCCTTCCAAGCGTCGCACCGCACAAGTGGTACAAGCCCCATTGCGACAAGAAAAGGGAAGTGTAATGCCCTGTTCTTCGAGGCTTTTGAGAATATATTGATCATCTGGAATCACTGCTGTGTGTTCAATTTCAGCTTCGCGATCGTAAATGTGAATGGTGTAGTAGCGTGTCATCAGAAATTTTTTTTCAGAAATTAGGGAAAAAATGTGCAAAAACGAGAACTTTTATTGTACAATTTTAAATCGCAGTACAAACTTGGAGAGGTGGCCGAGTGGTTTAAGGCGCAGCATTGGAAATGCTGTATAGGGGCAACTCTATCGAGGGTTCGAATCCCTCCCTCTCCGTTCTCTCTTCTTGAGGGCGGATTTGGTTTAACGATAAATTGATTTTCCTTCTCCTGGAAAAATGGAGAGATCTCCTGGGCTAATTTCTTCACCATAAGTGACTTCAATTTCTCCATTCCAGTCCTCGACGGATAAGAGTTTTCCATCTTCGCTTTCATAATCAAAGTAACGGCACTGTTCCGCTTGACGGTTCATTACTGATCCCTCTCGTTTCATTTTAGCGACACCAGAGTCGATGCAGCGATAGGTGTCTCCTTCAAAATTTAAGGGATTCGGTGGATTACGAGGAATGTCTAAATTACGGGTGGGTTGTAACCAACTCAACTCAACGCGATCGTCTTCTTCTACAGATAGCCAGCGAATATCTTGTTGGTCTTGTAAGAGATATTCTAACCACGTAAAGCCATCCTCTTCATAAATCAGTTTTCCTTCTACAACCCAATCACGACCAAAGTATTCTACAATATCTCCTAATTGCAGATTAAAAATGGTTCGATTTTCGGGGGCGGTGCTTTCTTCGCCGTTAGTCTGAGGAGACTGGTTGCGTTGACGTAAGAAGAGATATACGCCAAGAATAATCAGAACAACAATAATTAGTAAGGTGAGAAAAAACATAATTCTTTCCGATAAGTACACTCACTAATATAAAACCCAACGCCGATCGCGCTCATAATTGACAATAACAGGATGGGCTAGCGTATTCACTTCTACTTTCCTAATCATCATGTCTTTGGGAAGGATAAATAAACTTGATAACACCGCAGGAGAAAGAAAGCGAGTTGGAATCGGAAGTTGTTCGATTTTTTCAGGGTTAAATGATCGTTTTGTCGCTAAAACAAAGCCCCAGGGGCCAAAACTGGGAACATTTACGGTATAGGGATAAACATTAAAATCAATTGCTTTTAGTGTTGTCGCAATACAAGAAAAGGCTTTTGGCGCAAAAAATGGGCTACTTCCTTGTGTTACAAACACTCCTTGGGGAGAAAGATGAGCTTGTAATTGGCGATAAAATCCCAGAGAATATAACTTAGCTAAAACATTACGGTCTGGATCAGGAAAATCAGCGAGAATCACATCAAAGGTTTCGTCAATCTCAGAGACTAATTGAAACGCATCGCCATAGATGAGATTTACTCGGGAATCAGCAAACGCATTTTGGTTGGCTTCTACTAAGGCGGGATAGGTTTTCGCCCACTGGACGACCTTCGGATCAAGTTCAATCAGGGTAATGGTTTCAACGCGATCCCATTTCAAGATTTCTCGTAAAGCTAAGCCATCCCCAGCCCCTAATAATAAAATATTTTTGGGGTTTGAAACCGCACTCAACGCAGGATGAACTAATGCTTCATGATAACGATACTCATCACTGGTAGAAAACTGAAGATCCCCATCAAGGAATAATCGGACATCACTTCCACGGCGAGTTAACACTAATCTTTGATAAGCAGACTGAGTTTGTCTGACAATCGGTGCGCCATAGAGATTTTGCTCTAAGCGTTGGCTAAAGGGAACCACTAACACAGCAAAAATCGTTAAGAGTACCGCGAGACTTAACCCGAAAAACCGCCATTGACGCAACTGAGGAAACGCCCGTCCTAAAAAAAACACCATCACTGCAGGAAAAATCCCTAAAATCGCTGCTGCGGGAAACATTCCCACGATGGGGAGAAGGATTACTGGAAACGCTAATGACCCCACTAACGCCCCAAAATAGTCCATCGCCAACACCCCAGCTAGGGCTTCTTTCACCCCTTCCTCGGCTTCTACCATGCGGGTTAAAAGAGGGATTTCTAAGCCCGCTAATGTCCCTAAAATCAAGGTGACAAACGCTAATCCTAGCCAAATCTCTCCCCCGATCATAAAAAGAATAAATAATCCCAGAGGTAAGATTGCATTCAGTGGCGCAATCAGTAACTCCACCGTCATAAACGCCGTTAATAGGGTGTCTCCTTTATTCCCAATAAAGCGGGTGAGATAAGATCCCACTCCCATAGCAGCGAGAAAGCCACCGACAGCAATCCCATAAGAAAGGGCTTCATTCCCGACGAGATAACTGGCTAAAGTGCCTAAGAGGAGTTCACTGGCTAAGCCACTCGCCGAAGAAATGGCAGCCGAAAGGAGAAGTAGATTCCGTTGTTGAGGAGTCATAAGAAGAGCGATCGCGCAAGGAAAATTAAGGTTTTTCTAGCTTTTGGAAACTCCGTTTTAAACGTTTTAACTCATCCCGCAAATAATCTAAATTTGCCGAATAATCCCCATAACGCCAAGAGACATAGGCTTGAGAAATTTCTTGAACCACTTCTACTTGTGGCGTTTCTAAGCGCACATCCACAGTGTCTAGATATTCAAAGGGAGTCTGGGCAGGTTGTTTGACAGTTCCCTGTTGCGCTAAAACTTGTAACATTTGCTGATAGAGAGCTTCTACGGGCGGGAGTTGGGCAAGCCATCGCTGATAACGCCACCGTTGAATTTGTTGCCAACTTAACCAACCTGCAAAACTGACCGCAACAAGGCTAGTTAATCCCGCTAAGACTCCACCCCATCCTTGAGAGAAAAAGCGCCATAAGCTCATGATAAAGCTCACTAAACCGCCCATAACAACACTCCAGAGATAATTAAAAATTCCTGCAACAGGAGATGGAAGCCAACCCGCTACCCAATTCCACAATTGACGTAAAACGGTGAAGGTTTGGGATTGTTCAATGGAAGGAGGAATCAGTTCATGTCCTGGAATGGGGTCAAATTGAAACCAACCGTAGTCTGGGAAATAAACTTCAGTTAAAGCAAAAGCATCGGTATTGCGAATCAGATATAAGCCCGTGAAGGGGTTAAAGCGCCCTGTACCAAATCCTGTAGCGAGACGGGCGGGAATGTCCAACGAGCGCAACATCATGGTTAAGGTCGTGGAAAAATGGTCGGGATAGCCCCCTTCCCAGTCGAATAAAAAGGTTTCGACTAAGTCTTGATCCGCTTCGAGGAAAGGAATATCAGGTCGGATGCGATAACTTTGTTTAACTGCTTGTGCCAGATAAAGCACTTTTTCATAATTAGAAGTGAGCGGTTTCTCTGACTGGTCGAGAAGCGATTGCGCTTGTTCACGGACTTTTGCTTTAATGTCTGGGGGAACTTGCAGATAGGTTTCTCGGATCGAGTCGGGATAATCCGTGTTTGCAGTACGCAGTTGAGCGCGATCGCGATAACGAACTTCTGAAACAACTGTATAAGTCAGCCCTTCTACTAAAGGCATGGGGGATTGAAGTGTATCATGAGGATCAATTGCAATCTCCCGTGTGGGAAAATAGATATCTTCTGCTGCGGGTAAGGCGGGGATTAAATTCGGTAAGTCAGAAATAATGGTGTAAGTTTGGACAATCTCTTCCGTTTCTGCTTCCGTTACTGGATCATTGAGACGAAAGCGATAAGACCACGGCGGGCGTTTGACATCAATGGTTGGTTCTTCTTTTTCAATTTTCCAGCCTTGTCCAGTATAGTGATCAAAAGCCAGCACTTTAATCCAACCATTGGCTTGGGATCGTAACCGCATCACCACTTTGGGTGTCAGTTGACCCCGTAAATTTTGATTAATTTGTTCACTAAAGCCATAGTAAAATTCCTCATCCACTTCCCCAGGACCTTCTAGGGGACTGGTTCCAGTACCAATATTACCTCCCTCACCATCTTCTTCCCCTTCTTGCACATATCCTGGATTGGTAATTTGGCGATTATTGTTATCAAAACTTTCATTTTTCAACTCGCTTGAACCACTGACAGGGAAGGTTTGAATTTGGTAACTTGGTAAGCGGGGCATGAACGCAAAAATGAGTAAACCCAGAGTCACGGTGACCACAAAGAAAATTCCGAGGCGACGGAGAGGAAGAACTGACGGGGAAAACAGGTTTTGTGAGGAAGAGGTGGCTGTTGCTTCTTGAACGGCGGAGAAAGCTAACCCTAAGCGCGATCGGTAATCTAGCACGAGCACTGGTAACCCCACGAGAAGAAAAATCATCAGCAAGGGGGCAAAGGCTAGGGTTTGCGAGAGTGTTCCCGCTACCCCTAACAAAATTAACCCAATCACCATGGAATAGCCCAAATCTTTACGACGGGGCAAATCAAAACTATGTAAAACTTGTAATTGAATGAGAAGTTCTGCTAAAACCAGACGAGTATCATTGAGGCTACCAATTAAATTACGAAAAAATGTCGCGAGCGCAAATAACATCCCGATCGCGATGAGAAATTTCACGGTAATGTTACGCTTGTGTCGTTGCTGCCAACTCCAAAATCCGCCAATAAAACTAACGGGAATTGTCCAGATACTGAAACTGGTTTGTGCAGCTAAATCCGTGGCAAGAATCCCAATTGCGACCAAAAGTTGGACTAAAATTCTTAAGGGAATTGATTCTTCCACTTGTGGGGAAGGAAGAGCTTTGAACTGCTCTTTAATTTGCTGAAAAAATGAAAATTGCTCCTGCGTTTTACTGGACGAATTAGACATAATGGCAAGAGATGAGATGGAAAGGATAATTTAGAATATATGGATCTTGATCAACAACTGGAACAATTGGTTGCAGAAGCCCCAACTGAGCGGGGAATGCCCCAAGTTATGGAGTACGCGATCGCGCCGATCTTAAAAGTGGTTGCACAGCAACTGGGACATCACGACTATTATATCTTGCAAAACACAGAAGAAAATTGGCAAGTTACAACCCTCCGCCATCGTCACGATCAGAATTTAACCAAACGAGTCATCTACGGTTTTCCCACGTTAGAAGATGCTAGAACTTTTGCTCAACATAGTGATGATCCCGAGTTAATGGCTTTACCGATCCCGATCACCCACATCTTATTTGAGTTATTAGCATTCGATCAAGTCGATAGTGTCATCTTTTTTGACGACTCTGGAAATTACGAGAATGGCGTTGAAATTCCTAAAGAAAAATTAGAACAGTCCATTCGAGAAAAACTAAAACAATTAAAAGCAAAAACTGAACAACCCCCCGCCAATCTCGCTTAATTTTTGTTCTTTGTTCTTTGTTCTTTGTTCTTGGGAATAGCAGTTGCTGTCATCAATAATAAAGCAATAAGTTAAAGACCTTATATAGAATTATTCCAGACTAGACTTAACCCATGAAACAATTAAATAATCATGAAACCTATCCTTGTCCCGTGTGTCGTTCAGGTGAAGTCAGTGCTTTGCCCTTAATGGAAGATACCTTTTCTTGTCAGTTTTGTCAGCATTTATTTCAAGCTGATTTATCTCAACAATTACTGACCATGATGGATAGTGAAATTCCTTTGAGTTGGTATTGGAATGGCAAACGCTGGAGTAGTCCACAACGAAAAGGCATTGAGTTGGGGTGGGGATACGCGATCGCTGCTATCTTTTTTCTGTTACTCCCCCCCAGTATTGTCGGCATTGGTGCTTATCTCTTTCCGCCAGTTCCAGGAACACCCTTGGCATGGCTACCTACAGCATGGACAGGTCTGACCTTACTCACTCATCTGGGGATTTTAATCTGGCTGACCATTGAATATTATCAGTTTCCGATTGTCCTTTATGTGCGGGCAGTTTTACAGCAGTACATCCGCAGCTAACGAATCATTAACACCTGATCTTCTTGATTAAATTGAAAAGGAACAAGGGAAAGCTAAGGATAAATAAAAAAGACCCATGTTAAATTTTCTAATTGATCAAAAACAGTTCGATGACTACGCGGGTGATGCGAGCACCATCGGCGAGATTGGAATTAGTGAAACCGAACTGGGAACCCTAGAATTCAGCAGCGATCGCGATTGGTTTGCCATTGAGTTAGAAGCCGGTGCAACCTATGAATTTTCCTTAGAGGGTCAAACGCTCAGTGATCCTTACCTGCGCCTCTATGATGAAGCAGAAAAATTAATTCTCTCCAATGACGATCATGAGGAGTCACTCAACTCTCAACTCTCTTTCACTCCCGAAAATAGGGGTACTTTCTATCTTGAAGCAGGGGCATTCGCAGACTTATATACTGGCTCCTACCAGCTTTCCATGGCCCTCATTTCTACGGTAGATGATTACGCTGGCAATACTAACACCACAGGAACCCTTACGATTGGCAAGACACAACAAGGTAATCTAGAAACCATCGGCGATCGCGATTGGTTTGCCATCGAGTTAGAAGCAGGAGCAACTTATCAATTTGACCTCAATGGTGATTCCCTAAGCGATCCCTATCTGCGTTTATATGATGAAGACGGTAACTTCATCGACTATGAGGACGATACAAACAATTCTCTCGACTCAGTGCTTTCTTTTACCGCAACCAGTTCCGAGACATTCTATCTCTCCGCCGGTTCTTTTGCTGATGTCTATACGGGCTCTTATGAACTATCAGCAGAATTGGTTGTCGCCCCTCCCCCTCCTGCAACTGAACCAGGAGAAACCCTCAACTCTGCCCTTGATCTAGGAACATTAAATCCTAATGCTACCTTACAAACTGAGGATCAAGTCAGTCAGAACGATTTTCTTGATCTGTATCGCTTTCATCTAGACTCACCCCTGAGCATCGAAGCTAATCTCAATAACTTCAGTAGCGATCTTGATCTAGCGTTATTGGATAATAATGGTAATCCCATCACCTTTTCTAGAAATGATCAAACTCAAAATGAAGTGATTACAGAAACCCTAGAGACAGGGAGTTACTACTTGGCGGTGTATCCTTACGCAGGTAGCAGCACTTTCAGCTTAGACTTAACTGCGAGGACACCTCCAGAATTACCAGACGGTTATAGTTCAGACATAGGGTATGGCGAAGCCCAAGTCGATCAAGCCCTGGCTACATTACTAAACACAGAACTGGCAACGGTGGAAGAGTTAGGTGATGAGAATTGGGGAATTGATCGCATTGGTGCTCCCACTGCATGGGAAATGGGGTACACTGGAGAAGATCTTGTCGTCGCGGTTCTGGATACAGGCGTTGACACAAGTCATACTGATCTCCAAAACAATATCTGGGTCAATAGTGATGAAATCCCCAGCAATGGCTTGGATGATGATAGCAATGGCTACATTGATGATACACAGGGTTGGGATTTTGCCAATTACGATAACGATCCCAATGATGTCAATGGTCATGGGACTCATGTTGCTGGTAGCATTGCTGCTGAAGATAACAATTGGGGAACGGTTGGGGTTGCCCCTGATGCTGAAATTATGCCAGTGCAAGTCCTAGCTGATAATGGATTAGGCTTCAATTCCGATATTATTGCTGGGATTAATTATGCGGTGGATAACGGAGCAGATATCATTAATCTTTCTTTGGGAGCAAGTCGAGCCACACCCGCTATTCATAATGCCATTCAATCAGCAACAGATGCGGGAATATTAGTGGTTATGGGTGCTGGTAATTCTGCTGGCTCAACGCCAGATCATCCAGGGGCTTTTGCTGTGGAAGAAGGGCTTGTCGTGGGAGCATTAAATCAAGAAGGAGACCTTGCTTCCTTTTCTAATCAGGCTGGTGAAATTCCCCAAGATTATGAAGGAGATGGCTTAGCTTTCCCTAGGTATGTTACTGCACCTGGGGTTGATGTCGTATCCACCGTTCCCAATGATAACTTTGCCAGTTTGAGTGGTACATCCATGGCAACCCCTCATGTTGCTGGGTCTGCTGCTCTTTTAATGCAAGCGGATCCCACCCTTACCCCAGAAGAAACAGTGGACTTAATCACTGCTACTACACTAAGCCAGTCAGAGAGCGGTGGGTTTCAAACCCTTGGATGATGAGCCCTTGAAGGCTTTAGCCTCCTGTATCCAAAGATTTTATTTAGTCTGTGAGACGAGAAAAAGACAGTTAAGCCTGACTATATAATTGGGATAGACGCTGGTCTCGACAACTGGTTAACCTGATGAAAGACTTTGCAATACTGCCATGTCTTCCGCTCCCTTCCAACAATATCGCAAGCGATACGAACAAGAGTTGTTTGATGGTGTGATTCCGTTTTGGGAAAACTATTCTCCAGACTGGAAACATGGCGGTTATTTTAATTGTCTTGATCAAGATGGGACAGTCTATGACACAACCAAGCATATTTGGTTACAAGGGCGACAAGTTTGGATTTTTAGTAAGTTCTATTGTGATATTGAAGCAAAACCAGAATGGTTAGAAATGGCTCGTTTAGGAGCAAACTTCTTACAAAAATCTGCCATTCAAAAAGATAGACGAGTCTATTTTTCTGTCACCGCAGAGGGAAACCCGATTTATCAACAAAGAAAGATTTTTTCTGAATGCTTTTACATCATGGCGCTGGCTGAATTTTCTCGCGCCAGTGACCAACCCCCCCTCTTAAAAGAAGCAAAGTTAGAATTAGAAAAAGTTTGGGATTGGGCCTATGATTGGACGCAAGTGGGACGACCTCATTATTCAGGACAAACTCCTGCTCAAAGTTTGGCTGTTCCCATGATTTTACTCAATCTCATTGCAGAAGTCGCGGGAGAAGAAACCACCCTTTATCAACGGGAAATAGAAGATTGTATTCGTCGTTTACAGTTACACATTCACCCAGAAACAAAAACTGTTTACGAAACGGTTACGCCAGAAGGAAATATTATTGATAGTAGTGAGGGGCGACTTTTAAATCCAGGACACGCCATAGAAGCGGGTTGGTTTCTTCAACATTGGGCGCAACATCTGCAAAGACAAGATTTATCAGAAACTGCGATCAATATGATTCGCTGGTCGTATGATCGAGGTTGGGATAAAGAATATGGGGGGATTTATTATTTTCTTGATGCCCAAGGATATAGTCCCACACCTTTAGAATGGTTTATGAAATTATGGTGGGTGCATTGTGAAGCCTTATATGGTCATTTGTTAAACTTTTCTCTCACAGGGGAAGCAGCAGATTGGGAAGCCTTTCAACAAGTGGATGCTTATAGTTTTAACCATTTTCGCGATCCTGAATATGGAGAATGGTTTGGCTATCTCGATCGCGCGGGAAATGTTACTCATCGCTGCAAAGGCGCTCCCTACAAAGGCTGTTTTCATGTCCCCCGCACACTTTGGCTTTGTTGGCGATTATTACAAAAAATAGAGAAATCTCCCCTAAAAACAAGATAATGCTTTACACTTGCCCAAATTCTGGCATGATATCTCTGAAGAGACTGAATCAATAGAGTGAGTTCGTTATGCGTATTCTGAATTTTGTGGTGATTTTCGCCAGTGGCTTAGCGTTAGTGCTATTTAGTATTGAAAATACCGATTTAACGACAATTCAAATTCTCCCAGGGTATGAAGTGCAAGCCCCTTTATCTATTGAATTGATTTTAGCGATGGGTATCGGCGCAACCTTAGCCTGGTTATATAGCATTTGGAGTCGTCTCACTCGTCAAATTTCTACCTTTGGTCAAAAACGAGCCCTAAAAAAGAAGGAAAAAGAAGTGGAAAGCCTGAGCAAAGATCTCGAAAACTATAAAATGCAGTTAGAAGATCAACAAAAACGCTTACCGCAAGGGGAAGATCCTTCTGATGAAAAATCATGAATGCTGATGCGAGTTTAGCTGCTGGGGAAAGTCCCGCCGATTCTGCGATTACCCTCTTAATTGACCTCGCCCAACGGGGAGAGATTGATCCTTGGGATGTGGATGTGATTAAGGTGGTTGATCGGTTTCTACAAGACCTAGAACAACAGAATCAAACGCACTTACCCCAATCAGGACAAGCCTTTCTTTGGGCTTCTATGTTAGTGTCTTTGAAAGCGGATACTTTGGAAGCACTAGCAGAAACCGATGAGGACGGATCAGAAGCAGAGATTCCACCCGCAGAGGAAGAGAAGACTCGCCAGCACCGACTTCCGCAAAAATTAGAAAACCATATTCGACGGCGAGGAAGTGCGCCTCCGCCAAAAAGACGACGGGTTACGCTTTCTGAGTTAATTACTTATCTCAAGGAATTAGAAAGTCAAGTTGAAGCCTCACCTCCTCCATCTCAGGGAAAATCTCGCTCTGCTTCTAAGCGAGAAACCGCAAAGATGATTTCTCATCTGGCACATAATGAAAACCTAACGGAACTTGCGGTGGAGTTAGAAGAGTTCTTATGGCAAGAAATGTCCAGTCTTCCTCCCCAACAACCTTGGATCAGTTTAGACCACCTTAGTACCCGTTGGGAGAGACGACAAGCAGAAGCCAGACTAGAGGAACTTTCCGAACCGATGAGTGAACGCGGAAATCGCGTGGGAATTTTTTGGGCTTTACTCTTACTGTCTGCACAATCTAAAGTGGAATTATCCCAAGAAGAATTTTATCAAGACTTACATTTGCGCTTTCTGGTCAGTGAAAATGTGGATAATCCCGATCGGGTGTAGAGCAATGAGAGATTGAATTCAACTTAGGGAAATATACTGAATACAGCCTTGACCAAGGGTAAATTGGTCACTCAGGAACAAAATTGCATTGCTAATAATCGCTACAATGCAGTTTAAGGAGCTATCCTCGGCATCTGCTCGAAAAAGAGGAATCAATCAACCGAATTAAGAGAATTGAGGAGTCAACGCGCTATGAAAGCCATGATTTTGGCAGCAGGGAAAGGAACTCGTGTCCGACCAATTACTTACACTATTCCAAAACCACTGATCCCGATTTTACAGAAGCCTGTGATGGAGTTTTTGTTAGAACTGTTACGCCAACATGGCTTTGATGAAATCATGGTGAATGTGAGCCATCTGGCCCACGAAATTGAAAGCTATTTTCGAGATGGTCAACGCTTTGGTGTCGATATTGCTTACTCCTTTGAAGGGCGCATTGTTGACGGGGAATTAGTGGGTGAAGCGTTGGGATCTGCGGGGGGGATTCGACGCATTCAAGATTTTAATAAGTTTTTTGATGATACCTTTGTTGTCCTTTGTGGAGATGCACTGATTGATTTAGATTTAACCGAAGCGCTACGGCAACATAAAGAAAAAGGCGCGATCGCGACGGTGATTACGAAAGATGTTCCCCGAGAGAAAGTTTCAAGTTATGGGGTCGTGGTCACCGATGATAATAATCGCATCACTGCTTTCCAAGAAAAACCGTCGGTAGATGAAGCCCTCAGCACCAAAATTAATACGGGGATTTATATTCTCGAACCGGAAGTGATTGACTATATTCCCCCTGATCAAGTGTATGACCTCGGTAGCGATTTATTCCCGAAACTGGTGGCAAAAGGTGCGCCATTTTACGCCATTCCTATGGATTTTCAATGGGTGGATATTGGAAAAGTTCCCGACTATTGGCACGCAATTCGTGGTGTTCTCTCTGGTGAAATAAAAAATGTGGAAATTCCAGGGAAAGAAGTTGCCCCTGGGGTTTATACAGGACTCAATGTTGCAGTAAATTGGGATAAGGTTGATATTACAGGCCCCGTTTATATTGGGGGGATGACCCGTATTGAAGATGGGGCGACGATTATTGGGCCAGCGATGATTGGCCCCAACTGCTGGATTTGTAGCGGGGCGACGGTGAAAAATAGTGTGATCTTTGAATATTCTCGCTTGGGTCCGAAAGTGCGTTTAGTGGATAAATTGGTCTTTGGACGCTATTGCGTGGATAAAACAGGAACAACCATTGATGTGCAAGCTGCTGCGTTAGATTGGTTGATTACAGACTCCCGACAAACACCGCCGAAGTTTGAACTAGAAGAACAAGAGGCGATCGCGCAACTCCTCATCGGTGAGTAACGCTTGATCTAATCCAATAAGCTGGGATCATCTAAAAGCGTTTGTAAGCCCAGCTTCATTTCCTCCACATTGGTGGTTGCTGTTCCAAACTGACGAACCACAATACTCGCAGCTAGATTTCCTAACACGGCTGCTTCCCACGGCGTTCCCCCTGCACATAAACTCAGGGTAAGGGCTGCGACAACCGTATCCCCCGCCCCTGTGACATCAAAAACATCGGTGCGGTTAAAAGGAGGAATATGGTGAACCTCTCCCGTGTTGCTAAACAGGCTCATTCCCTGTTCCCCACGAGTCATGAGGATATATTGGGCTTGGGTTAACTGAAGGAGGTCGTTTCCTGCTTGATCGAGTAAATCTTCGTTGCTGATGCTATAGCCGACGGCTGCTTCTGCTTCGGGAAGGTTGGGGGTGAATAAGGTCGCCCCCTGATAACGGGATAAGTCTTTTTGGGCATCAACAACGGTGCAATGATGGGAGAGGGCGGACGTAATGACGGGTAAACTGAGAACGCCGTCGCCATAGTCGGAACAAACCACCGCATCAACTTTTTTGATTGACTGCTTGACAAAATCGGCGATTTGTGATAAAGACTGTTGACTGGGGGAAACGTCAGATTTACGATCGAGCCGAACAATTTGCTGAGTAACCGACTGACGGGCATGACCCGAAATGCGCGTTTTAGTCACTGTGGCGCGATCGCGCTCTGGGATCATTCCTGTCGTATCAATACCAGCATCAGCAAAAATCTCTTTCAGGGCTGTTCCTTGCGGGTCATCTCCAATTAAACCTGCAACCTTCACCTTTGCCCCGAGCTTAGCTAAATTATAAACCGCATTGCCCCCACCACCTGGAATTTGTACGGTTTTTTCATGGCGCAAAATTAAAACAGGGGCTTCCCGAGAGAGACGTTCCACCCCTCCACTGACAAACTCATCTAACGCCAAATCTCCCACCACCAGAATCGAAGGTTGCTCAAATGCAGCTAACAAATTAAATAACCGTTGGGAGTGCGCCTCTAATTGTGTAAAAAACTCAGTCATTACCCTTCTTGCACCCGTTGTTCAAACTCTTCTCGGGTTTGTTCGACTAAGTCTAATCCTTGGGCGTGTACTTCAGGATAATTTTCTTTCAACCAAGACAGGAGGCGCGAAAGTTGAGCATTTCTTAATGCTAAATCCGCTTGAAAAATGGCTGCAACTGCCATGTGTTGGGCGTACTGTTCGGGATGTCCTTGTTGCACCAATTGACGAGTAAGACTCGCTAACGCCTGTTGACGCACTTGATCGGAGGGAACGGAAAACTCTGACATCTGAAGAAAAAATTAAGACAGTCTAGGGATTAAGGGTTTTATTGTTATATCCTAACCGATTAGTGGTCTAGGGGCGAACGACTGTTTACCCTCACTGATAACTAATTACGAAACAAATAGTCAGAGTTAGTGTTAGGATAATGGCAATTTTAATGCTGTTGGTACGGCGATAAACTCTCAATTTTACTCCCTAAAATTATGGTAGCTGCTGAAAAACCGAAAGTATCCAATCGGGTTCGTTCCTCTAAATCTTCAGGGTCGAGAGTGACTTCACGACCTCTTCCTCGACAATGGCGTAATCAGAATCAGAAAAAGACAATTCCGTTGTTTGTTCGTGTTTTATTACTTTTACAACGGACTTCTGGCTTGGTTGCTTTGGGCGCGATCGCGCTCAGTTTAATCATGTACGGTTTACAGTTTCGGAATCAACAAGTTTGGAACCAAGAATATGAAGAATTGCAACGTCTGCAGCGATATGAACGTAATGTGATTGGGATTAACGAAGCCCTCAAAGAACAGATTGCCCTTTCGGGTAGCACAAAAAATCAAGGATGGGTTACTTTAACTCCAGATCGTAATATTTATTTAGAACCAGCCCCTGTCCCTGAGACTGAAGCGAGTGCTAAAACTAAGGTTGAAGAGAATCTGAAGCCACCAGCAATTGATCGTCCGATCGCGTACTAAAGTTATGGCAAAGTTGAATTGGGAATTCGTCAGATTAGGCTTAATTTGGGTCTTCTTCTTCCTCTCTGCGGTGGGGTTAGGGGGAAGAGTGTATCATTTGCAAATTGTGCAGGGAGAAGAACTACACGCCAAAGCAAAAGCGAATCAAAAAGGTAACTTTAAAGATTATGTTCCCCGTCGTTCCATTGTTGATCGCGAAGGAAATGTGTTAGCCACGGATCGCGTGGTTTATACTCTCTATGTTCATCCGATGTTATTTCAGAAATCGGAAGCAGTGATTGCGGAAAAATTAGCCTCTATCCTAACGAACACCTCAGTCAGTGAATTATCCAAACAATTTCAAGAGAAAAAAACAGGGATTCGACTGCGCGATCGCTTAACAGAAGAAGAAGCGGATCAAATTCGACGACTCAATAGTAATGGGTTAGATTTAAGACCCAAATATGCGCGATTTTATCCGCATAACACTCTCGCTGCGAATGTTTTGGGTTATGTCCAGAAAGATGATCATCAAGGGAAAACAGGGATTGAGTTTACTCAACAAGCAAAATTGATCCGTCCTGAGAGAAATATTCCCCCTGTTCAAAAGACGGGTCAGGGTGATGTTTTACCTGTTTCTCTCCCTTCCCAGGTGGTGGAATTTGACGAAAAACAACTGCAATTAACGCTGAATATGCGCCTGCAACGGTTAGCGCATCAAGCCTTGAAAAAACAAATGCAAGCGTTTCGGGCGAAACGGGGAACGGTGATTGTGATGGATGTGGAAACAGGGGAATTATTATCTTTTGTCACTGAACCGACGTTTGATCCCAATCGCTATTTTAAGTCTGATTTAGCCGATATGAAAAATTGGGGCGTAACCGATCTTTATGAACCTGGATCGACATTTAAGCCGATTAATGTCGCGATCGCGCTGGAAGCTGGATTAATCTATCCCCAGGAAAAAATCTATGATCCAGGGAAAATGAAAGTAGGGGGCTGGACGATTCGCAATCATGATTATTTTAGTAACGGGGGTCATGGCAAGATTAGCATTGCGGAGATTCTGCAAGTGTCTAGTAATGTGGGGATGATTAAAATTATAGAACGAATGCAACCCCTAGATTACTACAAGAAATTGCAGGAATTGGGCTTAGAAGAAAAGGTTGGGATTGATTTAATGGGGGAAACGGCGGGTTCGCTTAAAAGCAAGTTTCAGTTTACCAATTACCCGATTGAACCAGCGACCGCTTCTTTTGGTCAAGGGTTATCGTTAACGCCGATTAAGTTAGCCCAACTTCACGGCGCGATCGCGAATGGCGGATATTTAGTGAAGCCTCATCTGGTGAAAGGATTAGTGGATCAAGACGGAAATCTGGTCAGTGAGAAAGACCAAACCCGCAAACAAGTCTTTTCCTCTCGCACCACAAAAGAAGTCTTAGCGATGATGGAAACCGTGGTTAGTGAAGGGAGTGGTGAAGTCGCCCAAATTCCAGGTTATCGCCTCGCTGGGAAAACGGGAACCGCCCAGAAAGCAAAAGGGAGATCCTACGGGAATGAAAAAATTACCAGCTTTGTTAGCATTTTTCCCGTTCAACAACCTCGTTATGTCATTTTAGCGGTTGTGGATGAACCGAAAAGACCCTTAGCTTATGGTTCAACTGTTGCTGCACCAATTGTAAAAGAAGTGATTGAAGGATTAATTACGATCGAGGGGATTCCGCCCACGCATCCCGAAGAATTTAACGATGAGGAAGAGGATAAAGATTAAGACTCTAGCTTGAGTGGAGTAGTTCACGGGAGGCTTCTACAATTTCTTCCTCAGTTTCTAAAGAACCATGATGGGTCAAATCCATTTTCTTTACGAAGTTCTGACGCGCTTGTTCAAAACGCTGGTTGATTCTCTCTTTATTTTTCTGAAAATAGTTGATTCGTTCTTGGTCTTGTTGATATGAATCAGAATTGGGATCAGGCTGAGTAATTTTAAATTTCTTATCGGTGCATTGAGAACTCATGGTATTGCAACTGGTATTTCATTTCAGAAGCCCTTGACGCTCTCCCATCAAATCAAAGATTATGATGGGAGATTCTTGCTTCTAACTACTGAACCAAGTTCAGCAGGCGACCAACCTTAAAACATCCACAAACTCGTTGCTTCAGTCCCAGTGGGTCAATCTCCGCGCATCGTAGATTATCCTGTTCTCGTCCGCCCGACGATACAGTTTTCAAGTATTTTTGTTTTTTTACTGGTACACTCGTTAAAGTGCTGACGTTTTTATAGAGGTTTTTCGCACCTCTTGTTGATACCTTAAGCGTACCTTTTAGGCTCTAGGAGTCTTAACAAGCCACCACCTTGGGGATTCAAACCGATTTTATAAAATTGTAACTTATTGACCGCAATTCATCAACCCATCAAATTAAATCTTCGACAAGCTCAGATGCCGATTATGATGGGAGTCTTCTTGCGGATTTAGATAATCTATAGCGTTTCCTAGTTGGTTGAGGTACGTAATGCGAGTCGGTGGATGTTCATGGTGCTTCGCGCGGGCTACGCCCTACATGGTTCGTGGTTCATTGATTAACAACCAACAAATAACAAAGAACGAAGAACAAAGAACCAAAATTTAGAATGTACCTCATGAGATTGGGAAGTGCTATAACATACATGATAACAATTGCTTCTGGCTTGTTAAGTGTTGATCAGCCAGGGGATTGGGTTAGAGTTGTGTCAGTTGCTCAGAACGGACACAGACTAAGCAGTGTCAACACTTTACTCGCAATTTGATCAATGGGTAAGGTATGCTGTACTGCACCCAGCGCGATCGCTTCTTTTGGCATACCAAAGACAATACTGGTGGCTTCATCTTGCGCGATCGTCATTCCTCCCGCTTTACGAATCGTTTGCAGTCCATTTGCGCCATCTCGTCCCATTCCCGTTAACAAAACTCCTACCATTTGCGAGCGATAGTAGGCGGATGCACTCTCAAACAGAACATCTACAGAGGGACGATGCCCTGTCACGGGTAAAGATTGATCATAAACAAATCGTCCTTGGCGATCGAGCTTGAGATGTTGATTTTCTGGGGGAAAATAGATCACTCCTGCTTTCGGAAAGTCTTTTTCTTTGGCAATTTCGACTTTCAGGGAACAATGATTCTTCAGCCAATCAACTAACCCTTGTAGAAAGCCTAAACTAATATGTTGAACACAAATAATGGGAACAGGGAAAGCAGCCGGTAAGCTCTGAAAAATGGTATGTAGTGCTTGCGGTCCCCCTGTAGAAGAGCCAATAACCACGGCTTTGATCGCAGAGGTTTTACTCGTTTTAGCAGTAACAACAGGACTCGCTGAGGATGTAGTTTTTGGAGCAACGGGTGCGGGAGAATGAGTTTTTCGTTTCCGCCGAAACACTTTCACCCCAGACAAAACTCGAATTTTTCTCACTAACTCGGCTTGGAGGGCTTCATATTCTTGCGATAACCCCGCGCGAGGTTTAGGGAAGACTTCTAGCGCACCCGCTTCTAGAAGTTTGAAAACATTTTGTGGATCATCTTCTTGCACGGAAGCACTAATCACGAGGATCGGACGTGGAAATTCTGCCATTACTTCTTGAGTAAAGGCTAGCCCGTCCATTTTGGGCATGTGTAAATCGGTACAGATAATATCAGGATTCAGTTTCGGGATTAATTCTAATCCTTCTACCCCATTTTTAGCTGTTCCCACCACTGACAGACCAGAGCTATTATCAATAATTCGTTTTATAATCATGGTGGCAATGGGAGAATCTTCAACGAGCAACACATGAATTGTCATTTTGGTTATTATTAGTCCTTTGTCATTGGTCATTAGTCCTTCGTAGAGTAGAGACATTCCATGGAACGTCCCTACATCATTAATTCCTTAAACCAGTCGTCCTAGGGTATCAATTAGCAATTCCTGATTGAACTTATCTTTGGTGATATAGGCGTTTGCCCCTGCTTTTGCCCCACGTCGTTTGTCTTCATCGGAATTAAGAGACGTGACAAGGATGAAGGGCGTTTCAGTGTATTCCTGCTCTTCTCGCACTTTTTCAGCAAAGGTTAAACCGTCAATGTTGGGCATTTGCACGTCTGAGACAATGGCATCAAAATGGCGGGTTTTCAATTTGTTGTAGCCATCTAAACCATCAACGGCGGTGACCACTTCATAACCGGCTCCCTCTAAGATGCGTTTTTCTTGCGTGCGAACGGTAATCGAGTCTTCTGCAAGTAAGACAACGGGTTTGGTGGTTTCTTGATAGAGCGGTTGCGCTTTTTTACTACTTTGATGAATGGCGCTGGTGGTTTTTTGTTGCAAGGATTTCAGTAAGTCTTGGGGATTCAAGATCATGCAGACTTCACCAGTTCCCAAAATGGTCGCCCCTAAAACATTCCGCACTCGTTTGAGAATTTTACTTTGGGGTTTGATGACCACATCTTGAGTATCTAAAAGCTGATCGACAAACAGACCAAATTTCTCTTCTCCGATATTGAGCAAAATACAGGGGAGTTGTTGATGAGTGTCCTGATTTTGATGATTTTCTGGAAGTTCTAGCAGTTCGCTTAAACGTGCTACGGAAACGGCTTGATTATCAAGGGAGATTGTCGAGCGTCCTTCAATCGTGAAAATTTCATCTGGAGATACAAGGAAACTGGTTTGTACGGCTTCGACGGGTAAGCCATAGGTGGTGTTTTGAAGATCCACAAGGAGAACATTGGCTGTCGCAAGGGTGGTTCCCAATTGAATTTTAAAGGTGCAGCCTTCGCCAGGGGTAGAATCAATTTGAATATTTCCTTTCAAGCGTTGGACGTTGGTTTGCACCACATCTAAACCGACACCACGCCCTGAGACTTCGGTGATAAAGCTACGAGTTGAAAAACCAGGAGTGAGAATCAGTGAGTACAGTTGATTGGTACTCATTGCGTCGAGTTCTTCTGGGTGGTAGAGTCCCCGTTTGATGGCAGTTTGTTTAATTTTTTGAATGTCTAAGCCCCGCCCGTCATCGGCGAGTTCAATAACAATATTACTTCCGGTTTGATAGGCTCGTAACTCAATTTTGCCTGTCGTAGATTTCCCCATTGCTTCCCGCTCTTCTGGGGTTTCTAAACCATGATCCACGGCGTTGCGGATCAGGTGCATGAGAGGGTCTTTGATTTCTTCGAGGATTTGTTTGTCGGCGGTGGTTTCTCCGCCTTCGAGGATTAGTTCGACTTCTTTGTTCTCTTCCCGTGCTAAATCTCTTACCATACGGGGGAAGAGGTGGAAGACTGTAGAAAGGGGAAGTAAGCGTAATGTACCAATTTTTTCTTCGAGATCCCCTGCAATCATATCGAGGCGGGTACTATTTTCTTGAGACGCATCACGCAAATGAGTAATCAGTTCTTCCATGCGAGCAAAGTCGCTATCTTTGTCGTCGTCTTGCAACTGCTTGTTATGTTTGTTTTTCCAGTCTTCCCAAAGTGAAAAGAGTTCTTCGAGTTGGTTGGCGGTGTGTGCAATCCGAATTTTGGTTACGGTTAATTCCCCAGTTTGCGTCATTAGGGAATCAAGATGTTGCGTTTGCACGCGAATGGTGTCGATGCGATAGGGTTTTTGTTCTTTAGTGTCGTCGGCTTTAGGGGGTGTGCTGCTCTCAGTTTGGGCTTTATGTGTAGCCCCATTACCATTGGTGTGAGAAGAACTGGGTTTGGGTTGTTCGCCGTTGCTTTCAGTTGTATTGGGTTTGTTTTCAGGGTAACGCCATTTGTCTGCTCTGAGTTCCGCGATCGCGCGATCGATATTGACCCCACTGGGAACGCCTTCTAGGGCTTCTGTAATCAGTTTTTCGAGTTCGGCGACGACATATTCCACGCGATCCAACAGTTCTGGACTATAAGGAAGATCTTGACACACCAGTTGATCAAAAATATCTTCTAGGGCTTCGCTGAGGCGTTCCGTCCCTTCTAAACCCACAATAATCGAATCCGTTTTGAGATTCTCTGCTTCTTTTAAGAGTTTTTCGAGGATATTTTGATCTTCAGGTTGACGCGCATACTCCTGAAGATGCGTTTTGAGGCTTTGCAGATGTTCTCGACTCGAATTTTGATAGAGTCCCCGCAACTCTTCATCCGCAATCATTAATGAGGAGTCTGTGTTTTCTTCTGGGGATTCTTCTGGGGAGTCTATTGCGTCTGATGATGGGGATTCTTCTATGCTCTCGTCTTCTAAGTCAAAGGTTGCTTCTAACTCAAACTCAAGGGTATCTTTAGCATCAGCAGCAATGTCTTCAATCTCTTCTACTGATTCCGCACTAGGCGGATCATTGAGTAGCTGATCCAGTTGTTGCAGGAGGGCGTTAGCGTCAATGTTACTGGGAGCATCGCTGGTGGCGGTTTCTACTAACTGCGCGATCGCGTCAAGGGTTTGATACAAATGATCGCTCAATTCAGGGGTCATGATAATCTCTTGGCGATTCACCGCCCCCAAAATATCTTCCACTTTATGAGTCAGTTGTTCAATCTCTGTTAAGTCCAAAATCCGAGAATCTCCTTTCAAACTATGGGCTTCACGCATCAGTTCTGACAACGCAGATAAATCACTAGGATTTTTTTCCAGATTCAGAATTCCTTCTTCTAATTGCTGTAAGTGTTCTTGGCTGGTGCTTTGATAAATAACTCTTAGTTCTTCATCTTCAATCATGGCTTTTCCCTTCTCTAAAACTAAACGGCTTGAACACCTGATCCCATCAATGACTGAGGTTGATTTTTACAGAAACCTTGATTGCTTTTATGAATCTTATATCCGTAAAAACTCTTATATCTTGTTATTAATAATTTAGGTCAACAGTTAATAACAAATTTTTCTTTCTCAAGGTTTCTGGTTTAATTTTATCGCTAGATTCCCACTTACGATCAAATTTTTGCCTTTTCTTACAATATTTTAAAATTATGCTGGAATATCCTTGAAGCACTTTTAATCATAATAACTTTTGTAAATATTACTCAACTGCTAATTCTCCTTTACTTAAACTTAAAAATAAAGGTATCTTGCACCTTTTGATTTGATTTTCTCAGAAGAAATCATGCTGCTGTAAAAAGGATCCAAATCTTATGGTCACTATCACCACCTATCCTCTTGAGACACTTCGCAACAAAATCAATGAATATTCTCAAGAAAAAGCAACTGGCAATCTCACAATCCGCAACCATGAAATTTTACTCGGCAAAGTGTTTTTGCTACACGGTCGCTTACTTTACATAAAAGACGAATTGCGCCCAGTGCGTCGCTTTAGCCGAGTTTGTCGCCAACTGGATATTAATTGGCCCGCAGAAGAACTAAATTGCTCTCCAGACCAACCTTGGGAATATCAATTACTCTATCAAGGCATTAGTAAAAAGCGTCTCAATGTTGGACAAGCGAAAACTGCGATTACGAATGTTGCTGAAGAATTTCTCTTTGATTTAGTCAGTCAAGAAGAAATAATTACAGAATGGGAAACACGAGGAGAAGGCGAGTCTGGACTTTCGTTAGGGTTAGCTTTATCGGGTTTAGAAATTGAAGGTCTGATTGAAACCGTTTCTGAAAAACAACAGTCTTGGGTTGATAATAATTTAGCGGAATTTAATGGCAGTTTAGTTCCCACCTTAGCGCCAAACGCACAACTCAAAAATAATAGTGGTCTTGGCAAATATCTCAATGGGAAGTTTACGCTTTGGGATCTGTCTATTGCTCTCAATAAATCTCTTCTCGATGTGACAAAAGCATTGATTAAATTCAAAGAAAAGCAGTTAATTGAATTTCGAGAAGTTGCGGACTTAGCAGTTCCTAGTTTTATTTCTATTGCTCAAGATCCGAATCAAGCGAACGATTCCTCAAAGCAGAAAAAAGGATTAATTGCTTGTATTGATGATAGTCCGATTGTTGCTCATAGTATGAAAAAACTGCTTGCTCCTTTAGGGTATGATATTATTACAATTACTGAGCCAATGCACGGTTTTTCCGACTTAGTTGATCAACAACCTGATCTCATTTTCTTAGACTTAATGATGCCGAATGTAAATGGTTACAGCGTCTGCAAGTTTTTGCGGGAAACAGAGTCGTTTCAAGAGACCCCGATTATTATCTTGACCGCTCAAAGTGGAGCAATCGATCGCGCACGGGCAAAAATGGCAGGAGCAACGGACTTTTTAGGAAAACCGCCCAAACCCGGAAGAGTGATTGAAGTAGTACAACAATATACCAATCATAGTTAAAGTGATATCTCTCACCCCCTCCCCCTTGGGAGAGGGAAAACTAGCATGAAATTAAACCGCTTGATCAACCACTAACCCACTACTTAAGAGAATTTTACGCAAATCGAGAATGCTCATCATTTTATTATGGTAAGGGGCTGCCCCTTGTAGATATTCATCGTCAATCGCATGAATTGCTGTGGGAACAGTAGTGATTTCATTCGGATCAAGGAACATCACATCATAAACGGAAGCGACCGCAACACCAACGACAATCTCTTCCACTTCCACAACAATGGCGTAACTCTCGTTATCCCACTGCACTTGCGGAAGGTTGAATAAGCCACATAAATCAACGAGGGTGAGAATTTCACCTCGCAAGTTCATATTGCCGATAATATGCGGGGGAGAACAGGGAACTGGGGTGACATTATTAATTCGTGCAAACTCACGGACAACCTTTAAGTCAATCCCAAAAAATTCATCATCTAAGACCATGACCGAGAGGGGTTTAAAGCCTTTTTTCTCCTCTTCTTCAATGCTGGCGCGTAAATTTTCCGCCCGTTCCCGAAAGACTTGCCTTTCTTCTTCCGTAGCATTAGGACAAAAGACTCTTTGTTCGACTAATCCTGCTTCGGGTTGCAAGAAGTCTTCTTCGTCTTCGCTGTCGGGTAAATCTTGATTTTCCACATAGCGAATGAGGTTTGCTGCATCGAGCAAGACCAGTAAATCTTCTTCGCTACGGGCAATTCCTGTGACAAATTTCCGACGGATACTTCCCGCTAAAGCGCGTCCATGGGACAGATCATTGGTAATTTGGTCAGGGTGAAAGTGTTTCACTTCATGGACATTATTCACGATTAATCCCACCCGTGAGTCTTCCCAGCGTAAAACGACCACACTGTCACTGAGATGATAATCGGGACTTTGATAGCCAAAACGCAAATTCATGTCCATCACAGGGAGAATCTCCCCTCGGACATTCACAATACCAACAATATCGCGAGGGGCTTCTGGAATGGGGGTTAGTTCGGGTAAGGAAAATATTTCTTCGACAACTAGGGCATCGAGTCCGTAGAGGGTATGATTCAGGGTAAAGCTGAGATAAGGATGTTTTTGCATAATTCCTCCTGATGAGTCAGCGTAAGGGCGAACGGGTCGCCCTCTAACCTTTCTCGATCTAGACCAAGTGTTTCAGGTCTTGGGTTACTGTGTTGAGTTGTTCGGTGCCAGCGCGAGTTTGACTGATTCCTGCTGCTGTTTCTTTTGCCCCTTGGTTGAGGGTATTCATGGCTTCTAACACTTGTTGAATGCCACTGGCTTGTTGATGAATATTGAGAGAAATTTGTTGGTTATTCATCACCACATTATTAACCGCTTCTGTAATGTGGTTAAAGGATTCAGCCGTTTTCTCGGTGATTTCCATTCCTGAATCAACGGTTTTTGTGCCTTCGTCAGTGACCATGACAGTGGAGTTAATGGCGTTTTGAATTTCTGCGACTAAACCGCCAATTTTTTCGGCAGATTGTTTACTTTGATCCGCCAGTTTGCGAATTTCTCCTGCAACGACAGCAAAGCCTTTCCCATGTTCCCCTGCGCGGACGGCTTCTACAGAGGCATTTAAGGCTAACATATTGGTTTGATTGGCTAAATCCGACACTAACTGGGAAATGCTGCCAATTTGGTTGGTTTGTTCGCTCAGTTGTAAGATTTGTTCCGCGATCGCGCCCACTTTTTGTTTTAAGGTGGACATACTGCTCAGGGTTTCTTCGACGGCTTGATTTCCGCCTTCGGCAGCTTCGAGGGCTTGTTGAGCAGCATTAGCAGCAGCTTCGGCTTGTTCAGTGGATTGACGGGCTGATGAACCGAGTTGGTTCATGGTCGTTGTGGTTTCATTGACAGAAGCAGCTTGTTGGCTGGCGGTGCGGTCTTCTTCTTCAATGGTGGTGGCAATTTCACTGGAAGAAGAGGCGATAGTATTGGCTGCGTCTTGAATGCGAGTGGCAATGCGAGAAATAATCCAAACGCCAAATCCTGCTGAAAGTAAGACAGCAAGGAAGGTTGAACCAATCACCATTGTCAGTAAACTATTAACGGCTGCATCTGTTGTTTCAGCGCTACCATTAACAATTTCGTGTTCTTGATCTTCCAAGTCATTTAAAACTTGCGCCACCGCTTGTGCTTCAGCGAATCCATCTTGAGTTTTCCAAGCAGTAATTCCTGCTTCTGAGCCTTGAGTTTGGGCAATACGAATCAGTTCTAAGTTAAGCGTTTTCAGTGCTGCAAAGGCTTCTTCCGCTTCTTGTAAGTTTTGTCTTTGTTCATCGAAGCGAATTAAACCATCTAACTCAGTCAGATGAGATTCAATCTCATTTTGAACATCTCGGATATCAGCGAGGGTACTCGGAGTCGGCTCCATTAAATACCCGCGCGTCGTTTTCGAGAAAATTTCAATTTGACGGTGTAAGTCAGCAATTTCCCGTTCGATTTTAACGCCTGTATCTAATTTTTGTTGCTCATTTTTAACGGTATTGACATTAAACCCAACAATCCCTGCACTCAATACAGAAAGAGCAACAGGTACGCAATAGCCGAGACCAATTAAATATCTAACTTTCATATTTTTTGAGTTTGCCATCTCTCCCCCTTTTTCTTGCTTTTGAGGATGACCTCATCGGTCACTTTCAACTATATCTCTCTTTGTTTCTCTTCGACTTATTTAATTAAGTTTTGTAGATTACTTTTTATTAACTCTTATTTTTGAAAAATCAGTGTTATTTCTGATTACAAATAGTTATACTATTTCGATTGACTAATGCTACACAACTTAGGCTGAAAGACGAGCCGTAGATCCTCCCCCCAACCCCCGTTAGTAAGTCATGTTGAGCTAGTTTTTACAAAGTTCTGAAGTTGTCGAAGAACTAAGAACCAAAAACCTTTAAATTGCCATTTCTTCTAGCACTTCCGCAACTGTAATATTGTTTAATTCGGGAATTTTTTGCTCTTTAGGCGATCGCTGCAAAAGTTTTATTGCGGATGCTTTCATTTTTTCTCTTCGGGTTTGATCTCCTTGCAGGTGATAAATATGACTCAGTTCTAAATAAGCGGTAAACGAATTTTGATCGAGGTAGATAATCCGTTTATACAGTTGTTTTGCTTGTTCGAGGTCGTCTTCTTCTTCGGCAATTTTGGCAAGAATATAGTAGGGCGCGATCGCGAATTCTTGAATCGTCAAGGCTTCCTGACAACATTGTTTTGCTTCGGCATATTGACCAACATTCGCATAGATTTGCGCGAGAAGATGATGGGCGGAAAAGTTGCGAGAGTCATCTTTTAATAAGGTTTGCAGTTGATGAATTGCCTCATCATAATTCTTCTGTCCATAAGCTGTTTCTGCTGCGATCAATAACGTTTTAACATCTTGTTTTTTAGCCGTCTTAGGTTTCGACAGGGGAGAAGAAACCTTTTTCGCAACGGGTTGAGGGGGCTGCTGAGGTGGGGGAATAGGTGTCGGGGTAAAAGCAGGCGTGTAAACAGGTTGCGGTATAATCTTGGCAGTCACAGCAGCAGAACTTGACTGCATGGGACGTTGATAAATCAATGATTCTGGAAAGACTTGGGCTTTAAACTGGCTTAAGTCTAACCCAGAGAGTTCAGCATGACCTGTGAGTAAATAGCCCTCTGGCTTGAGAACCTGATAAAACTTATTTAAAATCTGAGCAACAACTTTGGGGTCAAAATAAATAAACACATTCCGACAGACAATTAAATCCATCGCTTGTAATGGGGAAGTTTCCGTGGGAAAGGAATCGCGATAAAGATTGACTTGTCGAAACCGAACCAAATCTCGGATCAGAGGAGAGAGATGAAACTTATCCCCACTGGTTTGAAAGTAATGTCTTTGAATGTATGGTTCTACCCGTCGAAATGACCATTGACCGTAAACCCCAGCTTTGGCTTTTTCCAGCGCCATGGGATTAATATCAACCCCTAAAATCGTAATATCCCAATTTTCCCAGTCTCGAATCAGTTCTCGTAAGGTAATCGCCAGAGAATAGGGTTCTTCCCCTGTGGAACAACCAGCACTACAAATGCGTAAGGTTTTATGACCTCGATTGCGCTGAATTAACTCTGGAAAAATCTTATCTCTCAGAAGCTGAAATTGTCCTTGATCCCGAAAGAAGTGGCTTTCTAAATTCGTGAGGCTAGGAATAAGTTTTTGCCATTCTGATGCACTATCAGAGGTGGGTGCAGCTAACAGTTGATAATAAGCCTGTGGAGATTGCAGTTTCAGGGCTTTCCTGCGCGTCAGGATTGCACTCTGTAGGTCATCCTGAGATTGTTCTCGAATTCTAAGCCCCGTTTTTTGCTCAATTAAACGGATAAATTTGCGATTGAGATCCGAATCAATTTTATCTTTCATCTCTTCACTCACCTTGATTTTAATCAAAACCTGTGATCATCGCTGCTTTCTGAGGTTTCTCTAAGGCTTGAGATTTCAAGTTTTGATCAACTATCCCTATTTCTTAAAATAACAGTTCTTAAAAGATTTGAGTCATGAAGATATTGAAAGATGAGTGAAGATCTATGAAGAAGTCTAACAAAATTGCAATTTAAATGACTTAATATTAAGCAGCTAACTCTATTTCTTCATTGAGATAAGCCAAAAAAGTATTGTAATCTTGCTCGACACAATCGGCATATTGAAACGCAACATCCACTAAAAAGTGAATAAATGTCTTCTCTCTGCCCAAAATCTTGGCTTCCATGGCATCTTCAAAGAGATAACTCTGATTCAGGGCATATCCCCCGCGTTTATGTTCTGTGGCGAGAATAATGCCCCATTGTTCAGCAACTTCATACAAATCTTTGCTTTTGTCTAACTTGTCCGTGGGAAAATCTTCTTTAAATGGAGATCGTTCCCGAACGGAATACACGCCATTGGGGAGTTCCATCCAGCCTAGATATTGATCGGGGTGTTCCGCGATCGCGCGAAAGGCTTGGGCATGACGATCCCCTTCATGAGAAAATACACTATGATAGGCTTTCCGTTCTTCTTCCTTCATTTGATCATACGCTGCGGGGGTTTCTTGTCGTTTCACATCGAGAATAATGTCATCATGAGCCGTGAGCGCATCTCCTTCAATTAAAATGTAGTAACGGGGTGTCCCCAATGACCCTGTTCCCGCCCACAACCGTTGAGCAATATCTTTAATCTTAAAATAGCGGTCATCATCAGCAGGAATCTCTCCCGTGAGGGTTTCTCGATATTGTGGAAATGCAGAAACAATCATCTCCCATTCTTGATCGCTTAAAGGCGATAACTTTTCTGCTTCTTTATTGAACACCCGCTTATTATTTTCATCGAAAGTTGTCCATTTTTCTAACATTTTGTGACGGGTTTCTTTTTTCTGCACTTTCTTCAGAAACTTTTTTAATTTTCCGTCAGTATTTTCTTTGGTAAAGTGAATTTCTTTAATGGCGGGATTATGGCGATCATTAAGAATCGTTGCCATATAGGCTTTCCCTAACTTTTTCACCGCTTTTGTAATTTTTTTCGAGTGAAAATGACCATTTTCTCGACAGTCTAAAACTAAACTAATCACTAAACGCCATAAATCATATTGATAGTCCCCGACAATCGCATCATCAAAATCATCAAACCCATAAATGACTTCATAATAGTAATTGGCAAACGCCCCAAAATTATATAAATGTGCATCTCCTTGTAACCAAGTGTGGGTGTCCGCATTTCCGCCAAATAAACTTAAACGCCAATCGTTATAAATATCTTCCCAAAATAAATGATTGGTTCCCCGTAAAAAACTATAGGGAGACTCAGCCATTTTTTCATATTTTGCTTGGCGATAAACATCAAGTAAAGATTGATTGGTCTGCGCGATCGCGCTGAGAATTGTATGTTGACGGTTGTGGAGATTAATGGCTTTATAAGACATAGCGTAGTTTGGGAAAGTCGGTTGAACGAACTGATTTGCTTTTGTTCTTCGTTGCTTAGAAATTACTCCAATAACAACAAACAGTCATAGCGATTCAGGGTGTATCTTAGAAGATAGAAAATTTCTCTATTGTACAACATGAGCGAAACCATCAAACTTGATCAATTTTTGAAATATCAATGCGTTGCACAAACAGGAGGGGAAGCGAAAATGATGATCTGGGATGAAGAAGTGTTAGTGAATGATGAAATCGAAACCCGTCGCGGAAGAAAGTTAGTTAACGGCGATCGCGTGACCGTTTTTGGGGAAACTTATGTCGTTGATTTGACCGAAAAATGAACAGAATGCTAGGAACAATTCGAGTTCGCTATAATCGTTCTCAGCAATCTTAATAAAACGATACAATAACGTTCACAAACAGATTATGGATTCTCTTGTCTCCTTCAACCAATTGGATCAGGCGCTACAACCGTTGGCGAAAGTCGCTTACCAAACCGTTCAAAACAGTAAAAGTCTCTTCGCACTGACTCATAAAGAGGTGAGTTATTCTTTCACTCAATTAATCGCCCCGAGATTTAAGGATATTCCCAGTTTACCCTCTGAGGTTGTAAAGCGAATGAAACAACGTCGCGATGAACTTTTAGCCATAGACTGGGAAGAAGCCGAACAAGGGGTTTATCCCACTGCTTTACTCTTTGATCACCCTTGGGATGACTTTGTTGCTTATTATCCTTTGGTTTGGCTGGATTTAATGGGAATGCGCGATCGGCTACAAAACCGACGGTATCAAGAGTTTTCTTCTGACATTGATACCGAAGGTTATCCCAGTTACTATCTGCAAAACTTTCATTATCAAACTGATGGCTACCTCAGCGATTTATCCGCCAATCTCTACGATTTGCAAGTAGAATTACTGTTTAATGGCGGTGCGGATGCGATGCGGAGACGAATCTTAGCCCCTTTCAAAAATGGATTACAAGCATTAACATCTATTCATTCTAAAGAAACAAAAGTTTTAGATGTTGCTTGTGGGACAGGGCGCACCCTTCGTCTTTTAAGAGGAATGTTACCGAAAGTTTCTTTACACGGAATTGATCTGTCTCCCAATTATCTGCGGAAAGCAAATCAACTTCTTTCTGAACTTTCGGGAGAATTACCTCAATTAATGCAAGGAAATGCAGAAATCTTACCTTATTCCGATCAATATTTTCATGGGATTAGTTGTGTTTTTACTTTCCATGAATTACCACCAAAAGCGCGTCAAAATGTCATTAATGAAGTGTTTCGCGTTTTAAAGTCGGGAGGAATCTTTGTCATTTGTGATTCGATTCAAGCCATTGATCATCCTGAGTTATTGCCAATGATGGAAGATTTTCCAAGGAAGTTCCATGAACCCTATTACAAAAGTTATATTTATGATGATTTAGGGGAAAGATTAAGTGATGCAGGATTCACTGTCACCGATGTGCAAAGTCATTTTGCGAGTAAATATTGGATTGCACAAAAAACTGCTGGTGATCAATAACAAAGACGGGGAGTTTGGGAGAGGGTGTGAAGTAGAGACTAGGCTAAAATTCCCTCTTCCCAATGACTAATGACTAATGACTAATAATACCATTTCGATAAACTGGTGCTACATACCGATCCCCCCAACCCCCCTTATTAAGGGGGGCGAAGGGGGGATCAACTGTAACTTGATTTTTCCAAAATGGTATCACCACCCAATGACTAATGACTAATGACTAATGACTAATGACTAATGACTAATGACTAATGACTAATGACTAATAACTATTTCCCCGAATCAACGCGATTGAAAGAAACGGTTCTGAATTGATAGAGAAGAAGCAGACTTAATAAATGAACTGACCAATGCGCGATCGCGAAACCCCAGATTAAACAAATTACCGCAATCATAGCAGAGAGAACCCGATAAATATCATTTGCAGTGCGTTGATAGTTCCAAATGCTCACAAGAGCAACAATGAGGAGTGCTAATGGAAGAATCGGCAGTGTCATAGTAAATTACCTTTGGCTCAGTGGACAACGTTGAGTCAAAGCGTGTTGGTTTGAGTGCCAGCCAACGCCCTGCTTAATTTTTAATTTAACATTATTTTTGATGACAAATTGGTAATCCTTGTAACGAGATTCTTATTTATTCAGAAATATTTATAAATATTCATATTAACTAGATTTGATGCAAGAGTTGCTCAGTTTTCGGATCATGAAAAGATAGAAACTTGACTAGCCAAGATTTGAGTTCATAGGTAGCCCGACAATCATCTTCGTTATAGCGAATAATCGTATCTAATAAAGCGCGATCGCGCGTTTTTAACCATTGATCATACCAACAGACACATTGTTCACCACTGACCCCTGTTTCTCGCCATTGAAACCCTAACCACTGCGCGATCGTTTTTAGGGAATAATTCTCAGTGGGAAGAATCAGAAACCGCGTTACCCGATCATGGAGATCAACTAATCGTTTTAAGAGTAACTGCTCTTGTTTTCGTGAAGTCCGATAAAGTCCCGCTAATCGGCGAATTGTTTCTGCTTCATATTTAGAGTAATGGAAGATTGGTGCTTGGGGATCAAGGAAAACCAAGTCTAAAAACTGTTCCCAGATTTCTGCTTCTTGTTCTGGCGTTTCTGCAATCAGAGGATAAAATGTTTCGGTTTTATCTTGATAATCCACAATTAAAACCCCTAAGAGATAATCTAAATTTCGTTCAGGTTCGGCTTCAATATCAAAGTAAATTTCTCGCCTTGCACTAGGAATTGTTTCTAAAACTGACGCGGGAGACCCTAATTTTAATAACGGTTTTTGATAGAATGTTGCTAGGGCTTGTTTTTTTAAGTCAAAAGCAATTTCTTTTCCCAGTTCTTGCGCGAGTAAAAAACTATCTCCTTGGGCAAGTTTTTCTAAGTTCGTTAACCCCAATTTTTGCAGCACTTCGTAACGACTGGGAGTGACTCCTGGCAGTAAAGAAAGATGTTCTTGGTCTTGAGCAATGTTATAACAAAAAGTCTGCCATTGGCATAAATTACAGCGTTGTCTGGAGATAAAAACTTCAGGCTCTTGTTGAAAAAGCAGCATTTCTAAAATGGCGACTAGCACCTCTTCCATTCGCTCTATCCAAGTGCTAAGATTAATATTGTATTCACTGCCAGATTTAACCATTAAACGAGGATTGACTAACTCACTGCCTTGAATCAGAGCGAGTAATTTGGCTTGAAAAGCGGATACTAATTTATATTCTGGTTTCGGACGGCGACCTAACCTAATACTCACCGCTTCATATTGCCAATCGCCAAAAATAGACGATCCAGGTTGTTTAACTAATAAACTAGGAGAGGCTAATAAAGTAACTGTTTTTAATCCTGAAAACGGCAGATCCCAACCCGCTAAACCAGTTTGCCACAAGACTCCATTTAAAATACACTCTACTCCTTGTTCCATGAGAGTGAGGGTTTCTTTTCCACTCTCTTCCCAGTATTCCACCGATGTTTCAGGTTGATGATAAGGCGTATTCCCAAGGATTTCTAATACTTGTTTTCTGTTTTCTTCTCGTAGTTTGAGGAGAAACTCTCGTTGTGCGTCTTGCTGGCTAGAATCTCCATAAAAGTTTAAAAATGGTCGTCGGTTACAACGTTTATAGTCTAAAAGGACAACATCACTGATTAGCATTCGTTATTAGTTCTTTGTTATTTGTTGTTTGTTATTCGTTCTTTGTTATTCGTTATTAGTTCTTTGTTATTTGTTCTTTGTTATTGGTCATTAGTCATTCCTTCTCCCTGTCTCTATCGATCAAGTTAGACTTCTCCCCCTCTTGGTAACTCGTTATCATTCTCGCTTTGATCTTAAGGCAAGGAACGGTTAGGCTAAGAAAGGAAAATGCTTGAACAGAAAAAATGGGTTGGACTCAACAAGGCTATTTTAACTTTGGTGGACAGGGGCCATTATCGGAACAGACATGGAGCGCGATCGCGCAAGGATATGACAGAATTAGATCCGAAGGTCCTTTTTCTCAGCGTGTCAATAGTTGGTTACAGGAAGAAAGTGCAAAAACCCGTCAAGCCATCGCGGAAGAAGTGGGAACGACACCAGAAACGATTACTCTGACAGAAAATGTCACTGTTGGCTGTAATATAGCGTTATGGGGACTGAAATGGCAGCAAGATGATCATATTCTCCTCACGGACTGCGAACATCCAGGGATTATTGCAACCGTTCAGGAATTAGCCGATCGTTTCGGAATTAAGTATTCTTTTTGTCCGATTATGGAAACCCTGAATGAAGGCGATCCAACGGCGGTTATTCAAGACCATTGGCGAGAGAAGACAAAATTGGTCGTTTTATCTCATTTGTTGTGGAATACAGGACAAGTGCTTCCTCTCCAAGAGATTACTCGTGCTTGTCATGAAAAAGGGATTTTTGTTTTAGTTGATGCAGCGCAATCGGTGGGGTCACTCCCCTTAAACTTACCAGAGACAGGGGTTGATTTTTATGCCTTTACGGGACATAAATGGTTATGTGGCCCTGCGGGTGTCGGTGGGTTGTATATTTCTCCGCAGAGTTTTGGCGAACTGCGTCCGACGTTTATCGGTTGGCGTGGGATTAATACAGATAGTCAAGGAAAGCCTGTCAGTTACAAAGAAGATGGACGGAAGTTTGAGGTGGCGACATCTGCTTATCCGCAGTATATGGGATTAACTAGCGCGATCGCGCAACATAATCAATGGGGAACCCCAACCGAACGCTATCAAAAAATTTGTCAACTCAGCGCAATCCTTTGGGAACGCCTTTCTAGTCTATCCCAACTCAACTGTTTACGCACTTCTCCCCCAGAAGCCGGTTTAGTTTCGTTTCAGTTAGATCATATTTCTCACCAATCTTTTGTCACAGAATTAGAAGAGGCGGGATTTTTATTACGAACACTTGCTGATCCAGACTGCATCCGTGCTTGCGTCCATTATTTCACCACAGAAGAAGAAATCGACGCATTAGTCACCACGATCAAAGAAAAACTGTAACCTAGCGCTTAGGTTGGGTTAGCTTGAGTCGTAACTTAACAAGACCCTTGCTAGAGCCTAAAGAAATCAAATTAATTCAGCTTTTGATGGCTAATTAAATGCCAATGAGGAGGAGCTTGATAATGCTCTCTTGACTCCTCCCTAAAAGATAATTTTTGTAGAGTCTCTGGATCAACTAATAAATAAGTGCCTGCATCCTTTTCCCAATAATATTTTAAGTCCTCTAGTTTCGCGGGTAAAACACGCTTTTGAGCATAAAAGTTGAGCGAGGGACGTTCATAGTCAAAAGACGTATAAATCGGGGCATTCTCAGGAACTTGATCACGAATCAACATCGCCACAGGTTTAACGGGGTAGGCTTCATTTAATTCCCACAGCCACTGAGATGAACTGAAAAATAAGAGTAATGAGACATACATTCCCCACGTCAAAATATTTATAAATTGGGGATTGCGCCGTAACACTAAAGCACCACTCATGCCTGTTGTCAGGGCAACTGCTAAAGTAATAATGACTAATTCTGTATTTCCTTCCTCACTGACTCCAAAATAGACACTGGCTGCTAAACTAACTCCCCCTAAAAAAAGGAGTAAAATTCCCCAATCCCGAGGATAGGGAGCTTCGCGAGGAGAACGGAAAATTTCCGTCAACATTTTCCCCCCTGCTAAGGCTAACGCTGGATAAAGCGGTAGGATATACCAAGGAAGTTTGGTGCTCATCACAGTAATGACGAGAAAATAAACCCCACTCCAGACTAAAACTAGTTTTGACCAACTCCAGATTTTATTGTGCCATGCCAAATGAAGTCCCGAAAGAGCAAAAATGACCCAAGGGAGAAAGTGCAGTAATCGTTGCAGATAGTACCAAGGAGGACCACCGTTATTCTCGACAGTACGCCAAAAACGGCTGAAAGATTGGGAGACAACGGCTGTTTCTAAAAATGCACCATGATAATGAACCCCTTGCAAGGCATACCAACTCAGCACAGGTAAACCACCAAGGAGGAGTCCGCCCCAAAAATAGAAACTGCGAAATAAACGAGGGGTATCCCAAGCGATAAATCCAAAAGCAATTCCCCCTAATAGAAGTGCAATGATTCCCTTAGTGAGTCCAATGAGGCTTAAACTAATGCCAATGGCTAAACACCAGCGTAAATCTCGGCGCGATCGCAGCACAGACCACATCAAGACAATTGTAAAACAAACCACTGCCCCATCAAGCATGGCTAACCGTCCATGACGTACTAAAGGCAAGGTAGTTAAATAAATCAGTGCTGAAAATAGAGCCGGTTGACGCATCAAAAAGAGTTCTTTCCCCAAGCCATAAGCAAAAGGAACAGAAACCGCCATTAATAATGCTGAGGGGAGGCGAGCGGTTGTTTCATTCACACCACCCCACCGATAACAGAGCGCGATCAGATCATGAATTAAGGGCGGTTTATTGAGATAAGGTTGTTCCCAAAGGGTCGGAAATAACCAACGATTACTATTTTCTGGAGCTTGTAGAATCTCTCGCGCTACTTGCGCTACTGTTCCTTCATCCCAATCTCGCAGCGCTACCCCACCCAAATTAATAGTAAACACTAATAACCCTGCTGCCAAAAGAGCAACCACAAGCAAGCGTTCTGTCCAAGCATTTTGATGACGAATGCGATTGGTCGAGTCATCCCCCGCAAAAGTCTGACGATCCATAAACTGATATGAGCACGATTATTTCTAGAGATAACACAATTACCATTAACATTTCACGTAAGCTGCTCTTTAAGGCTAGATCTAAATCGACTAAGTGCTTATACTCAGGGCGGGAAAATTAGATGATAAAATGTCGGGGATATGTTTTGTCATTTTTTACGTGATCATTGCGATTCCTCATCACTGTTTAACCGCTCTTTTCCCCAAAAGATTTTATGGATGGATCATTTACCATTACCCTACAAATTGTAATCGCTGTTTGTGCAGGAATTACAGCCCAAGTGCTGGGAGAAACCTTTAAAATCCCAGGCATTGTTTTTCTCTTGCTCATCGGCATTGCCTTAGGATCAGATGGACTCAATCTTCTCCACCCTAGTGAACTAGGTGTGGGCTTAGAAGTGATTGTTGCACTCTTAGTTGCCATTATCTTATTTGAAGGGGGTCTCAACCTCGAATTAAGAGATTTAGGAAAAGTTTCAAGTAGTTTACGTAACCTGGTGACGATTGGGACTGGCATTACCCTATTTGGCGGGAGTATGGCAGCGCACTGGCTGGGGGAATTTCCTTGGCAATTAGCGTTTCTTTATGCTTCTCTGGTGGTTGTCACTGGTCCAACGGTCATTAGTCCTTTATTAAAACAAGTTGCTGTGGATCGACAAGTGGCAACTTTATTAGAAGGAGAAGGGGTGCTCATTGATCCCGTTGGGGCAATTTTAGCCGTCGTTGTCCTTGATACGATTCTTAATAGTGACGCTGGAGTAATGGAAGTTTTAAATGGACTCCTGTTACGCGGTGGTATTGGCATTGCCATTGGTTTAGTAGGTGGCGCTGCAATGGGCTTACTCCTCAAACGACGGCTCGATTTTCTCTCGGAAGACTTAAAAAATCTGGTGGTTTTAGCTGGAGTGTGGGGCTTATTTGGTTTATCTCAAATGATTCGCAGTGAATCAGGGCTCATGGCGGTGGTGTTAGCGGGAATGGTGGTGCGCTCTTTGTCTGTTCCTGAAGAACGAATGCTCAGACGCTTCAAGGGACAATTAACCATGCTCGGTGTCTCGGTCTTGTTTATTCTTCTTGCAGCAGATTTATCTCTGGCTAGTATCCTCGCTTTAGGTTGGGGAAGTGTACTCACGGTTTTATGTCTAATGTTTCTGGTGCGCCCCCTCAGTGTTTGGGTCTGCACTTTGGGCAGTCGCCTCGACTGGCGACAAAAACTATTTGTCAGTTGGGTCGGACCAAAAGGCATTGTTTCTGCCTCTGTTGCCTCTCTCTTTGCCATTTTACTAACTCAACGGGGCATTACAGGGGGAGATTCTTTGAAGGCAATTGTCTTCTTAACGATTATGATGACGGTGGTGATTCAAGGTTTAAGCGCCCGTTGGGTGGCAAGATGGTTAAATCTCACCTCAGAAGGGGCAAAAGGAGCGGTGATTATTGGTTGTAACCCCTTGGGGCGTTTAGTGGGTGAATTGTTCCAACAAGAGGGAGAATCAGTGGTGATGATTGATACTGATCTCCAAGCCTGTGAGTTAGCCGAAGCAGCGAACTTAAATGTGATTCAAAGTAGCGGTTTGGATGAAACAGTTTTAGAAGAAGCTGGAATTGAATCTCTAGGGACGTTTCTGGCGACAACGAACAATGGAGAAGTAAATTTGGTGTTAGCGCAAAGAGCCTTAGAAGAGTTTCAACCGCCGAGAGTCTTTGCAGCGTTCCCGAAAAATTCTCAGGCGCGGACTTCTGCCAATAAAACGAAGGTGAATCAAGCCTTTATGTCAGAAATTCCGATTAAAGTTTGGAATCAATATGTAGAAGAAGGAAAAATTAAGCTCGGTCATACCGTGTTGCGAGAAGAAGGCTTTTCCTTCCAACAAGCCCATTTGCAAGCTCTCATTCGGGGAGGAGAATTATTACCGCTCTTAGTGAAACGGGGAAATGCTTTACAAGTGGTAAAAGCGGATCAGGAATGGCAACCAGGAGAAGAAATTTTTTACATCCTTCATGATCCACGTCCTAAATTGCTGAAACGACTCTCAGGCGGAAATTCTTCTTCCCGCTTAGCATTAGAACGTTTAGCGGAAGTGGAGGAAGTTCCCCTTGCCAATCCTGATCATCTTTAGATTCACGACTCTTGGTTTTCTTTGCTAGAGCCAAGACTTTTCAACAAATCTAAAAAGGTGAACTTAACCTCAAGGTCAGTTTTATAATCGCCACGGGTGGGAGCAGGTTTGAATTCCGCAGCAATTAGTTCCGATAAAACCGCTTCTGAGTTACTTGGATCCAGAGTAAACAGAACGCGATCGCGCTGACAATTGGCTTCTGCTCCTTCTTTCAGACAAACCACTGTTTCTCCCTCCCACTCACCTGAGACCATGGAGAAATTGGTCAATTCTCCCGCTTCATATAAAGTTTGTAACTGCTGGGAGACATCTTGACACAGAGACTGAGCTTCATTTTCGGATTGAAAATATTGTGCCGACCAATTCATTAAAGTAACGGGATTCCCATTCTCAGGATTAGTCATCCCTGTAATAACAGTACGGGCTGGATCTTGGCTAACATCACACCGAAACATTTCTTGGGTTGTAACTGTAGGAGAAGTTTGATCGACCTCATCCATTTCCTGAGCATAACTTGGCAAAGAAGTTGCACTACTCAGGAGACCAAGGGTCAACACTGTCAAGAGTTGAGGTTTCATAATCATCGTCAATTGGGTTGGTAAGGGGAAGATGGAAACCCCTATCGTTTGATTTAATTCTAAATGTTATAGAAAGCCTTAAGGTCACAGCAAATTGAAAAGACTAAAGTCGAGGCGAGTCACGAAATCACCCCGCACGCGAGCCGGTTTAAAGTCAGCAGTAAGGAGTTGATTAAATGCTTTTTTCGGTTCTTCATCAGTATCCAAGGTAAAGAGAACGCGCTGACAATCGGTCTCTGTTTCTTCTCCAATAAAAACGACTGCTTCGTCACCAACGTTTCCAGCCACTAGGGATAAACTGTTCAATTCCCCAGCCTCATACAACCCTTGTAGTTTTTGAGACACTTCGTGACAAAGAGAAAGAGCCTCATCTTCACTTTCAAAATATTGGGATAACCAGTTAATCATAGGAAGCGGTTTTAATTGATCAGAATCTATCTGTACAGTCATAAAAGTACGGGGTATTTCTTGACTAGTATCACAATAGAAAATTTTTTGGGTTTGACTAGTAGAACCAGTTGCGTCTCTTTCATCTATTTCTTGAGCGTAAGAGGGCAAAGTTGCACTGGTCAGGGTAGCCAGAGTGAAAATAGCTAAGACTTGAGGTTTCATAATCATTTAGGGGGAAACATACGAAGGTTAATCGGAAGGAGGTTTAGCTTCACTATCATAGAAGGTGTAATCTGCGACCCATGTTTGTAGCATACTTTATCTATGAATCTATGATCAAAAAGAAGATCGAAAAAGTTCCCTAAACATTAAGTGTTATTACTTCTTGGTGAGGAAAAAAGTAGTAACGAGTGATCCCTCATTGCCATCATTTTTAGCTTGGTCAAAGCTCCCAAAACTGGTATGTTAGATTTTTGTGGGGATGTTCTCCTCATCCTCCTCCTCAATTAGGTGGCGGCGGGACACTACTACTCTAGAAATCAGCCTACATTAAAAAATGTGCGCTAATCATGTCTGATGAGTTACAAACGGGTTTTACTAAAATTAAGTGGGGAAGCCTTAATGGGCACCCAACAATACGGCATTGACCCGACTGTGGTCAGTGAAATTGCTCAAGAAGTTGCTGACATCGTGAAAACTGGCATTGAAATCGCAATTGTCGTCGGTGGAGGCAATATTTTTCGGGGGGTGAAAGCAGCATCAGCGGGAATGGATCGAGCAACGGCTGATTATATTGGCATGATTGCTACGGTGATGAATGCTTTGACCTTGCAAGATGCCTTAGAACAAGTTGGGATTCCCACTAGAGTCCAAAGTGCTATTACCATGCAACAAGTTGCTGAACCTTACATTCGGCGACGAGCGATTCGACATTTGGAAAAAAAACGAGTCGTTATTTTTGCAGCTGGTTCTGGGAATCCCTTTTTTACCACGGATACCACCGCAGCCCTGCGAGCAGCAGAGATTGATGCGGAAATCTTATTTAAGGCAACGCAAGTGGATGGGGTCTATGATAGTGATCCCCACACCAATCCTGATGCTCGTTTATTTGAACATCTCACCTATACCTATGTTCTCACTCAAAACTTGCGAGTGATGGATGGGAGCGCGATCGCGCTGTGTCGGGATAATAACATTCCTATTGTTGTTTTTAATCTTCTACAACGCGGAAACATTATGCGCGTTGTCCAAGGAGAAACTGTTGGAACATTGGTCGGAGGCCCCAAATGAAATTATCAGATGTCGAAAATAAAATGAAAAAGTCTATTGATGCGACACAACAGTCCTTCAATAGTTTACGCACGGGACGGGCAAATGCCTCAGTTCTTGATCGCGTCATGGTCGAATACTATGGCATGGAAACCCCACTCAAATCCCTAGCCAATATCAGTACGCCAGATGCAACCACAATCACCATTCAACCTTACGATAAAGGGAGTTTAGAACAAATTGAAAAAGCCATTTCCATGTCTGATGTGGGTTTAACGCCCAATAATGATGGTGAAATGGTACGGTTAAACATTCCCCCTCTGACCAGTGAGCGTCGCCAAGAATTGGTCAAAATTGCGGGGAAATATGCGGAAGAAGGACGGGTTTCCATTCGCAATATCCGTCGCGATGCTATTGAAGAAGTCCGTAAGGCAGAAAAAAATCATGAACTGTCGGAAGACGAAGCTCATGATATTCAGGAAAAGATCCAAAAACTAACGGATAAGTATGTCAGTAAGGTAGATGAACTCTTAAAAGCCAAAGAAGAAGACATCACCACTGTTTAACTAAATGGAAGGAGGCGGTGGGGGTGGCAATTGTGCAGCAGATTGTTCTTGGCTCGTCCGAGCTCCAACTGTCACTCCTTCTTCCACACTTTTAATCACTTCTTGTTCAATCCCTAACTCTTCCAAAACCACAGTGGGGTTGGGTTGTTGGTTAATATTAATACGTTTCACTAAGACCTGATTATCCGCAATCAATTGTCCTGCACGAACGTAGCGACTAGTCTCTTCATTGGGAGCTTTAAGAATGACACTCACTTGATCGCCAACTTGAATCGCCCCTTGGACTTGCACCGCCCTTGCTAACTCAGGTTCAGGAGGAGGCGGAGGGGGAGTCTCTTGATTCGGTAAATTGGGTAAGGAGTCTGGAGAAGAAGTATCAGAAGTTTGGAGTTGGATTTCTCCATCGGGTGGCACTGGAAACAGGCTAAAGGGATCACTGCGCTCTTCACCAGGAGTGACCCCCCGCGCTTGAATAAACTCGTCAGGATCAGTTGCTGGAGTCAGTCCAGCGACTCCTCGCGTGGGTGATGTTGCTTCTTCAGTGACTGGGGTTTCTTGCTCTTGTTCGGTTTCGGCTTGTTCCGAAGTCGGTTCTTCCCCATTAGAGGGAGAGTTCGCCTCATCATTAGTCGGTTCGGTCTCAGTACCAAAAGGAAGCAACTGACAACTGCTTAAAGGCAATCCTAGAATCAAAAAGAGATGGATCAGTAATAGCTTTTTCATACTTAATTCTTCCGACTCGGTTGCTGTTGAGTATAAATTTGGATGCGCCCCACCCGATTTAATTTTTTCTTGCTCAACTTGTGTGAACTTTAATCATTGACGAGAGAGATTCAGGGATTACGGAGTGTCTCTTGATTTCCTGCATTCCTAAGGTCAGCGATCTGTTAAAAGGTTACCACAACTTCTAGAATTTATTCGTTTTTGGGGGATTAAAACGCCCAAGTGACTTCCCTTCTATCCCAATTCTAAAGACTGAAGCCAAGCCTGAGGATTGATTTGACGGCGATTTCTATGACATTTTGTTTTTCAGCAGGTTAATCCCTTTTTTCAAACGACGGGATACGGTAACTACACTCACTCCTAAAACCTCCGCTGCCTCTTTTTGAGTCAGGTCATGAAGGAAAACAAACTCTAAAACTTTTCGCGTCCGTTCTTCGAGTCCAATTAATCCTTGTTGTAATCGAATTTGGTCTTCTTGAGCGAGTTGAAAACTCCGATACTGAGCATCAGGAACTAACTCTCCTAGGCTAGTGCTTTCCTCTCCATCTCCTGAACCCATGGGCATATCTAAACTCAAGGGTTCTCGATTTTTAGCAGCAAGTTTGATGTCTTGCCATTCTTTTAGGGAAACATTGAGTTGAAGAGCAATTTCGTGATCGGTGGGCTCACGTTTCAACTGAGAGCGCAATTGGCAAGTCACTTTGCTCGCCTGTTGTCTGAGTTCTAACCAGCGTCTGGGGATTTTAACTGAAGTGCTGCGATCGCGCAAATAGTGTTGAATCTCCCCTCGAATGTAAGGGATAGCAAAGGAACTAAAAGCATTCCCTTTTGACAGTTCAAACCGCTCGATCGCACGGATTAATCCCATGCAACCCACCTGAATTAAATCTTCGTAACTTTCATTGCATTGGTTGACCCAATGATGGGCTTCTTTGCGGACTAAGCCAATGTTCAGTTCAACAATCTGATTCCGAATTTTCGGATTTTGATCACTTTGGTAAATCCTTAGTAACTCCAAGCTATTTTGTTTCAGGTGTCCAGAGGTCAAGGAAGACATCGTTTTTTTTACTCCAGTGCTTTGCGTCTAACTATATCTTTACTGCTTTAAGATCACTTTAAGTTAAGAAATTTGAACTATAAATTGGCAACTGATTAAACAAGACTTTGTTGCCTCTTATCTAATTCTAAGGTGACCTAACTCACGTAAACAACAGTATTTTCACGCGCTTTTTTAATTAGCAAAATCTCAGTCAATCGCAATAATTTTTGCTATTAAAAGAATTAAAAAGTCACTGTTTTTTTATTTTATAAACATTTAGTAAATTGTGATCAGGCGCAGTCATCGCAAGCAGTGCAGATTCAGGTAATTTTTCCACTGACGAAGCAGATTCTTCATCTTGGCGTGAGTCAGTCACGAGCCCTTCTTCTAACCAAACATCAATTTTAATTTTTTGTAATCAGAGAGATCATGAGTTTTTTCTTAGAGACTTACACTATGTTTTCTCATCTGATCTAATTTTTGTCTGACAGCTTGCATATCTTGCCACATTAACCACTTCGGTTTCCCTTTCTCTCGGGACGGATTTCTTAACAAATAAGCGGGATGAAAAATTGCCATGGCCGCATAACCTTCCCACTCCAGCCATTGACCACGAATCTTGCTAATTCCTTTTTTTTCTCCAGTCAAACCCTTTAAAGCAGTTGCACCAGTCAAGAGAATAATTTTAGGAGCAACGAGACTAATTTGTTCGAGTAAATAAGGTTTACAGGCAGCAATTTCTGGCGCTGAGGGATTACGGTTTTCTGGCGGACGACACTTGACAATGTTGGAGATATAAACATCCTCTTCTGGACTAAGCTCAACGGAAGCGAGAATCTTATCTAATAACTGTCCAGACTTGCCAACAAAGGGTAACCCCTGTTCATCTTCACTTTGCCCTGGTGCTTCACCAATGACCATGACATCTGCCTTCGGGTTTCCACGACTGACAACCACTTGTGTCCGAGTTTGAGCTAAGCCACAACGTTGGCATTGGCGACAATGATCGGCAAGTTGCTCCAGACTTGGATAAGTGCCTGGCACAATCGGCACTTGAGGATCAAAAGGGATTTGCTCCCACTGTTGTGGAGAAGTTGAAGGAGAATTCTCAAAAAGATTCGTTTGTTCAGGGTCAGTCATGGGAAATTGGGCAAAAAAACACGGCTAGGGTTAACTCCTAGTAGGTAAATTATTGTACATTTTTTGACCAACGGTCACGCGCAGGCGCCTTCCGTTTTCCGAAGGCGTAATCTTTGACTTAGCTTTACTTTTTAGTGGAAAGGGAAATGGGTCTTAGCCATTTCCCTTTCCTAAACGGCTTGCTTTCGCCAATCTGATTTCTCAGTAAAGGGGGCAACGACAAACTTCTAATCGCTTTTTACATCTGTAACACGACCTTATAAAGCATCGGTACTTAGTTTAATTACAGACCACAGTAGCTAACGGCTGGCGTTCACCGAAAGGTGTGATCACGAAAAGAAGGTAGGTAGCCTTGTGTTTTAGGACTTATACCTGAGTCTGCACGCTCGTACCTTTCTAGGTCAACAAAAATCGAGCTATGTCAATTAATGTCTAGCTTTTAACGAGCGGTTGAGCCGTGATCATCTTATCCTAATTCGGATTAATTACTGACTAATCTTATCTTAAGATTTGCTAGCTAGGCTAGGTGCGGTTTGATTCAATATTACGCACCCGTTGCGCTAAGAAAAGGACACCATAAACGATGGTTAGGTAGAAAATAGCAAGAAGTGGAATCAGAATAGACATATTCATGGTTAAGAGGTGTGAGGAGTGGACAGTTCATTAAGAGTCTGCCAGATCTTTTCTTAGGGCGAGGCTAATGCTTACAATAATCTAATATCAGCGATTGGCTAACGGCTATCGCCAGATTTCGGAATTGAGCTTCCTTTGGTCTAAGCAAAGCTCGATGGAAGTGGAGATAGCTTCAGCTAATCAAGCTCCTTTCAACCCGAGTTGAGTCTTCATTACTCACCCCGAGTTGAAAATGGGCATTCCTTCCCCTTTGATCTACGTCTGTAGCTCTGCACTTTGGACTGAGCGACACACCTTGAGGATTCGAGTCGGGAAATGATAAATAGATTATTAACAAGGGTTATGCTTTCACTCACCTTGAAGAAAAGCCCTAGCTGCGCTTAAAACTCAGTGGAATCAAAATCAATGAACTTTCAGCTTAAAATTCATTTAAACCTTAATTTAAGATTAGCACAATTTAAGAGAGGAGATCATGTCTATTTTTAGATGATCGAATCAATTTTGCCAAAATCCTTGAATGCAGCGTCTCATCAGGAAAGCAAGGACAAGAAGCTGATTTTTCTTCTCGCTGTTGTTTTCAGGTCGGTAAGACTTAGATTAGAATTGTTATAAAGATATGTAAACATTTAGCTACTACTGTGCTAGGTATAGACCTCTCCTTCTTGTGATTAAAGTCTAAAAAAGTCCAGTATTGTTTAGTAAATAACCGATTAGGAAGTAGCAGCCTCCCAATGACCTCTGTAACATCCTTATTTGCTCCTGTTGATGAAGACCTGCGCTTATTGACAGATAACCTCAAACAACTTGTCGGAGCGCGTCACCCAATCCTTGGTGCGGCAGCAGAACATTTATTTGGGGCTGGCGGAAAACGTTTACGCCCTGCAATCGTCTTGTTAGCTTCTCGGGCAACGATGGTCGAGCAAGATTTAACCTCCTATCATAGACGGTTAGCTGAAATTACAGAAATGATCCACACCGCAAGTTTGGTTCATGATGATGTGGTAGATGACTCAGAAACCCGCCGTAATGTTGCCACGGTGAATAGTCTGTTTGGCAATCGGATCGCTGTGCTAGCAGGAGATTTTCTCTTTGCTCAATCCTCTTGGTATTTAGCAAATTTGGATAACTTAGCGGTGGTGAAACTGCTGTCTGAGGTAATTCGGGATTTTGCGGAAGGGGAAATTCGTCAGGGGTTGAGTCAATTTGATGTGGATTTATCCATTACTGATTATCTCGAAAAAAGTTACTACAAAACAGCCTCTTTGATGGCAAATAGCATTAAAGCTGCTGGAATTTTGAGTGGTGCTTCTGCTGATGTTTGCGATCAGCTTTATCATTATGGACGGAATTTTGGTTTAGCGTTCCAGATTGTTGATGATATTCTAGATTTCACGGCGACCAGTGAAGTATTGGGAAAACCAGCTTGTTCTGATCTCAAAAGTGGTAACTTGACAGCACCGGTGCTTTATGCGTTTGAAGAAAAGCCAGAGTTGAAAGAGTTAGTGGATAATGAGTTTACTGGTGAGGGAGAATTAGAACGCGCGATCGCGCTGGTGAAAGAAAGCAACGGCATTGACCGCACCCGAGAACTTGCAGCCCATCATAGTAAAGTGGCGGTAGAATGTATCGATAAAGCTCTGAAAGATTCTGAATCGACACGAGCCCTAAGAGAACTTGCCGATTATATTTTACGACGATTGTATTAAGAATCGCTCCAGAATTGGTCTATAATTGCTCACGAACTAGTTTTTAAGGCTAATCCTGTAACTGATTATCATGAGTTGAAGGTGAATGGCAAAATTATCTCGTGAGTTGCATCGCTATTTTTGCGAAGAAGAAAGGGCGGATCAAATTGATTTAGCAGACTTTTTAGAATTAACAAAAGAACGAATTTTTGGGTTTTTATTTGTGATTCTTTCTCTGCCGTCGGCACTGCCAGTTCCTGCTCCAGGTTATTCGATTCCCTTTGGAATCGTCATGTTTTTATTAGCCAGTCAAATGGCATTAGGAGCGCAAGAACCTTGGCTTCCGCAACGAGTTCGTGATCATCAATTAGACTTAAAAAAAGTGCAGGGATTAATTACAAAAGGAGTCCCTTGGTTGCAGCGTTTAGAAAATTTATCTCGCCCTCGTTTCAGTTATATTTGTACCAGTCTTGGTGGTCGAATTATTTTAGGAAGCGCGATCGCGCTGATGTCAATTTCTATGATGATTCCCATTCCAGGAACAAATACATTGCCCGCCATTGGCATTTTTATTATTGGTTTTGGTTTACAAGAAGATGATGGGATAATCTGTTTACTGGGATTAGCGGTTTGTTCGTTAGCACTGGTTGTCGTGTTAGGAATTTTGATTGGTGGGTTTAGTCTGATTGATTACTTAAAAGATAGTTTGACGAACTATAGCAGTTTTCACGCTTCTTGAGGTACATTCTAAATTTTGGTTCTTTGTTCTTCGTTCTTTGACCGTTCGACAGGTTAATCAACCATGAACATCCACCGACTCGTTTTAAAATTAGAGTCGAATCGTTCTCATCAAACAACGAATAATGAAACTTCAATTTCTAAAGCCGAAACGGTTAGCAACTCTTCTCATTTCCACTGTTATCATTCTGTTCATGACTTTTGTTCCTGCTGCAGCAAGTTGGGCGCAATCTCAGTCATCTGCGCTGGAACAAGGAATTACAGCCTATCGACAAGGAGACTATCAAACAGCCATAGCAGCCTTTGATGAAGCAATCAACGATAATTTAGAAGCAGAAAAAGCCTATTATTTTCGAGGCGTTAGTTATTTAGAATTGGGAGAAATAGAGAAAGCGATCGCGGATCAGACGAAAGTGCTTAAACTGAATCCAGATAATGCTGGGGCTTACTACGATCGCGCTTTAGCCCAGACCCAACTACAGGAGTATGAAAAGGCGGTTGCTGATTATGATCGCGCAATTGATCTGAAACCAGATCAAGAGCGAATCTATCTCAATCGAGGAATTGCTCATGCTCAACAAGGGAAATTAGAAAGCGCGATCGCGGATTACAACCAAGCCATTGAATTAAATGCGGATTTAGCGGATGCTTATGCTAATCGCGGTGTTACTCGGGCAGCAATGGGCGAAAAAGACAGCGCGATCGCGGATTTGGAAAAGGCAGGTGAATTATACCAAGAACAAGGGAATCAGCAACTGTATGAAACGATACAGCAAACCATCGATAAACTAGAGTGAGGGATTAATCTTCGTTCCTGCTTCAATGCGTTCGGAGGGATAGAGAATCACTTGTTCTCCCGCTTCTATGCCCGATTTAACTTGCGCGGAAAGATTATTGCGTTGTCCGATTTCAATAGGGGTGCGTTGGGCTTTTCCATTTTCTGCGGTGAAGACACACCAGCCTTCTTCGCAGCGAAATAAGGAACTAATGGGAACTTGTAGAACATTGTCTTCTTCCCAGACCACAATTTGCGCTTCTACCCGATATTGATCCCCTAAATTTTCGGGGATATTAGCAAAATCAATAATGATGTTGACCCGTTGTTCTTCGACACCCAAAGCAGAAACTTTCGTAAAGGCTGCGGGTTCAATTCTTCTGACTGTTCCCACTAATGGTTCATCGCCTCCCCATTGGTCAATTAAAACGCGATCGCGCGGTTGAATTTGAGTTGCATCCGTGGAAAGCACATCAACAACCAGTTCTAACTTTTGGGGATTACCGAGTTCTAATAAGGGGACACCCGCTTCCACATATTGTTCACTTTTTTGGTGAATCCGTAACACTTGACCATTGCTGGGGGCGTTAATATTGGTGCGTTGGGCGCGATCGGTTCGTTCAGCGAGTTGAGCTTCTAAACTCCGAATTTGTGCGTCATAGACGGCTAAAAGATAGTCGGGATCTTGTTGTTCTGCTTGTAGTTCCTCTCGACGGGCTTTTGTGCGTTGGAGTTCAGCTTGGGCGCGATTGAGATTTTGTTGAGCAACTGCTAAATTTTGCGCGATCGCGGTTTCATTGAGTTGGGCGGATTCTAGGGCTTGTTGGGAAATTGCGCCTTGTTGGCGGAGAAATTCCGCTCTTGCGCGATCGTGTTTCGCTTGTTGCAATCGAGCCTTGAGTTCCTCAATCACTGCTTTTGAGGCAGAAATTTGGCTTTCTGTGGCGGAAATATTTGCCTCAGCTTGAACCAAAGCAGCACTTTTGGGGCGGAGAGTTCCAACGCCTGATTTTTCGGCTTTGAGACTTTCAATTTCAGCAAGTAGAGATTGCACTTCACTATCTAAAATGAGGGGATCAATTTGAGCGATCATTTCACCCGCAGTAATGGTATCTCCTTCCTCTAATTCAAGACGCTGCAAATAGCCAGCAACGGGCGAAGAAACCACATACCGATCGCGCACTCGGGTTTCCCCTTCTTCTGTAATGGTTACGGAGAGTTCTTCTCGTTTAACCGTTGCAACCTCGACGACTATTGGACTGGGACGAAAGAGGAAGAATATCACACTGGTTATGCCTAGCCCACCGAGAAGATAAAGCCAAGGTCGCCATCGAAAGCGTTTTTTGGGAGGAGTGACACCATTTCCTGAGCTTTCTTCAGAACGGAAAAATTGAGGACGTAACTGGGAAAGTTTCATGAGACTGGGGGGATTGAACCACAGAGAAACAGAGGATCAGTGAAGTTGGTTCTGATATAAAATGTAAAATAAATTCTGAATCTTGGTTGCTTGTTCCTTATTTGTTAATGTACTTCTCAAAGAACAAAGCACCCAGAACAAATAACATCTACCGACACATTTTGTTACTTAACTGACCCAGTGGACTGACAAAACTTACCAAACCCTTATTCTGTCCTAGTAACCCAACACGACCCTTACTGATGTTGGGTTTCTACATTTTGAATCTTTTGTCTGGTCACTGATTACTGATCACTCTCGGGTTTTGAGAACTGCAATTAAATCAAGTTTTTGCAGTTGACGATAGATAATGACACCAGAAATTAGACCCGCAATGATCACGGTGAGGGTAGTGAAACCATAAGTGGCGCGACTTATGACGAAGGGCAAACGATATAATTCCGAATCGTATGCTTGAACCATTAAAGCAGATAACCCCAGACCAAAGCCAATGCCAACGGGAATCGCTAACAGGATGAGAATCGCCTGTTCTCCCAATAAAATCAGAGCAATTTCAGTTTGCGTAAAGCCCATAATTCTGAGACTAGCTAACTCCCGACCTCGCTCAGAAAGGGCAATGCGGGCGGAGTTATAAACCACACTAAAGGTGATTATACAGGAGAAAATAACGAGGATTCCCGTCATCATTTGCATATTTTCCCCACTAATTTCTTCAAAACTCTCGATCAGTGCATCCCGAAAGGAAACCCCTTCAATCACAGGCGTTTGTTTTAATTGATGATACAGGCGTTCTTCTTGAGCGCGATCAATAATGGCATACGCCCCAGAAATCGTCCGACCTTCGCGCATCATCTGGTTTAAAGCCTCAAGATTCATGTAAGCGGATAACCCAACCATTTCATCCACTAAGCCCGTCACTTGGATTTTTCGTTTAGGTTGTGCGCCTTCTAAGACTTCCACTTCTACAAAGTCTCCTGGTTGTAGATGGAGCATTTCTGCGAGTTTATTGGTTAAGACTAACCCGTCTGGGGGTAAGGGAACTGGATGCAATTGCCGATCAATGAGTTGGCGCAATTCCCCTGCTAGGGGTAAGCCAGTAATTGCAAGACGATGTTGATAATGCTGGTGGCGCAGACGGGCGGGAACCATCCGAAATTCTTCCGCATAGAGGATTCCAGGGAGATGATTGAGGTCATATAGACTGCGTTGAGAACGGGGTTGATTGAAAATTAAGGTGACATCCTCACGCTGGATCACTTGAAACTGTACTGTCATTAGCCAATCTAGGGCATCTCGTAAATAAAACCCAGTGAGGAGAATCGCCACAGAAACAGCAATGCCTAAAATGGATAAACTGGCGCGAACAGGACGACGTTCTAAATTGCGTAATATAATCCGTCCAGCAGGGGAAAAGAACCGTTGTAAGCCCAATTGTTCAATGAGAGTGGGGCGAAAGGTTGCGGGGGGTTCGGGTCGCATTCCTTGGGCGGGGGGAAGCGCGATCGCGCTGCGAACTGCCATCAAACCGCCAATACAAGCTGCCCCACCACTCACGAGTAAGGCAGCAACTACTAATGGTAAACCCGCTTCGTAACGCAATAAGGGAAAATGGAAAAAATCGGTATAGACTTGCGTTAAGCCATATCCCAGTTGTAATCCTAATCCGACTCCTAAAATTGCTCCCAAACTGAAGACAACCAGAATAAATTTCAGGTAATGCCAACCCACTTGCCAATTGCTGTAACCAAAGGCTTTGAGCACTGCAATCTGTTGTCGTTGCGTGGCAATGAGGCGAGACAGTAAAACGTGCAATAAAAATGCAGCGATCGCGAGAAAGAGAGTGGGCAGAATCGTAGCGGAAACTTCTAAACTTTTGATTTCATCACTAATAATCCGATGCGATACTTGATCGTCTCTGCCATACGCCCCTAATCCCCCGTAGGGATCGAGCAAGTCATCTAACTGTGAAATAACTGCCGTTTCATTTGCCCCAGGCATTAAAGTCAGGGCAACGCTATTAAATGCCCCATCGAGATCAAAGGCGTTGGCTAAAGCACTTTCATTCATCCAAATAATGCCAAAGCGTTGATCATCAGGGTATAGACTCCCACTCCCAGAAACGGCATAGATATACTCGGGAGAAAGGGCAATTCCTGAGAGTTGTAGAGCCTGCCAGCGTCCGTTCAGAATTGCGCCAATTTGATCTTGCAGTTTTAGATTATTCGCATTGGCAAAGGCTTCACTGACTAATACCTCCTCTGACTGTTGCGGATCAGGATATTCTCCCGGATGCCGAATAAATAAATCATTGAGCATTCGGTCGCGGTGTTTCGGTAAAGAAATCAAGCGTCCACTGGCGGGTTCATCTAATTCGGGAACATCAAGGGTGACATCAGCAACAATGCGAGTTTGGACTTGCGCCACGCCCTCAATTACTGCAATTTCTTCCTCTAGCCATTGCGGGGCGCGTTTCAATTCAGCAAAGACTTCTCCAAAGCGATACTGCTCATAATAAGCAGTTTGGGTGAGATTGAGGGAATGGTAAGCACTCCGCATCAAGACAAAACAAGCAATACCACAAGCTACTACCAGCGCGATCGCGCTCAGTTGTCCCCATTGTTGGCACAACTCCCGAAAGAGTTTGCGATCTAAAGGAGAAATCATTGTTACCACTCCAGTTGGTCAGGAGATTTTTTAGTTGCATTCTCTCGAATCTCGACAATTTCGCCACTACGCATCAACAGCACGCGATCCGCCATTTCTGCAATCCCCGCATTATGGGTAATGACAGCAACGGTTGTGCCAAATTCTTGATTCACTTGATTCAGCACTTCTAACACCCGCTTTCCCGTTTGAAAATCTAACGCGCCCGTGGGTTCATCACAAAATAAGACTTCTGGACGTTTGGCAATCGCCCGCGCGATCGCAACCCGTTGTTGTTCGCCTCCTGACAGTTGCGCGGGAAAATGATTGAGGCGATCATCTAAACCAACTAAGGTTAAAGCAGCTTTCGGGGACATAGGATGATGAGCCAATTCGGTCACGAGGGCAACATTTTCGGCTGCGGTCAAACTAGGAATCAAGTTATAAAACTGAAAGACAAACCCCACATTTTCCCGACGATATTGGGTTAACTGTGCTTCATTGGCAGTGGTGAGGTTATTTCCCCGAAAAAAGATTTCACCTGCACTGGGAATATCCAATCCTCCCAAGATATTAAGTAAGGTTGATTTACCACTCCCCGAAGCCCCTAACAAAACGACAAATTCTCCTTCATACAGTTCAAGATCCACAGACTTGAGGGCTTGTACCTGTACTTCTCCCATCTGATACCATTTAGAAATTTCTACGGCGGAGAAAAGAACAACTTTCTCATCAGTTACAGCATTAGACGTTGTCTGGGTGGGAGAAGTCGCCATGATCTTTGCAAGGGGAAGAGTGTCCTGCTTCTATGCTACGGAAAAAAGCGCGATCGTGTCTTGGACTGTCGAATATTTGGATTGACAACTTGTAGGATTTGTCCAATGGCGGGAGTCAGTCATCCTCGATGAGCAAATATTCTCCAGCCATTAATTACTAATTGGTCATTTTCAGACACATTTATTTCTCTTCTTAGAGTAATGCAACTGCATTGTTATACCAAACGGTTAGTTGTTCCGTCGCTGAGAACTTCTGCTTCAAAAGATAAAAAAGGCTACAATGATTCAGAACCTTGGCTGAAAAAAAGAACCTGTGTGGCGATGCCGATCGCGATTCCGAAAGGATTTAAAATAACGCCAGAACAATTCGATCAACTCGCCGAGATCGAGCAACTTTCAAAAATCGAGTTGACTGAGACTGGAGAATTAATTGTTATGAGTCCCACTGGCGGGGAAGCAGGGGAAAAAAACTTTAATTTATATATCGATCTCGGAATCTGGAATCGTCAGACAAGATTGGGAAAAGCCTTTGATTCTTCGACTGTATTTGTTTTACCGAATGGGGCGAGAAGAAGTCCTGATGTTAGTTGGATCAGATTAGATCGTTGGGATACTTTAACCTCTCAAGAAAAACAAGGATTTCCGCCGATCGCGCCTGATTTTGTCATTGAGTTAGTCAGTCCGAGCGATTTAAAAAGCCAGCGCTATGAAGACTTACAGGCAAAGATGCAAGAATATATAGCGAATGGGGTGCAGTTAGGTTGGTTAATCGAACCCTCAGCAAAAACTGTCGAAATCTATCAATTGGGACAACCTGTAGCAGTTCTAAATCATCCTCAAACCTTATCAGGGCAAGAGGTTTTGCCTGGATTTGTTTTAGATTTAAGCGAGATTTTAAACAATTAGCGATACATTACGATCTCCCCATCTCCCAACTCCCATCTCCCAACTCCCGATTCCCGACTCCCGATTCCCGACTCCCGATTCCCAACTCCCAACTCCCAACTCCCGACTCCCGATTCCCGACTCCCGATTCCCAACTCCCGATTCCCGATTCCCGACTCCCAACTCCCGATTCCCGATTCCCGAACCACACCAACCCATAAACTTTTTCAGCAAGCCCTAGTTTAATCGATCATTTCTAAACTGACAGACGATTGGAAACTTTTACCGCAATCATAAATAAAATCTTAAGAAACCATTAAAAAGTTTTAGAGGTCAGCCGTTGCTTTTTCCCAAGAACCATGTAAAAGTATTTATCTATAGAGCAAGAACTATTGTTTACTTTAAAACATAGCCTTTTTTCTATGATTTTTATTGAATTAGACATAAGCGCATGATTAAGTCTGGTGTTTCGAGACCTCAGACAATCACAGCAAATTTAGAAAAATCTAATTAAACGGAATGAGAATAACAAACAGAATTCACTTTAGAAACTTGAAAGGGGATATTTTTGGCGGGGTGACGGCTGCCATTATTGCCCTACCGATGGCGTTGACATTTGGGGTCGCCTCGGGAGCAGGAGCAACGGCTGGCTTGTGGGGAGCAATCCTCGTGGGCTTTTTTGCTGCTCTGTTTGGCGGTACACCAACCCTAATTTCTGAGCCAACGGGTCCGATGACGGTGGTGATGACTTCTGTTATTGCTACGCTTACGGCTGCTAACCCTGAAAATGGTCTAGCAATGGCGTTTACCGTCGTCATGATGGCAGGGGTCTTTCAAATTATTTTTGGAGCGCTCAAGTTAGGGCGTTATGTGACTCTAATGCCCTACACGGTAATCTCTGGCTTTATGTCGGGGATTGGGGTGATTTTAATTATCCTGCAAATTGCTCCCTTTTTAGGACAAGCAAGCCCGAAAGGAGGCGTTGTCGGTACTGTCCAAAATTTACCGATGTTGCTGGGAAATATTAATCCCCTTGAAACCTTGCTGGCGGGTTTAACGGTTGCCATTCTCTTGTTTTATCCCAGAAAGTTAAAGCAATACTTACCCCCCCAACTCTCTGCTCTGATTGTGGGGACAATCCTTTCAATTACGGTGTTGAACAATAGTGGCTTGCGTCGCATCGGTGAAATTAGTGTTGGTTTTCCCAGTTTGCAATTTCCCACCTTTAGTGCGCCCCAACTGCAAACGATGTTAGTCGATGCGTTAGTTTTAGCGATGTTGGGTTGTATTGATGCGCTATTAACCTCGCTGGTTGCTGACAGTTTAACGCGCACTGAACACGATTCTAATAAAGAATTAATTGGTCAAGGGTTAGGAAACTTAGTCTCTGGTTTATTCGGTGGTATTGCTGGGGCTGGTGCAACCATGGGCACTGTGGCGAATATTCAAACGGGTGGACGGACTGCTGTTTCGGGTTTAACACGGGCTTTTCTGTTACTCATGGTTGTCTTAGGACTGAGTAAATATTTAACGGTTATTCCGATGGCTGTTTTAGCGGGGATTGCCTTTAAGGTAGGACTTGATATTGTCGATTGGGGTTTCTTGAAACGAGCGCACAAGGTTTCCCCGAAAGCAGCTTTCATTATGTATGGGGTGGTTGCTCTGACTGTATTTGTTGACTTAATTGTTGCAGTTGGCGTTGGCGTTTTTGTTGCCAATATTCTCACCATTGAACGACTCTCGAATCATCGTGCAGACCAAGTAAAAGCCGTTACTTATGATGATGAGGAAATTGAGCTCAAGCCAGAAGAAAAACAAGTGTTAGAGGAAGCCGATGGTCGTGTTTTACTCTTCTATCTCAGTGGTCCGATGATTTTTGGGGTGGCAAAAGCCATTTCTCGGGAACACAATCTCATTAATAATTATGAGTCTCTTGTTTTGGATTTATCGGAAGTTCCGATTTTAGGGGTAACTTCTTCTTTTGCTTTAGAAAATGCCATTAATGAGGCGTTAGAAAACGGTCGTGAGGTCTTCATTGTTGGTGTTGAAGGACAAACGGAAAAACGTCTGAGAAAGATCGGCATTCTGGATAAAATTCCGAGTGAAAATATTGTGCGCGATCGCGCTGTTGCCCTCAAAGAAGCGCTCAGCCACGTTAAACAAAAAGAAAACCATTTGAATGCCGAGGTAATGTCTCAACAAGAAATTGGTTAATCCATTTTCGGCACAATTTAAGAACTTAATGACTCATAAACGATTGAAAAGAAAATAATGACAGCTTTACAAACAATCTTTCAACACTCTTTATCGCTTAATCTTGAATCGGGTCTTCCCTTATTAGCGACAGCTTCTGAAACAACTGCTTCCGAAGCGGATACAACCATAATTTTGGCAGGGGTTTTACTCAGTCTGGTCTTTATTTATTTTGCCAGTAAATTAGGAGGAGAACTCTCAAAACTGGTTGATTTACCGCCTGTTTTAGGAGAATTAGTCGCTGGTGTTATTGTCGGAATCTCCGCTTTACATCTGGTCATTTTTCCAGAAACGGGCGCAATGGCAAGTGATTCAGTTGTTATAACAATTTTGCAGCAAGTGGTTGGTTTACAGCCAGAAAATGCCAGCGCAGTTTTTGCCAGTCAAAGTGAAGTTATTTCGGTTTTAGCTGAATTAGGGGTGATTATTCTCCTCTTTGAAATTGGCTTAGAATCCGATTTACGAGAGTTACAAAAAGTGGGCACCAGAGCAGCGATCGTTGCGGTGATCGGCGTTGTTGCACCCTTTATTGGGGGAACGGCGGGATTAATGTTACTCTTTGGAATGCCAACGATTCCCGCCGTTTTTGCAGGGGCAGCGTTAACCGCCACCAGCATCGGCATTACTTCAAAAGTGCTTTCGGAATTAGGACAATTAAAGTCCAAAGAAGGTCAAATTATTGTTGGGGCTGCGGTGATTGATGATGTCCTAGGGATTATTGTTTTAGCAGTTGTGGCAAGTTTAGCAAAGACAGGGGAAGTTGATGTTCTCAACTTAGTTTATTTAATTGTTAGTGCTTCTGCTTTCTTGTTGGGTTCAATCTTTTTAGGGAAGTTTTTTAATAAAAGTTTTGTCGCGATCGCGCAAAAGTTACAAACCCGAGGCAATCTTGTCATCCCAGCTTTAATCTTTGCATTTTTAATGGCATTTCTTGCCAACGCAATTCAATTAGAGGCAATTTTGGGAGCATTTGCTGCAGGATTAGTGTTAGATGAAACCGACAAACGGAAAGAATTAGATCAACAAATTATTCCCATTGCCGACATTTTAGTTCCCATCTTTTTTGTCTCCGTTGGCGCAAGAGTGGATCTCAGTGTTTTGAATCCTACCAGCGCAGAAAATCGTCAAGGTTTGATTATTGCTGCTTTCTTAATTGTCGTTGCGATTATTGGCAAAATTATCAGTGGTTGGGCAATTTTTGGCAAAGAAAAGGTCAACCGTTTAGCGATTGGAATTGGTATGATTCCTCGGGGGGAAGTGGGCTTAGTGTTTGCTGGAATTGGTGCTGCTAGTGGCATTTTAGATAAACCGTTACAAGCTGCGGTGATTATTATGGTTATTTTGACCACGTTTATTGCACCGCCTCTGTTGCGTTTTGCCTTTAAGGAAGAAGCAGAAATCGTCGAGGAAACAGGAAGTTAACAGTTTGTCATTAGTCATTGGTCATTAGTCATTTGTTCTTCGTTCTTTGTTCTTTGTTCTTTGTTCTTTGATAACTGGTAACTGGTCACTGGTAACTGATAACTGTTCACTGATAACTGGTCACTGGTCACTGGTCACTGATAACTGATAACTGGTCACTGATAACTGGTCACTGTTCACTGTAATTCTCTAGCTTGATTAATAATAAAATACGATGTTAGAAGGGTTTGTGTTTGCTACGGTTTTTTGTGGTTTTTTTGGCATCATCTTTAAGAAAAATCTCGTAATGAAAATTGTCTCTATGGACATTATGAGTACAGGAGTCATTGCGTATTATGTTCTCGTTTCTTCCCGTAGTGGTTTGTTTACACCGATTATCACGAATGGGGAAAACATTACTTATGCTGATCCAGTTCCCCAAGCGGTAATCTTAACAGCGATTGTTATTGGTTTTTCGATTCAGGCGTTGATGTTAGTGGGGGTGATGAAATTAGCGAAAAATAATCCGACTTTAGAAACAACTGCGATTGAGGAAAATAATCAACGATGATGCAACTAACCATCGTTTGGATTGCTTTATCTTTTTTTGTTGGGTTTGTCATTTATCTAGTCCCAAACTTATCGCGCTGGCTTGCTTTAGTTGTTGCTTTCACTTCACTAGCTTACTCAGGATTCCTGTTTTTACAACCCTCAGCGATTAATATTCAATTATTAGATAGTTTTGGGGTCACTTTAATTGCGGATCAACTGAGTAGCTTTTTTATTCTTACTAATGCCTTGGTCACGATCGCGCTGATTTTTTATTGTTGGCAAAGTGAGAAACCAAGTTTCTTTTTTATGCAGTTGGTCATCCTTCATGGTAGCGTTAACGCCACGTTTATTTGTGCGGATTTAATCAGTCTGTATGTGGCGTTAGAAGTGATTAGTATTGCTGCATTTTTACTCATTTCTTATCCCCGCAGCGATCGCGTGGTTTGGGTGGGGTTACGCTATCTTTTTGTCAGCAACACCGCCATGTTGTTTTATTTGGTGGGGACAATTTTAGTTTATCAAGTCAATCATTCCTTCAGTTTTGCGGGATTACAAAATTCACCCCCAGACGCGATCGCGCTGATTTTTTTAGGATTATTAGTCAAAGGGGGGATTTTCTTTTCTGGGTTATGGTTACCCCTGACGCACTCGGAATCGGAAAGCCCTGTTTCAGCCATGTTATCGGGAGTTGTTGTCAAAGCGGGCGTTTTTCCCCTGGTACGCCTTGCTTTAATGATTGATACGGTCGATCCCATTGTCCGCTTTTTTGGGGTCGGGACAGCCCTATTAGGGGTCGCTTATGCCATTTTTGAGAAGGACACCAAACGCACCTTAGCCTTTAGCACCATTTCTCAATTAGGGTTTATTGTCGCTGCACCCGCAGTGGGCGGGTTTTATGCGTTAACCCATGGTTTAGTTAAATCCGCTTTATTTTTAATTGCTGGCAATTTACCCAGTCGTGACTTTAAACAACTACAAGATCATCCCATTCCCACTGAGATTTGGATAACCTTAGTTATCGCGGGTTTTTCCATTTCTGGTTTTCCGTTACTCTCGGGGTTTGGGGCAAAAGTTTTAACCAGTAAAAACTTATTACCGTGGCAAGTTGTGGCGATGAATCTGGCTGCTTTCGGGACAGCAATCACCTTGGGAAAATTTATTTTCTTACCTCATCAAAGAATATCACAAAGCAATGTCAAACTGGGCTTTTGGTTAGCCATGTTTATTTTACTTGGAGGCTTAGTCGCAGCGAATGTTTTTTATTATGAAGCATACACCTTAGAAAATATCCTCAAACCTTTGGCAATTATTGCCCTGGGTTGGCTGACCTATCTTTTGCTAATTAAGAAAGTTATCATCCAGTTACCTCGTAATCTTGAAAAATTTGACCATCTCGTTGGGGGAATGCCTTTAATGTTAATCCTACTCTTCTGGAGTGTATGGACAAAATCTTCTATCCTAAAATAAGTCAACCTTTTTTATGCTGATACGACAGTAGATTAGTCATCTTAAAGATAAGTTTTTAATGGAACAAATTACGATTGTTTGGATCGCTTTATCATTTTTTACGGGATTCGTGAGTTATCTTGTCCCGAAACTATCCCGTTGGCTGGCTTTGGGGATTGCTTTCTTATCGCTGGGTTATTCAGGATTATTATTTCTTGAACCTTCTCCAGTTACGATTAAATTACTGGATAGTTTTGGGGTGACTTTAATTGCGGATCAACTGAGTAGCTTTTTTATTCTCACCAATGCCGTTGTCACCAGCGCCGTTATTTTTTATTGTTGGCAAAGTGAGAAATCTGCTTTCTTTTTCATGCAGTTGGTGATTCTGCATGGGAGTGTTAACGCCACGTTTATTTGTGCCGATTTAATCAGTCTGTATGTGGCGTTAGAAGTGATTAGTATTGGGGCATTTTTAGTCATTGCTTATCCCCGCAGCGATCGCGCAATTTGGGTCGGCTTACGGTATCTTTTTGTGAGCAATACCGCCATGTTATTTTATCTGGTGGGGACTGGGCTAGTCTATAAAGTGAATCATTCCTTTAGTTTTGCAGGGTTACAAGATTCTCCCCCAGACGCGATCGCGCTAATTTTTCTAGGATTATTAGTTAAAGGGGGGATTTTCTTTTCTGGGTTATGGTTACCCCTCACCCACTCGGAATCGGAAAGCCCTGTGTCAGCAATGTTATCGGGAGTTGTTGTCAAAGCGGGCGTTTTTCCCCTTGTACGCATTGCCTTAATGATTGACACGATCAACCCCATTGTTCGCTTTTTTGGGGTGGGGACAGCCCTGTTAGGGGTCGCTTATGCCGTTTTTGAGAAAGATACCAAACGGATGCTTGCCTTTCATACGATTTCCCAATTGGGATTTGTCCTCGCTGCACCCGTTGTGGGCGGGTTTTATGCGTTAACTCATGGCTTAGTGAAATCTGCTTTATTTTTAATTGCTGGGGTGTTACCGAGTCGCAATTTTAAAGAATTACAACATCAACCGATTCGGACAGAAATTTGGATCGCTTTGGTCATTGCCAGTTTTTCGATTTCTGGATTTCCCTTGCTATCAGGGTTTGGGGCAAAAGTTTTAACCACAAAAAATTTATTACCTTGGCAAGTCATTGGAATGAATATTGCTGCGTTGGGAACTGCCATTTCCTTTGCAAAATTTATCTTTCTTCCCCATGAAACAACCTCAGAAAAAAGTGGATTAAAACGAGGTTTTTGGTTCGCAATGGTAATTTTATTAGGAGGATTAGTTGTCGCCAATGTGTTTTATTATGAAGCCTATACCTTGCAGAATACTATTAAACCCTTAGCCACGATTTTTCTCGGTTGGCTGGTGTATCTTTTCCTGATTAAGAAAATGACTATTAAATTACCCCGCGCGATCGAGCAATTCGATCATCTGATTGGGGTCATGGCTTTGATGTTAATTTTACTCTTTTGGAGCTTATGGACGCGATCGCCTATTTTAATATAATTCTCCGCCTTGCCATCTGGTTTTTACTGACGGCAGATTTTAGTTTAGCTAATATTATTATTGGCGTTACTATTGCTTTTCTCTTACCTCGTCGTTGGACATCCCCAGAACCTTTAAGAGAATGGATTAAAGTCTTATGGAAAACCGTCGTTGCCATTCCCCAAGCCTATATCGAAGCGATCCAAATTATGCTTTTTCCCCACAATGAGGAAGAAATTGTCAGAGAAAAAGTTAAACCCAACCGTACCCCAGGACTCATTTTTTTAGACATCTTTTTAATTACCTTTACCCCCAAAACTATTGTTGTAAAATATCATCAACGAGGTTGGTATGAAGTCCACCGCATCCGACGTAAAATCAGTGACCAGTGAACAGTTATCAGTTATCAGTTATCAGTTATCAGTGACCAGTGACCAGTGACCAGTAACCAGTGACCAGTGACCAGTAACCAGTGACCAGTGACCAGTTATCAGTAACCAGTTAATAGTGAACAGTTATCAGTGACCAGTGACCAGTAACCAGTTAATAGTGACCAGTTAATAGTGGACAATACAGTCTGCAGTGAAAAGAAAGAAAAACTATCCACTCCCTACTAACAAATAAAAAAATGGATTCAATCTTAATTGCCATGATCGGCGCACTTCTCATTCCCATTTACGAAGCCTGTCAAGATGAAGATATCTGGCAAAAAATGCTTGCGTTCGCCAGTATTGCCACCAAAACATCCATTATGATCCTGTTTATTTCGGTCTTACGAGATGACTGGTCACTTGGTGTCGTTGCCGTGATTATTCTAAGTGTTGGTAACGCGGGATTAATGCTACTTGCTCACTTAATTAAACGGTTAGAACAATATGATTAATCTTCTAAGTTATAGCCTCATTTTAATCGGAATTATCTTCTGGTTTTGGGGAACATTGCCCCTCATTGGCAATCGATCTGTTTTATTTAAACTACACAGTCTTTCTGTTGCCGATACCCTAGGTTCAATGAGTATCGTGATTGGTTTACTCCTAAAAATTCCAGAGGAATGGCCCCTCCTGCTATTAGCCATTATTTCTCTAGCGATTTGGAACACGGTATTAGGGTATGTTATCGCCTATTGTTCTAGTGATGAGAGGCATGAAAATGGATAATTATATTTACATCATTGTGGCGTTATTGCCTCTAACTGCATTGACGTTAGTCCTACAAGTCAATCCTTATCAGGCTTTAGTGATACGAGCGATTTTAGGGGCGGTAGCTGCTTTAGTTTATGCGGTTTTGGGGGCTGCGGATGTTGCCCTCACGGAAGCGTTAGTGGGAACGATGTTAGCCATCACTTTGTATGTCGTTGCAGTCCGTTCTTCTTTAGTGATGCGTTTAGGAGTCTTACAAACAGAGACAGAAACCGATCAAAATTTAAAAGATATTATCACCAAAATCAGAAAAATTATTGATCAGTACCATTTACGTTTAGAAATTATTCAATATCCCAATGTGTCTGCGTTAGAATCTGCGTTACACTCACAAGAAATTCACGCTGGTTGTATAACTTGTCAGCAAGACGACTGTCTGTTTCATAACGGAACAACCGTTGTCGATACGCAAAAAACTTATCATGCTGCGGTTCGTGTGCGTCGCCTCTTTGAGATTATGAAAGAGGAGCTAGTCTTTCCAGATACAACTGTTACCTATGTTCCTATCATGAATGAAGAGGAGAAGCACTGATGAAATGGCTTTATGCAGTCGCTGGGTTTGCTTTATTTATTAAAATGTTAGTCTTACCGAATCCAATAGCTGATTGGGAAGAGTTAGCGGTTGTAGAAACAATTGTCTCTGAAAGTGGGGTTTCCAATACGGTATCAGGAATCATTTTTAGAAATCGACTCTATGACACCATTTTTGAAGTCGTTGTTTTTACCATTGCGATTCTAGGGGGGCGATTTCTTTTAGCGAACGAACAACCGACGACAACTGTTGATCAATTTACGGATCATCCCTCGGTTGTGTTAGCACGTCTTGGCGCGACCATCGCTGCTTTAGTTAGCATTGAACTGGCGATTCGCGGTCATTTAAGCCCTGGGGGAGGGTTTGCTGCAGGGGTTGCTGGTGGAACCGCCATTGGTTTAATCGCGATCACCTCAAAATCACAGTGGATGGAAGTGGTTTATCAACGGTGGAAAGCTGCAACAGTTGAAAAAGTATCAGTGCTAATTTTCATTGCTTTAGCCGTGGTTACGTTAGTGGGTTGGGAACTCCCGCAAGGAGAATTAGGAACACTAGTCAGTGGCGGGTTTATTCCCTTTCTGAATATTTTAGTTGCCCTGAAAGTTGCCCTCGGATCTTGGGCGGTCATTTTATTGTTTATTCGCTATCGTGGTTTACTTTAATTCTCCCACCTAATAAGATGGGTTGGTGGGAGAACTCAGAACAGTTAGTCTTGGTCTAAGCCCAGTTCATAAGAAACCTGAATGACTCCTGGAATTTGTTTGGTACTATCGACCAGAGAACGAGCGGTTTGCCGATTATCCACCTTACCAGATAAGAAGACTGACCCATTCGAGGATTGCACCACTAAATTATCATTCATATCTTCAATGGTCTCGATAATTTCTTGGTCTCCCTTGGCGTTTTCTGGGGTTACTCCTTGCACATACTCTAAACCAATATATTGACTAGAAGTTGTTGCTGCTTGCAATTGTTGTTCTGGCTCTGGTTGTCCTGCATTTTGTGGCGCAGCGAGGGCTGTCGGAGTTCCCATCAGTCCCATGCTACTACCCGCAAAGAACATCACGCTGGCAATCAGAACTGACAGACTTAAGATGCGAGACTTTTGGCATAATGCACCGATGAGGGCAACTAATCCTGCTCCCACAAGCAGAGGCAAGATATTTGTGAAGTGTGCCATTTTTGACCTCCTTGTCATTGGGCTCGCTTCTCTAGTGAAGAAGTTTAAAAACGACACTTCTTTAAACCTTCCAACCGAAGAAAGAAAATACATAGCGCTACGCGCTGGGGAAAGGGACAAGGGGAAAGGAATGTTAAAGTTACCTTTTCCCTATCAATGAGGTGGATTTCAATCTGTCAAACACCCGAATCAGTAGTGCTATAGGAGCAAAAAGGAGAACGCCTTAAGAACGTCCCCAAAGCAACTATGAATGAACGGTAACAGCATCAGCAGCAGGGGCTAAGTCTTGAAAGAGCGGTGTACTCAGATAGCGTTCACCATAACTCGGTTGTATCATGACAATCAGTTTCCCTTCATTTTCAGGACGCTGAGCAACTTTAATGGAAGCACAAAGAGCAGCCCCTGTGGAAATACCAGAGAGAATTCCTTCTTCGTTTGCTAAGCGACGACCGTAAAAAATCGCCTCTTCATCGCTGACAGTGACGACTTCATCCAGCATTTGAACATTTAAAACCTTGGGAATAAATCCAGCACCGATTCCTTGGATTTTATGGGGACCGGGTTGTCCGCCCGATAAGATTGGACTGTTACTGGGTTCGACTGCAACCACTTGCAGTTCTGGTTTTCGTTCTTTAATTACTTCTGCAACCCCAGTAATTGTCCCCCCAGTACCAATACCAGCGACAAAAATATCAATGTTGCCCTCTGTATCTTCCCAAATTTCTTCGGCAGTCGTTTGCCGATGGATTTCTGGATTTGCCGAATTATTAAATTGTTGCAACATATAAGCGTTGGGCGTGTTATCAACAATTTCTTGTGCTCGTTGAATGCAGCCTCCCATCCCCTGCATTCCAGGGGTGAGTTCTAATTGTGCGCCATAAGCTCTTAACATGGCTCGGCGCTCATTACTCATGGTTTCGGGCATGGTGAGAATGAGTTTATATCCCTTGGCAGCAGCCGTCATCGCAAGGGCGATTCCCGTATTACCAGAGGTGGGTTCGACTAAAACAGTTTTTCCAGGTTCAATTAAACCTTGTGCTTCGGCAGTATTAATCATGTTAATGCCGATGCGGTCTTTGACAGAGGCGGAAGGGTTCATCCCTTCGAGTTTCAGAACAATCTGACCCACACAGCCTTCACTTGCAGGAATGCGATTAAGTTGGACGAGGGGAGTGCGACCAATGAGTTCGGTGATATTACTGGCGATACGCATAGTTCAAGTACAGTGATAGTTTTTAACGAAAACGGTGCTTTAATCATCAACTGAAAAAAGCACTCATTATATGAAATACCCAAATGCTTGCTAAGATCCCCCCGCTCAGCCTCCTTTGAGAAGGGAGGTTGGGAGGAGGCTCTACGGCTCGGCTTTCAGCCTACGGTAGAGAGCAGACTTTTTCAATTTCATATCACAAGATCCAAACCTGTTCAATTGAATCGTCTTAATCTATCATAATGCAGTGGGTTTAGTGGGTTTAACAATCTATTGTTAGGCTTCAATGATGACTCGTAAGTTTCCCCGTTTACGAACCACTCGACAAGCGGTTGCACCATCGGATTGTTCAAATTCTAAGTCAATGACAGTCTCGCCAATTTTAAGATTATCTAAAGACAAATATTGAATTGAGGCGGGTAAGGTAGGGTGAATAATCCGTAAACAGTTATTGGCTGCATCGGGTTGTAAGTTAATCATTAACTGTAGCAGTTGGAAAACTGTCCCTGTTGCCCAGGCTTGTGGGGAACAGGCTACGGGATAACGCACTGGTGAACGATTGGGCGTGCGTTTGTAGCCACAAAATAGTTCGGGAGGACGGTGATAGGGTTGCTCGCTGCACATATCAATGATGGCTTGGCTCAATTCCAGAGCTTGTTCTACGAAGCCCACGGCCCGTAACCCAGCAGCAATGATGCCATTATCGTGGGGCCAAACGGTTCCTAAATGATAGCCCATGGGGTTATAGGCGGGTGAGAGACTGCTGAGGGTGCGTATTCCCCAACCACTAAATAAATCGGGGGCTTGTAAACGTTCTGCGACACTGTGGGCTTTATCGGGATCTAAAATACCTAAACCGAGACAGTGACCAGGGTTGGAGGTAATGCTATCAATGGGTTTTTTGTTTTCATCAAGGGCGAGGGCGTAATACCCTTGATCTGGAATCCAAAAATCTCGGTTAAATCGGGTTTTGAGTTTTTGCGCTTCTTCGTACCAGCGATCCGCAAGATCTAAACGTTTTTTGAGACGGGCGAGTTGACTGAGGCGCATTTTCGCTGCATAGATATAGCCTTGGACTTCACACAGCGCGATCGCGCCCGTCGCTAATCTTCCTTTGCGATCAACAATACAATCTCCTGAATCTTTCCAACCTTGATTCTGTAACCCCCCAGCAGACTCGCAATGATAATACAAATATCCTCTGGCTTCACAGGCGCGATCAATCCAACCCATCGCAGCAACAGCATTGTCCCACAACTGATGAAACAACTGCTCATCGTGGGTCCAAGTGTAATATTCAGCATAGAGAATCAACCATAACGGGGTGGCATCTACGGTTCCATAATAGGGGGTATGAGGAATTTCTCCGCAGCGTGCCATTTCTCCCGATCGCAGTTCATGGAGAATTTTCCCTGGTGCTTCTTCCCGCCATTGATCATCGACTTTCCCTTGATATTCCGCCAGGGTGAGTAAGGTTTGTCGGGCTATGCGAGAATCTAAAATTAAGGTTTGCCAAGCGGAGATAATGGAATCACGACCGAATAAGGTTGCAAACCAAGGAATCCCTGCCGAAAGAACTTTTCCCTCCCCAAAGGTTTGACCGAGTAAATAAATATCTTTTTCCGCCCGTTCAATAATTTGATTTAAAGCCCGATTATCGGTGCGAATGCGAGTTACCTCATTTTGCCAGTGCTGTTGTTCGCTGACTTCCGAACCATGGGCTTGTTTCAGGGTCATTGGTGCACTGACCACCGAAGCGGGTTTACCATTAATCATCGGCTGTAACCGATAGCCAATTTTCTGGGTTTCATGAGCCTCCAAACTCAAATCCCAAAGGGCTGTATAACCTTTGAAGTCACTGGGAAGTTGATGGGAAAACTGAATTCTCGATTCCATCAAAACGTCATCTAACCCTTGATAGGCTAAGATTAATTCTCCCGTTGCTTCGACTAAAGATTGAATATTTTGACCATTGGTCGTTTGCGGTAAAACTTGTCGCATTAAGTGTCCTCGTTGTGAGCGCACTCGCCCGCGAATTTGAAATAAGTCAATAAAATCAGAACCAAAACTGAGGCTCATTTGAAATTGAACAGGGTCAGTGTTGTAATTGGTAATGGTCAGTTCTTCAAACAGTCCCCCTTGCAGGACAATATCGCGCTGGATGCCGATGGTTTCCGCTTTGAGATGGTCTGGGAAGTAAGGATTGGAACACAGCACAGAGAGGGCAAATCCCTGTTGTGCGGTACTACTGAGGAGAATGGGGGCGTGTCCTTCAATTTGGAGTTCGAGACGATTGAGAAAGCGGGTATCTTGACAAAAAAGCCCCAAGCTGACATCCACTTGCTCATTGTGACAGGTGATGTTGCCAATGGTATCGGTAATCAGGAAAATATCATCTTCTTTTAAAGTCAGCGTGGGCTGTAAACGTTCCGTGCGACTACAGTGCCACTCAGGAATGGGAACTTGTTCGGCTTCGGCAAAACTTCTCCCTTCAAATTCAATGATATCAAGGGTTTCTTGAGACATGATCTTTCCTCCTACCTAGTTCATGGTTAAAACAGGGGTTTGCAGATGACCATTACCCTCTAGCTTTTCCCCCAAAAGTCTTTCATAAACCGCTTCATAACCGTCGGTCATGTGGTGTAGGTTAAAATGTTCGGCAACACGGGTGTAACAACGCTGACGAGAGAGTTGGTTCACTTCGGAAACAGCATTGATACATTCTTCAAGGTTACGACACAAGAAGCCCGTTTCACCGTGGGTAATAATTTCTGAGGTTGCACCCATCGCCATGGCAATGACAGGGGTTCCACAAGCAAGAGATTCAATTGTAACCAGTCCAAAGGGTTCGCGCCACGTAATCGGAAATAGCGTCGCGATCGCGCCTCCCATGAGAATATTTTTCTGGTCGTGGTTCGCTTCTCCTAAAAATTGAATCTGTTCGCCGTCAATGTGTGGGGCAATTTCTTGTTCAAAGAAGGTTTTATCCACAGGGTCAACTTTTCCTGCCATTTTAAGCGGGTATTGGGTTTGTTTGGCAATTGCAATGGCAAGCTGGGGCCCTTTTTCGGGAGACATTCGCCCCAGAAAGGCGAGATAGGGGGGATCTTGAGGTTCAGGATAAAATTGGAACGTTGAGAGCGCGATCGCGTTGTAAACCGTCGCCACATAATTTAACCCTAACTCAGGTCGCCGTTGAGAATGAGAAATCGTGACAAAATTTTGCTGACGATGTTGTTGGAAAATCCCTTCCATCCAAGTGGGGATAATCCCGTGTAAGGTATGGACAACAGGCGTTTTCACTAAATTGGCATAAGGAAACGCACTATAACCCAGATGAGAATGAATGAGATCAAAGTCTTGGGCTTGATTAAACACCTTGCTCAATTCCATTTGCTCATAGACATGATACTCTGCAAGAGAAAAGCCCACAGGTCGTAACGGTTGTTCACAGCAAGCCTCTAAAGTAGCGAGAGTTTCGGAATCGCCCGTTGCGAATAATGTCACCTCATGACCCCGTCTGACTAATTCATCCGTTAATAAACTCACCACTAATTCGGTTCCGCCATAGGTGGGGGGAGGGACTTTTTCCCATAAGGGCGCGATTTGAGCAATTTTCATTACCAACCTCCTGAAACGAATAATTGAGTTGTCTGCAATTGCTTGATTCGGGATCTCTTATTTCAGTGTAATCGTTCTGCGCGATCGGGAACTCCCCAAGGCGAGTCGAAAAAACCGACCTCAAAATTCCCCCCCTTATTTTAAGGGGGGCTAAAAAGGATGAGAGGAAGACAGCCTCCGTTATGAGGAACTTACTCAAACTTGACCATAGCTTCTAAAAGCCTGATCGAGTCTGATGTCCACTTCCTGCTTCCTTTCCATTGGATCTTTCCTAGCAACGTCGGCGTTATCTAGTCCACAGGCTAACACGATGTAACTCACCGCTAAAAATGACTTATTCTTTAACTGTCTTGGTTATCGATCAGTTAAACTTAGCCACCCCACGATTATAGTATTTAATTTGACCAACTAAGTTAAGAAATGGTTAACTTTTAACTTTCTGTTAAAAGCCCCCTCCCTGCTTCCCAAGGAGTAATCTTGATCCGACAAGTATCACTTGGTACTTCCTTACATCAGGGCGTAACCTGAAACCCAGAGGTCATACTTCTTTCCCCGATCTGATGATGTTTCTGCGCGGAAAAAGCTAACGCTTTGCTTTGAAGTTAGGCTGTCTGATCGTCCATACATTCGGGTGGGTCGCAACCAATTTTATTATAGAACAAAGTCGGGCTTCGTTGTAAAGTTCGCGCTTCACCCCCACCTAATTCGTGAGGTGGGGGAATTCTCGCTCACGTCAGTTAAAAATGCGTCGCCACCACGGCTCTGAATCATTCCCTTGAATCTCAACAAAATCCATATTACGGGTAATTTGCTCCAAACTCCAACCCGTTAAACTAGAAAGCCTTTGCGCGTTTTGTTCTTGCCGATCGCGCACTTGTTGATAATATTGTCTGGCTTCTGGACAATCTGCTTCTCCGTCATAAGGATGACGAATCACATAACGTCCTTGGAAAAATTGACGATTGGGCGTTTCTTGAAACCGCAAATCTTGGGGATATAAATCGCGATTGTAACGCAGATGAAGCCGAGTAATAAAAACCGAATTGTCCTCCCAAAACACACCCGCTTTTTTTAATTCCTCTCGATTGAGAGGTTGGGCGGAACAGGGATCGCAACTTCCCATATCCCAAGCATATTCTAAAAAGACTGTTTTTCCATTGTTCTCGTCCCAACTTTTTTCAAACATGGCTTGGTAAAACTCAGGGAATTTTCCATCTTCTTTGATATAGACAGGAAGATCCATATTGGAGGGAATTTTGACAGTGCGATAATTGGTTACTTCCGTTTGACCTTTGGGAGAAAGGAGGTAAACTAGTAAGTCTTGATTCCCCTGTGCATTTAATGTTCCTAAACGAATCGGTAACATAAATCGAGAGGATTCAAACGCCATTTGTAACGGACGCAAACTGGAAAATGCTTCAGGATTATAGTTTTCTAAATTGACTTTGGCAACAAAAAATTTTAAGTTTTGGCGAATATAAGGCTGTAACAGTTGACTCGCCCCATCAGGGATATTATAGTTGTTGGTTTGCAACCAAGTTTCTAAACCATTGGATTCTTCCGCACTGAGAATAACAATGGAATATTCTCCCACATCAAATTTTTCTTCCACAGTTACGCCCAGAGAATCCGCCGATGGCGATCCTCCTGCTGCTGTCGGTGCATTTAATCGCTGATTTTCTAACATAAAAGGTTGCACGGGACGGCGACAGGGATTATCATCAAAATATTCCACTAAACGAGGGGCACTAAAACTATCAATGCGTTCAATAATTTCTGAGTCTTGAACTTGCACTTGTTCTTCTTTTAAAATGACAGGAACTGGAACCACAAGCGCAAAATCTTCCATTTCTCCTTGATAGTCATTCGCCATTGTTAAAACGGTTCGCTTACCATCACGGGTAATAATCACTTGTGAGGCTTGGTTATATAAGTCGCCATCAGCTTGAGCAACATAAAACCCACAAAACGCAAACGCTGCAGCAGTTTTTATAAAAAAAGCAGCGATCGCGCTAACGGCAATCAAACCTATTTTAAATCTGGACTGTTTCATTTTCATTTCCTCCCAATTGATAACTTTTCCCATTCCAATGAAACCGTTTGCCTTGCCAAAAATAATCGAATACTGGTGTTAAAAAAGAGCAGATAAATAGGGCAAAGAAAGGGGCAGTTGCTAGGAACAATTGATATTTTAGGAATAAAGTTAACAGCGCGATCGCGCTTGCCCAAATCATTCTTCCCCATTTAGCATCAGGAATCGAACGCGGATCACTGAGCATAAAAAAGGCAAATAATAATAAACTGCCACTATTCAATTCATGCCAAAAAATATCCGTTTCCAACCCGAGGAATGTATTACGAGCTAAAATTCCAACACTATAAACTAACAGAAAAACAGCCGTTGTTTCCCAACGCCCCAACCAGCTTAAAATGAGACCACCCATGCCAACAAATAGTAAAGCTAAGGAAAAAGACTCACCCCATTGCCCTGGCGAAATCCATGCTTGATCCGTCAAACATAAAACAGCAATAATGCCAAAGTTTGCTGGATTAAAGAGATGTTTTCCTCGATATTTAATCAGGAATTTACTGAGAATAGCACAGCCAACCGCCAGTCCCATAATGGCTAAAGAATGGGTGCGTAAGAGTAAACATAATCCCAATCCTGTAATTAAAGCACTGCGAGAAATCAGTTCTACGGTTTCTTTTTTCTTAAGGAAAAAAAACGCTAGATATTGGAGACTTAAAGCCCCAATAATTGCGACGACCATCGTTTCTGCATTCAAAGTCTCAAAGCGATGACTCATTACGCCTAAGCCCAGAAACCAACTTAAGGCAAAAACTTGCACATCTCGCAAATCAATTGTCAATTCTGGTATTTGCTTTATCATGCCTCTATGATATAATTCGGTTTGACTCATAGAAGTAGATCTCTGTCCTTAAGTTCCCGATTCAAGTTATAAAAAGCAATAATATTTATATAGCAGTTTTCACCCTTATGAGGTACATTCTAAATTTTGGTTTTTTGTTCTTCGTTCTTTGACCGTTCGACAGGTTAATCAATTATGAACATCCACCGACTCACTTTGTCCATCAAGCGACTAAATCAACGCAAGATGAGGCGTTTAAAAAAAGTCTGAGGAGAAGGAAATCAATGCACTTGATGTAAATTAAGACCATTTTGGAAAAATCAAGTTACACTAATCAACTCGCTCATTGACGGTAGGGTTTGCCTTGGCCACCCTACTACTACTACGAAGGGTAACATCTACTTTTTAAATTGGTATAAAGAGCAAGTAATCCCGCAAAAGGCTTCTAAGCATGACTGAAGAAGAACAACCCTCTGGGATGGAGCGGTATTTTCAATTTCAACAGTTACAAACCAACTTCAAAACTGAACTGGTTGCTGGCTTCACGACCTTTATGACAATGGCATATATTCTCGCTGCCAATCCTGGAATTTTATCCAATGCCATTTTTTTAGAAGAATCTGGCGATTTATTTAATGAACTCGCCATTGCCACTGCGATTTCTGCCGCGATCGCGACCTTTGTCATGGGCATTTATGCCCGCTTTCCCTTTGCTTTAGCCCCTGGAATGGGATTAAACGCTTATTTTGCCTTTTCCGTGGTTTTAGGAGAAGGGATTTCTTGGCAAACCGCACTGGCAGCAGTGTTGATGGAAGGCATGGTGTTTGTTCTTCTCACAATCACGAATATTCGGAGATTGGTGGTTGCAGCGATTCCACAATGTCTCAAAGCAGCCACCACCGCAGGAATTGGTGGATTTATTGCTTATATTGCCCTCCAAAGTAGTGGCATCATCGCCAACTCCGACACCACCCTCACTACCTTAGGCAATCTTGCCTCACCGAAAACAGGAATTGCGATCATCGGACTCTTTTTGACCGCAGCTTTAACTGCCAGACGCATCAAAGGGGGACTGTTGTGGGGCATTTTAGGGACAGCAATGCTTGCTTGGATCGCAGGAATCGCCCCCTGGCCGAGGGCTATTATTGGTTTTCCCAGCCTTCCCTCTCATTTATTTGGACAAGCCTGGGTTGGGTTAACTCAGATTTCTCCTGCTGCTACAGGTGAACTCCTAACGGTGTTATTTGTCTTTTTATTTGTGGACTTTTTCGATACCGTGGGGACAGTAACGGGCTTAGGAATGCGAACGGGATACATCCAAGAAAATGGTGAATTTCCAGGAGTGAATCGAGCCTTGCTTGCTGATGCGGTGGGCACCGTTACTGGCGCAATTTTTGGCACATCAACCGTCACCAGTTATATTGAATCCGCTTCTGGGGTAGCCGAAGGAGGACGCAGTGGCTTGACGGCAGTTGTCACGGGCACTTTATTTTTACTGTCAATTTTCTTTATTCCCCTGCTGGTCGCTATTCCCGCGATCGCGACAGCCCCGACTTTAATTATTGTCGGGGTTTTAATGGTAGGGAGCATTCGTGATATTGAGTGGGATGATCCCGCAGAAGCGATTCCCTCTTTTTTAACCATGATCATGATGCCCCTAAGCTACTCCATTGCGGATGGGTTAGCTGCGGGTTTGATTTCCTTTCCCCTGATTAAACTGTTTCAAGGCAAAGCACAAGACATTCCCTTTGCCATTTGGATCATTGCGGTTGCTTTTCTGGTCAAGTTCATTTTAGAAACCTCTTGATTAAGCCAAAAATCTACTGTTTAATCCCTGTGCTACTAATCCCTTGAATAAACTGTCGTTGTCCAATGAAAAATAAAATCACAACTGGTACGGTAGCAATAATAACCGCAGCCATTAGTAAAGACCAATTACTGGTAAACTGTTCTTGAAATTGGGCTAAGGCAAGTTGAACAGTTGTTAACTCAGGACGAGTCGTAAAAACTAAGGGTTTAAATAAATCATTCCATTCCCCGATAAAAGTAAAAAGAAAAACAGTGACCAGTGCGGGCTTGGCTAAGGGCAGCATGATATCTTTCAAAATGTGCCAACGGTTTGCCCCATCCAGTGCAGCAGCTTCTTCTAATTCAATTGGAATTGTTGTGAAATATTGACGCATTAAAAAAATGCTAAATCCATTCACGGCTGTCGGCAAAATTAACGCCCCATAAGTATTAATTAAGCCACCGAATTTTAACACTAAAAAAATCGGAATGATTAATAACTGAAACGGAATAACCAAGGTTGCTAATATAATCAATAACAAAGTACGCCGACCGCGAAATTGAAGCCGTGCTAACGCATACCCTGCCAAAGAAGCTGTGAGTAATTGTAGGGCGGTAACACTTAAGGCGACCAATGTAGAATTGCCAAAAGCAAGGAGAAAATCTCCCCGTTGCCATGCTTCCCAATAATTGTTGAAGGTTAAGGATGAAAAATTAAAATTTCCTGTGGTGATTATTCCCGCAGGGGCTAAAGAAGTCAGGAAAATAATCCCTAGGGGGGATAAGACAATGAAACTGCCCAAGATGAGCAACACAGAGCGTAAACGATTTTTCATGGCTGACTACTAAGATTGATCGATAGTTGGCTAAGGATGAACCGCCAGGAGAGGGTCAGACAATGACTAATGTACAGACCTTCCATGGAACATCTCGACCAATAACAAAGCGTTAAGATAAGGGTGAGGTAATCGTTTCTATAGAAAGATTCAAAGCGATTCACAACCAGATTTTGGCGAAAACGCCTAACCTGTATATATTATTGGTGATAAGGAAGCCATAGGAGATCATATACTTATGCAAGATGTTGCAGTTACCCCAACTTTAGATTACAACAGCGAAACCTACAAAGATGCTTATAGCCGAATCAACGCGATCGTAATCGAAGGGGAACAAGAAGCCAAAGACAATTATTTACATCTCATTGAATTATTACCCGATAGTAAAGAGGAACTGACTCGCCTTTCCAAAATGGAAGCGCGACACAAAAAAGGGTTTCAAGCCTGTGGCAAAAACTTAAATGTGACTCCTGACATGGAGTTTGCACAAGAATTCTTTGCACAATTACATCAAAACTTCCAAGATGCACTTGCAGAAGGCAAAATCGTTACCTGCTTGCTGATTCAAGCTCTAATTATCGAATGTTTTGCTATTTCCGCATACAACATTTATATTCCTGTTGCTGACCCCTTTGCACGGAAAATTACTGAAGGTGTCGTTAAAGATGAATATACTCACCTTAACTATGGAGAAGAGTGGCTCAAAGCTAATTTTGACAGCGCGAAAGAAGAATTAGAAGAAGCCAACCGTCAAAACCTTCCCATTGTTTGGAAAATGCTGAACCAAGTCGCTGCTGATGCCAACGTCTTGGGCATGGAAAAAGATGCTTTAGTGGAAGACTTTATGATTGCTTATGGTGAAGCCTTGAGTAACATCGGGTTTAATACTCGGGAAATTATGAAGATGTCTGCTTATGGACTGCGAGAAGGTTAAGTTCACTGAGTAGTTTTGCAACTCACTTAGAATGACTTCAGTCTAACGTCCTCGCCCAATTGTGGCGGGGCTTTTTTTGGGAGTGATCTCCTAGAAGACTTTTCTAATCGAGTTAAACGTCTTAAGATTGAAGAGGGCGAGTTTTTAACTTGTCTCATCACTTTATCTATTTACAACGACCTGATTTAAAGGTTGACAGCGAAAATTCATGTTTGGTTTGATCGGTCACTCGACGAGTCTGGAACAAGCGCATAAGACTGCTGAAAAACTTGGCTTCTCTGAATATCAGGGACAAGAGTTGGATTTTTGGTGTTCTGCTCCTCCCCAGATTATTGATGAGATAACAGTAACCAGTTTGACGGGAGCAACCATTTACGGGAAATATGTGGAATCGGCTTTCCTTCCAGAAATGTTGACGCAGCGTCGGATTAAAGCAGCGGTGCGGAAAGTTCTCAATGCTATGGCTCATGCCCAAAAAGCCAATATCGATATTACTGCTCTTGGGGGCTTTTCTTCGATTGTCTTTGAAAATTTTAATCTTCAGAATAACCGTCAGGTTCGCAACGTGGACTTAGATTTTCGGCGCTTTACCACGGGCAATACCCATACTGCTTATATTATTTGTCGTCAGGTTGAACTGGCAGCAGAACAAATGGGAATTAATCTTTCACAAGCAACTGTCGCCGTGTGTGGCGCAACCGGTGACATTGGGAGCGCTGTTTGTCGCTGGCTCAATGCCAAAACATCTATTCAGGATTTATTATTAGTTGCCCGCACCCAAGAACGTTTAGAAGCATTGCAATCAGAATTAGGACGGGGCAAAATTATAGAGATGGATGAGGCACTTGCTCAAGCTGATATTGTGGTTTGGGTAGCAAGTTTACCGAAAGGGGTTGAAATTGATCCAGAAATGGTCAAAAAACCTTGTTTAATTATTGATGGCGGTTATCCCAAAAACTTTGATGCTCGCATCCAACATCCAGAGGTGGTGATTCTCAAAGGAGGGATTGTGGAACACGCTTTAGATATTGAGTGGACTGTCATGGAAGCAGTGGATATGGAAGTTCCTAATCGCCAGTTATTTGCTTGTTTTGCTGAGGCGATGTTACTGGAGTTTGAAAAATGGTACACTAATTTCTCTTGGGGACGAAACCAGATTACTTTAGCCAAAATGGAACAGATTGGTGAAGTCTCTCAAAAACATGGCTTTCATCCCCTCTTGTTGAAGGAAGCCGTCAGTGCTAAATAAAAGATAGACTTGCTCTCTTGTCTTCATAATCAGTCGTTTTCTGCTTGATCACTAGCAACTCTTCTATGTCAAAATCAAACCGCAAAACCTTCCTCCTTGAATTTGAAAAACCCTTATCAGAGTTAGAATCACGGATTGAACAAATTCGTGAATTGGCAGAAAATAATCAAGTGGATGTTTCTGATCAAATTCAACATCTTGAAGAAAAGGCGGTACAACTACGCAAGGAAATTTTTAGCACTTTGACACCTGCTCAACGCCTACAGTTAGCCCGCCATCCCCGTCGCCCCAGTACCCTTGACTATATCCAAGCAATGAGCGAAGAATGGTTTGAATTACACGGCGATCGCGCAGGACATGATGATCCAGCTTTAGTCGGCGGAATTGCTCGTCTTAACGGTCGCCCCGTGATGATGTTAGGGCACCAGAAAGGACGCGATACGAAAGACAATGTTGCCCGTAATTTTGGCATGGCTTCTCCCAGTGGCTACCGAAAAGCAATGCGTTTGATGGAACACGCCAATCGTTTCCGAATGCCCGTATGTACTTTCATTGACACCCCTGGCGCGTGGGCGGGTGTCGAAGCGGAAAAAACAGGACAAGGAGAGGCGATCGCGTACAATTTACGAGAAATGTTTAGCCTTGATGTTCCCATTCTCTGCACGGTAATTGGTGAAGGGGGATCAGGCGGTGCTTTAGGCATTGGGGTCGGCGATCGCATTTTAATGCTAGAACACGCCGTTTACACAGTCGCAACCCCAGAAGCCTGTGCAGCGATTCTCTGGAAAGACTCTGGCAAGTCAGAACAAGCCTGTGAAGCTCTGAAAATCACCTCTTGGGACTTAAAAAAACTGGGAATCTTAGATCAAATCTTATCCGAGCCAGTACGCGGGGCTCACGCTGATCCCATTGGCGCAGCAAACTTCTTAAAAGAAGCCTTAATTGCCAACTTAGACGAACTAATGCAACTGTCTCCCCAGCAGCGACGGGAACAACGCTATCAGAAATTCCGCCATATTGGTAAGTTTACCGACCTAGCAGAACGGGGTCAACTGCAACTCCCCAGCGAAACGGAAGGGGAAACTCATCATCACGTTGAAGAAACACCCTCCTCTCATTCTCTGAGTTATTAGTCATTTAGCCAAATCAAACGGAGGTTGGGCTGAAGTAACGAAACTCAACAAGATTGACGCACTCCCACGTCTTAAAGACGCGCTTGATTCAGCGGTCAAACAAGAGACGCAGGGCAAGCCTGTCTTACTCTCTCTAACACCTGAGATAGCGCCCTACCTCAATATCTTCAACAACCGGAACTTTACTTCTCGCGAAATTGAAGATAATTCCATTGTACACAAACTTGTAGGGTTTGTTCGTTTTCAGGCTATCGAAGCCTTCAACTCACCGCCTTATATCCAACGGCTAAAGCACGTTGGCGCGTGCGGCGACTTCTGTAAAATAGTCAGAGAGCGGTGGGTTTCAAACCCGTTTTGTTTTCAACCTTTCTCCCTGGCTAATCCAGATAAACCGATTTTTGTCAAGCCCTTTTCCGTTTCCAGACACCTTGCTTAATATAAATTCATCTCATCTCTGGGTGAGAAAATGAAGCAATTATTTTTCTGAGTAACGATGGATTAGGGGAGAGAAGTCTCTTTTTTGAGGTTTAGTCACAACAATCCACCATCCCATGTTCAAAATATCATAGAAATTGTCAAATTCCAAATTTGCCCCTTCTAACCCTTGGTTTTTCGTGGCTTGTAAGGTTTTGTAATATAAGTTTTTCTGAAGAAAAGAAGAGAAGCCTTATTAATATCTGATGAATACGCGATCGCGCTACTCAGACGACTGACCTTTAATCAAAAAAAGGATAACCGAAAGGTCACCCCTGATCTTTATCATTAACATGGAAAGGGAACCGCTTAAGGATCATTAGTAGGAGTGACTGATTGTCGAGGCATGATCATGTCTCCAGTTTCTCCAATTGTCAATTCTAATTAACGAATAAGCTGTGATTTTGCTTAAGGTAAAACTATCAAATCTTTCACAAAAAAATCAAGAGGATACAATCTAAAAGGGCTCATTTATACGATGCCAAGCCTGATCTAGTGCTTTTTTCATCCGTTTTCCGGCTTTGCTGGCGCGATGTTGTAAATCATCCCATTTATCTTGCAGAAAAGCAGTTGCTTCTTTGATGGCGTTGTCGTCATGTTTTCCGGAAGCAGCGAGTTCATCCCCTACTTGTTTGACTTTGATACGGACAGTTTCTGGTTGATCATCAGGTTTAATTAGCGATTCAGCGCGATCGCGCATCCGTCTGACAAAATGTTTCACTTGTTGGGATTTTTCGCTTAAAAAGCCTTTTAGCCCTTCAGATTCACTTTTCAGGCGATCTTTTGCCCCTTCTTTAATCACAACCGCATCGGTGTCGATGACTTCAATATCATCGGGAAATAAGACCGCGCGATCGTCGAATGGACTCGCAATCTCACCGCCTAAAATATAAGCCACAATATCTCCCGTTTCCCAATCAAACAAGAAATCTTCAATCCAACCCACTGCATCACTTGTGCGAGACATTCGGATTGGGGTGCGATGCAGTTGACGGAACACATCACTCGGGGTTTCCATGCCAAAATAAGAGTAGCTTAAAACCGCATCTGGTCCCACAACCGCCACTTCATCTAACGGAACATAACCTTCATCGCTACTGAAATAAGAAACACGACCAGAGTCATCCACCCAAACTTCATCAATCTTGCCATAACCCGTTGCGGTGCTACGATCCATTGCCATTAATCCGATCATCTGGCTACGACGAATGACATTAATCATGACGATACACCTCCTCTGATGCGCGAGAATGAAACGTGATTAGATTGAGACAATCTACTTTGATCTTAGATAAAAATTTTGGAAAGTTGCTATGGGTTAATTCCCTCCACAAAGGTTAGTATGACCGAACGGGTGATTAAGTTTATGATTTACTACCGTTTGATGCTTGTTCTTCTAGCCACCCATTAAAACTTATAATTGCTTGTTGAATTTTCTCGAACACTGATTCCAAATTAGAGGCTAATTCTTGAACTCGTTCTGTTTTGAGTTCCACATTATAGGTATGTAACACTAAGTGGCGAAATTTACGATATTCATCTAATTCCAATAAAAGAGAACCACTCCACAAAGGAGGACGATCTTCACCTCCAACATCCGCAACTTGTCGTAATAATGCTTGATGCCAATTTTTCCCTTGTGGTAAATTGCCATCAAGTGTCACAGCAACAGATTCACTAATTCTCTCGCATCCTCGATAAAAATCATTAATGTAGCTGGATAATGCAGGAACTAATGCCACTTCTGGAATTGTTTCAGCTGGCTGTAAAACTAATTTCAACCGCTCTAAGTTACGTTCAATAGAAACCAATTCATCTTCAATTCGAGATTTCAAAGCTAGATATTTATCATTCGGCATTGGCGTTTTTTGTAAAATTCGGGAACGGACTTCTGGGGAAACATTTTCTAAAGAAACTAAGTCAACTTTTAACCAATCCGGTGTAATCTCCTCTATCTTATCGTAGGCTTCATCAATCTCTTGACGTGATAGTCCAATTACCGCTAAATCAAGATCAGAATCCCAATGCCAAGGGGAATCTCCACGGAGAGAACCAAATAAAATTACATCAATTGCTCTGTATTCTTGTTTGAGTAGATTAATACATTTTTCAGCAACATCCAATGCTATTTTTTGCCTAGATTTTAATCTTTGTGACATTTCAAACTATTTTTATAATTCATTCTATATTAATATTTTAAATCTTATGTTCTAATAATTTATAATTACCAATTCCTTTATTTTTCCCCGCTTACTCGCGTTGCTATTAATATTTCGGGCTGCTTCCACTCTTTCAATTCGATAAGGATAATAAGCATTTTCAAAAAAATCATCTGTTGGGTCTTCATTTTTGGGATCAGAATTACTCAATAATAATTTTGCTCCTTTTTGATCCAATAAGTGGAAAAAATCTCTCAACCTTAACTGTTCGGAATTATTGAAACTTTGCTTAGAATAAGCATTAAAACTTGATGTTTTGCTAATCGGTCGATAGGGTGGATCGAAATAAACGAAAGAAGCCTGATCAACGAATGCTTTGCATTGGGTGAAATCTCCTTGATGAATTGCTGTTTGCTCTAAAATTTTGGCAACTTGTCTGAGATTATCTGCATCGCAAATTCTAGGCTTTTTATAGCGACCGAAGGGGACATTAAACTCTCCTTTTGAATTCACTCGAAATAGTCCATTAAAACAGGTTCGATTGAGGAAGATCAGTTGAGCAGTTCTTTCAATCCAGTTTGACGTATAAAGATCAAAGTTGATTTGATTGCGTTGTTGATTATAATCAGTGCGGACTTGATAAAAAAAGTTTTTTCGTTCTTCCCCAGGTAACGCCAGATAGGTTTTTTGTTTATCCCATAAGTGATTAATTAATCCCTCAACTTCTTTTTGAATCGTTTGATAAGCGAGAATTAACTCAGGATTAATATCAGAGATTATAAAGTCTTGAATCGGATAAGTATTAGCAACCTTAAAAAAGAGGGCTCCTCCGCCCACAAATGGCTCAATGTATCTTGTCATTGAACCCATTAGTAATTCTTTAGGAAAAAAGGATTCGATTTGTGCTAGGAGTTGCGTTTTTCCCCCAGCCCACTTCAGAAAAGGTTGAGCTTGTTTTTTAGTCATTATTATTGGTTCTTGGGTAACTTCTTACTGGTAAGTGTTATTCCCCGATCAAGTTTAAGATCAAGTGCATCAGGCTTTGAGTCTTTGGAGTAATGGGTCGAGATAATTAAGTTTTGTAACGCCAGATCTCAGAAAATGTTGCAACAGAGGGGATGATGAGAGCAGGGAAACGATAGAATAATCAAGATTACAAAATTGCTTCACTGGCAATGACAGGGGAGCAAGACACTAAACTTATTTTTTAGATCATCATAAAATCAGTTGCTTTGGGAGGATAATAAAAGATGCGAGATGCAGTCACAACTCTAATTAAAAATTATGATGTAACCGGTCGCTATTTAGACCGTGATGCGATGGATGAGCTTCAGTCTTATTTTGCATCCGGGATGGCGCGAGTCCAAGCAGCGACTCTGATTAATTCTAATGCTGCTGCAATCGTGAAAGAAGCGGGAAGACAACTCTTTGATGAACAACCAGAGTTAATTCGCCCCAGTGGAAATGCTTATACAACTCGCCGTTATTCCGCCTGTTTGCGGGATATGGATTATTATCTCCGTTATGCCACTTATGCGTTAGTCGCTGGGGATACTTATGTTTTAGATGAGCGAGTTTTACAGGGGTTACGAGAAACTTACAATTCGCTTGGCGTTCCCATCGCGCCCACGGTTCGCGGAATTGAAATCATGAAAGAAATGGTGAAGAAAATGGCGGAAGATGCGGGAATGCTTGATACTTCCTTCATTGACAAACCCTTTGATCACATGAACCGTGAGTTAAGCGAAAAAGATATTTAACGAGGAGGCGGTCGGGAAGCCCATCTCTTTCAACGTCGCAAAGAGTGAGCACCCGACCACTGTCATTAGTCATTAGTCATCTGTCATTGGTTATTAAATAACAAAGAACGAAGAACAAAGAACAAATAACCAAAATTAAGTTAAAGTTTTCCGTAAACGGGAAGGGTTGCGCCTCGAACTTCTCTTGCGCCCTCTGAGGCGAGATAACAGATGGCTTCTGCTAAAGATTCGGGTCTCACCCATTGATCCGCTTGGTCACTTCCCATGGCTTCACGGTTTGTCGGAGTATCAATAATACTAGGAAGAACACAATTAGCGGTAATATTATCGTAGTCTTTAACTTCTTCGGCTATAGCTTGGGTTAACGCCACAACCCCCGCTTTCGATGCACAGTAAGAAGCGAGTCCGCCCATGGGTTGTACCGCCCCTTTTGAGCCAACAGTGACAATACGCCCATAACCTGAGTTAATCATCGCGCGGAGGCTATGTTTACAGACTAGGAAAGTTGTATCAAGATTTAATTGGAAATCTTTTTTCCAGTCCTCATAACTGTAATCAACCAGTTGTCCCATGGAAAAACCACCGACAAGGTGAATGAGAACATCCACTCGTCCCATATCTTCGATGAGTTGAGAAATGGCGCTCTCTTTACTTAAATCGAGTGTGACAAAGCGAATGCTTTCAAACTCACTGGGAGATAAAATTTGCTTCAAACGTTCTACTGAAGCCTCGCTGCGATAGGGAATGGTGACTTTTGCGCCTCGTCTAACCACCGCAGGGGTAACGCCTAAACCTAAACCGCCAGTTCCGCCAGTGAGAAGAACTTGTTTTCCTTCCATATTGAATTCCTTCCTTGTTTACTTCTTCCTCAACTTAACAAACGGCTTAACTGCAAAAAATCTGCAAAAAGTCTTTTATCATAGGGAAAGTATTTTTAATTGTTATAGTCAGCATCGATCGCGCAAACTCAACTAATGAAACAATCCCCCATTCTGCACCTCGAAGGCGTTAGTAAAACTTATTCCCGTCAAGGCATTCCCGCAGTGAACCAAGTTAGCCTCAGTGTCCCGCAAGGACATCTGCTGAGTTTATTGGGTCCTTCTGGGTGTGGAAAGACAACGCTATTACGACTGATTGCAGGATTTGAACAACCGTTTCAAGGGAAAATTACCATCGCCGAAAAAGTGGTAGCAGATGCGACTTCAAATGTCCCCCCAGAAAAACGGGATGTGGGGATGGTCTTTCAAGATTACGCGCTGTTTCCGCACCTGAATGTTGCGAAAAATATTGCTTTTGGCTTAAAACAACATCGCAGCAGTGGGATGGAAATGAAAAAGCAAGTGCAATCTGCTTTAGCCTTAGTGGGGTTAGAAGGCTTAGACCAACGGTATCCTCACGAACTCTCAGGGGGACAACAACAACGAGTCGCCCTCGCCCGTGCGTTAGCCCCACGCCCGAATTTAGTGCTTTTAGACGAACCGTTAAGCAATTTAGATGTGCAAGTCCGTTTACGCTTACGAACGGAATTACGGGATATTCTCAAGGCTTCAGGGATTGCTGCGGTATTTGTTACCCACGACCAAGAAGAAGCCCTTTCGATTTCTGATTCCGTGGCGGTGATGCAACAGGGTCACTTAGAACAGCATGACACGCCAGAAACCATTTATACTTACCCTGCATCTCGGTTTGTTGCGGAATTTGTCACGCAAGGAAACTTTCTCCCCGCTAATCGCACCAGAAAGGGTTGGGAAACTGAAGTCGGAACATTTACCTTAAACTCCTCGCAGGTGTCGGATGAGGTACAAGGGGATCACGGGGATTTAATGATTCGCCAAGAAGATATCACCTTGATTCCTGATGAAAATTCTGAGATTATGGTGCGCGATCGCGAGTTTTTAGGACGAGAACATCGCTACCGTCTGCGACTTCCTTCTGGAATGGAATTACAAGCGCGAACCCACCAAAAACAACTCTTAGCCCCCCAAACCCGCGTTCAAGTTAAATTGAATGAAGACTTATTACATCTCTTTCCGAGTCATACCTCAGGAAAACAAGGACAAATGCAACCGCAGTTGATTTCCCATCAGTAATCAGTGACTAATGACTAATGACCAGTGACCAGTGACCAGTGACCAGTGACCAGTGACCAGTGAACAGTGACCAATGACCAATGACCAGTGACCAGTGAACAGTGACCAATGACCAATGACCAGTGACCAGTGACCAGTGACCAGTGACCAGTGACCAATGACAAAAGATCACTTTCAAATTGCTTTTGCACCGCTATTCTTTGATGAAGTGTACGATCTCGCTGATGATCCAGCCAATGGCGCGATCGCGCTGATGAGTGGGACAGTACGGGAACAAACTGATGGAAAACCCGTTGCTTATCTAGAATATCAAGCCTACGAACCCATGGCGATCGCGCTATTTAAACAAATTGCAGCCCAAATTCGGGAACGATGGTCGCCAGTGAATCGGGTGGTGATTCATCATCGCGTTGGACGGCTAAAAATTGGCGAAATTAGCGTTTTAGTTGCTGTGGGATGTCCCCATCGTAGTGAAGCCTTTGCTGCTTGTCAGTACGCTATAGACACCCTCAAACATAATGCCCCCATTTGGAAGAAAGAAGCGAGTATTCTCCCTGATGGAACTATTGAAGCGAACTGGGTGGATTGTCCGCGTTGTTAGTCTCACTTTTCAGGTATCTGCCATCATGGCACTTATTTCAGGGAATTCCTCGATACAGTAACCAATAAACCAATCAACAACAGAGGAGGATTCCATGAAACATCCTTTTGATCTGGATCATCAGAATCTAGAAACCGTGGATTTAGAGTTTTTAGAACCGCTCACCGATGAAACGATGAAGCCCCTTGACGGTGGCAAGGCGGAAGTAACAACCCTCGCCTTGGGGGTTTTTCTTGATGAAACTGATAGGCTTGCCAAGAATTAATCCAACGGGCGGGACAACTCTGCAGCAGCGATTCTTATGGGATTGCTATAATGCTTTGACCTCACATTCAGCAAAAGATCATGAGTAAGCCAAACCAACCTTGAATTTAGTTACAATTGACCTACCGAAGACAATCAGCAACTGAAGAAACAAATCTATGATCCCTACCGTTATTGAAACCTCGGGTCGTGGCGAACGCGCCTTTGATATCTACTCTCGCTTACTTAGAGAGAGAATTGTCTTTTTAGGACAACAGGTGGATGATGAAATTGCCAACCTAATCGTGGCGCAAATGCTCTACTTAGAAGCAGAAGACCCCGAAAAAGATATTTATCTCTATATCAATTCTCCTGGGGGTTCGGTGAGTGCTGGACTGGGGATTTTTGATACCATGAACCAGATCCGTCCTGATGTTTCTACAATCTGTTTAGGACTCGCTGCAAGCATGGGGGCATTTCTCCTCAGTGCTGGTGAAAAAGGAAAACGCCTCAGTCTTCCCCATTCTCGCATTATGATTCACCAACCCTTAGGGGGGGCGCAAGGTCAAGCCACCGATATTGAAATTCAAGCAAAAGAAATTCTCTATCTCAAGCAGCAGTTGAACCACTACCTAGCCGAACATACGGGTCAGCCCTTAGACCGCATTGCAGAAGACACAGAGCGCGACTTCTTTATGTCCCCTCAAGAGTCCATGGAATATGGCTTAATTGACCGTGTGATTGAACGTCGTCCCTCCGCAAGTAACCCACCGTCTTAACGCTTCACCTGTGACCAGTACCAATCTGTTTCCTGTTTCTTGTTACTGGTCACCATGGGCAGTGGGCGTGGGTTGTTTTTCTAAATATTGGAGGAATTCTAATAACTCCGATTCGGAGAGAAGAGAGCGCGATCGTTTACCATAAGTCTCTTCTAAGAATTTTCGTCCTTGTTCGCTTGTCCAGTTCAGTCGTCGCAATTCAACATTCGTGCGAGCAATAATATCAGAGCTATCCATAATCAATTCTTCAGCCCGACTTGATGCACTCGCCCCTGCTTCGGTTTCAGTGGAAGCGATCTTTCTACTGCTCACTTCAGGGTCATTGCGTTCAGTTTCCACATCTGTGTTTAGATCTTGAACCAATTCAGAAGACTCAGAGGAGGACAGACTAGATCTCTCCTCTGTGTGGGAAACACCATTGACAGCAGTGGGAGACCCCTGAGAAGACGGTGATTGGTTTTCAGTGAAACTAACTTCGCTCGCTTGTGAGATGAAAGTTTGAGTCGTAGGAGTATCAAAGTCTTTTTGAGGGGAGGAAGCAACAGTTTTTTCCGCTTGTTCTGGTGTTGAGGTGACAACAGAAGGGGACGAAGAAGGAGAAAGAGAAAGATTTAAAACAGCTAAAGCGCGATCGCGAGCTTTATCTTCGGCTTGTTCAACTGTATCAGCAGCAGCGAGTCCAGTCGCAAGGGTCAACCCTTCATTTTGGACACTAGCGCGAACAATATATTTTCCGTGGTCAATTTGAATTAATTCGCTAATAAGACTTCCTTGGGGAAAATGAGTGCGAAATTGCTCAAGCATAATGATAATTGTAATTCATGACTGGTTCTTGCTCTGTGGTCTGAGCACAGTTAAAAATCAATTTAGGAAGAAAGATGGCAACTATGATCAGACTCATTTCGGACTCAAGTCCAAAACCAGATAGAATAGATAAAGATAGCACTACTTCTGTAGTTTAATCGTTATCGAATGAAGATGCTATTGCAAGCAAAGCCCATTGATGCGCTCCGAAGACATCAGCAATTGATTGGCTTGCTGTTCTCTAAACATTAGCTATAGTGGTTTCATCGTTCAACGAATAACACGCCAGCAGTAGTGTTTTTAAAGTCTGCACATTCTGTGTAAGTGAACCCGATAAGATACTAATATCAGATGGAATTTTCAATCGCTACAATCCTGTCTCATTTAAGTGATAATAAACTGGTTGCCCCAAAAGTTCTCGAAAAAAAGCTCAACCTTCAAGATGAATACAGTATCCAACAATTACAAGTTGCTCTGGATGCTTTAGAACGCATCGGCGTTATTGTCAAAGAAAGAGGAAAATATCGCCGTCCTCCCCAAGAGGATGTGGTAGAAGCAAAACTCCGTTGTTCCAGTAAGGGATTTTGTTTTGCCATTCAAGACCAAGAAGGGACGGATGATATCTATGTCCGCGAATCTCATTTAGGCAGTGCTTGGAACGGCGATCGCGTTTTAGTAAAGGTGATTAAAGAAGCCAGTCGCCGTCGTTCTCCTGAAGGAGAGGTACAAGTGATCCTTGATCGCGCCAACCCTTCCCTTCTCGCCCAAGTTCGAGAAGTAGAAGACGACAACAAGCAAGAGTATCACGCTGTCCCCCTTGATGATCGCCTATTGTTTGAACTCAATCTCAGTCCCGATGGTGCGGACTTAAAAGAAGCAGTGGATCATTTGGTTCATGTGGAAGTTTTGCGCTATCCTCTCGGGGATCATCCTCCTCTGGGTCGAGTGACAAAAGTGCTGGGAAGTGACGCGGAAGAAGCAGCAGATACAGATATTGTCTGTTGTAAACATGACTTACCGAGAACTTTCTCTCAACACGCTTTAGCCGAAGCCGAAGCCCTGACTCCAACCTTTGATGAAAAAGCTCTTGCCAACAGACAAGATTATCGAGATCTGCTGACGATTTCTCTGGACGAAACACCACAAACACAAGAGAAGCCTCCTTTTGTGGAAAATGCTCTTACTTTAGATAAAACTAATGGTGGGAACTGGCGTTTAGGGATTCATCTTGCCGATGTCGCCCATTATGTCTCTTCCGACTCGGCTTTAGATAATGCAGCGAAACAACGGGGAACCGCAGTCTTTTTAAGAGATTTAGTGATTCCTCTGTTACCGCCAGAAGTCCAGCAGTGTGCATCCTTGATTCCTGGAGAAGATCGGCTTGCAGTCAGCGTAGTGCTAACTGTGGATCAAATGGGTGAGATTCAAGATTTTTCTATTGATGAAAGTGTGATTCGGGTCGATCAACACTTTAGTTATCAAGAAGCGCAATCCTTATTAGGGGGTAAGGAAGAGGTTGCGCCAGAACTGAAATCTGCGGTAGAAATGCTCCATGAACTCTTTTTCACCCTGAGTCCCTTGGTCAAAGCACAACGGCTGCAACGAGGCGGGTTTGATATTGAACTCCCCGAAGCCCAGAGCGGATTTAAAGATGAAGGACGCTTAGGGGCTGTTGTGGTGGATTCTTCCCTACCAGTGCGCTCTTTACTGACTGAGTTAATGATTCTCCCTGGACAAGTTGTGGGAGGGCACTTACAAGCCCTTGGAGTCCCTGCCATTTATCGCATTCAACAGATTTCTGATTATACGGAAATTGAAGACTTGATGAAATTGGGGAATAACTTAGAACTGCAACTGGAATTGGAAAATGAGGATGAGTTGCGTCCGCAAGATTATCAGAACTTCAGCCGTCAAATTTCTAAATCTAGCGCCGCTCGCGTGTTGATGTTTTTCTTGAAATCAACCCTGAAATTAGCAAAATATAGCACGAAACCGGGTGAGCACTTTGGACTAGCCGAAAGCACGGCTTACAGTCCTTGTATTTCTCCAGGACAACGCTATGCTGATTTGTGGGTGCAACGGATCTTAAAGTCTGTTTTTCAAGAGGGGCGCGATCGGCGACACAGTCGGGCCAAAGAAGGCGTGGATCTGCACGGTCCTGGCAGTCACGGTAAAATCAACTGGAAAGTTCTTCCGCCCGCGATGGCAACGGAGTACGAAGAACAAATTGCCAGTTTCATTCACCATCTCAATGAACGAGACAAAATGGTGGAAGATGCTGAAAATGACCTCAAAGGACTCAAAAAAGCCGAGAAAATGAAAGAACGGACGGGAGAGGTTTTCTCAGGCTTAATTACAGGTGTTCAATCTTATGGTTTCTTTGTGGAAATTGAAGACTTACTCGTGGAAGGCTTAGTTCATGTCAGTTCCCTTAAAGATGACTGGTATGAATATCGCGCCCGTCATGCTTGTTTAGTGGGTCGCAAAAACCGCATTGCTTATCGTTTGGGTTCGCGAGTGAAAGTGCAAGTGAAAAGTGTTGACTATTATCGTCAGCAAATTGATCTAGTCACCGTTTCCGGCGCAACTCCTGCAACGGATGAAGACTTTGATAATTAATCGTGCGGGAGAGGGAAAAACCATAATGAATGGTTAACAATTAATAAGGAAGGGAAATAAGGGGAATTGGCTGCAATTGCCTGTTCCCTTTTCCCGATTTTGCCAAGAACCAAGAACACATAACCAATAATGAATTTACCGCTGACTGTCGGAATTAGTGGCGCTTCCGGCTTAATTTACGCTGTGCGTACCCTCAAATATTTATTAGCTGCAGACTATACCATTGATGTCGTTGCTTCCAAGGCTAGTTTCATGGTTTGGCAAGCCGAAAATCAAGTTAAAATGCCCGTAGAACCAGATCAGCAAGAACAATTCTGGCGAGAACAAGCGGAACAACCCCAAGGCGGAAAACTACGCTGTCACCGTTGGGGAGATGTGGGGGCAACTATTGCCAGTGGTTCTTATCGCACTTTAGGAATGCTCGTCATTCCTTGTAGTATGAGTACAGTGGCAAAGATGGCGCAGGGGTTAAGTTCTGACTTATTGGAACGGGCAGCGGATGTGCAACTGAAAGAAGGAAGAAAATTAGTCGTTGTTCCGAGAGAAACGCCGTTTAGCCTCATTCATCTGCGGAATCTCACTGCTTTAGCAGAAGCGGGGGCAAAAATTGTCCCAGCGATTCCAGCTTGGTATCATAACCCCGAAACCATTGAAGATTTAGTGGATTTTGTTGTTGCTCGCAGTCTCGACCAATTTGATATTCCTTGTGTTCCTCTTAAACGTTGGGAAGGACATTAAACCTACTGAATATCCAACTGAAAGCTGGGTAAGACATCATCTCCTGAGTGGGAGAAGCTGCGCTATTAACCTCGGCGAGGACGACCAAGGGTTGTAATATAAAGGACGGCTTCGTCTTCGGGAATCCCTAACACTTCATTGACTTGGTTATCAAAAAAGCCTGCAATTCCACTTACCCCAAGTTTTAAATAAATTGCTGCTAAATTGAGGCGTTGTCCCAGATGTCCAGCATCTAAATGGAGATAACGATAAGCGCGATCGCCGTATAATTGAATGGCTTGTTTTAAATCAGCCGTATGAAACATAATAGCGGACGCATCCCGTCCTAAATCTTGTCCTAAGCATAAATAATGCAATTCCCGACGGAAGTTTTTAAACCGAATTTGCCTTAATTCTTGGGTCTTTGGCGCGTAGTAATAACAGCCTTCTTCGAGGTCAGTTACACCAGAAACAGCAACAAATGTGGAAATTAAGTTTAAATCAAAGAAGTCTGGATTTGCATCTAAACCCTGTAGCCAATAGTCTTGGCTTTGATAAGTAAAACTGAGGAGTTGTTTGAGTTCATCTAAAGTAATTTCCTGTCCATTAAAACCGCGAGTAGAACGACGCTTGATAATTGTTTCTTGTAATCCTTCTAAACTGTCTCCCCACGCAATCGGTTGACTTGTTGTGGAAACTTTGAGGCAAAATGGAAAGTTATATTTGTCTTCTTTCTCGCTGTCTTTAATTCCTTTTGTAACTGCTTTCGGTTCAGTTTCAATTTTAGTCAGTTCATGAAGATAAGGGAGTAATTCCCCATCAGGAATATTCGGTGGAAAGCTACGATTAGCAGGAGAAGGTAAAGCGGTTGTCGTGGGAGATAAATTTTGTTTAATTTCTAATAAATCAGCTAGTGCTGCAACAGTTATCACCCCTTCTTCTTGAGGATTCAGATAAAGAAGTTCATTCATCCCATCATCATTAAACCCACCAATGAGATGAGGGCGATAATCACACAAACTTCCAGCTAATTCAAAGTTACCTAATAAATGTCCAGTATCAAGAAAAATCCGTCGATACGCGCGATCTTCATACCGCCAAGCGGAACGATAAAATACGGAGGAAACTGCAAGGGCGAGTTCTGTATTTTCTAATGTTGAATGCCAAAAACAAGCTGATTGTAAATCTGACCAAACGGAGTCTTCCCAAAAATGAACGAGAGAATGGGTTTGACACTGATAGTTATATAAACCAGGTGGTAAAAAGGCTAACCCTCTCACAATTAAATAAACTTCTGCTGGATAGAGTCCTCCTGCTGAAGGTGCAGCACGGAGTAAAATTTTATCCCCTGAAGGCGTTTCTAGTCTGGCTGTTACACCATAGGAGAGGAGTAAAAATCGGGAAAGTCGCTGCCATTTTTCCCAGTTTTCTTCTGCTTTCGGGGGATCATTGAGATAAGGTTTTAAGTCGTATGTTGTCCCCAGTTTATAGTCTTTGTAAGGAATGGGTTGTTGATCCCAATTGAGAGAACGAGCTTTTTTAGCTATCGTGTCTGGGTCGTATTTCGTGCGTTCGTGGTAGTGTTGGGCGAGGGTCGGTTGCCATTCAGACATCAGTTTAGAGAGGTTAACGCCTATGAAAAATTATAAGATGTCTGTTGCACTGTTTCGCTAATTTTGTTGCAGCCACCTCAAGAGGTCTTGACGAGAGTTAGCTGATCGCGCTTTAAAGACAAAGTTCTGTTGACCACTCTGTGTTTCCCCGTTCGGGATAACATTTTTGCTGTCTTCCCAGCCAAATCAGTTCCCATCCTTGAGGATGCGGGGTAAACTCAGCGCGATCGCGCACCCCCGCAACCGAATCATCCAATAATCCCGTTTTAGTTAGGGTCACGATGACTTGATCAGCGTCTGGACAACTGACATTAATTTCTTGTTTTTGAGATTCTTGTAACTCAGAAAAGCCAAACGCTTCTAACACAGTGGCTTTCGGATCTTCAACAATGGTTTGATTCAGATTCGGATTATTTTTGGTGATGTCTGCTACAGAAATCGCTTGGTAATCACTGCGATTTTGAGAATCAATGCTGTTATCACATTCAGAATAGGGATTACTATTTTCGGAGGGAGTTGTATCAGGGCTACAACTGGTTAACATAACTCCTGCTAGCAAGATTATTGAGAGGTAACGATTCATTGGTTTTTGATCGGTTAGGATATGTTAAGGCTTTTATTTGATCATGACTGAGAAAAAAGAAGAATGTTTCAACTGCAAAATGTCGTTCCTTGGGGGCGTTCTTTTCAAGACTATATCGAGATGTTTAATCTCACACCTTCGGATTTAGAATTATCAATTCTTGATTGCGCTGGGGGACCCGCCAGTTTTAATGCAGTCATGAAACAACAAGGAAAAACCGTTATTTCTTGCGATCCAATTTATCAGTTTACCCCTGAACAAATTCAACAACGAATTGATCAAACTTACCCGATTATTATTGATGGTTTATATAAAAATATTGACCAATTTGTCTGGAAAAAAAATCCAACACCAGAAGCTCTAGGGGCAGATCGTTTATCCGCAATGAATACGTTTTTAGCAGATTTCTCAACTGGAAAAGCAGAAGGACGTTATCGGGAAGTGGGCTTTCCAGAATTACCCTTTTCTGACGAAACGTTTGATTTAGCAGTTTCGTCGCATTTACTCTTTACTTATTCAGAACAATTTTCTCTAGCGTTTCATTTGCAATCTATTTTTGATTTATCCCGCGTTGCCAAAGAAGTTCGGATTTTCCCCTTAGTTGAAAATTTTACCAGTCATCAATCCCGACATTTAGATGCAGTGTTATCAGAACTTTCTAAACAAGGATATCAAACCGAAATTGAAAACACAATCTATGAGTTTCAGCGTGGGGGGAATCAACTCTTAAAGGTTCGTCAAAATTAATCCTCTGTTTTTCTAGCTCGTGTTTGATAGACTAATTAAGGTTAGTGAATAGGTAAAAAAATAGCACGTGGCTAAACTTTATGGCGTTAGCGTCGGAACAGGCGATCCAGAATTAATTACGGTTAAGGGTTTGAAGTGTCTCCAGGAAGCGGATATTGTGGCGTTTCCAGAGGGAATCAACGGAAAGTCGGGAATTGCACAACGGATCATTTCTCCGTGGCTACAATCGCATCAGATGTTGTTACCGTTGAAGTTTCCATACATCCAAGATGATCAGGAATTAACGGAGGCTTGGAACGTTGCAGCGCAAACGGTTTTACCTTATTTGCAAAAGGGAGAAGATGTGACGTTTGCGTGTGAAGGGGATATTAGTTTTTATAGTACCTTCACCTATTTGGCGCAAATGGTACAAAAACTTGATCCTACCATTGGTGTGGAAACCATACCAGGGGTTTGTTCGCCGATGGCGGTGGCTTCAGAGTTGGGGATTCCTTTAACCGCGCGATCGCAGCGTTTAATAATTCTACCAACACTTTATCATCTTGAAGAACTGGAAAAAGCGTTTCAAGTTGCAGAAGTGGTGGTGTTGATGAAGTTTAGTTCTCTCTATTCTCAGATTTGGGAACTGTTACAAACTAAAAACTTACTCGATCACAGTTATATTATCGAACGGGCGACAATGCCAGAACAAGTGGTTTATAAAGATTTAAAAGAACAAGCTGATTTGAAATTATCTTATTTTTCAGTGATGATTATTAAGGTTTCTACGAGTTGGAATTAGTTTTCTAATTCAAAATAAGACTGCGCCAAAAGTGCAGCTTGCGTTCGATCGCGCAGATCTAAACGCCTTAAAATATGCGTCACATGATTTTTAACAGTTCCTAAAGAAAGATAGAGATGTTCTGCAATTTCAGCGTTACTTGCACCCGTTGCAATTAACTTTAACACTTCTTTTTCTCTTGCGGTTAACTCTTCCCATCCCTGATGATATTCGCGAGATGGTTGCGGTTTTACTTTTGACATTAATTTTTGCAAAATTCCTGGACTCAACTGACTGTAACCTTCATTCACTGCACGAATTACTCGCGCTAATTCTTCCGTTGGGGTATCTTTGAGTAAATACCCTTTTGCGCCAAATCGTAACGCTTGAATTACGTAATCATCCTCATCAAATGTGGTTAAAACTAACACTTTCACATTAGGAAAATGCTCAGAAAGTTGCTTTGTTGTCGCGACACCATCCATAATTGGCATTCGGATATCCATTAAAATAATATCAGGTTTTAAGGGTTCAATTTGTTGTAAAACTTCTTGTCCATTTCTGGCTTCACCAACAATTTCGAGGTCATCTTCTAAAGAAAGTAACGCCTTTAACCCTTCAGTGACTAAACTTTGATCATCTGCTAATAAAACCCGAATCATACTCTTTCATCCTCCACTGGAAATATAATTTCAATCGTGCATCCTTTTCCCAGTTCACTGGTAATTTTAAATTGTCCTCCTAAACTGAGGGTTCTTTCTTTCATTCCCTGTAACCCAAACCCAGTTGTATTTTGTGTATATTCAAATCCTTTTCCATCATCACTAATCATTAAAATAGCTTCTGTCCTTTCAATTTCTAAGCTAACCCAAATCTGACTAGCGCAAGCGTGTTTTGTAATATTGGTTAAGGCTTCTTGAACTAAACGATAAACCACTCGTGATATTTCTGTGGAAAGAAAAGTACAATTTTTGAGGTCACAGTTTGTATAAATTCCTGTCGTTTTTTCTAACTCTTGTAAAGAGAATTGTATCGCCTCAGCTAAACTTTTTCCTCCTAACGGATCACGGCGTAGGCTAGAAACAGACTGGCGCACTTCTTGTAATCCTTGTGAGCCTAATTCTTTTGCTTTTTGAATAAAAGAATAGGCTTTTTGCGGTTGAGTTTCCCATAACTTTAATCCTCCTTCTAGCTGCAAATTGAGAGCCGTTAAAATATGACCTAAGCTATCATGAATTTCACGAGCAATGCGATTTCTTTCTTGTAAGGTTGCTTGATCTTCAATTTTTAAGGCGTATTGACGAAGTTTTTTATGCGCGATCGCGAGTTGACTTCGACTCTCTCGTTCTGCTAAAAGTGTATTAATTAAAATCAAAACAAAAAGCAGACTCAGACAGAATAATAAAATAAAGCTGGGCAATAATAATTGAATCTGTTGTCTAACCTCGGGTCTAACTTCAATTTGTCTTAGCCGATAAGAGAGGGTAAATAAAAACGAGAGCACTGTGAGGACAGTAATTAAAACTTGTTTCTGGGGAGGATAGATTAAGCAAGCTCGAATTAAAACGATTAAATATAAAAAAGGGAGGGTGCGACCACTTCCTCCCAGAAAAACGACCAGTATCGCTAAAAATAAGTTAAATAAAATATAGAGTAATTTATAATTGGAGTTACGTTTCGGTAATTTTAATCCTAATCCACATAAAATGACTAAAACCAGAAAGATAAGTCCCTTAAATTGTTGCACTTGTACTGCTAGCAGTGGTGGTGGAATCAGGATTTCTCCAATCAAAGATATACCAAATAATATCCACTCTAAATAGAGTAAAAAACGAAAAGGGTGAGTTTTAATAGTGATTAGATGATTCATCTCTCTTTGAGGCTTTACAACCTGATCAGAGTCCTCTAATAATCAAGAGACTTAACTGATTTAATATACTACAAATAAAACAGATTTGAAACATGACTAAAGTCATTTCTTAACTCATGACTTTTTCCTCATGCACTAATTCTAAGCCTTTTCTAGGATAAATATGTCAATCCAAATTTATCTGTTAGTGGAGGTCATGAGAAATGCTCAAGCAACTTAATAGCGAATCATTCAACAGCATTGTTTCTGCATTAGAAGATTTTGATTCTCAAGACATCGAAAGTTTTTCCAGCAATCGAAGTTATGATACGGAAACTGGATATGAAGCAACCGCAACGATTACTGTTGCCGATCAAACTTATAATGTTGATTATGCTGATGGCGTGCTAACCGTTAGTAGTGGGCGATGGAGTCAAGAAATTCCCATTGATATCCCAGAAGAACTACCAATTAATGACAATGTCACTCGTGAGTTTTCTATTAACAGCAGCTATACGCCAGAAGCAGGCTATAACTTCACTCGCAATAGTGCTTTGGAAAGAGATAATGGAAGCAATGCGAGTGGAGAATTAAGTGTTGAAACCGATGGCGAAGGAAATATTAGTTATGGCGGAACTCGTTTGTTTACCTCTCCAACTGGAATGACAATGGAGTTCAACATAGAAGGAACAGGGAGTTATGACCCAGAAACAGGATATGATGGCACGACAACCATTGGTATTAATGATGAAGAAATTATTTTTAGTCGTGGAGAAGGGTTGATTGAAACCTCTTTTTCAGAAGTTGCTGCTGAATTTAACTTAGCTGATTATCAATTTTCTCAAGTTGTCAATAACTTCAGTGATTTTCTTAACGATGCAGATATTGATAGTCTTCAAAATGTTAATTTAGCCAATTTAACTGAGACTGAGTTTAACGTGGCTTCCGAATTCAGCTAATATGAAATCTAATCAAGTCTGCTGCATACCCCCCTTATGCAGACAGGATCATTTCATTCTGCTGAAATCACTGTAGAGGGGCTAGCACGTCCTTCTTTGTTAAAAACTGTTTCTGCTGTTGGGTTTCATTACTTCAACCCAACCTACATTTTCTACATTTTCTAAATCTAAAGATTCTAGAGGGAATCATCACCGCGATAAGAAGATGGAACAAAACACTGATCCGAAATTACCTAAATTCCTCATTGGGTTGCGTCAATACCATCAAAAACAGCATCCCGATGCAACCCCTCTCGTTCCCTTATCAGAATTACGCCGACTCCCTGTGGGAACATTTGGTCGCACTTGGGCAGACTTTGTCGAAACAAATCACCTAACCCCGTTTGATTATGGTCTCCGCCGTCCGCAATATCATGATGGGGTTCATGTTCTCACTGGTTATGGGGTTGATCCTCTTGGAGAAGCGCAAGTACAGGCGTTTTTACTGGGGGCAAAGTGGCATCCTATCAACCTCATTTTTGGACTTGCTTTATCGAAAAAAGCCCGTCGCACTATTGGGAAGGTGCAATTACGAAAGGCTTTGCTCTCTGCTTATCAACGGGGTCGCGCTTCTACTTTCAATCCTGATACATGGACTCCCGAGAAATATTGGCATTTATCCTTAGAAACTGTGCAAAAATACTTCCAGATTTCAATGTAAAGAAATATTGAGAGGATGCGCGATCGCTGTTTACTCAAAAATTTCGGATAAATCTACAACCAATCCAGACAGAATATCTTCACCTGAAAGGGTCAAAGGATTATTTAATACTTCTTTCTTCTTCCCCTGGCGGTAAATTTCTACTTGTCTCTCATCGGGATTAATTAACCAACCTAAGTTGACTCCGCAGTTGATGTACTCCTTCATTTTATTTTGCAACTGATCGAGATCGTCACTAGGACTCATCAGTTCGAGCACAAAATCAGGATCGAGGGGGGCAAATTTTCTTTTTTGTTCTTTGGTTAAACTGTTCCATTTGGAGTTAGTGACCCAGCTAACATCAGGAGAACGAACTGCACCATTGGACAACTTGAAACCAGTAGAAGAATCAAAAACTTCACCTAGTTTGCTTTGTTTATTCCAAAGTTTGATTTGAAAAAACAGTTCGCCATTGCGATTTCCAGTTTCACCACCCGTTGGAGGCATAAAAATTAAGTGACCTTGACGATCAGTTTCCAATCGAGCATCGGGATTATCGCGAGAAAGAGCTTCTAACTGGCGATCGCTAATCCGATCAACTAGAGAAGAAAGATTCAAGGTGAGTGTAGTCATGGAATCGTTTGTGGGACTGAAATAGGGCTATTCTAGCATAAATCATTGGGGTCGCACTTCCACTTTCAATCCTGATACATGGACTCCCGATAGTTATTGGCATTTCCCCTTAGAAACGGTGTAAAAGCACTTCCAGATGTCAATTTGAATTGATTATTGCAACTCTAACTCATTACTGCCTTCTACTCTGCTGAAGACAGCTTTTGCGTGTAATGATTGAGAAAACTCTAGATTGCCCTTGAAATATAGAATTGGGCGATCATAAAAAAATCGCAATGATAGTTGCAAACTATTATCTTTAAGGGTAAACTAGCAACTACAATTGAATTTTCCGAAAACTCAGTCTGGCTTGCCTCAGGTGAGGCTGTGGATTGAGTGATTTTAATGTCCCTTAATAATTGCAAATTATTCTTATTTATTGAACATAATGAGTCATAATTCTTCTGAACAATCAGCAATAAGAACCCAAATTCCTTGTCAGTGCATAGAACGTTGGCAAGTTTATCAACGGTTATTAGAGCTACAAATTCCTTGTCAGTGCCGTTGTAACCACCCTTTGGAAGTGGAGTTAGCAACCCCATTAAAACTTTGGCAATTTTGGAGTGTTATGTGGCGTATTTCTGCATCTCGTAACGCGCTTAGCCATTATTTAGAGCAGTGCTGGCAACTTCCTGAGTATGAAAGCGATTAACGAAAATTGAGTGATTAAGAACAATGGCATTTAATTTTTTCTTCCAAACCCATGATGATGATTATGAAACTGAGGATCACGAACCTCAGAAACCTTGGCGTTTTACCTATTTAGGCGGTCACTTTCAAGAATCCGTCTCTTCTCCTCCTCCCAATAGTTTTCCCCTTGTAGAAGTGACAGAAGGGAACTGGGTGCAGATTGCTGCGATTCCTTATAACTATCATTTCCCCATTGCTGGTGTTACGGTTGGGACTTATTTATTGGTTTTAGGAACAACAAAACGAGGGGCGGTACGTATTCAGGTGATTGGTCAACAAGTAACTCTCAAGAGCGCGATCGCGCAACAGATTTATGTCCGTCCTTTTTATTTTACTAGTTAACTATTGATTAATTTTATATTAAAAATTCTCTAGATAAGAATGAGTTTCAATTACTGAGAAAAAGCGGATAATTCTTATTTGTCAACAAATCAGACTTTTTGCTAATATTATGGCATCAAGAAAAATCGCTATTAAGGTAAAATTCCCATGGCTACTGCACAAGGCTTACTCCAAGCATTTGGAGAAGTAAAGGAAAATCCCGTCTTACTGGAAAAAAATGTTACAGAACCGGTTTGTGAAGGATTAAATATTGCTATTGCTAGCTTCCAGGCTCTCTATCTTCAATATCAAAAGCATCATTTTGTCATTGAAGGATCTGAATTTTACTCCTTACACGAGTTTTTCCAAGAATCTTATGATGAAGTCAAAGGTCATGTTCATGATCTCGCTGAACGTTTAAACGGCATTGGCGGTGTTCCCGTGGCAAGTTTTAGTAAACTCGCAGAACTGTGTCAAATTGAACCAGAAGCCGATGGAGCGTATGCTGCTCGCACCATGGTAGAACATGATCTCAGTGCAGAACAAGCCGTTATTAAACTCTTACGTCAACAAGCAGCACAAGCAGAAAGCCTTGGCGATCGCGCAACCCGCTACTTATACGAGCAAATTCTTTTAGAAACAGAAGAAAGAGCTTATCACTTAGATCACTTCTTAGCCCACGATAGCTTAACTGCTGCTTTTGTCGGAAACGGTAGCAACTAATTCCGATTGGAAAAATACTCCCTAGCCCCCTCCGCCACTTCGGGGGGCATAGATCATAAGTTCGGACATTCTTGCTTTTGAGATTGAATTCGTTGTTGTAGCCATGGGGGAATTCCTAAAACAGCGCGATCGTATAACTGTTGGAATTCTCGTTCATAATGGGCTGCAACAGTAGGACTTTCGATCGCGAGCACAAATTCATCGTTTTGATAATTGGCGGAAGCTGACCAATTATGAGAGCCTGTAATAACGGTTTTTTGGTCAACAACTGCAAATTTATGATGAAGTTTATCTCCTTCTGGAAGTTCAGGAAAGCCAACAGAAGAAAGCCCAGGTTTCCAAGGATTATTATTTTTTTCGGGCTTACAATTTCGGGCTAACATCACCCCTAACAGATCTAAACCTTCGCTGTAATAACGATAAGCAAATCCTGAGTCAATTAAGCCTTGAATATTCGTTCCTCTTTGATGGGTTTGAGCGAGGGTATCGGCTAGTTTTTGGTCAGTAAAGACAAATAAAGCAAAATTAACTGAACTCTGAGCGCGAGCCAATTGTTGATTAATAAAGCCATTACTACTATTTTCCCAAGGTTCAGTTTTAGAAAGAGGTGAAAAGTTAACTTGTACCTTCTGACTACCAATATTAACCATATAAGCCTTGCGCTTTGGCTTTTGTAACCCAAACTGACTATCTTCTTTTCCGCCGACACCATCCCCCCACATGAAATTAAATTCTGTGAGAAAAAGACTAGCCAACTCCTCACTTTTAATCGTTAATAGATTATTTGCATTCCCTTGAGTATTGGGATTCTCTAAATCGCCATGAATTCCACTTAAGGTAAAATTAGCAGATGTTGCTACGAGTATTTCTTCATCAATAATCATAAATTTGTGGTGCATTAAACCACTGCCTTTTGTCCCATCAGCCGTATCGTCAAGAATGGGAATGCCAGCTTTTTCTAAAATAATTAAGGCATCTCGCTGTTCAATTTCTTGGCGGTTTAAAGTGCCATCTCGATTCAGATCAATAAAATTAAATCCAGACTGATACCGACTCCGATCGCGCTGACTCATCTGATTAACTTCACTTTGAGAATAACGACTCCAAGGACGACGATAATCATTTTCTAGAATCACTCGCACGGCGACCCCCTCCCGCTTTTTTTCTACCAAAGCCTGGGCAATTTTGGGTAATCGAAACTCTTGGATGGCAACTTCAATTGTCTGATCCGCCGAAGCAATCGCATCAATAATAATTTGTTCTAAGTTATCTCCAGGACGTTCTTTTTGGCGGTAGGGATCAGTATAATTGGCCCCTCGGGAAGAATTATGATTAAAGTAGGCTTGAATCAAAGCATCTTGGGGAAGTGGTTCTGGACGGGACGTTAAATTATTATTTTGACGACAACCACTTAACGTGATGAAAATAAAGCTAAAAATAGATAAGAGAAGATAACGATTGAACATGATGATTGATGATTATATAGCAGTTTTCACTCTCATTCTGTTAAATTAATCAATTGGTAATACATCATAATTCCCAAAAATCTTGAGAACTTCAGTATATTGAGGTAAATCCTCTAAAGCAGCTTTGACATGAGGATGGCTGGCATTCCCTTCAATATCAATAAAAAAGAGATATTCCCCTAAAGAGCGTTTGGTGGGACGAGATTCAATGCGCGTTAAATTGATTTCTCGTTGGGCAAACACAGAAAGAGGGCGCACTAAAGCCCCTGGTTGGTTGACTCCTGTACTAAAGCCCAATGAAATATATTTTCCGTTGGTAGCCGGTTGTAAACCAACTACCCAAAACCGAGTGCAGTTGCCAGGGTAATCATTGAGAGAAGAAATTAAAATCGGTAAATTATATAATTGAGCAGCCCGAGATGACGCGATCGCGCCACAATGTTCACGATTTGCTTCCTCAGCAAGATAGTGTAACGCCTCAACGGTGGAGGGGGTGGGGACTAACTGCACTTGTGGGAGATAAGATTCCAGTGCTTTTTGACATTGAGCAAGGGCTTGGGGATGAGAATAAACGGTTTGAATCGCCTCTAGAGAATGAGCCTGAGACAGCAGAGAATGAGTAATAGGTAAGACTAACGCCTTTTGAATCTGTAGTCCTTCCAATTGCCACAAAGTATCAAGGGTAACTGTAACACTTCCTTCCGTGGAATTTTCCACAGGAACAACCGCAAAATCCGCTTCTTGTTCAGCAACCGCCTTTAAAGTTTGAGCAATACTGGCATAAGGGCATAAAAGCGAATCCTGTCCTTGAGTCTGTTGTAACCATTGTCGATAAGCTAATGCTGCTGTTTCTGTATGAGTCCCAGTGGGGCCTAAATGAGCAATTGAAAACGTCATAATCTTCGTTCTTTATTTCTTATTTTTGATCAATTCTCTATTACTTACAGCAGAGTTTTCCTCACAATTCCTTTGTTGCTTAGGAAAGAGGATAAACTAGAGTTGCGTTTCTTATACTAATTATTAAACGATGTGAAGTTTCTTTAACACACACGCTTACTTCTCAATCTCTCTGGAATAGACAATGAGAGGATTGAGATCAGAGTTTATGCTGAGAGAGTTGAACCAATCTTATGGAAACTGTACGATTTACCGCGTCTGAATCTGTTAATTTGACTGTTCCGCCAGAAAAGACACCGATTCAACATTATTTACGCCAACCGCAACGTTTGGTGAAAACAATTGCGAATCCAAAACTAATGACACCTCTCTCGGAGAACCGCTTTCACTTAAAAATGCGCCCTTTAAGTTTTCTTGATCTCTATCACTTCCAACCGTCTGCGGTGCTGAAAGTTGTTTCTGATAGTAAGGGGGCTGTAACACTAACCTCAGAAAGTTGTGAGGTTTTAGGGAATGATTACATTAATGATCGGTTTTCTTTACAACTGAAGGGTAAATTAGAACCTGTAGAAGAAAACGGTAAGACTGATCTGCGAGGAATTGCCAATTTAACCGTTGATGTAGATTTACCCCCTGCTTTATGGTTTACCCCGCGACCGATGTTGGAAACAACAGGTAATGGTTTATTAAAAAGTGTGTTAACGCGCATTAAGCAAAAGATTATGAGTCAGTTAATTTCTGATTATCAGAAATGGGCGAACCAAACCGAAACAACAAGCAGCCAAGAATCTTCTGTTTCTTCTCCAAAAACAGCATGAGAGCAATTGATAATTAATCATTAACAATGAATAATGAGGGAGTGACTACGTACTAAGATGGGGACAGTGAGTGACAACTTTTCCCCAGAGAACGAATCACTAGTGTAGAGACGTTCCGTGGAATGTCTCTACCTAATGACTCATGATTGATGATGATTAAAGATGTATTTTCGCGGTTCGGTTTACCATGCTCAGAAAACTTGGTTTTCAAGGCTTGTTTTTCCCTTTGCTCAAATAAAAAAGCTCTTGGAAAAAATCTATGATTTTATTTTGGAGAGCATTTGGAAGGAACTGATTTTTGGGAAAACGATAGAAAATGAAGCAACTAATCTGATTTTATTTCTGATTTTCTCTCTGTTTTCTCTTGCAATCTTTCATTTGCAAGCCTATCGAGGACTGATTTTAGCTTTATTTTTTACACTCTGGCTGATTGATCGCGCGATCGCGCAAAATTATTATAACAAACCTAAGAATAAATTTCTTGTTGCCCTCAAAATTACTGATGATAAACTGGAGTCAAGACAATATTTACCCAAAGGTCAAACCATTGATTTAGAATTTGATCGCGCACGGATTAAAGAAGTTGCCATTTTTCCAAGAACACTATATAGCGATGGGTTTCAAGCTGAAATCAAGCAATGTTGGCAAGTCCTTATTTTCTTACAAGATGATACTGATCTTTTAGTTTCTGAAGAAACTACACCAGAAAAAGCCCTCACTAAAGCCAAACAATTAGCCAACCTGTTAGAAATTCCAATTATATTTCTAGATAGCGAAGGGAATCATCCTTACGCAACTAATGAGTTATCCCCCAGTACAGAGAGCAACTCAAATACAATTAAGGTCAACTCAAAAAGTAACAAATATCATCTTTATTCTCAATGGCGATTACGGGATAGTTGGCAACTCTTGAAACAAATTTTAGTCAAATCGGGCTTTCTAATTTTTGTTATTATTATTACGAATTTTATGGTGCGATTTGGCGCAATTGTTGACGCTTTTTTGACCCCTTTTTTGAGCCAGCAGCAAACGATTATCTATTGGCCCAGTATCACACAATGGTTCAGTCCAAATTTTGATTTAGAAAGTTATCTTGAAATTGGTTTAGCGGTGGGAATTATCATTTTTCAAGGGGCAAGAATGAGCCGTACCCAACAGATTTATCTGGATCAGTCTTTACTGAAATATTATGTTGGCAAACAGAAACAAGGGCAATTAAAAACACCCGAAATTGAGGCAGTTATCTTAATTCCTGAACCTGATTTAATAGTCTTAGTGATTGCAAAAAATCAAGCCCTGATGATTGAGTCTTTACCTAACCCTGACGCACATCGGGAAATCGTAGCCAAGCTGGAACGTACACTTAATCTCCCATCAGTTACTCAGAGAGGGTGAAAGTTCCAGATTGTTACAGAAATCGCTGCACGCGCCAAGGTGCTGCCGTTGGATATAATAGTGATCAACTCAGATCGAGAGGCTCAGGTCAATGACTACTGGTCAGGATTGGATGGTTACAGAAACAGGGGAGTGCCAGATCTGCCCCACCGCCCGAGAATGGGATTTGCTGGAAACACCCTACTATTTCCACCGCTTTTTAACGGAAACTGAAGACCTCCTGAAGCAATCAAGGACAGAGGATCAATGTGATTGTCTTCCTCAGCTACGCCAACTGGTGCGAAAACTTGTCCTCAATTCCTATTGGGTGCAAACTCAACGACCAGAGCCTTCCCCCAACTTTGAGACACTCACCCTTAGCCTTTACGATGAAATTGGATATCCCTTAACTGTTCAAATCGAAACCTATCAACGAGGCGCACAATCCTCAATTCATAATCATGGCACTTGGGGAATTGTCACCATTTTGCAAGGGCAGGAAAAAAATTTATTGTGGAAACGCGCACCTGAGTCCCAGTTTCCTGACAAGATCATTCCTGTGGGAGAAAAAATCCTAGGAGTCGGAGATGTAATTAGCTTTACTCCATCGGCGATCCATTGTGTGCAAGCAATCGGTGAACAGGAGTTGGTGACATTCAATCTGTATGGGGAAACCCATAGCCGACAACGGTTTCAATTTGACCCAACGACTCACCAAGCGAAACCTTATTAACCTTAATTCTAATCTTGGCGACAAGGACGAAAGGAGAGACGATGTTGGGGAGAGGGGCCATATTGTTGAATAGCGAGACGATGGGCGGATGTTCCATACCCTTTATTCGTCGCTAAGTGATACTCAGAATATTGATCTCCCCACAGCCTCACAATGAGGTCATCTCGCCAGACTTTGGCGATAATACTGGCTGCTGCGATCGCGCGTGATCTCGCATCTCCTTGCGTTAAAGTCACTTGAGACACCTCCAAATCGGGCACTTTAAACCGACCATCTACAAAACAGAGATCGGGTTGTGGGGTTAACTTTTTGACCGCTTTTCCCATTGCTTTTAAGGAGGCTTGCAAAATATTAATCTCATCAATTTCTTTTGCGGTGGCGTAACCAATACGAACATCAGCAACAACCGTTTTGATTTCTGTTGCTAGGGCTTCTCGCCGTTTGGCTGAAAGTTTTTTACTATCTTTGGCTGCAATTTCATTTAACTGGGATAATTCCGTTGCGGGAATGATGATCGCTGCTGCAACCACAGGACCAAATAATGCCCCTCTTCCCACTTCATCCACAGCAGCGACGAGAGTAGAGGGGTGCATTTTGGCGAGGGTCTGTGCTTCCAGATTCATGAGTTAATGAGATAATGGTCAGTTGTTGATTCATTATTACTTATTGTGCAACAGCCCACGGTTATTGGCATCGACTTAGGCGGAACCGCAATTAAACTGGGACAATTTTTGCAAAATGGCACTTGTCTCCAACAGACCACCTTACCGACTCCGCAACCCCCTGATCCAGAAGCAGTGACCGACTTCCTGCGGGTTGCTATTCAAGAACTTGATCCCAAACAAACCAGTTGCGCGATCGGTATTGGCACACCAGGTCCTACTGATGCCACAGGAAGAATTGCTCTGATTGCGATTAATCTTGCAGGTTGGCGCGATGTTCCTTTAGCAGATCTGTTAGAGAACAAAATTGGACTCCCGACGTTTGTCGCCAATGATGCGAACTGTGCAGGCTTAGGGGAATCTTGGCTGGGGGCGGGTCGCCATGTCAATAATTTAATCTTACTGACTCTTGGGACAGGGGTTGGCGGTGCAATTATTCTTGATCAGCAACTATTTACGGGGCCTTATGGGGCTGCGGGAGAGTTAGGGTTAATTACCCTCAATCCTTACGGCGATCACTGCAATAGTGGCAATCATGGCTCTCTGGAACAACATTTATGCGTGCAAGCCATTCAACGGAAAACGCAAAAAACGCCTGCTGAGTTAGGGAAACTTGCAGCAGCAGGGGATCAAACCGCCCTTGCCTTTTGGGAAGACTATGGCCGTGATTTAGGGGCAGGATTAGCCAGTTTAATTTATGTTTTGACCCCAGAAGCCATTATTATCGGTGGGGGAATTAGTGCCAGTGCAGCCTTCTTTTTACCCGCAGCACAGCAAGAAATTGAACAGCGTGTGGTTGGCATTTCACGGATGAATTTACAACTGTTAACAGCACAATTGGGCAATCAAGCGGGAATGGTGGGGGCTGCTAAACTCGCTTGGGAAAAGAATCAATTCTGAAAAGAAATGTAAAATAAAGTCCGAAATCGCTCTTAGATCAGTTATTCATTATTACAATAATCAGTAATATTTATGTGATTTGACACTTAAAGATTGTGAGATTTAATTAACTCAGATCATGTATAACTGGTGCTCAATGTGCGGAAAGATATGGACTTGAATTGGAACAATAATCGCATCTTAGTCAGTTTGGGCGCGATCGGTTTTCTGCTTAGCTTAGCAGGGATAGGATTTAATGTATTAGGAATACTAATCTTAGGAATTGTTATTCAGGGAGTTAGTATTGGATTACAATACAAAAATATCAGCTTTCAAAATAGCATAATTGATAGATATCAAGACTCACAAGGAAAACTTTCTTCCTTGGAAGATAATGTCGCAAGACTGGAAACTGAACTTAGCAACAAGAAAGCTGAACTCGAAACAACTAATGGTCGAATTGTAAGCAAGCAAGAAGAATTAAATCAACTGAATTCACGCCTTCAAACTCTAGAAGAGAATAAACAGGATTTACAAAACAGAATCGAAAGTTTACACTATGACTCTCCTGACTTGTCAGAACAAGAAACCTTAAAACAGACGATTGCTAAGTATCGTTTAGATAAAAGAGGATTGGAAGGAGAAATTGAGTCTTTACAGCAACAACGACAGCAACAGCAACAGGAGATTAATTCATTAAAATCGCAAAGTGAACAAATAGAAAATCGGAACAGAAATCAACAACAAACTCTCAATGATTTAGAAGAACGTATCGCTTCCGTTAATCAAGATTATCCCAGTTTATCAGAAAGAGAACAACTTCAACGCCAGATTCAGGAACTACGTTTGAACCGCAGTGGGTTACAAGGAGAAATTCAATCTTTACAAGCACAGCGCGATCGGATTGTTCAAGAAAGAGAAGAGGAAATTCAACGCACTCAATCTTTATTACAACCCCTTGAAGACAGACGAAATCAGCAACAACAAACTCTCAATGATTTAGAAGAACGTATTGCTTCCCTTAATCAAGATTATCCCAATTTATCAGAAAGAGAACAACTTCAACGCCAGATTCAGGAACTACGTTTGAACCGCAGTGGGTTACAAGGAGAAATTCAATCTTTACAAGCACAGCGCGATCGGATTATTCAAGAAAGAGAAGAGGAAATTCAACGCACTCAATCTTTATTACAACCTCTCAATGAGGAAATTCAACGACTTGAAGATAGACGAAATCAGCAACAACAAACTCTCAATAATTTAGAAGAACGTATTGCTTCCCTTAATCAAGATTATCCCAATTTATCAGATAAGGAAGCCTTACAAAAAGAGATTCAGGAACTTCGTTATAGTCGCAGTGGTTTACAGGGAAAAATCCAATCTTTACAGCAACAAACTGAACGACAACAAGAAAGACTCCAACAACTCGAAACACAATTAGAAACTCAACAAAATGAGTTCAATCAACAGCAACAGCAACAAGCAGAATTAGCAGGTGATATCAGTCAAAAACAATCTCAAACACAATCTTTAACCGAGGAAATTGAACAGTTACAGCAACAGAGAGAAGAGTTAAATCAAATAACAACTGATTTAGAGTTTATCCGAGTCAATTATGATCGTTTGGATGCGGAAAGACAAGAACATGAAAATCGAATTGAGGAACTACGTCCAGAGATTGAACGATTAGAAGCAGAAAGAAATCGCATCTTACAAGAAATTCAAAATAATCAACCTGATTATCAGGAAATACAAGAACACCGAAGAAGAGTAAATGATTTAATTTGGCAAGTTCGTGAAAGAGAATCACGGGTAAGAGAGTTAGACAGTGAAATCAGTCAATTGGAAACAATAATAAACTCTCGGAATGGAGAAGTTACTCGTTTAAAACAGGAAAAGCAGGATTTAGAAAGAGAGATTGAGCAATTAAAAGGAGAGATTACAGCAATTAATGAAAGTTCAGAACAAGCCTTGAAATCGCTAAAAGAAGGTTACTGGACTATAAAAGATTTACCAAAAACACAGAAAACAATTGAAAGCGAAACCGAATTTATTACCCGTTTTTCTGAGTTTTTACACAATCAAGGATTGAGTTTTCCCAGTCGTGCGATTAAAAGTTTTCACACTTCCTTAAAAGTTCAAGATATCTCAGCCCTTACCATTTTAGCAGGGATTAGCGGGACAGGAAAAAGTGAACTTCCTCAACAATATGCGAAGTTTATTGGCGCACAATTTTTGATGCTTCCAGTTCAACCGCGCTGGGATTCTCCTCAAGATTTATTAGGCTTTTATAACTATGTCGAACAAAAATATAAACCTACTGATTTGATGCAAGGATTATATCAGTTTAATCACCAAGAAACCTTACAAGACAGATTGGTAATTGTGTTGTTAGACGAGATGAACTTAGCACGGGTAGAATATTATTTTAGTGAGTTTCTCTCCAAGTTAGAAACCCGCCGATCTGAAGCAACATATTTATATATTGATGTGGGAAGTCTTCCCCTTCCTGATAAAGAAAGACGAGTGAGACTCCCTGAACAATTTTTGTTTGTGGGAACAATGAATGAAGATGAAACTACACAGACTTTATCGGATAAAGTATTAGATCGGGCGAACGTTTTAACTTTTGGAAAACCCTCTCAGTTACAACTGAAAGGAAACAGTAATAGTCATCAAACTCCCGTTGAGTATTTAAGTTATAATGACTTTCAAGGATGGATTAAACAACCGCATCAAAATGACACGGTAGTTGAAAACGTTAAAGACTATCTTGATCAAACTAACCAAGTGATGGAAAAATTAGGCTATCCCTTCGCCCATCGGGTGTATCAAGCGGTTACAAAATATGTTGTAAATTATCCTAGTGTTGTTGATAGTAATTCGCCAGAATTTAAAAGCGCGATCGCGGATCAGTTTGGTCAAAAAATCTTACCCAAGTTGCGCGGTTTGATGGTAGATGAAGCCAAATCAGAATTAGATGAATTACAAACAATTCTCCAAGATATTGATGATAAAAGTCTGATTCATGCGTTTGAAAATGCGCGACAAGGTAAGTTTGGACAGTTTCAATGGCGCGGGTTAGTATATGAAGAAGCGGGAGATAATCAGTGATGCTTTATCCCAACTTATTCGCTTATCTTAATGATCATTCGGGGGAGGAAGATCGAGTAATTGAAGGGCGCGATCGCGCGATCCTTACCACTCATTCCACCACTCTAGAAATCTCTTTTCCTTACCTAAAACCAACAGATGTTTTCCCTCCAGACAATCAGTTACAGACAACCATTTCTCTCACCGATGACAACATTTCCCTGACAGTGACAGATGAAGTTTTAGACATCGAAACTATTGAAGATGAAAGCGAAATTCCCCACTGGGAAGAGAGACTGGGAAAACGACTTGATGATCAGAATACTTTACTAATCGCTGTCTTTAATCAGATATTTAACCAGATTACCACTCAATCTCATTCCCCAAAAGAAGACGGAAACTATCTCTTGATTCAGCTTCCTGTTGCGTTAGCAAATTTCAACCGCGAAGACGCAAAACTTCCTCTCGTTGTCAGCTTAGAAAGACGATACCAACTCACCCATAACCTGCGCTTGATTTCCACAAAACTCCGTCATCAACTGCGACGAAAACCAGAGATGATGTCAGTGGGGAAAATTCAAGAAATGGATGAATACTGTTTGCGAGACTATGTGAGAAAACCAGGGAAAACCGCAGCAGAGAAAGCAGGATCGAAACAGCAACTGATGGGGATAAAACGGGAAGAAGATTACAACACTCCCGAAAATAAATTTCTCGTTTACTGTTGTCGTATCCTTCATCTTAACTGTCGTCAGTATCGAGAGACGGGAAACACTCAGTATCAAGAAGAAGTGGGAAAGATTCAGCGATCGATTGATGGATTTTATCAGTTACCTGAAGTAAAAAACATCCAGACACAACAATATCATTTCACCAAACCTAACTATGTTTTACAACAAAATCCCATCTACCGCCGTTTCTATCAAGGATATCTCGACTATATCGAAAAGCGATATTCAACTAAAAAAGTTTGGTCATATCGTCAACGGCTATTTAGTGATTGGGTGGGAGTCAGTCTCTTAGCAACCTTAACCTGTTTCTCGGGAAGTTATGTTTCTCTTCTCGGGAGTCTCCCTGTTAGCAAAACTCCTGAATATGGAGAATATTTGTCTAAGAGTAATCCTGATCCGATTATGATCTTTCTGCGAGACAGAGTTTATCAGTTTCAACTCCGAAAACCGACAACAGGAGAAACCCATTGTGATTGGATATTAACTGTCACCGTCAACTGGTTAGACAGCGAAACTATAGAAGATCAACACCTGAAGATTTGGAATTTTTGGTATCTTCCCAGTCTGGAAACCAGACAAGAAGCAGAAATCTACTTTCAAACCGAAACAGGAATTGTCTTTTTTTTAGAATCTCCTCCCGATGACAACCTAGACATTTATCCGTCTTGGTTACAACAACTTCCTCACCCTCTTACCGAAGACGGGTTAACCCACATTAGACAAACCCTCGCTAGAATTATTGAACAATGGATCAACAACAATTTTGGGAAAACCTCATAGCGACTTGTCATCAAGAATGGGAAAGAGAGAGACTGATTCAACTCCAAACCTCTCCCACCTCACCGATAAAGTTAATTTTAGAAACCGTGTGTGGGGAGAGATATTATTGTTTTCAACGGAGTCAGTTAAACCTGAAACGAATCACTTCATCCCTTCCCGTGAGTGGGAATCAGAAAATTGGTTTAGAAATAGCTGCGGGAAACAGCGCGATCGCGCTACTATTAGGACAACCCGCCACAGGAAAAACCCGTATTGCTTACAACTTAGCCAACGCAGCGATTCAACAGCAAAAGCGAGTTTTAATTTTAAGCAAGTTTCCTACAACACTAGAGAGTTATCAAGACTTACCCAACTTCCCTTATTGGGTGGGGAGAGAATCATCTTTTAATCTCCAACAACAACTGAATCATCCCAAGATTAACTACACTCCTCCCCATCTTCTTCCCGATCGAATTTTAGATCAACTGCGAACACCACAAAAACTAGAAACATGGTTACAGAGAATAGAAACCACCTCTCCTTCTAGAGAAACCTTGAGTCAACAACTGGAAACCGAGTTTCCTGATCTGACAGAAACCAGAAGAGACTTACTCGCAAAGACACTTCTGACACATACTGGGTTATTGCGGGAACAACTCAAACTGTTCCAACTGTATCAAAACTTATCAGCCGAAGGAAGAGAGAAACTGATCCAAAACCTTCGTAGTGAAAGAAACAGTCCTATTTTAGGCGCGATCGCAGACTGTTTACAACCCCAACAGCAATGGTTACACCAAACCCCCTTTGACTTAATCATTGTCGAAGACTCCCACCATCTCCACTGGAAAGACTTAATCTTGATTGCGGGAATGGGAGATAAACTGGTGTTACTCGGTGAAGAAATCCCACAGCGTCAAACAGGAAGACAACGGAAAAAAGTTTCCTTTCATCGCTATCCTTATAGCTTCCACTGGTTATCCCATCATCTTCTTCCCTGTTATACCTATACCCTCTGCGAACAATATCGCCTTCATCCTCAACTCGCAACCCCCATTTATGATCTGATCAGCAACAGATGGATACAGAATAACTACATATATATAGATACGCTAGAGACTTCTCTCCCTTCTCATCCTCATCTGTCATGGTGGGATATTCGTGACAGTAACTTTTCCTCACCCTTGTTAGAGTATCTCTCCTCTCTTCCTCCTCAACAGACTTCCGATGTGGGAGTGATTACCTTTTCTGAAACCACTCGTAATGAAATACAAACCAACATCAAAGATATCTATCCCCAAGTGAGAGTTAAAGACATTACCCACTGGGTAGGAAAAGAAAGTCTGATGATTGTTTTATGTTGCGACATCTCACCCGATACCCTTTCCCCAGAAAAGATCAACATTGCGTTAACCAGAGGGAAAACCCATCTGATGATCTTGGGAGATGTTTCCCAATGGAGAGAGACAAACACCCTTCTCTCAAAACTCCTCTCTCATCCCAACTTAGAAACGATAAGGAAAGTAACCCTATGAAAATCAAAGATTTCCATTACTCATCCCATCTTCAACAATTAACACCACACATCAACCCATCATTCCCTTACGAAGGGGGTTAGGGGGATATATATCTATTTCCGACAAAGAAGGTGAAACAATGAAAATCAAATCTAAACTTCACGGTAACTTCTACCGTCTCCCTGAAACAGACACCACTCTTATCCCATCTTCAACAATTAACACCACACATCAACCCATCATTCCCCCCTTACGAAGGCAGGGCTGTTTCATTCTCGGGGTAAAATTGTAAATGTAAAGCGCGATCGCGTAACTAAATCCACAGCGCGATTGCGCTCCGCGCACCAAATCGAAGATTTGATCGCGCATTTTTAGAAAAATTTCTAATATGTCTAGTTTAATCAGTTTCTTAAAACAAGTCAAGGACTGGCGGGATTCCAGTGGAAAAAGATATCCCCTATGGTGGATACTCCTAATTGTTATTTTAGGGCTAATGGTAGGTTGTTTAAGTTATAGAGACCTATCTGCTTTTGCTAAGAATCATCATGACTATCTTCTTCGCCTTGCCAAAAATACTCACCTTAAAGTTCCATCCTACTCCACCATTAGAAGAATCATGATGGGAATAGAAAATGATAATTTAATTCCAATTTTTAATCAATGGGCAACTCAATTATCTTCAAAAGAAGAAATTCCAGATTGGATCGCGATCGATGGCAAAAGTATTAAATCAACTTTAACTGATACCTACGGAAATAAACAGAATTTTGCTTCAATTGTCTCTTGGTTTTCTCAAGAAAATGGATTGGTTTTAGCCTTGGAAAAATTGGAGAATAAAAAGACTTCAGAAATTCACTGTGTTCGAGAAATGGTGGATAATACACCTTTATTCAATAAGATTTTGACTCTAGATGCTGTCCACTGTCAAAAAGAAACAATTAGAACGATTAATCGCTCTCATAATGATTATGTAATTGCGGTTAAGAAAAATCAACCTAAGTTGTACAACAGTTTAGAAGAAATTGCTCACAATCAGATTCCTTTTCAAGAGAATATCTGCACCGACACGAGTCATGGACGACAAATTACTCGCCAAGTCTCTGTTTTTGAAGTTTCCAGAAAAAGTTCCTAAGATTTGGCAAGGAAGTCAGTATTTTATTAAAGTAGAAAGGAAAGGTTATCGAAAAGACAAGCCTTATCATCAAATCGTTATTATTTAAGTAGTTGTGATCAAACAGCTAAAAAATTTAGTGAAAAAATTCAGGGACATTGGGGAATTGAAAACCAACTACATTGGGTCAAAGATGTTATTTTTGCTGAAGATACTTCCCCAATACACCATCTTCAGTCAGCAGTCAACTTTTCAGTTTTAAAGACCATTTGTCTCAATCTTTTTAGATTATTAGGCTTTTTATCAATTACCGAAGGGCGAAGATGGCTTGGACAGAGGCTTTGGCTACTCCCCATTTTGATAGAATGAAACAGCCCTGCCTTACGAAGGGGGTTAGGGGGATATATATCTATTTCCGACAAAGAAGGTGAAACAATGAAAATCAAATCCAAACTTCACGGTAACTTCTCTCGTCTCCCCCAACCAGACACCTATCCTGAAACCATATCTCTCGAAGAATTATCTCAAACCATTAAAACCATCGCAGTTAAACATCACTGTCGTCACCTCCAACAAGTCTATAACCATTTCGGTTTAGACTTCCTTCCCCAAACCACTGTCAAAGAATTGTTTGCTTTAGAAACATCTGAGTTTAATCTTCCTCTCATCACCTGGTAAATAAAGATAGAAGAAGACAAACACACTTCTCTCTCATCCCAACTTAGAAACGATAAGGAAAGTAACCCTATGAAAATCAAAGATTTCCATTACTCATCCCATCTTCAACAATTAACACCACACATCAACCCATCATTCCCCCCTTACGAAGGGGGTTAGGGGGATATATATCTATTTCCGACAAAGAAGGTAACACACTATGAAAATCAAATCTAAACTTCACGGTAACTTCTACCGTCTCCCCCAACCAGACACCCATCCTGAAACCATATCTCTCGAAGACGTATCTCAAGCTATTAAAACCATCGCGGTTAAACATCACTGTCGTCACCTCCAACAAGTCTATACTGATTTCGGTTTAGACTTCCTTCCCCAAACCACTGTCAAAGAATTGTTTGCTTTAGAAACATCTGAGTTTAATCTTCCTCTCATCACCTGGTAAAGAAAGATAGAAGAAGACAAACACACTTCTCTCTCATCCCAACCTAGAAACGACAAGGAAGGTGAAACAATGAAAATCAAAGATTTCCATTACTCATCCCATCTTCAACAATTAACACCACACATCAACCCATCATTCCCCCCTTACGAAGGGGGTTAGGGGGATATATATCTATTTCCGACAAAGAAGGTGAAACAATGAAAATCAAATCCAAACTTCACGGTAACTTCTCTCGTCTCCCCCAACCAGACACCCATCCTGAAACCATATCTCTAGAAGAATTATCTCAAACCATTAAAACCATCGCAGTTAAACATCACTGTCGTCACCTCCAACAAGTCTATAACCATTTCGGTTTAGACTTCCTTCCCCAAACCACTGTTAGAGAATTGTTTGCTTTAGAAACATCTCTGTTTAATCTTCCTCCTTCTTCCTATCCCTTATCTTCTCCCTGTTGGTATCGCTATCAATTTCAAATTCAGGAAACCAATGACATCCTAGATTTATCTCCAGATGATCCGCAGCTTCCCAGTTGGAAACCCCAACAGACAACACAAGAAGGATATTATCAGATAACGCTAGAGGATAACAAAACGGCTGATCTTCCTCCTAAGATTATCCAATATTTGAGAAGAAGCGCGATCGCGCAATGGGAAAAATTATCTCCCTCTCAACAACTCGCATCTATATATATGTCACTCCAGACGGGAAAACCTTGTTTAGAAACCCATCATCTCCAACTCTGGTTAAACCTTGAGGAAGTCTCTTCTCTAGTAAAAGCATCTATCAAGATCATCCAAAACCAACAAGATATCTATTCCGTCGCAACACCCATCCGAGAATTAGTCTTACAATATCTTCCTCCTTCCTCTCGCAATATTCCCCAGACTCTCTCCCCTCAACCCAGAGAAGATGTCAGACAAACCGACTTTCTCATCGGAAGACGGAAACATCGTCAGGAAATTGAAAAACTAATCTCCAACGCAGATCAATTTCTCCTCATCTCCAGTTACATCATCGAAGACGAAACCATTACTAACTTGATTTGTGAGAAAGCGACACAACTTCCTCAGGGAGTCTGGATACTCACTGACTTGAGAGAAGAAGTCATCGACTCCATAGACACCCAAACCGAAACCGACTCCTCATCTTATGAAGAGAGTAACCGTCGCAAAAAAACTTGTCTCCGTCAACTTCTCAATCATAATGTCTCCATCCGAAGTGGAAAGTTTCACCTGAAAACATACATCTCCGAAAAAGAAGCATATCTCGGATCATGTAATCTCACAGGAGGGAGTCTCGACTTTAACTTAGAAGCGGGTATCTTTACCTGTCATCCTCCATTACATCAAAACTTAATCGATCTGTTTCAGCAATTTTGGGAAACTCGGAGTAAAGATCAAGTCATTCCCTTGAAACAAGGAGACGGGTTTTATCTCCATTCCCTCTCCTCCCAGACAACAAAAATAACATCAGATCATTTTCTCACCCCACAACAATATGAAGAAGACTTAATGCGTCAACTCCAGAAACAAAATGATTCTATCACCATCTACACTCGTCGGTTTTCTCCCTCTCCCCAACTCGCGGGATTACTTCGTTATTCTCAACCCAACATTTTTGTCAATGAAGTCTGGAGAGACAGAATCAGAAATTTCCCCCAACACACCATCCCCCATTTACACGCAAAAGTAACTATTCTCGGAAACCGTGTCGCTTATCTCGGTGGAGTAAACTTTACCTTCTCTAGTGAGAGTAACGCTTTTGTTGATCTCATGTATAAGACAACCTCTCTCGCTGAAATTAATTCTATCCGTCAGCAACTTCGTAGAAAGTAGTAGGTTGGGTAGAAAGAAATGAAACCCAACATTATTCTTATTCATTGATAACTGATAACTGAATTATGACACGCCTATTTAACTTAGAATCTTATCCCAACTGCTGCCAAGACGCATATTTATTTGAAAAATCGATCAAAGATTTATCTCCAGAGGAAAACTCTCTCCCCTTAAACTACAAACGCTTCCTCGAAAACCATCAACATTATCCTTACCTCCCTCAACCCTTGTTTGTGGATGAGTTACCCGACTCCTTAACCTTTAACCCTCATCCTCCCTCCCCTCAACATCTCGGAGAAGAAGTCACAGACGGAGAAGACAAACAACTATTTATTATCCCCGACACCATCGACTTAATGACGCTAAGTAGTCGAGGAATCTTTGGTTTCAACGAAAGCTATCTCTATCGAAGCGCGTATCTTTACTGGAATTATGTTTCCCAACTCCCACAACTAGGGGAAAATCAACGCTTAGTGTTAATTGATCTAGATAGTTTCCATCCTCAGCAACTGCTACCCCTGCGTTTAGAGTCGCATTCCAACAGTAGTTATCCCATCCCGATTTTAGATCAGCAATCTAATTTCCAATTAAAGATTTCCGAGGAAGTTAAATCGAATTACGACAGAATCATTGAATCGCTGAGTCACTATTTCTTAGAAACTCATTTCCCGCAACGGGTAGGAAATCCCAGCGCGATCGCGCACCTTTCCCATTATCTCAAAAAACAAGCCTTTCTCCAACAACTCTCTTCTGTCAATTCTTCCCCGCGTCAAATTCTTCTGGAAATCAACACAGGGGAAAATTTAATCTATAAAACTATTACCGTCTCTCCCGACGAAATCAGAAATATAATCACAGAAACGGTTAACCTGTCTGCGTTAGAAAGATTAAGCAATCATCATCGAGATCATATATTTGTCATTGTCAGTCACTGGAATAACTTTCTGTCTCGGGAAAACTCAAACTTAGTTTATATTAATCCCGACGAGTCGCAGTTTGGTAAAGTCTTAGCAGAAAAAGCAACAAACGAGTTTCCCTTATTTGGAATTGCTTTAGATAGAATTCAATATCAAGTGAGAATTAAAAATGAAGCAAAATGGATTCAACTGACTAATTCCGATAACAATATTTCCTATGAAGGAAACCCTCAAACCCTACAAGGAATCATTCCAGAAACGCAGCAAAAGGAATTTTTCATTTCTCAAACACAACCCAATCATCTTCCCATCCAAGTCAACGGGAAAAATTATCTCATCGACGGGAAACCGCAAGATTATGTCATTGAAGTCAAAAATCCGCAAGGAGAAGAAAATATAAAAATAACTTTTGAGTTTCAAATTACCCCAGGAAAAACGCCGAAATTAAATGTTAACTGTCTTGATTCAAGTTATAAAATTACATCTTATCTAGATCAACGATTAAGACAGACGATTTATTATTACTATCTTCCTTCTGAAAAAATCCTAGATCATAGAGAAGACAAATCAACCAGTCAAATTAATGACCTTAAAAAAGATAGTCGCTTTCAGGAGTTTTACAATAAAACTAGTAATATTTTAAGCCAAAATCGAGCAGATTTATCAGCAACTAAACTCAACCCAATCTCTCAACAAATGGGAAAAGGTAAAAACAATAATCTGGAGTTATTTCAATACATTAATCCTAATTCTGATGGAGATTTTATTACTAAAATTAATCGATTAGTTTTAGATAAAGTCAACCTTATTATTGAAACTACAAAATCGGATTTAGAAGAAATACATCAAAAATATTCTCAAAAAATAACAAACAAACAAAGGAGACAACTAAATTCCTTCACTAAAGATATAGTAGCAAAAATTAAGTATATTGGAAAGCTATATCAATTTTCAAAACACTTTGATCTGACTGATTTTTTTCTGCAAGAAAATATCATAAATTCGCAAAAAATAACACAAAATAACTTACATGATGAATACCTACAGTTTTTAGCACGAACAGCGACTAAAATGGAATATCAAAAACAATATTTTAGTCTCTTCAACGAATACTATCAACTAATCAACAGTCAATACTTATGGGGATATGGCAGAATTTTATTATGGTATTATAATTTTAAACAGCCTAATTTAAATATCATAAACTACCGTGATCACTTCATTTCTATTAGTAATTTTATCATGGACAGAAATAATACACTTAATGAACAATACCTACAAAATGCGTTTTTAGCTCTTATTTACCTTCTCACTTTTTCTGAACACGACTCCAATTTTTTTACAGAGAACTCAGAAGAAAGAAAGATTGCTCAAAAACTGGTTTCACATTATCAATCTGAAAACATTATTCTCAGACAAGTTCCCATAGATAAGTCTCTCAATGAAATCTTCTCTGACTTAATAACAGGAAAAGCAACAGAGAAAGAAATTATAAAACTTGTAGAACTAGCTTAAAAACTTTGTGGTTTCATTTCTCATAACAAAACCTGTCGGCTAACCGATTCCATTCCCTGCGTGGTTATTTCCAATTAACTTAGACATGATTCCGATCCGTTAGAATTTCATAGCTATCTTGAGTCACCAATACAGTATGTTCAAACTGGGGGGAGAGAGATTGATCCACAGTAGCAACTGTCCAACGATCGCGCAATGTACGAGTAAATCTTGATCCCGCATTCACAATCGGTCATGACCGCTATCATTAGGATGCACCACTACCTTAATTATTATAAGTGGAATTTCTACCAAAGTTAAGATTAAGTTAGCTACTGGTCACTGACAGATATCTTGTAACGTTTCTGTAAAATCGGGGTAAGAAATATCTACTGCTTGCGCCCCATGAATGGTAGTTTTGCCTTTTGCATTTAAAGCAGCGATCGCGAAACTCATAGCAATCCGATGATCATTATGGGCTTCAATATCCGTTCCTGTTAATGTTCCTTCCCCTTGGATTTCTAAACCGTCGGGATGTTCGGTGACAACTGCTCCCATTTTAGTCAGTTGCGATGCCATTACTGCAATGCGATCACTTTCTTTCACTCGTAATTCTTCCGCATCCCGAATCAAGGTTTTTCCCTTTGCAAAAACGGCTGCTACCGCTAAAATCGGAATTTCATCAATTAAGCGCGGAATTAAATTTCCTCCAATTTCTGCCCCTTTTAACTGACAAGATCGGACTCGTAAATTAGCAACGGGTTCCCCCGCAACAATTTCTTTTTTCTCGATGCTAATATCTGCTTCCATTCGTTGCAGGGCATCTAAAATCCCCGTTCGAGTGGGATTAATTCCAACATTTTCAATCACTAATTCCGAATCAGGAATAATGAGTGCAGCCACTAACCAAAAAGCAGCAGAACTGATATCTCCTGGAACAATAACCGTTTGTCCTTGTAGGGTCGGTTGTCCTGCAATGGTAACTGATTTGGTTTCGGGGTCTGTTGTGACATTTGCCCCAAAGGCAGCGAGCATCCGTTCACTATGATCCCGAGAAATTGCAGGTTCAACCACTGTTGTATTTCCTTGCGCCATTAACCCAGCAAGGAGAACACAAGATTTCACTTGTGCGGAAGCAATGGGAGAACAATATTCAATCCCTTTTAAGGATTGTCCCTGAATGGCGAGGGGGGCGCGAGAATTATTTTGCCTACCCCAAATTTGCGCCCCCATTTGCAATAGCGGTTGTACCACCCTCGACATTGGGCGCGATCGCAGCGATTCATCTCCACTAATCGCAAAAAAACGATCTGCATGAGACGCAAGTAAACCCAACATCAAGCGCACTGTTGTCCCTGAATTTCCCGCGTCTAAGACCTCTGTTGGTTCTTGTAAGTAACCTAAGCCGACTCCTTCCACAATCACTTCTTGCGAGTTGAGTTCAGAAATATTCGCTCCCATTGCACGTAAACAATGGGCGGTACTGCGGGGATCTTCTCCTAATAATAACCCCTGAATGCGAGTTTCTCCCCGCGCGATCGCGCCAAACATCAACGCCCGATGAGAAATGGACTTATCCCCTGGAATCTTCACATTACCTCGTAAAGTGACTCCCTGCTGAGGACGATCAATGACTAAAGTTTTTTGATTTTTGGTTTGATCAGTGGTGACAATTGAATTCGACATTTTTTTGTGATTCGTTATTTGTTTAATTGTCTAAAAAACAATCTTTATTTTATCATTATCGACTTAATATTCTCAATTAAATAGATCACCCTAACTATTTCGATTCAGTCTCCGCACTAACCAGTAACTAATAGAAAGTGCAAAAATGGCTACAGCTAGAGAAATTAAATCCGTATTAGAATATTTCTTTAAATCAAAGATAATAATCTTACGAGCCACCGCAATGAGAGACGTTGCAATGACTAATTCTACTTGAAAAATATGTTTTCTTAAATAAGCAGTAATGTTGTCTAATAATTCTAATGCAATTAAAATATTTAAGAACAAACCAAAAACTTCTAAAATGGTTTGATTAAAAAAACCAGAGGGAGGGGAAGTAAAGAGAATATCACTTAAGACAAAAACTAAATCAACTATAGCAACTAAAATCACAATCAGCAGCGCGATCGTGAGGAATTTTGCTACAAATGTTTCGACGGATTCAGTAATACTTAAAAATTTTTCCTCTTCCCATATTTTCCCAAGCGAACGGATGAAATTACGCACTTTTCTCATAAGTTTTCCTAATTATTAAGAGTAAAGACCAAAAATAAGAGTTCACCAAACCAACCGACAAGCAACTATTCATCAATGACAGCTTTGCGATCTAATAATACTAAATCACGTAACTGTTCCGTATCCAGTTGTGTTAACCAATCTTCACCCGCATCCACTGTTTGTTCAGCCAGTTGTTTTTTACTTTCAATCATTTGATTGATTCGTTCTTCTAATGTCCCTGTAGAAATAAATTTATGAACTTGAACATTTTGTTTTTGTCCAATCCGAAAGGCGCGATCCGTGGCTTGATTTTCTACCGCAGGATTCCACCAGCGATCAATATGAAAGACATGATTAGCGCGAGTTAAGTTTAAACCTGTTCCTCCCGCTTTAATAGAAAGAATAAAAAACGGTGGCGCATCAGGATCATTTTGAAAACGATCCACCATTTCTTGACGTTGTTGTTTGCGAGTTGCGCCATATAAAAAGGGAATATCGCAATTAAATTGTTTTTGCAGATAGGCTTGTAAAAGTTTTCCCCATTCTGCAAATTGAGTAAAAATTAAAGCGCGATCATTTTCCGCAGTCAACTCTTCCAACATTTCAACTAAACGCAATAATTTCCCCGATCGTTGTGCAGAATCTAAAACCTTTTCTTTATTGAATAAAGCAGGATGATTACACAACTGCTTGAGTTTCATTAACAGTGTCAAGATTTTACCATGACGTTGAATACCTTCTGCTTTTTCAATATCAGCAAGGGCTTGATCGACAACTTCTTGATAGAGTTTTGCTTGTTCCGCAGATAACCCACAATAGACATTCATTTCTTGTTTTTCGGGTAAATCTTGAATAATTTCTTTGTCTGTTTTGACCCGTCGTAAAATGAACGGTTGCACTAGAGATCGTAAGGTTTGCAAAGAATCGCGATCGCCGTATTTCTCAATGGGAGTGGCAAAACGCCGTTGAAAAAATTGTTGCGATCCTAAATAACCTGGGTTGAGAAAATCAAGAATTGACCATAATTCAGCAAGGCGGTTTTCCAGAGGAGTTCCTGTTAACGCAATGCGAAAATTCGCCTCTAACTCCCGTACCGCTTTGGACTGTTTCGCCTTGGGATTTTTAATATTTTGCGCTTCATCTAAAATAATCCCTTCCCAAGCAACATTTTTGAGCGTGGTTGCATCGCGTTGGGCTAACGCATAGCTGGTAATTACTAAATCATATTTCTGGGCTTGTTTGGCGAAGGGTTTTCCTTGTTTGCGCTTTTCGCCATAATGAATCAGCGTGGAACAATTAGTAGAAAAGCGTTGCACTTCTCGTTCCCAGTTTCCTAAAACAGATGTGGGACAAACTAACAACAGAGGTGCAGACAGTTCCTCTTTTTCTTTAAGATGAAGCAACAGCGCGATCGTCTGGATCGTTTTTCCTAACCCCATATCGTCCGCGAGACACGCCCCTAAGCCCCATCTTTGCAAAAACGCAAGCCAACCTGCTCCACGAGCCTGATACGGACGTAATTTTCCACGAAAGCCAGCAGGCGTTTCAATGGGTGTCAGCGACTGATTCCCACTTAAGTTAGTAATTAACTCCTGCAACGCCCCACTCGCTTCAAAATCAACGATTGGTAACTTACCCATCGTTTGAGTTTCGCCACTGGTGAGACGCACTGCATCTTCTACAGAGAGATTCATTTGTTCATCACTCGCCTTGAGGAGGGTTTGTGCTGCTTTGACATCACTGGGTTGTAGGGCTAGCCATTTTCCGTTGACTTCCACTAACGGCGATTGTTGGGCGAGTAACTGTTGAAACTCTTCTGGGGAAAGAGTTTGGTCATCAACGGCTAATTCCCACTTGTAGTTGAGTAAACTCTGTAAGCCTAGTTTTTGTCCTTTTTTCGGGGCTTGGGCTTGTATTTTCACCCCTAAGCGCCGTTCCCCACTACCGGGGGCTAAACCAGGAGGGAGAATAACGCCAAAGCCATTTTCTGATAAACGCCATGCACTAGCGCGAATAAACTCATAAGCAGCAATGGGATCAACCAAAGACCCCTTGGGGGTTGCTTGTTTTAAACTCTCGTGAATCGTCGGATAGAGGCGTAACGCTAAGCCTAATCCTTGTAATAGGGTTTCTTGGGGCTGTTTAACGGTTCTTCCTTCATAAATCAGTTCTGGGGTTGCGGTTTCCCAGATGGCGGTTGCGGGTAAGAAATAAGTTTCATCATCACGGGCTTGTAACCCGTATTCTAAATACCAATTTTCCTTATCTTCGGGAGGAAGGAGACGAAAACAGAGGCGGAAGGGATTTTGAGATTTTAAAGCGCGATCGCCTAAATAATCTTGAACTGGGGCGATCCAAAGTTGTAGGGCTTTCTCAAGACGGCGTAAACTCAGTTCATCAACGGAAAACGTGGATTCGGAACTGGAAAGGGCGGTAAACCACTGTTTCAGTAAGGGCGTGGTCACAGGAGGAAAGGTTTGTGCAGAATAACGACGAATTTCGCAATCAATCACAGCACTAATCAAACTCACAATCAATGCTTGAGGAGAGGCTTCTAAATCGTGAGCATAACAACTCTTGGGCATTTGTTCGGCAAAAGTCTGTAAACGCTCTTGATCGGTGGGTGCATCGAATAAGGGTTGCCAAACGGTTCTCGCTTTTCCCCCGGTTTGCACTTGTAAATCAGGTAAAAATTTCGATCGCGCGAGTAACTGACAACTCCAACGGTAAAGATGCGACCAAAACTGTAAACTTCCTGTTTCTGTGGTTGTGGCTAAAACAGAAAGAAGACTTCTGATCGGAAGGCGGTATCCAGACACCCGCCAAGTTTGCAGAGATACTTTTTCTGTCGTTGCGAGTGTTTGCTGAGACAGTAGCGGAAGAAGCTGTTGTTTTTTGATTTCTTGTGTGGGAAGAGAGAGTAAAAGAGAAGTGTAGTCTGTCAGGTCATGAGTCGGAATTTGGTGTTGGGTTAACGCGCTTTTGAGTTCCGTTTCTTCTAGGATGAAGGGGTGATCGGTTGGTAAATGATCTTTCTTGATGCCAGCACAACTGCGCCAGGTTTCTCCCCAAATAAAAAAGACTTGTTCCTCAGATAGCCAAATTCCCTGTAATTTCGTCATTATTGCTCTTTTCTCGAATATCCCGACAACGACATAGATGCCCTAAGGAGATCTCGCTTTCCTTAAGACATCTATATTCACTCGTCTTTCTACCTTACCGCGAAATGAGGGAGAGTATCTTATCGGGTGGGCATTGCCCATCCTACGACTAGTTGCTCGAAATGATTACCACCAAAAACTAAGAACAAAGAACTAAGAACAAATAACAAATAACAAATTCTTTAGTGCTAGCATTGCCACAGAGAAAGAGCATAGCTATAGTCAAATAAGGAAAAGAGACGAGAATGATGGAATTTCAACAGTCAATATCCTTTGATGGTCGGGATATTCGGCTTACAGTTGGACGGTTTGCCCCACAAGCAGGAGGATCAGTCCTGATTGAATGTGGTGATACATCTGTATTAGTCACAGCGACACGCAGTAGCGGACGAGAAGGGGTTGATTTCTTACCGCTTATTGTCGATTACGAAGAAAGACTCTACGCTGCGGGTCGCATTCCAGGAGGGTTTTTACGACGAGAAGGTCGTCCACCCGAAAAAGTGACGTTAACCAGCCGTTTGATTGACCGCCCGTTACGTCCATTATTCCCCCAATGGATTCGAGATGATATTCAGGTAGTGGCGACAACCTTATCAATGGATGAGTTAGTTCCCCCTGATGTCTTAGCGGTAACAGGAGCTTCGATCGCGGTGATATGCGCCCAGATCCCCTTTTATGGCCCCATGGCTGCGGTTCGGGTTGGCTTAGTCGGAGATGACTTTATTATTAACCCCACTTACGATGAGATTAATAATGGCGATTTAGATCTTGTCGTTGCAGGAACACCTGAAGGCGTGGTCATGGTAGAAGCAGGGGCGAATCAACTCCCTGAACAGGATGTCATTGAAGCGATTGAGTTTGGTTATGAAGCGGTTCGGGATTTAATTGAGGCCCAACAGCAGTTAATGAAAGACCAAGGGATTACCATCGCCACAGAAGAACCCCCAAAAGTCGATCCGAAATTGGAAGATTTTATTAAATCGAAAGCCACGGAACCGATTAAAAAGGTGTTGCAACGATTTGATCTCGATAAAAAAGGACGAGATGATCTGCTAGATGAGATTAAGGAAAATGAAATTGAAAGCGCGATCGCGCAGTTACCAGAAGATGACCCCTTACAAGTCATGGTGGCTGAAGATCCCAAAGCGATTAGTAAGGTCTTTAAGGAAGTCACCCGCAGCTTAATGCGAGGTCAAATCATTGAAGATGGCGTGCGCGTCGATGGACGAAAACTGGATGAAGTGCGCCCAGTCAGTTGCGATGTCAGTATTCTCCCGCCACGAGTTCATGGTAGTGGTTTATTCCGTCGCGGTTTAACCCAAGTGCTTTCCTTGGCGACGTTAGGAACACCAGGCGATGCTCAAGATTTAGCGGATGAACTACACCCCAACGAAGAAAAACGCTATCTCCACCATTACAATTTTCCGCCCTATTCCGTCGGAGAAACTAAGCCTCTGCGGTCTCCAGGACGACGGGAAATCGGTCACGGGGCGTTAGCAGAACGGGCGATTACACCAGTTCTCCCCTCAAAAGAAGATTTTCCCTATGTCTTACGGGTAGTCTCTGAGGTATTATCCTCGAATGGTTCAACTTCTATGGGGTCGGTTTGTGGTTCAACCCTCGCTTTGATGGATGCTGGCGTTCCCATTAGTAAGCCTGTTAGTGGGGCTGCAATGGGCTTAATCAAAGAAGGAGATCAAGTCCGAGTCTTAACGGATATCCAAGGGATTGAAGATTTCTTGGGGGATATGGACTTTAAGGTTGCGGGAACCGATAGCGGGATTACCGCCTTGCAAATGGATATGAAAATCACCGGTTTAAGTCTGGATGTTGTCCGCCAAGCCGTTGAACAAGCCCTTCCAGCGCGAATCCATATCTTAGAGAAAATGATGGCGACTATTGATAAGCCCAAAGCTGAGTTATCGCCATTTGCACCCCATCTGATTAATTACAAAATTGATCCAGACCTCATTGGTTTAGTCATTGGACCTGGGGGGAAAACCATCAAGAATATTACCGAACAAACGGGGGCGAAAGTCGATATTGAAGACAGTGGTGCGATGACCATTTCTGCTTCGGATCGCGACAGCGCGATCGCGGCGTTGAATCAAATCAAAGGACTCACCCGTAAAATCAGTGAAGGCGATGTCTGTCTTGGTCGTGTCACCCGCATTATCCCCATTGGTGCATTTGTGGAATTAATGCCTGGGAAAGAGGGGATGATTCATATTTCTCAACTCGCAGAATATCGTGTCGGTAAAGTGGAAGACGAAGTTGCTGTCGGCGATGAAGTGGTTGTCAAAGTCCGAGAGATTGACAACAAAGGACGTTTAAATCTCACCCGCTTAAACATCCATCCTGATGAAGCTGCTGCTGCGCGGGCTGCTGTAGAAAGTGAAGAATAAAGATCATCGAGTTTGAAACGTTGAGGTGAGCGAGTGGTCATGATCTCCAACCAACCATTTGCGTTTGTGTTGGAGGACTCTCTAAACGGGTGAGGCTAATCTAATGGCTGCCTCGCTTCCCCCTTGATTCCTGCACCATAACAATAGATAATCAGTTCAGTATTACTTAGTTTCTGGGTTGAGCCGATGCTACTACTCTGCTTTTCCAATCCCTTAACGAGTTTCTATCTGTGGAAAAATGTTATTGCTTAGTGCCGATCAAGTTCGTTATTGTCAAGTCGCTCATCAAAATCAAAAGGGTGAACAAGAGGTCATTCCGGGGATTGCTTATTACGGTAAACTTTTTTTGCGGGGAGAGATTTTCCCCATTAGTCAGAAAAACCGCGCCATTGAATATAGTCGGCAACGCTTTACCGAGTATGAAGAACAAGTTTATATCTTAATTGTTGAAGAGGCAGATCGGCTCACCCTTTGGTATGAAAGCTCAGAAGTGACTCGTTTAGCTTCTGATGAGAGTGAATATTTCTCGGATTTTATTTCCAGTATTGATCTTAAACAGTTAGTCGGGAAAATGCGCTTAGGTCTTCCCACTAAAACAAAGCGTCGTGGCTTGCGGGTATTTCGAGACTGTTTCTTGGCACGAGAGGCAATTAACTGGCTAGAATATGAATTGCAAATTAGTCGTGCTGATGCCATTCGCTTGGGACAACGGTTAGTGAAGGAAGACTGGATTGTTCCCCTCACGAATAACTCCCTATCATTTCAGGATGGAGATACACTCTATAATTTTGGGACACAGGTTTAAACCGACTGCTCATTTGATTCTGCAAGCAATATGAAACTGCTCGATCGCGCTCGTTTAGGCTTAGCAGTTGCGATTACAAAAATTGTGACCGCTATGATTCAAAAATTACGTTTAGGCGCTGGAAGTGTTCTCCCTGGAGAAATTTCCCGCCGTCTCCATCCTAGACTCTTACCCCTACTCTGTAGCCAAGTCAGAGAAGGGATGATTCTCATTGTCGGGACAAATGGCAAAACAACCACTTCTCTCCTGTTACGAAGCATTTTAGAGGGCAATGGGGCAAAAGTGACCCATAATGCAACAGGAGCAAACTTAATTAATGGTTTAATCACCGCCCTCCTCGCTGATACCAACTTACTGGGACGATTAAACACCGACTATGCCATTTTAGAGGTAGATGAAAACATTTTTCCCCTGTTACTCAAAGAGTGCGACCCGACAATTATTCTCGGCTTAAACTTATTTCGAGATCAGTTAGATCGCTATGGAGAAGTGGATACCATTAGCGAAAAATGGCAAAGCGCGATCGCGCGGTTATCTCAATCAACCACCGTGATTCTCAATGGCGATGATCCCACCCTCTGTCATCTCGGACAAAGCCTCCCGCAAACAGTTCTCTTTTTCGGACTGAATGAACCGCAACTCTATCTCGAAGAAATCCCCCACGCCGTTGATTCAATTTATTGTCCCGTTTGTGGTGCATCCTTAAATTACCAAGGGGTTTATCTGTCTCATCTCGGAGATTACCACTGTTCCAGTTGCGATTTTACTAAAGTAAAACTCGATATCAACAGTCAAGACTGGGGACAGATTTTAGTGGGAGTCTATAACAAATACAATACCCTCGCTGCAGCCTTAACCGCCCAAACCTTAGACATTTCTCAAAGTCTGATCCAATACAAAATTGAAACCTTCCGTGCTGCGTTTGGACGTGCAGAGGAGTTGAATATCAAAGGCACACCCGTCCGTATTTTATTATCCAAAAACCCTGTGGGGATGAATGAAACCATTAGAACCGTTAATGAAATCAAAGCTCAAGGTCAAGCCGAAACCGTCTTACTGGTCTTAAACGATCGCGCCCCTGATGGCACAGATGTCTCATGGATTTGGGATGTGGATACTGAAAAATTAGTAGCGCAAGGGGGAACGATTGTCATTAGCGGCGATCGCGTTTATGATATGGCTCTACGGATTCAATACAGTCAAAAAGTCCTCAACTATCCCAACCTCAATCTCATCATTAAAGAAAACCTCAAGCAAGCCGTTGATACCGCCTTAAAAGCCACCCCGCCTCAACACACCCTCCACATTCTTCCCACCTACTCCGCTATGTTAGAAGTACGACAACTGTTAACCGGACGCAAGATTCAGTAAATGCCAACCTTAAAACCTAATTCGACCCGTCAAACTGTACAACGCACCACCCTCGATAATGGAATTACCCTCATTGTTGTTGAAAACCCCACTGCGGATATTATCGCTGGGCGACTCTCTTTCAAAAATGCGGGAACACGAGTTGAAGCCCTTTCGCAAGCGGGGGTCTCTCATTTACTCTCTACAGTGATGACAAAAGGCACTTCTGAACTCAATGCAGCAGCAATCGCAGAAAAAATCGAATCGGTTGGGGCGGGCTTAAATGCTGAAAGTGCCAATGACTACTTTGCAATTAATCTAAAAACAGTTTCCCAAGACTTCCCAGAAATTTTGCAATTGGTAGGAGAGATTATCCGTGCGCCGAGTCTCCCTGAATCAGAAATTGAACTGGAACAAGCCCTCACCCTGCAAAATATTCGCGCCCAAAAAGAGCAACCTTTCAACCTCGCTTTTAATCAACTCCGCGCCCAAATGTATCCGCAGCATCCTTATGGCGTGTCTGTGTTAGGAACAGAAGAAACAGTTGCAGGCTTAACCCGTGCTGATCTCCAACAGTATCATCAATCTTATTTTCGCCCCGATCAATTAGTGATTAGTCTCGCGGGTCGTATTACCCTCGAACAAGCAGTGAAAGAAGTCTCGCAAGTATTCCGAGATTGGAAACAACCGACAACGCCTCCACTAACGCCCTCTCTCCCTGAACTGAATGCTAACCCCTCTCAAAACTCTCTTTCTCAAGAGACCCAACAAACGATTATCATGTTGGGCTATCTCACACCATCGATTCAGAATCAACACTATCCCACTCTCAAATTAATTAATACCTATCTCGGAAATGGCTTATCCTCTCGTCTCTTTGTGGAACTACGGGAAAAACAAGGGCTTGCTTATGATGTTTCCGCATTTTATCCAACACGGTTAGAAACGTCTCACTTTGTCACTTATATCGGAACCGCCCCCGAAAACGTAGAGATTGCCTTAAATGGGTTACGGAAAGAAGTGCAACGACTGTGTGAGGTAGAATTGACCAGCGAGGAGTTACAAGCCAGCAAGAATAAATTACTTGGACAATACGCCCTCGCCAAACAAAGTAACGGACAGTTAGCGCAGTTATTTGGCTGGTATGAAACCTTAAATCAAGGGGTGGAGTTTGACGATCTCTTCCAAGCAAGTGTTGCTGAAGTCAGTAGCGAACAAATCCGAACAGTTGCCCAAAACTATCTCGCGATCGCGCCTTATATTTCCTTGGTCGGTTCTTCTGAGTTGACTTAAACCATGCTTGTTGTCGTAAACATTATTTTTACCCTAACGTGAGCGAGGCGAGGATGATTGATTTGTTCCTCCACCGAAACCTTGGCATGAGGGAACGACTATAGTGCTATTCATTCGGGTGTTTGACCGATGAAAATCCACCCCATCACTTAATCCCTAATTGTAGCATTAAAAACATTACTCTAAGTGATGCCACGACATTTCTAAAGTAAAAAGTTTTGAATCCTTTCTGAGCAACTGTTGCCACCTAGATCAAGCTAAATCCTCTATTAAGTCCTGTTTTCATCTGCTTAGACGACTCACCTTTTTATCCCCTCGCTGAATTCAATAGCAATGAGACTCGTTATCTTTGTTATAATTTAGATGTATTTTTAATCACAGGAGAAAATGGTCTTCGGAATGCTGAAGTTCAATACTAAGTCGGAAGCATGATTCTCTCTGATTAATTTATGTCTTGTGTTCAGAATTTCAGTGGCGAGGAAACCAGTCATGAAACTGTTAGACAATCAAGATCACAAAGTGATCGCCCCCAATCAAATCTTTCAAGATACATTAACGACCAATGCTGCCAACACCATCAAGATCGATGTGGACTATAGCTTGGATAGCAACAACTTTTTTGATACACCACTCAAGAGAGAAGCCCTAGAAGACACACTCAATAGCATTGTTGCTCGCCTTGGCGATGATCTTGACCCCATTACGCCAACAGGGAACAATACTTGGGAAATGACCTTCCCCGATCCGAGCACTGGTAACCTAGTTAATCTCGCTAATGCAACTATTCCTGCTGACACGCTTCGGATCTTTGTTGGAGGGCAGCAACTGGGAAATCGTTTAGGAGAAGGCGGTTTTGGCGGGTTTAGTGCCACCGGAACCCCTGAATTTGTCAACACAGTTTCCACTCGTGGGGAAACCGGTGATACTGGAGAGAGCAACACTGCCACAGATTTTAGCACCTGGGGAGGGGCAATTAGTTTTGATAATGACACCAATTGGTACTTTGGAGAGGATGTCGCCAATCTGGGAAATGATCAATCAGATTTTCGTTCCGTTGTTGCTCACGAATTCTTCCACCTACTGGGCTTTGCAACGGGGAATCAGTCCTTTGAGCACTTAATCGATAATACAACTTTTAGTTTTACGGGTACAGAAGCAGTTAGAGAATACGATCAATCAGGTAACCCACCCTTAAATGGTAGTGCCGATCTTGCCCATTGGGAAGAAGGTTTAACTGAGGACGGTCAAGAAACGTTGATGGATCCCAGCATTACCATTGGCACTCGTCAAATGCCCACTGCATTAGACTTTGCTGCCCTCGATGATATAGGATGGGAGCTCATTGATGATGATAATGACAGTTCTCCTAGCGAAAAGTTTTTTTTGCTACAACCCACAAGCCCTGATCTGATTGGCGGTGGTTCTAATAATGACACTTACATAATCTCCGACCCTATTATCAATGGCACGGAAGAGATTACAATTAGTGATACTCAAGGCAGTAATAGCATTCAACTGACAGAGGGACTGGAGATTGAGTCTTCTCTCGTTGCCCCTAATGCTCTGCAATTGAACTTAACCAATGGTGCAGTGATCAATGTTAATAGTGCTGATGATTTTAGCTATGAACCAGGAGGAAATGCTGTTGCTGGGATTAATGAACCAGATGATGACTTTAGCACCTTTGTCCAAGAGACCCTAGGCGTTAACTTGCCTAGTGGTGATGAAATTCTCGAAGGAGGTTCTGTAACCATCATTTAACTGGTTAGTTTTTTGTTCCTTGAGACGTATTATAGATTATCGTGATCGCCTTCAGAGTTATTACTTAAGTATTTTGCTACAGTGAGGATCAGCCTGTGTTGAGACTTTGATTTCCTGGAACGATCAGGCTCAACCTAGTTTTCCTCCAACTAATCAAGGAGTAAGTAGTAATGGAATTTACACCTAATTCTCTGACCCCAATCGTTGATGCGATCTCAACCATGGGAGGCTTATCATCTGACGAACTGTTAGAGCAAGCCTCAACAGCAACCGACAGCGACATCTCTCAGGATGGATTATCGGAAGCGTCAGTGGTCTTACGGGAGAGTACGGATGAAGATGGTATGCAGTCGCCTCCTGAAAATAACCAAGGATTACCCAGTCAATTGGAGATTGATAGCGACAGTTCACGTGCTTCTGATACAGGGGAGATCACCCCTTTAGATAATACTGTCAACAGTGTGAGTGAATCCGAAGCTGATAATCGCAATGGGACAGATGATGCTTTTGATCAAGATAGTTCTTTTGATCAAACCACGACCGTTGAAGAGACGAATGGAGAAGAAGTTGAACTGCCTTTGCCTACTGAGATCACGTTCAATGATGATGAAACGAGCGAGGGTGACTTTATTCTTGTTCAGTCTGCTAGCCCGAAATTAGTGGGTGGTGGTGCTGGGGAGGACACTTACATTATTTCCCCATCAGTGCTAGACGGGACAGAAGAAATTACGATTACTGATACTCAAGGCAACAGCAGTATTCAATTGGTAGAAGGGCTTGAGATTCAATCTTCCCTTGTCGCTGCTAATGCTCTCCAATTAACCTTGAGCAATGGAACAATCATTAATATTAATGAAGCAGATCGCTTTACCTATGAAGCGGGAGGTAATGCAGTTATTGGTATTGATGAAGTTGATAATCCTTTTGATACCTTTGTTGAAGAAATTCTGGGTTTGACGCTTCCCACTGGCATTAATACCCTAGTGGGAGGGGCTGTTACCATTATTAGCGAAAGTAATGAGGCAAATGCTGTCGATGAACTCGATGAGGAACTGTTAGCCGAGGGAAGCGACATCGCACCTCCCTCTGGTTCCCCCAATTCAACCACGGATATTATGGGTAGTGCAGAGGCTAACGGCGACATAACTCAGACGACTTTGGAAGGAGTCACGATTTCGCAAACTGAGGATCAGGAACTCTTCTAACCTTCTGTAATTAACTGTTGTACTTTCTCAATGACAGTTTCTAAATGCAGGGGTTTCGCAATATAGTCATCTGCTCCTGCATTCAAACACCGATCGCGATCGCCTGGCATCGCCATCGCGGTAATGGCAATTACAGGAACATCTTGCCAATAGGGTGTATTTCGCAGTTGCTTTAAAAGTTCAAAGCCATCCACTTCAGGCAATTGAATATCGAGTAAAATCAGATGGGGGAGTAAACCGCGCGATCGCAGTTCCGCAGCAATTAATTCTTGCATGGTGCGCCCATCATAAATCACTTCCACTGCATAACCTTCCAACTCCAACACTTGACAAATCAAAGCCTGATTAAACGGTTGGTCTTCTACTACTAACACTCGTGGACTGTTGGTTGTCTCAGGTTGATCTTGACCCAACTGACGATTCATTACTTCTGGGGTTTCTTCCCCCGTAGCCCCTTCTGATAGGGAATCTTGTTTTTTCGTTCGTAACTCTGTTAAGGGTAGCCACACTCGAAAAATACTGCCCTCATTTTCTTCTGATTCTACAGAAACTGTGCCACCGTGCAACTCGGCTAAGCGTTTGGTTAAAGCCAATCCTAACCCTGTTCCTTCGTGGCGACGGGTGAGAGAAGAATCCACTTGTTGAAAGGGGCGGAATAATAATCCTTGTTTCTCTTTGGGAATGCCAATTCCTGTGTCTGACACTTCTAAACAGAGATAGGGGGTACTGTCATTAACAGGGCTGCGATCTGGACGCGCTTCTTGCAATAACTGACGACCGTAGCGCAGGTTTCCACTGAGTTTAACTTTACCTTCTTCTGGGGTGAATTTAATGGCATTGGAGAGCAAATTAATTAGAATTTGTCGCACTCGTCGTTCATCTAACTGCGCCCGCTCAATCTGATAATCTAACTCTAGGGATAAAGCAATCCGTTTTTTATCAGCACGAGGTTGCACCATCCGTAAACATTGGCTACAGAGGCTATGAATAACAACAGGTTGCAACTCTAATTCTGTTTTTCCAGCTTCAATTTTGGAAAGGTCAAGAATATCATTAATCAGTTGGAGTAAGTGTTCCCCACTGCGTTTAATCGCTTTGACTTGTTTAAGTTGATTATCGCTTAAGGGTTCTTTTCTTTGTCGTTCTAAGAGGTCTGCAAACCCTAAAATACTATTGAGAGGGGTTCGTAACTCATGGGACATAGAAGCCAAAAATTCTGACTTCATTTGGGAGGCTTGGGCTAAATCTTCATTAGCTTGACGGAGATTTTGTTGCACTTGCGCTCGTTCGATCGCAACCCCTAAGGTGCGACAGGCTGCCAAAACCATATCTTCTTGTAGCTGACTTTGCAGGGGGTTTTCTGAGCGAGATTCTAAGGTTAAAACGCCAATAATGTCGCCACTATGTGCGGGAATGGGGAAAATTCCGAGTTGTCCGATACCAGGATTGCGAAAGGCGTTAACGGCTTGGGGGTGATTGGCATAATCTTGAACAAAAAAGGGCTTTCCAGTTTCTACGACTTGCCATAATAATCCTTCTCCATAAGGAATCCCTTCTTTCATTTGGGCTTCCATTTCTGGAATCGCATCGCCATAGGTGGCAATAAATTCTGATGTAATTTCATTGACTAAAAGCCCTGCTTGACGATTTTCCCCTTCCCCAGTGATGACTTTCACGTCTCCAAATGCAGCGTTAGTGGTTTCAATGAGATAAGAGAGGGCAAATTGACCAATTTCTTCAATATCAGTAGCGGGTTGCAAGCGTTCGGTCAATCCGAGCAGAAAGGTGAGCCGTCTTAATTCACGATTGACAATATCTTGGGAGTCTAACGTGACATTCAATCGGCGGATATTGAGGAGGTATCCCCCATTAGAGGTTGCTGTGACGAGAAAATGTAAACTTTCTCCAGAGCTTTGCTCAATGGTACAAGAGGTGGGATTAGAATCAGCTTTTTGAATAATGTCATCCAGAATTTGTCGCTGTCCGTTTGACCATTTGCCATGACTGGCTAGAGTATCTAAAACTTTCTCACCATAGGGCTGTTGTGCCAGCCAATCGGGGGAAAAGCCTCCCAAAACTAAAAAGGATTGGTTGTAGTTAATGATGTGATCGCTGCTGTCAAATAGCGCGATCGCGCGGTCAATTTGTTCTAAGATTAACGCTTGTTGCTCTTGTAATTCCTTTAAATCCGACTCCAGCGATTCTGATGACATTCTTAACTCGAACCAATAGACTGATCTCATTTAAGGCTAATTCTTCAATCTTATCAAGGGTAATTTCCCCTGTCTTAAGTCGAGAGACGGAATCGTGAACTTGATCTATGTTGTTGCAATATTTTCTCTTTTTTGTCATCCTAGACATAACAAGTTGAGAATTATTTGCACTGTTGCGTTGGGAGAAAGCAAGTGAAAAAAAGTAAAAAGCAAGTGACAACCTTTGCCTTAGAGGGACGGTTTCTAGAAACTCTCGGTAAATCCCCCTTAAAACCAAAATATATCCGCATTGCGACTGCATCGGGAGAACAACTGTTAAAATTGAGTAAGGCAGTCCGTCCTCTGTTTATTGAAAACCAGTTTCCTGTGGGAAGTTGGCTGATGCTTTCGGGGAAAGAAACCTATAAACCGAAAAAAGGGACTCGCAAACGGAAAATTGATCACATTGAATCACAAGCGGTAACCGCAGCACAAACGCCCTGTCATCAAGCAACAGTTGCGAAAAAATCTGCGAAATCGAAAAAAGAGAATATTCTGGTGTGTCAAAAGTCTTCTTGCTGTAAGCGGGGTGGGAAAGCCGTTTATCAAGCAGCAATGGAAGCCGTGGAAAAGCATCAACTGCGCGATCGCGTGAACGTCAAAGCAACGGGTTGTATGGGAAAATGCAAGAAAGGCCCTTGTTTAGTTATGCAAGCCAACAAATCCCGTCACCTTGGCTTAAAACCCGAAGAAGTCCCTCAATTAATTGCTCAACAATATGCCAGCTAATTGATTAATTGCAACTGATTGCCCAAGAAAAAATTCCCCTAACAGCCACTCGTTGTCAGTGCTTGCTGGGGGAACTTCTGTTTATTGTCGTCTAAAATTAAGACTTTTGGGAGTTATTCCCGAGGACTTGTCCTTTCAGGGTATTGAACTCAGAAGTGAGTTCCTCGCGAGTCGAAGCCCGTAACAGATAGCGATAGATAAACCAGCCCGTGTAGCCGAGTCCAACTAATTCAAAAATCGGAGATAATAAAGGGATGCCATTGATTGCACCGAGAACAGCAAAGGTGACTTTTACGGTGATAAAAGCAGCAATGAAGAGTAGAATAACGAGGAGAGGCTGCTGATAGTCGGCAAAAAACTGTCCGAGATAGTTGGGAAGTTTGGAGATCACATCAACAACGGGCTGGATTTGTTGTTGCCATTGGGGTTGACCATCGGCTGGGGCAAGTTCTCCTGCCGTTTCGGTGCTAATTTCTGTTTGTGCTTGTTTTTCCTTGTTTTCTGTGGTTGATTCCATAATTAACAATTCCTTCTTTTTTTAGACTAAAGATCTCATGACTAAATAAGACAATCGATGAGAAATGATTGCCTTTCTTTTGCTGATCTTATCAGAAAAATACAGAACCACTGAAATTTACAGTTCATCCTTAATTCAATGTTTTGGGTCTTCATTATTGGGGAAATAGACGACTTCTTCCCAAGTGGATCGAAAGCAAAACTCTTTGCTGCTTCTGTGAACTTTTGTAAACCTAATAAACATTGCTTCTTATACTATTTTAGAGTCAAGGGTCCAAAATTGGCGAATGCTCGCAATCACTTGTGGTGCAATTCTCAGATCGGCATGGGAAACCCCAGATACACAAACCCATTTCGCATATTGAAATTGAGTAGAACGGATAGAAATTGTTCCATCTGTTCCGAGAAAATAATTACTCGCAATACTTAAAGTTGGGATGTCTTGGGCAATAGTTTCAGCAAGATTTTTTCGGTTCATTGCTAATTCTTTTGCTACACCAATTCCTAAGCGAAAGGGGTCAATTATTCGGGCGAGTTCTGCCCCTTGAATGGGAGAGGCAATGAGGACTAAACTTTCGACTCTTTCCCACCAATGGGGATGTTGATTTAAGATTTCTAACCAGATTAATCCTCCCATAGAATGACCAATAATTCTGATGGGAACAGTGGGAAAATTATCAAAATATTCTTGCGCGATCGCGCTCACTTTTTGAATTAAAGGAGTCATCCGCCACCACGTTCGATAAAACCCTAAATTGGGGGTTATGACAACAGTATTCGTTAACTGTAAACGATTGGCTAAAGTCCGCATTGTAACCGAAGTATCCGCCCAGCCATGTTGGGCAAAAAGAAGATAATTGGGGGTTTGATTTGTCACATCGAGATAGAATATAAGGTTGGAGACTAATTTTAAAGGAAAAAGAGATGAGAGCGATCGCGATGACAACCAATGGGACACCAACTGTATTACAACCCCAAGATGTCATCAGTCCCAAGATTAATGCTCCCCAAGAAATTTTAATCCGTTTGCGTGCTGCTGGCATTAATCCCATTGATACAAAGTTACGCCGTCGGGGAACGTTTTATCCTGAACAGATTCCAGCAATTTTAGGGTGTGACGGTGCAGGTGTGGTGGAAGCAGTGGGAAATGAAGTCACCCGTTTTCAAGTGGGGGATGAAGTCTATTTTTGCAATGGTGGACTGGGGAAAAAAGGCACAGGAAACTATGCTGAATATGCCGTGGTGGATGAACGGTTTGTTGCAAGGAAACCCCAGTCTCTTTCTTTTGCAGAAGCTGCTGCTGCACCGTTGGTTTTAATTACTGCTTGGGAAGCCTTGTATGATCGCGGACGCTTAGAAGCGGGAAGACGAGTGTTAGTTCATGCGGGTGCAGGGGGTGTCGGTCATGTGGCGATTCAACTGGCAAAATTGAAAGGGGCAGACGTTTGCACGACAGTAAGTGGAACACAAAAAGCGGAATTTGTCAAGGGATTGGGGGCAACTCCCATTGATTACAAAGCAACGGATTTTGTGGATGCAGTGAATGACTGGACTAATGGCGAAGGCGTTGAACTGGCTTTTGATACCGTTGGTGGGGAGAATTTAGAGAAAACCTTTCCTGCGGTGCAACTTTATGGGGATGTGGTGACAATTTTAAGTCCTGCTGAAAATACGAATTGGAAAGAAGCGCGATCGCGCAATCTTCGCATCGGTTTAGAATTAATGTTAACGCCCCAATTAACGAATCATTTAGAAGCACAATTAGCGCAAACTAAAATCCTCGAACAATGTTCTCGTTTAATTGATCAAGGGGGATTAAAAATCCATCTCAATCAAACCTTTCCCTTAGAAAAAGCAGCAGAAGCCCATCAAACTTTAGAAGCTGGGGGAATGATTGGAAAATTAGCATTGGTTATGGATTAAGTCATTAGTCATTGGGTAACTAATTTATCAACTATGAATCAAACCCTAATTCCAGCAGAAACCTATACCCTTTTATCGGATGTGCGTTGGGAAACGTATCAGGCTTTATTACAAGATTTAGCAGTAACGTCTGGAAAACGTTTGACCTATGATCATGGAACATTAGAAATTATGACTCCTCTACCCGAACATGAGGTCAATAAACGCTTGTTGGGACGGATGGTGGAGACAACAACAGAAGTTTTGGGGTTAGAAATTTATAGTTTGGGGTCTGTTACTTGGAGTCGAGAAGACTTAAGAAAAGGGATTGAACCTGATGAATGCTACTATATTAATCCCGCAGAAGATATACAGGGAAAACTTAATTTTGATCTCAGAATTGACCCACCCCCCGATTTAGCCATTGAAATTGATATTACCAGTTCTTCCTTAAATCGCCTCGATATTTATGCTGCAATTGGGATCAAAGAAATCTGGCGATTTGATGGGAATCATCTATTCATTTATCTTCTTAATAATGGCATTTATGAGAGGCGAGAAAAATCTCATGTTTTACCCATTTTGAAAATAAATCAGATTTTGGAATTCCTCAAGAAACGAGATCAAGTTGGAGAAAATGCCTTGTTAAAAGAGTTTCGAGAATGGTTACACAATCAAATATAACTCAATCCTCTACTTCAATTATTACTTATAGTCCCGCTTATACGCTTGTTCCTACCTACGAGTGTTTTAATCGTTGTTCTTATTGTAATTTTCGGACTGATCCAGGAAAAGACAGTTGGTTAACTTTAGAAGACGCACAAAAGCGTTTGGAATCTCTCCAAGGAAAAGGGGTATGGGAAATTTTAATTCTTGCGGGAGAAGTTCATCCCAAGTCTCCCCGACGGAAAGAATGGTTTAACCATATTTTTCAGTTGTGTCAGTTAGCCTTAGAACTTGGTTTTCTTCCTCATACGAATGTGGGACCGCTGAGTTATGCAGAAATGAAACAACTGAAAACCGTCAATGTTTCCATGGGGTTGATGTTAGAACAAGTGACCCCGAAACTATTAGAAACCGTTCATAAAAATGCGCCCAGTAAACACCCCAGAGTCCGCTTACAACAGTTAGCTTATGCTGGAGAATTAAAGATTCCATTTACCACGGGATTATTATTAGGAATTGGCGAAACCGAAGCCGATTGGTGGGAGAGTCTCAGCGCGATCGCGCAACAACATCAAAAGTGGGGACATATCCAAGAAGTCATCTTACAACCTCATCGCATTGGTCATCAACAAAGCTGGAAAAAAGATAGTTTCAATCTGCAAGAATTTCCCAAATTAATTACAAAGGCTCGTGAGATTCTACCCGCAGCGATCGCCATTCAAATCCCACCCAATCTAATTTCAGATTCAAACTTTTTACTCACTTGTGTTGATGCGGGAGCGAGTGACTTCGGAGGAATTGGTGTGATTGATGAAGTGAATCCCGATTATCCCCATTTACATCCTGATTCTCTACAAACCATCTTAAAACAAAAAAAATGGGAGCTTAAACCAAGGCTTCCCGTCTATCCTCAATATTACCCTTGGCTCTCATCAGAACTGCAAGCATTGAGTTCTCCACGTTTTGAAAAACGTGGATTCCAAACGTTGTTACGAAACGCATTGTAAATACGTTTCTCCACGTTTACGATATGATTTTTTCAGCGAACTGAAAACGTTATACCGCTTGGGAACACTCAAACATTCCCGACGTACCTCGGTTAGACCTAAGCCTAACTGTGTACTTACCTTTCTTAAGATGTTCGCTGCGCCATTACAGTCAGCATTAATTAACTTACCGTTACGAGTTTGATATAAACCTCTTTTGACCCTTTTTCCTGATGCTTTCCAGTTGGCAGGTTTCTCACCGCCGAACACTGGCAAGTAATCATTATCCAAATACGAGCTACGAGAAGTGTAACTTTCCTCGGTTTCGGTAAAATTGATTCCTACTGATTCTGCCAACTCTTTAATTCGATTCTTAAGTCTAGCAGTGGGGATTTGTACAAAATTTTGGTTATTTTTTGAACCCAAATTACAATTGGTTTTAATTCCTTGTCCCCAACCGAAAACAATGTTCCCAATACGATGATTGAGGCAATAATTAACAATAAACCGTGCTGTTTTATTCACAGCATCACCCATGAAACATGATCGTTTATGGGTTAACTCGCCCAAGTATTCATCCCAATAAAAATCCGACTTCCCTTGTTTATACTTAGCAACTGTTTTGTTGTATTTAGCATTTACACCCTTAATTTTATGTCCGTCAACAATGAAACTCTTTCCGAGAGTGGAGACACAAGTTAGAAGATTATTTACCCCAGGGTCACACCCCAAAGCCTGAGAATAATCTAATCCCACAGCTTCTTTTTCTTCTACTTTATACAAAAGTTCCGCCCAAAGTTTTCCATGCTGAGGAAGGATTCTGATTTCTGCGACATTGGTCTCGCCAATATAATTGACTGAGGGAATTGAAAACTCCTCTTTTTCTTTTAGCCAATGTTCTTTAATCATTTTACTCATTGGCAAAAGCCAAGAACCATTTTCGTGATTAAAACGAAGAGCTTGGCGTGGAAAAGTAAAATCACATAACCCTCATGAATGTTCTATAACTTGGGAGTTTTGGTTTCTGGTCAATTTCTCCGTTGAACCACATTTCCAACAGTTCGTTATAAGACTTAAACGCCTCCTCGACTGATTTTAAGACTTGTTGACCTTGCTGTGCGCCTAGCCATTGATAATGCTGGTTTTCCTTAAAGTCTTTACAAAGTTGAGAATAACTAACTTTTACCTTTTTATCTTTGAATTGACGACGAAAGCAGTCATCCTTATCGAAAAACTCTCTAACTCCGCAAGTGGCAAAGTGAGATTGTCTAATTTGATACACCACCGTGTTCCATAAGTTATTGGCTTCGTGACACAGAAACACCAAAACATCCCTAGTTTGGTCAGTGATGTTGCCTGTAAGAAGGATTTTTGTCGTCCTATATGACATTGCTTAAAGTGTGATGGTTCAGATATACTCTAAATGTAACTTCAATAATAGAATATGGCAAGAACCAAAAAGATGCAATTTAATGTCACAACTCAAGAGTATGAAACTTTGAAGAAAGTTGCTGAAAGGAAGAATTTGTCTATGGCAGAGGTGTTAAGAGACTACATTAAATCTTTGGACACAGAGGACTAAAGTCCTCATTCGCCATTCATGAGGGGCTGTGTGCGGAGGTTTCCTCCGCACCTTGAAAGCCCCGTCCATCCGTTCAAAACGGATGGCTCTCTGACTGGTGTATTGTAGTTGAAATTCAAGATTATAATTAATTGTTAATCTTCTCCACATTACCCGCTTTCACCCAGGCTTGTTGACCGCTTTCAGGAACATAAACTTTTTGCCAATCCCCATCCGAACTGGTTTCAATAATCACTAATTTATCGTCGTAATACACACCACCGACTCGGGAAGCACTTAAATTCGGATTTGCCCTTAAACTTAAACCACTGGGCCAAGTCACCCGTGCTTCATAAGCCTGTTCCCCAAAACGTTCTGCAATGGTTTCTTCTTCTTCTTTTTCTTCTTCTTGGGGTTCAGGTTTCGGTTCTGGTTTTGTTGTCGTTGTTGCAGCCTGTTGGGAGTTGGAAGCAGAAGATTCCTCTTTGTTGTTGGGTTCAGATGTCTTTTCTTCTGAATAAACGGGTTCGGGTGGTGCATCAGAGAGTCGATTCAGAAAAAAATAAGCAGCAGCAGCACCCGTCCCAGTGAGTATAAAAATACCAAGAAGAAATCCGAGAATAAACTGTACGAAACCGGAAATACTCATAAGCGGAATCAGTTAGGAAGGAGGTTTAGAGGCTTAGGGCGTTATCACGAGAGGCTTTACGGGCTTTTCCAGCACTGACCCATTCTTTAAGAAATTGAATTTCTTCTTGGGCGGTACGAGCAAGGGGAACAATTTGACTGGCTGCTTGTAAAATATCCTCATTGGTGAAGTCCCGATTTTGACTAAACCCAATGTGCATCGCTTCAATTATAGTTTGTTCGATCTCTGCACCAGAAAAGTCAGGAGTTTCGTAGGCAAGTCGCTCTAAATCATAATCTTTGAGGTTGTAAGGACGCAAGTGGGAAAGATGGACGGAAAAAAAATTTCTTTGCGTTCGGTTTGGGTGGGTAAATCAACAAAGAAAATTTCATCAAATCGTCCTTTACGAAGCATTTCTGGGGGTAGCGCAGCAACGTTATTCGCGGTTGCAACCACAAAAACAGAGGAGGTTTTCTCTGCTAACCAAGTGATAAACGTACCAAAAACACGGCTACTGGTTCCCGAATCTCCTTGTCCGGTTAACCCAGCAAAGGCTTTGTCAATTTCATCAATCCATAAGACACAAGGGGCGAGGGCTTCAGCAAGGGTAATCATTTGACGGGTGCGAGATTCTGATTCTCCCACTAAACCACCAAATAAACGCCCCACATCCAACCGCAGGAGGGGGAGATGCCAATGGTGAGCGATGGCTTTTGCTGTGAGAGATTTACCTGTGCCTTGAATGCCAACCAATAACAATCCTCGGGGATGAGGCAATCCATAAGTGCGAGCGCGATCGCTGAACGCCCCCCCGCGACGTAAAAGCCAGTCTTTGAGGTTATCTAAACCGCCAATATCAGAAATTTCTTCGGTTGCGGGATAAAAGTCTAGGATTTGGGTTTGGCGGATCGATTGTCGTTTTTCCGCTAAAACGAGATCCACATCTTCGGGTTGCAGTGACCCATGATCGGCGATCGCGCGGGTCAAAACTCGGCGAATTCGTTCCAGGGATAAGCCTCGCGCTGAACGAACAATCGCTTCAATTTGCTTATCAGGTAACTGCTGCGGAATCCCACTAATCAGTTGCTCGACTTCGGTTTTAATTTCTTGACTATCAGGAAGAGGAAACTCGACAACGGTTAAAACTTCCGTCAGGTCAGAGGGAATAGACACTTCTGGGGAAATGAGAACCACATTCATCGGTAAAGACTTTAATTTCCGAGAGAGATTCCGCAGTTTCCGCGCTACCGAAATATCTTCTAAGAAGCGATGAAAGTCACGGAGGATAATCACTGCACCGTTGCTGGTGGGCAGTTTTTCCACAAATTCTAGGGCTTGTAGGGGGTTTCTGCGGGCGGTTCCCTCGTTATTGGGATTATCTTGATAGCCATCCACAAAATCCCAAATATAAACCGAACGATTACCGACATTTTTGGCACAGTGCGCGATCGCGCTTTCTACTCGTTCTTCTTCAAAAGTCGGAATATAAATTAAGGGATAACAGGCCCGCAGTAGGAGTTCAAATTCTTCCCGAAAACTCATCCTTCCTCCTCTGTGCTGCGATCGGGTAATTTTTCTTTTAACGCTGCCAAACCAGCCCACCGTTGATCCATCGGTTCAGGATCGGAGTAGTTATATTCCCCCACCTTGGAATCACTACTCAGTTGACGGATCGGCATTTGCAAACAAAACTGTTCGTAAAGCCAAGTTTCTGGTTCAAAATCGCCTTGGGCGGGTAAACTTTCTGTGAGTTCTTCTAATGGCGTTTCCACTTCTTTGGGTTGATTCCATTCCAGTTCGGGATCGTCTTTGAGCCAAATCAACTCACTGGTATCCACCACGAGACGCTGGTTATATTGCTGTAAGCTGCGATCGCAGACTAACGTTTTAATGGTTTCAGCAGTGGCGGACACTTCCAAATAAGTTCCACAATGGGTCACCACTAGCGTTCCTCGCACGGGGGTGAGGGTTTCTAAACCAGAGATAAAAGCGTTAATTTCAAGCTGTTCACTTTTCCCTGGTGCTTTCAGCAATCTTGGAATATAAATTGGTTCTATCATCGCACTTTATCATTTGTTCTTTGTTGTTTGTTCCTCGTTCTTCGTTAAATGAAGCACTAACTAAACCAAGAACAACGAACAATGAACCAATAACGAAGTTATTCATTGCCCTTTCGTTGGACGACCAAACGGCGGTCTGGTTCTTGCCCCCGACTCCATGATTCTAACCCTTCATATTGCTGGAGAAACTGATGAATTTGCCGTCGTTCTGCCCCAGACAGTGACGATAATTCCACATTTTCCCCAGTTTCCAGCACTTGCCAAGCGGTTTTTTCGGCTAGGACTCGCAACTCTTTTTCCCGTTGCTGACGATAGCCTTTGAACTCAATGGTATAGGAGGCTTGAGCGTCCTCTTCCACCTTTAAGTTGAGCAAAGTATTAGCAAGATATTGCAAGGAATCAAGGGTTCGTCCTTGATCTTTCAATAAGGCTCTTACTTGTTCTTCATTTAAGTTGTTTTCCTCAATCACCAACCAAGGATGAGTATTGGTCAAGGTGGTTTCTTCTGTGGATTGGGGGTAAGAAATTTGAACAGAAGTCGGGGTCCCCATCAGGGAGAGCACTTGTTCTAGCCACTGTTGACCCCGAGTCAGGTTTTGCTCCATAGTTATCCAGATGTTTTTTCTTTTTCTTTTTTGCGCGATCGTTTTTGTTTTTCAAAGGGTAGGGCTTCCTGTCCTTTTTCTTTTTTCTCCTGTTTTTCTTGTTCGTCAACGATTTTCTGGAGATTTTCTGGCAACGGTTCTCGCATCAGAATTAACGTTTGCAAGGTTTGGAACACATTCGCCAAAACGATATACATCAAAACACCTGCAGGGAGAGGGAAGAATAAGAACATCCCAGTAAACAGAATCGGCGTGATTTGGCTAATCAGTTGTTGCTGAGAGTTATCTCCACTTTTATTTTGCTGACCAGACAGTTGTTGGTTGGCATAGAGACTAATCCCAAAGAAGATGACCATCCCGAGAATGTCCCAGTGAATCGTGCCATCCTCGCCCACTGCACCAACTCGACCCAGTGCATCAATAAAGAGGAAGCCTTCATTTTTCGCCACACCAGGCAGACTTGCCTTGAGGGACACCTCTCCAGGCGCGATCGCGCGAATCGTCCCATCCTCTTCGATCTTAACCCGTTCTTCTCCTTTCACCACTTCCAGTTTCGGCGTTAAATTCGATTCAGTTTGAGCCGTTAACTGATTGAGAGATTTTCCTTCCTCAGTTTGGAACTCGAATTGGGTTGTTTGTCCAACGCCTAAATTTTGGCTCGGAAGCACCCCTAAAATCTTATAGTGAATATCATCGGTAATATAAACATTTTCCGCCTTTGTGGTTAAGGTTTCTAGCTGTACCGACTCAATTTGCTCCTTGGGGAGAATCTGCAGATCCACGGTATAATCCACATCCGCAAACGGCGATCCTCGCAGGGTGGCAAACAAAGCAAATAAAATCGGCATTTGCAGAATCACGGGGAAACATCCCGATAGCGGATTGCCATATTCTTTATAAACCTCACTCATGGCAGCCCGTTGTTTTTCCGGGTCATCTTTATAGCGCTCTTGTACTTCCTTGACCCGCTTTTGCATAGCTGGCTGAGCAACCCGCATTCTTCGCATACTGCGAATTGACGTTGCACTCAAAGGGTAGAGAGCAAACCGAATGACTAGCGTTAGAGCAATAATCGCAAAGCCATAGCTAGGGACAATCCCGTGGAAAAAATCCAGGATTGGCAGCATTATGTTGTTAGAAAGAAATCCGATCCCAAAATCCATGCGTCTTTATTCCAGCGTCCTGCGCGTACTGTTGTCTCTGTTTTAATGTATCGAATCTTAAATGATTCCGTTAAGGTGTTATTACCAATTTAACGAGTGGTAATCGCTTCTAAAGGTTTTCCAGTTTTATTAGCGACTTTTTCGGCAATATAATCATGAATTTCCCGATACTTGGGAACTGCTCGCATTTCTAAGCGACTTTTATCATTGAGGGTTAAAATCAGATCCCCCCATAACCCAATACCACGGGGAATTTTCACAATTTTAGTAATTTCTGTATATACGACATCTGTGCGATCGCGCCCCCGCCATCCACCAATAACAGAAAGCCGACGATCCGTAATCCGATATCGCAGCCATAACGCTCGCACAATTGCTCCCACCGTAAACGGTAAAAAGATCACCGTTAACCCCAGCAAAATATTCAGAATCAAATCCCCTTTATGAGGACCCCCATCATAATAAACCGTTTCTTTAATCCCCATATAAAACCTCTGATTTTATTAATAACTGCCTTAATTCTCGCAAAAAATCTTCATAGTTGCACCCCTGAGCCTGAGACTTCACAATGACAACTATTTTCCAGCCTGGAGGCAGTTGAGGCAACAGTCCTCGAAAAATTCCCCGAATTTGGCGTTTGATCCGATTCCGAACCACCGCCTTTTTACTCACTTTCTGGCTGATAGAAATTCCGATTTTGGTCGGAGGGAGACCCGAGTCTCCCTGACCGCATGAGGTTTCTTTGAGAAAGCGAAGAACTAAATACTTCCCCGAACACCGTCCACCTTTTTGATAAACCGCTTTAAACTCATTGCGATTCCGCAGGCGATTGACTTTTGGCAAGCTCACAATTAATTGGGTTGCTGCACTTAAACGGATAACCGCGCCCGCCCTTTCTTTCTACGAGCGTTAATGATTTTTCTGCCATTATGAGTCCGCATTCTAGCGCGAAAACCCAACTTGCGTTTTTGCTTTAACCGTGTTCCTTGTAACGTTTGTTGTGCCATAAAATTACTTTCTCCATACTCAAATTCCAGAACTAGTATTTTAACAAACACGGGGAGCGAATTGCCCCCCGCAACTTTATCCAAGAATCGGATGAATGTTACTTAGTTTCTGAGAATTCAGCATCAATCACGTCATCCCCATCAGACTTACCACTAGAAGATTCACCTGTCTCACCACTAGCAGCACCGTCACCAGCAGCAGCATCGGCTGCAGCCGTCCCATCTTGCTGATAGACATTAGAACCGATACTGTAGAGAACTTGTTGCAGTTCAGGCATTAGTTTTTGAATTTGATCGTCATCTTCTTGCGAAACCGCTTCTTTCAGTTGACTAATGAGATCTTCTGCTTTGGTTTTCTCCTCTGCGGGAACTTTATCACCGAGTTCATTGATTTGTTTCTCAGCTTGATACACCAAGGAATCCGCTTGGTTTTTCCGTTCGATTTTTTCGCGACGTTGCTTGTCTTCTTCCGCGTTTTTCTCCGCTTCATCGACCATGCGTTCCACTTCGTCTTCAGGTAAAGTAGATGCACCCGTAATACTGATCGATTGTTCTTTACCGCTACCTTTATCCTTCGCCGTGACATTCAGGATACCGTTGGCATCAATATCAAAAGTCACTTCGATTTGAGGCACACCGCGTGGTGCTGGGGGAATGCCATCTAAGCGGAACGTACCGAGACTCTTGTTATCTTTAGCAAATTCCCGTTCCCCTTGCAGAACATGAATTTCCACATTGGTTTGTCCATCCACTGCGGTGGAGAAGGTTTCCGCTTTCTTGGTGGGAATTGTGGTGTTGCGTTGGATCATGGTAGTCATGACACCACCCAGGGTTTCTACACCCAAGGAAAGGGGAGTCACGTCTAACAGGAGAATATCTTTGACTTCGCCTGATAAGACACCGCCTTGAATCGCAGCACCAACCGCAACCACTTCATCTGGGTTGACACTGAGGTTGGGGTCTTTGCCTAACTTGGTTTTTACTAGCTCTTGAATCGCTGGAATCCGAGTTGAACCACCAACCATGACAATTTCATCAATTTTACTTTTATCAAGTTTGGCATCTTTGAGCGCGTTTTCAACTGGGACGCTGCAACGGTCAATGAGATCAGAGCAAATTTCTTCAAACTTGGCGCGAGTTAAGCTCGTATCAAGGTGCTTCGGACCTTCTTGAGTCGCGGTAATGAAGGGCAGGTTCACATCCGCTTGACTAACACTAGAAAGCTCAATTTTTGCTTTTTCTGCTGCTTCTGTCAAACGTTGCAGGGCTTGCTTGTCTTGGCGCAGATCAATTCCCTCTTGTTTTTTAAACTCATCAGCGAGGTGATCCACAATTTTCTTATCGAAGTCGTCTCCGCCAAGGTGGGTATCACCAGAGGTTGCTAAAACTTCAAATACGCCATCACCCACTTCGAGAATAGAAACGTCAAATGTTCCGCCCCCTAAGTCAAACACAAGGATGGTTTCGTTACTTTTCTTATCCAAACCATAAGCGAGAGACGCAGCAGTAGGCTCGTTAATAATCCGCTTCACATCCAAACCCGCAATTTTTCCAGCATCTTTCGTCGCTTGACGTTGGGAGTCATTAAAGTAAGCGGGAACGGTGATCACTGCTTCGCTAATATCTTCACCGAGATATTTACTGGCATCTTCTACCAGTTTCCGTAAGACCTGTGCGGAAATTTCTTCTGGTGCAAATTCTTTCTCTTGGTTAGGGCACTCTAACTTCACGTTCCCATCGCTAGCCCGTTTGACTTCATAAGAAACTTCTTTCGCTTCTTCTTGAATTTCATCATATTTGCGCCCAATAAAGCGCTTCACGGAATAAAATGTGTTTTGAGGGTTCATTACCCCTTGGCGTTTAGCAATCTGCCCCACGAGGCGATCGCCGTTTTTGGCATAACCGACAACAGAGGGGGTTGTCCGAAATCCTTCTGCGTTGGAGATCACCGTGGGCTTTCCGCCTTCCATCACAGCAACACAGGAGTTAGTTGTTCCTAAATCAATACCGACTACTTTTGACATAAGAGTATTTCTCCTTTACTGACTACAATAATTCGTACTTATTTTTAATCTGCTCTATTCTCCATGATGAGAGGCAAACGCAGGCTTAAAAAGTGCAGGATACCGAACAAGGGGATGACGGTTATATAATCACCATATTCCCTGAGAATGTCGCTATCTTAAAGTCAACCATTAATGATGAGGGGGCAAAAATATAAAGAAGGACTTAATCATAAGAGGCTGACTGATCAAATTTCAACTCAGTCAGTGAAACCAGTCCCAGATAAGGCTAAACTAAGGGGTATTATTCCCTCAGATCACTCAACCCTTTTCGTCAATAGTAAGTTAGAGATAACAAGCTCGGTTCAAGAATGGGCCTGCTTTGACGATTGCTCAGGGGTGTAGGGATTCTCGAACTAACATGATGTTTTCAATGAAGGAGCAAATTAAAAATGCAAAAAATACTGGTCATTGATGACAGCAGAATGATCAGAATGCGAGTCAGAGATATGTTGCCTTCTGGCAATGTTCAAATTATTGAAGCCCGAGATGGAAAAGAAGGTCTTGACTTAATTCACTCGGAACGACCGCAGTTGATTATCTTAGATTTTCTGTTGCCTAAAAAAAGTGGTTGGGAAGTGTATCAAGATATACAAAATACTCCCGATTTACAAGCCATTCCTTTGGTTTTAATGTCAGGACGAAAAGAGGAAGTCACTGAAAAAATTTCCGAACCCTTTGAACATTTTGCTTTTGTGGAAAAACCGTTTGAACAGGAACAACTGGTGAAAGCGATTAAAGAAGCAAGAGGGAAGGCAACTCGTAAAGCGAAGGCAACTGCTCCCGAAGAAGCAGCTGCATCTAGCCAAGGGGGAGAAGATGTGGCTAGCCTGAAAGCAGAAGTGGCTCAGTTGAAAGAACAAGTGCAAACCATGCAAGGTCAAATTGATCAATTGCGTAAACAAATGAATCAATTAGTTAACTTCATTAAGAAGAAAGTTGGCTAATCTGTATCTATCAAGTTGGTGAGAGATACAAGATTAGGTTTTCTGATTTGGAAAAATATGATGTTGATTTCAATCGCACTAAGCCAATCAAAACCCAAGGTAAGCATGATATGAAAATTGCTTTTATTCTCAAAGTTTTCCTGTTTTCAACCATCGTTTCTGTCCTCATTAAGTTACTTGCCCCCTATGTTGAAGTGCAGCCTTTAGCTTGGCTTGCCCTGATCATTGTCTTTACTCCAATTGTTAGTTTAGGAATCTTATTATGGCAAAGGTTTCTACAATTTGAATCGTAAGGACTCATTGCCATGACTTTGGGGAAATGGATGGGAGTAGTTGTGCTCACGGTTTCGTTATACATTCTGTGGCAAATTAAACAGCTACTACTCTTAGTGTTTACAGCAGTTGTGATTGCCAATGCTTTAAACCTTTTGGTCAAGCAGTTTCAAAAATTGAAAATGCGACGCGGTTATGCTGTTTTCTTGGCGGTACTGGTTTTACTCTCAGCAGCAATTACCTTTGTTTGGGTCATTGTTCCCCCCTTTTTTGAGCAGTTACAGCAATTGATTGAGTTAGTACCAAAAGGGATTAATCAGTTAAATAGTTGGTTAAGTTTGCTAGAGGAACGACTGTCTCCAGAACTGTTAGAGTTACTGCCCAATTTCACGCAGATCTCACAACAAATTCAACCGTTATATAATCGGTTACTGGGAGGAGGCTTCACCTTTTTCTCCACGTCAGTGGGGATTCTTCTTAATATTTTATTGGTGTTAGTATTAACGATTATGCTCCTCGCTGACCCCACTCCCTATCGCAATGGTTTTATTCGTTTATTTCCTTCTTTTTATCGGCGACGGGTTGATGAGATTTTAATCTTGTGTGAAAAAGCTCTGCAAGGCTGGTTAGTGGGAACTCTATTTAGTATTGTTTTCTTGCTGGTACTGAGCTTTATTGGGCTGTTATTACTGGATATCGACTTAGCATTGGCGCAAGCAATGTTAACAGGTTTATTGACCTTTATCCCCAACTTTGGCCCCGTTCTCAGTGTAATTCCTCCGATGGCGATCGCGCTGTTAGATGCCCCTTGGAAAAGTTTAGCGGTATTAATCTTTTATATTATTCTGCAACAAGTTGAAGGAGCATTACTCACCCCCTTAGTGATGGCACAACAGGTGTCTTTATTCCCTGCTTTTACCTTACTTGCCCAAGTCTTTTTTGCCACATTTTTTGGTTTTTTAGGGCTATTTCTTGCCCTTCCTTTAACCGTCATTTTACAAATTTGGTTGCAAGAGGTTTTAATTAAAGATGTTCTTGATCAATGGGAGGTACATTCTTAATCTTCTTATTCATTGTTATTTGGTCACTGTTCTCACCAGACTAAGAAATGCTATATTCATAGCCACCACTTATGAGAAATGCACGCTTACCACTCAAATATCGAGTTTATACATTCTTAGATTTAGCAGAACCGCAAGATTTTGCCAGTAAATGCTTTGACATTTTTCTGTTAGGATTAATTTTCTTAAATTTAGTTGCGGTGGCGTTAGAAACGGTTGACTCCTTATTTGAACAATATTATTTCTGGTTTCGAGCATTTGAAATCTTTTCCGTTGCGGTGTTCACTATTGAGTATCTGCTGAGAGTATGGAGTTGTACGGTAAAAGAGGCTTATCGCCATCCGATTTGGGGACGATTAAGGTTTATGGTCACTCCTCTTTCTATCATTGATTTACTCGCTATTATTCCCTTTTATCTTCCCTTATTATCTCCGCAGTTGCGAGTGGGTCGAGCGTTACGGTTATTCCGTTTATTTCGAGTTTTAAAATTAAATCGTTATACTGATTCTTTAAAGATTTTAGTACGGGTGTTGCGGTTGAAACAAGAAGAGTTAATTTTATCTTTATTTGTCTTATCAATTCTTCTCGCGATCGCGTCAAGTTTAATTTATTTTGCCGAACATAACGCCCAACCTGAAGCCTTTTCCAGCATTCCTGAAGCGATGTGGTGGGGAACAATTACTTTAACAACAGTGGGTTATGGTGATGTTTATCCGATTACTTTGATCGGACGGATGTTAGGAGCAATTCTTGCTATTTTGGGGATTGGTTTATTTGCCTTACCTGCTGGAATTTTAGCTTCAGGTTTTTCGGAAGAGTTACAAGCGCGTAAAGCCAAAAGAAAACAAGAAAATGCTAGTGTTTGTCCCCATTGTGGTAAAGCAATTCAGAAAGATTGATGAGTGTAATTGGCAGATTAATATTGAGTTGACCAAGAGCAGCGATCGCGCCCTTGGTAGCGAGGACTTGAGACCTTCCCATTTAGTCTGAAGAAAAAATTATGAGTTTGCTGAAAAAGTCGAAAGGAACATTTCTCGTTGGCTTCGGTTATTTGTTATCGCCCCTCTCTTGGTGGAATGACCTATTTTTTAACTTGCCCATTGCTTATGGTTTTGCTTATTGTTTTAACTGGATGTTCACTGATGCCTTTCTTCTCTTAACTGTGGTTGGTTACTGGTTATCGAATATCCTAGGCATTTTAATGATGCAGTGGGGAACCTTTGATTTATTTTTTGAAGATCGACAATCCAACCTGAAGCGAGATCTTGTGTTAGGTTTAGTCGGATCAACGGTATATACAGTGGTGATTGTGTTGTTGCTTTACTTTAACATGATTCAAACCCCTGATTTTTTAGGGTCGATCCTTGAACCGTGAATATTCATGAACAAAATAAATTTTACGTAAGTGTTAATTGTAAACTAGCTTATAGAAGACAGGGAATGAGCCCTATTACGTAAAAGAAATCAACGATGTCTAAGAATGTCTTCGTTGTTGGTGCGGATGCCTTTAATTACCAGCAGTTGCAAGCTCTCCCTAGTGTGGAGGGGTTTAACTTTCATCATTTACTGACCTTTGATGAAGTGAAAGGGGGTGGTCACTATCCTCCCTTTGATCAGCTATTGGAGCGTGCCGAGGAAGAGTTAAAGCGTTTTCCATGTTCCATTGATGCCATTATTGGTTACTGGGATTTTCCCGTGACTTCCATGGTTCCTCTGCTTTGCGCTCATCATGGGTTACCCGCCCCTTCCGTAGAATCAGAGATGAAATGTGATCATAAATTTTGGAGTCGTTTGGAACAGAAAGCGGTAGTTCCCAATCATACCCCTGCTTTCAGTGCCATTGATCCCTTTGCGGAGAATCCTCTCGCTAACATTGAACTGGAGTATCCGTTTTGGCTGAAACCGATTAAAGGCACTGACTCGCTGTTGGCGTTTAAAATCAGTAATTCCCAGGCATTTACTGAAGCAATTTCTCAAATCCGACAGGAAATCGTTTATATTGCTCGTCCTTTCAATCAACTATTGACTCATGTCCAGTTACCGCCAGAAGTTGCAGCGATCGACGGCTATCACTGCATCATTGAAGAATTAATGAGTGGACACCAATGCACCATAGAAGGATACGTCTATCAAGGAGAAGTCCACACTCATGGGATTATTGATTCCATTAATTATCCTCGCCGTTCCTCATTTTTCCGTTATCAATACCCTTCACGCCTTCCTCAACGAGTCAAACAGCAAATGATGGAGTCCTCGCAGCGTCTGATGAAGCATATTGGTTATAATAATGGCACTTTCAATATCGAATACTTTTACAATCCCCGCAACAAACACTTAATGATATTGGAAGTGAATCCCCGTATCTCTCAGTCTCATAGTGTAATGTTTCAGATGGTTGACGGGACTTCCAATCATAAAATTGCTTTAGACTTAGCACTGGGGAAACAACCTAATTTTCCTCATCGTCAAGGTGAATATGGTTGTGCAGCTAAGTTTCATTTCCGTCGGTTTGAAAATGCTTATGTCACCAAAGTCCCGACTGAGGAAGAGATTAAGGAGATTGAGCACAAGATTTCGGGAATCAAAATTGACATGATTGTCCGAGAAGGGATGATGCTATCCGATTTAATCGAACAAGACAGCTACAGCTATGATCTGGCTCATCTCCATATTGGAGCGCGTAACCAAAAAGAGCTACTGGCTAAATACCGCCAAGTCTTAGACTTACTTCCCCTACAATTCCAAGATCGCGTTCCTTAGTCTAAAAGTTATCTTAAATCTAATGTTTGAGTTCTCCATGTTTTGAAAAACATGGATTCTAGACGTTGCTACGAAGCGAGATTAAATCTCGCAATCGAAGCGTCTGCGATATGATTTCTTCATCGAACTGAAAATATCATAACGCTTGGGAACACTCAAACATTCCCGACATACCTCGGTTAGACCTAAGCCTAACTGTGTACTTACCTTTCTTAAGATGTTCGCTGCGCCATTACAGTCAGCATTAATTAACTTACCGTTACGAGCTTGATACAAACCTCTTTTCACTCTCTTTCCTGATGCTTTCCAGTTGGCAGGTTTTTCACCGCCGAACACTGGTAAGTAATCATTATCCAAGTACGAGCTACGGGAGGTGTAACTTTCCTCGGTTTCGGTAAATTGAATTCCTACTGAATTTGAGGAGGGAGTTTCCCGAATTGAAAAAACTTCCCACTTTATGGAGTCCCAGTTATTTTGTAAGTACAGCAGGAAATGTCAGTTCAGAAACAATTAAGATGTATATTGACAATCAAAGAGGAAAATGATACAGAGGACTAAAGTCCTCATTCGCCATTCATGAGGGGCTGTCGTCGGAACGAGGGTGACGACGCTTGTAAGCCCCGTCCATCGGTTTCAAACCGATGGCTCTCTGACTGTTTTACTGTAGGCGGTGTTTTTCACAATCGCCCGATTAGGAGGTTGACTATTTTAATTTAGAACTTCACTCCTAACTGTCCATTAACACCCCGTATAGAATGATATCCAGCCCCGAAAAAAACATTCCCTGGCGGATGGACTTGTAACCCCCCAGAAATCGCCACATCATCTTCCGCATCGTCATATAAGCCAAGACCGATGTAAGGAGAAACAACGGGAAAACTAATAAACTTGATGACATCAACACCAAATGCGCCATCTTCGCGACCCCCAAGTTCTACGCCAAAATCAAACCAACGTACCCCAATCCCATAACTGACCTCACTGTCTTCTACACCAATCGTTCCCCAAGGTTGTGGGGTGATTTGACTGAGGGCGGGTTTGGAAGTTGTAATAACACCTAAGGTGGTTGCTATTAGGGGAAGAGAGATTTTTAGAATCGAGTTCATGAGATCAATCAACTAACTGCTACTGAAGATGACGTTCTTTTTGGAAGACAGGTTGCAAAATTGGGAATGCAATCAAGATAACTTAGAATAAAGTGTCTGCAAAAAAACAAAAGCAATTATGTCTCAAGTTAGAAAAAAACACATCTTATTATCCAGTTTAAGTGGACTCATATTAGGACTGATGACGATGCTTCCTGTTGGCGCAACAGAAACCGAGCGCGATCGCGCCTTCCAAAAAATTGAACAACCTTTAGCCGTTAAACTGTTAGTTTCTGCGGGTGGCTTGGGGTTGATTGGCTTAGAGTTATGGTGGTTTCTCCTCAGTGAAAAAACAGCCAAAAAAGCAGAAGAGAAAAAGAATATACAAGAGGTAACTATTACCGTTGATGGGGGTTACGATCCCGCAGAACTTATTGTAAATGTGGGAAAACCTGTCCGCATCAACTTTCTGCGCCGTGATCCTAGTAGCTGTTTGGAACAAGTTTTAATCCCTGATTTTAATCGTTCCGTCAGTTTAGCTTTAAATCAAATTACGAGTGTTGAATTTACGCCTCAAGAAACAGGTGAATATGAGTTTACTTGCGGGATGAAAATGTATCGCGGGAAAATTATTGTCCAATCAAAATAGTATAAGATTTATCAATCTAGCAATTCTCGCACTGGCGAGGAACATTCTAATCTGAAATACGTATATAGCAATCCCAAGATTTCCTCGTTTGTCGCCTCGCTGAAGAGAGATTTTAATTTCATCAAATCGTAATTGTTATTTTTCTTAAAATTAATGTGATTTTTGCTTAACGTTTACTCTAAGATCGTGGAGAGCCAATTTTATTCATTGATGGTAGGGTTGGCAATGCCCACCCTAGGAAAGGTAACATCTACTTTTTAAATTGGTATAAGCATTTGTTACCAAACAGATATTTTTTGACTAATCGATTATGTCTCTAATTAAAAATCACTTAAAATCATACTTTCGATGGGTCAAAAATCGGAAAATATTCCAACTTTTGATAGTTTTCTTAATAACAGTTGTCTCGATTCCGTTATTAGTCACTGCTGTCCAAAGTCAGCAACCGACAACCGTAAAAGTTCTGATTCAGGCTTTGGAAGCAGCGCAACTCGAACCCATTGTGCAAGACTTCAATGAAGAAAATCCTGATGTGCGCCTAGAAATTGTAGAAGCGCCGAACGATACCAATCAGGTTGAAGACCTCTATACCTCAGCATTTTTATTAGGAGATTCTCCCTATGATTTAGTGTATATGGATATTGTCTGGACACCAAAATTTGCAGCAGCAGGATGGTTAAAAGACTTATCCGATCGCGTGTCTCAAGAAGAACTCGATCAATTTTTAGACGGCGATGTCAATGGTGGACGATATGAAGATGGACTGTATCGGATGCCATTTCGGTCAGATGCAGGAATGCTGTACTATCGCACCGACTGGCTACAAGAAGCAGGCTATGAACCGCCAGAAACCTTCACAGAATTAATGCAAATTTCCCAAGGCTTGCAAGACCAAGACTATACCCCGTGGGGTTACGCTTGGCAAGGGAAGCAGTATGAAGGACTCTCGGCGATGTTTGTGGAAATCCTCGCTGGGTTTGATGCCTTTTGGGTTGATCCAGACACCTTAGAAGTGGGGTTAGATCAGCCGAATGCTATTGAAGCGGTTAAATTCTTGCGGGACACCATTGACGAAGGCGTTTCCCCCCCGGGTGTGACGACTTATAGCGAAGAACCCACCCGACGGTTATTCCAAAACGGCGAAACCGCTTTCCTCAGAAATTGGCCCTATGTTTATGGGTTAGCCTCAGAATCAGACATTGCTGGCAACTTTGCCATTAAACCCATGCCACACGCGCCTAATGGTAGAAGTGGTGCTTGTCAAGGGGGATGGGGAATGGGGATTGCTGAAACAACCGACCATCCTGACGCAGCATGGCAAGTGGTGGAATACTTTAGTCGTGCCGAAACTCAGAAAAAATATAGCCTGCAAACTGGTTATGTTCCCAGTCGGCGCGAACTCTTTAATGATCCAGAGTTAGTGGAAAAATATAGTTATTTACCTGAACTGCTGAATGTCATTGAAAATGCGGTTTTACGTCCACCGATCGCGCAATATTCTCAAGCCTCAGATATTCTACAACGGTATCTCAGTGCTGCCATTTCCAAAACCATGTCCGCAGAAGAAGCGATGAATGCAGCAGCCAGGGAAACCCGTCTCCTCTTGAAGCGTTCTAAATAATTAAGCTATGAAAATCAACTCTATCCGTCAGCGAGATCAACTGACCGGTTGGTTACTTTCCTTACCTGCACTAATTATCCTAATTTTAGTCTTTGCCTATCCCATTGGTCGGGCGTTTTGGTTGAGTTTATTCACCGAAAACTTAGGCACTCAACTCGAACCCATTTTTACTGGTTTAGAAAACTATGCCCGAATGTTCGGAGATGGTCGTTTTTGGAATAGTATCGGCAATACAACCATTTTTACCTTTTTCTCTCTACTTCTAGAGTTACTCTTAGGAATTGGCGTTGCCCTCGTTTTAGACCAAAAATTTCGCGGTCGCGGTATTTTAAGAACCATTGGGATTTTACCTTGGGCGTTACCCACTGCGGTGATGGGCTTAGCTTGGGAATGGATTTTTAATGACCAATATGGGGTTGTTAATGACATTCTCAGAGGCTTAGGAATTATTGATTCTGGGATTACTTGGTTAGGCGATCCCTCACGCGCCATGTTTGCTTTAATTCTTGCCGATGTTTGGAAAACAACCCCTTTTATTGCGGTAATTCTCTTAGCCGGATTACAAGCAATTCCCCAAGATTTATACGAAGCCCACTCCCTAGATGGGGCAAATCCAGTACAGAGCTTTTTTACTATTACCTTACCCTTAATTACCCCACAAATGATTATTGCATTACTGTTTCGGTTTGCCCAAGCCTTTGGCATTTTCGAGTTAGTTACAGTCATGACTGGTGGGGGTCCTGCTGGGTCAACAGAAACCGTTTCTTTGTATATTTATGACACCGTAATGCGTTATTTAGACTTTGGCTATGGTGCAGCCTTAATTGTGATTACCTTTTTAATTTTAATCGTTGCCGTTGCCATTGCTGGAATGATTCTGGCGAAAACTGATGTGAATGTAACTGGAGAAGAATAAACTATGACGATCGCGCAAAAACAAGAAGCAACAATCACCACGAACACTCCACCCAAGCCTAAACTTCCCAAGCGAAAAATTGCCCTTTTGATCGGCATTCTCTTTGTCGCTGTCTTTTGTCTCGCCCCCGCGTTATGGCAAGTTTTAACGTCCTTTAAAATTAATGACGCGATCGCGACCGTACCCAATGTTTATCTCCCCAGTTTCGATCAGTTAACCTTAGACCATTACCTTAATCTATTTAATCGTCGTCCCTTTTTACTCTATATTTTCAATAGTTTATTTGTTGCAGCAACCGCCACTTTAATCGCGTTAGCGACGGGCGCACCTGCTGCTTATGCCCTAGCCAGATTAAAGATTCCTGGGGAAAAATTTCTCGTTGCCATTGTTTTAATTGTTACGCTATTTCCCTATGTCTTACTCTTTTTAGGTCTCTTTGAAGTCGTAAAAACACTCAATTTAGGCAATAACTATCTCGCTTTAATTATTCCTTATGCAGGTAAGAACTTACCCTTGACCATTTTGGTGTTAAGAACCTTCTTTCAACAGTTACCCAAAGACTTAGAAGATTCCGCCAAAGTCGATGGTTATAACACGGTGCAAATGTTAGTGAGAATTGTCTTACCGATGACCGTTCCTGCATTAGTGACAACTGGAATTCTTGCCTTTATTTTCGCTTGGAATGAGTTTATTTTCGCCTTAACCTTTGTGACAGAAGAAAGTATGAAAACCATCCCTGTTGCCACAGCACAAATTGGCGGTTCATCGATTTTTGAAATTCCCTATGGTCCCATTGCAGCAGCAACGGTAGCAGGAACCCTTCCCCTTGTTCTCTTAGTCTTATTCTTCCAACGTCGCATTGTACAAGGACTTACGGCGGGTGCAGTTAAAGGGTAATTATTTAAGGCAATCATAAGCAATAATTAACAAAGGAATCAATCATAATGGCACAACTACAACTGAAAAATCTTCGTAAAGAATACAACTCAAAAACAGTTCCCATTAAAGACTTATCCGTTGATGTAGAGGATGGGGAATTTCTTACTTTTGTTGGTCCCTCTGGCTGTGGAAAATCGACAACCCTACGCTTAATTGCTGGTTTAGAAGAACCCACTCAAGGGCAAATTCTGATTAATGGCAATAATATGAATACTGTCCCTCCGGGTGAACGGAATGTGGCGATGGTATTTCAAAGTTATGCCCTCTATCCTCACATGACCATTGCGGAAAATATTGCTTCTCCCCTGAAAATTCGGAAAACTCCTAGCGGAGAAATTCAACAGCGCATTGATCAGGTGGTGCAAAAATTAGATTTAGAACAGTCTTTGTTAGACCGTAAACCTGGACAACTCTCAGGAGGACAACGCCAACGGGTTGCTGTGGCGAGGGCGTTAGTCAGAGATCCAGAAGTCTTTTTATTGGATGAACCGTTAAGTAACTTAGATGCGTTATTGCGGGAACAAGTTCGTGCGGAATTAAAACAGATTTTTAAGTCTCAGAATAAGCCTGTGGTTTACGTAACCCACGACCAAACTGAAGCAATGACCCTTTCTACTCGCATCGCCTTGCTTTATGATGGTGTACTGCAACAGTTAGACACCCCGTATCAGATTTATAATTATCCGGCAAATAGCTTTGTCGCTGGGTTTATGGGCAGTCCGCAAATGAATCTGATTACTCTCAACTGTAAAGGACAACAAGCCATGTTGGGAAACTTTGGGATTAATCTTCCGGGGTTATCTGAGATTCCTTCACAAATTATGCTTGGCATTCGTCCTGAGGATGTTCGTCTCGCTAGAGAGGGGGATCAGCAAACGGTGAAAGGACAAGTGATTTTAGTGGAAGATTTAGGAAAAGAACAACTGTTAACCGTAGAAGTGGAAGGGGTTAGAGACAAACAATTGCGGAGTCTGATTCCCGTGGATCAAAATTGGGAACGTGAGGAAGTCGAACTTGCCCTTCCAGAACATTCCCTCCATTGGTTTGATGTGGAAAGCGGCGATCGCGTGGGTTAAATGATCGGGCGTAATCTGCCGAAATGTTCTTCTCCCTGTCGAGAGGGAACAGACTGTTTGACTGGATTCAACTGCATGATTTCAAATTTAGACCCAAATAAGTCTTTAATTTCTGGGGGTTGAATACCGTGTGGGGGGCCTCCAGACCGTTGATGGGTAAAGAAAATCGCGATTAATTCCCCTGTGGGTTTGAGTAAAGAATGCACCAGATTAATATAAGCGGTTCGTTTTTCCAGAGGGAGGGCGCAAAAACAGGTGTGTTCGATGACGTAATCAAAATGATTTTGATAGTCTTCTGGAAGATGGAAAATATCTTTTTGCAAAAATTCAACGGGAAGTTCAGCCTGTTTCGCCAGTTCCCTTGCTTGCGCGATCGCGGAAGGGGCAAAATCAACCCCAATAACATCATGCCCAGCTTCTGCAAACAACAGCGCATCATACCCCCGACCACAGCCTAAAACAAGAGTTTTTCCCGCAGGTGGTGCAGTTTCTGATTGCAGAAAGTGCAGAAACGGCGGTGCTGCTTGACCTAAATCCCAGCGATCCGTTCCTTCTTGATAGCGATTTTCCCAAAAATGGGGGGTTAATGTACTTTGCATTCCTTGTGTTACTCGATAGTTGATAGTGAGCAAATGCTATTTTAATTGATAGTTAATTGATGAAACACTCATCAAAAGCGGTATTTTTCCTCCCCTAACCACAAACTAATCGGAACTGCATTTCCCCCTTCATCAACTTTCACTTCTACGACAAAGGGACGTTCGGGATTATTCTGGAATTGGTTAATCCGATTGTTAATTTTGTCTCGCTGGGCTTCTGGAAAATAGTACTGTTCCAAGCCGTAATTGACCCAATTATCATTTAACTCCCCTTGAATTGCGACTTGATTGTCAGGTAGGTCAACAGGGGGTTGATGACGAATCGCGATCGCGCGCCATGGGGGGGGAGGAGAGGTCTGATTGTCTGTTTCTGGTGCTTGTAAAATCACATAGACTGTCGTTCCATCGGGCGGTAGGGTTTCATCGAGGCGATGGGTTTGGCGAACAACAGTTTCCCAACCAGGAAGGTCTTGAACCCTTGCTAAAGGAGAGATTTCATAGCGTAGGGTTTGAGAATATCCTCTCAGTAAATCGTAAGGATCAACAGGAACGGTCTGTAAAATAACGGTTTGACCAGTGAGATGGGTATAAACGGCTTGCGCAGGGATAGCACAAATCAGCGCAAGTTGAAAGCTAAGGGGAAGCAAGAAATGAGTCAAGGAAGGTTTATTCATAAAGCATTGATAGGAAAAATGACACAAATTCCGAGATATGTATCTGTTTTAATGGTAGAGAGTTTTTTTTGTGGATAACATAGGAATTAAGGAGCAGTGGCTCATGAACTGAGCAAGGAATTGCTGTTGGTACTATGGATATGCAGCTTATTAATATTGGATTTGGAAATATTGTTTGTGCGAATCGGGTGGTAGCAATTGTTAGCCCAGAATCAGCCCCCATTAAACGAATTGTCACCGATGCCCGTGATAGAGGTCAGTTAGTTGATGCCACCTATGGTCGGCGCACCCGCGCGGTTATTATTACGGACTCCAGTCATGTTATTTTATCGGCTATTCAACCCGAAACGGTTGCACATCGCTTTGTTTTGAGTAAAGATAACCAAGCAGCAAGTAATTAACTCAAAATTTCATGGAAAGCGGTCAACTCATTGTTATCACTGGACCTAGCGGTGTCGGAAAGGGAACGTTAGTCAAATTACTCCTAGCCCATCATCCAGAACTCACGGTATCAACTTCGGCGACGACACGCCCTCCTCGTAAGGGAGAAGTGAATGGAGAAGATTATTTTTTTCTCTCCCGTGACGAGTTCGAGACGATGATTGAAAAGGGGGAGTTTTTGGAGTGGGCTGAATATACAGGAAACTTATATGGAACACTCCGTCAAGCTGTAGAAGAAGAACTGGAACAAGGGAAACAAGTGTTATTAGAAATTGAAGTCCTAGGAGCGAGGAAAGTTCACGAAAGTTTCCCTGAGGCAACTCGTATTTTTATTTTACCCCCTTCTCTAGACGTACTAGAAGAACGGTTGAAAAAGCGAGGAAAAGATAGTCCAAGCGCGATCGCGCAACGCTTGGATTATGCTAAAACCGAACTGGAAGCAGCAGAGGAATTTGATTATTCCCTTGTCAATGATGATGTTGATCGCGTCTTGGTTGAACTGGAAAAAATCATTTTTAATTAGTCACTAGTCACTAGTCACTGGTCACTGCTAACCCCTTTTCCGAAGAATTTAGGCGGTTCGGAAAGGGTAAAAATTTCTTGATATTGCGCGATCGCGCGACGAATGTAGGCTGGGGTTTGGAATAAGCCTAAAACCGTAATCCCATCAATTAAACCTAAGTCACCAGTAGTTTGATCTTCTAACAATTGGTCAATCGCTTCTGGTTCAGGTCGGGTCTCAAGGGGAGTATGAGAAGATAAGGTGAAACTCCAAGGTTCACCATAGGTGGGAACAAACGTCGTATAAGACGCATTATGCTCAAAAACAGTTTTGAGGGTATTCACTAACCGCGCATGAGTAGCAATATAGGGATCAGCAACGGGTCCAGCTTGTAAGACAAACTTGCCATTGGGGGCTAAAATCCGATTGATCTTCTCAAAAAATTCTTTGGTAAACAGTTTAAACGAAGGACCTTCTTCAATGGGATCAGAGAGATCACTAATCACCACATCCCATTCTTCCTCACTATTGTCTAAAACAGCCAACGCATCCCCAATGACTAACTCAGTGCGGGGATCATCAAATGCGCCAGCGTGCATCTCGGGTAAATGTTGTTTACAAGCAGCAACCACTTCCCCATCAATATCCACCATTTTCACTTTTTCTACAGTTTTCCAACGTAAGACTTCACGAATGGTTGCTCCCTCTCCTCCGCCTAAAACAAGGACTTTTTTGGGATTTCCCTGCGCGATCATCGCGGGATGCACTAACGCCTCATGATACAGATATTCATCCACCGTAGAAGATTGCCATTTACCATCGAGGACTAACCCCTTACCATACGCCCCTGATTTCACAATATACATTTCTTGAAACGCTGTTTTTTGGTACGCCAAGGTTTCTGTAATGCCATGAACGTAAATATCCCAAGGGGTAATATATTCGGTAATCCAAAAATCTGCTTTTAATTCGCTACCAGCCATGATGCGTCTCCTTTTGTCTATCAATCATCCAGAACTTCTAAAGTTACCATAAACAGGGGATTAAACAAGAGACTCAACAGTTGCAAATTATTTCGCACCAGTACGACTCATCTTGAAACCTTGACATCAAAAATAGCAGTGCGCGATCGCGCAAAGTAAACCAATCAATTTCTTTGCGATCAACCTCAACAACCACCTTGACATCACAAAAACCTTCTTAAGTTTGCTAAAATCAAACACGCACAAACTTGTAAAAGCAGTGGCTACTGGGCGTTAAATACATATCTATGGCAAATACCTACACTGTCGAAATTCGTCACCGAGGTCAGACTCATACCATTACCGTTCCCGAAGACAAAACCATACTCGAAACCGCCCATCAAGAAGGGATTGATCTCCCCAGTTCTTGTACGGCTGGAGTATGTACAACTTGCGCTGGACTCATTTTAGAAGGAGAAGTGGATCAAACCGATGGCATGGGGGTATCCCCAGAGTTACAAGAAAAAGGCTATGCTTTGCTGTGTGTAGCTTATCCGCGCTCTGACTTAAAAATTGAGTCAGAAAAAGAAGATGAAGTCTATACGCAACAATTTCAACAACCTTAATTCATTAAATTGTAGGGTGTCAGGTTAATACACCCTACCGACAAGGGAAAAAAGTTATGAACGATCGCGCTGTATTTCAATGGTCTCGACAGTGGAAACAACTGCTTCAGTTTGTCAGTTTGTTTGGTTTGTGTGTGGTCCTCATTATCGGTTGCAATAACCAACAACAGACCTCAACCCCTGATGCGTCTTCTAGCAATGCCGATCGCGTTAGAATTGGCACGACCCTGAAACCACGCACCCTCGATCCTGCTGACAGCTATGAACTTGCAGGGTTAGGACTAATTTATAATCTCAGCGATCGCCTTTATACTTATCAATTGGGAACAACCGATTTAGAACCGCAATTGGCAACTGAACTGCCTGAAATCAGTGAAGATGGGCTAACTTATACCATTCCCTTGCGCGAAGGGGTGACATTTCATGATGGGACTGTTTTTAATGCAGAGGCGATGCAGTTTTCCCTCCAACGATTTATTGAAAATGGCGGGAAACCATCTTTTTTATTGGCAGATCTCATTGAAACTGTTGAAGCAACGGCGGAGTATGAACTCACCATTAGCCTAAAACAACCTTTTGCTGCTTTTCCGTCATTATTAGCTTTTCCAGGGGCTTGTGCGGTTTCTCCAGAAGCGTATCAAATTGGCGCAGGAGAATTTTTACCGAATACTTTTGTGGGAACAGGACGCTATCAACTCACTGAGTTTACCAGCGATACAGTCCGCCTTGATCCCTATGCCGACTATTGGGGAAACCAACCCGCAAATGAAGGCGTGGATATGCAGATTTATGCCAGTAACCCCGCCAACTTGTTTAATGCGTTTCGCACAGGTGGCGTTGATGTGGCGTATCAATCTTTTGATCCCAATCAGATTAAGAGTTTGAGAGAAGCAGCGAGTGAGGGACAATGGCAAGCAATAGCCTCTTCAGGAACCGCCGTCAACTATTTAATGTTGAATACTCAAGCCGAAGCCGTCGAAAATGTGGAAGTGCGACGCGCGATCGCGCAGATGATGGATCGAACTTTGCTCAATGAACGGGTGTTACAAGGACAATCTGAACCCATTTACAGTCTAATTCCCACCTCTTTTGCAGCTTATGAACCGAGTTTTCAAACTGAATATGGAAGTGCCGATTTTGCAGCAGCGAAACAGAAACTGCAAGATTTAGGTTACTCTGAAACTAATCCTGTGACCCTAGAAATTTGGCATCCCTCGGGGTCAACGATTCGGTCTTTAGTGGCAAGTACCCTCAGCGCGATCGCGCAACAAGAATTAGATGGAGTTCTTAACATTCAACCGCGAACCGTTGAATCAGCCTCCTTTTTTAGTAATATCAGCAAAGGGATTTACCCTGCAGCTTTAATTGACTGGTATCCCGATTTTTTAGATGCAGATAACTATATTCATCCCTTCTTATCTTGCACCGAAGGCAGTCAAGACAACGGGTGTCAGCAGGGAGGCGCAAACACCCAAGGCTCATTTTATTACAATGAGCAGATGAATGAACTAATTGATCAACAGCGGCGATCGCGCGATCCAGAAGAACGGAAAGAAATCTTCGCCGAAATCCAAACCCTTTTAGCCGAAGATGTCCCTTATGTTCCTCTTTGGCAAACCATTGATTACGCCTTTGCCCAGAATAACATTCAAGGAGTCACCATTAATCCCAGTCAGAATTTTCCCTATTGGACAATCGAGAAGTGACATCCTCCCCCGCTAAACTTCCTTATAGCGGGGGCTTCCTCGTTATTCATCCGAATGGGATTGCACCACTGATCTAAGACTGGAATTCCAGATAGTAGTAGGGTGGGCAATGCCCACCCTACAAAGTAGTCCTTCTTTGTTCAAAGTGGTATTGCAAAGTTTCGTTGAAAATATAGACATCTATAGTCTATAACGAACATATGAAACTTTCCACCTATGCCAAACAAAAAGGAATAAGCTATCGAACTGCACATCGGATGTGGAAAAGAGGGGAATTAAATGGATATCAGTTACCAACGGGAACGATAATCTTAGAAACTCCCAGTTCTTCTGTCAAAGGTGTTGTTATTTATGCGCGAGTTTCTAGTGCTGAAAATAAGGATAACTTAGAGTCTCAAGCAGAAAGGCTTATTCGTTATTGCTCCGCTAAAGGTTACCAAATTACCAAAGTGATTAAGGAGGTTGGAAGCGGAGTCAACGACAAACGCAGGAAATTATCTAAATTACGATCGCCAAGATGATTACCACTTAATTGTTGTTGAACATAAAGATAGGTTGACGAGAGTAGGATTTAATTACTTAGAAACTCTGCTTAACAAGCAAGGAAAATCCATAGAAGTAGTAAACCTGTCTGGAGAAGAAACAGAAGATATAATGCAAGATTTTATTAGCATTATTACTTCCTTCTGTGCCCGCATTTATGGATGACGACGACGAAAAAGAAAAACTGAGTGCCTCATTAATTGCTTAGAAGAAAATGAGACAAGTTCAAAAGCATCTAATCAAGAAAACTCATAGGCAATTTGCTGAGATTGATCGGACAGCGTTTGCTTCTAAGAACTTATTCAATTCTGCTGTTTATATCTGCCGTCAGGCTTTCTTTAATGGAACACCAATTCCTAGCTTTAACCAGCTTTATCACTTATTAAAGACTGGAAAGGACTATCAAGCCTTACCAACTAAAGTCGCTCAGTTAGTAATTAAACAGGTGGTTAGATGTTTTAAGTCTTACTTTGAGGCAATTAAAGCATATGAGAAAAACTCCGATAATTTTTTCTCCAGACCTAAACTTCCTAGCTATAAGGATAAAACTAAAGGTAGGAATGTTCTAACCTATAATAGTCAGGCTTTTTCTAAAAAGTGGTTACGCCAAGGTTTCATTAGCCCCTCTGGGCTGTCCCTAAAAGTACCAACCAACCTAAAACAAATAGAAGAAGTAAGGATTATTCCTAAGAACAATTGTTATGTTTTAGAGGCTATTTATACGGTTCAAGAAGCACAACTACTACCTCAAGAAAAAGTAGCTGGGGTTGATATAGGTTTGAATAATTTAGCAACGGTTGGAAGCAGTGATCCTGATTTTAAGCCTTTTATTGTTGATGGGAAAGCCTTAAAATCTTGCAATCAGTTTTACAACAAAAAGAAAGCAAAACTACAATCTCAGCTACCCTCTAATCAGTTTACTTCTAAAAAACTAGAAGGATTAACACTAAAACGCAACAATAAAGTGGATTATTACCTCCACACAGCTAGTAGATTAATTATTAATCAACTTTTAGAGCGCGGTGTTGGTCATCTAGTGATTGGAAAGAATGAAAACTGGAAACAAAATATAGAAATAGGAAAGCGTAATAATCAAAACTTCACTCAAATTCCTCATGCTCGTTTTATAGATCAATTAACATATAAAGCAGAGTTAGTGGGGATTAAAGTAACTTTGACCGAAGAAAGTTACACTTCAAGGTGTAGTTTCCCAGACCTAGAACCAATTAAAAAGCACACTAATTACAAGGGACGTAGAGTTAAAAGAGGTCTGTTTAACTCTTCTTCTGGTCAAAAAATCAATGCAGATCTAAATGGCTGTCTCAACATCCTAAGAAAAGTAGTTGGTGACTCTATCTTTGATGGAAAACCAATAGAGAGGCTTGTAGTTAGCCCAGTAAGGTTCCAGCCTTACAAAGCCTGAGTAGATATTTGTCTACAAAATTGGTAACTATAAGTGGCATTCTGCACCTTAAAGATCAACCTTAACGGCTACTGAGTTATATTGTCAGCATCACGGTTAGAAAAAGTGATCAGATGACCATTGAAACCTTTGCGATTATTGCCTTTTTTATTCTTGGGTTTGGGCTGATTTCGGGCTATCTGGAAAAAACAGTCATCACCCCGCCCATGGTCTTCGTCACCTTTGGTTTGCTTCTCAGTACCCAAGGTTTAGGAATGATTAATCTTAATCCTGATAGTGAAGGAATTCGCCTGATTGCCGAACTAACACTGATTTTAGTCTTATTCACCGATGCTTCTCGGATCAACCTACAACGTTTAGAGCGAGAATTTACACTTCCTTTAAGGCTTTTGGGGATTGCTCTTCCCGTTATTATTGCTTTAGGAACACTGTTAGGTTATCTCATTTTTCCAGAGCAATTCACTCTTTGGGAAGCAGCAATTTTAGCCACTATTCTTGCGCCGACAGATGCAGCTTTGGGTCAAGCCGTGGTGAATAGTCGTCAAGTTCCCGTTTGTATTCGCCAAGCAATTAATGTTGAAAGTGGCTTAAATGATGGGATTTGTTTACCGATTCTTTTTATTTTCTTCTCTCTGGCGGGAATGGATGAAAAAGGAGAAGGTTTAGGCTTTTGGGTCTTGTTTACAACCGAACAGCTTCTGTTAGGGCCGTTTATTGGCGTTGCAATTGGTTATATTGGCGGTTGGCTAGTGACAGAAAGTGTTGATCGCAAACTGATTAACCATGCTTTTGAGAATCTTTCAGTCATTGGTATCTCAGTATTAGCCTACGCCAGTGCTGAACTTGTGGGAGGAAATGGTCTGATTGCTGCATTTTGTGCAGGGTTAACCGTAGGTAATACAGCAACCCCAATTTGTCAATGTCTCTATGACTTTGGGGAAGCAGAAGGACAATTATTGATCCTGATTATTTTCTTACTGTTTGGCGCAACTATGGTCTTCCCCACTGTGGATGACTTAAACTGGCAAATCATAATCTATGCTGTAACCAGTCTCACGATCATCCGTTTACTAGGAGTTGCAGTTAGTGTCATTGGTTTAAGATTGCAATGGACAACAACCCTCTTTCTCGGTTGGTTTGGACCGAGAGGGGTTGCTTCTGTTTTATATGGCTTACTCCTCCTCGAACAACAAGCAATTGTTGAACGCGAGTTGATTTTTTCGACTATGGTAACTACAGTATTGTGTAGTGTATTTGCTCACGGGTTAACTGCATTTCCTGGGGCGCATTGGTATGGGATGCAGATGGAACAAGCCAGTGACGATCTGCCAGAAATGAAGATTGTTCACGATTTCCCCGTTCGTTTACCGTGGCTAGATATGCGTCGCCATTAGAACAATTCTTCCGTGGTTTCTGTGTCCTCAGTTGTATTTTGTGATTCTTGTTCTAGGAGTTGCTGCTGCTGTTGGCGAAACTGAGATGCAGCATCATTTAAGTTTTGTTGTTGCTCAATGCGATATTCTTCAAGAGAGCGACTTCGGCTTAAGTTAGAGCGATGGATTAAATCAAGAGGACTAATCCCTTCTCCCAAATCACTAGAAAAAGTATCTCTTTCACTGGAGGGATAAGGGTTCTCTTCCGTGGTTTGAGCAGATACAGAAGAAACGCCGATACTAGATATTAAAGCAAGACTAAGACCGAAAAATAAGTAACGAATCATAAAAAGCACCATCGATCAGTACATCATTTTTCATGATAATATCAACGGCGATCCATTCGCTTCTGATAATGGGATGGCATGGAGAGAACCAGAGGGCTTAGAGATTCTAAGTTTCCATACCTTAAAAAAGCGGGCGGCGGGAATCGAACCCGCATCATCAGCTTGGAAGGCTGAGGTTTTACCACTAAACTACGCCCGCACGGCTTTTTTCATTTGCTCTACCTAGGTTAACACAACCAATTCTCCTTGGCAAGTCTTCCCTCAAATCAAATTCCATGCTCTAAAGAGCCTAGTTCAGTGCGCCCCCTGAAAAGCGGTGAATAACCCGACCTATGAGTAGTCGCTTGACACGGCGCTCAGAGATTTGATTCTGAGAATCTCCCGCTATAATCTTGATTTAACGCCGAGAGTGTCAAACAACCAAGTTTCTGCTTCCTCGATTCCTAAGCCTTCCCGAATAATTTCTGGTTCATCCCCAGTGAGATCAATAATGGTCGAGACATCTGTTCTCACCTCTGATCCATCATCGAGAATAAGATCGACCAGTTTGTCCATGGTATCGAATAAACGGGCTTTTTCATAGCCAAGGGTGGGTAACTCTCCCGTATCATCGGGGAGATAAGCAGACGTGGAAATAATCGGGTTTCCGAGAGTTTGTAAAAGCGATTGGCAAACGATATGATCGGGAACGCGAATCCCACTGGTTTTCCGTTTTGGATTCATCACCAGTTTCGGAACTAATTTTGTCGCTGGAAGGAGAAAGGTATAAGTTCCTGGAATAAGCCGTTTCATCAACCGATAAGCATCATCATCCACACGGGCATAATCAGCAATATTAGATAATGATGAACAGAGAAAGGTGAGGGGTTTGTCATTACTCATTCGTTTCAAAAATCGGACTTTCTCCACCGCCGACTTGACATTCATGTCGCATCCGATCGCGTAAACTGTATCTGTGGGATATAACATCACCGCCCCGTCTTTTAACGCTTGAGCAACCGTTTCTAGAGTACGCTGTTGAGGCGTTTCGGGATGAATCGAATAAACAGTAGCCATGACAAAAATTGTATATTTGGATTGTCCAACAGGAATCGCTGGGGATATGTATTTATCCGCTTTAGTTGATGCTGGTGTTCCTTTGGATTATCTCATATCTCAGTTAGAACAGTTAGCCATCACGGAAGAATATCAGTTATCTGCTTATCCCTTGACCCATAATGGACAGGTGGCGACAAAAGTTGAAGTCCAGTTAAGCGCAAAAACTCCCCCGCATCGTCATCTCCCTGATCTTAAAACACTAATTCAACAGGCGAACCTCCCCCAAAGCGTTGAAGATTGGAGTTTAGAGGTTTTTCAACAACTGGGACAAGCAGAAGCAGCGGTTCATGGTGTATCTCCTGATGAAGTGCATTTTCATGAAGTGGGTGCAACCGATGCCATTATTGATATTGTTGGGACTTGTTTAGGCTTACATTGGCTCGGTGTGGAGAAAATCTATTGTTCTCCTCTTCCCACTGGCGGTGGGAGTGTCAAGGCTGCTCATGGACGATTACCTGTTCCTGTTCCTGCGGTGGTTAAACTTTGGGAGTCGCGGAATGTTCCGATTTATAGTAACGGGATTGAAAAAGAATTAGTCACGCCCACTGGTGCTGCTTTAGCCGTTACCCTTGCTGAAGGGTTTGGTCACGCCCCCGCAATGACAATACAGAAAGTGGGTTTAGGTGCGGGAACGGCGAGTTTATCTTTACCGAATATTCTCCGTTTGTGGGTGGGAGAAATAACAACAGCAGAAAATCTTGAAACTGTTGCTGTTTTAGAAACCCAAATCGACGATCTTTCCCCGCAAGTTTTACCCTATGTTCAACAATTACTCTTTAGTGCGGGGGCGTTAGATGTTTTTACCCAAGCCATTACGATGAAAAAGTCACGCTTGGGAAGTTTAGTTACTGTTATTTGTCCTGTGGATAAAATTTCTGAGTGTGAAGCAATTTTATTTCGGGAAACGACAACGATTGGGATTCGTCGTCAGATTCAAAACCGCAATGCTCTCAAACGAGAGGTACAAACGGTTAAAACAGCTTATGGTGAGGTTAGGGTTAAGGTGGCTTTCTTACAGGGAAAAGTGGTGAATGTTCAGCCTGAATACGAAGATTGTGTCAGGTTAGCGCAACAGCAGCAAGTTGCGTTAAAGAAAATTCAAGACAGCGCGATCGCGCTTTTTTCAGCAAGCCCTAACTGATATGAAATCCACTCATAGCTACTACAAATGACTGGTCTAACAATCCCCCTTCCTAAGCCAGGTAGGGTAAGCAGGGCCCACCCTACGACACCGAACCGATCTCATTTCCTGATGAAATCACAAAAAACTAGAAACTGATTAAACAATCAATTAAACTTCTGTGTTTTCCTCTTTCTTCTCTAACTCAACCCCAGACTCAGATTTTTCCTGTTGCTGTTGTTCTCGTCTTTCCCGTTGCTTACGATCTGCTCTGACTACATCTTCTAAGACCGATCGCGCTTGTTCCATTTTCTCTAGATTACTACGATAAAGGTCTAAATCTTTATCAACTTTTTCTTTCGGTAAATTCAGCGCTTGACAACAGTTATTTAAAACTTCTTCTCGTTTCTTATCATCATTGACAATCTCAGGATTCGCTTTTTCCAATACCGTATAGATGCCAATAATAAACAAACGGCTATACTTAAAGCGAGGATTTTCTCTAATTCCTTGTAAAATATCATTTAAATCACCCGCTTGGTCTAACGGTTTTGCTTCACATAACCAAGCCGTCACTGCTTCCCCAGAAGCCTGATCCGCAATCGATTTGACTTTTTCTGCATCCTGTCGATATTGTTGCGGATCGCTTTCAACCGCTTTACAAATCGCGTTAAAAATTGATTCTTTATCTTTCTCGGGTTGATAGCCTTGCATAAAGGTATCAAAGACGGTTACGACTCCCAAAGCATAGAAGGGATCATATTTAAAATCAATATTCACCGTTAGCAAGTGCATTTCCACCAACAATTCCTCAATCACTCGGCGGTAAATTGAGTTTAGGGGGCGGGTATGGAGTGTATAGAAGGTTCGTTTAGTTTCGGAAAGGGTGCGAAGAGTATCCACAGATTTTAGGTCAGTTTCTTTATATAATAGACAGCTTATTGATAGCAATTCTTGGGTTGGCGAAGTACATTCTTATTTTTTGTTATTTGTTCTTGGTTCTTCGTTCTTTGAGAATTGGAATACGAGTTGGAGTAACCAATCAATGAACCCTGTCGAGCAGAGCCCCTTGAAGCATAATGAACTAATAACACTCCTTAATTCAGATGACGTACCTCAACCAACTAAGAAACACTACATTTTAACTATTGTCTCGTTTCTAGAAGAATTTGCCAAGTTTCCTTAAGACATTGAAAAGTATTTTTGTCAAGTTACAGTAGATCCCCACAAACCCCCTTAGTAACGAGGGCGAAGGGGGGGATCGTTGTGTAGCAATAGTTTGTCGAAATGGTAGAAATTTTGGTTCTTTGTTCTTTGACCCTTCGACAGACTCAAAAACACTATACTTGATTCCTCTCCACCTGATAATTAATTTATCCTTTTGTTTGCCAATTCACCCAATCTTGGGGTTTGAGAAAAGTGTCATAAAGTTCCGCTTCAGGGGTATTCGGTTCGGGATGATAGCAGTATTCCCAGCGCACAAGGGGCGGTAAAGACATTAAAATTGACTCAATTCGTCCTTTCGTTTGTAAGCCAAAGATCGTACCGCGATCATAAACCAGATTAAACTCAACATAGCGTCCGCGCCGATAGAGTTGGAAATTTCGTTCCCGTTCGCCATATTCAATCTGACGACGTTCTTTCGCAATCGGTGTATAAGCGGGTAAAAAGGCGTTTCCACAGTCTTGAACAAAAGCAAATAGGTCCTCCCAGGTGCGGGGTTCGATCGCGCCTAATTTGCTGCTATATTGTCCCGCATTGCCTTCAGGATCGGGCCCACGATAAAGTTCCCCTTGACCATCTTGGTAGTCAAAAAAGATGCCCCCAATGCCTCGATTTTCTTGACGGTGTTTAATATAGAAATATTCATCACACCAGCGTTTAAAGACAGGATAATATTCTTGATGATGCCGATCGCAGCTAGCTTTAAATGTTTGGTGAAAGTGAACCGCATCTTCCGCGAAGGGATAATATGGGGTTAAATCAGCCCCACCGCCAAACCACCAGACTGGACCCGCTTCAAAATAGCGATAATTGAGGTGAACCGTTGGGATATAAGGATTGCGCGGGTGTAAGACCATGGAAGTTCCTGTGGCGAAAAATTCATGTCCTTCCGCTTCGGGGCGTTGTTTCAAAATCGAAGGAGGCAAATTTTTACCAAACACTTCTGAAAAGTTCACTCCCCCTTGTTCAAAGACATCACCGCCTTTAATCACGCGCGATCGACCGCCACCGCCTTCTTCCCGTTCCCATGTATCTTCTTGAAAGGTTTGACCACTACCATCGAGACTTTCTAAACTACTACAAATCTCATCTTGTAGCGTCATCATAAAATTTTTCACCCGCGCTTTCCCATCTTCGGGCGGTACAAATTGATTTTTAGTGGTGCTAACGTCAGTTTCTTTTACACTCATGAGTTCTAAATGATGAATAAACTTTTACAAATTATTCTTGAGTGATGTACTCAAAACAATTTAATTTTCCTAAAATAGGATACTTGCCTGGGCGCAATGGATCAGGAGAGATGTTGTGATTCTTAATTTTTCGTTCAAGTTCATCGCAAGAAAGGAAAAAATTTCTTGTCAGTTTTCCCTTTACAAAACCTATCGGGTTCTCAGTAATGCCCCTGTGGATGTCCTCTGGGAAAAACTGATTAACCTCGGAGATGTATCTTGGAATCCCCTGCTCGATCATACCAATGCCCCTCAAGGATTGCGGGCAAAACCAGGGTTGATTTATCAAGCCGTAACGCGATTAATGCCGATTCCAATCCGAGTTTTTGTGGAAAAAGTGAATCCAGGTGAATTTTTAAGTTTGCGGGTGCTAGCCATTCCAGGCTTAGAAAACCGAGTCACTTATCAAGTGGAATCAACGTTAATTGGGACTTATGTTTCCTGTTCGATCACTTTACGAGGTTGGTTATCACCTTTTTTATGGTGGATGATTCGCCCTTATGCCTCACAAGTGGTGCGAAAATTAGCCCAATCGGCTGAATCAGCGCAACAAGTGAGTTAATAATGTCCATTACGATGGTCATTCTCATAGTGAATGCGAGTTCCCGCCCACATTAGCTTCTCACGAAGCGTGTTGTAGAAGGAATGATCTTCGCGCAGAATAATGAATTTGGCTAAACAATTAGCCATGGTAATCGAAACACGCTGTCCAGGCCAAATGGTTGTTCCGAGAGACCCATCTGTCCAAAGTTTCGTTGAAGGTTCAGCTTCTTCCAGGGGCCAAACATTGACAACCGAACCTGGAGGAAGGACTAACGGACGACTCGAAAGACTGAGAGGACAAATGGGAGTGACGACCATCGCTTCCATCCCTGGATGAACAATCGGACCATTTGCGGAAGCGGTATAACAAGTGGAACCCGTGGGACTCGCAATAATTAAGCCATCCCCTTGGAATTGTTCAACCACTTCTCCATCCACTTCCATTTCTAAGATAGACGTGATCATCCGATCCATACTAGCGGGTTTGACACACATTTCATTTAAGCAGAAGAAGCGGTCACTCATCGGTTCAGGTTTAATTCGCCCGCCTTCTAAAACTTGCGCTTGTAGCATCATCCGCCGTTGGATGGCATAACGATCTGATTCTAGACGATCGAGCAGATTTTCAATATCCTGAAATAACTCAAAGGGTTCGGTTAAAAAGCCTAAGTGTCCCCCCACATTCACCGCTAAAATCTGAACCCCTTCTGGGGAAAGTTGTCGCGCTGCTGCGAGGGCGGTGCCATCTCCCCCTAAAACAATGGCTAAGTCAATTTCATTTCCTACAGAGGATAAAAACACGGGATAGGGATTATCTTTGATACCACTAGGCCCCACTAGCACTTTACAACCCCGTTTTTCTAGGGCTCTGGCGCAAGTGTCTGCCCACTCCTTGCTGTTTTTGTCACCCGCTTTGTAGGCGATGATTACTTGGTTTAATTGCACGATTTTGTTATTTGTTAGGCTTGAATGTCTAAACTGGCGATGCTTTGTTCAAAATTGGGGAATCTACCCTGAAACTCACTGCTAGGCGTGGTATAAGTAGTAATCCAAACCGTTTCTTTTTGCGGTTGTAGATAAAATAATTGTTTCAAGCTCACCCCTTCTTCTGTGGTGACACTAGCAATAATCCGTCCCATAGAAGATTTATTTTGAGTGAGAATCGTTTCTTCTTCAATTTGGTGGGTGGCTTGTAGTTGCTGGACGGTTTTTGCTAGATAGTCCTCTAGAGAAGTTTGTTGATTCAGGGATTGCTGCACAACATTCACGTTAGTTAACGCATTTGCAGTTAACGATCGCGCATCAAAAGCAATCAAAACCGTCTGTTCCAAATTTTGTTTAATCGGTTGCAACCGCTTTTCATAACTTTGATCGAGATCCGTTAATGCGGTTTCAATGTTCGTCAGATCCCGCACAGGATTCCCACCAAGATAGGTTTCAGGAAGAGAGAGGGTGATTCCTTCTCCTGCGATGGTTTGCCAGTTTTCTGCTGCTAAATCAAAGGCTTCTAAACTGGGAGAAGTAGCATCAAGACTCGGATGATTAGAAGAAACTTGCGGATTGCGAGGGGAAAAATCTTGACAACTACTGAGTGTGATTAAAATTAAAATCCCAAATAGAACAGAAAAGAGATGTTTCATGATTTTAGGAGTTTATTGAGAGAGCGCAACACAATCATTCCAATTAACGTCGTCGCTGCAACAACCAGCCAAAACTGATCCGTAATAACGCGAGCTTGATCCAACGCCCAACCTCCCACAGGGGGCCCAATGAAGAAGCCTACAGCCCAACATTGGGAATTTAGGGATAAATAGACACCGCGTAAGGAAGCGGGGGCAATATCAGCAACGAGAGAGGAAGCAGAGGGCGTGTAACTATTTAATCCTAAGCTCAAAATCCCCAAAGCTACAACAGCAATGAGCAACGGGGCGTTTTGGGTGATTCCTGTTACCCAAATTAACACAAAGCCCACCAGCCAGAGGGAAAAGGAAAAAGTTAGGGCTTGGGCGCGTCGGAAACGGTTGAGAAACCTCGCCATCGGTAACTGCATAATAGCAGCAAAGGTAATATGCCAGGTGAAGAGGGCGCTGATGACTTGAGGAGAAAAGCCTAATTCCTCCCCTCCTGTGTGGACATAGTTGCGGAAATATAGAGGAAGGGTGCTTTGAATTTGGGAAATGTAAGTGGTGAAGAGGATATTGATGCTGAGAAATGTTACAAAAGCGCGATCGCGCAGCGCAATCCCCCAACCTTGAAACGGATTTCTCTGACTGCTTTCCCCCTCCTCAAAAAATTGATAACTTTCTTCCACCGCAAAATAAATCACCGCAAAGAAAACCAGAAAAGAAACCCCATCCGCAGCAAACAACAGACGATAATTCCCTGCCGTACTAATAATTAATCCCCCTAAAACTACCCCAATCCCTAAGCCTAAACTATCTGCAACGCGAGTAATAGCAAAGGCTTCATTTCGTTCATCAGGGGCAGTAATATCAGCAATAACCGCTTCCGTTGCGGGCCAATATAACCCCACCCCTAAACCTAAAACTAAGTTTCCGAGGAGTAAGGTCGGAAAATTATAGGTTAAGCCTAAAACCACATCAGCTAAAACAGAAACCGCAGCCGACAGTAACAACGTGCGCCGTCTTCCCCAAGACTTACTATCCGTGAAAACGCCCCCCAAAAAGCGACCCAGCACCCCCGCCACTTGTCCACTCCCCAGGGCAACCCCCACTAAAGTTGCCGATAACCCCACTTGATTAACAAAGAAAATTGAGGCATAAAATAAAACAAATCCTGTTCCAATTTCAGAGAGTAACCGCCCAAACGCCAGAATCCAAACCGTGCGATTCAAAGATGGGAATTGTTGCGTGAGTTTTTTAAGCATGAATAAGAGAATTTAGCAGATCTAAATCATTCGTAAAAACTTGATTAACTATTCCCCCCTTTCTCAGGGGGGCTAGGGGGGATTCCCCTTTCTCAGGGGGGCTAGGGGGGATTCCCCTTTCTCAGGGGGGCTAGGGGGATAATTTGCAATTCACTTAAAATTACAATAAAACAGTCAGAAAGCCATCCGTTTCAAACGGATGGACGGGGCTTACAAGCGTCGTCACCCTCGTTCCGACGACAGCCCCTCATGAATGACACAGACAAGGCTTTAGCCTTCTGTGTCATTGTAGTTTGGCATTTCTAAGGTATCAATCCAGTCCTCCACTAATTGAGTCATTGTTTTCCGTTTATATCTAGCATATAATCTCAACTTTTCAACTCTAGATGTTTCAATACGAAGGCTTAATCTTTGTTTATCCATTTTCCACCCTTTGGGTTTATTTTTATGTTATAATAATCTTAGCATTATTTTAGAAACCATTATGTTATGTATGGATGTCAGCAAAATCGGATTAGCCCAAACTCTGACTCAATTCCAATATTAGAACATATTTGCCAGACGGCTAATAACCTAACAAATTGTGGAATCTATTATGCTCGTCAAACTTTCTTTAATGAAGGTCGGATCATTGGAAAATATGAACCAGAAGAAGTCCTAAAAGGACAGGTCAACTTCAAAGCCCTCTACTCTCAGTGCGCTCAACAGGTTCTTAGAAGCGTCGCAGAATCTTTTAAGTCCTATAAGGGTTTGAGGAAAGCCTTTTTCAAGGGAGAAATTAGTAACCATCCTAAACTCCCCAATTATAGAAATAAAGGAGGGATGGCGGTTGCTTCTTATCCAAAACAAGCTCTCAAGTTAAAGAGCACTCAAGTTAGAGTTCCTTTAGGGAAGACTATTAAAGCATGGTTCGGTCTCTCAGAATTTTTTGTTCCTTTTCCTTCTAATCTTGAATGGGAGAGCATTAAAGAGTTAAGAATTCTTCCTAGAAACCGAGAGTTCTATGTAGAATGGGTTTATGAAAGACCTGAAGTCAAAACCACAGTTAATTCTACAGAAGCGTTAGGAATTGATCCAGGCTTGGATAACTGGTTAACTTGTGTTTCCACCATTGGAGAGTCTTTCATCATTGATGGGAGAAAACTTAAATCTCTAAATCAGAACTATAACCGCCGAGTGTCTTCTCTTAAAAAGGGAAAACCTCAAGGTTATTGGGACTTTGAGTTAGCTAGAATCACCGAAAAACGAAACCGCCAAGTTCGAGATGCTGTAAACAAGGCAGCGAAGATGGTGATTAACTATTGCCTTAATAAAGATATAGGGATCATCGTTTTCGGTTGGAATAAAGGTCAGCGTCAAGGAGTCAGTATCGGACGAAAGAACAATCAAAACTTTGTTCAGATTCCCACTGCTAAGTTAAAAAATCGAATTCAGCAGTTAGCAGAGGAACACGGTATTGAGTTTGTAGAAACTGAGGAATCCTACACATCCAAGTCGAGCTATCTTGATAGTGATTTGCTACCGACCTTAGGTGAGAAACCCGAAAGGTGCGCCCCCACAGGAAAGCGAGTAACGAGAGGATGCTATCAAGATTCTCAGGGAAGAATCGTTAATGCTGATGCCAACGCAGCAGCAAACATTCTGAGAAAAGTAGAGATACAGCTAGGCTTAGTCTTAGCCAAGGTCAGTAGAGCAGCTTTGAGCCTGCCCCAAAGATTTTATCTTTGGAACTCCAAACGAAAACCGCGAAGCATTATGGCTTTAGGAGGGGCTGTGTGCTGAATTCATTTCAGCACCCTGAAAGCCCCGTCTATCATGCGAAGCAACGTTTGGAATCCACGCCGATTTATCGCGTGGAGAGTTCAATCGTCAAGATAGTCCTAGGGTAGGCAATGCAGACCCCTTCGCCCCCCTGATTGACTGACCACGCTAACCCAAGGTAGGTTGGGTTGAGGCAACGAAACCCAACACCAGCAAGGATCTAGTTAGGTTACTGACCACGCTAACCCAACCTAGGATAGAATAGGGCTTTCAGAAATTTTGTCAGTCAACCCTTACAAAAGGGGATTGGGAGGATATCACTACATCATAAATGGATTCCATTTCATCTAATTAACCTCTCAGAGAAAGAAAATGTCAGAAGTATTTTGCTTTCACCCGCCCTATCAAATCTGGCTTAATCTTCTGATGGGAGTGAGCTTGGCTCTGGCGGTTGTTTTTTCTCCCCAACCCGCACAAACCAAACCTCGCTCCTTTTCGGCTCAACCCACTGCAGAAACAACCAAGTTACAAACAAACCTAGAAAGCTCCTCCCCTGATCCGATTAATGAGCAGACAGTGGGAGTAAGTCCCTTCCAATTACTTATACCATTGTCAAAAACTAAGGTCACAGTTAATCCCCCCTTCTTACGGGGGAAAGAGGGGGGTGAGGCTGGTAATGTAGCGCCAATCATTCAAAATTGTATGACTTCCTTTGATCTCGACCCAGACTTAGGCTTAGTCCCCTCCCTGCAAGCGATCAAGCATCCCCTACGGTTTCACCCTTGTTTTCAAATCCCTCCCGAGGCTCTGATGCAGGAAACAAAGGACAAAGGACAAAGAACTAATGACGCGAAATCCCCTGACCTTCAGGCTGGGAATGAGCTTAACACCGTTCAGCAAATGACAACTGTTACCCCTGCTGCTGATCTATCCACTTGGCAACTACAAGGAGAATTACTGGCTCGGGGGAGCTTCTGGGGAGGAAATTGGCAGATTGAAGTTGATCAAACCCGTCTTAACCGTCCTCAAAGTTGGTATCTGGATAATTTCCAGTATTTTCGACCCACGCCCGAAACTGATTTGATTGTAGGTCAACAAACCCCCTTTTGGCTCGAAAAAGGAGAATATTGGGGGATCACGTATCTACAACGAGAGGGGGTAGAAGCAACTGCTGGGGCGTTTCCTCATGTTAATCCTGAGCAACGGTTGCAAACCCATGTTTTTCCTCGGGATATTACGGGTCAAGCCAAGCCTGGAACTTTAGTTCAATTAACCCGTAACCAAGGAGAGGAGGTTTTACAAGAAGTTTGGGTGGGTAAAGATGGCAACTATCGCTTTCAAGATGTGCCTTTTGGTAAGGGGGGATTGTCAGCAAAATATGACATTCTTTTTTTCCCGCAAGGACAACGCACCCTAAATCCCGAACAACAGACTGTCTCGTTTCGCCCTTTAGCAGAACAATTACCTGAAGGAAGTGTCAGTTGGTTGATTTCCACAGGAGCACGTCGCAATAATCATCGTGCCTTTTGGGGCGACTTCTCCCAGTTGATTGGAGGAGCAACTTTGCGTTGGGGCGTTGCAGATAGTATAACTTTAGGAGTTGGTTTAATTCATGAACAAGGATGGCAGCGTTGGGGAGAATTCTTTTTTAGTCCCTTAGACATTCCCTTAGACGTGACCATTGCGGGAGTGCTCGGTGAAACCTTAGAAACCCGCATTAATTATCAACCCACTCCCCACCTTAATGTTAGCTTTCAGCAGAATCACACAGGCAATCACCTCCAAACCCATTGGCAAATCTTGCCCCGTATGAGACTCTCGGCTCGCTGGGACAGTCAACAAGGCAGAGCAATCAATCTCCGAGGACGTTTTCGCCAAAGTGCCAACGGTTCAACAGTCATTGGCATCAGCCTGAAGCGCGATCGGCAACTGCAATGGCAGATTCGACAACAGTTGGGGAATCTAGAATTTTCTCATCGCGATCGTCAGGGAATCACCCAAACTAGACTCAGTTATGCCTTATTCAAGGATATCAGTTCCCAAGATAAAAATCGACTCAATCTCGCTTACCAAACCCGTGATTTTCATCAAAAAAATCATCTTCTGACCCTCAGTTGGCAATACCAATCAGGACAACGTGATGTCAGTGGTAACCCCTTATGGGATGTGGAAATTGGATACCGCATGGGATCGCAAGGAGAAGGAATGAAAGCCAACCTTGAAACAACGATCTTACCTGGGTTGCGCTTGCGAGGTCATTACGAAATCTTAAATCAGAGTTCCCCCCAAAATCGTTTCCGCATAGAATTGACCACCGAAATGGACGGGCAACAAAATCTTTTTGAAAAGTAAGTTATTGTAGCTTGTACCGAGATGAAATTAAGTTGATGTTTAGATCACTTGCCTTCCTCAGAAAAATAACTTAAAATAAAATCTCAAGCCGTGGCTAGAAGTGATACTTATCATTATTCAAATCCTGCATAGTTCAGAATTAACTTTAAACTTAGATTCTGATCAATGTTAGCAGTATCACGTTTGTTTTAGAATTACGAGCTAATATTCAGTTATTGGATATTGGAGTCTATAGGCAACTAATGGCAATTTGGACAATTACTTACTTTGAGGAGTAAACGCAATGAGACACATGATGAAAATTTTAGCAGGGGCAACTGTAGCCACTGCATTCTCGACTTTGGGCTTTGCTAATTCGGCAGAGGCAATAATTTTAACTTTAGATTTTAGTGGTGCTAACTTTACAGACAACGGAAATTTGACAGGTACATTTGATTATGACACCACTACTGAAACTTACTCCAATTTCAATATAACTGCTGCATCTGGAGCGACAGTAAACAATAGTTTTACCTATACAACTGCAAACAGTACAAGCCCAGGTGATAATTTTGGCTTTAACTCCAACAGCGATACCCAATTCACTATTGACGCAGTTGATAGTTTTGTGGCATCGCCAGATACTGACCGCGATATCAGATTTGTCTTTGATCAGACGCTGAATACTTTGAGTAATGTAGGTGATTCACGAAGCCTAGTAACATCAGGCAATGCGTCCCAAGAACAAGTAGAACAAGGAGCAGGTAATTTTCAAATCCGATCGATTACTGGTGGTGTTGTTACTGTAACCGACGTTGAGGATCCAAATGATCCACAAGCAGTTCCCTTTGAAGCGGAAACATCGATCGCGCTAGCTCTCCTTGGGGGTTGGGGTGCTTGGAAACGCTGGAAAAGCCGTCGCGCTAACGCAAATGTAAACTAATTAACTACTTTCTTTCGGCATTAATCATGCTCTATTTTTGACTGAGAAGCTATTGTAATCGAACCCTCCTAATGCGGGGGGTTTATTTCGTTCTTGTTATCCTTCCGTTAGCCCCCTTACAAAGAGCAGGGCTGTTTCATTCTCGGGGTTAAAATTAAAAGTGATCATGTGAACCCTTACAAGGTGGCGCGATCTCGGATATTTCTTCTGATTTGACTTATTCATAAGAAAAAAGCCGTAAAACCCCTGCTATTTCTAATGTCTGGAACTTGCCAAAAAATAGAATGAAACAGCCCCCCTTACCAAGGGGGGTTGGGGGGATAACCAATAAATCAATTTCATAAGCTGCTATTGCTCATCTGTGCGAAGCACTATAAACCACCATGAAACGGAATCTTTTTGGAAGTAAATCTTCTTCTAACTCCAACCGTCGCCGTCGCCCCTTCTGGAAAAAATTCCCCGCCCTAGAATTACCGCGCCTCCACTTAGGACGAAAACTGAAACGCCTGCGACTTCCCCAACCTCCTGAAATTAGCTTACATCGCCTCCGCAGAAACTTACCTCGCCTATCCACACCCAACCTCAGATTACCAAGACTTCGCAACCCTTTTACAACAATCTCTATAGGCACTGTTGAAAATCAAGGCTTTTTCATCCTCCTCAATTGGCTAGGATATATCATACTTTTTGTTTCTGTAATTGACTATGTAAGAGTTCTTTATCCACCTCAGCTAACAAACTCCAATTGGGAATTTGAAACATTTATTTTACTCGTTAATAATACTTGGTTAGTATTATTAGCATTAATTCTCATTTATCTCCCGAACCGGGCTCAAATTCGTCGCTTTGAATTGAGTTTTCTGAAGTTATTGCGGTGGTTAACTTTATTAGGCGGTATCATTTTTATTCTCCTAGTTCCTCTTACTCTTGTCAACGCCAACCGCCTCAACGAAAATGCTACCGCACAACTCGGTCAACAACAAACTAACCAACAAGAACAATTAAATAATTTAAAAGAGGCTTTAGAAAACGAGAGTCTTTCTTTTTTCCAACTCCAACGCCTGCGAGATCAATTTAACATTGAAAACGTCCCAGAATCATCAACCTTAGAACAAACTCTGATTCAAAAAATTGAAGAACGAAAACAACGAATCAGACAACAAGTTAACACCGAAAAACAAAATCGTTTCCGTGAACTCTTAGTTGAAGCAATTCGTAATAGTTTCGCTGGCTTACTCATTGGTGCATTTCTGATTCGTCTCTGGTGGGAAGCCCGTTGGGTAAAATCTTTGAAATGATAGCCTGTAAAATTATAGTCGTAGGTTGGGTTGAATCCTGTGAAACCCAACCACACCCTAGCTACTGTTGGGTTTCGTAACCAAGAGCCAAACCGACATTTTCTTTGATTTGATGAATTGTCCTTCCCCTTATTTCCCCCTAAGCTGTCACGCATTTCAATCAAAACATCAGGAATTGGAAAACCATGACCGTGCGACCATCTTGGTCGCTGAATCATCCCAATTTCAATGCAGATGAGCTTTACTCTTGCCTGTTGCCTAAAATCTTAACCAAGAACCAAGAACAAATCAATGATTGTTTCCTCACCCGATTGGATTAAAATTAAATCTTCTCTCAGTGATGCCAAAATGTGGTTATTTTTCACTACCGCTAACCTTGCAATTTGGCATGGAGTTCTCACTCATCGTATCAATAGTCCTGAGTTAACAACAACCCTTTTCTTCTGGTTGGTTGCACTGTTTGTGCTTTGGAAAAAACGCAATGATATTTATTTAGTTTCCCAGCCTTGGAAAAATTTTATTGGCATATTTCTCCTTGCCATCATCATCTATCGCGGATTAGCATTATTTTGGTATGAAAATTTTGTTCTCCAATTTATTCCCTTTTTCAGTTTACTGAGCCTCGCTTTAATTGCTTCAGGATGGAAAGGACTCAAACAATACACCCGTCCTTTAATTGCTTTTCTCATTTTTAGTTTAGTTGATGGTATTTCCGAAAAAGTATTTACATCTTTTCCAGACGGTTTTACATTTCCCAAGTTAACAGCAGATTTCAGCACATTTTTCTTACATTACATCGGCTTTGATGTTTCTCAAGAAGGCGTTTTTATTTATTTGCCCGATGGCAGTGTCGAAGTCCTCTATGCTTGCACAGGAGGACCGCTCATTGGTTTATTACTACAATTAACATTCGTTTTATTTATTATTGCACCTCTGAATTGGAAATTTGCCTCTAAAATTCTAATTGGATTACTCAGCTTAGGATTTTTCTTAGGAGTCGTACGAGTGGCGCTATTAGCGGTTGTCGTTTCCGATCCGACTGCGTTTGAGTATTGGCATGGTAGTGAAGGCAGCCAAATTTTTTCCTTAGCTGCGTTTAGCATTTGGATTGTCAGTGCCCACTTTATTTATGAACATTATGAAAATCAATTAAAAGTCAAGCAAGCAGAAGAAACAACAGAAAATTCTAAACCTGAAACTGCTTCTTCTGAAGGAGAATCAACCAGCCCTCCTGAATCTAATCCTTCCCGTCTCCGTTTTTTATCAGGACTCGGTTTGATGATTTCTGTAGTGACTCTCTTCACCTTCTTTTTCCCTGAAGTTGGACGCAGACAAGTTCCCCCCTTAAACTTTCCCTCTCAACTCAGTCTGAAAGGTTGGACAAGAGAAAGTAGTGTTCCCCTGACAGACGAAACCGATTCCATAAACGACTATGTTCAACAATTTCGCTCTGGACAACAATATCTCTATCGTCAACAAAATCAGGCAGTCACTGTTGAATTAAGGCATATTGGCGGAACATTTGGCAATGTTGGCGGTTTTGCCAGTCGCTATCTCAAGCGGGGAAAGGTAGAGTCAGATAAACGTTCCAAGACCCTCCCGAACTTGGGAGCATACCAACTTTATCATGATGAAAGCTATGCTTATTTAAGCACTTGCATTACCTCTCAGGGAGAAAGTACCACGAATATTGGGGATTTTGTTTACAAAATGAATCGTAATCTTTTAAAGGCTAATTCTCGTCTTTGGTCTGGTGTCATCGGAACTCGCAGTTTGCGCGAGCGAAATTGTCTGTGGGTTCATTTATCGACTCCCTTACAAGAGAACTCCCCTGAAGCCAGTTATCAGCGTTTAGAAGCAGTGTTTCAGGAAGGATATCCAAAATGGCAAGCACTATTTTAGTAATTCCCCAAAACTAAAAAATAATTGCTATCATGCCTGATGCGTGTTGATTGGGAGAGAAATATGGCAATTATTGCGCTGAGAGCGTGGTATTTACAAGAATACGAACCACTGCGAGAGGTAATGCAACGCCCTCATGATTTGCGATTGAGCACAAGCAGCAAAACTTAGGTTGGGTTGAATCCTGTGCAACTCAACACTGACCAAGTTGAGTTGGGTTACGCTGTCACTAACTCAACCTACGATCAAAGCCATTCCCCAAAACTAAAAAATAATTGCTATCATGCCTGATGCGTGTTGATTGGGAGAGAAATATGGCAATTATTGCGCTGAGAGCGTGGTATTTACAAGAATACGAACCGCTGCGAGAGGTAATGCAACGCCCTCATGATTTGCGACTGAGTAAAAGCAGTTTGTTGAAATCTGGACTGAGAGCCGATTTTTTAGATGAACGCGAAACAGTAGAGTCAGCAGAATGGTTTCAACGGTATCTCAGTGGGGAAACCGTGGAATTCTACATTGAAGGGAGTGGCGGTTATCAAATTGCCAACATCGATCTGATTTCTCAGGAAATTTACTTTATTAAGCAAGATGTCAGCGCGTTACTTGATCCCATCATTTATTTTTCCTATCAGCAAGAGTATGCTGCTGCTTATGAGGTTTTAGCAGAAGCCTTACAAGAAACAATAGAAACATTTAATCAACAAGCCCGAGTTCCCGTCAGTCTAGAGTTTTCAGTGCGTCCCAAAGATGACCCGATTCGCTTAAGTAACAGTCAATTACGAAAAATTCGGAAAAGTTTGATTTTTATCGCAGATGGAACTCCCCTAGCGCACATTCCTAATGAAAAAACAGCGATACTGCTTCCCAGTCCAACGGTCAGTTTAGAATTAGGGTATGCGTTACAATGCAAACAACGGGAGCAAATTTTACTGACCAAAATGGAACGCTGGGAAGGAGGTTATCCCTTTGATCTCCCAAACCCACAACAGCTTTCATTTCGAGGAGAAACCGATTTAAAAGCGACCCTTCCCCAAACTTTGGAAGCGATGCTGCAACGATACAACTTAGTGCTTTGAGCAACTCCAGACAGCAATCCCAAATGACTTTATCAATTGTGGATGGGGACTTCTCGGCGGTCTCCTTAAATGGCTAAACCCAACTGCAAACCCAATAAAGCATGAATGACCATAATGGCTAAAGCGATACTTCCTAGAATGGCATGAGCCGTTCTTAACTGTTTATTATCTCCACCAAAGCCAGTCAAAGAAATCAAGCCATTCACCGCCAGTAATCCTAAAACAACTGTCCCAGTTAGAAAATGAGGACTTTCCAAAATCGGCTTTTCTTGCATCACCAACGATAATACTCCCCCTGTATAACCCAACGCCATAAACGTAAACATCCAAGGCGCTAACTTACGATGATTACTTTTATTTTCGAGTGCGACTCCTTGATCCTGAACTAAACGTCCTTTCCAGCCTGTAATTCCCACAAATGTTCCCATGACAAAAATTACAACTCCCATCATCGCGGGATGTCCCCAGTGGGTAATCGGTTCAGGGAGATTCAGGGAACGAAAAAACTGCGCGATGGGTTCTAATAACTCTGTTAGATTCATCAATTGCTCTCCTCACATTGCTCAAAAAAATATTAAATATTACCTGTGTCTCTGTTTTCAATCCGTCTTAAACCGTCGCATAAGAGTGACTTGACTTCAGCAAAGGAAATCCAAGCTGTTCTCGTTGTTCATAATACCGTTGAGCCGTTTTCCGAGCCAAAGTACGAATGCGCCCAATATAGCGGGTTCGTTCCGTTACTGAAATCACTCCTCTGGCTTCTAGCAAGTTAAACGTATGAGAACACTTGAGAACGTAATCCAAACTTGGTAAAACCAACCCTTTCTCGGTCAATTGATTGGCTTCTTGTTCGTAAAGGGTAAATAGTTGAAATAGTAACTCAGGATTAGAGGCTTCAAAGTTATAAGTACACTGTTCAATCTCCCCTTGTAAGTGGACATCGCCATAGTTCAATTCATCATTCCACTGGATTTTAGGAAGTGCATCAACCTCTTGTAGATACATTGCAATGCGCTCTAAGCCATAGGTGATTTCAATCGAAACAGGATGACAATCGAGTCCGCCACATTGTTGGAAGTAAGTAAACTGAGTAATTTCCATTCCATCTAGCCAAACTTCCCAGCCGACTCCCCACGCCCCTAATGTGGGAGATTCCCAGTTATCCTCCACAAAGCGCACATCATGATCCTCAGGCTGAATCCCCAAAGCCCGTAAAGAATCTAAGAACAGATCTTGAATATTGGGAGGAGAAGGTTTAATCAGAACTTGATATTGATAATAGTGTTGAAACCGATTTGGGTTTTCACCATACCGTCCATCTGTTGGGCGACGACAGGGTTCAATATAAGCCACTGACCAAGGTTCGGGACCAATTGCGCGTAAAAAAGTATGAGGACTCATGGTTCCGGCACCTTTTTCGGTATCGTAGGGTTGGGCAATTAAACAAGCGCGATCGCGCCAAAATTGATTAAGCGTCGCGATCACAGACTGGAAATCTTTTGCAGACATATCCTGATTGTTTTCAAAATTCTTGCTCAGTTAGCGATTCCCATTGTGCCACAACCCGCCCCCAGCAAGGGAAAGAAAAAAAGTAGAAATTTTTTTTGGAAAAAGGGTTGACACTTAGAGAAATAAGCCCTATATTGGTTAATGCGCTCGAAACGGAGGCGACCACAAACGCCCCAGACAGCGCACTCTGAACCTAGAAAAACTTAATAGTTGGAAAAGCCTAAAGTTAACATTATAACGTTAACGCTTCCACGTCAATGAATTCTTAAAGAAACGAAGGAAAAGACGAAAGCAAGGCTAAAAACGCCAAGCAATTGTCAAAACTTAGAGCCACAGGCTCTCAACATGGAGAGTTTGATCCTGGCTCAGGATGAACGCTGGCGGCGTGCTTAACACATGCAAGTCGAACGAAGCCCTCGGGCTTAGTGGCGGACGGGTGAGTAACGCGTGAGAATCTACCTTCAGGATGGGGACAACCGTTGGAAACGACGGCTAATCCCCAATAGGCCGAGAGGTGAAACAGGTTTCTGCCTGAAGAGGAGCTCGCGTCCGATTAGTTAGTTGGTGGGGTAAAAGCGTACCAAGGCAGCGATCGGTAGCTGGTCTGAGAGGATGAGCAGCCACACTGGGACTGAGACACGGCCCAGACTCCTACGGGAGGCAGCAGTGGGGAATTTTCCGCAATGGGCGAAAGCCTGACGGAGCAACGCCGCGTGTGGGAAGAAGGCTCTTGGGCTGTCAACCACTTTTCTCAGGGAAGAAGTCCTGACGGTACCTGAGGAATCAGCCTCGGCTAACTCCGTGCCAGCAGCCGCGGTAATACGGAGGAGGCAAGCGTTATCCGGAATTATTGGGCGTAAAGCGTCCGCAGGGGGCGCATCAAGTCTGCTGTTAAAGGTCGGAGCTCAACTCCGGTAGAGCAGTGGAAACTGGTGCGCTAGAGGGCGACAGGGGTAGAGGGAATTCCCAGTGTAGCGGTGAAATGCGTAGAGATTGGGAAGAACACCGGTGGCGAAAGCGCTCTACTGGGTCGCACCTGACCCTCAGGGACGAAAGCTAAGGTAGCGAAAGGGATTAGATACCCCTGTAGTCTTAGCCGTAAACGATGGATACTAGGCGTGGTTTGTATCGACCCAAGCCGTGCCGAAGCTAACGCGTTAAGTATCCCGCCTGGGGAGTACGCACGCAAGTGTGCAACTCAAAGGAATTGACGGGGGCCCGCACAAGCGGTGGAGGATGTGGTTTAATTCGATGCAACGCGAAGAACCTTACCAGGGCTTGACATCCCGCGAAGTCTGGGGAAACTCAGACGTGCCTACGGGAACGCGGAGACAGGTGGTGCATGGCTGTCGTCAGCTCGTGTCGTGAGATGTTGGGTTAAGTCCCGCAACGAGCGCAACCCTCGTCCTTAGTTGCCAGCATTAGGTTGGGCACTCTAGGGAGACTGCCGGTGACAAACCGGAGGAAGGTGAGGATGACGTCAAGTCAGCATGCCCCTTATGCTCTGGGCAACACACGTCCTACAATGGTCGGGACAAAGGGGAGCGAGCTCGCGAGAGTAAGCGAATCCCAGCAAACTCGGCCTCAGTTCAGATAGCAGGCTGCAACTCGCCTGCTTGAAGGAGGAATCGCTAGTAATCGCAGGTCAGAATACTGCGGTGAATTCGTTCCCGGGCCTTGTACACACCGCCCGTCACACCATGGAAGCTGGCCAAGCCCGAAGTCGTTACCCTAACCGGTTTGGAGGGGGGCGCCGAAGGCTGGGCTGGTGACTGGGGTGAAGTCGTAACAAGGTAGCCGTACCGGAAGGTGTGGCTGGATCACCTCCTTAATCGGGAGACCAAAAGGGACGAAGCTCTGAAACAGAAGTAAGAGTGAAAGAACCAACTCCCAAGGTCGGTCGTGGGAGAGAAGGCTTTTCCACCTAGGTTTGGGGAACCTGGGCTATTAGCTCAGCTGGTTAGAGCGCACCCCTGATAAGGGTGAGGTCCCTGGTTCAAGTCCAGGATAGCCCATCAGGGGGGTATAGCTCAGTTGGTAGAGCACCTGCCTTGCACGCAGGGAGTCAGCGGTTCGAGGTCCGCTTACCTCCATCTCCAGAAGAGGAGAAAGCCCAGAGAAAACTAAGAATCAGCACCGTTAGAGCCCCTAACGACTGCTGGACTCTTAGTCCAGACCAGAACCTTGAAAACTGCATAGTCACCAAAGAAAGTCAAAGACCGAGGTCAAGCTACAAAGAGCTAACGGAAGAGCCCTCGGCACACAGAGGCGAAGAAGGACGTGGTAACCGACGAAACGCTGCGGGGAGCTGGAAACAAGCATTGAGCCGTAGGTATCCGAATGGGGAAACCCCAAGCACGACCCACTGAATCAATAGGTGGGAACGAGCGAACGCGGTGAACTGAAACATCTCAGTAGCCGTAGGAAAAGAAAACAAAAGTGATTCTCCCAGTAGCGGCGAGCGAAAGGGGAAGAGCCTAAACCAGTCCCTGCGGGGATTGGGGTTGTGGGACAGCAAAACCCGACTCAAAGCGTTAAACGAAGCAACTGAAAACTGCACCAGAGAAGGTAAAAGTCCTGTAGTTGACAACGCAGAGAGCGGAGCTGAATCCCGAGTAGCTCGGGGCACGTGGAATCCCCGAGTGAATCAGCCAGGACCACCTGGTAAGGCTAAATACTCCTGTGTGACCGATAGCGAACCAGTACCGCGAGGGAAAGGTGAAAAGAACCCCGGCGAGGGGAGTGAAAAAGAACGTGAAACCGTTAGCTTACAAGCAGTGGGAGGACGATTCAACGTCTGACCGCGTGCCTGTTGAAGAATGAGCCGGCGAGTAATTAGACTGTGGCCGGTTAAGCTGTCTTAGCAGCGAAGCCCAAGCGAAAGCGAGTCCGAACAGGGCGCTAGTCACAGGTAATTGACCCGAACCCGGGTGAACTAACCATGGCCAGGAGGAAGCTTGGGTAGTACCAAGTGGAAGTCCGAACCGACCAACGTTGAAAAGTTGGCGGATGAGCTGTGGTTAGCGGTGAAATGCCAATCGAACTCGGAGCTATCTGGTTCTCCCCGAAATGCGTTTAGGCGCAGCAGCGAGGATAAGCCACTGGGGGTAAAGCACTGTTTCGCTGCGGGCTGCGAAAGCGGTACCAAAGCGAGACAAACTCAGAATACCAGTGGGGAACTCGCCAGTGAGACGGTGGGGGATAAGCTTCATCGTCAAGAGGGAAACAGCCCAGACCACCAGCTAAGGTCCCGAAATGATGACTCAGTGAGAAAGGAGGTAGGAACGCCGAGACAACCAGGAGGTTTGCCTAGAAGCAGCCACCCTTAAAAGAGTGCGTAATAGCTCACTGGTCAAGCGTTCCCGCGCCGAAAATGAACGGGGCTAAGTCATCTACCGAAGCTGTGGACAGTATTGGACTGTGGTAGGGGAGCGTTCTATCAAGGGAGAAGCACTAGCGGTAAGCAGGTGTGGACGAGATAGAAGTGAGAATGTCGGCTTGAGTAGCGAAAACTTTGGTAAGAATCCAAAGCCCCGAAACCCTAAGGGTTCCTCCGGAAGGCTCGTCCGCGGAGGGTTAGTCGGGACCTAAGGCGAGGCCGATTGGCGTAGTCGATGGACATTGGGTCAACAATCCCAAACTACTGAGTGGGAGCAACGTCGGGACGCATGAGGATAGGTGATGCCCTGAATGGATTGGGAGGGAGTTACGACTCCCGTATCACTGAAAGTAGTGCCAAGAAAAGCGATTGTTGTGAAGAAAGCCAGTACCCGTACCCGAAACCGACACAGGTAGGGAGGTTGAGAATACCAAGGGGCGCGAGAAAACTCTCTCTAAGGAACTCGGCAAAATCACCCCGTAACTTCGGGAGAAGGGGTACCAGCGAGAGCTGGTCGCAGTGACCAGGCCCAGGCGACTGTTTACCAAAAACACAGGTCTCTGCCAACTCGAAAGAGGAAGTATAGGGGCTGACGCCTGCCCAGTGCTGGAAGGTTAAGGAAGTGGGTTAGCCCTGCGGGGCGAAGCTAGCGACCGAAGCCCCAGTGAACGGCGGCCGTAACTATAACGGTCCTAAGGTAGCGAAATTCCTTGTCGGGTAAGTTCCGACCCGCACGAAAGGCGTAACGATCTGGGCGCTGTCTCGGAGAGAGACTCGGCGAAATAGGACTGTCTGTGAAGATACGGACTACCTACACCAGGACAGAAAGACCCCATGAAGCTTTACTGTAACCTGAAGTGGGGTTCGGGCTGAGCTTGCGCAGGATAGGTGGGAGGCGAAGAAGGTTTCCTCGTGGGGAAACCAGAGCCATCGGTGAGATACCACTCTGGTTCAGCTAGAATTCTAACCTTAACCCGTGAACCGGGGAAGGGACAGCTGCAGGCGGGCAGTTTGACTGGGGCGGTCGCCTCCAAAAAGGTAACGGAGGCGCGCCAAGGTTCCCTCAGGCTGGTTGGAAATCAGCCGTAGAGTGCAAAGGCAGAAGGGAGCTTGACTGCAAGAGTGACAACTCGAGCAGGGACGAAAGTCGGCCTTAGTGATCCGACGGCCCTGAGTGGAAAGGCCGTCGCTCAACGGATAAAAGTTACTCTGGGGATAACAGGCTGATCTCCCCCAAGAGTTCACATCGACGGGGAGGTTTGGCACCTCGATGTCGGCTCATCGCAACCTGGGGCTGAAGTCGGTCCCAAGGGTTGGGCTGTTCGCCCATTAAAGCGGTACGCGAGCTGGGTTCAGAACGTCGTGAGACAGTTCGGTCCATATCCGGTGTAGGCGCAAGAGCATTGAGAGGAGCCTTCCTTAGTACGAGAGGACCGGGAAGGACGCACCGCTGGTGTACCTGTTATCGTGCCCACGGTAAACGCAGGGTAGCCAAGTGCGGAGTGGATAACCGCTGAAAGCATCTAAGTGGGAAGCCCACCTTAAGATGAGTGCTCTCATTCTGGTAAGGAAGTAAGGTCACAGGAAGAACACCTGTTTGCTCGGCGCTAGGTGGAAGTCTGGCAACAGATGAAGCCGAGGCGTGCGAACCGACCGAGGGCTTGACCTCAAACTTTGGTGACTTGCAGTCTTGAGGGTTCTGCCCTGACGGGACAATCAGAACTGAAAGGCTTTCCTGGTGCTCAAGGCGCGGTGGAACCACCCCGACCCATCCCGAACTCGGTGGTGAAACGCTGCAGCGGCGAAGATACTTGACGGGTCACTGTCTGGGAAAATAGCTCGGTGCCAGGTTCATGATTCCCTAATCCCCTTCTTCTCATGAGAAGGGGATTTTTGTTTTTGTAGAAACTATCGCTACACTCATATCACAGTCTCGAAGTCTTGCCTCGATTTATGACTTTTGGAATCTACGGATTCTGCTTTAAGTACCGAGTAGCTGATCTTCTTCTAGATAATCTTTGACATCTTCAACAATCGCTTCCGCAATTTGATCAAAATCAATTTCTTCAATCGCGACATCGATGATTTCAGAATAAAACCCAGAAACATCGGGCTTATTCTTCTTAAGATCTGCTTCGATTAATCGCGCTAGTTGATTGATGTCATTGTTACATTCTCCTGCTAATTTACGATAAAATTCTTCTTCTAGTTCATTATGTTCAGAAATAATATAATCCCAAAAAGCTGAAGTTTGATAATTTTTCCAACTATTAAAACTCATCTTTTACCTCATCAATTCACTACTTTAATTTTAACAAGATTTAGTTCATCATAATTTTATTTCCATTATTTTTTACTTTCTATTTACCAATACAAAAGCGACTAAAAATCCGATCAAGCATAGATTCTGTTACTTCTTCTCCTGTAATTTCTCCTAAGGCTTGGATGGCGCTGCGTAAATCAATTGTCCAAAAGTCAAAGGGAAGTTGTTGGTCAATCGTTTCGAGAACGTGCTGTAGTGATGTTTTTGCCCGAGTTAAGGCTGCTGCTTGCCGTTGATTAATCGCAAAGTCGCTGTTAGCAGCATTGAGATTACCCGTTTGCACTAAGTTGAGAATTGCCCTTTCTAAGTTTTCAATCCCTTGCGATCGCGCGACGGCAGTCGCTACTGTGACTTGAATCGTTTCTGGGTATTGGACTGTACTTGCTGGGGTGAGATCAGTTTTATTAATCACCAGAATCAGAGGACGATGTTTGACTTGTTCGTAAATTAAGTCATCTTCTTTTGTCCATCCCAGTTGGGCATCAATGGTGTGGAGAATTAAATCCGCTTTTTGCGCTGCATTGCGCGATCGCGCGACACCAATTTTTTCTACCTGATCTTCGGTTTCGCGAATCCCTGCGGTATCTAACACCTCCACAGGAATCCCGCTAACCACTAAATTAGATTCCACCACATCCCGTGTTGTTCCAGGTAAATCGGTCACAATCGCGCGATCGCTGCGACTCCAAGCATTCAATAAACTGGATTTGCCAACATTAGGTCGTCCGACAATGGCAACTTTTACCCCTGTCCGCAGTAACTCCCCTTGATCCGCAGTAGCGAGGAAATATTCGACTTTTTCTAAAACTTCTTTCACTTGTTGTTGAATCTCTTCTTCAGGAAGGGGCGGTAACTCATCTGCAAAATCCACTCGCGCTTCTACTTCTGCCAAAATATCTAAACAGGTACTCCGTAAATCCCGAATCGGCTGCGCTAATTTCCCCTGTAAGCCAGCTAGAGCCATTTCTCCAGCTTGGGGTGATTTTGCCCCGACTAACTCCGCTATACTTTCGGCTTGGGTTAAATCAATGCGTCCGTTGAGAAACGCCCGTAAGGTAAATTCTCCTGCTTGTGCTAATCTTGCCCCTTGTTCTAAACATAACTGTAACACTTGCTGCACAGGAATCATTCCGCCATGACAGTGAAACTCCACCACATCTTCGCGGGTATAGGATCGGGGAGATTTCATAATCAGCAGTAACGCTTCATCAACCACTTTTTCGGTTTCAGGGTGACGGACATAACCGTAAAGGATCTGATGAGAGTCCCATGCTTGTTTTCCGGGAGCTTGAAATAATGTTTTAGCAATAGAAAGGGCTTGTTCTCCCGATAAACGAACAATCCCGACGCTTCCTTGTTGAGGAACCACTGGCGTAGCAATAGCAGCGATCGTATCTCCTTGCATGATCTGATCCTTTTTTCTTTAAACTAGCAAGGAAAATCCTCAGCAAGCAATTGACAATTGAGAACTGATACTTAACAATTACCATTGAGGTTCAAAACCAAGCCCAATCTAATCTAGAGAAAAGTAATTGTTTCCTCTGAGTTTGATCTAATTAATTATGGAAAGTATATCCAACTTTTTAAGCAATTTACCCAAAACGACAGAAATTGATACAAGAATTATTGCGGGTCTTGTTTTATTTTTAATGATTTCTGCACTGTTGGGCGTTTTACTCCTAATTCCCAAAGTTGCAAGTGCTCTCACGCAGCGTCTTTTTTCTGAGCAAGCAAGTACCGTTTATAAAAAAACATTTGCACCGTTCCAAAGCTGGTTATTTCTTACTTTTTTATTAGGGGTGTTAGATCTAGGATTAAAGTATTTTGTAAAAGCGAGTTGGATTCATTTGCTAGAAGTTCCTCTTGCTTTAGGAGTTGCCATTTTAGTGTCTTGGGTTGGAGCTAGCATTTTCAGTCGCTATTTTGATATTTACTTATTAGATGCTGCGATTCAAAGCAAAAGGAAAATCAATAGCGAACTATTACTTTTGGGAAAAATCCTTGTTAATGCTGGTATAATTTTAGTCGTTATTGTTGTTTTCGCTCAAACCCATGAGGTTAATTTATTTGGTTTAATTGCAAGTTTAGGGGTAGGTGGTTTAGCAGTTGCATTTGCTGCTCAAAAAAGTTTAGAACAACTCTTGGGGGGGATTGTTTTATATGTTGATCGCCCGTTTGTTGCCGATGATTATATTGGTTTACCTGATGGAACATTTGGACGAGTAGAATCAATTGGGTTACGTTCAACTCGGATTCGCGTCTCAGGAAAAGGAACATTAATGGTCGTTCCCAATAACTTTCTGACCCAAACTAATATTGAGAACTTTACGGGGGCGAAAAAAGTGATCTCGATGATTTATATTAATTTCTCCCAGCCAATTTCCGATACAGAAAAAGCCTTTATTCGACAAGTGATTATCAATAGTACCAAAGAAATTTTTGGCATTGATCCGCGAAGCACTGAAATTACATTTAAACCTATGGAAAGAGAGGGAATGCAAATTACTCAAGCCCAAGTTAGCTTTTTTATTTTAGGATCGGGAGAAGTGTCTATGGACTTACGTCGCCAGCTTTTAGATGCAGCGCGACAAAATATTAATCGTGAGTTGCAAGAGTTTGGAATTAGTTTTGATTTAGAAGAACGGACGATCAATGTTGATGCACCGATTACCCTGTGAGGAGTGAGCAAATGGAAATAATTTTTAGTTTTTTTCAAAATCTATTGAGGAGTTTACAAAGTGAGTTATTTAATCAGCAAACTCAAACTTTTTTGATTGAGTTTTCTAAGACCTTTGCCATTTTCTTAGTCTTAGTTTTCTTATCCTTGATGATTGCACGTTATGCTTCACTGCGAGTGATTCGTTTAGTCATCACTCGTCTTGCACCCCAGCAGTTTGGCGTAATTTACGATAAATTAATTTCTCCAATTGAAGGCTTGTTTCAAATTGCAGGAACATTTATTTTACTTGCACTTTCTTTAAATGTGTTAGAGAATTATCAAGCGTTCTATGATTTTTTGCGCTTCTTTAATGACTTAGCTTTAGTATTGAGCTTAGCTTGGTTAGCCTCTCGCTTAGTGCGACAAGTGATGCGAGTTTATGGGTTAGAAATTATTCGGAAATTAGGGCGAGAAGTTGATGAATTATTACTGGTTTTTGAAACATTAATCAATATTTTTATTGGCTTTATTGCCGCGATCGCGTTTGCACAAAGTCAACAAATTAATCTAGTTGGACTATTAGCCAGTGTGGGAATTGGCGGGTTAGCGATTGCATTTGCTGCTCAAAAAACTCTAGAACAGTTATTAGGAACACTTGTATTATATCTGGATCGCCCTTTTATTCCAGGTGAATATATTCGGATGTGGAGTTGGCCCGCTTTTCCTGATGGCGCACTAGGAAATGTAGAATCCATTGGTTTACGTTCAACTAAGATTCGGATTGTGGCAAAAGGGACATTAATTATTGTTCCCAATTCTGTCATGGCGAACCTAGATGTGGTAGAAAATATTACCCGTAGTAAAAAAGTGATGGCGTTACTTTATCTCGACTTTATGAGACCCTTAAAAGGTGAAGAAGAAGCATTAGTAGAACAAGTAGTGAAACAAAGTACGAATGCTTTATTTGGAATTGATCCAGGGAGTACCCGAATCACCCTTTTTCAACCTGAAAATAAACCAGGTACTCGCGCCCGTGTTACCTTTTTTATCTTGGGTTCTAACGAAAACTCTTTCCAACTTCGTAAGCGATTATTAGAACTGGCTAATGACACCATTACCGAAAAACTAATCGGCTATGGAATTGAATTTACTTGTACCGAACCCACCGTTTATGTTGATTCACCTGTGACCATTTAGGGGGTTATTGTTTTTTATAATGTTTCCGTAATTGGCGACCCGCAAGCATTCCACCTAAAAATAGGATACCCAATGATTGATTAATACCAAACGGAACAGGGGTCGGATCATCAAAACTCAAAATAAAATCGCTATATTGTGAAACCCTCGCATCTCCAGAAATTTCACCAAAGGTACTGTTAACTGTTTCGTCAATATCGGGAGGGCTATGGAAACGGCTACCAAAAGAAGTAATCCCAGCAATTAAACCATCAACAAAAGTCGGTCCTCCTGAGTCTCCTGGGGCTGAGTTGATTTCTGCAACTCCAACCCCAAGACCACTATTACCAAAAAAATCATCATTATTTCTGATGTCAGTTCCGTCATCAAAATCAAAGAGTAAAATCCCAGGGTTTTCATCACTATCGTTCAAAAAAGCCTCGTAAACATTTTGTCCTTGTCGCTTTGTCCCAGAACCAATGGTACTACCATCATTACCATTTCCCGAACGACCATAACCGACTTTTGTATGAACACCACCTTCGTTATTCCCTAGAAATAGATCATAGGTGGGAACGGAATTAACAATCTCGTTCGCCGTCTCAATGACAGCCACATCATATCCGTTTCCTACATTACCATCCCAATTGGGATGAAAGGTAATGTTTTGAGAGGTTGCACTAACATCACCACCGCTCAGTTCCCACGTAGCTGTTACACTGTTCGCGTCTAACTTTCCGCTACCATCAGTAACACAGTGAGCAGCAGTTAACACTAAATTACTACCAATCCTCGAACCAGTACAGCGAAAGCCTCCTGAATTAGTGCTAATACTCAAATCAGCAACCCCATCAAGGCTAATTCCAGAAATTGGATCAGTCTCTCCAGGTTGAACAACATAGTAAGGGTCATCGGGGTCAAAACTAGACCCCAAGGTACTCTCTCCTTCGCTAGGATCACCTGAAACAACGATCGCGCTGGCGACTTCTCCTGCTGCTAAGAAAAAAAAGGTGACTCCTGCGAGGGTAAAATTGATGAAACGCATATCTTTAAAGTTTCGGAGTGGAATAATCTCATGATGCCCCGAGAATGCTAAAGGGTTAACAAGCGGTAAGAATCAATGAGTGTTGCTTTCTGGTTCGATATAATAGAAACGCTGAGGGCGTAGCACTTAACTAAAATATAAAAGTATGGATCCAGCTTTGCAATACCCAATTTTTGGGGCGGAAATTAAATGTCCCCACTGTCGTCAAACGATTCCCGCGCTGACGTTAACCGATACGTATTTATGTTCGCGTCATGGGGCGTTTGAAGCAGATCCGAAGACGGAAGAGTTGGTTCATTTGCAGTCTGGACGATGCTGGCGGATGTGGGAAGGTCAATGGTATCGCCAACACACTCACCCAGATGGGATTCGTTTTGAAATTCACGAAGCACTGGATCGGCTATATACTCAAGGATATCGTGCAACACGGGTGATTATTGCTAAGCGATATCAAGAATTAGTGAGTTCTTATCTGGAGAAACATCGATCGCGCTGGGGAGATAGCACCGAAAACCAGTTAAGATTATACGGTTTACCAATTGCTTTTAGCCCTGACGAAGTGGAAGACCCTCGTTGGGGCGTGATTAACTTCGATTTAGAAAAAGAACCTGGTGTTCCCGTTCGTTATCCTTATTTCCGCTTATTTGAATAGGTCGTTTGATGGGAGACGTTCTAGGAAACGTATCCACGTTGTTTTTTGTGCAATGACCCCTGAATCCGCAACAATTATTCATAATTAATTAAAGAAATGATGCACCACGTTTCTATTCGCACGGGAGATATTCATCGCGCGATCGCGTTTTACGAATTATTAGGTTTTACAATTCAAGAGCGCTTTACCACAGGCTATACCCTCGCTTGTTGGTTAAAAGGTTGGAACTCTCGTCTGGAACTAATCCAAATCCCGCAACCGAAACCCGCCCCTGATGCGTTTCATGATGAACATTATGTGGGATATTATCATTTATCCTTTGATGTGACAGAATATGCGAAAAGTTTGCCAGAATGGTTAAATAATGCGCGATCGCGCTTTCAACAAGCCTCAGAACAGAACCCAGACCAATTTTCTCCCTTAAAAGTATTATTTGAACCCCAACAACAGATGATTGGGGAAACCGTCTATGAAGTGGCGTTTATTGCCGATGCCGATGGCTTACCATTGGAGATAATTCGCAATCAGAATAGTTAGTATAGCCTTTCTTGGTTGATCGGTGCAACTGGTATCCCAAAGAACGAAGAACAAAGAACAAATCATGCTACTCGAATTAAACCGTTGGGAAATTCCCCCAGGACATCAGGCTTTAATTAAAAATGTTTCTTGGTCGGAGTTAGAGGAGATTTTAGAGGAATTAGGGGAAGCGCGATCGCGCCGTATTTCTTATAGTAATGGTATTTTAGAAATTATGACTCCTCTTCCCGAACATGAATACAGTAAAGCATTCATTAGTGATTTTATCAGAATTATTTTAGAAGAATTAGAACAAGAGTATTGGAACTTAGGATCAACCACATTCAAACGAGAAGATATGGGTCAAGCTGTTGAACCCGATGAATGTTTTTATATTCAAAATGAAGCTATTGTTCGCGGGGAAAAACGGATTGAATTAAATTTGATGCCTCCCCCTGATCTGGTGATTGAAATTGATATTACCAATCGGACTCGCTTTAATAATTATCAACTTTTAGGCGTTCCCGAATTATGGCGATATGATGGAACAAATTTAGAAATTAATATCTTAAGATCTGGACAATATCTCTTATCCGACGAAAGTTTGCAGTTTCCTCAGCTTCCTTTAAAACAAGTAATTCCTCAGTATTTAGCAGCAGGTCAAAATCAAGGAAAAGTAGCGACCATGAAACAGTTTCGAGATTGGGTAAAAGAAGTTATTAGAAACTCTTGAATTTTTAGAGTTCGTAGGGTTTGCTTCGCCCAAATTCTATAATTAATAATTAGTTATTAGTTACTAAAATGAAGGACAAATAAGGAAAGACAAAGAACATTCTTTAATTTGGCTTATGTTCATTACCATTAGTGAAAATACTTTAACTTTATCATCAGGTGATGCGGTGATTTTCTTGGATCAGACTTGGCAAGATTATGAACACTTACTGCAACTACGTCAAGAAAAATTAATCCCTAAACTATCGTTTAATTCAAAAACCCAAGAAATTCGTCTGATGTCTCCTTTACCAAGTCATGGAAACCGCATTGATACCCTCAGAGATTTAGTCAAAGCACTTTTACGTCAAAACAAGCAGGACTGGCAATCTTTTGACCCGATAACCTTAAAAATACCACTGCAGGTAGGAGTAGAACCTGATGCCTGTTTTTATATCGAAAATCGGCAAGCTATTTTAGGAAAAGAAAAAATTAATCTAACTGTTGATCCACCCCCTGATTTAGCGATTGAAGTTGATCTTACCTCAATCACTGACTTAGGAGCTTATGAGATGCTCAAAGTACCTGAATTATGGATTTATCGTCAAGGAATCTTAACAGTTTATCTGTTAGAAGGGGAAAGTTATCACGAGAGTGCTGTCAGTGGTTTATTTCCTGAAATTGATGTTCCAAAAGTTTTACCGAAATATGTTGAATTAGGATGGAATGAGGGATCAAGTGTCGCTTTACGTCAGTTTGAAAAGCTATTTTAAGTGTTAGTTAAATTATCATATCGCCTTCCAAAATTACATTCATCTACTGTGAAAGCAGGCGATCGCAGTGCAGTAATGATATCTTGGTTGGTTCGTGCAACTGGTATCCCAAAGAACGAAGAACAAAGAACAAATCATGCTACTCGAATTAAACCGTTGGGAAATTCCCCCAGGACATCAGGCTTTAATTAAAAATGTTTCTTGGTCGGAGTTAGAGGAGATTTTAGAGGAATTAGGGGAAGCGCGATCGCGCCGTATTTCTTATAGTAATGGTATTTTAGAAATTATGACTCCTCTAGCGGAACATGAAGATGATAAGGCTTTTTTGAAACAGTTTCGGCGTTGGGTGAGGGAGGAATTAACAATTAATAATTAACCGATCAATTTAATGCTTGAAGAAAAGTTTCCTTGATCGCCGATCCTGATAGCTTACCATGAGAGATAATTTGTAATTAGGGAAAGCCTCAATCATAAACGGTCATGAATCAAGACCTTGCTTACTGTTTCAATCCGTACTGTTCGCAACCGAAAAATTCCCCTCATCATCAACAGTGTCAAAACTGTGGCTTTCTGCTTCTGATTGGGGAACAATACCAAGGTCAAAAACTGATTGCAAGTGGACGTTTTGGACGGACTTTTTTGGGAGAAGACATCAAGCATCATTGTCCCTGCATTATTAAACAATTTTTTCCTGAAACAGAACAAGGGATTATCCTCAACTCCCAGAAAGCGATTCAATTGTTTCACTCTGAAGCCAAACGCTTAGAAGAGTTAGGAGATCACCCGCAAATCCCAGAATTATACGCGCATCTGGAACAAGAAACCTATCAATATTTGATTCAAGAATGGATTGCAGGGGATAACTTAGAAACAGAACTCTCCCAGCAGGGAAGATTTGAGGAACGAGAGATTAGAAGACTTCTGGCTAGCTTACTCCCTGTGTTGAATTATTTGCGGGATGCTGCTGTGATTCATCGGGACATTAAACCCGAAAACATCATTCATCGTAATGCAACGGAATCAGAATATATTTTAGTGGATTTCGGTGCAGCCAAACTCGCCTCACTTCGTAGTTTAGCCAAAACGGGAACAATCATTGGTTCTCCAGGCTACGCTGCGCCAGAACAAGTCTATGGTAAACCCACCTTTGCGAGTGATATTTATAGCCTTGGCGTAACTTGTCTCCATCTTCTGACTGGCGTTTCTCCTTTTGACTTGTATCATCCCACAGAAAGCAAACTTCTTTGGCGAGATTATTGTCAAGATAATCCGATTAGTGATTCTCTCGCAGCGATTCTGGATGGAATGACTGCATTTGACCTCAAAGAACGATATGCTTCTGCTGAGGACGTTTTATCTGCTTTAGGGGTTTTGTCTCCTCTTCCTGCTGCTTCTACTGTTCCCAAACCCAATCCTTCAGATAGTTCTCCTGTTATTAAACTCAATAGCGGGAAAGGTGCAATTTATAGTTTAGCTTTTAGTCCCGATGGATTATTGCTGGCGAGTGGGGGAGGATCAGAGTGGGGAATGTTAGTGGGAAAAGATAATTGTGTTCGTTTATGGCGAGTGGGAGAATGGGATAATCATCGCAAGCTAACTCAACATTTGGCACCGATCACGATTGTTCAATTTAGTCCAGATGGAAAGTTTCTAGTGAGTGGAAGTTTGGATAAAACGATTAAAGTTTGGAATCTTGCTACACATAGCTTACAGCGAACTCTGAAAGGACATCGCTTTGGGGTCAAAACCTTAGCAGTTAGTCCTTATGAAGATACTGTCCTTAGTGGAAGTGTCGGGGGAGAAGTGATTTTATGGAATCTACACACAGGACGGGTTTTAGATCGCTTAAGTTGGGAAGGAGAAGTGAAAGCACTGGCGATGAGTCCAGATGGGGAGTATTTTGCTGTGGCGGGTGGAGAAACAACAATTCAAGTTTGGGAAGTGTACACCTTTAAGCCGTTGTTTTCTCTCGAAGGACATAGCGATCTCGTCCATAGCTTAGATTTTAGTCCTGATGGTAAGTATTTAGCCAGTGGAAGTGGTGATTGGGACTGTAGCATTAAAATTTGGGATTTAGCCACTCGTACTGTTCAGCAAACATTACATGGACATCAGTGGGCGGTGAATACAGTTCAGTTTAGTCCTGATGGACAGTATTTAGCCAGTGGGAGTAGTGACAAAACGGTTAGACTGTCGCCACTGTTTCAAAATAAGCCTCACCGTTATTGCTGGAGTCGTCATCGTGAATCAGTCACTACGGTGGCGTTTAGTCCTGATGGGGTTGATCTGGTAAGTGGGAGTGAAGATGAAACCATTAGAATCTACAGATGTGTTGGATCATGAGCCACTAACTGCTAAATTGAAGCGCGATCGCGCTACCATAGGTTAAAGATAGGGCAGCAGCAGCATTCCCCTGATTCATCGCAATTTCCACCCAACCATGACTTCCGATTAAAGCAATAAGAGACTGTGGGGGATAACTGCTATAGGTGTTTCCTTTCGGAATTACTTGCTGGTTAACGGTGACAGACCAGTCTTTTCCCTCGACAACAGTTCCTGGAATATTGGTAATTAAGTTGCCAAAATAGTCAATGTATTGAATCGCCCCCAAGATTTGATTAGAGGTTATTTCTGGAGAGGGAAACGAATCATCAGTTAGTTGATCAAGAGGAATGGTTTCTCCTAATGCTTCTAAAGGGACACCACTGGCTAAATGCGCCCCCACAGGTGCAAAAATATCTCGTCCATGAAAGGTGTTACTAGCTGCTTCAACACGCCAATAGTTAGAATTTGTTAAAGCAACTGCTTTTTGGGCTGAAAACTGACTTAAAACTCCACTGAATAACCCATTGTCAGGACCGACTAAATACCCATTTTCCAGCGCGATCGCGCAGCCTTTTCGTTCACTCCCCACTCCTGGGTCAACCACCGCGACATGAACCGTATTCTTGGAAAAATAAGGCACTGCATTCATTAAACAAAAGCGTCCCGCAGCAATATTTTGCGGTGGAATTTGATGGGTTAAATCTATGAGATTGAGGTGAGGATTAATCTTCGCAATTACCCCTTTCATTACCCCAACATAAACATCTTCTAAGCCAAAATCTGTCGTTAATGTTAATATCATTGGTTCTTTGTTTCGGGTTCTCCCCCTCTGAAGAACTGGTCACTGGTCACTGATTACTGTTATAATAAAGGGTCTGTGGATTTTTTGAAAATTATCAATTAAGTGCAAGCTATATGTCTAGATATCGAGGTCCTCGTCTGCGGGTTACGCGACGTTTAGGGGATTTACCGGGATTAACTCGCAAAAGCCCTCGCAAAGCGTATCCGCCAGGTCAACATGGTCAAGCCCGACGGAAACGGTCGGAATATGCAATTCGTCTCGAAGAAAAACAAAAACTGCGCTACAACTATGGTGTCACAGAAAAACAGTTGATGCGCTATATGAAAAAAGCCCGTCGGGCAACAGGATCAACGGGAACCGCCCTCCTAGAAATGCTGGAAATGCGTTTAGATAATACGGTTTTCCGCATGGGAATGGCAGGAACCATCCCCGCAGCCCGTCAATTGGTCAATCATGGTCATATTTTGGTGAATGGACGGGTTATGGATATTGCTAGCTATCAGTGTCGTCCTGGTGATGTGATTGCGGTGCGCGATCGCGATCGGTCTCGACAATTGGTAGAAAGAAATATGGAATATCCTGGGTTAGCCAACCTTCCCAGTCATCTGGAATTTGACAAAAACACCTATACGGGTAAAGTCAATGGCATTATTGAACGGGAATGGGTGGCGCTACAAGTTAACGAACTCCTTGTGGTTGAGTACTACTCCCGAAAAGTTTAACCCCAAGTCCCTCTCCCCCTTGCTTGGGGCTGAGGGGATCGGGTGGCTAAGATGGAAGTGATGATTCAAGATATCCAATCATGCTAAAATCGATTCTTGCTTTATTGGGAAGACAACCTGGAAACTATCAAGCTAACGTTGAGGTTTATACTTGGCAAACCTGTCCGTTTTGCATTCGGGCGAAGATGCTACTGGGTTGGAAAGGGGTGAAGTTTACGGAATATAAAATTGACGGTGACGAAGCAGCGAGAGCGGAAATGGCAAAACGCGCTAATGGTCGCCGAAGTGTTCCTGAAATTTTTATCAATAATGAACATATTGGGGGCTGTGATGAACTCTATGCCCTTGACAAAAGTGGTGAACTGGATCAACGCCTGATGCAGCCAGCAGATGCTGTGGGATAACCAGCGTTATGAACAACACTGTTATTGGATGCAGTATGCCCTGAAACTTGCCGAAGAAGCAGGGAATGCTGGGGAAATCCCTGTGGGAGCCGTGTTAGTGGATCAAGAGGGTAACCTTCTCGGAGAAGGGAATAATCGCAAAGAGCGCGATCGTGATCCTACCGCCCATGCGGAAATGATTGCTATTTGTGCTGCTGCTCAACAAGTTGCAGATTGGCATCTTAATCACTTAACGCTTTATGTCACTTTAGAACCTTGTCCGATGTGCAGTGGGGCAATTCTTCAAGGGCGGATCGGAACGCTTATTTATGGCGCAGATGACCCAAAAACAGGGGCGATTCGTAGTGTTATTAATCTCCCCGATAGTCCAGCCTCAAACCATCGTTTAACTGTCATGGGTGGCATTTTAAACCGTGCTTGTCGTCAGCAGTTACAACACTGGTTTCAGCAAAAACGAAATCAAACTTCAGATTAAACTTTCTAATCTGATGCGCGATCGCGCTGGGACACTCTCCTTGTCTGAGTTGGAAAGTGACAATAAGACTACTTCTGGGCATTATAGAGACTCATTGCTTTCTCTAAGCCATCGGTCAACGCCTTTTCCACCACTTCTGGAGCAACTTTTAAGGCTTCATCAATATAAGGTTGTTCTTCAGGAGAAAACTTCCCTAAGACATGACCAATGGTATCTTTTGCCCCATCAGTTTTTTTAATCCCGATTCGCAACCGAGGAAACTTGTCTGTCCCCAGATGAGAAATAATTGATTTCATACCATTGTGTCCCCCCGCAGACCCCGATAAGCGCAAACGTAACCGCCCTACAGGAAGATCAAGATCATCATAAATAATCAAAACTGATTCAGGAGAAAACTTATACCAATCACAAACCGCCCGCACCGCTTGTCCTGAATGATTCATATACGTATTCGGTTTTAACAAGCGCATTTTGCCCATTCTAGGGACTGCACCTTCACAGTATTCTCCCTTAAACCGATTATTGTCTCGCCAGTCCAGTTGCCAATCTTTTGCTAAGCGATCAACCACATCAAAGCCGATATTGTGGCGGGTTTTGTCGTATTTTTCTCCAGGATTCCCTAAGCCAACGATTAACTTGATCTCTGACATTCTTTTTCTAAGCGTGCCTTAACCCAAATAATCTAACACGGCTTGACTACTCTCTTCCCCTCGGCGCACACAATCACCCAACGCAACGCCATCGAGATAGTTACTCGATAAAAAGAGTCCAGAGAAGGGTTTTAAGTGATTGCGGATGGTTTCTAACCGTTTCAGATGTCCGAGATTGTATTGCGGAATCGCTTTTGACCACAAATGAACGGCTAAGGGTTTCGGGATACTTCCCGATTTAATCACCGCTTGTTGTAAGTCTTGATGGACTTGTTCAATAATTTGATCTTCACTGAGTTCAGCAATTGCGGGATCAGTTGCACCGCCAATAAAATTGGTTAAGAGATGCCAACCTTTCGGCGTGCGTCCTGGAAAGAGTGTTGAACTCCAAATTGTACCAAGAGTGCGGATTCCTTGACTGCGAGGGTTAAGATTACCAAATCCTTTGAGGGGAAAACGGAGGGCTTCATCGGGATAGGCTAAGACCACACAAGCTACGGGGGGATAGGAAATTTCGTTTAAGGCTTGACTGGCTTGAGGTGATAAATCTTTGACCAGAGAGGCGGTAACGTAGGCGGGAGTGGTGAGGATAACGGTTTTGGCTTCGACTGTTTGTTCTCCCTCTGGTGTGGAAAATGTCGCGACGTAACCCGATTCTGGATGAGGGGAGATATTTTTCAGTTCCCATTGAAACTTTACTTTGTCTCCCAGTTGAGAAACGATCGCGCTGGGTAATTGTTGTAATCCTTCCTTAAATGAACCTAACTGTCCAGACTTTGTTTCTGGAATATCAGACGGTTTAGCCGTTTTTGGGGTTGACTTTGGCTTTTGACGACGACATAAAATCGCACCTGCGACCAGTCCACCGCCCACATCCGCCAGTTGGGTAACTCGTCCAAATGCAGCTTCCGCACTGAGTTGATCCACATCCCCTGCATAAACCCCAGACACAAACGGACTCACTAACCGTTGGGCTACTTCTGAACCGAGATGACGGGTAAAAAAGTCCGCAACCGTTTCTTCCTGACTCGACACTTGCGGGGGAATAAAGCCTAATGCACCCGTTAACGCCCGTAGTTTCCCGATTGGACTCAGCAACTGGGATGTCACGGCTGTGGGGGGACTCATAGGAACAGGGCGCAGTTTCCCCTCCCAATAAACATAACGGGGAAGTCCGCGATCAGCAAAGATTAACTCATTTCTTAAGCCCGCATCAACCGCTAGTTTTAGGAGTTCTGGTGTGGGAGAAAAACTGTTCGGTCCTTCTTCCCAGAGGAAATCGCCACTTTGTTGGCTGGTGATATTTCCCCCAGCGCGATCGCGCTTTTCTGCAACCAGCACTTGGCGCTGCTTCTCATCGAGTCGATACGCAGCACTTAAACCACTAATCCCTGCTCCCACAATTAAAGTATCTATCATTGTCCCCTCAAAATACATCACAGCACTATTCTACTGAAATAGGGTTTCTAAATAAACCTGAGCGCAACTGCGATACGTTTGCGAACTCTGCTTAATTTTATTTTGGCTATTTTGTAGTAAAAACAGGGATAACGCAGCAGCTAACACTCGGTCTTGATCCCAAGTCGGATGTTCATCCAGATAGCGTTGTAAAGACTCATGCAATTCTTGCGGAATCTCTGTCGAAAGGTTAACGTTCGTTTTCACAGCGACTTGACCCTCCAATCATCATGGGCTGTTCCTTAGCGGTGACGGGTTGGTGAGCTAATTTTAAAGTCGCAGATTACGCCTTCCAAAACGGAACGCGTTTGCGCTGACAGTTAGCCCACAGAGCACCCATCCCAATTCTGATCTCTTCCCTTGGGAAAAATCAGGCTTGGTTGTTTTGCCTAGTCGCTCTATTGTCGTCTAAAAGGGGGGCAGATTGTCAATGCTGAGAAATGTAACATTTTCATGGATCATCCCTAAACTTTAACGACATTAAGCGATGTTCAGCCTCTTTTTATTTACAGAGCTTTACATAAACTCAGTGTGTACCCAATCAAGTCCCTCAATCCCCAAGGGAATCTTAAGTCGCCTCTAGCTTTGATTCTGCCGTTAGCATCTGTGGAAAACTTAGGATAACCTGTGGAAAACTCGGGAAAAAGCTGTGGAAAAACTGGGGAATGTGTGGTGGAAAACAAACGTTTAAGATAAGAATTGCAAACTTTCCTCTCCCTTAACCTCTGCTTTGACATTAAAGCCGATGTTTTTCTCGCCAAGCCTCTGCTAAAGCCTGCATTTGCGCCAACTCCTCAGGATCAATTTTCCGTAAATTCGCCAAAACTAAATTCATCCGCCCTAAAGATTGCAGTTGATCACGCTGTCGTTCTATAAAATCCCAATAGAAAAAATTAAACGGACAAGCAGAATCGCGCGATCGCTGCCGAGGATTATAACAGCAATGCTCACAGTAATCGCTCATCTTGTTAACATAATTCGCAGAAGAAGCATAGGGTTTAGAAGCGAAGACCCCACCATCAGCAAATTGTCCCATACCTATGACATTGGTTTCCATTACCCAATCATAGGCATCAATAAACGCAGAATGAAACCACTCTTTTAGACTCTGAGGAGAAACGCCGACAATCAGGGCAAAATTGCTTAATACCATCAAGCGTTGAATATGATGAGCATATCCCGTCGTTTCCACTTGCTGCAATACTTCTTTTAAGCAAGTCAGATCCGTTTGACTGCTATCCCAGAAAAACTCAGGTAAGGGTTGGTTATGATTAAACCAATTTCCTTGTCCATAGTCTTCAGCAACCCAGTGATAAATCCCGTGTAAAAATTCTCGCCAGCCTAAAATTTGCCGAATTAAGCCTTCGACACTATTCAGAGGGAGATTATGCTCATAGTAGGCGTTTTCTACCGCAGAAATAACTTCCCAAGGGTGGAGTAAGCCTAAATTAAGATAAGGAGAGAGCAAAGAATGCCACATTGTCTTCTCTCCCGTTATCATTGCATCTTGATACGTGCCAAAATTAGGTAAGTCTCTTTCAATAAAATTCGCTAAAACTTGTTGTGCGTCTTCTCGTGTGACTCCCCAATTAAAGTGATCAATTTCGCCATAAGTCGGGAAAGAGAGGGCTTTCACTTCTTCTATCACTGCTTGCGTCATCGCATCAGGAGGGAAACTCAGTGGATCAGGCGGTGCTAAATTCTTTTTCGGGGGTTTACGATTGTCTTGATCAAAATTCCAACTTCCGCCAACAGGCTTTTTCCCTTCCACTAAAACCTGAAACCGCTTGCGCCCTTCTCGATAGAAGTCTTCCATCAAGATGCGTTTACGGTTGTTCGCCCAATCTTGAAAATCTGCGGTTGACCATAGAAAATGGTTATCTGGAAGGATAGAAATTTCACACCCTAACTCTAACTGTTGGATGAAAGCAGAAAATGCGCGATCGTTGGGATTCATTACGCGCAACTCTGTAATTTGATGGGTTTCGATCCAAGTTTGAAGGGGAGTGATAAAGTCTGTCGCGATCTCGTAGGTAATATTCCACCCCTCAGCTTGTAGCGTTGCTGCAAAATGGCGCATTGCTGACCATACCAGAACTAATTTTTGTTGATGATATCGTCGTTGGGCTGCGTATTCCTGAGACTCAATCATAATGATCGGAGTCTTTTGTTTTTCTGTTTCACAACTTTTGAGTGCAGCGTTTTCCAAAGAAAGTTGTGTTCCTAAAATCCAAATTCCGATCATTTATAGCGTTTCTTAATCGTTGAGGGATACGAGTAATTAGTTATCAGTCACCAGTTACCAAATAACCATGAACAACGAACAAATGACTAATGACTAATGACTAATGACTAATGACTTTTAAAAAACTATCCGCTCTTGCTGGGGAGTGAATGAACACTCAGTGGCAAGAGCGGTGTAGCGGGTCACATCTGATTGAAACCTGACTGCCGAGAGGAACTCGTACAGCCAATTTCTCCTCTCAAGGGAGGAGGGAACTGACTATTAGAGAACAGCCCCGGCACACAGCCGGCATACTCCAATCAGGTGACCCATGCGTTTACTACTTTCAATCATGGGCATCACCTCCTTTCTCCCTAAACGGTTATTTGATTAACAACCTTGCATCAATCTAACACGGTTTTTTGATTTTGCCAACACTAAAGCTGAAATTCTTGGTATGATTTAACTTCGTTGCAAATATAGACATTCATAGTCTATAATAGACAGATGAAACTTTCAACATATGCAAAAGAAAAAGGGATAAGTTATCGAACTGCTCACCGAATGTGGAAAAGAGGAGAGTTGCAAGGCTATCAGTTGTCAACTGGGACAATAATCCTAGAAAACTCCCCTTCTCCAACTAAAGGAGTTGTCATCTATGCTCGGGTCTCTAGCGCTGAAAATAAAGATAATCTAGAATCTCAGGCAAAAAGACTCGTCCATTATTGTGAAGCAAAAGGATATCAAGTCAACAAGGTAGTAAAGGAGATAGGAAGTGGTGTCAACGACAAACGCAGGAAGTTATCGAAATTATTAAACCAAGATGACTATCATTTAATTGTTGTTGAACATAAAGATAGATTAACAAGAGTAGGATTTAATTACTTAGAAACTTTACTCAATAAACAAGGAAAGTTCATAGAAGTAGTAAATCTTTGCGAAGAAGAAACAGAAGATATAAGGCAAGACTTGATAAGCATTATTACTTCTTTTTGCGCTCGAATATACGGATTAAGAATGCGAAAAAGAAAAACGGAGTGCATAGTCAAATGTTTGAGTGAGAATGAGACAAGTTCAAAAACATCTAATTAAAAAGACGCATAGAAAATTTAAGGAAATTGATGAAGCTTCTTTCGCTTCTAAAAATCTTTTTAATAGTGCTGTTTATATTTGTCGTCAGGCTTTCTTCAGTAATCAGCCTGTTCCTAGTTACAATCAGCTAGACCACAAATTAAAAGCTGGAAAAGACTACAAAGCTTTACCTTCTAAAGTTGCTCAGTTAGTAATAAAGCAAGTTATAAGATGCTTTGATTCGTACTTTGAAGCAATAAAAGCTTACAATATTGACCCTAGTAAATTCTTTAGTAAGCCAAAGTTACCAAAATATAAGAAAAAAATTGATGGCAGAAATGTTTTAACATATAATTGTCAAGCGTTCTCTAGAAAATGGTTGCAAAAGGGTTACTTAAAACCAAGTGGACTATCATTAAAAGTTCCTACTAACTTAAGAAAGGTTGAGGAAGTAAGGATTATTCCTAAAGGAAATTGTTATGCTGTTGAAGCAATCTATACAGTAGATATTCTGCCAGAACAACAATGTCAAGGAAAGATAGCGTCAATAGATATTGGTCTTGATAACTTAGCAACAGTTGCGAGTAATGACTTTGACTTTAAACCTTTTATTGTTGATGGAAAAGCTATCAAATCATGTAATCAATATTACAACAAGAGAAGAGCAAAACTTCAATCTCTATTAACAGAAAACCAATTCACTTCTAATCAAATAGAGGGATTAACACAAAAGCGCAATAATAAAATGGATTATTACCTCCATACAGCTAGTAGATTTATTATCGATAAACTACTAGAGCGTGGTGTTACTCACTTAATAATTGGGAAAAATGAGAATTGGAAACAGTCAATAGGAATTGGAAAACGCAATAACCAAAATTTTACTCAAGTACCTCATGCTAGATTGATCGACCAACTAACTTATAAAGCAAAACTAGTTGGAATTAAAGTCACTATAACAGAAGAAAGTTACACTTCAAAATGTAGCTTTTTAGACTTAGAGCCAATAAAAAAACATTCTAGCTATAAGGGACGGAGAGTTAAAAGAGGATTATTTAAGTCCTCACTTGGTAAAAAGATTAACGCCGATCTCAACGGCGCATTAAACATAATGAGAAAAGTAGTTGGTGACTCCGTCTTTGATGGAAAACCAATAGAGAGGCTTGTAGTTAGCCCAGTAAGGTTTAAGCCTTACAAAGCCTGAGTAGATTTGTCTACAAAATTGGTAACTATGGGTGAATGGTACTAACGACTAACTAGGGATTGACTTGATTTTTCCTTCAGCGTCCCAGCCTCGAAGAGTTCCAATCTAAAGATCGATTAATCAAGTTTTTACGAATGAATTAGAACTGCTGTACAGTATAGCAATCCTAAATTGTCCCTCCTTTGCCCCCGTTGGAAACCTAAATTAGAACTGCTATATGCAGAACTAATTACTATATTTTAGATTTTGAGATGTGTGATCAAAACAGTTAGGATAGAAAAAGTGGAAACTCAAAAAGATAAGCAAGGAAGTGTGATTCTCGTTGTCGGACCCGCGAGTTCTGGTAAAAGTGAATGGGCGGAAAAATTGGCAAAAGCCTCAGCAAAGCCTGTTACCTATATTGCCACCGCGATCGCGCAGGCTGATGATCCAGCATGGCAAGAAAAAATCCAAAAACACGCTTCCCGTCGTCCGCCGTCTTGGTCAACCGCAGAAATTCCCACCGCCTTAGCCGACTATCTGAACCAAGAAACTGGTCAGAATTGCTTATTAATTGATTCTCTCGGAACGTGGGTTGCGAATCGTTTGGATGCGGATGATCTAGTGTGGGAAAAAACCGTAACTGAGTTTTTAGAGAGTCTTAAAAATACATCGGCTGAGGTGATTTTAGTGGGAGAAGAAACGGGATGGGGGGTGATTCCAGCGTATAAAAGTGGACGAATGTTTCGCGATCGATTGGGAAATTTAACCCGTCGCGTGGGTGAAATCGCAACAGAAGTTTACTTGGTGACGGGCGGTTATGCTTTACCCTTGAATCAAATCGGTCAACCCCTTAACTCAATCTAACGTCAGTCCAAATTTGGAGTCTTAAACATGGCATCGCAAGAACAAGTTAAACAATATCTCGCCTATTGGTTTTTGGTGGGAAAAGTCGTTTATATTCATAATGGTCAAGCAGTGAGAAAACCCGAATTGGTCATCGAGCGCGATCGGTTTTCCTCGGAATTTGAACAGTGTTGGCAAGAAATTCTTGCCCCTGAAAGTGGTCATTGTTACTTACAAGGAACAGATCAAACTGTGGAAGAATTACTCAGTTCCGATTGGGATCTTGAACCCTGCGCCCGTTGTCAAATGCCGATCCCGCTTAAAAACTCAGGGGTAAAAACGGGGCCCTGTCCTTGTGTGGATTTAGAAAATTGGCCCAACGATGACTTACCGCAACCTCACCTTCCCGTCAATAACCAACAACATTTACATGGAATTTCTAATCGGGTTCTCAATACTGATCACCTTGATCAGATTCGCACCTGTCTAGAAAGAACTCAACAACATTCTCCCAACTTCCCGAAACCAAACTCCTCAGAAACAGATTATTCTTATCAAGAAAATTACATGGAACAATGAACCAGTCTCATATTGTTGTCTTCGGTAGTCTGAATATGGATCTCTTAGCTAAAACCTCCCGTTTACCTTTAGCAGGAGAAACGATTACTGGAGACAAGTTTCAGATGATTCCAGGGGGAAAAGGGGCAAATCAGGCGATCGCGGTGTCTCGCTTAGGGATTCCGTGTCGGATGGTGGGGCGTGTGGGAAAAGATAGCTTTGGTGAAACGCTCCTTCAATCCTTACAAGACAATGACGTTGATACGACAGGGGTTTTAGTTGAAGAATCCGCTCACACTGGCGTTGCGATGATTACAGTCAATGAGCAGGGAGAAAATCAAATTATTGTCATTCCAGAAGCGAATGGAAACTTAGATGAATCGGATGTGGAACGGTTGCGCCCGCACTTAGAAGGAGCCCAATTTTTATTAATGCAGTTAGAAATTCCCATTGCGGTAGTTGGGGCTGCTGCAGAGTTAGCGCGATCGCTGGGTATTAAAGTGATTTTAGATCCCGCCCCTGCTCAAGAATTGCCCTTCCCCCTGTATAGCAATATTGATATTATTACCCCCAACGCCCTAGAAGCAGAAATACTAGTGGGTTTTCCTGTTACCGATACCGACTCCGCCCAACAAGCTGCAACTCAATTACAAAGTCAAGGCGTTAACACAGTCATGATTACCTTGGGGAAACAAGGAGTATATTGCGCTCACGGAGAAGAGAGCTTTTTTGTTCCCGCCTTTGATATCGAACCGATTATTGACACTGTTGCTGCTGGGGATGCGTTTAATGGCGGTTTAGCGGTCGCCTTATGTGGTGGAATGAATCTCCAACGATCAATTATTTGCGGTTCGGCTGCGGGGGCTTTAACCGTAACGAAAGCAGGGGCGCAATCGGCATTACCCAATTATGAAAGATTATATAAATTTTTAGGGGAGCGTGTCGGCTGGAAACCAGATTTAGAACTGCTATAGAAGCATGGTAACTCAATCCAATCCTTTAAATAAATGGCTTAATCTCAGTTGGGATCAACCCGAACGATCTTATAATCCAGATGTTAGAGACTTTTTAGCAAAATTATTGGATTATCCCAAAGATAAGGTTGTTACTGAAGATAAAGCAGGTGGCGGTTATCCTGATCTAAAACTTCTAACCCCTGAAAAAATAGCTTGGGTGGTTGGCGATTTAAAGAAAGACGACACAGAATTAACCACAGAAAGAGGACGGAGAAATCTATGGAATCAGAAGCGTAAATATATTGATGGCTTAACTCGCTATGTTTTGTTTTTAACCGCTAATTATCTTTGGGTCATTTTGCCAACAGGGGAAGCAATTCCAGAATTAGAAACCCCCCTAAATTTATCGGAATTTAATCTCGATGACCTGAAAGCAAAACTGCAATTTTTATCCTATGAAAAAGCCCAACACTCACAGCAATGGGAAACTTTTATTGCAGGTCAACTCCCTTTTGCTTACTTAAAGCTAGATGATTCTAATACTCAAAATCAATTACAAAAAGAGTTACAAACCAGTTTTTCTGAATTAACTGAAGCTGGCAATAATGCAATTATAAATTTACTCGAACAATATAAAGAATATCAAACTAAGGAACAGGAAATAAATCGTAATTTAGTTGATACAGGAGATGCACAGCGTCGGGCTTTAAACCGCATCAAAAGTCAGTTTAACTTTGAACGTTATCTCTTTAATGAAATTCTTCCTCAATTTGAAGACCAGTATGGACGAGAAGTTAGTGCCAAAAATCATAAGGAAACCCAACAAAGAATCCGTGAAGCCTTTATTGCTGATTCCGTTGCTGTATTAGTTGCCCGAGTTTTATTTCTCCGCTTAATTGAAGACTTAGAATTAGCAAAAAAACGGCGCTTATCCAATGGGGGACCACAAGATTGGGCAAAATTTGTGGAGCAGTTAACTGGAGATGCTCGCGCTTTGGTGCGCCTCGTTGCCGAAGATGTGGGACGAATTTATCAAGACCCCCTTGAGAATAATTTATTTGACTGGTTATATCATGCCAATGGAATGCTTGATGAAGCATTGCAACGTTTAATTTTACGATTGAATGCTTATGATTTTTCAGGCTTGTCGGAAGAAATTTTAGGCGATATCTATCAGTCTTTTCTACCCCCTGCGAAACGGAAACGGTTGGGAGAATTTTATACCCCTGCTTCCATCGTCAACTGGCTTTTAGATCAGACAGTATTCAGTCATGAACCAGGTAAATTACTTGATCCTGCTTGTGGGAGTGGGTCATTCTTGGTGCGTTATGTCCATCGTTGCTTAGAAGATGCTAGAAGCAGAGGATTAGATCAAGACGTAGTTTTGCAAGAGTTACAAGAAATGGTTTGGGGCTTTGATCTCAACCCATTTGCTGCCTTTATTAGTCATTTTCAAATCCTTTGGGCATTTCTTCGTTTTCAGCCCACTAAAAAACCGCCTACTATTCAAGTGTATAACTTAAATAGCCTTCTCCGTGATGCTGATTTAGTGCCTTTACTGGGTGAAGAATACTTATCCCCTGGTTCAATTGAACGAGATACTCAACAATGGAAATATATCGTTGGTAATCCGCCCTATATTCGCGCTGAGCGAGTTAAATACAATGAAGAAATGAAGGGGCTATGGCATCAAATTTGGGGACAAAATGCTGACACTGGGTTAGTTTTTCTCTATCGCGCTTTAACCGAGTCTCTAGAATCAGGCGGTTTTTTAGGAATGGTAGTTAGTGGCGGATATGCCAATTCCGAAGCTGCTGCTAAAGTCTGGAAATTGCTTTATCCACACGGAACTGCTGCTCTGAGAAAATTGGTTTGGTTAGAGTTTGCAGGTCAACTTTGGGATGCTAGTGTTATTCCGATGTTACTGGTAATCGAACGGACTCCTGCACAAGATAATGATGAAATAGAATTATATATCCCCTCTACTTGGCCCAGTGATGAACAACCAGCAACTGTTCAATATAAAGACTTTTTCGATGCCAAAATTAATCCCAGAGTAACTAAAATTGACCCGAGCAATACCAGAGAAGGTTTATGGGGAAACTATCTTTTACCCCTACTCGATCAAAAAGATATACCGATTTTGAAAAAACTATATCCCAATGGCAATAATGGACAAGAGAGCAATATTGTTGAACTGAAAGAAGCCGTTTCTCAGCAAATTAGTCGTAACAATCGCCCTTTTTGGTTTACCTATGGAATTCAGCGCGGAGGTGCAGAAGTGACTTCTGAACCCACAGGCGATAATTGTGTCCAAGTGATTGGGGGACGCAGTATCGCTGTCGGTTGGTCAGGAGAAGGAGATGGATGGGTTAATCTTGATACAGTCAGAGAAAGACCTTATGGAAAGTTAAGTTTATGGGGCGAGCAAACTCATCATTGTTTTATTGCAATTTCAGAATTAGGTCAAGCTCCTTTTGCATCTCTTGTTCAAGGAAATCATTACGCTGCAATCAATTCAGTTGTAGTAGCATTACCAAAGTCTAATTCCCCTACAGCAGAAGCAGTGACCGCTTATTTAAATAGTAAGTTGGTTCGTTATTACTGGTTGATTCGCTTACGAAGTGGTGTTCTTCCTGGAGGAGGTGCTCATATTTATCCCCGAACCTTAGAAGCCCTTCCTTGGGTGAAACATCTTGATCCTGAAATTGAACAGCAACTGACTGATAACTACAATGAGTTAGCCCGATTAGCCACTGTCGCCAAAAATAATCCTGATGAATGGCTACTGTCAGAAGTAGAAACTAGAATTGACCAGCAAAAGCCTTATAAACTCTCCGATCGCGCTTTAGGTTTAAACTTCTCAAATTGGACAACCAATGATGTTACAGTTCAGGAACTAACAGTGAATGATAATTTCATTCAAGCAGATTTGTTTTCATTTGCATTAGTAGATTCTGATCTCGCAGCACTCGTTTATAAGTTACTGACTTTAATCGGTGATGAGGAAACAAAAATTGGCAAGAAAACGATCCAAAAACTGCTGATTCCTCTAGACTACTCTGCATTAATGGAAGAATACCGACAGCGCATTGCTAACTTTCAGCAAGTGGAATCTGACTTTTTAGCTGTACTCGATAAAATCGACAACGCTGTTTATGAGATGTTCGGCTTAAGTGATGCGGAAAAAGCCCATATTAACTATCGACTCTCTAACTTTCCACTCAATCAACTCCAACCTCGCTATCCTTGGGACACCGTAAGGACAAGACCGATCAAAGCCTACACCGCAGATCGCTTTCAATAGTAGTGAGAGATCTTGATTTTTAGACTGAGTTGATGTATAAGCGCAGCAATTGTCACTTGGCTGACTTGATGACGACAATGCTGATGATTGATAGCTGCGTCGGGAAAGATTTTGCAAAAAGTTAAATGTTCCTTAATTCATGTTAATTAATAAAGCGGGCTGTGGTATCACTAAGTTAGGTCAATAAATAAGAATGACTTTCAATTACTAAGACGTTCTTTCCCATTGACTCATCTTAATGCCTGGCGCACTCACACCAAGCCAGTTCAGCATCTTGAAGGAAAAGGAAACGTAAATCATGCCTGACCAACCGCACCATGGACAACGACGACATCGTCATCACGGCGGAAAGCAAAACCACCATCACGATCGCGCGATTATGCCACTGGCAAAAGCTCAAGTCGATGACCAGGTTTGGATTGCAGGCTATGAAAGCAAAGATGGTGTCAATCGGTTGGTGGGGATGGGATTAGCGCCGGGGATGAAAATTAAAGTCCTGCAGAATCTTGCGGGAAATATTGTGGTCGGGGTTGGAGAGACCCGAATTGGCATTGATGGTGGCATGGCAAAGCGGATTCTCGTCTCAGATCAACCTTTTGATTACCTTGTGGAAGTACAAGAGGTAAATGATATGCAGTCGCAAAAAACAACATTGAAAGATCTCGAAGTTGATCAGCAAGGAAAAGTGGCTCGCTTTGACCAAATGGATGATGCCATCAAGAAAGCCTACAAAAAGAAATTATTAGCAATGGGGCTTACTCCAGGCACAGAGTTCACTGTGACTCGTGTTGCGCCTCTTGGTGATCCCGTTGAAATTCTGGTGCGAGGCTTCAAGTTGAGTCTGCGGAAGGAGGAAGCAGCAGCGCTGGTGGTTGAAGAACTCTCTGAGACCAGATAGCAGCACCTGACTAATAGACAGATGTTCCATGGAAGGTCTTTACTGAATTCTTTACTCAATGACTAAGGAAGAAATAACATGAAAAAACAGACCATTGCCTTAATTGGCAATCCCAATTGTGGCAAAACTACTCTCTTTAATGATCTCACGGGTACGAACCAGCGGACAGGGAATTGGCCTGGGGTGACCGTTGACCGCAAAGAAGGGAAATATCAATACGATGACACGGAAGTCACTGTAATTGATTTACCAGGGGTGTATTCCCTTGATGGCGAAGAGGAAGGCTCTGGACTCGATGAGATTATCGCCCGAGATTATCTCATGTCTGGAGAAGCGGATCTGGTGATTAATATTGTTGATGCGTCGAACTTGGAACGCAACCTTTATCTCACCACACAGATTATGGAAATGCGGGTGCCGATGGTGACCGCTCTCAATATGATGGATGTGGCGCGCGATCGCGCACTTGATATTGATGCAGACATTCTTTCCCAACACTTAGGGTGTTTTGTCATTCCCATCAGTGCATTTTTAGGAGAAGGCATTAATCTCCTCAGAAGTCGGATTAATGAATTTGTTGATAATCCTGGGAACTTACCCACTGTGATCGCTTACCCAGCGGTGATTGAAGATACTCTCAATCAACTTGAGCCGTTAGTGCAGGCAAAAGGAAAAAATCGTAAGATTTCCACGCGCTGGGTTGCCCTGAATCTTTTAGAATATGAAGACCGAGTTGCCCCAGAACTGAAAGGCAAAGAATTGGATCAAATTGTCGTTGAAAATCGACGCAAGATCCACCGACTCTTACACGAAGACATTGATATTATTGTTGCCGATAGTCGCTATGGCTTTATTCGCAGCTTAATTCAAAATGCGGTTAAACAGAAGCGTCAGGTGAGTCACACTAAATCGGATCAAATTGACCAATTTGTGCTTAACCGTTGGATTGGCATTCCTCTGTTTTTAGGGGTGATGTATTTAATGTTTTTCATTGCCATTAATATCGGAGGAGTGTTTATTGATTTCTTTGATATTTCCGTGGGAACTGTCTTTGTCGATGCCCCACAAGCCTGGTTAGAAGGAATCGGTGCGCCTGGTTTGCTCATTGGCTTTGTTACTGCTTTCGGCGGTGGTGTGCAAACGGTGGCGACGTTTATCCCGCAAATTGCCTTACTTTTTGTCATTCTGTCCATTTTGGAAGACTCGGGTTATATGGCAAGAGCAGCCTTTGTCATGGATAAGGTGATGCGCTTGATTGGTTTACCGGGGAAAGCGTTTGTGCCGATGCTGGTGGGATTTGGCTGTAATGTGCCGGCGATTATGGCAACACGAACCCTAGAAAATAAGCGCGATCGGTTGATGACCATCATGATGAACCCATTTATGTCTTGTGGGGCAAGACTGCCGGTTTACGCGCTCTTTGCTGCTGCGTTTTTCCCCCGTAACGGACAAAACTTGGTGTTTGGTCTTTATCTCATTGGGATTGCAGCAGCGGTCTTTACTGGGCTAGTGATGAAAAATACCATCATGCAAGGGGAAGCTGCCCCCTTTGTCATGGAATTACCCCCTTATCACATTCCAAAACCGAAAGGCGTGATGATTCGCGCTTGGGACAGATTAAAAGGATTTTTAGTCAGAGCGGGTAAAGTGATTGTACTGATGGTGCTGGTGTTGAGTTTCTTAAATTCCGTTGGTACCGATGGCTCTTTTGGTCAACAAGATAGTAAAGATTCTGTCCTTTCCGCTACAAGCCAAGCGGTCACCCCGATCTTTTCTCCTATGGGTGTGACTCAAGAAAATTGGCCCGCAACGGTTGGCATTTTTACAGGAGTGTTTGCGAAAGAAGCCATGGTCGGTTCTCTTGATTCCCTCTACAGTCAGTTGGCGCAAGAAGAGGCAGCAGCATCACAATCAGTAGAAGCAGAAGAACCTTTTCGCTTCTGGGCTGGTATTGGTGCAGCTTTTGCCAGTATTCCCGCTAATTTAGCGGATTTGGGTAATCAATTGCTCGATCCCTTGGGCTTAAGTGTCGGTGAAGTTCAAGATCCCACCACGGCTGCTGCTGAACAAGGAATCGCAGTGGGAACTTTTGGACAAATGTCACAACGTTTTAATAATACCCCTGCTGCCTTTGCTTATTTACTGTTTGTGCTCATGTACTTCCCTTGTGTGGCTGCAACGGGTGCAATCTACCGTGAAACAAATCTCGGTTGGACTCTGTTAGCTGCGGGTTGGACAACAGGTTTAGGCTATTGGGTGGCGAGTATGTTCTATCAAATTGCTACCTTTTCTCAGCATTCTGGTTTTTCGATCGCTTGGATTGTCGGCGGTGTGATTGTCATGGCAGGAACCATTTTCTTGCTCAAACTCTCGCGAAATTCTCGCGTAGCGCGATCGCGTTCTCAACAACACACTCAAACCACCACTGGTGCTTAAGTGGCTGGAACATGGGAGAACCGTTTAACAGCAGTGCTGTCTTCTGCAACCTCGCCCCCCGCGATGTTGTCTTCTCCCTCTTCTTCCTCTAATCGGAAATTCAGGATCGCGAGATTGCTGCACACACCGTTGAAAAGCCCGTAAATGATTTTGTTGGGAGGCGCGTTGTAAATTCAAAAAAACTCGCTGCACATCTGGATATTCTTCTGTCATCGCCAGCAATCGCTCATACATTTCCCCATTTTCAATTTCTGCTTGTACCCCAGCTTCACAGGCTGACAAGACCGAATCGGGCATTTCCACTCGGTCTTTCCAAGTATCTATGGGAATCGGAATTTGATACTTTTGAAATAAAGAAAATAAGGCTTGAATATGTCGTTCCTCTGATTGAATAATATTGACAAACGGTCGAATTTCACCAAACTTCTGCAGCACTAGCTGATAAGTTGCTCGTGCTTTATATTCATCATCAAGCGCTTCTTCCAGAGCTTGTTTTAATTTTTCTAACATCAGACCAACCTCATGCACAAATTGTTGCTAATTTAGAGTAGGTTATACTAATGATTTTAAAGGAACTACAAAACTTTGTCCTCAAACATCATCGTGTTTCTTTAGCAGAACTGGAGTTACATTTTCATATCGATGCAGATGCACTCCGACAAATGTTGAAGAAATTAATCCAAAAAAGAAGAGTCCGCCAGTTACCAATGGCTGAGAAGTGTGATGGCTGTACTTTCTGCAATCTTAAGGCAATTGAATTCTATGAATGGATTGATGAAGAACAAGAGCAACTTTCCAATGCTTCTCAACTGACGAACGATAGCTTTTCTTGTTCTACTGAGGTACGTCATGTGAAGCAATGAACATTATTGATGGATCTTTTATAATTCATTGTTAGTGACTGCAACTGGTATCCTAAAGACCACAGAACAGATAACAAAAATCAAGAATGTATCTCATAATAGTAGAAACTGCTATAGCGATCCTAAATCATTTGTAACAAGTTGATTAACCGTTCCCCCTTTTCTAAGGGGGGCTAGGGGGGATTAATTTACAATTCATTTGGGATTGCTATATAAGCGAGAAGTAAATATGGAATAATTGTACACGATTGTCAAAAAAATCATTAAATTTTGATCATTTCAACCCAAATTGTGATTAGTGAAAAAAGGAGATTACTTGAGCAATGACCACAACTACAGCCAATAATGAGTTAAATACGGTTTCTCCAGAAGATGCTGCTTCTCAAGTCGGCTCATTCTTAAGAGAACATGGGGAAGTGGAAACAATTCTTCCCGTCGTGATTGGATTATTTGTCACCAGTCGCTTTCAACTGCGCGGGGCAAATGCGTTATTAGTAAATTTGTTAGTTGCCAGTGTCGTGCGCCAAGTGTTTACGCAACTGAAAGAACAAGCGCCCCAACTGACTGCGGAAACAGAAGCGACTGCCCAGAAAGAACAAACAACTGATGGAGAAATCAATTTACAAGGTTACGCGATCGCGCACGCTGTACCTGGACGAGTGCGGTTACGGATGCCTCAGCTTGCCATTGATGCCGAGTTTGCCCAAGCCTTGCAATCCGCTTTAGATGCAGACGAATATGTCAGTAAAGTGCGAGTTAATCGCCCTGCTGCTTCTATTGCCATTAATTACAACAATCAAGGGCTTTCCGAGTGGGAGTTAGGACTGCGTTTAATGAGTATTATCAACACCATCCAGCAAGATCATCAAGTGTCTCAACCCGTTTCTAATTAGCCACTAGAAATGCTGCACTGCCCATAAACAATTCCCGACTCACCTTCGCGCTTATGCACATCCATCCTCTAGAAGAAAAGACAAGCCTTCCCCCCCTTGAAAATGGTGATCGTCGCAGGAAGGATTAAACTCGTCGCAACATTCGGGGTTTGTGAAACAGTTGTCTGAGTAGTGAGTTGCGCGATCGATAGACTGATCAAAGCAGGCATCAAAACCCAACTGAGTCAGTCAAGAGCCGATTCAAATCGGGTAAAATCGATCTAATAAAAATTGCTCTCCCTGTTAATAGTCAAAGATTACGCCTTCGGAAAACGGAAGGCGCCTGCTTTGACCGTTGGTCAAGGGCGGAGAAACAGGATATAGAGTTATGGTGCAAGTCCCAGAAAAAACAATCACATTGGAGGAGTTTCTAAAACAACCAGAAACTAAACCAGCTAGTGAATACATTAACGGACAGATTATTCAAAAGCCCATGCCACAGGGAAAACATAGTATTCTTCAATGTGAGTTGGTAAATACCATTAATGCATTTGTCAAAAAACAACGCATTGCTCACGCTTTTCCTGAGTTACGCTGTACTTTTGGCGGAAGTTCCGTTGTCCCTGATGTTACGGTTTTTGCTTGGGAACGCATTCCCGTTGATGAGAGTGGCGATATTGCCAATGTCTTTCCGCTTCCCCCAGATTGGATTGTTGAAATCCTTTCTCCAGACCAAAGTTCAACTCGCGTAACGGGAATCATTTTACACTGTCTGAACTATGGCGCTCAAATGGGTTGGTTGATTGATCCCAAGGCGCGATCGATTCTCATTTTCCCGCAAGGGGGACAGCCCCAAATACTCGAAGACCCAAAAGAGATATTGCCAGTTCCTGATTTAGTGGCTGATTTAAGTTTAAGTGTCGGCGATCTCTTTGGCTGGTTGAAATTGTAGCATTTATTAGTCATTTAATTTTTCAGGAGGCGTAAGCCATTCAGCGTCACCAGCAAGGTTGAACCTTCATGTCCAAAAACGCCAGCAGGAAGGGTTAATTCTCCGAGAAAGTTGGCAATCATTAATAAACCGATCGAGGTTAAAGCAAGGGTAATATTTTGCGTGGTGATACGCTGTGATTTTTTTCCAATGCGAATCGCTTGCTCTAATTTTCCTAATCGATCCGCCATCAGCACAATATCGGCGGTTTCGAGAGCAACATCACTGCCGATTCCGCCCATGGCAATGCCTACATCTGCTTGCGCTAAGGCGGGGGCATCGTTAATCCCATCACCCACCATCGCAACGGTGTAATGGGGTTGTAATTCCTTGACTATCTCAACTTTATCTTCTGGCAGAAGATTCGCATAGACTCGATCGAGGCAAAGACTAGCAGCAACAGTTTGTGCAGTGGTGCTTTGATCGCCAGTGAGCATAATTGTTTCCTTAATCCCCATCTCTTTGAGCTTTGTTAGTAACTGTTGCGCTTGGGGATGAATTTGATCGGCAACGGCTAAGATGCCCAAGAGTTGATGTTCTTGAACGACCCAAACGATACTACAACCTTGATCGGCTAACTGTTCACTTTTTGCCTCGATGTCGCGAAGCGACCGCCCTTCTTGCCTCGCGCGATCGACCTCAATTTCTTCGGTCAAGACAAATTGTTTTTTGCCCACTGTGACTGATTTCCCCGCAATCTGCCCGATAATTCCTTGTCCTACTTTTGCCTGAACCTCGATCGCGCCCAGTAAAGACAAATTCTCAGCTTCAGCAGCTTGTAAAATTGCATCGCCAATGGGATGTTCTGAGTAGGCTTCTAAGGAAGCAGCAATTTGTAAGAGTTCTGCTTTAGTCGTATTTGAGGAAGGAATGACCTGTTTCAGTTGCAATTGACCTGTGGTGAGCGTTCCTGTCTTATCAAACGCGATCGCGCTGATTTTGCCGATCGTTTCTAATTGTGCGCCATCTTTGAATAAAATGCCATCTCTTGCCCCACGAGCAATCCCAGAGAGTAAAGTGGGCATAATTGCAGCCATCAACGCACAGGGGGAAGCAACCACCAGAAACACTAACGCCCGATAAATAGTTGTTTCCCAATCCCAAGCGAAAACCAAAGGCGGAAGCGTTGCCAAACCCACACCCACAAAAACAATGACTCGGGCATAACGACGCTCAAATTGTTCCAGAAACTGCTGGGAAGGAGGCTGAGAGGTTTTTGCTTCTTCCACTAATTGAATCACACGCTGAATCAGACTGCTTTCGGGGGGTTTATGCAGTTCAATGGTTAGCGCCCCATTGCCATTAATTGTTCCCGCGAAGACTTCATCCGCGACTTGCTTTTCCACAGGAATCGATTCTCCTGTAATTGGCGCTTGGTTCACTGTACTAAACCCTTGTTGAATAATGCCATCAGTGGGGAACATTTCCCCGGGTTTGACTAAAACGCGATCGCCGATTTGCAACTGTTCAGTGGGAACAATCATTTCCCGTCCTTCCTTGAACAGTCTGGCGGTATCAGGGGTGAGTTCCATCAAACTGCGAATATTACGCTCAGTGCGCTGCATGGCGATGTCTTCTAAAGCGCCACTGGTGGCAAAAATTAAAATGAGAACCGCCCCATCCACTAAAAGATAATAATCCTCTTGCCACAGCCCCAAAATGGCAGCCCCTAAAGCAGCAATAATCATCAGCAAGTCCACATCTAGTTCCTGTTCTTGCCAAAGGGTTGTGACTCCTTCACGGGCGTTTTCGTAACCGCCGATAATATACGCTGCTACCAATAACCAAACCCCTAATCCGAGGAGATTGCCACTGAAAGCCAGCCAACCGAGGAACGTCAAGACAGCACAAGCCACAGGTGGGATAGCTTCGGGATAATTTTTAATCCAATTTGGGAGTTTTCTTGCTTCTATTAACTCACTAACCATTGTTTAATCACTCACTAACCATTTTTCATAGGAAATGCCAACAAGTCTGCTGCATAGGAATCCCCCCTAACCCCCCCTTTGAAAGGGGGGAATAAGTGAATCGGTGTGTGGCAGGATTTATTGTGTTTCATATCACGAACCATTTTAAAAGTCAGTCTTCATTAGCTTATTTATGATAAACTTTGACATTGATGTGAAGGTCAAGGAATTAATGCTGACCATTAAACAACTCACTGCAGCCGTGGGCGATCGCGCGACTCCACGTATGGTTCGCCACTATCACCAAATTGGTTTAATGCCCCCTCCGCAGCGTTCGGAAAGCAACTATCGCCTCTACACAGAAGCGGATGTGCAACGGTTGCAACGCATTATTGCCCTGAAAGAACAGGGATTCCAACTTTCTCACATTAAACAGATTTTGGAAGAAGATGCTAATCCAGACTCAGATTCTCTATTGCAAAAGTTACAGCAACAATATCAGACGGTTTTACAGCAACTGGTGAAATGGCGCAAAACCGCGATCGCGCTGGAGGGATTATTAGGGAGAGATACCGCTTGTCAATCGCACCAGGGAGAAGCTCTAGCCCAACTGCGACGCTTGCAAGCAGAAACAGAAACCGCGCGATCGTTAAGCGAAGCCCTTTGGGAAAACTTAGATGCAACGGTTTATGACCATCCTGAGAATTTTCAGCAGGCTTTGCAGTATTTGTTACCTGATCTATCTCAGCGCTCGGAAATCGAAGTCGATATTTTATCTCATTTAGTCTTAGCTTGCGGAGATGTCAGTTTAGCTGCCTTTATTCGTCTCAGCCCCGATCTGATTAAAGCAGCCAGAGAAAGCCTCAGCGCTGGCTGTAAAATTGTTACGGATGTTCCTGCCGTTCTCAATACCCTCGATCAGACTCGCTTGACTCATTTGGGCTGTGAATGGGTTTCTTTAATGGACGATCCTCACCTGGATAGTGCTGCTGATGCAGAAACAGAGTTTTGGCAAAATCAAAATTGGCAACAACATCTCGCCGAACAAGTTGAAGGGAACTTATGGGTAATTGGTTACGCGCCCTCTGTGTTGCTCAAACTCTGTGAATGGGTAGAAACGCACAATTGTCAACCTGCCCTAGTGATTGGACTGCCCATTGGCTTTAGTCATGCCCCAGCAGCGAAACGACGACTGATGCAGCTACCAATTCCCTATCTGACCAGTGAAAGCGCTCTGGGTGGGGGGTTACTCGCAGCAGTTGCCCTGAATCGACTCGCAGCCTCTCTCCTAGAAAAGCCCAATTGTCACTGTTATTTGGAGAGAGTAATGTCTTCCTTTCCAAATGGAGGCTCAGGAGGGACTCTTAACGGTGAGGGAGAGTAACTGGTCACTACGATCAATTAAGGGGGACAAGGGAAAAAACACCAGTTCCCTCATCCCTGAATATAACATTGATCACTGACCACTGAGCCTAGTTCGCAAAAGCACTAAAAGGAAACCAAAAGATGACCGTCATCCAAAAACTTTGCCCCTTTTACTGGTTGCCCTTTTAAGGGGGGAGGAAGTTGGATATTTCGACGTTGGTCACCTGCATCAATGGTGATTTCCTGTTGAGTTTGGGGTTGCGTGAGTTTAATCTGTTCTTTGCTGAACCCTGGCAAAAACACTTTAACACTGCGTTGAGTGCGATCAATCTCAACTGTGGGTGGAGCTTGGCTGACAGCACCGAGTAAGTCGGGTAAAGCCTTCCCTAAGACTTCCCATTGTCCAGGTTCGACGGATGGTAAAGGAGTGACGGGTAAAGGAGAAAATTCCGACTGTACTACTTGTCGGACTTCTGTTTCCTGATTCAGTAAGGCCCCAGCAATCATCAGTCCACTTTGTTGAGCACTTCCCCAAAGGAATTTCGCGCTTTTCAAACTATAGGGATGATCTGCGGTGACCAGATACCCCGCAACCTTCCCTTCCCTGAGAGCGTTTTTCCCTCGTTCCAGCATTTGATTGGCTTGGTTGGCATCAGGATTATCTGTTAAATCCTCGGCTGTCCAAGTGACATTTAAGATGGCACTACTCAGAGGTTGAATAAAGGGAGAGATGGCTTTGCCGAGATCCGAGTTGAGAAATAAATCTCGAAAACGGCGCACATACCAACTGAGATGTTCGGGAATGGCAAACATCCGCAGGGTACTTAAATCGCCAGCACCATCAAAGATGATGACATCATAGTCCCCACTTTCGTAATATTCCCGGAGGGCATTGAGGGCGAGGGCTTGTTCCATGCCAGGGAGAACCGCAAGTTCTTGCCCATAAACCTCTTTCAGCAAGGGAGAACGCAGATATTGCGCTTCCACATTCTTCACCTCTTCCCAGCTTTTTTCCAAGAGCAGTGTCGCCCCCAAATTAACTGCCCAAAATTGGCTCGCTATACGGGTGGGTGTGCTACTGAGGGGAGTTTCTAAAAAAAGCTCCGTTGTCGGGTCTTGAGTGGCTAAAAGCACTCGCTTTCCACTTTGGGAAAGTTGATAAGCAGCAGCGATCGCGATCGCGCTTCGACCGCTGCCCCCTTTGCCAAGAAACGTTAAAATCATTTGCAATTAGCTCTTCACAGCTTCTTCCACAGGTTTGAGTTCATCTTCAAAGAACCAACTTGTGGAATGATCATCAAAGACAACAACTGCGCCGACACCGCTACCATCAGTCATTTTAAAGTCTTGAATGGTTCCCACCTTGCCGAGTTTACCAACAATGTCATTAGAAACGCGATCGCGCAAGCGAAATACTTTAACCTTTTGTCCGATTTCCATCGATATCCTCCCAATGAAATTTTCATTCCACAGTATATCGAATCCCCAGCGTTTTTGATATTGCTTTTCGGGTTGCGCGATCGCGCTCAGGAGTTGAGGTGGAAGCGATGAAGCGTCATAAACCGTAAGCTCAGACGTAAGTCGGCTTGCGCGTAGTTCATGAAAATGCTAGAAGAAAAAAGCATCATTCTCTTTCAAAAATTCAGTTAAACCTCATGGCTTCTTTACCTCACGAACGTCCGAAAAAATTATCTCTCGGATGGTTAGAACAAGAAATTTTAGAGATTGTTTGGGAGTTAGGTTGCACTAGTGTGAAGGCAATTCATGAGCGGATTTTGAGCGATCCCGACCGAGAACTCGCTTATACTTCAGTAACCACTGTCTTACAACGACTTAATCAGAAAGGTTGGCTCAAATGTCATAAAAAAGGACGGGTGTTTTACTGGGAAGCAAAGTTTTCTCGGGAAGAAGCGCAAGCGCTCAAGGCTTACGAACAGTTAAACCAGTTTTTAGCCGTGAGTGATCCTGAGTTAGTCGCCTCATTTGCGGATCGGTTGGATCTCGAGAGTTTAGAACAACTTGACGCGATCGCGCTGCGGTTAAGATCCATTCGCCAACAACGGGAGGAACAAGACTAATGCACACGATTATGATTCTCATGGCTTTAGGCGGTGCAATCATCATCCGTTGGCTGTGGTCGCCAGATCTCCTCAACTATACCCAACGCTGGCAACGAACCCTCTTTTATTTTCTCTTTCCTCCCTTATTACTGCTAATGACTGCCATTGCGGTGTTAGGGATGGGACAACATGGCAAAATGTTAGGGCTAGAAAATAGTCATCTCAGTTATGGGTTAACGGTGTTATTTGTCGGTTTTGCCTTCTTCACTTTACTCTGGCAAGGTTATAAGGGAGCGCGATCGCGCCAAAACTTGCCCCAGAATCCACAAAGCACCCTGTCTGGTGATCAAGCCTATATTCTCCCGCTTACTGTTCCTTACAGTGCTCAAATGGGGTGGTGGCACTCAAAACTGGTCATCAGTGAAGGATTACTCTCGCTTCTGGATCAAGAACAACTCGAAGCGGTCATTGCCCACGAACAAGCCCATCTCCACTATCGAGATACATTCTGGTTTTTCTGGCTGGGCTGGATTTATCAAATGACAGCTTGGTTACCCAACAGCAGGCAACTGTGGGAAGAATTACTCCTATTGCGAGAACTCCGTGCAGACTGGAAAGCAGCGCAAACTGTCGATCCGATTCTCTTGGCAGAATCGTTGGTTACTGTAGCGAAGTTTACGGTTCGTTATCCCGAGGTGGGTTGTGCAGCCCTCAGTTGTACCGCTAACAAAAGTCGTCTTGAAGAACGGATTGAAGCCTTAATCAATGAAGAAGAAGTGGTCAGTCCTCCCCTCGTTCTTTTAGGGCGAGAACTGGTTTGGTCATTAACCCCTTTGATTACTATGCCTTGGCATCACTCTTGAGAAAACAGAGGCAAGACGGAACAAAACCCACTTGCCTCCAATCAGCTTATTCTAGAGATTTTCCAGCTGCTTTCCAACCTTTAACACTGGCGGGATAGCCTAAAACATTGTCATATCCGAGTAAATGTAAGGTAGCCAGCGCGATCGCGGTGCGATAGCCAACCGTACAATAGACGATGACGGGTCGGTCGGTAGCAATCTTATCTTGTCGTTTCGCTAAATCTCGAAGCGGAATATTAATTGCATTGAGGATGTGTCCCCTTGCATATTCTAGAGGTTCACGGACATCAATTAATTGTGCATCTTGTTTCTGAACCATTTTTTCCAGTTCATCCACTTCTTTCACTGCATAATACCCCCTCGGAATATTACTTAAAAACTCATCAACTGCTGTTTCGACTTCCGAAGAAACCGTTGCTGCAATCGCGTTATTTTGAGGAAGAGGGTGGGGAAGCAAGGAACTTCCCATTCCCAACCCGAGAAGACAGGTTAAACAGAGGATAGCTAAACGTTTTAACATTGGCTGTGGTTGTTATCTTGAATTCAGTTCATCATTCAGCTTGATCAATAAGACCTTTCTGTCGCAAAACAATACGACATCAAGATGGTTACTCATCAAACTTGCTAACTTCTAACTTAATAAACATATAGTTATATTTGCTCCTCCCGAAGTCATATCAACATTGGTATCGAAGAAGCCAGAAAGTGAGCCAAAAATCCAGACTCACTTTTTCTGCGGTTTGTTGAACTTATCGGTCATCTGCGGGATTAAACACATCAATTTGGGGATTACTTTGAATTTGAACTGTTGGTTCACGACTATAACCCTCGCTATCATCCCCTTGAAAACGATGGCGAACGGTTCGATTTTGGCGTACAGAATCACGACCGCCTCGATGCCCTTGCACTCCTGTTGTGATGCTAGCATTGCCTCGACAAGAGCCATTACTTTGCATCTCAACGTCATTACTGCGTTCTGTTGGTTGCTTTGAGCCACTAATATTGTATTGAACAGCGATATCTGCTTGTACACATTGTCCTTGCGCGAACTGAGTGTCAGAAGAAACTAAAAATACCAAGCTGGTCAAAGATAACCCGCCTGCAAGCACTCCTCTGATGTTCATGAGATACCTCCGAAGAAAATGATTGATTAACGACAACTGCTAGTAGAAATATGACTGGTTTCTACCTTTCCATTTACCCGAGTGGTTTGTGTTGAGCGTTGGTAGGTGTGACTTGTACAATTCCTGTAGTTACGAGAATGATGATTAGGCGCAGAATACCACCAAGGATTCTTACGATATCGATCTCCTTGGAGTTGAATTCGATTGCGACCCGTATCAACAATAATTGTGCCATTGGCATCAGTTCTGACCTGGACATTTCCCGCTTGTACATTCACTTCATTACCCTGTGCTGTGGTTGGCATCCAGACCATTAACATAACCAGCCAAAAAATTAGCGGTTTAAGTTTCATGAGTTAAAGCCTCAATTTAATTTTTTCAAGACAAAATTGCTAGTCTTGAGCCCTATTGAATTTTTCATCAAATAGGACTCAATAACTAACTAAATGGAAGGATTAATAACGTCCTCGATGACGAACATTATGACGTATATTGCTCCGTTGATCGGTCGTTTGGGCACAGAGATTGCTGACACCATATTGGTCACAGGATTGGCGATTGCTTTGTACAACGCCTGTATCTACTTCAGATTGATGTCGGTTCTTATGACGATTAATGTGACTTTCTTGATAAGACTCTTGAATCGAAACATTTCCATCTCCCGTCTGAATCGTTTCTTGATAAGAATCTTGGATGATAGCGTCATCTGCTTTAGCGGGTAAAGAAACCACGCCCAAAGCTGAAAAAGCAAGTAAACTTAGAAGAAAGTTTTTAGTTGTTCTTGCTACATTTTTTCGGTTCATTAGCATGACTTTGCATCCTTATTGTTGGAGTGAGTTAATCATAATAGATGTCTTTGTTTCCTGAATAGTTCCCAACAGAAAAACAAAATTTTTATTACTTTTTAGGCTTCTTTTGCGATGCACCTTGACTGTGACCCCATTCACGATTATTTCTATTATTTGTTCTCTGATTGATTTCGGCAGAAGGGGAATTTTGTCTTCTGATTGCGCCTTTGCCTGGATTTTTAAAGTAATATTGGTTAATGACTTGATTGACTTGGTTTTCGTTACCTTCAATAACAGTATTTTGACTGGCTTCTTGTATGGTTTGAGCCTTAACAGAGAGAGAAGTCACTCCTAACGTCAAAAGAGTAACACTCATCAAAAGATAAATGATGTTTAACATTGTGTTCGATATTCCAGTTAGTAAGAACTCAGATTTTAAAGACTCATACTTAAAAAGTTAAGTTCCCAAAAATGACATTGAAGATATGACTAGATCTGAATCTCATTAATCTCAAAATGTGAAATTCCTGTGAACCATCACTCAATTTTTGAGTAAGTGAATGCAGAAATCTATCAGTCGGTATCTTTTTTTACCGTAAACCAGATCAAAACTTAGATAAGTTGGTGGTTAAGAAAACTTGCTGAATTTCTGCTCGTTTGGAAAAAAGAAGGAAGTCTAATGCCACAAGTTATGATCTTCAATCATTCAGAGCGTTTGCGTGATCAAGTGACAAGTTTTAGTGTCGATTCTGCTAATTCCATTCCTTGGATTGTCCGCTTACTCGAAAATTCCCAGAGTCCCCTTGCATTGCCAGGACATATTAGCTTATTTAATCATGATTGCTTACATATTTTACTAGGGCGCGATCGCGCTCCCGAAAGTGAAGCCTATGTGATTGGCTTTACGATGGGGAATGACATCAACTGTCGGCGGATTCATTTGTGGATTTTTAAGATTTTTGCCTTATTGATTTACCCAGAAAAATATCGTTTGCGTTGGTCTGATCGAGAAGAGTTTGATCGTGGCGTTGCTGATGGTCGTCAGCTAGAGGTTAAAAACTTGAATCAGATTGACTTTTCTCATTTACAAGACTATTCCGTCAGGGAGTTAAGACAACAGTTTGCTCTCTCCTCTTCTGTAAAGTAATTGCTCTCGGGATTCAAAATCAAAAAGCAAGATAAAACCACCGTGATTCATGGCAATTTTATCCTGCTCTAACCGTTGGTCAATTATGATTCTTTAGCAGCAAGTTTCTTCCATTCTTGAATGGAGAGAGGAGAAACCGCTAACTGGATTTCTTTCTCATCTGCAGTGGGAAGAGAAAAGATCACTTCTAATTTTGTTGGTAACTCAGAAATAATGGATTCAAAATCATATTGACCGATATTTCCTGCTGGTGCTTCATCAACAAAGGCTTCTTCGGAAACATCTTCTGCTTGGAAGGTTTCTCCAGTCGGCGTGGTAATCATTAAGGGGTGAGGATGGACAATTTCTGTTGCACCTGGAAATCCAGAGAGACGGATTTTAAAGTGATTGGCACTCTCTCCTTCAATCCGCTTAAACGCGATCGCTTGCCATGTCTGATCATAGCGATCAAATAATTTCTGACGAGATTGATAAACGACCTGATTTTCATCTTCTTGCAGCTTGCTAATTTCAGCATTAGCCGGTTGTGAAACTATACCATTTAATCCGAGAATAACTGCGATTAGGGTCAAGCTAAAAACCAATCGACGGACAAGATAATTCATAATTAACTAAGTTTATATTCTGACAACTCCATTAATAAATTAATAATCATACAGTTATCTTTAATCCCTCGCAGGTGATGTTAAAACACAGTATTGATTCCTTCCTTGCGATTGATGCTGAAAAATGCTCAGGTTTGTTGCTTGGCTTGTTGAAGCGCAGAGAGTAAGCCAACTGGGTCGTCAGTTCCGATTCTAAATTTACCATTTAATTTCAGTTTCAGTTCAACTGCATCTAACCCTGAAACATTAAACATCCATCCTCCAGGAATCACGCGAATCCCCCAGCCAAAATACCAAGGATTTCGCACTGGATCCGCCTGTTGAATATGGTCGATGGGAATGGTTCTTGAAATTAAACCAATCCCAAATGAACAATGAACTGTCTCTGAAGTGACTGTCACTGTCAAATTATAAAATAAGAAGAGGAAAATAATTAAGATCCCGAAAACCCCATTAGCGACGATACTCCATTGCGTCTTGATGGCAAACCAGAGAGAAAAAATAATGCCACTAGAGAGAGCAACAATTGTGAGTATTCCCAATTGAGTATGTTGATACATTGATCATTACTGCAATTATTTCAAAAATTTGATCGAGGATAAACTTTTTTGCAGGGTGGTAACAGTTCTTTTTTTGCTAGATAATCATGAATTTCATTAATATTAAAATAGCAGATATCTTTTGCTACTTCCGTAATAGTTAATTGATTCCACAAATTATCAGTCATTACTTCTCGCATTAATCCTAAAATTTGGGGTTCGGCAACTAAAACTAATTTTTGAGCTTTATAAGATTTAATAAGATTTAACAAAGCGTTGCGAATTTTATTGGCAAATTTTTTCCCAAATTCAATTTGATGATTGTCGCGATGGTCATCGTAGCTATGGGCTTGACCATTTGAACCGATATTACGCCCAGTTTTGACGTTTGCCCAAAGTTCTTGACCTTGAAGTTCTTTAGTTGAATCAGATAAGCCTTCTTGTTCGATTAACTTGGGACTGGATTCAAAGGCTAATAATTGAGTTGAATCTAAGGTGAAGAAACGGGCTTGAGTTCCATTGATCACTGCAACGGCATATTTAACCATGATTGACACCTTGCAAACGCTCTCTATATCTCCATTATATAAACTATAGTGCTTTAAAGCGTTATTGGTTCTTTGTTCTTTGTTGGTTGTTCTTTGTTCTTTGTTCTTTGTTCTTTGTTGATTGTTAATCAATGAACCATGAACCATGAACCATGAACCATGAACATCCACCGACTCGCATTACGTACCTCAACCAACTAGGAAACGCTATATGCCAGCTATGATTCATTATTGCCAGCGACAATTTTCCACTCTAAAATGATTACTCCTGGAACCTTTAGCGTTAGATTTTTATAGTCATTTGCTGGTATTTTTAGCACCAGACTATCTTGTGGGGAAAGTTCAGGAATAATATTATTGAGGTTATATTGTCCCACATTTGGGGCTGGAGATTTTTCAGCAAATAGATCTTCGGCTTGCCAAGCAGCGCGATCGGTTTCGATGACTAAAGGTTCGGGATGAGTCACTTCAACTTTTCCAGGAAAACCAACTAATCTGAGCTTGACATCAGTTTCAGTTTCTCCTTTTTCTCTTTTGAATAAAACCACTTGCCAAGATTGTTGTTGATTATCTTGTAGTTGATGGCGAGATTGATAGAGAATTTGTCCATCTGCTTCTTCAGTTTTGCGGACGGAGGCTTCTGCACTATTCGGAAGGAAAAGGAACACTGCAAGAATAGCTGTGAAAGTCAGTAAAAAAAGTTGTTTCCAATTTGAGATAATTTTCATCATTTGTTCTTTGTTGTTTGGTCATTAGTTAGTGGGTAGTGGATATAGTTGAGTTCTCCATGTTTTGAAAAACATGGATTCCAAACGTTGTTACGAAACGCATTGTAAATACGTTTCTCCACGTTTACGATATGATTTCTTCATCGAACTGAAAATATCATAACGCTTGGGAACACTCAAACATTCCCGACATACCTCGGTTAGACCTAAGCCTAACTGTGTACTTACCTTTCTTAAGATGTTCGCTGCGCCATTACAGTCAGCATTAATTAACTTACCGTTACGAGCTTGATACAAACCTCTTTTCACTCTCTTTCCTGATGCTTTCCAGTTGGCAGGTTTTTCACCGCCGAACACTGGTAAGTAATCATTATCCAAGTACGAGCTACGGGAGGTGTAACTTTCCTCGGTTTCGGTAAATTGAATTCCTACTGAATTTGAGGAGGGAGTTTCCCGAATTGAAAAAACTTCCCACTTTATGGAGTCCCAGTTATTTTGTAAGTACAGCAGGAAATGTCAGTTCAGAAACAATTAAGATGTATATTGAGAATCAAAGAGGAAAATGATACAGAGGACTAAAGTCCTCATTCGCCATTCATGAGGGGCTGTCGTCGGAACGAGGGTGACGACGCTTGTAAGCCCCGTCCATCGGTTTCAAACCGATGGCTCTCTGACTGTTTTACTGTAGTTTTTCTTCTTCTTGACTATCCACTATCCACTGATAACTGGTCACTGGTTACTGTAAAGCAGCTTGAATTTGTTGTTGTATTTCAGGAAGTACAACGCGATACATTCCCCGTAAGTCTCCTACTTCAAAATCATAGGCTTTATCTTCGGGATAACGTTGTTTCACAAAATCAGGACGTTCCGCTTTTGCACCATGACATTTTAAGCAAGTTGCTTCGACATTAATGCGTCGATAATAAAAGGTTTCTTCTGGTGTTGTTTCCCAGAAACCAAATAAGTCAGGATTATTGGCAAACTTTTCTAGCGCAAGGGCTTCTCGTGTAGTTGGTGCGTGAGCAGGATTTCGATATTTTTCTGCAACTTGTTTCACATCCCAAGGCTTTTCTTGACTGAGTTGTTTCGCTCGCATTCCTACCGGTTTACACACTTCTTTGAAGGTTTCTAGAGTGGGTTTTTCATCCGTTCCTTCTAAGGTGGAAGCTAAGCTCGATCTCATGGAATCTAAGAATTCTATTTCCTGTACAGCATCAGCTAACTGTTCCGCCTGAGGTTGTGCATAAGCGGGTTGAAGGGGAAGCAAAATGAGGCTGAAGGCTAATAACAAAGAAAGGATGAGTTGGGAGAGAAATTTAATCATTTTTAACTTATTGGTTATATTCGACAAGATTGAATATGTTCATATTAGGACATGGGGAATAGAAAAAAATCATCTATAGTGAGGATGAGGTTTTCTAACCTTTTATAAAGTCAGGGTTTTGCGCTGATTGCCAAAATCTGAAACGTTTGGGATCTTCTCGATAGAATATAACCACACCTTAAAGTCTGGAGGACGTATGCCACAGTCATTTACATTGGAATATTGGCATGATGATGGTTGGTTCGTTGGGCGTTTAAGAGGTATTCCTGGTGTGTTTAGCCAAGGGGAAACGCTTGAAGAATTAGAAGAAAACATACAAGATGCCTATAAACTAATGATAATAGACGAAGAACCTGCCCCAGCCGAGGTCAAAACCAAGGAACTTGTCCTTGATGTATGAAGCGTAAACAACTTGTTCGTGAACTGGAAAAAGCGGGTTGTATATTGCATCGGCATCGCTCAAAACATGACATTTACCGTAACCCAGTGACGGGAAGTAAAGTGCCAATCCCACATCACAATGAAATTAAAGATAGTTTGTGCCGTTTAATTCGGAAACAACTCAATCTCGAAGAAGATTCACTTGCCATCGCGCTTCACTTTTTGGCAATGATCGCGCCATCTTTCACTTCGGCAGACGGATTTAAGATAATGGTGTCTCCTGCTTCGAGTCCCGAATGAATTTGAATTTGATCCCCTTGCTGACTACCAAGTGTCACTGTTGTAAATTGGGCTTGATCATTGACAACGCGATAAACACCCGTAATGCCAAAGCGTTCAATGACGGCGGATTCAGGAATGGTTAATGTGCCTTCTTCGCGGGTGGAAAGGCTAATGCGACCAAACATCCCTGGAATGACTTGTTTGTCTTCATCCAGAACAATTTTCACTATAAAGTTACGGGATTTGGGATCAGCACTAGGAACAATTTGTTTAATTTCACCGCCCACTTCTCGTCCAATTGCGTCAATTTTAACGCCAATTCTTTCCCCAACGGAAACTTGTCCGAGGAGTGATTCCGGAACGGGCACTTTAAATTCCAGATTATCCACTGTTTCCACCGTGACAATCGGTTGTCCAAATCCAGCCATTGCCCCTGCCATTGCCCCTTCATGGGCTTGTTTTTTGGTAATTACACCATCAAAGGGTGCTCTGAGGTTACCATAGTCGAGATTCGCACTACTTTGGTCTAAATTGGCTTTGGCTTGGGCAACCCCAGCTTGGGCTTGTTCGATGCTGCTTTGCGCTTGATCCATCTGCGATCGCGCTTGTTCCACTCGGCTTTGGGCTTGTTGGATATTGGCTTTAATTTGCTCCATTCGGGCTTCACTGCTTGCTAAGCGGGCATTTGCTTCATCTAAACGCGATTTACTCACTGCGCCATTTTTATACAGCATCGACATCCGTTGTTGGTGCAACCGTGCATCTTTTAATTCCGCTTCTTCTTCCCGTAATTCTCCTCTTGCTTCTTCTACAGCAGCTTGGGCTTGGTTTTCTTGGGATTGCGCCGTCAAGTAAGCCGATCGCGCGGAATTGACTGCTGATTGCGCTTGTGACAAACTTGCTTGGGCTTGATTGGTTTGGGCTTGGATATCGCGGACATCAATTTTGGCAATGAGGTCGCCTTTTGCCACGCGATCGCCTTCTTCCACTAAAATTTGTTCAATAATGCCATTGACACGAGTGGTGAGGGTTGCTGATTTTTGCGCCGTAACCGTTCCCGTCATCACGCGATCGCGCCGTGTGGTTTCATAGCCGACAGTTGTCGTTTCTACAGCAACTTTCGCCGTTTCCGTTTCTTCAGTGGTTTGGGACACCGCAAAATTGGGTTTGACAACCGCATTTAAACCCCAAATCCCTCCCCCCGCGAGGAGAATCATTAAACTCGTCACTCCCAGTAAGCGTTTTTTCTGTGATAGTTGATTAATAAATAATGTATTGGTCATATTGATTCCTCTGTTTTCTCCTTGCAAACTAAGCGCGATCGCACAGCTTCAATAACTCTTGGTCAGTCACGCGATAGTAACGACAAGTCCCCACCCGCCGACAAGCGACAACCCCTGCAGTCCTTAATAACTGCAACTGTTTGGACACATTGGCTTGTTGTAAACCCGTGCGTTCGCAAATGTCACTGACTTTACGTTCCTCACCGCAAATGACTTCTAAAATTCGTAATCGGGTGGGTTCGCTCAATAACTTAAACCGACTGGCTAAAAATTCATAGCGATCCACCGTTGCAATGTCACTCATAATTTATCCTTTTATACTCGTTAAATCCTTCTGCTGAGTAGGCGTTTCGGAAATGGGAGTTACCAAAGTTAACCGCAATAAATACAGTCCTAGCTTTTCAAACCAAGGCACCGCAGTTCCCCAGCGCATTTTTGCTAAGAAGTACCACTCAAAAGCATTTTTCGCCCAATTCACCCAAAGCCCTCTCAGCGCAGTCGCATGACGACGATGCCCCACACTAGGATCAGGAACAACCGGTGCAGCAATAAAGATGATGCCGGTATCGCCAAAATCTGCCATACAAATCGCTTCTAGACTGGGTTTCACAGGACGGGCGTTGATTTCCCCCAATTCCCTTGCGATATTGTGGGCAACTGCCATTGCCATGGATTCCGTCATTTGACCCGTTTTTGGGGCACCAAGGGGAACTTCAGTTTCTTCAGGTGCTGCTAATTGGGTAATCACGCCTGCGCTATAAATGGAGGGATAGTCAGGATGTTGATAAGTATCGAGAACCGGTAAAAAGCCCTTTTCATCAGTTAAGCCAGGAACCTCTTTTAAGAATTGTGCGCCTCGGAATGGCGGTAAAAACATGGAATAGTTAAATGGAAACTCACGACCATCAGTTAATTTGACATGATCTTCTTTGATTTCCGCAATTTCAGCGTTTTCGACCCAATCAATATTCCGCTGCTTCATTAGTTCGGTGACTAACTTCCCGGAGTTTGCCATCCCCCCAATTCCTAAATGTCCGAGATAGGGTTCAGGGCTGATAAAGGTAATGGGAACTTGATCGCGCTTGCCTTCTTGGCGCAAGGCATAATCGGCTAATAGGGCAAATTCATAAGCAGGTCCCATACAACTTGCCCCCGGAACCGCCCCCACCAGCAAGGGACCCGGATTTTCTAAGAACTCATCCCAGGCGTCTCGCGCCATTTCCGCATGATGAGCATTACACACGGATTGCGTATAGCCCTCTTCTGGTCCCAACCCCGACATCAAATGATACGCCAAAGAAGCCCCCGTTGTAATTACGAGATAATCATAATCGAAGGTGATATCCTCGCCCACACTCACTCGTTTCTGGTTGGGATCAAGACCAGTGACCCTCCCGTGTTGCCAATTAATGCCTTGTCTAGCTAATAAGGGGGCTAGGGGCAGTTGAACATCTTCTAAGCGTCTAAGATTAAAGGCAACCCACGGTAAAGAGGGAATAAAGGTAAAGGTCGTTTCATCGGAAATGAGAGTAATTTTGTGCTTTCCGTGCAGAAGATGCTTAAGTTCATAAGCTGCAGACAGTCCGCCAAATCCACCGCCAACAATTACGATATGTGCCATATTTTATAAATCCTTATTTTTATACTACTATTTAGTCATATATTCACAATAACACAAACTGATTTCGGATTCAAGGGTTGACTAAATTACTAATTGGTTATATATTTGTAAATGAAGTGAAACAAACAACGAAGGATCAATCACGATGTCTCATAATGTTGGTTTCCTAGACCGAATTCTACGCTTAGGTTTAGCTGGAGTCTTATTATTTCTGGGAATGAGCACTTATAGCGGAACGACAACTGGCATTATTCTAAGCGTTGCAGCAACCGTTCCAACATTAACCGCACTTGTTGGCACTTGTCCGATTTATAGCATTTTCGGTTGGAAGACTTGTCGGACGCAATAAATCCCTTCGTTTGTTCTTTAGGAGAAAATTATATGGTTACAGCATCGGCACAACCAACCGTGCGACAAATTTCACCGAAGCAGTATCAACAAATGGCGCGTCCTCCGAAATTAATCGATGTGCGGACGGGTTTTGAATATAAGACGGGTCATGCACCGCAAGCGGTGAACTTGAGTCTCTTTCGCCTTTCCTTTGGCATGATTCCTGTTTTAAGACGGTTGTTACTACCAAAGTGGTTTCGGGAACTACCAAAAGATCAGCCGGTTGCTGTCATCTGCTTAACCTCTCATCGTAGCCCGATCGCAGCCAAGCAACTCCTCAAGGCTGGCTTTCAAAAAGTGTATAACATTTCTGGCGGAATGATGGAGTGGCAACAGAAAGGACTTCCCACAAGTAAGTGATTACTTATTTTTTATCCTTACGTCATTGTTATCTGATAACGAATGACTAATGACTAAGGACTAATGACCAAAGCATTTGGAGATTAATTATGCAGATTAGTCGCAAAAACCTCGATCAGCGACAAGATCAGATTTACGATACGATTGTTGTCGGTGGTGGGGCAGGGGGATTATCCGCAGGGATTTACTTGCAACGGTATAATCTCTCTAGCCTGATCATCGACAAAGGCAAAGCGCGATCGTTTTGGATGCAGGAGTTACACAACTATCTCGGTTTACCCCCAGATACCCCAGGACGGGAACTCCTCAAACGCGGAAAAGATCATTATTTATCTTTAGAGGGAGACTTTCTCAACGGCTTTGTAGAAGATATCGTTGATGAAGGAGAAACCTTCGCCGTAACCACAAAAGTGGGACGCAATGATAATAGTATCTATCCCGTCTTACGAGCAAAATATATTATTGCTGCTAGTGGCATTATCGATCAGCTTCCGCCTTTAGACGATATGCAAAACGTTTATGAATATGCAGGTTATAATCTGCACGTTTGCATGGTCTGTGATGGCTATGAAATGACTGATAAACAATGCGGTTTCTTCGCGGGAAGTGAAGCCAGTATTGAAGAAATGGTCTTTAATTTAAGCTGGTTCACCCCTTACATCACCATCTTTACCCATGGGATGTTTGAGATTCGACCAGAACTGCGTCAGCAACTGGAAGATCATGGCTATCGTATCGTAGAAACCCCAATTAAACAGTTCCTTGGGGAAAACCATCAAATGACAGGTGTGGAATTAACCGATGGTTCCGTGATTGAGTTAGAAACGGGGTTAATCTCAATGGGATCGAAGTATCACCATGATTATCTCACTCGGTTTGACCTTGACTATAAAGGCAATAACTTAATTACGGATAAAATGGGACGCACCTCTCACCCTAGAATTTTCGCCATTGGCGATCTCAAAGTGGGCTTAAACCAAGTCGTTGTTGCTGCGGGTGATGGGGCTTTAGCTGCAACCCAAATTTGGCGCGATATCCGCAATGCAACGCCCCCCCGTCGCTGGGAAGAAAATCTTCTCACCACAGCTTCGGCTTAACTTCAGACTTGTAGGTTGGGTGAAAGTATGAAACCCAACATCAGAATCAGTAATAATTAGCCATAACTTTTTTTACTGATTTTATCAACCAGTTAATCATGTAGTTTAGAATAAAAAGGATCAAGAAAAATGGCAGATTTATTTTCTCCCGAATGGATGGCACAATACCAAGAAAAATGGAACGCAGAACCCGATCTTTCTGATGCTTTAGCAAAAATTAACTTTGACTCGGTGATTGGCTATGGTTTCAAAGGCGAAGATCAACCCAGAGGTGTCTTAGTGGTTAAAGATGGCAAAGCTGTTGACGCTGGGGCTTACAACGGACAAACCCTCAGTTGGGATTTGCGTGCTCAGCCTGAAGATTGGGAAAAATGGTTCCAGAAAGGATTGAATATGATGGGATTAAGTGGTGCGTATATGCAAGGCAAGTTAAAATTTGTCGTTGGTGACTATGGCGCAATGATCAAAGATCCTCGCATGGTCAATCCTTTCCTGAAGAGTTTCTCTGTGATGGGACAAGTTCACGCTGCTGTCGTCGGCTAGAGTAATCCCCCCTACCCCCCTTTGCAAGGGGGGAAAATGTAGGTTGGGTTGAGTCACGAAACCCAACAATTTGTCCTTCGTCATTTGTTTTTCGCTAGAATTTCCAATAACAAATAATCAACAGCGAATAACTAATAACAAGTGACTAATACGTTGGGTTACGCCTCGCTAACCCAACCTACCAATGACGAGTGACTAATGACTAATGACTAATGACTAATGACCAATGACTAATGACTAATGACTAATACTCCTGAACAACAACGCCCCCTAAATATCGTCGGTCGCATCACCGCCTATTTTGTTAATTCGCAAGTGACCCTGTTGATCATTGTTGCCCTAGTGATCTTTGGGTTGGCTGCTGCGTTGTTTACCCCCAAAGAAGAAAATCCGCAAATTACCGTTCCGGGTGCGGATATTTATTTCCATTATCCGGGTGCGCCAGCAGAAGTGGTGGAAGAAACCGTGACGTTGCCCATTGAGGCGAAACTGCGGGAATTGCCGGGGATTGATGATATTTATTCTACCTCGCAAACCGGTCAAGCCCGCATCACTGCCCAGTTTTTTGTGGGGGAAGACTGGGAAAATTCCTTATTTCGCCTGCAAAATCATCTGTTTAACTCCCGAGATGAGTTACCGCAAGGGGTCAATTATCAGGTTGATCCCTTGATTGTGGATAATGTTCCGATTGTGACACTGACGGTAACGGGAGAAGACTATAGTGATAACCAGTTGCGTCGCGTTGGGGAACGGTTACTGCGAGAGTTAAGGCAAATTCCCAATACGGGGAATTTAACCATTACGGGGGGACAACCGCGAGTGATGCGCGTGGATTTAGATCCCGAACAGTTGGCAAGTTATCAGATTTCTCCGGCGGTGATTTCGCAACGCATCCAAGCTGCGAATACCCAAGTGCAAGCAGGGGATGTGTCAGTTGGGAATCGACGGATTTTTATTGAAGGGGGAAACCTTGTTGAAACGGCTGATGAACTCAAAGCGATTGTTGTTGGACAAGGGGAAGATGGATCGCCCATTTATTTAGAAGATGTCGCCACGGTTAGTGATGGCTATGACGATCGCGCAACTTATTCTCGTCTCTTTAACCGCCAAGACTGGGATGTCACCGAACCCTATCCTGATCCGAAATTAAAGCCGGAACAAGACTTTGCAGAACGTCCGGCGATGACGATTGGGATTGCGAAGAAAAAAGGGACAAACGCGGTGGTTGTCGCCAAAGAAATTTTTAATCGTGTTGAAGAATTACAAGACGAGATGCCCACGGGCGTAGAAATTGCCGTCAGTCGGAATGCTGGACGCACCGCAGCGCGAGCGGTTGGCGACTTGTATTCTAGTTTATTTCAGGCGATCGCGATTGTTGTTGTTTTACTGATTGCGTTTTTGGGATGGCGCGATGCGTTAATTGTGGCTTTAGCCATTCCCTTAACCCTTGCGGGAACGTTGTTAGTGGGTTGGATCGCGGGACAAACCATTAACCGAATTACCCTGTTTGCGCTGATTTTATCGTTAGGGATTTTAGTGGATGACGCGATCGCGGTAACAGAAAACATCCACCGTCGCTTTGAAGAAATGCCCGATCAGTCCTTTTCCCAGAAGGTACGAACGGCAACCCTTGCGGTTGCTGAATTAGGCGTTCCCATTCTTCTCTCTACCGTAACGGTTATTCTCGCCTTTATCCCTATGGGCTTTGTGACGGGAATGATGGGACCTTACATGGGACCGATTCCCTTTAATGTTCCGGTGGCGATGATTATTAGTACCTCGCTGGCGATTATTGTCACGCCCTATCTGGCGGTACGAGTGATTAAAGTGCAGGGACGTTCCCAAAATAATAACGGCGATCAGGATGGTCAATCTTCCGAAGAAGTCCCCAACCGCATTTATAACCTGTATCGGCGGATCATGGAACCGTTAATTGATTCGGCGACCCGACGACGGTTTTTAATCTTCTTTGTGGTGGGCTTACTCCTAGCGAGTTTCGCCCTTCCCCTGACGCAAGCGGTGAAATTCCGAATGTTACCGAAAGCGGATGAAGACCGCTTCTTAGTGCAAGTGGATGCGCCGTTGGGAACGGAATTAGTCGAAACAGACCGCATTGTCCGGGAAATGGAAACGGTACTGAAAGAAGACCCGCAAGTTGTCCAGTTTGAAAGCTATGTGGGAATCGCTGCACCCATTGATTTTAACGGCTTATTGCGGGGGAATACCCATCGCAGTGGGGAACATTTAGCCGATATTCGAGTTCACCTAACTAATGAGAGTGCGCGGTCTGTCAGTTCTGAAGATATTGTCTTTCGCTTACGTCCCAAGTTAACGGATATTGCCCAACAGAATAACGCGATCGTCAAGTTAATTGAAGATCCACCGGGTCCACCGGTGCGTTCGACGATGCTAGCGGAAATTTATGGACCCGACTACGAACGCCAGCGTGAACTTGCCAAACAAGTGGCTGATGTCTTCCGCAATACCGGCGAAGTGGTGGACGTGGATGATTCTGTCAAAAACCAAATCCCGCAGATGAAGCTGGAAGTGGATCGGCAAAAAGCCAACCAAGCGGGATTAAGTACCCAAGACATCGCCCAAACCATCAACATGGCAATTCGCGGGGTCGATGCTTCCACGTTGCAAGTTCCCGGTGAATTAACGCCGGTGCAAATTCAAGTCCGTTTTGCCGAAGCCAACCGTCAAAGCATTGATGATCTGCGTCGGATTCAAATGCCCACTCCAGAGGGAAATTTAGTCCCCTTAACTGAGTTAGTGACCTTTACTTCCACAACGGTGGATCAGCCCATCTTCCACAGAAATCAAGTTCCTGTCACCTATGTCTTTGGGGAAATGGATGCGCGATCGTCGGTTTATGCAGTGATGGAACAACTGATTTACTTCTTCCGTAACCCCTTACCTGATGGCTACTATATTAAATGGGAAGGGGAATGGCAACTCACTCTCGAAGTCTTCCGCGATTTAGGCTTAGCGATGCTGGTGGCGGTCATCCTCATTTATATTATCCTTGTCGGACAGTTCCGCAGTTTCAAGATTCCCTTAATCATGTTGGGATCGATTCCCCTCGCCTTAATCGGAATTTTAGTGGGCTTCTCTCTCAACGGTGTTTATTTCAGCGCCACAGGGATGATTGGAGTGATTGCATTAGCGGGGATTGTTGTTCGTAACGCGATCGTCCTCTTGGAATTTGTCGGAGACAGACGCAAAGAAGGCATTGAACTAAAAGAAGCCATCATCGAAGCGGGTGCGGTGCGCTTTCGCCCGATTCTCCTCACCAGTGTCACCACCATGTTAGGAACGTTAACCATTCTCAGCGATCCCGTGTGGTCTGGGTTAGCCTGGACATTATTAACAGGGATGTTAACCTCTTCTGCATTGACGCTGTTTATTATTCCTTTGATGTATTATGGCAATCAGCGATCTAATGGGAAGCAGGAATCTAAATCGGTGAATGAGAAACAATTGGTTGCGGATAATTAATTTATAGATCAGTATTAACTTAAAAACTAATAATTGATTTCCCCTAACACTAGAATCTAGGGACGGTTAAAGCTCATACATAATTTCTGACTGCTATATTAGAAGTAAAAACAAACCTTAATTTTAATATGGCAGAAAATCCTCTAATCGCATTTGATGAATCTGGTAATACTGGTGCGAATCTTGTAGATTTTCAACAACCAATATTTACCTTAGCATCTGTTAATTATTCTAAATCAGAAGCCAATTCAATTATTAATTCTATTTTTTCTGGTAATCATGTAAGCGATCCTAAATTTGCTGATGATATTAAAGGAAATAAATCAAGAGAAAATAACCTAGTTCGATTTCTTTCATCATCGCAAGCAAATCACGAAAAAATAAAAGTAAGTATTTATCACAAAAAATATTTAGCTATAGGCAAAATCATCGATATTCTTTTAGAAAAATGTGCTCATCAAGATGATATTGATATATATAAATATGGTTATAATATAGCTTTATCTAATCTATGTTATTTTTGTTTCCCCGCGTTTTATGGTGAATCTGCTTTTAAGCAACTACTTCATAATTTTGTCGCAATGATTCGCTATCAAACAGTTTCTTCTATAGAAGCATTTTATTCGATTGTAGAAACAATGCTAAATTTAGGTGATAATCAAGAGGTTGAATATTTTCAAGGTTTACTGAGTATCATACTTAAATCCTATGACTATATAGAAGAAATTTTATTAGGAAATGATCATCTATCTTTAGATCCAGCTATCCCATCTTTTTATTTACACTGTGTTCGATGGGGTGAAGAATTAAATCGCCCATTCAATTTAATACATGATGATTCAAAACCAATCTCTGCAACACAAGATATTTTAGAAATGATGATGGAGCCAGATACACAAACAACTCTAATTGGATATGATACACGTAGCTACATGTTCCCATTAAAAGCTCGCAAAATTAAATTTGAAAATTCTAAGGTTGATCCTAGAATTCAACTTGCAGATATTATGGCGGGTTGTATCTCCTTTTGGGCAAGTAACTATATAGAGGGTATCAATAAAAAATCCAACAAGAGCAAAAATACTCTAAAAAAAGAAAAACGGTTCTTTAAAAAACTCGATAACCTTAATCTTTTTGAACTTATAATTGAACTTCACTGGCCACAACAAAATTTTACACCTGAATCTTTAGATGCTCAAACCGGAGAGGGAACTAATGCGATAGAATATGTAACTGAATTTCTTGAAAATAGAACAACAGAAAATTAATATTCATTTGCTGAAGGGAGCATTTATTAATTTTTGAGTACGATTGGAATTTATTTATAGTGCGCGATCAGATTCCGTCTTTGCTAGCGCGCTACAACTCATTATTATCTTCCAAATTTTCAGTTTTAAGAATCAATTCTATACAAGTTTTGAGAGGATCGAGTTTTGTTTGAATGATATCCCAGACAATTTCATCATCGATAGAGAAATAAGCATGAGTGATAATATTCCGTAGCGCAATTATCTTTTTCCATTCGATATGTATTTGTCGATCTCTGATATCTTCTGGAATATTTTTTGTTGCTTCTCCAATAATTTGTAGGTTATAAACAACTGCATCAAACTTAAGTTCATCTTCTGATAACTCAGCTTGAGTCATTTGGTTCGTATAGCTTTTTATCTTACGAATACTGTTAAGTATATCTTCTAAATAAAGTTTAAGACTCCGTGACATAAATTGCTTCTTTTAGAACTTTTTCAGTAAGTTGCGGTTTGAGAGATCGTCGAGTTACCAGATCGACCTTCTTATTAAAGAGATCTTCAAGAAAAAACTTTAGATCCATATAACCATCAAATGTCGCAGCACCTTCAAACTCTACCAAAAAATCTAAATCGCTATCTGGCGTTGCTTCATTACGAGAAACAGAACCAAAAAGAGCAAGAGATTTAATTCCAAAACTTTTAACTTTATCTAAATTTTCTTCAAGAGTAGAAATAACAAAATTGCGATCAATCATGAATAGTGTATTATGAGTCACCATAATAATTAAAAGTGTGAATGCAATTGATTTACAAACATTGTAACTAAATTAATGATAAAGTGTAAGGTAGAAATCATCATTGAACAAGAGGTTAACTCCTTTAATTCGAGAGCAGTTTTTCAATGAGGCGAAACCTTTATAAATGCAAAATAATGAATGATTGAGTCAGTTTTTAGTGCGATTTGAATTTATCTATGCTAGGGGATCAGACTCTGCATCTGTTACGCGATCGCGTTCATAGTTTGAGTTGACGGATCAAACCCAACATCATCACTCTCTGGAAACGCTATAATCATACTTGTACTGAACTATGTACAAATCCCATGAACATGAACATTGTCAACTTTAGCGAAGCGAGAAAAAACTTCAAATCTGTACTTGATACAGTAGCCAACGACAAAAATTGTACTGTTATCGTCAGGAGAGATGCAGAAGATGCAGTTGTCATGTCTAAAAGTTATTATGACAGCCTAATGGAAACAGTTTACCTATTAAACTCTCCTGCTAATGCTCAACATTTAGAAGCAGCGATCGCCGAATATAAAGCAGGGCAAACACAAGAACATGATTTAATTGATGCGTAAATTAGCTTGGAGTAGTAAAGCATGGAAAGACTATCTTTATTGGCAATCTCAAGATAAAAAGACTCTAAAAAGAATCAATCGATTAATCGAAGATGCTTTATCTAACCCCTTTGAAGGAATCGGAAAACCTGAACCCTTAAGAGAGAATTTATCAGGTTTTTGGTCTCGTCGTATTGATGAAACCAATCGTCTTGTTTATGCTGTTGATGATAATTATTTGACCATTCTTTCCTGTCGGTATCATTACCAAGAATAAGCGCGATCAGACTCCGTCTTTGCTGCGCGATCGCGTTGGGAAAGAAATGATACGTGATCGCGACTTCTTAATTCTCAAAATATCAGGTATTGAAATTGACGAGTCACCTCTCACAAGGTATTGTTCTCTGGTTTGCCAATATTTTTAAGTCTAAACCGACAATAGATGCAGTATCGTTTCCAGTGGGATCCAATTAAGGCTCAGAGAAACTTAGAGAAACATGGAGTTAGTTTTCGAGAAGCAGAGGGGGTTTTCTCAGATCCGATGGCTTTGACAATCTTTGATGAGGAACACAGCTTAGTTGAAGAACGATGGATTACACTGGGAGTAATATCAAGCGGTCAATATTTGCTAGTCGTTCATACGATTGATGAGGATGCGAATGTTCTTGATGTGAGAATTATTTCCGCAAGACGAGCAACTAAGCAGGAAATTCGTTGTTATGAGGAAGAAGACTGATGAAAGCTGAATATGACTTTTCTAAAGCAGAACGGGGTAAATTTTATTATCCTAACGCAACGTTTAAATCTCCTATCTATCTTGATGATGAAGTACAGGAATTTGTGAGAAAAAAAGCTGAGGAAAAAGGAGTTGATTGGAATGAATTGGTTAATGAAATTGTGAGAAAGGAAATGGATTCTGACTTGAGCAAAGGAGTGAAGTAATTTTTCCTACTAAGTGCGATCATAATTCTTCAAGCAATTCCTGCTTGCCGCGATCGCGTTGGGAAAGAAATGAGACGCGATCGCGCTACTTTCTATAAAAAATAACAGCGATCAATCCTTATAACGCATCATTCCTCTTTACTATCGCGTTATAACATATATGTTATAATAGTCATGTCTATGATGAGTTATGTCCATGAACTGGAGTGTGGAAACTCTTAGTGAAATCGTGGACGAAGAATTGTCCTCTTTACCAGAGGATATGAAAGCACGATTTGTGAGAATTGCTGAACTAATTGCTGAACATGGGTTACCCAACGTTGGGAGACCTTATGTTAAACACTTAGAAGGTTTCTTATGGGAAATTCGGATGACAGGTAAGGATGGCATTTCTCGTGCTTTATATGTAACCGCAAAACCCAAGCGAGTTGTTGTTGTTCGAGTCTTCATTAAAAAAACGCAAAAAACCCCCCGAAAAGAAATTAAACTTGCCTTACAACGAGCCAAGGAGATAGAGGAATGACAAAAATTACAGATTTACATCAACAATGGCAAAAAAATCCAGATTACCAGAAAGCATATCAAGAACTGGCTTCTGAGTTTGAATTAGCCTCGGCAATTATTACAGCCCGTACTCAGGCGGGAATCACTCAACAAGAATTAGCCAAACGCATGAACGCGAAACAATCGGCAATAGCACGCCTTGAAAGCGGTAAACAAAATACAACAATTGAAACCTTAGAGCGTATTGCTAAAGCCACTGGAACTCATCTAAAAATTTCTTTTGAAAAATAGCGATCAGGTTAATTTTGGGAGACTTATTGCTATGACAGATCATCAAACAAGTTATCAATTCATTCCATGATTGGTCGATTGTACTTGAAGAATAAAGCATTTCAATATTTATCTATAGTGCGCGATCAGACTCCGTCTTTGCTGCGCGATCGCGTTTAGAAAAAATGAGAACAGCGCGATTAGACTTTGCTGCGCGATCGCGCCCAAGTATAGTAAATTGTTTAATCCAACTGATAGACAATTCTAGTGTCCTAGTTCATGGTACTAAAAGGGTACATTATTCTAAAATTAGAAGATGACCAAAAAAGAGAAGTTAGAGAAAAAAGCAAAGGAGAGACCACAAAATCTTACTTTCGAGGAATTTGAAACCTTATTGAGACAATCAGGATGGATATTGAGTCGTCAGAAAGGAAGTCATCGCTTATGGTGTTCACCGAATCGTCAATTATTACCCATTCAACCTCGTAAAGATGGCAAAGCAAAACTTTATCAAGTCCAACAATTTCTTAATTATCAAGAGGAAGAAAAACAATGTCTTTAGAAAATTATAATTTTGACGGTTTTATTATTAATTTATATGTTGATGAACAAGGAGACTGGCTTGCTCATTTTCAGGAAATGCCAAATATTTCTGCCTTTGGAGATACGCCTCAAGAAGCTCTAGAAGAATTGAAAATTGCTTGGGAATTAGTGAAAGAAGATTATCAACAGAAAAATCAAGCAATCCCTGTTGCTAGTAGTAGGCAGAAAATTTTCAGCCAAAATAAATGAATAAAGTAAGCTCTTTAGAGGGATTGTTTCTAAGGGAAAGCTTTGCGCGATTGGAATTTATTTATGGTGCGCGATCAGATTCCGTCTTTGCAAGGCGCGATCGCGTTTGAAAAGAAATGAGAACAGCGCGATTACGTCCATAACAAAACCTTACTCTTAACAACTTAGTTTTAGCCCGAATAAGATAAGTTTCTCTCATCAAACTTGGAAATCCTAGGCAATCTGAAGCGTCGAAGGTTCTGGGAGGGATTGCCCTTCATTTTTCCATGCGGATAAATACATCTCAATCACTTCTTCCCCATTATGAGTAGCTTCTTGGCGGGTTTTTCCATGAGTACAAGGCATCATAACGCGATCGCTGAACTCGGGAATTGTCACTAGAAATAACTGGTCTTCCTCTGACCACTGAATCACCATGCTATATTGATTCATGAATTTTCATCCTCCTTTCTTAACTGTTCTAGCTTGTTGAGTAACGTTAACAACTGTTTTTCCAGATAGGGGGGAACATCATCTCCATCTTTACCAGAAATCGTTAGTGTTTTATTCAAGAGTGGATGTCGCCAACGCTGATGACTTCCTTTCCCTCGCTTTGGTAGAAGAACAAACCCTTCTCGTACAATTTGGGCTTTTAGTCTCTGATTTTCCTTGGCATTGTCAACTCTAATTTTCTAAGGAATGACAATCGCGCTACTTTCTATAAAAAATAACAGCGATCAATGTTTATGATTATGAGTTTTCATTCTCCAATTTGTTGGCGTAAGTCTTCTACAGTATCTGCGCTAAGTCCTGTGAATTGGGAAACCTGTTCAGGGCTCATCCCAGCACGGAGAAGATTAAGAGCAATTTCTCGCTTCGCTTGCTGTTTAGCCTCTTGCTTAGTCTTTTCTTCCCATTCCAAAAAGGCTTGTGATAGTGCCATTGTTAACGCTCCTTCTTCCTGTTCAATTTGAGGGACAGTTTCAATGATCATCTTCCAGTTTGATAATAATCTTAACGCTTCTTCTCGCCTTTGATCGGCTTCGGGTAGCGCCATGACTTCCTGAATCGCCTGCTGTTGTAAGTTTCCTTTTCCCAATAACCTCAACCATAAAGTCTCTGGAGTTTTGGGCAGTTGATGGACAGCGATCAACCCACAGCGATCCATCTCCCCTTTCCGTCTTGGTGCGCGTTCCCTTGCGGAGGAAGCCTCCGCGGGGTCGCACCGCAATATACCCCATGACACCAATCCTCTTTTGCAATGGCTCCTGCTGAAGTGAGGAAATTTTGGCTAAGGGTAGGTGAAATAATCCATAAAATAGGGAGTTCTTGTAAAGATAAGCTCTGATCGCGCTGACGATAAAAGTCGGCAATAATCCACTCATGCTTCAGTTTACAGCGATGGTAATCTGATGGAGAAGGAGGATTTCGGAACGGTTCAAATAAACAGGGTGAGGTGATCATTTCCCCCAAGAGTCCCAAGGGAGATCGATCTTGATTCCTGTATGCAATCGGCGCAAAATAAATATCAACTAAATGGGATTCCCCTGGCACTTCTAAGGAGATTTGTACTTCTCCAAAGGGTTGCAGAAGTTCCTCGAAAAGTTGTTTGGCAAGTTGATCAAAAGGCGTTTTAGACACAAAAGAAAATGGTTGTTCAAGATTTAAAGAAAACTGCGATAATTGATTCGTATTTTATCAATTGGAAAGTGACATTGACGGAGTAACTGATCTGAAATTGCGAATTTATCTATGGTGCGCGATCGGATGCTGTCTTTGCAAGGCGCGATCGCGTTGGGAAAGAAATGAGACGCGATTGGACTCCGTCCATGCTTTGCAAACGCGCTACTTTCTATAAAAAATAACAGCGATCAATGTTTATGCTACAGGGATGATTGGAGTGTAGGAACGTTAACGATTCTCAGCGATCCCGTGTGGTCTGGGTTAGCATGGACTTTATTAACGGGGATGTTAACGTCTTCTGCACTCACGCTGTTTATTATTCCCTTGATGTATTACGGCGATCAGCGTTCTAATGGGAAGCAGGAACAGACACCTGTGAATGAGAAACAATTGGTTGTGGATCAGTAATGCTAAGCTATAGGCTAAGCAATGCCCACTCAAAAGGGAGCTAATGTAATCTATTGATGGCAGCGTATTCACATAGCTGATGTTAGGTTTCGTTACCTAAACTCAAACTACCGATCTTAGTGATGCCAAACCCGTAAAATCAAAAGTGCAATTGTAGCTCTCAATTTAGCAGTTGAATGAAACTTAGCAATATTCCTTACTATAAAACCCATCTCGGTGCTTCCTATCTTGGCAATAGCCTAGAACTTATGGCAGAACTCCCAGATGAAAGCGTTGATCTCATCTGTACATCCCCTCCCTTTGCTCTTGTCAGAAAAAAGGAGTATGGAAATGTTGATGCTCATCAATATCTCGAATGGTTTAAGGAATTTGCGAGTGAGTTTTATCGTCTTCTTAAACCTCAAGGGTCTTTGGTCATAGATATTGGCGGGAGTTGGGTTAAAGGATTCCCAGTACGTTCTCTGTATCATTTTGAGTTAGTGGTAGAACTTTGTAAACCTCAATCAAAAGGAGGTTTAGGTTTCTTTCTGGCTCAAGAGCTTTTTTGGTACAACCCAGCTAAACTTCCTACCCCTGCTGAGTGGGTGACGGTGCGGAGAGAACGAGTAAAAGATGCAGTGAATACCGTGTGGTGGCTATCAAAAGACCCCCACCCAAAAGCCAATAATAAAAACGTTTTACGTCCTTACAGTAAAGCGATGAAAAATCTTTTAAAACATGGCTATGACGCAAAGTTACGCCCGTCTGGACATGATATTTCTACTAAGTTTAAAAATGATCGCGGTGGCGCGATTCCTCCTAACCTGATTTCTGATCCTAGTTTTGCCTCTGAAAGCGCGATCGGTCAACCTGTATTAGGTGAATTCAATTGGATTTTAGAGCATGATTTAGCGCAACCTGTTAATGTCATTGCTGCTTCTAATACTGCTTCTAATGATTACTATCAACGTCGCTGCAAAGAAGAAGGAATCAAAGCTCATCCTGCTCGGTTTCCTAAAGCGCTCCCTGAATTTTTTATTGCACTTTGTACTGAACCAAGTGACCTTGTACTTGATCCATTTGCGGGTTCAAACTTGACAGGAAGAGTTGCTGAGACACTCGATCGCCGTTGGTTAGCCTTTGAACTTGATGAAAAGTATCTTCAAGCCTCACAGTTTCGATTTGAAAAAGATGCTCCCTTGGTTGTTACGCCATTAAAGGATCGGGAAGAAATTAAGGCAAAAGCATTAGCATTAGTTCCTGATTGTATTCAAAATACATTTGCTAGCAAAGACAATCAAAAGTTGAAACAGTTAGACTTATTTGAAATTACCAGTAACGAAATGGAAAATAAACCGCTTAAATTTACTTATGGGCATCAATTTGAACCCAAAACGATGAATTTATTGGGAATTATACAACTTTGTGAAGATTGCCAACATGATCGCAATATATTGCAGGAAAAAATTGTGGAACGCTACTATGCCAATCACTCGGGTAAAAATGATTTTCAAAAGAAAGAAAACCAGAAGAAGCTGTCAATGAATACGTTTCTGTCTCTTCGGGCTTATCAATTAGTAGAGTCAATTGATGAGGATGATTGGCAATATCAAATAACAGAGATTGCTCAACAAATATTAGAACATCAAAATAATCCCAAGGAAGCTGATCTTGTTTTTGCTCGCCACATTCTAACTAACTTAACTGGGATGTCATTATTAAAAGCAATAGAAGCAATTAATAGTAGGGGTGAAAAACCAAAACTGGAGTTAATCGCTGAAGAATTACAAGCGATGGGATATTCTCTTTCGTCTAACTCGATTTATGTTAGCACCATGCGCCAATGGTTAGAACAAGCAGGAGTATTTGAAAAACAATATGAGATTAATTGGGATCGAGTTGATGAAATTTTAGAACTTGATAAAGATTATATTGATGAAATCTACACTCTAACATCTGAGCAAAAATATTTTTTATTGGCAATGCTTCAGATGAGTATTACTGATTTTACCCCTTGGAATAAGATTAGTAACTATACAAAAAGTGTCTATAAAATAAGATTCACATCTAAGTCATTTGTTAAAGATATCATTCAGCCTTTAGCGCAAGCAGATTTAATTGAAACGCAAAAAACAACAACAGGTCGTGGTGCTAAACCAAATTTAGTAAAGCTCACAGAAAAAGCACAAAAAGAATTATTAGCTAAGTTATTAGAATCCATTGCTGATCTAACAGAAATTTCCCAAACTGAGTTAAATCGGAGTTTTGAAGATGTTATTAATGACCTGGAAAATCCTGATAAACATATTAAAGGGAAAGCCTTAGAATTATTAGCTATTTGGATGATTCGTCTCACCAGTCTCCGCTTTACAAAATGGCGTAAAAGAGATTTTGAAACAGGAAAGGGAGAAGTTGATGTTTTAGCAGCATCAGATCGATTTGTCTATCACCGTTGGCAAATTCAGTGTAAAAATACTAAACGAGTTGATGTAGAAGTTTTAGCTAAAGAAATTGGAATGACTTTTGTTACTGGTGCAGATGTGGTTATGATTGTAACCACTGGCGAATTTACCAGAGATGCTTTTCAATATGCGTATCGAATGATGGAATTATCTCGTTATTATATGGTCTTAATTCAGAAAGAAGAGATTGAGGCAATTAAAGAAGATAAGACTAATATTATTAAAATTCTTGATCGCCGTGCCAAGCGAGTTTTTGCTAAAAAGCAATTAGGATTAACCGATGAAGAGGTTAATGAAATTGAAATGGAGGAAGATTCTCTAATGCTTGATAGTACATTTGAAGAGGAATAATATCAATTTAGGTAATCACTTATGAATGCAAACTGATCTTTGATTAAGTCAGTTTTTAGTACGATTGTAATTTATCTATGGTGCGCGATTCAGATAGCGCGATCGCGTGAGTATTCCTAGAGATATCTTGAGTGGTCACCAGAGGATCAATGCTATGTGGCTAGCCTACCTGACTTTGACATGATGCAGCCTTGTACTCATGGAGACTCCTATCAAGGAGCTCTTGATAACGCCCAAGATGTCATCTATCTTTTAGAGGATATTTACGAGCAAAAACAGAAGCCTTTTCCACAAACTGGGTTAGTCGTTCACCTTTGACTGTTGTCGCATGAACCAAATTGATGAGGATTTTTAATTCAACCGATTAGAATTTACTTAGAAAAAATTGAGCACTGTTGCTCTAAAATCAAGAATAAATCTATACAAAATTTGATTATCATTGACTTTTACTTCGGGAATCAACTATGCCAACAATCGTCGATATTGCCGTTGAAAATGACTCCTTTCAAACCTTAGTACAAGCCGTGAAAGCTGCGGATTTAGTGGATACCCTTGCCAGTGAAGGGCCCTTTACTGTCTTTGCGCCAACAGATGACGCATTTGCAAAATTACCCCCAGGCACGATTCAAACCCTCGTTCAAAATCCACCGCAACTTGCTCGCATCCTAACCTATCATGTTTTATCTGGTCGCTATCATCAGAGTGAACTCGCTGATTTAGGCATGGTCAACTCTATAGAAGGATCGCCCATATCCATTGATTGTAGCGATGGCTTTGAAGTTAAAAACGCCACAGTGACTGCACCTGATATCGAAGCCGATAATGGTGTGATTCATGTGATTGATAATGTTTTGTTGATGGGATAGCCTGCTTCAATTAATTAATCCCGCAACTGGACTGGCATCACCAAGTAAGTCATTTTCAACTCTCCTAATGGACTAAAAATAATGGGTTGTGTTGCTTCATTGAGTTGCATTTGAATCTCATTCCCCTTAAAGGCTTTTAGTCCATCCATTAGATATTTGACATTAAATGCAATGTCGATACTGTCTCCTGTAATTTGAGCAGGAATGGACTCTTGAGCACTCCCCACTTCTTGTGCATCCACCGAGAGAGATAACTGTTGATTTTCACTATCAATGCTGAATTTAACCACATTATTTTTCTGGTCAGCTAAAACAGCCACTAACTCCAAACTATTTAATAAACGTTTCCTTTCTAAAGTGACTTGTTTAGAAAACTGTTTCGGGATGAGTTGGTCATAAGCGGGATAAGATCCGTCCAGTTTACGACTGGTTAGGCGTTGGGAGTCTAATTCAAAAGCAACTTGCACATCGTCACAACGCAAGCTCACCACCGCCTCTTCTTTTTGCATTTTGACCATTCGCTCTAACTCTCGCAGCGCCCGAGCGGGAATGGTAACAGCAAAACCTTCTGTTGCTCCTGCAATCCCTTCTGTGGTCGCATCCAGAACCGCTAAACGATGTCCATCCGTTGCAGCAAATTCTAAACTATCTTCTTGGCGGGTTAAATGCACGCCCGTGAGCACTTGTTTGGCTTCCTCGGTACTTGCTGCAAACAGCGTGGAACTTAAACCATCTGCTAAAGCTGCTACGGGAACTTGTAAGGCTTCTCCGTCTGTAATTTCTGGTAAGTTCGGGTATTCTTCTGGAGTCATCCCACGCAATCGAAAGCGTCCAGAAGCGGAAATGAGAGTTGCACTAAAATCATCTTCTCCTTCCTCATCTTCCATTCCTAAGAGGGTGATTTCTCCTTCCGGAAGACGAGTCACAATATCATTGAGGAGTTTAGCGGGAAGGGTAAAGGTATGATTTTCACTCACTTGGGCGGGAAAACTCGTTTGTAGTCCTAAACTTAGGTCAAATGCAGTTAGGGTAATGCGTTGTGTTTCCGCATTCGTTTGAAAAAGAACATTACCTAAAACGGGATGAGTGGGGCGCGAGGGAACTGCTCGACTAACAAGGGAGAGATTGGTTTTGAGATCGCTCTGGCTGCAAACAAGTTTCATCATTAAATAAAGGGTCTGAAACCCTGTCGAAGACGACATTAGTATTTGAGTAAAGAAGAAAGAGGTGTAGTTTCTTCTCCAATTCCCAATAACGGGATACTTCGCTACACCGAGTAAAGTTCGCTTCGCCTTCAACCGACCAGTTCAGGTCGCGCTGAAGAAGAGGTGCTGACGATTGAGGGACCTTAAGAAAAAGCAGATCATATTTTATCTTAAACCCTGTCCAGATTGCTTAAGAATGGGAGGTTTAAAGAAAGATTACAGATCAGCTTCAGAAGAAGGGGAAGACTTGACAAATTTTTCTGCAAACTGTAACAATAGATACAGAAATCAAAGAAATCGTTCATCTCTCTAACGGAAATCTTCTAGAGAGACGGAAGTAGGGAACTCCCCGAAGGAACGCGCCTCAAACGATCACAACAGAAATCTCGGAGGCGAATCCATGAAATTAACATATCGCGGTGTCCAATACGACAATAATACTCCCGTCATTGAAACGACAGAAGGTCAAGTTGCTGGAAAATATCGTGGCTTAGACTGGCGCTTTCACGGCTTAAAAAAACAACTCCACCTTCAACCGCGTGCAAACCTCACTTATCGGGGTGTTACTTATCAAGTTCATCCACAAGGTGCGGAAGTCCCCGATACATCAGTTAAACCTGACAGCACTTCCATCTCCACTGAAGCGAAAGCCCGCAATCTGATGCGGAACCAAGTCCTGAACTTCAAAAAACGACAAAAATCAATGCTTACTCGGGCTAATGCTGAAATTGGTCTGAAATAGCACTTGGAAGCCGTTCTTTAATCATTAATAGCAGTTTGTTCCCCGCTTGTTTCTTGCAAGTGGGGTTTAAATCTTGAATTCATCTTAAAATTTAATCGGAAAACCACTAATTTGATCTTCCTTAAAAATTTTGCTAACTTGATATGTCAAAATAGAACCAGATTTAAGCCATTCAATTAGTCTGTAAGATATCTTGATCAATAACACTAGACACCCATCATTGGCTCAGGAGATGACGATGCTACACCGCAAGATTAATCAATTTTGTAACGAAGGTCGTGAAGTCTGCATTTTCTTGCGGGATCAGCAACGCTGGATCGAAGATGCACGAATCGTTAGCTTAGAAGGTGATTTAGTAACGGTGCGTTACGAAGTGGAAGAGGATGAGGAGATTAGTTCTTGGGAAGAGATTATTCGTTTAGAAAGTATTGCTTCCATTACCCACCAACTGGCTTCAGTGACTCGGACAAACATTGATCCCTTAGTATCTGACGAATGTCCTGAAGCCGAACAAATCTATCCCCATCATCCCGATCATCCTCAAGAATAAGTCACTCTGTCTGCTCATTGTCTGAATTGTTCGGTAAAGGCTCAAACAGCGGACAATACCCCTCTGGTGTCACTTGAAAGCCATAAAGGGGGGATGCTGGATTCCGACAATGTTGACCTTGCCGATATCGACAGTTGCCACAACTTGCGATTTCACGAGGGAGTTTTTCGTCACTGGTTTGGCGAAGAATCTCCTTCTGTGATAAGCCTCTGAGAACCAGTTCTTCTCCTTGCCAACGGGCTTTCAATAATCCTGTATCCGCAAAATTGTGCCATCGCGGATCATTAACAATACTACTGGGAAGTTGAATATTGACTACTTTTTCTTCTTCTGTCACTTCTCCCTCGTAGCTGGTTTCTGGTGGGGCTGCTGGTTGAATAAATTCATCGCCAATATGAAGTTCAACTTCTGTTTTCGCTTGCGGGAGATGCAGATGATAGCGATGTTGAAGTTCTTCGAGTCCTGTTAAATCAACCAAGTAATTTTTCGGTCCGTGAACAAAGATGACGTGCTGCGGACGGAGGTTATGAATCAGTTGCGTTGTTCCTAAACCATCGCTATGTTGGGCAAGAAGATAAGTTTCACTGTGCCAAGGCAGATCTTGACGATTGATCTCTGGGGGAGCGGGATCTTCAGGTTGGAAAACAACCCATTGCTGATCCGTTTCAGGAATCAGTTGTGTCCAGTCTGAGTTTTCTTCAACGAGAAGAATAGTGGGAGAATCAGTGATATCGCTGCGAGCGGTCAAAGGACGCACCCGAGGGCGCACCCGTTCATCCCAGAAGAGAGGTTGATGTTTGGCAAAATTTTGAATGGAGTCGGGAAGATGAGGCAGAATCTCAAGATAGGCACTACAGGCTTGAGTAATCATCGGATCAACCCAGATATCAAGATCGCGCCCAGTAAACTGATGATGCGATCGCAGCAAGACTAAGATTTCTTGGGCTAAACCAAAATACGGTACTGGTAAAACAAGATTATTTCCAGCTGCTAAGGTCTCACTCAACCGCGCCATCAACTGATTTTCCTGCTGACGGCGATGGGGATGCCGTGCCGTGCCATAGCTGCCTTCTATAATCAGAATATCGGGAGAGAAGCCCCGCAGTTCTTCAATGGATAAGCCTTCTGCTAAGCGAGAATTGGAGAGGAAAAAATCGCCAGTGTAGAGGATGCGATGACGGCGTTGAGGGGTGGTATAAGTGAGCGCGATCGCGCAAGCCCCTGGTAAATGACCAGCTGGATAGAGTTCTACGGTTAAATCATCCGCTAAAGCAATGCGCGATCGCGTGGGAAGAGCATGAGCTAAGGGAGGAACATCTTTTTCTTCTAACCAGTTGAGAGGCAAGAGTTGAACCGTGACTTCACTAGCATAAACAGGGAGATCAGGAAAAGCGCGATGCAGACTCAACAAACCCCGCGCATGATCGCTGTGGGCATGACTACATAAAATGAAATCAATGGGCGGTAAATTACCCTCAGATGTTGTTAATTCCTTAACATCAGCCACCCCACAATCTAAGAGTAAACGATGGTCTCCCAACTGCAACAAAAAACAAACGCCTTCCCCCTCATGACCAACCGCATAAGGATAGCAAAACAAGCAACCGTGATCATTAGGAATTGGAGAAGGCGCGTTCCTCATCATTCATTTCTACCCCAGCACGAATTTTTAGTGTGCAGAGCCGTTACCATGATAGTCTTCAGAATCATAAAAGCCGTTTTTTGTCCCGAAAAACAGACAAGAAACAATAAATAATCCTGATAGAACCAATAAAATTAATTTGACATCCATATTTAATACTAGGTCTCGTTTCCTTTACTTTGGGGATCATTATATCTTGAGCCAATGTCATCGAAAAAAAGAACCATGAAAAAACTTAAGGGCTTAATTGCTCTGCTTAAAGAAACCTTTAGTCAGTGGTTAGAGCATAAAGTCCCACGTTTAGCTGCTGCTTTAGCCTACTACATGGTTTTTTCCCTAGCGCCGTTGCTAATCATTGCCATTGCCATTGCGGGGGCGATTTTTGGGGAAGATGCTGCTCGCGGTGAAATCGTAGCGCGGATTAGCGGTTTTGTCGGTCAAGATGCAGCGAGTGTGATTGAAAAAGCAATTAGTAATGCCAGCCGACCCGATTTAAGTAACATTGCCTCTTTAATTAGTATTGCCATTCTTTTATTTGGTGCTTCTGGGGTATTTGCCCAATTACAAGATGCCCTCAATACGATTTGGAGTGTGCAACCGCGACCAGGACGAGTCGTCAAACAGTTTATCAGCAAACGGATTTTATCCTTTGCCATGGTTCTAGGCTTAGGATTATTTGTTATCCTTTCCCTGCTCCTGAGTGCTGCTATTTCTGCTTTAAGTCAATTGGAATTATTACCAGGATTTCCCTTTTTATGGCAATTTCTGTCTTTTGCGGTTACCTTCGGTCTAGTGACTTTATTTTTTGCCTTAGTTTTCAAGTTTCTTCCCGATGCAAAAGTTGCTTGGAGTGATGTTTGGATTGGAGCAGTCATTACTTCGATTTTATTTGCCATTGGTCGATCGCTGCTGGGATGGTATCTCGGAAAAACCAGTTTTGCCTCAACCTATGGCGCTGCTGGCTCTTTGATTGTCTTGTTGGCCTGGATTTATTACTCCGCACAAATTCTCTTTCTCGGTGCAGAATTTACAGAAGTTTATGCCCGTAAATTTGGGTCTCATATTACCCCCACTCGTCACTCAATGCGTATTACCACCACTCCCCTTGATGAGGAATGGGATGAAGAAGAAATGGATGAGACAAGATGAAGCTCGGATTTATTCAAGAACCACAGTTGTGCTATAAAATAGTCTCGATTCCAACTGTGTTCTAGGCGCGAAAAAAAATATGCCCCGTCGTACCGATCTCAAAAAAATTCTAGTCCTGGGTGCTGGCCCCATTATCATTGGACAAGCCTGCGAATTCGACTATTCTGGGACGCAAGCCTGTAAAGCCCTACGGGAAGAAGGCTATGATGTGGTGTTGGTCAACTCAAACCCTGCGACGATTATGACCGATCCCGAGACGACGGAACGAACTTATATTGAACCCCTCACGCCAGAAATCGTCGAGAAAATTATCGCCAAAGAACGTCCTGATGCGTTGCTTCCCACGATGGGCGGACAAACGGCGTTAAATGTGGCGGTGGATTTAGCCAATGCTGGGGTTTTAGAAGCCTATAATGTGGATTTAATTGGCGCGAAACTCCCTGCAATTGAAATGGCAGAAGATCGCTTGCTGTTTAAGGAGGCGATGGCGCGGATTGATATTCCCGTTTGTCCGTCGGGAATTGCCAGTAGTCTTGAAGAAGCGAAGATCATCGCCCAACAAGAAATTGGCAGTTATCCCATTATTATCCGTCCCGCTTACACCCTCGGGGGAAGTGGGGGCGGAATTGCTTACAATCAAGAAGAATTTGAAGAAAAAGCCCAGTTAGGACTCGATGCCAGTCCCGTTTCCCAAATCCTCATTGAACGCTCCTTACTCGGCTGGAAAGAATACGAATTAGAAGTCATGCGGGATTTAGCGGATAATGTGGTCATTATCTGCTCGATCGAGAACCTTGATCCCATGGGAGTTCATACGGGCGACTCGATTACGGTTGCACCAGCGCAAACGTTAACCGATAAAGAATATCAACGGCTGCGGGATTATTCTAAGAAGATTATCCGCGAAATTGGGGTAGAAACGGGCGGATCGAATATTCAGTTTGCGGTGAACCCTGATGATGGGGAAGTGGTCGTCATTGAAATGAATCCCCGGGTCTCGCGAAGTTCGGCGTTAGCCTCGAAAGCCACTGGATTTCCGATCGCGAAGTTTGCTGCCAAGTTAGCTGTAGGTTATACCCTTGATGAAATTCCTAATGATATCACCAAGAAAACACCCGCTTCCTTTGAACCGACCATTGATTATGTGGTGACTAAGATTCCCCGCTTTACCTTCGAGAAATTCCCTGGTTCTACCCCCAATTTAACCACACAGATGAAGTCTGTGGGGGAAGCAATGGCAATCGGACGCACTTTCTGTGAATCGTTCCAAAAGGCGCTGCGATCGCTGGAAACAGGACGTATGGGGTGGGGATGTACCCCCCTTACCTCCCGAGGGGGGTTACCCTCTATTACCCAAGTTCGCGCCAGTTTACGCACCGCAACCCCAGAACGCATTTTTGCGGTTCATCACGCCTTCCACCTCGGGATGACTGTAGAAGAGATTCATCAGTTAACCAGCATTGATCCTTGGTTTTTAACGAATATGGAACGGATTATTGCGGGTGAGAAATTTTTGAAAGCAACGCCGTTAGACCAAATCACCGCCGAACAAATGCGGGAAATTAAACAGTTAGGCTTCAGTGACCCACAAATTGCTTTTGCCACCCAGACTACAGAAGCAGCAGTAGCAGACAAACGCCGAGAATTAAATGTCTTCCCCGTGTATAAAATGGTGGATACCTGTGCAGCAGAATTTGAAGCCTTTACGCCCTATTACTATTCCACCTATGAAGTGGGCGAGACGGAAGTGATCCCCTCTGAGAAGCCAAAAGTAATGATTTTAGGGGGAGGACCGAACCGCATTGGACAAGGGATTGAATTTGACTATTGCTGCTGTCATGCGTCTTTCTCGCTGGGAGATGCGGGGTATGAGACGATTATGGTCAATTCTAACCCCGAAACCGTTTCTACCGATTATGACACCAGCGATCGGCTTTATTTTGAACCGCTAACGCGAGAAGATGTGTTTAATATTATTGCGGTGGAACGTCCCCGAGGAATTATTATTCAATTTGGCGGACAAACGCCCTTAAAACTTGCGGTTTCTCTGGAAGAATATCTCCACCGCCATCAAGATACGATTCCGACGAAAATCTGGGGAACGTCTCCCGATTCCATTGATATTGCTGAAGATCGAGAACGATTTGAGCAAATTTTGCGCCAACTGGTGATTGATCAACCGCCGAATGGACTGGCGCGGAGTTATGATGAAGCACTGGTAATTGCAGGAAATATTGGCTATCCTGTGGTTGTGCGTCCGTCTTATGTTCTCGGGGGTCGCGCCATGGAAATTGTCTATTCTGATGCAGAATTAGAACATTACATGAATTTTGCGGTGCAGGTAGAACCCGAACACCCGATTCTGATTGATAAATTCTTAGAAAACGCGATCGAAGTTGATGTGGACGCGATCGCGGATCAAGAAGGCAATGTGGTCATCGGTGGTATCATGGAACATATTGAACAAGCGGGGATTCACTCGGGCGACTCTGCTTGCTCTCTCCCTTATGTTTCCTTAAGTGAAACGGTTCTCGCTACCATTCGCAAAGCTACCGCACAACTGGCAACCGCCCTCAAAGTAGTAGGCTTGATGAACATTCAATTTGCAGTACAAGGCGAAACGGTTTACATCCTAGAAGCCAATCCTCGCGCCTCCCGTACCGTTCCCTTTGTATCGAAAGCAACGGGCTTTCCGTTGGCAAAACTTGCCTCTTTGGTGATGTCTGGGAAAACCTTAGCCGAACTCAACTTTACAGAAGAACCGCGTCCTGACCATATCGCCGTCAAAGAAGCTGTTTTTCCCTTTGATAAATTCCCAGGGACGGATGTGATTTTAGGTCCTGAAATGCGCTCCACTGGGGAAGTGATGGGCATTGACTATGAGTTTGGGAAAGCCTTTGCTAAAGCCGAACTCGCAGCGGGTCAACGCTTACCCCTTTCGGGAACAGTATTTGTCTCTACGAATAATCGCGATAAACAACTCGTTATTCCAGTGGTGAAAGACTTTATTGAGTTAGGCTTTGATATTATTGCCACGGAAGGCACGAAAGCAGCGTTAGAAGCAGAAGGATTAGAGGTGGGACTTCTTCTGAAACTCCATCAAGGTCGCCCTCATGTCTTAGATGCCATTAAAAACCGCAAGATTCAACTGATTATTAACACCCCCACTGGACAAGAAGCGCAAACGGACGGTCAACTGATTCGCCGTACTGCCCTAGCGTATAAAATTCCGATGGTAACAACCATTGCGGGTGCAAGAGCCAATGTTGCTGCGATTCGGGCGCTGCAGTCTGGATCATTGGATGTGAAAGCCTTACAGGAATATATCAGTGCTACCTGAGTGAAAAACAGATCAATACTGTACAAAGAGTGTGATAGTTTAGGAGTGTTAGAATGAGTTCTCACTATGATCTAAAAGTGACTGACTGTCTAGAATTTGTGTTTAATGCCATTGAGTGGAGACTCGCTTCTACTTAAGTATCAGTAAGCTGAAATTGTGAAACTAACACTGATTGGACAAGAGATTAATGCCTTAACCCTGGGGAGTGTCAACGCAAAAACACTGCTCTGGGAACTCCCGAAAAAAATGACCCAGAGTTTATCAGCGCAAGTGTGTTTTTTAATTCCCTTTGTGAGTTTACCCACTGCTAGCTGGAGTCGAGAAAATGGTATTGACAAAAGACAGTTAACCTTATGGGAAGCAAAACTGCAAACCATTCTTTGGAAAACTCAGGAAATCCATTCTAATGAGAGTGAAGTTCCCATCAACCTTTTAGCTGATTTGCAACAGGAATTAGCCCTTCCGCATTGGGAGGTGTGCCCGATTGCTCAAGATCAGCTTTGGGGTTGGTTAATTTTAGGGAGCAATCAAGAGCTAGGGTTGAATAGTAGGTTGGAATCGTCTCTAGCAAGTGCGTTGTGTTTGGCGATGAAAACGGCACAATTGCAATTTGAGTTGCATAAGAAAGAACGTTATAAATGGCTGCAACAAAATGTCACGGAGTTGATTCATAATTCTCAAGACTTAGAGACGATTTTATACAGCGCGATCGCGCAAACTAGCCAAGCTCTAGAAGTGACTCGCGGTATTGTCCTCATGTTGCGCTATGCTGAACCGATTTTTGGCAATCGCCGAGAAATTAACAACCCAAATGTCGAAGTGCAACTATTAACCCAATGGGCACAATCTTCGCCTTTCAAAACCTCTTTAACCTCTTTTCCCCTCAGCAACAGTCCTCTTTGCTTAAAAGCCTGGCAACAAGCCCCCATTCCTCTTTCTCAGCAGGTCGTGGATGATCCGTATCAACTTTATTTCTTAGAAGAGTCTTGCCCGACATCGGCTTGGATCATTACGCCTCTCATGGGAACAAGCAGTGGTCGCCCCGAGTCACAGATGGTCTTAGGATTTCTGCTTTTAGAAAACGATCAGCCCCGACAATGGTACAAAGAAGAGCAAGAATTATTGAGTTGGGTGAGTACAGAAGTCAGCACGACAATTGTCCATAATAAAACTCTACAACGGGTGCAGTCTCTGGTTGATGAGCGGACTGCACAATTGCAACGGAGTTTAGATGTACAAGCAAAACTTTATGAAACCAGTCGCAATCAAGTCGAACAGTTACAAGAATTAAATCAACTCAAAGATGAATTTTTAGCCACAATTAGCCATGAGTTGAATACGCCTTTAGCAACGATGAAAATGGCGATTCGGATGTTACATAATGAAGCACTGCCCCCAGAGCGCAAACAAAAGTATCTGGGGATTTTAGAACAAGAATGGAATCGAGAACATAACCTGATTAAAGATCTATTGACCTTACAAAAAGTCGAGGATGAAGGAACATCTCTACAAGTCAAACCAGTTAATGTTAAACAATTATTAAGAGAAATCGCTGATGAATTTCAGTGGAAATGGCAAGAGAAACAGCTAGATTTGACCTTGCGTTTAGCACCACCGCAGCATTCTGATGAACGGTTTACCATTGAGAGTGATGAAGAAAGTGTGCGACGGATTGTTTTAGAGTTATTGAGTAATGCGGGAAAGTATTCTCGGGCAAAGACAACAGTCGAAATCATGCTTTCGGAAACAATCCACAACTGGATTTGCATGAGTGTCAAAAATATTGGGTATGGGATTGCTCCGAGTGAACAAAGTTATATTTTTGATCGGTTTCGGCGCGGAAAAGGCGCAACTCAAAAAGCAATTCCTGGCACTGGATTAGGATTAGCATTAGTTCAGTCTCTGGTGCAACATCTTCGTGGCAAAATTGATCTCAACAGCGAGTATAATCCTGATGGAGTTGGGGAAACGACATTTCATGTCACTCTTCCTCGCTCTTTAGATGAAGTATTAGAAACATAAAAATCGTGATTGACCCACAATTTAAGAACGAACCAGCAGATGCAGCCCATGCGGGGGATTCTGAGTTAGAAGCACAGCTAGAAGCGGTAGAGATTCAGACTGAGGAGGTGGCAAAGCGTCAACGGCGCATTACCAGTCAGATCGCAATCGCGCACCCGAGAGAATCGGTGTGGAAGGTGTTGACTGATTATGAATCATTGCCTGAATTTATTCCCAGCCTAGAAAAAAGTCAACGTCTGGAACATCCCGAGGGAGAAAAAGTTCGTTTAGAACAAGTGGGAAAACAGAAACTACTGAAAATGAATTTTAGTGCCCGTGTGGTGCTAGATTTAGAAGAAGCTCACCCCGAACGCATTGATTTTGAGATGGTGGAAGGGGACTTTAAGGCATTTTCTGGCTATTGGTTCTTAGAACCAAAAGAGAAGACAACCCAACTGGTTTACAGTATCTTTGTTTGGCCCCCGCGCACCATGCCTGTCAGTTTAATTGAACGTCGGTTGAGTAAAGATTTATCATTGAATTTAGTTGCGATTCGCCAACGGGTTGATCAGTTGTTTGGCTAAGCGGTAACTGTTTCCGCAGACAGACGAGTGCGGAGAAAATCCAAGGGAGAGCTCATATTTTCTGCAAAGCCTAATATCGCGCGATCGCGCCACTCATAAATCAATTCTCGCTCGGGGTTAAACAGAAATGTTCCTCCGCGCTGAGTGAGATAACTTGCATCTGGAACATACGTTCCCCAATGACTCAATACTTCTCCCATATTCCGCAAGCGTAGAGTCGCCAGTTCAAAGGGACGCTGGAAACCATTTCCTCCTGCGCCGTTGAAAAATGAGCCTTGTAAGGGGGGAAGCGGTGGGGCTTTGATGACTTCATCATCGCCAATCAGTTGCGGTGCAGCGCGATCGCCAGTATAGCCTCGTAAGACTTCTTTGAGGGTGCCAGGGCTGCCAATTCCCGCACACATCAGCAATAAGTTGACCCAGGCCTGTTGCGGTGCAGATAAACCTGGAATGTTGAGGAATAAACCAGTGTAGAGTCCGAGTTGTTGATGGAGACTCGCTTTGGGATCAACTAATAAATTCTCTTCTGGGAATTCGGTAAAATGACAGAAACGCTGACCAGAAGCAAGATTACCAATTCCTACGGCTCGCACGGTTACGTTTAAGGCTTCGAGTTCACAGCGCGATCGTTGCAACCACCAAGCGTATTCTAAACTATCAAAGTCGCCCAGTTGCGGAAAAAGAATCACCAGCAAATGAGTTGCGTTTTCACAACCACTGAGAAGAAAACAGGGCTCGCCACGGCTCACAGATTGTAATTTTGTTTCTTGGAAAAGAGAATAAGGATTAGCAGGAGTAACCATATAGCGTTGCTTGATTCAGTGCAAAAGATACCTTCATGATAAAAGAAAAATTCTCTGCTACTGGTAGGATGAGGAAACAGCTTTCCAGAGGTCAAAATGTGGCATTGGTATGAGGGTCAACTCTATAATCAACAAACGATTCCCCTCTCCCTTAATGATCCTGGTTTATTGTATGGCGCAACGGTTTTTACCACGCTACGAGTTTATGAACAGAATTTGGATCACGATTTGACGCAATGGCAAGACCATTGTCAGCGACTTGAGCAATCTCTGCAAGCCTTTTCTTGGCAACAACCCAACTGGAAACGACTGCGGGAAGGAGCGAAACAATTAAGTGCCTATTTTCCAGTGTTACGCATGACAATTTTTCCAGATGGGCGAGAATGGATTACTGGACGTGAGTTACCGCCAGATTTAGCGCAAAAACAACAATCAGGAATCACAGCTTGGTTAGCTGCTGCTGGGAAATACCGACGAAGTTTTCCGACTCATAAAACAGGAAATTATTTAAGCAGTTGGTTGGCGTTGCAAACCGCAAAAGTGAAGGGGGCGCAAGAAGCTATTTTAGTGGATGAAGCGGGGAATTGGTTAGAAACCAGCACAGGGAATTTATGGGGTTGGAAAGATGGTATTTGGTGGACTCCCTCGGTTCATGATGCTTTGTCTGGAATAGCGCGATCGCGCTTGATTTCCCTTTTAAAAGCTCAAAATAGCCCTGTGCAAGAAACCGTTTGGACTCCCGAATTTGTTAACAGCTTAGAAGCCTTAGGTTATAGCAACTGTGTTGTGCAAGTGATTCCCATTCACACCGTTATTCGTTAATGTTGCATTGATGCGGATTGTTCGGTTGTGCTGTGTTGATGGGATGCAAGCTGATCACAACAAGAGAATTGTTTGTAGGCGGGATCGTTTTCGTACAAATCTTTTAAGGCGGTTTCGAGATCCTGAGTCAGACATTGTGCACTTTTCTTACTGTGATCAGAAGGATAGTCTGCGACATTAATCGGCGTTCCCACTTTGACTTTCACCCCTGTTCCCCAATTGGGATAGGCTTGAGAATAATGAATGCTCATGGGAACAACCTTAACACTCTCACTGACTTGACGTTGTGATTGCGCCTGAAGAGCAATGCGACCAATACCCGCTTTTAAGGGCTGTACTGGTTGATTACGATAGATATCTCCCTCTGGAAAAATGACCAGCATTTCCCCCTGAGATAAAACCTGAATACTGTTCCTAATTGTGCTTAAGCCAGGATGTTTCGGATCAACGGGAAACCCCCCCATACGACGAATAATCCAACCTTGCAAGCCCCGCATTTCATTTTCGGAAACCATGTATCGTAAATCGCGACCCGTTTTCCAACGTCCTGCGGTATAAGGAACAAGGAGAGCATCCCAACGAGAACGATGAGTGGGGGCGAGTAAGACTGGACCATTGCGAGGAATGTTTTCACGTCCGATAATTTCTAATTTCCCAAAATAGGCTGGAAGAAGCAGATAACAGCCTAAAGGATACACTAAGCGACTTAACCAAGGAGAGACAGTGATATCAGGCATTCTTTAAAGTAAGGTGGGGGCTTCTACTTATTAATGTAAGTGATAGCGCAGTTTTTTTGCCAAGTTTCAGGACAGTTATTGCGTTGTCACGGTAGCCACAGGGGCGTTACTCCCGATATCGGTAATTCTTCCAGTTTTGGTTGTTGGGCTGGATTATTGGTTAGCGTTGGTGTAGGAACTAATAACCATAGACGACTATCAATAATTGCTTTGCCAGAATCACTTCTAAGAGTGTAATTATTGGGGTTAGCACTACTAACTGTCATCACTTGGTCGAATAGTAAGGCGAAACCATCAGGAGAGAGACTCATATCAATATCTTGATATTCTGGTAAGCTCAATAGTGGAAGAATTTCTGTTGTTTCAAGATTGATACTGACTAGATAGGGTTGTTCTCGATATTGTTCCTGATCAACTACTTCTGTCAATAAGCAATAAAGGTGAGTTGCAGTGGGGTTAAATTCACAATTGAGAATCGATCCTTCTGTATTCAGGAGATTTTTTTCAACCCCCCGATTAGTTACTAAATCGAGAGAACGAGTGTATTGTTTGTCTGGATCTTGCGTATTAAAGTTGACCATTGCTGCTGCACGACCATCAGGGGAAAAGGTTAAAACTTGACCGTATTGTGGTAAAAAATTAGCAGGATTAGTATCTTTTTCTAATGGAATGAGAGCGACTCCTTGACCTTGAGCAATAGCGATACTTTGACTATCGGGAGGAATGATAAATTCTCCTCCTTGACTGTTTTCAATTCGCTTAGGAGGAGTTTTTCCTTCGATAATCCACAAACTCATATCCTTCAAATCATCTTTTTTGGCTCGTCTCACAACAATTTTTTGACCATTGGGGGACAGTTCAAACTCAAGAATTTGATACGTTTTATTATCTAAAATTAATTCCACTTTTCCGACTGGGGTATCACTTTCATTAATTCCTGTTGTCACTGTATATAATTGTTGGTCTAGTGTTCCCTCTTGCCAATTCTCTTGGGGAATCGCACTAAATAAAATCTGATCGCGCTGGGGATAACTCTTAAAATCATTCACTACTAAATTAGCGGGTGTCAGAATCGTTTTTTCTTGTTGCGTCAAGTTATATAAAATTAAGCGTCCTTTTTCTTGTCCTTTTACCCCTAAATAAACAAAAGCGCGATCGCGCGTTTGAAAGGTTTCTTGAAACGGTCGGATTTCACTCCCGAGACGGTCTTTTGCACCATTAATCGTTAATTCATATTCTGTTCCATAAGGGGCGGGTTGCTCTAAAGTATAAGCCATCCGTTTCCCAGACCAACTGATTTTTCCCACTAACTCAGGATTCAATTTAATATTATTTTCAACAGTTTCTTGCTCCATCGGACGACTAAAACGAATAATAAAAGCGCGATCGTTTGCACTAATTTTTTCCTCTTTCCAACTAAACATTTCCACCCTTGGTTTGGATTTTAACCAACAATCTTTCCCACAAATATTCTCACCAAAAATGAGTCCAGATAGAACAAAACCGAGTAAAATAATGGCAAGAATTGAAATCCGATCAATGGGCTGGAAATGACGCTTAAAAACCATAAGGATTACGGGGCGTAGGAATTTCAGTAATCGTTTCAGCACCAATCACCACTTGACGTTTCTCTTGGCTTTCTAAATCTGTAGCAGTCATAAAAGCTAAACGCTCACTCATCATTTCTCCTTCCACTTCTAACCAAGTATCATTTTTATATTGTTGATCAGAATTAGCAATCTTAACAGGAAGGGCGACTGGATAAGCATCGATCGCGCAACAAGTAATAATAAACTGAGCTAATAAAAAATAATTTTCTGGAAGCTGTTCTTTTTGAATCACAAACCCCCTCACTTTCACCTTTTCCCCTTGATACGCATCGGGTTCGGGATACGCATTAATCGTTTTAATCCAATCAATCAGCGATCGATCCTCAGCCTTGACATTAACCCGAAAGGCTTCTGGTTGATTTTCGGTTACAGGAAGCGTTTCTCGAATCCCTCGTTGTAATGCAATATCACTTCCTAATACCTTCGGTGGAATGAGTAATCCTAAAATTGCTGTTCCCAGCAGAAAAAAAGAACTCCATCCCACGGGAAACAGCGTCACGTGCTGCATCACTTTTTCCTGATGCTTTTTCCGTTTTTGATTCTCATAAATTTGAAATGATTTCAGACATCCTAGAAATAATAAAACTCCCCCAGTCACCATAACTAGACCAATATAATTCGGATGAATTAATAATCGAATTTCCCCCGTTAACCAATACTTAAATAAGACAATTCCCCATGCGAAAAAAGTCAGCGCATCTAAACTGGGAAGGAGAAGAGAATGGAAAGTTGAGGGAGAAATATTTTTTATTAAACGCATTTTGATCGCGCTTCCGAATCGGTGAGAGTAGAAAGTAGGCTGGTTAATGTTATTGGTTCTTCGTTATTTGTTCTTTGGAAATTAATGAGCATTATACGTTAGAAGTACTATCTATTGGCAATCCATCATTCAATCCCTTGCAGTCAGAATTGCTATCAGATTGTTACTTTATCACCAACACTGATAATTTTACCGACTTGAGAGGGCGGAATACGGGTATTCACGCTGAGGCGATAGTAATGGTTAAAACGAGTCGGTACTGTCCATGAAGGGAGGGTGGCTTGGCGTTGCTGAATAAAGATGCGCTGAAACTGGGGATAGGTTTCTCCTGAGTGAGGGTCACGGGTGGGAACAATGCACCGTTGACAGGGATTAACGCCTTCTAACTGGACTGAACCCACTTCAAACTTAACAGTTTCTCTCGTTTCTGCAAACAACTGATCTTCCCAAAACGGGGGAACACCACTAATTTCTAAATTGGCTCGGAAGCGCGATCGCGCATTTTCTACCGTCAAAGAAGGAAACCAACTCGCTACGGTTTCTAGGGTTGCTGTGCTAATCACCGTGGGGCCATACGCCTCTAAATCGTCAGGGAAGCCCCCTGCTGCTTCTTCTTGCAGAAAAACAGGCTGTTGAAAATACTCACTCAACCATTGATTCATTGGATCGGTTTCAGTGACTAAGTTAAAGGAGACCGACCCTTGGTTGTGACGAAACGTAACAATGAGTTGACTTAAATCAAACTCAGTGCATAATTGATGCACCCGAGAATTACGTTTTCCATTCACATATTCGCCTTGATCGTCAAAAATTGCCCATCTCCGATCAAAGTTCAAAGTTCCAGGGGTGACAATCGTCCCATAATCACACAAAACCCCATCTAAAGACTTGATGGGATAAACTAAAATTTTGGCAATTTTGGCAACCATGACACTGACCACGGAGAGGGTTAACTTTCTGCAATCACTTCCACTTCATCTTCCCGCAAGTGCGCGGTAAACTTCTTTTCAAACTTCACCTTTACTGGTAGATTCGCACTAATGGGTCTTCCTTGCCATTCAGTGACAATTTCTTGAATCGTTCCTTCGAGACCTTTAATATCAAAGGCTTGTTTTTTGTGTTGAGGATGGTGATAAACAATAACAGATTCAGTAACGCGAACGCGATCGCCAGGTTTCATATAACTTATCTTACTTTTACTCTAATTTATCGATTGGGGGTTAAATTAAAAGGAAATAGGGAGCTAAACCCGCAATTAGCGAATATAGCTTTACCATTGTTGCATAATTCGCGTGAACTGCTAAGCGTTCACAAAGAAATTTCAAGAGGAATATCAAATAACACTGTATTCATATAACGCTCCGCCCAGGCTTCTCCAAACGCCTTTTCCAACACGCGCCGAGTTTTGTCATTTTTTTGCTGTTGGCTGCAATACCGTTGTTGTCCCGCTAAATTGAGCTTTTGTTGTTCGGGGGAAACCGCTTCTGCTGACTTTCCTTGCTGACAGTGAACCGTTAAAAAGTCCCGTACTCGCCCTAAAAACTGCTCTTCCTCTTCCTCATTTTCTGGACGAATAAACAGACAAAACTCAGAAAAGATGTCGCCCCAAGGGGGTAATTCTCGCGGTTGAGAGAAGGTTAGAGAGGGAAGTGCTGATAACTGGGTTTGATACGCTGGGGGTAATGTGCTATCTTGAGCGACGGGAGATAAGTCCGCGATCGCGGCACTAATTTGTCCGCGTCCGCCCACTAAATCACAGCCAAAAATAGGTAAGTTATATTCAGGTCGCGGGAAAACCACGCAATGGAGAATATCTAGATTATTCCCGACCTTCGCTAATTCCAAATGGAGTTTCCGAAAGGGTTGCGTTTGATAACAATAATTTTGAATTGTGAGTTTATCCCCTTCTAGCCGTCCCTCAATATAACCAAGATCTTCGGGTAACTCATAAGGAAGTAACTTTAATTCTGTTTTCCAGACTGATTCAATCGTATCCGCAAGATTCCGAATTAAAGGATGTTGCTGGGAACGCAAAGATGATAATGATTCAGACATAATTCCCTCGCTAGAAATAACGTTGCTCAAGATATACTGAAGATGATTCCCCTCTCTTAAGTTGAACAGAGGCGACAAACCCTTATTTTCAATTGTTCATAGTCAATTGTCAATTTTTGGGTGAATCGTTGTAAAAAACATTTAATAACCAAAGAGAACAAATTATGTTGGGTTTAGGCTGGCTAGAAGTAACTGTTATCTTAGGCGTTGCGATCTTAATTTTTGGACCGAAAAAACTCCCTGAAATGGGTAACTCTCTCGGTAAAACTCTTAGAGGCTTTCGGGATGAAATGAATGCACCGCAAGAAGACGAAGAATCCGACTTTCATCAAAAATAAGTTTTAATGATAACTGATAACTGGTCACTGGTCACTGGTCACTGACAACTGGTCACTGACAACTGGTCACTGGTCACTGATAACTGATAACTGGTCACTGATAACTGATAACTGATAACTGGTCACTGGTCACTGGTCACTGATAACTGGTCACTCCTCATGTTTAAAGAACCCCTCCCCTACCGTTATCCTCGCGTTCCCATTCAACGCCGTATTTATGCGTTTTTGCTTGATTTTGCGGTTGCTTGGTTTGTGAGTGCGTTAGTTGGTGTTGCGCTGTTTCAATTTATTGTTTTTGTTGCTGTTTGGTATGGGCTACGGGTTTTTGGTGCATCTCGTTTCAAAGGACAAAGTTTAGGACGATGGGCGTTTGATCTTCAAATTATTGATGGGCGACGGGGAAGACTTCCTGATGTAATGTCATTAACCAAGCGGGAAGGGGGGTTGAGTTTAATTGCATTTCTTGGCTTAGTGGGGTTGCAATATGGTTTTCCGAATTTTCTCAGTATTACGATTTTAATTTCTCCCCTATTAGTGGATTTAGTCGTCGCTATTGGTGATGAAGAAAACCAGCAAGCCATTCATGATCGCTTTTTTGATACCGTTGTTGTCCCCAGTCGTCGCGGTTACTCTCTTGATCTACGGATTCGGCGTTGGGTTGATCTTCTTATGGATCGTATGAGATAATAGTGGGCTGTGTCATCATTATTGACGAAATTGAGTTAACCATTATCTAACCTGAGTTATGGCAAGTAAAAAGGGCACGCGGATTATTATCACCTTAGAGTGTACCGAATGTCGCACCAATACCGATAAACGGAAAAAAGGTGTCTCTCGTTACACCACAGAAAAAAATCGTCGGAATCATTCAGGACGGGTCGAATTTAAAAAATATTGCCCCTACTGTAACCGACACACTGTTCACAAAGAAACCAAGTAACACGCAAACCCCAAAAGAAACTTAAACTATGGCTTATTATCGCAAACGTCTATCTCCGATTAAACCAGGAGATCCCATTGACTACAAAGATGTGGAACTGCTTCGGAAGTTTATCACCGAGCGGGGAAAAATTTTACCCCGTCGCATTACGGGCTTAACCGCAAGACAACAAAGAGATTTAACTCGGGCGATTAATTATGCTCGAATCTTGGCGTTACTCCCCTATGTTGATGCAGAAAGCTAGATTTGTCCTTAATCTGATCAGGCGTTCGCCCGAACGTCTTTAGCAGATTAATTAGCAATAACGAGGAACAAAACTATTGATTTCCGACCAGTGAAAGTTACACTAGATTACAAGTTGTTAAACAAGCACAAAGCTGGTGGAAAAGGGAACGTTAATCGAATTTAAGGCTCAAGGCGAGCGTCGTCTTGCGGTTGCTGAACGACCAGAAGGAAAAAAACATTGGATTGTTTTGGATCAATGGGGTCAGTCTCACACCCTACACCCACGACAAGTGGAGTATGAAGTGGGAGGCGACCCCAAACGCCCCCAAGATATTTCAGCGTTTTTAAGAGAAGTTGAAGCCTATTTAGACCCATCCAGCTTAGAAGTGGCTTGGGAATTACTGGTGGAAGACGGAGAAGCGGTCACACCAGAAGACATGGCAGAAGTTTTGTTTTCAGACCAGAGTGCAGCCCCCTGTTATGCAGCTTACTCGCTGTTAGCCGAAGATAAGATTTATTTTAAGCAGAAAGGGAATGTGTTTGAACCGCGCTCAGCGTCACAGGTTGCGGAAATTAAACACCAAATTGAAGTTGAACAGCAACGGAATCAAGAAAAAGCAGAATTTATTCGTCGAGTCCAACAGGCGTTAGCAGGGGAAGCGGTAGAATGGCAAAGCAGCGATCGCGCTCGCTTGGAAGCTCTAGAACGGTATATCCTCCAACCCGAACAAGAAGTTCGTCTGGCGCAAGAAACCCTTGCGGAAATTGGACGCTCACCCACCCCTGATGCAGCATTTACCCTGCTGGTTGACCTCGGCTTATGGAGTCGCCATGAAAACCTTTTCTTGCGTCGTAGCTCCTATCCTAAACAGTTCCCGAAAAAGGTGTTAGATGTGGCGCAACAATATTTAGAGACTCCTCCAGATGATAGCGAGTATAATCGCGCAGACTTGACCCAGCAAAAGGTTTATACCATTGATGATGAAAGCACAAAAGAAATTGATGATGGGGTCAGTATTGAAACCTTAGAAGATGGACGACAGCAGATTTGGATTCATATCGCTGATCCCACTCGCTTGGTGCAGCCTGAAGATGAACTGGATCAAGAAGCCCGCCGACGCAGCACCAGTTTGTATCTCCCCACGGGGATGATTCCCATGTTTCCTTCAGAACTTGCTACTGGCCCCATGAGCTTAGTCCAGGGACAAATTTGTCCTGCGATGAGTTTTGGGGTGATTTTAGAAGCCAATGGGGAAATTTCAGACTATACCATTGCAGCGAGTTGGGTGAAACCCACTTATCGCCTTACCTATGAGGATGTGGATGAAATGCTAGAGTTGGGCGTAACTGCAGAACCTGAAATTGCTCAACTGGCTCAGTGGGCACAACAACGGAAACAATGGCGACAGTCTCAAGGGTCAATTAATATTAGCTTACCGGAAGCGGTGATTAAAGTGAGTCAGGAAGAAGAAGTGGAAATTGAACTCTTAGACGACTCTCCCGCCCGTCAACTGGTGGCGGAAATGATGATTCTGACGGGAGAAGTGGCAGCCCGATTTGCCATTGATCACGAGATTCCGCTACCGTTTCGCTCGCAACCGCAGCCAGAATTACCCCCAGAAGAAGAGTTATTACAATTACCCGCAGGACCGGTTCGTTATTGCGCGATTCGCGGGTGTATGCCTCGGAGTGAAATGAGTACCACCCCGGCTCGTCATGCGGGTTTAGGGCTAGAAGTTTATACGCAGGTGACTTCTCCCATTCGCCGTTATGTGGACTTGCTTGGGCATTTTCAAATTAAGGCTTATTTGCGCGGTGAACCTTGTCCGTTTTCGGCGGAACAAGTGCAGGAAATTGCTTATAGTGCGGGGAGTGCTGCTTATGAAGCGACTCTGGTGGAACGGCAAACCAAACGGTATTGGGCGTTAGAATATCTGCGTCGCAATGGGGAACAACGCTGGAGCGCGATCGTTCTGCGTTGGTTACGGGAAGAGGATAATTTGGGGATTATCTTGTTGGAAGATTTAGGCTTAGAGTTACCCCATCGCTTCCAGACGAATGTTGACCTCGGCGATCGCGTGGAAGTAGAAGTGGTCGCTGCTGATCCCCATCAAGATCTCATTCGCTTCCGAGAGTTTGTCGAATCAACGGTTAACTAGGGTCTGCTGAAATAGCGCGATCGCGTGCATGGTTTTGACCGATACGGTAATCGACTACTTTTTTTGTGGTAAACCTCACCGTCAATTTTTCATTCATCCGTCAAGATAGGAGATGAAAGGTCAAAGTTAAGCGACGCGAACAATTCAAACTTTACTTTTCATAGGAGGTGAATATTATATGGCTCTAACACGCTGGAATCCTTATGCTGAAATGAATTCCTTCCGCCGTCAACTTGATCGCCTGTTTGATGACATTGCCAGCCAAACTGCTTTAGGCGAACACACTTGGCAACCTGCGATTGAACTTGAAGACAACGGTGAAAATTTAGTGTTAAAAGCTCAATTACCAGGCTTGAAACCAGACGATCTTGATATCAGTGCCAGTCGTGATGCGATAACCATTAGCGGTGAATATAGTAGTGAAGAAGAAAGTGAAGGGAAAGGAACTTATCACTCTGAATTCCGTTATGGCAAATTCAGTCGCACGATTAGCTTACCTGTTGAAATCCAACAAGATCAAGTCAGTGCTAACTATCAAAATGGCATTGTTACGTTAACGCTTCCGAAAGTTGAAGATGCGGTAAATCGTCCTGTGAAAATTAATCTCGGGAGTAAGCCCAATCCAAAGCTGAACGAAAACAATTAATTAATGACACTCATTAGTGATGATGAAAGTGGGGCAGCAGTTTTACCCCACTTTTTTTTGATTGCGCTTAGGCTACACTGACTGGTGCATTTTCCCAACGTCCTAAGGGTTTTGCGATTACCCCTAACTCTTCTACCAATTCATCAAAACGGGCGGGAGTGAGCGATTGTGCGCCATCGGACAATGCTTTCGAGGGGTTAGGATGGACTTCAATCATCAGAGAATCCGTTCCCGTCGCGATCGCGCCCATAGCCATAGCTGGCACATATTCCGACTTACCTGTTCCATGGCTCGGATCAATCATAATCGGCAAGTGGGTTAAAGACCGCAACACAGGAATCACTGACAAGTCTAAAGTATTGCGAGTGTAGCGACGATCAAACGTGCGAATTCCACGCTCACATAAAATCACATTGGGATTCCCTGCAGCTAAAATATATTCGGCTGCCATAATCCATTCTTCAATGGTCGCCGACATTCCCCGTTTCAGTAACACAGGCTTATCCTGAGCGCCGACTTTTTTCAGTAACGCGAAGTTCTGCATATTTCGCGCTCCGACTTGTAGCACATCGGCAACTTCAGCAATTTTATCCACATCAGCCGTGTCCATGACTTCAGTAATGATCCCCAAGCCACTGGCTTCTCTCGCTGCTGCGAGGAGTCCTAAGGCACTTTCGCCATGACCTTGGAACGCATAGGGAGAAGTCCGCGGTTTGTACGCGCCACCCCGTAAAAACTTCGCACCAGATGCTTTTACTGCTTTTGCGGTTTCTACAATCATGTCCTCATTCTCAACGGAACAAGGACCGGCTACTAGCACCACTGGATGATGTTCACCAAAAGGAACAGCCCCATTGGGAGTATCAACCCAGACTTCACTGGGTTCACCGTGACGGAATTCTCGGCTGGCTCGCTTGAAAGGCTGTTCGACTCGGACGACTTCTTCGATCCAGGGACTCATTTCTTGGAGTTGCAATGGATCCATCGAAGCAGTATCGCCAACTAAGCCAATGACAACTTTATGCTTACCAACGATTTTTTCTGGAGTCAGCCCCTTAGTAGCACAATCTTCACAGAGGCGGTTAATTTCGGCTTCAGGGGAGCCGACTTTCATGACAATGATCATAATCGTTACAGTTTCGCTATAATGGTGTTCTCAATTTGATCGGATCAAGAGAGAGACTTCAGAACAATTCTCTTCTTTTACGATCTATCTTTGCTAATTTGAAAGCAATTTTCAATTAACTAAAACTTTTTATTTCATTATTCTTGACGACGTTCTTGTTTAGGTATGTATTTCGTTACTTGTTACTACCTCTCGCACTGCGCCAAGCGGAGAAAATCCGTTGCACATTCGTGGTAAATTCTTCCCAACCAAACCACGTTCCAATTCGTTCTTCGTCCCAAGAAGCGGAAATAAGACCATAACTGAGTCCTAAAACGCCCAGCCCAAACAGCCCCATACTAACCAACACAACGGTGTAAGGGGGAAGCTCTAAAAGTTCTTGGGTAACGATCCAGTAAAAAACGAAAAAGCTCAAAATTCCTAAGCTCGTGGGAATTCCTGAAAAGAAAGCCATTCGGCGCACCATCCGCTGACTCACACCGTCGGGAATGGCGGAGAGAGAGGCTTGAGCTTTCCGTTGAGCTTGCGGTGAGATCTGAGGCTCAGACTTAGACTCAGGGGGATTGGCGGGTGCGGTTTTTGCTTTCTTTTTCCGCTTGCGAGTGGGTTCAAAGGGTAAGTTGGTGCGTTGTTCTTCTGGTTGAGAAGCCATAACTATCTCTAAAAAACTAGCCACGAATACCAAGGCGTTTGATTAAGTCTTGATAGCGTTGTTGATCTTCTTTCTGTAAATAGGATAACAAACTGCGACGATGACCAATTAATTTCAGGAGTCCCCGTCGTGAGGAGTGGTCTTTATCGTTGGATTTCAGATGTTCGGTTAAACGGGTAATGCGCTTGGTTAAGATGGCAATTTGAACTTCAGTTGATCCGGTATCAGTTTCGTGAACTTGATAATCGTTGATGATTTCTTGCTTTTTTTCTTGGGTCAGACTCATGATTGTTTCGTTGTTTCCTATCCTTCAAATCATAGTAATGCGACTTTCCATGATAGCACTTTAGAATATATTATTCGATGTTGGATGGTTGCTGATTCAGTTGATTGTTAGTGGGAGTGCGACGTTGATTTAACCACTGTTGGAGAATGATAGCAGCAGCATGAGCATCAATTTGAGCTTTATCTCGGCGCGGTGAAAACCCCCGCTTGGTTTTGAGTCGGGCTTCTGCTTCGATCGAGCTTAACCGTTCATCAACATACTCCATGGGAAGTTTTAAAACCTTTTGTAAGCGTTGGGCATATTTTTCAATGCGTTTTCCCTGATGACCCAGTTCGCCATTCATAGCGTAAGGCATTCCGATTACTAAAAGGGTGACTTCTCGTTTGGCAATTAAATCAATGAGTTGTTCCACATCATCAGTAAAGCCGGTGCGTTCAAGGGTCATAATCGGCGTTGCAATCAGTCCCGTTCCATCACACCCAGCAATTCCGATTCGTTTTTTTCCAATATCGAGTCCTAAAACTGAGAGTTTGGTTTTCAATGGTCTTCTTCCTCTTCTCGGTGAGCATGATCCGATGGCGAGGGATGATCGTGATTAGATTCTTCAGAAAATGAGTTGAGCCAGGGTAACCGACTGGGAATGGGAGCGCGACCTGGACGCAAGCCTTGTAATACCCCTGATAATTGTAACCGTTCGAGAGATGAGGGGGCTTCTCGGAGTTTATGCCAGACAGAACGAGATAAGAGCAGGGTATGTTCCACTCGTTCAGCGCCGATTTCTTCTAGGTATTCTTCCCGCTCGGGTTGATAGTCTGCAGAAGCCAGAAGCAGTTGCGGTTTTTCTGCTTCGGAGAAGAATTGAGCAATTTTCGCGAGCATTTCAGGATAGAGCCAAGTGTAAGCGGGATGAACAGTGAGTTGACATTGATCAGGCTGATTTTGTGGGGTTTGGTTCAATCGAAAATGCGCGATCGCTGCTTTTCTTTGCGGTTCAAAAACATACCCTTGTCGGATGTGCTGTTGCCCAAACCATTGTTGGAATCGACCCACGGTCAGATCAATTAAGTTCCGTTTAAAGTCGTTAATGTGCCGATCAAAGACTTGACGCAGCAAGGGAGGCATGGAAACCGTATCTAACTGATAGAGCAACTGGGCATCGGCGTTATTCACGGGGAGTAAATTCGGCAGTTTGGGTTCATGTTGCGCTAAAGCATGAAGTTTTTCCGGCGCGATCGACCAATAGGTAAATTGAGCTAACGGTTGAAAGCCATTGCTCCGATAGAGGCTCAAAATGCTCTTATGATGAATATTAATTTCTAAAGTCCAAGTCCTAGCTTCCCAAATACTTTCAAAGCAGTATCGTAAGAGTTGTGACCCAATCCGCTTTCCAGCGACGGGGTAGTCGGGATCGACGAGAATGTGTTCGACTTGCCAAGTGGTGCGGGTACTATTGGTGGGAGAAACTTTAATCGCTCCTAAAACTTGTTCCTCTTGTTCGGCAACATAGAAGGAAAAATGATGTTGAGCTGGGTTCGGAAAGAGACTTAAGAGCTTGAGGGGACTATACCATTGGCGAAGATTCCCTAAGTCTTGACTTAAGGCCAATGCCGAACCACTATGATGAAGTTCATCGGACTTACTGACGAGACTTTCGATCGCGCCTAGGTCTCGATATTGGACAGGGCGAATCGTGATGTTGTTTTCTTCAGGAAGAATAAAATTCATTTTGATCTATTATTTAATAGGTTTTTTCGTTAGCGATGACCAACACTCACCAACTCTCAATTCAGGACAAGCGTCTTCCAATGATGAGAGCCTGATCATCCGACTAGAATGACTCACAGGCGTTCAGGAAGGGCTCAGGGTTGACTGATTATTTTGTACACAGTTCCTTTGATCTTAACGGTTTTGCCGATTCTCCCCCACTTGCCTCCGAACCCGAAAGCAGAAAAACTTTACTCTGAGCTACAGTCCCTTATTTTGGGGGGTTGACTCAGGCTCAACGGCAAGCAGGGGCTTCCACCCATCAGAAAGTCTAATCGTTGATTGGCAAATAAGAAAAGATTTTTTCTCAACTTGCAACATTGTTTGTAAATTTTTGTAAACTATTAATTAATATTTGCCGATCAGCCTCAGTTTAACTTGAGTGCTATTTTTGCAACCAAACCTCTTTATCATTTAACAAGTTGTATCAACAAAAGGAAGAAAATTTAATGAAATTACAACAATATGGCATCGGGTTCTCCCCAGCGACCGGAATGCTGATTGGTCATATCCTTGCCATGCTGTTTGGCATTGCTGGCTTAGTCTTAGTATTGCCCAATGGGGAATTCATTGCCAGTCTGCCACCGATTGGACAAGTTGCCTTTCGCTACTCGATGGCGGGCGGTGGTGTCGTTTATATGTTACTTGGGGCGGGTGCAGTCGCCTTTTATGGTTATCAAATTTTAGGAGCAAGACGCTTACTGACATTTTTAGTGCCTGCAGTGAGCCTGTCTTTAGCTAGTGAACTGTTGGGAACCAGCACTGGCTTTCCCTTTGGTGAATATCGTTATTTAAGTGGATTAGGCTATAAAATTGCGGATTTAGTCCCGTTTACGATTCCTTTATCTTGGTTCTATGTCGGATTTTGTACTTATTTAATTGCTCGTGTCGGTTTAGAAAGTCGTCCCTTACCCAGTTGGGTGCGGAGTGTTGGCGCGATCGCGATCGGTTCATTACTCTTAACCTTCTGGGATTTTGTCCTCGATCCAGCCATGAGTCAAACGGATGTTCCTTTCTGGGTGTGGGATCAACCAGGAGCTTTCTTCGGAATGCCCTATCAAAACTTTGCGGGTTGGTTCATGACAGGGGTGATTTTTATGACCACGGCTCATCTATTCTGGGGAAGTCAACCCCTAGGTCTAGTCCGTCGTCACCTTGGCTTACCCTTTGCCATTTATTTCTTTAATATTCTCTTTGGCGCGGTTCTCAGCCTTGCCAGTGGCATTTGGATTCCCGTTGCCATGGGCTTAGTTTTTGCCGTTATTCCCTGTTCACTTCTGTATTGGCTTACACCGACCGTGAGTAATAACACAGTGATTTCCGCAGAAGGACAAGAACAAAATCCTGTCTCGGTAGCTCAATTATAGAATTGCAGGTAAGGTAATAGCTATACCTTGTCGGGTGGGCATTGCCCACCCTACCTTGAAACTAGAGGTTAACCCTCTGCCCCCTGCCAACACGGTATGATGACTTTATTTGGCAATAGCCAAGTAATGTCCAATTTTGTAGCATGATTCGTTAATGACAGTTAATTTAGAAATCGCTGGGCTAGCAGGACTCTTTTTACTAGTTCTCTTGCAAGTTCCAGCAACGTTGATTCTTCTTTCTCGTTTACTCAAAGGAGCAAAACGACTTTCTCCCATCCAACCCAAACCCAGCACTCCTGATCAGTTGGGAACGGTTAGCATTGTTGTCCCGACATTAAATGAAGCGGATCGGATTACTCCCTGCTTAAAAGGACTCACTCAGCAAGGGTATGAAGTGCGAGAGATTTTAATTGTGGACAGCTATTCCACTGATGGCACGCCTGAGTTAGTCAAAACAGCACAACAGCATGACCCCCGATTCCGCTTACTCAACGATGATCCCTTACCTCCCGACTGGGTGGGTCGTCCTTGGGCGCTTCATAATGGCTTTTTAGCAAGTTCGGAAAAAAGTGATTGGATTTTAGGGATTGATGCGGATACAGAACCTCAGTCTGGTTTAGTTGCTGGGGTGATTGCAACAGCAGAGGCGGAAGGATACGAGATTTTATCTTTATCCCCTCAATTTAAGCTGAAATCAGCAGGAGAATGGTGGTTACAACCGGCTCTCCTCATGACGTTACTCTATCGCTTTGATGTGGCTGGGGTGCGTCCTCACCCGCCAGAGCGAGTAATGGCAAATGGACAGTGTTTTTTAGCCCGTCGGGAGGTTTTATCAACACTGGGAGGCTATAGTGCAGCGAAAAGCTCTTTTTGTGATGATGTTACCCTTGCTCGTTATGCAGCGAGTCAGGGCTATCGGGTTGGCTTTTTAGATGGGGCAAAGGTGATTAAAGTTCGGATGTATGAGGGAATGAGGGAAACATGGCAAGAGTGGGGACGTTCTCTTGATCTCAAGGATGCTTCTACGCCCAGTCTCTTGTTGTTGGAACTGTGGTTATTACTGGCGTTACAAGCTCTTCCTTTACCCCTGTTTATGGGCTTTCTGGTCGGATTATTGAAGGGAGAAACGAGCTTGATGTTTCTCCTCATGGGGGGATGGAATGGAGGATTGTTATTGATGCGTTTGGGATTATTATTTGCCGTTTCCCCATCTTATGATCGCACCTCGACTTCCGCATCTTGGTTATTTTGGCTTTCTCCATTGGCTGATCTGGCAGCAGTGCTACGGATTTTTCTCTCGGCGAGTCAACGTCCGACACAATGGCGAGGACGAGTTTATTAGCCTTCTGCTCGTTCTAGTTGCCAGAGAATTTGGTTTCCCTCCCGTCGAACTCGTGAAACGACCCAATTGCGCCAAGACCAGTGATTGCCTCTACTGGTAACGGCGCTGGCGTTAACATTCATTAAATCCGCAAGTTCAGAACTACTAATGAGATAGCCTTTTTCGGCAATTTCATCGGCAATTCTGAGGGATTCAATTAAATGATTCAGTCCTTCCATCCGATCGCCTTGCACCAGGCGAGAATCCTCGATTGTCCGTTCCTCTAGTTCTTGCATATTTGTTCCATCCGAGATCGGTGTTTGTGCTGGCGTTTCTGATTGTATCGTTTTGTTAACACTCATTACGGTATCGGAGTTAGCGGGAAGAGGAAAATCTAAATTTTTCTTTAAATGAGGACGTTTTCCAGCAGCAAAAGTCCGCGCGATCGCGTCGCACCGTTCATTCCCTGCAATTCCTTCGTGACCGCGCACGTGCTTCCACTCAATAAGAGAGTGATTCAGTTGGTCTAATGTTGTCCACAGGTCTTGATTTAAAACAGCTTTGCCCGTTGACGTTTTCCAGCCTTTTTTCTTCCAGCCTTTGAGCCATTGGGTGAGACCTTTAATCAGATACTGACTGTCACTGTAGAGAACAATCGGTGTTTTTTGTTCACTGGCTTGAAATAACTCTAATGACGCGATCGCTGCTTGCATTTCCATCCGATTATTGGTCGTTTCCGGCTCCGCGCCACCGATTTCATATACTGAACCATTTTTAAAGTAAAAGACAGCGCCCCACCCGCCAGGGCCTGGGTTTCCCGTACAAGCGCCGTCAGTATAAATACAATCAATTTCGGGGAGTTGAGACATGATCAAGACTTAACAATCAATAATAAACAATTTGTCCCATCGAGGGAGACCACGCCCTGATGGGTAGCGAAGGGGACAGAGCTCATCGAATTTCCCAATTGAATGCCAGATTAACGTTTCGGCAGATAAGCTAAGGGGTTTCTTGCGCCTTTGCCTGGGGGATGAATTTCAAAATGTAAATGGGGTCCGGTACTGCGCCCGGTACTCCCCATTTCTGCAATTTGTTGTCCCTGATCCACTTCCTGCCCTTTCCGCACCAAAACTTTATTGTTATGGGCATAAAGGGTTAAACTCCCATCGGGATGCTTGAGTTTCACTAAATTACCATAGCCACCGCGACTCCAACCAGCAACAACCACTTCTCCAGGGGCAGCAGCGAGAATGGGAGTGCCAATCGGTGCTGCAATATCAATTCCCTGATGCATTCGACCCCAACGCATTCCATATCCAGAGGTGAAAACGCCTTCTGCTGGCCAAATATAACCATTAAATTTTTGAGGACGATTGGGAAGATATTGTTCTGGAGAAGACAGAGGAGGAAGTTTAGGGCTCACTGTTTCTCCAATGGGAGCAGACAAAGAGGGGTTATAAAATTCGACTTTAATGGGAGCAGTAGCAAGAGAACTGGAAGAGGAAGGTGGAGAAGAGGGTTCCCCAGGAGAAAACACTTTTCCTTGATCGCTTGCAGTATTTTCATTCCACTCGATATTGGTTCTGTCTTCGGTTTGCCAGGGCTGTTTTTGATAGTTGGTTCGTAGTTGTTTCACATCAGCGAGAAACTGTTGAATGGGAAGTTCTGATAAGGTTGTCTCACTCTGGTCACTAACCGAGACTGGGCTGCGATTGATCACACGAGGGACAGGAGGAATTGAGCTTCCTTCCGCCCAAGGATCTAAAACCATATTTTTGGACTCAATTGCACCACCAATAGCCCCTAAAAATGGAGACAGTTGTGGGGATTGTAGGGCTAAGTTCTGATTCACAGGGATTTGCAAGGTCTCGCCAATTTGAAGTAATTGTTGCGCTTCTATCCCGTTATATTCTGCAATTTCCTGAGTGGATAAATTATACTGCCGAGCGAGCTCCCATAGTGTATCCCCTCGTTGAATTTGATAATTAATTACTGGTGGATGACTGAGCCTAGGGGACATCACTTTTTGATTTTTGGGTTGAGTGATGGTGGTTGGCGTTTCCCAAGCTGCGATCGGTTCAGCAAGCCCAGACACCATTAGGAGGGGAAGGGTTAGGGTTGCCATGGTTTTGATTAATCTGGGTCTAGAGACCTGTTGAGCTTGCCATGGGCTAGAACTTCCTAGGGAATGATGTTGCTCATTTTGATCATGAGAAGCAAGCCAAGATGAGGACAAGCCATGAATACGATTGAGTAAATACTTCAAGAAAACCTCCTTTTGCGCTGCCTTAAACATGGGAATAAAAGTTATCTGGAATTAGTTTTGGGGTCGATTTGGCAACAGCATCCTCGACTCTTCTGGGGTGATGATCTAGGAATAATGCTGTCTGATAAGTTTTTCTGCTCAGCTTCTAGAGAAGCACAAGCCCATAATAAACTGTTTTCGACTTTTTTGGCTGAATTTATTTAATGAAGAAGAAAATGATTTGAATCATGATCATTTGTCTTGATCAATTACACAAAAAATATAGCAATTTTCACCCTCATCAAGTACGAATTTCAGTTGGGTTGTCTGTTGTTCCTTATGGTTGGGGAATTTCTTTCATCAGAAATCAGGAATCAGCTAAAGATGTTCCATGGAAGATTTTATAGAAATACCACTCATTCATTTTGTCTTTCAAGAGACTACAAAACGCGATTACCTAACTCAACTCGCCAATTTGTCGTTTGGCTTCATATAAACCAATCGCAACGCTGACAGAGAGGTTAAGACTGCGAACTTTAGGATGTGGCATGGGAATGCGTAAAATTTGGTCACAGCTTGCCATAATTTCTGGAGGTAATCCCTTATTTTCCTGACCAAATAAAAGCCAATCTTCTTCTCGGAAAGTTTGACTCAAATGAGAGGATTCTCCTTTGACGCTAAATGCAATTAACCGTCCTCCTCGCTGATGTTGCACGGTGATGAAGCTAGCCCAGTCGGAATGCCGATGTAAATCGACATAGGGCCAATAATCTAAGCCGGCTCGCTTAACAGCGCGATCGCTGATGTCAAAGCCTAATTTACCAACAAGATGTAACTCGGTTTTGGTCGCAGCACAGGTGCGAGCAATGTTCCCTGTATTGGGAGGGATTTGAGGTTCGTATAAAACAACTTTCAACATAATCAAATTGACCTTTAAGGTGATGTAAATAACAATTTTTAAGTTTATTAAAATGTTAAGATGCCGTCATCGGTATCATGGAAAAGACTATGATGAGGTTAATAAGAGTGGAAAATTTTTGGTCTGCCCTTGCAGCACTCAGGGTTGGGCTTAGGGGAGATCACTAAGCCAAGAAGCCAACGCTAGAACGAAATCATTCATTACTTTAGTGTAAATTGAATCCAAAAGAGCTATGTTGGGAACCAAGCTACGTAATCGATACTATATCTTCAAGGAACTGGGGGTTGGAGGGTTTGGTCAAACCTTTCTGGCTCAAGATTGTGATTTTCCAGGGCAACCGTGGTGTGTCGTGAAACAACTCAAACCTCAAGTGAAAGAACCTTGGATGTTACAGACAGCACGCCGTCTATTCGATTTAGAGGCTTCGGTTCTTGCTCGTATTGGCAGTCATCCGCAAATTCCTCAATTAAAAGCCCATTTTGAAGAAGATGAACAGTTTTATTTAGTTCAAGATTTTATTGAAGGTGATTTATTATCGAAAGAACTGAAAGACGGTCAGATTTGGAGTCAAGAACAGGCAATTTTCTTTCTCGAAGATACCCTTGAAGTCTTAAAGTTTATTCATGAAAATCAGGTGATTCACCGCGATTTAAAACCCGAAAATATTATTCGCCGTCAGAGTGATCAGAAACTGGTTTTGATTGATTTTGGGTCAGTCAAAAAAATTACGACCCTTTATGACCAAGAGCGCGAAGAATCTGGATTTACTGTTGCCATTGGGACTCCTGCTTATATGCCCATGGAACAGCAGGGAGGAAAACCCTCCTATAATAGTGATATTTATGCCTTAGGAAAAATTGTGATTCAGGGCTTAACGGGGGTTTCTCCAAAGCGACTCAATGATGATCCACAAACGGGAGAATTATTATGGCGACATTTGGTCAATATTGATGATGTTTTTGCTGAGATTCTCAGTGGTATGGTGAAATGGAATGCGCGCGATCGTTATCAAAGTGTGCCGGAAGTAATTCATGATTTAAGTCCTTATTTTCAAAAACTTCCTTCTGGATTAACCCCCAAAAAAAGAGCAAAAACGAAAACGGGATCAACTCTTGATAAAATTGTTCGCAATTTGAAACAAAATCCCGAAATTACTCGGATCAAGAAATTACTTTTCTGTGCTTATAAACACCGTTGGGAAAATAGCCCTAGAATTTTGTCTAAATATCGGACTAAATATTTGATTCAAGAACTTTGGAAACGGGAAAAAAGCATAAATGACTTTAAAAATTCTATTAACGATGTGGTGAAAACTTTAAATAAAAAAGATAAATATCAACTGGTTGCCAATTTCATTATTAATGAAGTTACCTTGCTCTATGATTTATCAAACCCCTTATCCGAAGAAGAGCCTGAAGATCATGTTTCCTCAAAAGTAACCGAAATTAGAAGAGCAGGAGCAAACCAAACGAACTCCTCTAGCGGTCAGACTAACCTTAAAAAAAGAGAAGAATCAGAGAGCTTAATTGTTTCTCAGCAATCATATAAAAATGAAACAGAAGTTTGTCAGGAATCAGATTCACCTGATGCTGGCTTAGAAGACACCTCAATTCCATCTCAAATTGTCGCAGGTGGAGCATGGGGAGAAGCAAACGGTAATCATTGCAGTTTATTTGATCTACGCTACGAAATTACTCGCTACACAACCCCCCTTCGTATTAAGATTTTACTCTTTTCCATGCTCTATTATAAAATTGGATTTAGTGAGCAAGACTGGTCATTAATGATGAGCCATCAGCTTGATAGTTTGCTCAAACAAATCATACAAATGTTTCCTAATTTATCAGAACTAGAAAGCCGACTCTATGAAACTGCTAGACATTTTAATCAAGAAGAAGGTTTAACCCAAGTGGTCGGTGCAATTATCCAGTCTCTCCGCCCTTTTTATGAGAAAGGACAACCGACGCTAACCCATTAATTTCTTCGCTTATGATTCCGTGTATTCAAATTTAATGAAACAATTTTATTTAGATTCTTTAGACCCTGATGATATTTCTCGACCGAATGGTCAATTTTTAGGATTTCCGACTTTGTTAGAAGAAGCAAAAATGGTGTTTTTTCCTGTTCCTTGGGATGTAACCACCTCTTATGGTGAAGGAACAGCGAGAGGGTCGCAAGCAATTATTGATGCTTCTGTGCAATTAGAACCAACAGATTATCATGTATTTGAAGCATGGAAAATGGGTCATTATACTTTACCCGTTAATGCAGACATCCTTGCTAAAAATGATAAAATACGGATTATTGCGAAACGAATTATTGACTACCAAGAAGCTGGCGGTCATCATCAAGATCAACAGATTGAAAAAGATTTAAACGAGGTCAATCATAGCTCCGAACAACTCAACCAATGGGTTTATGAAGAAACAATTTCGTTACTCAAACAAAATCAATTAATTGGTCTGATTGGGGGCGATCATAGTGTTCCTTTGGGATTGATGAAAGCATTAACCGAAAAGTATAGTCACTATGGAATTTTACAAATTGATGCTCACGCTGATTTAAGAAATGCTTATGAAGGATTTACTTACTCTCATGCTTCGATTATGCACAACGCCTTGCAATTCTCTGCAATTTCTCATCTCATACAGGTAGGAATTCGAGATTTTTCTGAGGGGGAAAAAAAGCAAGCAAAAGCCGATCAGCGAGTGCAATGGTTTACAGACTGGGAATTAAAAGAAAAGGCATATCAAGGTTATGTTTGGGCTGATCAGTGTCAGGAAATTATTAATTGTTTACCGAAGCAAGTTTATATTAGTTTTGATGTGGATGGGTTGCGTCCAGAGTTTTGTCCTCATACGGGGACACCGGTTCCAGGAGGGCTAGATTTTAATCAAGCAATCTATTTAATAGAAAGGGTAGTGAAAGCGGGTAAAACAATTATCGGTTTTGATCTATGTGAAGTCTCACCTGATTTGAATAATCCCGATGACGAATGGGATGCTAATGTCGGCGCGAGATTAGCTTATAAACTAGCAAATTTTATGCTTGCTTCTCAATCCGCAACGAGCTTCTGATTAATTATTGCCAGATTGCAGAAAGGGGATGGGTGCTTGACCATACATATTTGCTGGGAGTTTGCCATCCCATTTTTTTGCCTTTTCTAACTCGACCAGTTGAGGATTTTCACTCAGGGCTTGAGATTTCGCTTGTAGGGCTTCTGCTTCTGCTTCTCCACGCACGCGAATCGAATGGGCTTCTGCATCTGCTGCTAATCGTTTGGATTCTGCTTCTCCTCTTGCTGCTTCAATTTTTGCCTCTGCTTGCGCTTTCGCTTCAATTTTTTGGCGTTCTGCTTCCACTTTCGCTTGTTTGGTCTCTTGACGTGCAACTTCTAAATCTGTTTCCGCTTTGGCTTCTCGTTTTGCTGCTTGTTTAAAAGACTCTGACCAACCATAATAGGGAATGGTGAAATCAACTACATTAATCTCAAATAAACGGCTAATTTCTTCCTTCACGCTTTGATAAACTTTTTTCTCAATTTCAGATCGTTGATCGGCAAGTTGATCCATCTTAATGTTTCCCAGTTCGTTTTTAAACCGACTCGTAGCAATAACTTCCATTTTGGCTTGGTAGTCTGGGACATTACGATGAATACTTTCTAATTCCTCTTCAGGAAGTCGATAGAGGACAACAATCGTAGCATTAATCGCATAATTATCAATTGTGGAGGTACTAACACCTTGTAATTCTAGGGATTTAATCTTCACTGGATATTGACGATAACTTTGTTGAAATGGAATTTTCCAGTGCATTCCAGGTCCTGTGGTTTTCACATATTCTCCAGAATTGGTGACGATCGCGCGTTCAGTTTCATCATTAATATAAACCGAGTTTGCACCCAACACACCAATAATTGCTAGTCCTGCAATGATTCCGCCACCAACCAGAGAAACACTAGAGTTGAATCTAGATAAAATTTGAAACATGAATTAGTCAGAGTAAATTTAATTTAGGGCAAAGCCTATCCTACTCTAGAGTGATGATCTGTAATTAACGATTGCTCTGATTTTGTCTTTAATCACAATAATTATATAACTCATGACGCTTATTGAAACGATTCAAGCGGATTACCAACGCTTTCCCGCCAACCAAAGCTACGATATTTATGCCGAAGACGTTTATTTCAAAGATCCCTTAACCGAGTTTCGAGGACTCCAACGCTATCAATCTCTAATTGACTTTATCAGCACTTGGTTTCAAGACATCAACCTCGAACTCCATGATATTCGGCAAGAAGACAACACCATCCAGACTGAGTGGACACTAAACTGGACAACACCCCTTCCTTGGCAACCGCGCATCTCTATTCCTGGTTGGAGTGAATTAAAAGTCAATGCTGATCACAAAATTATCTCTCATATTGATTATTGGCATTGTTCCCGTTGGGAGGTTATCAAACAGCATTTTTCTTTGTAACAATGAGAATAATGTAAACTTTTTTTAAACAACAAGGAGTTTGATAACCATGCGCGTCATTTTAATGACTGGAAAGGGTGGAGTCGGGAAAACCTCAGTTGCTGCTGCAACTGGATTACAGTGTGCCAAGTTAGGCTATAAAACCTTGGTTCTCAGCACTGATCCAGCACACTCTCTTGCTGATAGTTTTGACCAAGAAATGACCCATGAACCGACACGGGTGAGAGAAAACCTTGATGGCGCAGAATTAGATGCCCTTATGGAGTTAGAAGCCAACTGGGGGGCTGTCAAACGCTATATCACAGAAGTCTTACAAGCCAGAGGCTTAGAAGGGGTGCAAGCGGAAGAACTTGCGATTCTTCCAGGAATGGATGAAATTTTTGGCTTAGTGCGCATGAAACGGCACTACGATGAAGGGGAATATGATGTTTTAATTGTCGATTCTGCGCCCACTGGTACGGCATTACGTCTTTTGAGTATTCCAGAAGTCGGGGGATGGTATATGCGACGCTTTTATAAGCCCTTTCGAGGAATGTCTGCTGCATTACGTCCGATTGTCGAACCGATTTTCCGCCCCATTGCTGGCTTTTCTCTCCCGACAGAAGAGGTCATGGACGCGCCTTATGAATTTTACGAAGAAATTGAAGCCCTAGAAAAAGTTTTAACGGATAATCAGAAAACATCCGTACGATTAGTGACCAATCCTGAAAAGATGGTGATTAAAGAATCAGCAAGAGCTCATGCTTATCTCAGTCTCTATAATGTAGCAACGGATATGGTGGTTGCCAATCGGATTATTCCCGATGAAGTGAATGATCCGTTTTTCAAACAGTGGAAAGAGAGTCAGCAAGTCTATCGCCACGAGATCCATGAAAACTTCCATCCTTTACCAGTGAAAGAAGTCCCCTTGTTTTCTTCTGAAATGTGTGGTTTAGAGGCGTTGGAATTACTCAAAGAGACTTTGTATCAAGGGGAAGATCCGACGCAAGTTTATCACCAAGAAAATACCATTCAAGTGAAACAACAAGAAGATGGGGCTTACAGTTTAGAGTTATATCTGCCCGGAATTACTAAGGATAAGATTCAACTCAATAAAACTGGAGATGAATTAAATATTCGCATTGGCAACCATCGGCGGAACTTAGTATTGCCACAAGCCTTAGCTGCACTCCAACCCCGAGGAGCAAAAATGGACGAGGATTACTTGAAAATTCGCTTTGCCAGTTAAAAAAAGTCGCTGTTGAGACGTTCTCGGAAACGTCTCAATTAGCATTGGTTAAGATTGAACCTCTCCCATCAAATCAGAGATTATGATGGGAGATTCTAGAACCTGATCACTCAGACTCTCCTCCACTCAAATTGAGGGTTAGCAGGCTGACCACCTAACGGTTAGTCATATCTCCATCCAATTTAATTGGACATCCTGTCAATTCAGGCTTGCTCGTTAATTCCCGATGGACTACCGGTACAGAAAATGATTGGACAAACTGTTAAGTTACCGCCCAACTCAATTTTTCGTTATACCACAACTGTCCTGATTCATGACCGGAGCAAAGCGTGAGGAGCTGTCATCTGGGGTCTCCCCAGATGTTTATACGCCCCGTCAACCCATCAAATCAAAGATTATGATGGATCGGAGCGAAGTGAGAATCTTCTCAGGACGTAAGATAAGTTTGTTCTTTCGTTTCTGATGGATTTAAGGGTTGGTCATTGGAGTGGGGTAAGGCTTGGGTTTGCTGATCGGGTTGTGTGCTTTGGACTTGCTGCATCAAGCTGCCCATTTCTAGAGCATTCAGCGCATAATCCCAGCCTAAGTTACTTTTAATGCCAGCCCGCTCTAGGGCTTGCTGCATATTTTCTGCGGTAATTACCCCAAAGACAACGGGAACCCCCGTTTGAAAGCTGGTTGCAGCAATGCCTTTGGCTGCTTCACTTGCCACATAATCAAAATGAGCCGTTTGTCCTCGAATCACTGCACCAAGGCAAATAATCGCATCATAGCGTCCAGTTAACGCCATTTGTCGCGCCATCATCGGCAGTTCAAAACTTCCAGGCACCCAAACATAATCCACTTGTGTCCCATGAGGATTAGCATCCACACCATGACGCTTTAAGCAGTCTTGACAACCAGCGAGGAGTTTTTCCGTCACAAGGTCATTAAAACGCCCAATGACGATCGCGAAACGTAAGGAGGAAGTATTAGCAAATGTACCTTCAAAAACTGTCATTGTTTGTTCTTTGTTCTTTGTTCTTTGTTCTTTGTTCACTGAGCAAACAACTCCCCACCCAAAAGGAGCGAGGAGTTGTGCTGAGTGATAATCCAGCAAGGGACTAACTTTGAAATCTGGTTATCAAACCACAAAAAAGTTTAAAACACCTACTGCTACCACTAAAACCAGCCAAGCACCAGAGCCGACAAAAATCAGACTTTTAGACTGTTCCCAATTTTGGGGGGAGGCATAGGCAACAGGAACACCAATTACCATCACAAAAGATAGAAATACCAACGCACCAAGCGCGAGTTGAAACAAAATAGTCATTTTTTATTCTCCCAAGATAGCAGTTTATTTAACTTAAATTAAAAAGAGGGGACTTTTTACCAATTATTTTACATCTTATAGCAGTATGATCTCATTTGTAAAAAGTAGATTAACTGACGATCCCCCCTAGCCCCCCTTATTAAGGGGGGAATTAAAGGGGGGATTGCGGTACAAGATTTAGTGTAATTGGATCATTTTGGGCTGTTCAAAGAGGTGAACCGTATCCACAAAACGCGCCGTCATGGATTGACTAGAAACAACTAAAGATTGTGTCCGTGCGCCACCGTGGAAGAAGCGAACCCCTTCCATTAAAGTACCTGGAGTAATCCCACAAGCTGCAAATAAAACAGTTTCGCCACGGGCTAAGTCTCCTGCATTATAAACAGCGTCGGGATCTTCAATTCCCATTGATTTGAGACGCTCGATATTGCTTTCTTTACTTTCCCCAATTAAACCCGTTTTAACCACTTCTGGGTCATAAATCAGTTGTCCTTGGAAGTGACCCCCTAAGCAGCGCATAGCAGCAGCAGAAATAACGCCTTCAGGTGCTGCACCAATGCCCATCAGAGCGTGAATATTTGTTCCCACAAACGCACAAGATAGCGCAGCAGAAACGTCACCATCTCCAATGAGACGGACTCTTGCACCAGCTTCGCGAATTTCTTGAATTAAACTTTCGTGGCGAGAGCGATCCATGACAACAACCACGAGTTCTTCCACAGTACGATCTAAGCACTCAGCAATAATGTTGAGGTTTTCCGTGGGTGTTTTCCGAATATCGACATGATTGCGGGCTGCTGGGGGGGCTGCTAGTTTTTTCATGTAAAAGTCTGGGGCTGCAAACAGTCCGCCTTTTTCGGAAATCGCTAAAACTGCCATCGAGCCATTTTGACCTTTTGCAACCAAGTTAGTTCCCTCACAAGGATCAACGGCAATGTCAATTTCCATTAATTCTTCTGGGTTACAATAGTCCTTGGCATCAGGGCGGGTGCAAATTCCCACTTCTTCGCCAATATAGAGCATGGGTGCGTCATCTCTTTCCCCTTCACCAATGACAATGCGACCCCGCATATTAATTTCATTCATGCGAGCGCGCATGGCTTCAACAGCGAGATGATCGGCTTCATCTTTCAGTCCTTTCCCCATGAGACGGGAGGACGCGATCGCTGCTTGTTCAACAACTTCAATAATTTCTAAACCGAGTGTTTTTTCTAACAATTTCTTTTCTCCCGTGCGTAGCTAAAGCTGCGGTCTTGGTTCCTTCGTTTCTGAGTCTATCAGAAGTGGGGATCACCGAAAAGACTTAGTTTCCTTGCACCACTTGCTTAAATGTGGTTAGGCTTTCTAACCCGATTAATCCTCGCCGATAGCCTTTTTGATTCGACATCCCTAAGAAAATACTATCGCCATTAGCTGCATAGCGGAAGAAGCGTGGGGAGGCATTGACGTAAACTAAAGCACTATCAATAGTTTGGGCAAACTGGCGCGTTTCCCGATAAGATTGGCTGATGATACAGTCGGCGTGACCGCTACTATGACGATTAATCCACGCGATCGCGCTGCTGATATCATCCACCCAACGAAAGGCAACAATTTTATCAATATAGCTTTCTGACCATTCTTGCTCTTGCACGGGCGTTAAATACTGACTGTATTCTTCCAGCAAGCTGTCTTCACCCCGCAGGACAAAGCCTTTTTCTTGTAACGCATGAAACAGGTTAATCAAAATTGAGGCTTTGATATTACGGTTAATCAATACTTTCTCAATGGCATTCACTGGATCAGGTTCGCTGGCGTGACTGTCAACAATGACATCTTTCACTTTTTCGGCACTGCCACTGGTTGACCAGTATAAATAACAATTGCCAATTGCCGTCCGTAAAATCGGGACATTGGCGGTGCGGGCGGTTTGTTGCACTAAACTGGGGCGACCATAGGGAATCACTAATTTCGTGTAGGGTTCTTGTTGCACTAACTCTTGTATGGAACAGCCTTGATCGGAAGGAAGGAGTTGGATGGTGTGCGCTGGAAGTTTTGTTTCCTCTAGGGCTTGATTCAAGGCGTTGACAATCGTTTCATTGGAATGACTCGCTTCGCTTCCCCCGCGCAAAACTAAACTGTTGCCTGTTTTGACACATAATCCCGCAGCGATCGCGCTTAGTTCTGGAAACGCTTCATAAATTAATGTGATTACTCCTAACGGCATTCGTTGACAATAGGTTTGGGCGGGATCGAGGGGATAAGGGGCGTGGCTGACCTTTTGAATCGGATCCGCGATCGTCCCTAACCGTTCTAAGATTTTAATGGCGGTTTCCAGTCGTTGAGGGGTTAGTTTCAGCCATTCCAAAATTAACGCGGGAATCGCCATCTCCCGACAGGTTTCTAAATCGAGGGTATTCGCTTCTAAAATCTCGTCAAAGGAAGCACTAAGGGACTGCGCCATTGCTTCCACTGCTTGTGAACGTTGACTTCCTTGCGTGGTCGCAAGCTGTTCACTGGCTTGGTGAGACTGTGTAACCACCGTCTCAATCAAGTTTGCCTTACGAGCGTTATCATCACGTTTCATTTGATCCCTAAGAACGCCAATGGGCTAACCACACCATTAAGGCGGGTAATAATGCTAATAATAAAGCCAGTAACGCCCAAAAGAAAATCGTTACTTCAAAAGATGACTGTAAGGTTAAAGGCAACCAGACCACCAAGAGTACCACAATCAGCCCTAAAGCAATGGGAAGATAAATTTCTCCGAGCCGAGAATGAACTGCAAGCCACCGTTGTCCATTCCAACGCCAAGCGCGTTTATAGGGGTAAGCACTTCCTAGCTGTTCGAGTTCGTGATTATCATCTTGAACGACAAAAATTTGGTGGCAGCGATCGCAGCCAAATGCTTCAGTTAACAGAATTGGCTTTAAATGTCCCGCTCGCCGACAAGGACAGGGATATTCCGAGTGTAAGTCAATTTTTAAACCTTTGGAAACTGGCACGGCACTTTCTGGCTTACAACCTTGGGGTGGATTGCTGTTTCATTTTATCTTAGGCGGTATAAGCCCTTGATTGCCACATCGGTTGCAAAAAGGTTAAGGAACATTTGAGTGCGATCTGAGTTTAAGCTTTTTCTCCTCTCTATTAATTAAATAACTAACCCAGTGTGTGGAAGAGGCTTCTGTTTTTGCTCGTAAATATCCTCTAAAAGATAGATGACATCTTGGGCGTTATCAATAGTTTCTTGATAAGAATCTCCATGAGTGCCAGGTTGCATGATATAAAAATCAGGTAAGCTAGCCACATAGCATTGATCCTCTTGTGACCACTCAATTACCTTTCATTGGTCTTTCTTCTCTGCGATCAAACTTTTGCAAAATTCGCGGGATCTTGATCGCGCCGATGTCGAACTGGAATCGGTGTTCCTTGTTCGTCTCCAGCTAAGCTGGCGGTGTTTTCTAAGGCTTCTCGTAAGCGTTTGGCTGCATAAATCGACATATCTCTAGGAACACTCACGCGATCGCGCAAATATCTTAATGCAGATGCTGATCCAGCAGGGGGAGAACACACTTCACCAGTAATCAAATTGGTTAACGCACAGCGCAAGGCTTCCTCAAATAAGTCTTCTGAGGCTGGATTCACGTTTAACAAGTTCTCTCGATGCTTTAAAACCCGTTGTAAGGCTTCTTCTCGCGAGGTTTCGGGTTCAGGATACATCACATCAGGTAAACCTAGCCAAGGTCCCTGATCCACCCGTGCTTGATTCAGTTTTGTTTGCGGTTCATCGTTAGCATAGCAACCGCCCATCTGTGGGGGTAAATCATGAACGTGGGTATGAAAATCACTTTGCGTTCCGCGATAGGTGGATCGCTGTTCCATCCCATCAAACCATAAGCCCAGTTGAGGGTTTTCTTCTCGTAGGGAGTACCCTTTGTAATAGAATAAACTGGCGTTCATCCGTTCCAGAAACGGGGTAAAGATAAGATCAATAATGCTAAAGCTGTCTCGGAAATAAGGACCCGGGGTTTGTTGTAGCGCGTCCTCAACTTGGGAGACCACATCCGTAAACTGTTGGCGGTTATACTGGTCTTCACGGCGCGATCGCGCAGGAACACATAACCAACTACACCACGCCCGAAATAACAGTCGTTCTAACTTCCGTAGGGCAATACTGGCGCGATCGTTCATACTATAACCCAGCGTTCCGAAGGTTTGCTCAAGTTGGCTTAAAATATCATCACTTTCAGTAAGCAAACGATCATCGAGTTTTAACGCAGGTAACATCCCTGAAGGAACAATCTGCTTATACCAACGCTCTTTATCCCCATAGCAAAACATCGTGACTTTTTCCACACGATAGGGAACTTGTTTTTCTTCTAACCATAACCAAACTTTCTGACAATAGGGACACCAAGCATGATGGTCACGGTATAACGTCACTCGAACCTCCGATTCATCGCGCCCAAATAAGCGTAAACGAGATTGTGCATTCGTCGGTCCATTAACGCGATCAATTTCAAAATTTGTACGGTTTTCTAATTCTTCCCAACTCAGTGCCTGCATAATACTTAACTTTTACTTTAAAGAACAGCCAATGACCAATGACTAATGACCAATGACTAATGACCAATGACTAATGACCAATGACTAATGACTAATGACCAATGACTAATGACTAATGACTAATGACTAATGACCAATGACTAATGACCAATGACTAATTGTTATATGCCATTTGCCAGAAATCTTTTTCTAAACTAGCAATTTTGACAAACGCTGATTCTAAATATTTTTGGGTTTCTTGATCGGCTTCATAAAGCGCCTGATTCGCTTGTTTTTCTAGCTGTTTTACATACTCGGTAAAATCAGTATTCCCCCAACGATCTGCAAATTCATCATAAGGCGCGACCATTGGTCCTGGTTTTTGCCAGGCTTGATTATAAGCAAGCTCGATCGCCCAAATCACCATTGCTTGCACAGGATAAGACATTTCTCCTACTTTCTGCATATACTCGCAATAAGCCTGACAGGTTTGTTGTTTTGCCGTCTCTAAATCGAGATCGCGCTCTTTTGCTTTTATTTGAAACCAATTTAATTCATCTTTAATTGCAGTTAATCCCCCTAAGAAAACATCAAAATGCTCTGGGGGTGCATTCGCCAAAGTTTTTGCTAACAAACGAGTAAATTCAATAACAAAAAGATAATCTTGAACTAACCAAGTATTAAATTGTTTCGGTTTAATTTTTCCCGATTGGCAGGCTTCTAAAAAAGGATGAACCGTTGCTTGTTCCCAGCTATCGGGATGACGTTCAATTAATTGCTGACAAGTGATACTCATGACTTTTTTAACTCTCAAATTATGAATATAGTCATTTTCACTCTCATGAGGTACAGTCTAAATTTTTGTTCTTTGGTAACTGGTCTGAGGGCGAACGACCCTTCGCCCTTAGGGATAACTAGTAACCTCCCCTCAGCGAGAGGGGTGAGAGTTTCAACTATTCGGCGACTTCCAACTGGTCAAGACGAAGCCACATCCCTGGGGTCGCCACATAAAACTTAACAAAAGCGTAATCCCCTTCTGTTTCTAAGATTTCCCCTTTACTTTCAAATAAATAAGAGGGAAAGCGATTATCGCTCGCCATTGCCTCTAAACTATTCTCAAGTTTTTCACGAATAACGCGGACTAAAGCCCCTTTCTTAACTTTTCCAGCCATAACTTAAATAATCTCAATCAATAAGATTTAAACACTGCAACAATTCTTTAACTAATTCTGCCATATTTTGTTCCTCATCAGTGACCAAAGTTAGAATATATATTATGGGATTCCCCAGTTCTGCCGAATCTCCAAAAGAATTATCAATTGTCGTCTGTCTCAAACTTTCCTCAATTAGCAGTAAACAGAGAAAATATTGCACAAGGAAGATGAGAAAACAACTTTAAATAGATATCATTTTTAAGCTGATCAGCAAACTGCAGGGAACGGAAGACATTCATTGCATCTCGACTCCCTTAACTTTGTTCGTAATCTCAAGGAGGTTTTATGCGTGCAGTATTAATGGCTGGTGGGTCTGGAACTCGACTCCGACCCCTAACCTGTGATCTGCCTAAGCCCATGGTACCGGTTCTGAACCGCCCAATGGCAGAACACATTGTTAATTTACTTAAACGCCACAATATTCGTGAAATTATCGCCACTTTACACTATCTCCCAGATGTGATGCGTGACTACTTCGGGGATGGTAGCGACTTTGGGGTGCAAATGGAATATGCGGTGGAAGAAGACCAACCCCTCGGTACAGCAGGCTGCGTCAAAAATGTTGAAGAACTCCTCGATGACACTTTTGTAGTGATCAGTGGGGATAGCATGACTGATTTTGACCTCTCTGAAGCCATCCAATTCCATAAAGAGAATCAATCGAAAGCAACGTTAGTTTTAACCCGAGTTCCCAACCCCGTTGAGTTTGGGGTTGTCATTACAGATAAAGAAAATCGGATTCAACGCTTTTTAGAAAAACCATCCAGTAGTGAAATTTTTTCTGACACGGTGAATACAGGAACTTATATTCTTGAACCTGAAGTTTTACAGTATCTCCCTAAAAATGAAGAATGTGATTTCTCTAAAGACTTGTTCCCCTTGCTGCTAGAGAAAGGAGAACCGATGTATGGTTATGTTGCTGACGATTATTGGTGCGACGTGGGTCATTTAGAAGCCTATCGCGAATCGCAATATGATGCGCTACACCAAAAAGTAAAAATTGATTTTGCTTATGAGGAAAAATCGCCAGGGCTTTGGGTGGGGGAAAATACCACCATTGACCCCAGTGCGAATATTCAACCGCCTGTTCTCATTGGGAGTAATTGTCGCATTGGACCGAGAGTGAATATTGAAGCAGGAACCGTCATTGGCGATAACGTAACCGTTGGCGCAGAAGCAGATCTCAAAAGTCCCATTCTGTGGAATGGGGTGATTATTGGGGAACAAGCACACATCTGGGCGTGTTCGATTTCTAGAGGCGTGAGAGTGGACCGACGCGCCCACATTCAAGAGGGGGTAACTCTTGGCGCATTATGTACCGTTGGCGAAGAGGCTCAAATTAGTCAAGGGGTACGAGTTTGGCCCAGCAAACAAATTGAGTCAGGGGCAACTTTAAATATTAACCTCATTTGGGGGAACATGGCGCAACGGAATTTATTTGGACAGCAAGGGGTTACTGGCATTGCCAATATTGATATTACCCCTGAATTTGCGGTTAAGCTAGGGGCTGCTTATGGGTCAACCCTGAAAACAGGCGCAACGGTGAGTGTCTCTCGCGATCAACGCAGTGTTTCTCGTATGGTCACGCGATCGCTGGTGTCTGGGTTAATGTCAACAGGGGTGAATGTGCAAAATTTAGAAGCCTCAGCGATTCCGATTACTCGCACCACAATTCCTACAATGTCAGTTGTGGGTGGGATTCATGTGCGCTTACATCCCAGTCGCCATGATCATCTGCTGATTGAATTTGTGGATGAACAGGGAATTAATATCTCGAAAGCCAAAGAGAAGAAAATTGAGGGAGCGTATTTCAAAGAAGATTTACGACGAGCGCAAATTCCCGAGATTGGTGAAGTGTTCTATCCCGCCCAAGTCTTAGATGTTTATAGCCATAGCTTTGAGAAACACCTGAATGTAGAAGCGGTCAATAATAGTCGCGCAAAAATCGTGATTGATTATGCTTATGCCGTTTCTGGTGCAGTGTTACCGCTACTTCTAGGGAAATTTGGCTGTGATGCGGTTGTCTTAAATGCGAGTCTTAGCCAAACGGCGTTATCCAATGAGGAACGAGAAACCTTACTCAATGAACTCGGTCAAGTGGTGGAAGCCCTGAAAGCCAATATGGGCGTACAAGTGGCTGCAAATGGTGAACAGTTGGTTCTAGTGGATGAAGCGGGTTTATCAATTCGTGGTGAGATTCTAACCGCTTTAATGGTGAATATGATGATGACCGCGCATCCTCGTAGCACGATTGTTGTCCCCGTTCATGCGTCTAGTGCAGTAGAACAAATTGTCCGCCGTCACGATGGTAAAGTCATTCGCACGAAAGCAAGCCCCACGGCGCTGATGGAAGCCTGTCAAGAAAACCCCAATGTTGTTTTAGGAGGAAGTGGTGACACGGGCTTTATCTTCCCAGAATTGCATCCTGGGTTTGATGCTATGTTCTGTATTGCCAAACTCATTGAAATGTTGACGGTGCAAGAGCGGTCGCTTGCAGAAATTCGCACAGAATTACCGCGCGTCTGTCATAAATCTTATACCATGCGCTGTCCTTGGACGGTGAAAGGGGCGTTAATGCGCTATTTAGTCGAAACCCATCCCACGGATCAGTTAGAACTGATTGATGGGGTGAAAGTGATTAACCCGCAAACCGATGACTGGGTTTTAGTGTTACCTGATGCAGGTGAACCCTTAGTTCATATTTTCGCCAATGGCGACGATCGCGAGTGGGTCGATAATACTTTGCGAGAATATCGTCAACGGGTGCAAGATTTTATTGACAAAGAACAAGGTGTGGAAGCAATCAACGTCTAATTCTCAAGTTGACCCCCTCTTTTTGGTGTGGGAGGGGGAACAGTAATCAGTAATCAGTAATCAGTTATCAGTGACCAGTGACCAGTTACCAGTTACCAGTGACCAGTGACCAGTGACCAGTTACCAGTTACCAATTACCAATTACCAATTACCAATTACCAAAGAACGAATAACAAATGACTAATGACTAATGACTAATGACTAATGACTAATGACCAGTGACCAGTTACCAGTTACCAGTGACCAGTGACCAGTGACCAGTGACCAGTGACCAGTTACCAGTTACCAATTACCAATTACCAAAGAACGAATAACAAATAACAAATGACTAATGACTAATGACTAATGACTAATGACCAATGACCAATGACTAATGACCAGTGACCATATAAAAAGTCGCTGTCTCTGTACTAGAAACAACGACTTCTCAAAGGTTATTGAGGATAGTTAACCATTCTGGTTATTCAGAAAGTCCTGCGCTTGTCTAATGGCTGCTGCACCAATATTAAACAAAGCCCAACTTGCAGCCAAAATAATTGGAGAAAGCACAATCACAATTCGCCAGTCCATAATTGATTTTCACCTCTCGCTTTAAAGATTTTTTTATGATTCTTCTGATAACCATAATAACTGACAAGGGGAAAATTTTGGCAAAAGGTGGGGAAGAATCAACGAGAAGGCGGTCAGGAAGCCCAATTTAACTGACAATGCCAGAATGACCTTCAATTTCCCCGACGGCTTCCGCGCGTCCGTCTAGATATTCGGCTAAGAAGTTTTCCGCGATCGCGTAGAAGTGCATTCGGTTCTCAGGACGAGCAAAACCATGTCCTTCATCGGTATAAAGGGCATATTGCACAGGCTTGCCTTTTTCTCGCATTTCTGCAACAATTTGCTCACTTTCCGCTTGTTTCACCCGGGGATCATTTGCCCCTTGACCAATCAGTAAGGGCTTTTGAATCCGATCCGCATAAAATAAAGGCGAACAAGCCCGTAAAAACTCTTCTTCGGTTTCAATGTCTCCCACCCGATGGGCAAACATGGACATCATCGGTTTCCAGTAAGGAGGAACACTATTAATCAGTGTAATCAAGTTAGACGGGCCAACAATATCCACGCCACAAGCAAAGACATCAGGGGTAAAGGTTAACCCAGCTAGAGTCGCATAACCGCCGTAAGATCCGCCCATAATCGCAATCCGATTCGGATCAGAAATGCCTTTTGCTTTTAACCATTCCACCGCATCAATGAGGTCATTGTGCATTGCACCACCCCATTCACGATTACCCGCATTGAGAAAGTCTTTTCCATAGCCAGTTGATCCGCGGAAGTTGACTTGTAAAACAGCATAACCTCGGTTGGCGAGCCATTGCACTGTCGGTTGATAGCCCCAAGTATCTCGCGCCCAGGGACCCCCATGAACGTATAACACAGTGGGTAACTGTTTGGCTTCGATTCCCACTGGGGTGGTTAAATAGCCATGAATCGTTAAACCATCCCTTGCTTGATAAGAAACCGGTTCCATTTTCGCTAAGGGGAGGTCTTCTAACTCGGGTTGGTTGGTAAAGAGAAAGTCTGCTTTTTGCGTGTCGCGATGATAGTGATAGTAATAAACTGGACCATCATCAGTGGCATAAGCAACCAGCCAGTTTTGATCCGCTAAATCTCGGCTAGCAATGCCAAACTCGCCTTCTCGCAGTTGGCGCAAGACTTCAAAATCTGGCGCGATCGCGCTGTCTAAAACTTGCCATTCTTCTTGATCTTTATAGAAAGAAACCGCTTCAATATGACGTTTTGTGGGGTGAATCAGAACATCGCCCACATCATATTGTTCATCCTCAGCGATAACGGTTTCTTCTCGACTCTCTAAATTGAGAGATAGCAACCGTTCTGCATTTGCATCATGTGACCCTAAAATATAAAGGGTTTTACCATCCTTAGAAAAACTCAGCGCACCGCCTTCATCATCCGCACTCCAATGGCGCAGCAGTTCCCAGTCTTGGTCAGGGGTTTCCCGATAAAGGAGATCTGATCCCCCGTCTGAAGTAGCTGCAACGGCTGCACGAACTTGAAATTGGGCATCAGCCGTCCAACTGACGATATTACCAGGGTTATCGCTATCAAATTCTACTGCACCGTTATTTAAGTTGATGCGATACACATCAAATTTTTGAGCATTATTCAGGTTTAAGCCCACTAACACTTCATCAGGGGTTTCTGGATCGAGATCAATCGGTTGCGCTTTTACCCCTTGGAAGGGTGTTAAATCGCGGACAATATTCTTGGCGAGATCAACCGCGTAGAGGTGGAAGTTTTCATCGCCATCGGAATCTTGAAGATAAATCAGTTGATCGGGTTTATATGTCCAAAAATAGGCACGAATCCCCCGTTTTTTATCTTGAGTCACTTGTCGGTCATCGCTTTCCCCAATGGTACGCACCCAGACTTGCAAAACATCTTTCTCATCCGGTGCAATATACGCCATGTATTTCGCATCAGGAGAAAGACGGGGACGCGCCCGTTTCGGGTTGCCAAATAATAAGGAACGGGGAATTAAAGGTGGGAGTTGGGTTTGAGTGGAAGGAGTGGTTGTTGCTGTCATAAAACTTTACAATACTGCCCTTCCATCTTATCTAAAAGCGCGATCGTGTTGCTGATTCGGGTAGGGATTATCCTGTCACATAATGGCGGGATGCTCAAAAGAAGACAAGAAGGCTATCAAGCTAACCTGAAAACTGTTTATCAGTTTCTTCTTGTAAAGACATGGCTGTTGTCTGATTCATTTTCTCTCAGTGCAATGAGTCGATCATTAGTCAATTGAGGCGAGAGCGTCAAAAAGTAATCAAAACATTAGATCACATTTGATCTGCCTTTCCAACACTCTCCGATCACTAATTACATCCCAGGGAGTTGTAAGCCACTGGTTAAGGCTTCCATTTTTTCTCTCATGGTGTCAGTGGATTTGGTGTAAGCATCTTTAAGTGCTTCTGTCACTGATGCTGAGAGAGCTTCAGCGCCTTTCTCCGCAGCTTCTGGAGAAATTTCAACACTACGGGGTTCTTGGTTCCCACTCATCACAACTTTCACTGAACCGTCACTGCTTTGCCCTTCAATATTCATTTGCTCCAATTCCTCTTGGAGTTCTTGAGCACCTTGTTGAACTTGTTGTGCTTTCGCAAAGGCATCTCGTAATTCTTTCATTTTACCTAAGCCAAAGCCAAAACCTTTTCCTTCTGTCATGATGAATAAACCTTCGTCTCGATAATGTAAATTTAAAACTCACCCAATAGTTTAACTTCTGGTTGCAATAAAATTGACCATTGCTGCTCTACTTTTTCCTGTATGTGCTCAATGATCTGATAAATGTCCTGAGCCTTAGCTTGCCCACAATTGAGGATAAAATTAGCATGGCGATGCGCCACTTGTGCGCCTCCAACCTGATATCCTTTTAAGCCAGCTTGTTCAATTAACCAACCTGCTGCTTGCTCTTTCGGATTACGGAAAACGCTACCGCAACTGGGCTTATCATAAGGTTGACTGCTCCGTCTTTGATTAAGATTGGCTCTCGTTTGCTCGGTAATGGTTTCTCGGGAATACCCAGGTTGGAGTTGAAACGTTGCTTCCATTACCCAACGCGGACGATTTTGTAAGTTTGAGGTGCGATAACGAAATTCCAAATCAGCAGGAGTGAGACGTTCCAGTTTACCTTCTGCAGTTGCGACAATAATTTCTAAGAGTGCATCGCCCATGCAAGCCCCATGCGCCCCTGCATTCATCACCACTGAACCGCCAACCGTACCGGGGATTCCGACAGCCCATTCTAAGCCACTCCAACCCCGTTTAGCTGCTTTCCAAGCAACAGTTGCTAAAGGCAGTCCTGCTGCTGCTGTTATAGTTGCGTTATCTTCGTCTATGGTTAAGTTGCGGAAATGACGGGCGCTAATAATTAAACCAGATAAACCGCGATCGCTGATCAGTAAATTCGACCCACCGCCTAAAAAGGTAATGGGTAATTGTTCTTCTTGCGCCCACAGCAAACTGGCTTGTAACTGCTCACTGTCTTTAGGAGCAACATACCATTGGGCTTTTCCTCCCACTCGCAATGAGGTATGAGGGGCAAGATCAACTTGAGATTGTAAAATGCAGTTCGTATCGGGAATATAGAGTGTCATGCTGCTTTTTTTTCCGTTACACAGGTCATCGTTTCGGGGATAATTTGATTCAGATTTCCTGCACCGAGAAAAAGCGCAATATCCCCAGGACGTAAAATGTCTCTTAAGCGATTGGAGAGAGAAGATAAATCTTGATGATAAATTACATCTGAATGATATTGAGTCATCAGTTGGGCTAATTGTTCCCCATTGATATCAGTGGGACTTTCTCCAGCACTATAAACATCCGTTAACACCACTAAGTCTGCTGACTTAAAAGCAGTGGCAAATTCTTGCAAAAACGCAGCGGTGCGACTGTAGCGATGGGGTTGAAAAATGGCAACCAGACGTTGGGCTTGTTGACTTTCAACTCGTAATTTTGCCCCAGCAAGGGTTGCAAGCAGTTCGCTGGGATGATGGGCGTAATCATCTACAAAGAGAATGCCATTTTCTTCGCCATAGATTTCAAAGCGTCGTTTTGCCCCAGTAAATTGCGCGATCGCGCTGGCGATAACCTCAAACTCAATCCCAATTTTTCTCGCTGCTGCTATCACCGCCAAAGCATTACTCAAATTATGACAACCCAATAACTTTAAGTTGAGCTCACCCAGTGCTTTCCCCTGTTCCCAAACAGTGGCTTTTGCCCCCTGTCCATGATAAGTAATATCCGTTACTGTATAATCTGCTCCTTGATTACAATCTAAGCTATAACTAATATCAGGTTGTAAAGTCTCCCGTACCGTTTCACAATCAATACATCCAATTAATGTTTCAGTTTGTTCAGCAAAGGTTTGAAAAATATCCACCACGGCTGATAAACTCTGATAATGGTCAGGATGATCTAATTCAATATTGGTAACGATACCGATCGCGGGCTTTAATTTCACCAAAGACCCATCCGATTCATCCGCTTCCGCCACTAAATAACGCCCTTCGCCAACCCGAGCATTCCCTTCCCAAGCAGCCACTTCTCCTCCCACCACCACAGTCGGATCAATCCCAGCCTCTAACAAAACATAACCCAGTAAACTACTCGTGGTTGTCTTGCCATGTGTTCCCGCCACCGCAATGCTTTCATATTCCGCGACTAACCCAGCAAGCACATCAGAGCGATGAAAAATTGGGCAGCCCCTTGCCAAAGCAGCTTGATATTCACTATTATCAGGATGAATCGCGGTTGAGCAAATCACCTGCGGTAAGCAGTCTTGATCATCTGTGGACACCAGATTTTGAGATTGAGCGGAGAAAAAATAATCTAAATTTCTTCCCTCCTGAGACGAAAAAATATGCGCTCCCACGACCTTTAAACGCTCTGTAATTGCGCTCGAACGTAAATCTGAGCCTGTAATGGGAATTTCCCGCTTAGCGAGAATGTAGGCTAATGCTGACATTCCAATTCCACCAATGCCAATAAAATGAAAGGGCTTTCCCTTAAAATCAACTGAATTTAAACCACTCATTAAACTTCCACCACACCCAAGTACATATCTTTTTGATTAAACACCATCTTTGAGTTATTGAACTGGAATCTTCAGTTTCTAACTCATCATCCATGACCCATCAGAAAAATCAGTAGGCAGCCTATCACCACTGCACTTAAGCTCGCTTAAGCCGTTGATGAACAATCATTATGTTTTCTTTGATCCGCAGCTACACCTAGGGGGTTTACCGGTTTGGTTATCCCTTAATTTTTCTTCCAGAATTCCGACTCAGATATAAACAAAAACTGAGTACATTGTCAAGTTTAAACTAATTTTTTTTCCAGGAGATAACAGTTGACACACCTCATGAGGGTAGTGCATAAAAACTAATGATCGTTATCTTTCGTCTGGTGCAGACTTTACGGTATGATCAGTGTCGTTAAGAATAAATTAATGTTATCGAGCTTCATCAAGGGGGCGAATAGAGAGTGATTAGAGTAGCCATTAACGGATTCGGACGCATTGGACGCAACTTTTTACGTTGCTGGTTAGAACGGGAAAATACTGGCTTAGAAGTCGTTGGTCTCAACGATACCTCCGACCCGAAAACCAATGCTCATTTACTGAAATACGACTCGATGTTAGGGAATCTGAAAGCAGAGATTACCCATGACGAAGATAGCATCACAGTTAACGGAAAAACCATCAAGTGTTGCTCTGATCGGAATCCCTTAAATTTACCTTGGGATTCTTGGAATATTGACCTTGTTATTGAATCGACTGGGGTTTTTACGTCCGAAGAAAAAGCCTCACAACACATTGCAGCAGGGGCAAAGAAAGTCCTCATTACTGCCCCTGGTAAGGGTGGCAATGTTGGGACTTATGTGGTTGGTGTGAATCATGAAGAATATGACCATGACAAACACAATGTTGTTAGTAATGCTAGCTGTACCACTAATTGTCTTGCACCTGTGGTGAAAGTGCTCCATGAACACTTTGGGATTGTCAAAGGGATGATGACCACAACCCACAGTTATACAGGAGACCAACGTATTCTCGATGCTAGCCACCGTGATCTCCGTCGGGCAAGAGCAGCAGCCGTGAATATTGTTCCCACCAGCACTGGTGCAGCCAAAGCAGTCGCTCTTGTGATTCCCGAGTTACAAGGAAAATTAAGCGGGATTGCGATGCGAGTTCCCACCCCAAACGTTTCTGTGGTTGACTTTGTGGCTCAAGTGGAAAAACCCACAATTGCAGAACAAGTGAATGAAGTCGTCCATGAAGCTGCCAATAGCTCAATGAAAGGGATTATTGAATACACCGAATTACCCCTTGTTTCCTCGGATTATCAGGGGAATGATGCTTCCTCCATTGTGGATGGTAGTTTAACGATGGTCATGAATGGCGACTTTGTAAAAGTAATTGCTTGGTACGACAATGAATGGGGGTACTCTCAGCGCGTTGTTGATCTCGCGGAAGTGGTTGCTCAAAAATGGAAATCCTAACCCGAAGCAATTTTTAGAAATTTAATCCGCCGTGGGGAGTTTCCTCACGGTTTTTATTAGGGGTTTTGGCTTAAGATGGGGGTACTACCCGATCATGATGTTCATTTATAGCCATGCTTCAAGATTCTACAGCCGTTCGTTACTACCAACATTTAACAGATGCGATGGTTGATTATTGGCATCGCGGTTATCGCTTTAATGAACTGCGACTCTATGTTGATGGTTACCTCGCTGGTTTGCGCTCAGCTAATGTTCTCGAACCTTATCAGTTAAATCGTTTAGAAGAAGAAGCCCTCAGGTTTTTGCGCGATCGCTCTAACTTTGAAGCGGTTTTGCCTGAGCCTGATTTCTACTAGCGTTTTTTCTCACCTAAGCAGCAACTAGTGATTGATCCTAGATCGGAATCACTAGTTACTCGGGGTGCTTATTGTGTTTGATTACACTGATTTAAGAGGCAAGGGCAACCTCTAGCATTTGCTGTAACTCATTATTTTGATACAGTTCAATCATAATGTCACAACCGCCCACAAACTCTCCATTTAAGTAAACTTGCGGGATGGTTGGCCAATTGGAATATTCTTTAATCCCTTGACGAACTTCAGGATCATCTAAAACATCATAAGTTTCATAGGGAACGCCCATCACGTTTAAGATTTGCACGACATTATTAGAAAAGCCACACTGGGGCATTAACTTCGTTCCCTTCATGAAAACAAAAACTTTGTTGCTATTAACTAAATCTTCGATCCGTTGTTTAACTTCGGGTGCCATAGTCAATTCTATATTTTCAGTTTAAGTACACAATAACTTTTAAACCGTTTGACTTGCTTGTTGCCAAGCTGTCGGAGTGTAAGTTTTCAGCGCGAGAGCATGAATGGCTTCTGAGGCCATTGCCTCTTGTAAAGCCCCATACACCATTTGATGTTGTTTAACCCGTGTTTTCCCCTCAAACTCCGAGGAAATCACGATCGCTTCTAAATGATCGCCCCCACCCGTTAAATCTTGCACTTTCACTTCTGCATCGGGGAGTTGGTTTTTGATCATGGTTTCTACTTGCTCTAGACTAATCATAATTAAAGAGGCGAGTCCAAATAACGACTGTTTCTATTTTAAGTGGTCAGAGGAAAGCCATCTGGACTATTTTTTCTGATTGGTTTGGTCACGAATGCTGATTCCAGAAAATGCAAAGAAATGTAAAAAAACGGAAAAAATACTTAACTAAACCAGCACAATTTACTAATATATGGCAACGCAGTATAAAAAATAAGGATTTTAGTATGCCATATACCGAAGAAGATGGCGGTCGCCTCAATAATTTTGCCGTACAGCCAAAAATGTATGTTGCCGATGCCCCCAATAAAAAGCAAAAACGCAATTATATCATCATGGGGGGTCTCTCCCTGTTATTGATTGGGGGTTTATTATTAGTTACATTTACCATCTCCTAAATCACATCCGCCCAATCGCACGCTGCGATCTGGGTGAGGCTTCCCCAAACGACCAGCAAGAGTTTCTTCCCTGTTTTTCTGATCACTAACCGCAAGGTAGGATTCTCAACCCTTCTGCTAAATTTTGCTTAAAGTTGATATCTTAGGGCTAGGTTGTCAAGAGCAATCGACTTCTAATACGCATGAAGAGGATAGATAAAAGATAGTGCCACTACAGCTACTCTTGTTCATTGATGAGCGATCGAGCTCTCAAGAGCATATCCAAGGAATAAAAAGCTACCTCCAAGCTCTCAAAGATGACTATCCCTTTGAATTACAAATGATTAATGTTGCGGAGCAGCCCCATTTAGCTGAGCATTTTCGCTTAGTCGCAACCCCCGCATTAGTCAAAATTACACCCACTCCTCGCCAAACCATCGCAGGAACTAACCTAGTTGCCCAACTGGAACAATCATGGCCGTCTTGGGTGGAAAGTGCACAACAAGAATCATCAGAGGAAGCAGAAGATGCTTCATCCACCAATGAGTCAGTTACCTATTCGACAGAGTTAATTCGGCTTTCTGATGAAATTTTTCGTCTCAAGCAAGAAAATCAAGAACTCAACGAACAAATTAAATTTAAAGATCAAGTGCTAGCGATGTTAGCGCATGATTTGCGTAATCCTCTCACTGCTGCTTCCATTGCGATGGAAACTTTAGAATTAACTGACCAAAACCCTGATCCCCAGCGAGTGGAAAAAATTAAAAAACAAATTTTCAAGCAAGCCCAGACTCAGTTTCGCATTATGAATCGGATGATTACCGACATTTTGCAAACGGCGCGGGGGAAAAATGCTGAGTTGCAAATCCATCCCCAAAAACTCAACTTGCAGACCCTTGGCAATGATATTTTAGAGCAATTTGAAGAGACATTTGCTCGCAAATCATTACAGCTAAAAAAAGACTTACCCCAAGATGTTCCTGATGCTCATGCCGATCAAGAATTAATTCGACAGGTTTGGGTTAATTTACTGGATAATGCTGTTAAATACACCCCTGATGAAGGAACAATTAAGGTTTCCATTCTCCATCGCACCTCCCAGAAAATTCAGGTAACAGTTTGTGATGATGGTCCTGGGATTCCGCCAGAGCAACGAGAACAAATTTTTGAAGGTCATGTGCGCTTAAAACGGGATGAAGCCAAGGAAGGGTATGGTTTGGGGCTTTCTTTGTGTCGCCAAGTGGTACGCGCCCATTATGGACAAATTTGGGTGGATAGCGATGCGAATCGGGGCAGTTGTTTCCACTTTACCCTACCCGTGTATTGATGAAGTTTGATCATGCTTTTATCTCCTCCTTGCCTTCAACCCAATGACACTGTTGCCGTTATTTCTCCTAGTGGGGCCTTAAAAGAAAAAGAACAATTTGAGAAAGGGTTAGCCATTTGGCGCAGTCGGTATCACGTGGAATTAATTTCTCCCCACGAAAGGAACAGTTACCTTGCTGGAAGCGACGAACACCGCCGTTATACATTGCATGAAGCATGGACGAACCCAGATTATAAAGCGATTCTTTGCAGTCGTGGGGGCTATGGCAGTATGCGCTTACTGGAACAATGGTCTTGGGAAATGTCTGTAACCCCAAAGTGGTTAATCGGTTTCTCAGATGTGACAGCGTTGCTATGGAGTCTTTACCAGCAAGGGATTATGGGGTTACATGGTCCAGTTTTGACAACTTTAGGAGAAGAACCCCATTGGTCGATTGAACGTTTGTTTGGTTATCTCGAAGGACAAGAACTTCCCCCCTTAAAAGGTAAAGGTTGGGGCGGTGGAAGGGTTAGCGGAAGGTTACTCCCTGCTAACTTAACCGTTGCGACGCATTTGTTGGGAACACCATTACAACCTTGTTTAGAAGGGGTGATTCTGGCTTTAGAAGATGTAACCGAAGCTCCATATCGCATTGACAGAATGCTCACACAATGGCGATTATCGGGTGTCTTGGACAAAATTGGCGGGTTGGCGTTAGGGCGGTTTAGTCGTTGTCAAGCCCCCGCCGAAACTGTCAGTTGGAGTGTTGAGGAAGTATTGCGCGATCGCGCTGCGGATTTAAATTGTCCTATTGTTTCTAATTTACCCTTTGGACATGATGGGGCAAATGCTGCTTTACCCGTGGGAGAAGTGATGCTGTTAGATGGCGATCGCGGAGATATGAAGATGGGGGGGTAAGACCGTTGGCATCTTTAATTCTAAGTGACACTTTTGAAGAACGATTCATCTACCTCATAGCCCAACATCTGACTAAAAGAAATAATGCGCCCATAACCTGAAATTTGTTGCGCTTGTAGCCAATCGTAGAGCACAAAAACTTTTCTCATTACAAAAATTTCTAAGGCTTCGGGGTTAAATTGAATCCCTTCGGCGCGACTAAACTGGTGGGGAACTAACATGGCAGTATAACGGGCTAACTCGCCATTACGCCAGTCGAGAAAGAAGATAAACCAAGGATAAACCGTGTCTAGCCGTAAAAACCAAAGCCGAATTTCTGGAATCTCCGAAAGTTCCCGAGGATCTGTGGGGTCTCGCGGATAATCAATCTCAAATTGAAATTGTTGTTCGTATTCGGTTAGGCTTCCACTACTTAAAATTGAGTCCAGTTGCGTTTGAACAGGTGATAAGTCTAAACGATCAATGCTATCTTGAGTTAACTTGATGGTTATGGTCATCGTTGAAAAAATATCGGTGTCCTGAACTATCTTAAGACAAGAGTGACAACAACGCTTAAAGCAAGAGGCGCTATGGGGTTAAAGCACAATTGGTTAATTTCTCTGGTGGCTTGCGCGGGGATGTGGGGTCTGGCTGTCCCTGCATCTCACGCCCAAGCCTTACTCCCACACACATTAGAACCAGATTTTGAAAATTTAGAAGAACAGGGGTTAGCCCTTGCTCAAGATGCAGCACAGTTGGTACGGTTTCAACAATATGATGCTGCATTAGCCCGCGCAAAAGTAGCCACACAACTCGCACCAGAGGCTTATCAACCTTGGTTCATTTTGGGCACTCTAGAAGCGAGAAACGAAAACCTCGATCAAGCCCTGATGGCGTTGCAAAAAGCCCATGCACTTGCGCCAGAAGAGCCACAAGTGCTATTTACTCTGGGGTCAGCCTATTTTCAACAAGGGAATTATGAACAAGCGATTCAGGAGTTAAAAGCAGGGTTAAATTTGAAGCCCGACTCGCCAGAAGCCTTATTTGATATTGGGAATGCTTATCTGAAAACCAGTGAATATGACAGCGCGATCGCGTCTTATGAAAAAGCAGCAAACTTAGAAGAAGGGTTTTGGCCCGCTATCAATAATATTGGCTTAATTGAATACGAACAGGGTAAACTCAATGCTGCTGTTGAAAAATGGCGCATGGCAGCAGAAATCGCAGAGAATGCAACCGAACCCAAACTCGCGATCGCGGTCGCCCTTTATCACCAAGGAAAGCGCCAAGAAGCGATCGCGCTGGGAAAAAACGCTCTCAGTTCAGACAGTCGGTATGCTAACCTCGAATTCTTAGAAGAAAATCTCTGGGGAGAAAAGTTACTTGCAGATACCGAAGACTTTTTTGCCTCACCAGTGATGGAAGCAACCTTAAGTCGTTTACAAATCAACGCACCTGATCAACAGTAAATAACAGTCTCTCCAACAGCAGCATAGGTAACGGGAATGGCAAAACAGTTAAATCTTATTGGTGGTAATCAAATTATCCCCACTGCACTCCATACAGAAATGGAACAGTCCTATCTTGAATATGCCATGAGTGTCATTGTGGGACGCGCCCTCCCCGATGTGCGGGACGGTTTAAAGCCTGTTCATCGACGCATTCTGTATGCAATGCACGAGTTAGGATTAACGCCCGATCGTCCCTTTCGCAAATGCGCCCGTGTGGTGGGGGATGTTCTCGGGAAATATCACCCTCATGGCGACCAAGCGGTGTACGATGCGCTGGTGCGGATGGTGCAAGAGTTTTCTTCCCGTTATCCTCTGTTGTCGGGACATGGCAATTTTGGCTCGTTGGATAATGATCCCCCTGCTGCGATGCGTTACACGGAAACCCGTCTCGCCGCGATCGCCCATGATTCTCTCCTCAGTAATATTGGTGAAGCAACGGTTGATTTTGTTGATAACTTTGATAATTCTCAACAAGAACCGGTTGTCCTCCCAGCACAATTACCCCTTCTATTGCTTAACGGCTGTTCAGGAATTGCAGTGGGGATGGCGACCAATATTCCCCCGCACAACTTAGGGGAAGTGGTAGATGGGTTAATTAAACTCATTGATAAGCCTGATTTACCTGATGAGAAGTTATGGGAGTTAATTCCAGGTCCTGATTTCCCCACTGGGGGCGAAATTATTGATGGGGAAGGGATTCGGGATGCGTATCGCACGGGTCGGGGAACGATTCGGGTGCGTGGTGTGGTGAATGTGGAACATCTTAATCTTGGCAAACGGAAGCGCGATCGGACTGCACTGGTAGTCACTGAGTTTCCCTTTCAGGTGAATAAAGCGGGATGGATTGAAAAAGTTGCTGAGTTAGTGAATGCGGGACGGATCGAAGGCATTGCAGATATTAGGGATGAAAGTGACCGCACTGGAGTGCGAGTGGTTATTGAATTAAAACGAGATGCTTCTCCCGATCATGTTTTGGGGCAACTGTATCACCAGACTGCGCTGCAATCCAATTTTGGGACAATTATGTTGGCGTTGGTGAATAATAAGCCTTGTCAGTTGTCCTTGCGGGAATTATTGGAGAATTTCTTATCCTTTCGGGAAGAAACGCTCACTCGCCAATATACCCATCAGTTAGAAGTAGCGCGGAAACGGTTACACATTGCGGAAGGGTTACTGGCTGCATTAAATCATCTTGATGCTGTGATTGATATTCTGCGGAATGCACCTGATGGCAGTACCGCGAAAGCCCAATTACAGGTACAGTTAGGGATTAGTGAGGAACAAGGGGACTCCATTCTCGCGATGCCAATGCGCCGTTTGACGGGATTAGAACGCCAAAAGTTAGAAGCAGAAGTCAATGATTTGCGAGAAGAAATTACCCATCTCGACACCCTGTTATCCGATCGCCATGAGTTATTAAAAGCCCTGAAAAAAGAACTGCGATCGCTGAAAAAACGCTATGGAAACGAACGACGGACGCGCATTATTTCCCCATCAACAACAGAAACCTCACCCTCTCCTTCTAAGTCCAAAGCGAAAGGGAATCAAGGAGACGCTGCACCTGTGGCCAAACCGCCAACTGCACCCCCAGACTCGGCAATTTTAGAAATTACGCGACAAGGAAGTGTTTATTGGACACCAGAAGCAACAAACGAAAAAGGGAATAAAAATAAGGATTTTGTTGTTTTCCGTAGTCCGTTGCATACAGAGCAATCTTTAATCACGATTACCGATGCTGGAAAAGCCTACAGCCTGAAAACTGAGAGTATTCCCCCGATGTATCAAAAACAAAATACATCTCTCAACAAAGTCTTACAGGGGATTCCCGCCAAAACCGAAGAAACGCCTTTGTCTCACCTCCCTCTTCCAGAAAAAGATGTTATTTTGCTAACCCAACAAGGACGGATTAAGCGGTTGGCTACTGCTGATATTGCGAGTATTGGTAATCGGGGATTGAGTTTAGTGAAATTAAAAGAGCGCGATCGCGTTGTTGATTTATGTTTGACCACAGAAGATCAAAATTTCCTCCTTGCGACCTCTGGTGGTCGGATTCTCCGTTTTCTCGTCAATGATCAACAAATCCCACAAATGGGACGAACCGCCCAAGGAAACCTCGCCACCCGTTTACGTCAACAAGAAGAAGCCGTCGGCTGTGTCTCGCTATCAGGAGAAGCCTCTATTCTGCTCGTCTCACAACTGGGTTATGCCAAACGCATCCCTGTGAGTACCATTCGGCGCGGAAGTCGTAACGATATTGGCACACAATGTCTTCAATTTACCAGCATCAGCGATCGCGTTGTGGGAATGGTTGCAGCAGAAACTGAAACCAAGGTCGTCAAACTGTTAAGCGATCAAGGGCGGGTCTTCTCCTTAACGATGAAAGACGTTGCTATCTGGGGGAAAGATGGCGTGGGCGATCGCGCTGTCAACCTGAAAGCCGAAGAAACGATTACCCAAGTCATTCCGATTGTTGAAATTTGACATACTCACCGCCCTAGAAGGACGGTGATTCTTCGGTCTTCACAGATTCCGAATTACTGGTTCAGCGACACCACTTACTGATTTAAGTTTCCCTGAATCAACAGAGGTGGGAGTCTCCCCAGTCGTTTCCTATGCACGAGGCAGTTCCCCAATGCCCTTGGGTACTTTTAGACAATCAAAACTTATTGTTGATTGGTTTAATCTCGGCGAGAGATCAAGGTTTTTAGACTGGTTGAATACCTTTCCAGCGTTTTCCTATATTAACACAAGAACTCCCTAAAGGGAGGGGCTTTAAACCCGTGATTTAATGGTAACAGCAATTGTTTTTTGTCCCTTGTCCTTTGTTATTTAATAACTAAGGACTAATGACCAATGACTAATGACCAAATAATATGATTACAGGAAAAACAAAACTGTTAGGAGTGATTGGCGATCCCGTGGAACATTCCTTATCGCCAGTGATGCACAATGCCGTCTTAAATCATCTGGGGTTAGATTATGTTTATCTCCCCTTACCTGTCAAAAAAGGGGATTTAGAACGAGCTTTAGCAGGATTTACTGCCATTGATTTAGTTGGATTTAATGCCACCATTCCCCATAAACAAGCCATTATTCCTTACCTCAATCGCATTACCCCAGAAGCGCAACAAGTGGGTGCAGTGAACACCGTTTGGCGTACCGAAGCAGGCTGGGAAGGCACAAACACCGATGTTGATGGTTTTATCGCTCCCTTAAAATCTTTGGATCAAGATTGGTCAAATATAACTCCCGTGATTCTGGGAAATGGCGGTGCAGCCCGTGCGGTGATTGTCGGTTGTGCGAAGTTAGGCTGTTCAGAAATTGCGGTTGTGGGACGAAATCAAGAAAAATTAGAGCAATTTAAAAGCAGTTGGGCAAATACAGGGGTTTCTGCTGCCATAAAAACCTATCTGTGGGAAGAGTTACCCCATTTAGTATCGCAAACTCAGCTTTTAGTGAATACCACGCCGATTGGAATGTCCCCTGATGCAGATGCGTCTCCTGTGGAAAGAGAGATCTTAAAGGAATTACCCAACTGCGCGATCGCGTATGACTTAATTTATACCCCACGCCCGACGCGCTTACTGCAACTTGCCCAAGATAATGCAAATGCAGTTACTTTTGATGGTTTAGAAATGCTGATTCAACAAGGAGCAGCAGCCTTAGAAATCTGGTTACAACAGCCCATTCCCGTGGAAATCATGCGCTCAGCCTTAAACAAATAACATTGACCAATCTCGATCAGTCAACTAATGCACTATTTCGTGATTTTCGCTACCTTTTTCCCAAAAATCGTAAAAAAAGTTTGCAAAACTTTACGATGATTGTTAAACTACTTGTAGTAGAACCAAATTGTCCCATCTCCTGAACTGAGACGAACAGCAGCGTCAGGCGGTCTTGGTGCAACTTAGGTTTTCTCCTCCCAACGCAGCAAGCTAGACAAGCCAGCCTCCTGGGCTGGTTTTTTTTGTGAATTGTATATTAAGAGAGCTATTTCCTGCTATTTCCTGAAATGATCGTTAAAATGTAGGCTGAACTTTAGTCAGACTTAGCAATGAGTGAAGGCAAATCCTGCTGGCAAGTCGATTTCTACCGACTTCCCCAAGCGAATGCAAGTCAGGAATCAGTGTGGGAACTGGTGGTTTGTGATGAAGTTGAGAAAACCGTCAAAACTCAATCTTGTTTCCAAGCAGAAGCAACGGTGGATTGGTTAATCACTCATTTAAGGGCGATCGCGCAAGGATCGTTTCCAGAGAAAATCAAAGTTTTTCGCCCCGAATCGTTACAGTTATTGCAGTTAGCGGGAGACAAACTAGAAATTAGTGTGGAAGGAACGCGACATACCCCCTTTTTAAGACAAGTCTTGCGCGATCGCGGTGGGGAAGAAAGAGTTAAAGTGGAATCTCCGCCACCACAGCCCTTACCAGAAGAAATTTGGGGAGAACAATGGCAATTTGCCAGTCTCAATGCTGAGGAAATTGAATATCGCCTCCCCGAACGTCCGATTCCGTTTCGGGAAATTCCGCCAGAATTAAGTCCCTTTCAACTGAATCTGGGGTCAACCACTCTCATTCCAGGAATTATTATCTATGGTGGGCGACAGTCTTGGCAACTAGCACAATGGTTTGCTGAGACCGAACCGATGGCGATTGAATATATTCCGACCGCCGTTGGTGAGTCTGGGGGGTTAGTCTTAGAAGCAGGGTTGCGCGATCGCTGGGTGATTATTACTTTTGAAGATCCAGAAGTGGCAAAAGCTGCAGAAAAATTTCAACAACGGAAACAAAACAGCAACGGACTGCACTTTCTTCTCATCCAACCCGATAACTCAGGAATGACTGATACTGGCTTTTGGTTATTAGCCGATTCCTGTTAAATTTTGGTCAACAGCCACGGTAAGATTAAACCCTTGGTAGGGGTAGTTTTCTATCCCTGCTGAAAGCATAGTTGTCATTATTTGAGGAGAAAACCCTTGGATTTAGCAAAAATTCCCGCGCAACCCAAACCCGGTTTAGTTAATATTCTGATTGAAATTCCTGGTGGTAGTAAAAATAAATACGAATTTGATAAAGACTTAAATGCCTTCGCGCTCGATCGCGTTCTCTATTCTTCGGTTCAATATCCCTATGATTACGGATTCATTCCCAATACACTGGCGGATGATGGCGATCCCCTTGATGGCATTGTCATCATGGATCAACCCACTTTCCCAGGTTGTGTCATTACCGCCCGTCCCATTGGAATGTTAGAAATGATTGATGATGGCGATCGCGATGAAAAACTGCTTTGTGTTCCTGACAAAGATCCCCGCTTCCAAGAAGTGTCCTCTCTGCAACAGATTGCACCTCATCGTTTAGACGAAATTTCTGAATTTTTTGGCACTTACAAACGTCTAGAGAAGAAAGAAACCGAAATCTTAGGCTGGAAAGATGTGGACAGCGTGAAAGCACTGGTTGAACAATGTGTGAAAGCAGTCGGTTAATCGGTTAGCATCCTTGCTTTTCCCCAAGTGGTTCTCCCCGGTGCCTTGGCATCGGGCAGGGCTGCTTCATTCTCCCCCTTAAATTGACAGGACAAGTCCTGAAAGCGTTTTGAGGGGTTGAATCGATGCTTTTTTCTGACTTTTTGACTAATGAATCAGAAAAAAAGTCATGAAATCTCTCCCACCCCCCGATCTCCCCATCTCCCCACAGGCGAGTTGATTTCAAAAGCATGAAACGACCCGGCTTGGCATCGGGGGGATTGAATATCAGTTGCAATCAATCGCTAACTTTGCGATGATAGAAATATTAAGATATCTTGCAGTTTAATAATCTAGATTCATCTAAACGGCAATGACACGCCCTCGGCGGTGTAGTAAAATTTAACAATGAAATTTATGCAAAAACAAACCAGACCGCGTTACGACGCAGAAAGGATCGCGCAAGAATACCGTCAATCTCCTTTTCTGGTTATGCGACGACTTTTAGTCCTTGTTTGGGTTTTAGGCGGGTTTTTCCTTCGTTTAAAGCTGGATCAATGGCGCAAGGTTGAAGAAAAAAATAAGTATAAACGAGCGCGAGAGTTACGAGAATTATTAACCCATCTCGGTCCGACTTATATTAAAGTGGGACAGGCGTTATCCACTCGTCCTGATTTGGTACGGAAAGACTTTCTTGAAGAGTTAACCAAGTTACAAGATCAGCTTCCTCCTTTTGATAGCGCGATCGCGTTCCAAATTATTGAACAAGAGTTACAACGTCCCATTAAACAGGTCTATCGGGAAATTTCCCCGCAACCGATTGCTGCTGCTAGTCTAGGACAAGTTTATCGGGCTGTCCTCTATTCTGGGGAAGAAGTAGCGGTGAAAGTGCAACGTCCGAATTTAGAGCCGATTCTCACCCTTGATTTATACATCATGCGTTGGGGCTTGAGTAAAATTAAATCCTTCCTCCCTCTTAATTTAGGACATGATTTAACTTTAATTATAGATGAGTTTGGAACAAAATTATTTGAAGAAATTGATTATATTAACGAAGGGCAAAATGCTGAGAAATTTGCCCTAAATTTTCAAAATGAATCTAGTGTTAAAGTTCCTAAAATTTATTGGGACTATACCAGCTATTGTGTTCTCACCTTGGAATGGATTAATGGGTTTAAATTAACCGATACCAGTAAAATTCAAGCAGCTAATTTAGAAGAAAATGATTTAGTAGAAATCGGCGTTGTCGCGGGACTCAGACAATTATTAGAACACGGTTTCTTCCACGCCGATCCTCACCCTGGAAACTTATTTGCGATGCCAGATGGACGCATGGCTTATATTGATTTTGGCATGATGGATCAGTTAGAAGAGCAAACCAAAGAAACCATCGCCAGTTCCGTTGTTCACTTGTTAAATAAAGATTATGAACGCCTAGCGGAAGATTTTATCTTTTTAGGTTTTCTTGCTCCTGATACAGAAATTGAACCCATTTTACCTGCTTTAGAACAGGTTTTAGGGAATGCAATGGGGGAAAGTGTTAAAAACTTTAATTTCAAAACGATTACCGATCAATTCTCGGAATTAATGTATGAATATCCGTTCCGAGTTCCTGCCAAGTTTGCTTTAATTATTCGCTCTTTAATTACTCAAGAAGGACTCGCATTAACCCTTGATCCAGACTTTAAAATTGTAGAGGTTGCTTATCCTTATGTTGCTCAACGCCTGCTGCGAGGAGAGTCTCCAGAAATGCGTCGGCGGTTAATTGAAGTCTTATTTAAAGATGGGAAATTCCAATGGCAACGGTTAGAAAATATGATCGCGATCGCGCGAACCAATGATGAAAATTTCGACTTACTCCCTACCGCCCGTTTAGGCTTACAATATCTGCTTTCTGAGGAAGGAAACTATCTACGCAGACAACTGTTACTCGCCTTAACTGAAGATGAACAACTGCAAACTGAACAAGTGCAACGGCTTTGGAATTTAGTGAAAGAAGATCTAAAACCTGCTAAATTATTTGATGTTGCTTTAAGTAGTTTGCGAGAACTCTCACTGGAAGAAGTCGCAGCCCTGAAAGCGATTCGTCCTTGAAACAAAAGTTCTTACTCTCACGAAGAACAAATAACAAATAACAAATAACCTATAAACAATGTATTCTGCTCTTTTTGCTGAACCCCCCTATTTACTTCTCCTATTTGGCATTCTCATTAGTGTTAGTTGCGGGAGTGCTTTTGAAAAAGTCTTAAAACAAAATGTTCAAGAATGGTACGGGTCGGATCAATCTCAAACTCAAGTCCAATCGGTACAAACCTTAGCCCTATTTGTTCCCTTTTTAGGGATTTGTGGCGGAGTTTTTGCCTTTTTAGGCGGTGGCTTACAAATTGTTATTAATAATTGGGCAATTTCCAGCGCGATCGCGCTTCCTTTAAGTGCTTTAACGGGGCGTTTAGTTTGGTCGCAGTTAAGTAAATTACTCCAGAAACTCCAAGAAGGAGGGTCACAAGCACTGGATTTAGACAATATCTTTTAAAGACTAACAGTGACCAGCCATCCTTGAGTGGTTACTGGTCACTGGTTGCTGCTATATCATTTAGCTTTGAAAATAGGGGGGTTCATTCCCTGGTTTCCATTTGATATTGCAGCCGATACTAGGCTGTTGTTCTGGGCTTATCGGTTCATCTGCCAAAACTTTTTCAATCGCAGCCCGTAGATCTTTGCCGTTAACGGGTTTATCATTACCAGGACGACTGTCGTCAAGCTGTCCGCGATAAACGAGTGCGCGATCGCTGTCAAACAGGAAAAAGTCTGGAGTACAAGCTGCGGTATAAGCCTTAGCGACTTCTTGGGTTTCGTCATAACAGAAGGGAAAATTAAATCCCTCTGCTTCCGCCATTGCTTTTAGGTTTTCTGGTGCATCATCAGGATGGGTTTCAACACTATTCGCACTAATGGCAATAATACCCAGTCCTTGTTCCATATAATCCTTACCGATACGGGCTAACTCAGACTGAATATGCTTGACAAAAGGACAATGCTGACAAATAAACATCACCAACAAGCCTTTTTTCTCGGCAAAGGTATCCAGAGAAATCGTTTTTCCAGAAACTGTATCGGGTAAGCTAAAGTCTGGGGCTTTTGTCCCCAAGTCCAACATGGTTGAAGCTGTTTTAACCATAAAAATTTACAACCTCTCAATTAAATAACGCAACTTAAATCCCTAAACATGAATTAGGTGACTGATGCTAGCTGCATCTTGAGTTTCTTCCTCTTCAGCAGTAGCAGATTCTTCTTCTACCATTTCCTCTTCAGCAGTAGCAGATTCTTCTTCTACCATTTCCTCTTCAGCAGTAGCAGATTCTTCTTCTACCGCTTCCTCTTCAGCAGTAGCAGATTCTTCTTCTACCATTTCCTCTTCAGCAGTAGCAGATTCTTCTTCTACCGCTTCCTCTTCAGCAGCAGCAGATTCTTCTTCTACCGCTTCTTCTTCAGCAGCAGCAGATTCTTCTTCTACCATTTCCTCTTCAGCAGCAGCAGATTCTTCTTCTACCATTTCCTCTTCAGCAGCAGCAGATTCTTCTTCTACCATTTCCTCTTCAGCAGCAGCAGATTCTTCTTCTACCGCTTCTTCTTCCATAGCAGCAGATTCTTCAGTGGTTTCACTTTCTCCTTCTGGACTTAACTCAGCAGGAACATCTGGGGCTTGCTCATTGTCTGGAGTTTCGCTAACAGAAGGAGCGCTGCAAGCGGTGGTGACAAAAAAGAAAATACCAGCAATAAATACAATGAGAAGTTGTCGTAGTTTGTGCCAATTCATAGACTTTTTCCTCTAGAAGTTTTAAGCTACACAGACATAACTTTATCAGAGAAATCAATACTGAGGAGCACCTTAAGCATATTCAAGGAATACAGATCGCCTAGAATTTACATAAATTTAGGAAAATTAGGAAATTTTGTCAATTCTTTATTCAACTACATGGTCATGTAAGTTATAATGAAACTGTACCTTACATGAGAGCGTAAGGAGGTATAGGACTTATGACTAATTTTATCCAGCAACCGACTCGTGAGTTGAGAACGGGACAATTATGGGAGAAGTTCTGTAATTGGGTCACGAGCACAAATAATCGTATTTATATTGGCTGGTTTGGCTTATTAATGATTCCAACGCTGTTAACCGCCAGTATTGTTTTTGCGATCGCGTTTGTTGCTGCGCCACCAGTGGATCTTTTAGGCATCAGAGAGCCCGTGATTGGATCATTACTTGATGGCAATAATCTGATTACGGCAGGTGTTGTTCCCACTTCAGCAGCGATCGGACTTCACTTTTATCCCTTATGGGAAGCCTCTTCGGTCAGTGAATGGCTCTATAACGGCGGTCCTTACCAACTGATTATCTTTCACTTTCTCATTGGCGTTTGGGCTTATTTAGGACGACTTTGGGAATTAAGTTATCGTCTGGGAATGCGCCCTTGGATTTCGGTTGCTTTCTCCGCACCGGTTGCAGCAGCCACCGCCGTTTTCTTGATTTATCCCATTGGACAAGGTAGCTTCTCTGAAGGAATGCCTTTAGGAATTTCGGGAACATTTAATTTCATGTTCAACTTCCAAGCTGAGCATAATATCCTCATGCACCCCTTCCATATGCTGGCTGTTGCTGGTGTCTTTGGCGGTGCGTTTTTAAGTTCTTTACACGGTTCTCTTGTCACCTCTAGCATTATTCGCGAAACGACCGAACTAGAAAGCCAAAATAGCGGTTACAAGTTTGGACAACAAGAAGCCACTTATAACCTCTTAGCTGGACATGAAGGTTATCTGGGTCGTGTCTTATTCCGTGGTTCTGGTTTCCACAATAGCCGTAGTATTCACTTCTTCATTGCTGCTTGGCCCGTAATCGGCATTTGGTTTGCAGCCCTTGCTGTGGGAACAATGGCGTTTAATCTGAATGGCTTTAACTTTAACCAATCTGTTTTAGATAGCCAAGGTCGCGTCATTAACACTTGGGCAGATATTCTCAATCGCGCCAACATTGGCTTAGAAGTGACCCACGAAATGAACGCTCACAACTTCCCTTATGACTTAGCTGCGGGTGAACCGATGCCTGTTGCAATGGAAGCACCAGATATTAACAGTTAACTCCTCTCATTTGGTAACTGATGAGCCCTCTCTTGGAGGGGGCTTTTTTTTGTGCGGTTTAGACATCATAGAGTTGGGTCAGTTGTCTGATTTTTTCCACCACGCGATCGCGCACACTTTGCGGTTCAATGACTTCACACTGTTCCCAGTATTGAGCAATCTCACGGAAAAACCAAAAGGTACTAAAAATTTTCCGCACTACACGCCGTGATTCCCCTTCTAACTCGCCAATAAAGACATCATTCTCTTTTGCTTCGTATCGAAACGCCAGTTGTCCATATAACTCGAACGTTACAGAAACCCTTGCTAAATCTTGCGCCCAAGGCTGATTAATGGCGCTAACCCCTGCTTCATCAACGCGATCAAATCGTAAGCTCAAGTTATGACGTAAGGGTTCAATTTCATTACTGTGTTCCGACTCTTGACAGTAGCCAACTAAATAGTCCCGCTTTTCGATATGTATTATTTGTCCGTATAAAATATTAAAAGTTAACAGACGTTCCTGTGCATCTTGATATGTCAAGCGAAACGGTTGTTGTTGCTCAATGAACTCCTCAATCTTCTTGCGCCAAGTGGGCTGGGGTCGGGCTAGAAACTGCTCAATTTCCGCCCGTATGGGATTAGAAAGTTCACTACGAGCTACTAAAAGACTGGCAATTTCTTGGGCTTTCGCAATTTCGCCTTGATCGATGAGGGCTTTGCGGGCTGCATTCAGGGCTGTGATCCGCTCTTGTGACCAATTAGTGTTATAGAGAATTTGCAGTTGATTCTGCGCGATCGCGCTAATTAATCGGGAAATATTGGGTTTATCGCCCCATTTACAGTTAAAGGTTTCTGCTAATGCCTGTAACTGCTGCTTTTCTGCGTCTGATACCGATAGTGTAATTGATTGACCTTTACGAGTCATAAAATACGGATAAAATTACTGTATATTTGATTGACATTCTCCATAGTGGAGGATTAAGATCAAACTATGCTTAGTTTACGGATAGAATAATCCCGTTAGCTTTCTCCTAAAGTAGTATCCAGATAATAGAACATCTTGGGTAACAATGATGAATAACAAAATTACCGCCAATGAACACTCTCTCGAACTTCTTGTTAGTTGATTTAGGTAAAAACTTCAGTCCTTGGTTTCCTGTTCGTCTGATTCATGATTTAGAGGATTTACTGGGAAAAAAAGTTGATGTAGTTACAGTAACTGGACTTAAGGAACGTATTAAAGATCGAGTGTTAAAGGAAGCTATAAAATTATGAAAGATTACACAAGAAGAAATACCTAATCTCAAGCAAAAAATTAATCAAATCCTCTCAGAATTAGAATTATCATGAGTCCTCAGCCTTATCACATAATACTGAACCCCATTTACTCTTCTCCTGTTACAGAAATACCTAATACGGTTAAGTTACCACAGAATTGGAATTTAGTCTGGCATCAATTGGAAACCTTAAATGCACTCCGAAATCCTGAAATTGATGTTATCATTAACACTGCTATGACGGGTGATGGCAAAAGTTTAGCTGCTTTTTTATCCACATTACAAGATGAGAAAAATGCAATTGCGCTTTATCCAACCAATGAATTAGCCCGTGATCAAGAAATTCAAATCCAAAACTATATTAACTTGTTTCAGCCCGAATTAGAACCGAGAGTGAATCGTCTCAGTAGTGCAGAATTAGAACTCTATGCAGAACAAGAGAATCTTAAAAAAGCCAGCGCGATCGAATCTAGAAGTAAAAATTCAGACATATTAATTACCAATCCTGATCTGCTTCATTATCTTCACAGAAACGCCTACCTATCTCCTTACGATAATCCTGATAAATTGTGGAATCGTATTGATAAAAACTTTGACTTCTTTATTTTTGATGAGTTTCATGTTTTCTCCGCGCCACAAATCGCCAGCATAATTAATACCATGTTATTGATCCGCCGTACAAATCGGAATAAAAAATTTCTGTTTCTCTCCGCAACGCCAGATGAACAACTGATTGAAAAATTAGAAAAAGCCCAGTTTACTTATCAACACATTGATCCGATTCAAGCGAAGAAATATCAGTTTCCAACAACGAAAGCAGAAAGCGAAAAATTACACAGTCAACACTGGCGACAAGTTTCTAGAGAGATTTCTTTAGAGTTTATTCCCCTTGAGTCTGCGTTTAGTGCGTCGGAAACTTGGTTGAAAGAAAATAAAGAGTTGATCCTTGATCGATTTATTATCCCCCCTAGCCCCCCTTTGAAAGGGGAAAGAATCCCCCCTAACCCCCCTTGGAAAGGGGGGGAAAGAAGCCTCTTGAAAGGTGCGATTATTCTTAACTCGATCGCTGCGGTGAAACGACTTGTTCCCATCTTTCAGGAATTATTTCATCCCTATGGTTTAACGGTTGGCGAAAATACAGGATTATCGGGTCAACAAACGAAACTTGCTTCCCTAGAAACCGATTTAGTTTTTGGGACGAGTACCATTGATATTGGCGTTGATTTTAAAATTAATTTCCTTATCTTTGAATCGTCGGATGCGGGAAACTTTATTCAACGTTTAGGTCGTCTGGGTCGTCATGACTCTTTTCAGCGTAATGGAGAAACGATCCCTTTTGATCAGTTTACTGCTTATGCGCTTGTTCCGAAATTCTTAGTCGAACGATTGTTTGAAACGACATCGCCACCGCTACAGGTTAACCAGCGTTACGACCGTCCTCAGTTTAATGAAGCCATTCGAGAGAATTATCGCCAGATTAATAATTTTCAAGGATACTACAAACGTTGGGGTGCAGTCCAGTCCGTTAAGTTGTACTACGACTTAAAACATCCCAATATTGTTAGAAACTATCCTGATAGTTGTCAAAAGCTACAACAAGACTGTGAACAAGTGTTTGATATTAGCCTGAAAAAAGTTAATGGTCGTATGTATGCTTGGAAGAAACAATGGGAAGAACAGTCGGGAAAGAAGAATAATCCCATCGCGGAAGAAGCGATCAAGTTTCGGGGATCAAGTCCGTTGCAATGTGGCTTGTATGACCTTACAGAAACGCTAGAAACCGAACGATTTAAGACCTACGACTTACCAGGGATTCTCAGCAACTTAGACGTGGAGATGTGGACAGAAGCAGGATTTGCGCGATCGCTGCAAGAAACCAGTCAGCGCTTACAACAGCCGATTCCCAAAGGACGCTTTAAGCATTGTATCGCGTTTTTGAAATTAAGAGGGTATCGCGAAGAACGTCTCAACTGGCGGTTTACTTATGGGGGAAACTTAAAAACCAAAGCCGATGCGTGGCAAGTGCAAGTTTTAACACGAATCTCTGTCTGGCAACCTGATAACCCTTGGATTGTACAACTCAATCGACGGTTAAGACAACAGCCGTTAGTCTGCTATATCTTACCGCGTCCTGTAACAGAAGTGCGTCAACGTCTCCAGTTACCCATGCACTTTCAACTGTATCCCATCAGTGATGAGACCAGTTTACATGATTCTACCTCTCCTTACGCGATCGCGCTGGGTCAGTCAGCTTTACTGGTGGATACCCTTGCGTTTCGCTTACAAACACAAGGAGGAGAATCATGGATCGCTTAATTGCTATCCCTCATAGGGATTTGGCTTTAGTTGAAAAGGAACAGCTACCAGCAGTAGCCACAGAACTATTCTTTTCAATCCCTCAGAAGGGATTAGAGAAAATTACTAAAGCCATTAGCAAAAGTCTATCACGAATTTAGAATGTTGAATAATTCTAGAGCGTTGAATAGTTCTAAGGCTTAATTTATTGCCAAAAACAGTTGACGATCAGATATCGCACAAACTAGAGTTAATCTATTCACAGTTATTAAGGAGGTATAACCCCGATGAAACGCGAAACAAACCTTCAGAAGTTACTGAACCTTCTTGGAGATGGAGAATGGCATACCAGTAAAGAACTGAGTAAAATTACTTGGCGATTTGGTCACACCATTCATGAAGGACGAAATAAAGGTTATCCCATTGAAAAGCGCCAAGTTGGTCATAACCAGTTTGAATATCGCTTGTCACCCTCTTATTTTAAATCTCTGAAAGTTTCCTATAAATCAAAATCTGCAAGTGTAGTTTCATCTTAGTTAACACACCCAGTAGGTAGATCATTCTAATTAAACGTTAAACCTAATTTGCGGAAACTCTACCAGAAGGGCGATTGCATAAAATTAATTTTTCGCTTAATTCATCCTACCTGCTTAGGTAATTGTAAGAAGTTGGGAAGCACTAGAAAAGCTATCAGTATTAAGCACAGAAATAGGTAGTCTCGAACTCCCAAGTTTGGCTAGTTCAGTCTCTTTTCTTCCATACTGAAACCATAAGCAAATTCTTGATTCTTTGCTTCCCACTTCTTTTCCTCAGTTACTTTCTGCAAGTTCAAGCCAATGAATAATTCATCAGCAAGATCGTAGGGGTTGCCTCGCCCACCTGACAAAATTCAGAAAAACCACAAAGATATAAAGAAGTAGAAAATATGAATCACTTATCAAAACAATTTTCTCCATTTATTCCGCAAGTTACTTATCTGAAAATGCTAGTTATTTTTGGTTCTAGAGGGAGAGGAGAAGCCCATAAAAAGAGCGATTGGGATTTTGCTGTACTCTATGATGAAAAGTTAGAAAAAGAACAGTTGAAAGGTTGGAATTGGTTGAAAATTTATGATGTTTTAGCAAATGCGTTTGAGATTTCTAGTGACGCGATCGATGTGATTAATCTCAACCACTGTTCTCCGTTAATTGCTCATTATGTCGCCCGTGATGGTCAATTAATCTATGAACAGGAAACTGGACTCTTTGAACAGTTTAAGACTGAAAATTTCATGAATCAAGAAGAATTAAAATCCCTGCGTCAAGTGATGCGACGAGAAATTGAAGAGTTCTTACAAAACGCATGAGTCAGATCGAACCAGAAGTTATCTTAGCACGGTTACAAGCGATTCGGAAGTATCTTCAGCGTCTTAAGCAGTTTGAGTCGTTGACATTTGAAGAGTATCAGAATAATTTTGATACTCAACTGGTCACTGAAAGACTGGTGCAACTTTGTACGGAAGCAGCCTTAGATATTAACAAGTATTTGTTTGCAAAATTAGGATTGATTACCAGCAAGCATGAGTTGACAAATAAAGAGTATTTTCTAAACGCGATCGCGCACGATATCTTAACAAAAGAAACAGGGAAAACCTTAGCCAATGCAGCAGGAATGAGAAATATCTTAGTTCATTTGTATCTAGATATTGAAAATTATCAAGTCTTTTTAGCGATTGAGAAGTGCTTAAAATACTATCCCGTTTATATGCGCGAAATTCTCGATTATATTGATCAATTAGAGGAAGAAAATGACTAATCAAGATTCACAATTAAATTTATTTGATGAAGAATTAGAACTTGATCTCGATTCTAGTTCCCTAGAATATTTAGGTTTATCGGATGAGGAAGAAACAGAAGTCTCTGAAGATTCTTCCCCAAAGCTATTGACGCTAAAACTGCTACAAAGCGCGATCGCGCAACAAAATCCAGACGATCGCGTTATGATTGATTTTAGCGAATATGTCTTACCCAATCTTCTCCAGTATGCAATCGGTGTAACAGCTAAAGGCGGAAACTTTTTTGAACAAATCGACGCGAAACGTTTAGCACAAGGAAAGAAAAGAGTTCGTCGGGATAACGCTGCTGATCAGTCTTTAAATACACATTTACTCAATGGCTTATTCCCTGCTAACTTGATTCAGAAACGACTCGCTAAGTTAAACACAAACACAAAACGATATGTCAAAGAAACTGAAAGAAGGATCGGAATTGCTTCTCTGATTCTCCATGATTTTGAAAAGTTTGACTATCGTTTATTCCCTGAAATACCAGAAGACTATAAACGCATTCAAGCAGACATTGAACAAGATATTCGTAAAGACTGCGCGATCGCGCAACATCGAGAAATCTTTAACATCTTAGTTCCTACATTAGGGTTAGATCAATTCCTGTTTCCCGACTCTCCCCAGCAGTGGGAAACCTATCGCGATGATTTACTATACATTGCTTACAATACCCAGCGACGCAATGACACCAATCTGAACTTATCTGAGAATAATTTACAGCCTGAACTGCGCGACCAAACGATTGAGTGTTTATCTGATCTTACCTGTCTCGGCGATCGATTTGCATCTATCATCAAACATCCCCAAGATGCGACCAAACAATCCTTAACCGACATTTTACACACCCTCAGCGACGGACAGTTAAACCTCACCTATCACAGCATCGCAGAAAACCGAGGCGTTTTAACCAATGTCGTCAACAATGCAGTCATGGAAGCACACACAGAAGCAGGTTATGAACCCTTACTTTATCTTCCCACAGGGGTGATTTATTTATGCGAACGAGAAACGCCTTCTATTTCCCCTGAAACCTTACCGCAGCGTGTCGTAGAAACGATTAAATCTCTCTGTCGCAGTCAACTCCAAGCAAAACAAACAGGGTTTGGGAGAGACGGAAAAGGGATGAAATACGCCGAATATTATGATCTCTTCTTCGATGAAAAAGCCTTGATGGAAGTCGCCCTTGATGCAACTTTACGCATCCTCAGAGATGGAAAAGCATCATCAGCGAAAAAGCGAAGTGATAACCTTGTCAGCTATCAACAGCAAGGGATTCTTTCTTCAGATTATAACTTTCAGTTTGAAGATGATATTCGCATTGACCAACTCGCAGAGTTTGGGGATGTCATCACTCGCAAGATTTGGGGAGAAACGCTTGATCATATTAAAACGGCTTGTAAGCAAGATAAGACGCTTCCGAAACCGCCAGACCTTAATTTAATCCTAGAAATTGCTAAATTTTGGGAACTAGAAACAGATATCCCTGTAATTCGAGAAATTCAACGCATTAACGAAACCCTGAAAGAACACAAACGCAAAGGAAATACAGGTGGTGTTCCCTATGATTGGTATTATCTCGCCTCCCGATACATCCAGCATAACCCAGGCATTGCTCCAGAAGATATCCGAGACATTGGGGAAACGCTGATTAACTTTGTTCATAAACAGATTAAACCCATTGTGGAACAATATCAGATTCCAGACGGGTGGGATGATGTTCGTGACTGGGTAAGTCGGGTGGTGATGTTACCGCAAGAAACGACTGTTTCTGAAACGGATATCTTTCGCCAAGAGTTAGACCATTACAACAAGGCTAAAAAATCTGGGCGCGGTCGTCAACTGATTTGTTCCATCTCGCATTCTCCCTATTCTGTCAGTGAACAGATGGAGTCTGCTGTCTTATTCACGCCACAAGTTTACACCAATAAACAAATGTTAGGCGGATCGAACGCGAAACGCAATATCTCCAGTATTGCAGGGACAGAGATGATGTTACGACAAATCTTGATGAACCAAACGCAAGCGGTGGGGAAACGGTTTGAGGATGGAAAGTATCGCTATCTCTATTTCTATCCCACTTATTACTTTACCCCTGAGACGAATAACTTCCTCCAAAAAGCCTACACCAATATCGCCCAAACCCGCTTTGATACCACTATCCGTAAACATTTCATTGATGATGATTTGAAAGCAAACTTTGATCGCGCTTCCTATCAAAATGTCGATAGTTTCCTCATTGACGAAACCTTAGACACAGAAAAAGACCGTACCTTCAAACTGTCCTATCCCGATGATAAACCCCTAACCTTCTACTTTATCGCCCTTCCCCCAGGACGCGATCCCACCGATACCGAATCTTGGGTAATGCCAGCCTGGTTAGCGTTCACCTTCCCTCTTATTTTAGACGTAAAAACTGTTGTTTCGGAATCTCCCATTCCCCCTTATACCGATGGCGCGGAGTTTGAAGAAACTGTGTTTTTAGACAGTCCTCCGCAAGCGTTAAGAGTTCTGACAAAGCGCGATCGCGTTCGCCTTGATGCCATTGTAAACGGTTGGGACAATCATCCCTCTCCCTTAAACGCCCTCACCGCAGCTTACACCATTCATCTCGATGTTAACCCGAAACGCAGTAAATCAGGCTATACCCCCAACTGGGGAAAACTCAGCGAACTCGCCACCGACTTAGAAACCAGTCCTCTCTATGTCTTTTCTTACCTCAAACGATGGACACGGGGGAAAGACGTAGAAAGTCCTAGTCTAGCGAGGATTCGTCTTTACACTTACCACCTTTATCCTTGTTTTGATCCTTATGTCACATATCAATCGGAGAAACTCACTGTGAATGATACCAAATCACCCATGAATCATCCCAAAGAACTAACGCGACTGTTTCGTCGTTTCTATCGCGCCAATAAAATGTATAACCCGAAAGCCAACGCCATCTTGAAACCCATAGAAGTTGCTTCAGACACAATCTTGAAAGCAGATAACAGTGTCTTCACAGGAGAAACTTTAGTCGCAGTTGTCGCAGCAGAAGTGAACAAGTTAATGGACAGAGTTCGCGCTTCCACCGCAGAGGGACGCTGGGTAATTTCTCAACGAGAAAAGGAACGTCAAGCGGTTTTAGACTTCGCCCGTTATTTTGTGGAAGAAGTCTTTGAAAAGAGTTTCTCGCGCGATCGCGCCCGTCTTGCAGGACGACAATTAAACCTTCTCAAAGATACCTGTGAATTTCTGTATCGCCTGGAACAAGACAAAGAAAACAGTGACCAGTGACCAGTGACCAGTTACCAGTTACCAGTTACCAGTTACCAATTGCTTATTCCCTGTTTCCTGTTCCCCAAATAACGAATAACAAATAACAAAAAGGAGAACCCATGTCTTTACTAAAAACGATCAACTCTACTAAACACTTCCACACCGAAATTCCCTATAAACCCATGGGAAAATACGTCCACTTTCTCACCCTTCGCATCACCGAATCTTATCCTCTTTTCCAAACTGATGGCGAACTAAATAAAGCCCGTGTTCGCGCTGGAATTAATAACCCAAACCCGATCAGTCGTCTTTCTCTTTTTAAACGGAAACAATCTACCCCAGAACGTCTTGTGGGAAGAGAACTTCTCCGTCAGTATAACCTCATCACCGCCGAAGAATGTGAATATAATGTCAATTTTGGAATGGATAACCCCGACTGTATTATCTATGGTTTCGCTATTGGTGATTCTGGTTCAGAGAAATCAAAAGTGGTTGTGGATACCGCTTATTCCATCACTCCCTTTGATCAATCTCATGAAACCTTTACCCTCAACGCCCCTTATGAAAACGGTACCATGTCCTCAAAAGGAGAACCTGGATCTAAACCAGGAGAAGTGACCAGTCGCATCAACCAACAAGATCATATTCGTCCGCAAGTCTTTTTCCCCAGCATTGTCACCCTAAAAGACCCCACTGAAGCGAGTTTTCTTTATGTGTTCAATAACATCCTCCGTACCCGTCATTATGGCGCACAAACCACGCGCACAGGACGAGTGAGAAATGAACTGTTAGGGGTTGTTTTTGCAGATGGTGAAATTGTTAGTAATTTGCGCTGGACACAAGCGATTTATGATCGCCTTCCTGAAGAGGTTTTAAACTCTCTTGATCCGCTCGAAGAAAAAACAATTTGTGACGAAGCAACTAACGCAATTCAAGCCCTGATGGAAGATGAATTTATTGTCCATACCGATTTTATTGGTGAGCAATTTACCCCCCTATTGAAAGAAGTAAAAGCCCTCACAAAAACCGCAGAAGGGATTATGTCTATCCTCCAACAAGCAGACGCAGAAGCGAAAACCTACGCCGAAAAACATATTGGGAAAAAGAGTAAATCTTCTGCCAAGAAATCATAACCAGTAAACAAAATGTAGGGGCAAATCACAATTTGTCCTTACAAAATTATCAATTCATTTTGAATCAAGGTAGAATCATGACCCACATCTATCGCTGTCAAATTGAACTCCAAGACAGCCTCTATTTTGCCACTAGAGAACTCGGACGACTCTACGAAACCGAACCCATTTTACATAATTATGCCCTCACTTATGCTTTAGGCTTTGTAGATAGTGAAACTTACGGAACAACCGTTTCCAAAGAAGAAAGTTATCGTTACTTTTGTTCAGAACAAATTCCGCAATATGAACAACATCTTACCCCCTTAAATCAACAAGAAATTTATGTCACTCCTGCTTATCCCGTTTCTCACGCCACGGTGTTAAATACTTGGAAATATGCTGATAACCGCTATCATGTGGAAATGCAAAAGACGCAGAAAAATATCCCCAGCTATGGACGCACCAAAGAAATTACACCTGAAAGTATTTTTGAATGCTACATCATTTCTGAACAATCTTTGCAAAAGGAAACCACTTCTCAAAAATGGCAATGGCGACTTCCCAAGTTTATTCGTTTAGGAAAATGGATGAGTAAAGCAGAACTCTTTTTAGAAGAATTATCTGTTGCTAAAAAATACAGCAATCAAACCTTTACTTATCCTCATCCTCTCAACCCACTCGATGTCATGTTTACCAATCAGGTAATTAGCTACGATGTCGTCAATATGCCACCTGTGAGTTTGATTTGTAATGTGAATTTACGAGGGGATTACTATACTTTTACTAACGATTCTTCCCTTAAACTTCCTATCAATATGGCTTACCAGTTTGGATAATGTAGGATTTAAGAGATGCGCGATCGCGCTACCGTCATCACCTGTTGTTTCAATCCCTAGGAAGGGATTAGGTTTATTGAAACAGATTTAGGAGTTGATGTGGAGGGAATCCCAGATGTTTCAATCCCTAGGAAGGGATTAGGTTTATTGAAACTGTTCGGCGGGTGCTGTGGGTGCTAATTCCCTTGTGTTTCAATCCCTAGGAAGGGATTAGGTTTATTGAAACCTGGGGATGCGTATAAGGTGCGCCTCCAATATGAGTTTCAATCCCTAGGAAGGGATTAGGTTTATTGAAACTAGGGATTAAACGATCGCGCTCAAAGAAACATATACCACAGTTTCAATCCCTAGGAAGGGATTAGGTTTATTGAAACTCGGCTATCTGGAGGAACGAAGAAACCCTCACAATAAATGGGTTTCAATCCCTAGGAAGGGATTAGGTTTATTGAAACAATTAAGATAGAAGTTTTAATTCTATATAGGATTTTAGTTTCAATCCCTAGGAAGGGATTAGGTTTATTGAAACGCTTTAACGAGTCGGGCTTTTTTCTTTTCTCCTACAGTTTCAATCCCTAGGAAGGGATTAGGTTTATTGAAACAATTCTTCCCTACACATTACAATAAGGATTGGGCGTTTCAATCCCTAGGAAGGGATTAGGTTTATTGAAACTTGGGTCACCCCGCCCACGCATTGACCGTGCAGAAGTTTCAATCCCTAGGAAGGGATTAGGTTTATTGAAACACTGGTACCCTCGTAAAGGGTCTCCAAAGCTCTATTCAGAGTTGTTTCAATCCCTAGGAAGGGATTAGGTTTATTGAAACTGCTACCTAGGCATAGAGGTAGAAGGCCAAGAAGTTTCAATCCCTAGGAAGGGATTAGGTTTATTGAAACCCGCTTTAGCCTTCAAAATGTCTAAGCCGTAGTGTGATGTTTCAATCCCTAGGAAGGGATTAGGTTTATTGAAACTGATATGCAACTCGGATTCCTCACTGTAGCCTCTGAGGTTTCAATCCCTAGGAAGGGATTAGGTTTATTGAAACAACAGAATAATTCCTTGTAGCTGGTAACTTTCAATCTGTTTCAATCCCTAGGAAGGGATTAGGTTTATTGAAACCAACAAACAAAAAGGAAACACATCCCATGCAAGAAAGTTTCAATCCCTAGGAAGGGATTAGGTTTATTGAAACGAGATTGATAGCGATGAATATTCGATATATATTCGCAAATCAGTTTCAATCCCTAGGAAGGGATTAGGTTTATTGAAACAGACCAATGACAGAGCAAGAAAAAAACATCATCAGTTTCAATCCCTAGGAAGGGATTAGGTTTATTGAAACATTACGTCACCACAGAAGAAGGGCACTACGTTAAGATTGTTTCAATCCCTAGGAAGGGATTAGGTTTATTGAAACAGTAAGGAGATTCTTTCTTATGCTATCTTTTCAATGTGTTTCAATCCCTAGGAAGGGATTAGGTTTATTGAAACATCGGGTATTCCTTATCCTATGAGGAAGCAGCCAAGTTTCAATCCCTAGGAAGGGATTAGGTTTATTGAAACCATCTTTCCCATCTCATTGCACAACTGATTTTATGTTTCAATCCCTAGGAAGGGATTAGGTTTATTGAAACTTTTCATTAAATATGATGTAATCAAACCTAAAATATCTCCCGTTTCAATCCCTAGGAAGGGATTAGGTTTATTGAAACTATCATGTTAGATTTATTTTCTGCGCTCGGTTATGAGTTTCAATCCCTAGGAAGGGATTAGGTTTATTGAAACTTGGAGGACGAGCTTCAGGACATTTAGCATTGAAAAAGTTTCAATCCCTAGGAAGGGATTAGGTTTATTGAAACTTATGACAACATTAATCATCCCATCCTTATGTGGTTTGGGTTTCAATCCCTAGGAAGGGATTAGGTTTATTGAAACTCTGTTTAAAAATTTCCCATCTCCATCATCATTGCTTAGTTTCAATCCCTAGGAAGGGATTAGGTTTATTGAAACCAAGAATACGATGGAATAATAATTGAGGATTTGGGGTTTCAATCCCTAGGAAGGGATTAGGTTTATTGAAACAACTAGAGTTCAATTCGTGATAGACAGCATAGTTATCTGTTTCAATCCCTAGGAAGGGATTAGGTTTATTGAAACGAACCCAGCGGTCTAGAAGTTTGTCAACTTCTTTGGTTTCAATCCCTAGGAAGGGATTAGGTTTATTGAAACGAACCACCTTTCTTCACCGAACCGCAATCTAAAACGTTTCAATCCCTAGGAAGGGATTAGGTTTATTGAAACCAAAGATCTCAACTTACCCGAAGATTGCGGTTTCATCCTAGTTTCAATCCCTAGGAAGGGATTAGGTTTATTGAAACTACTATACTCCGAATTAAAAGAAGGGCACCTTAATGTTTCAATCCCTAGGAAGGGATTAGGTTTATTGAAACCTGCAATCTCCGTTGAAATTAAAAAAACAATTTCAATTGAAGTTTCAATCCCTAGGAAGGGATTAGGTTTATTGAAACAATACCTTGTTCGGATGAGTCATCTGATTTAACAACAGGGTTTCAATCCCTAGGAAGGGATTAGGTTTATTGAAACATTGTTCCACTCGTACACATAAAGCGTCTCATGAGCCTGTTTCAATCCCTAGGAAGGGATTAGGTTTATTGAAACGCGGAAAACAAAGAGGAATTCCGCGTAATGCCTGTAGTTTCAATCCCTAGGAAGGGATTAGGTTTATTGAAACATGAAACGGCAAGCTCCATGATATCCAATTGTTTCAATCCCTAGGAAGGGATTAGGTTTATTGAAACATAAGCCAAATCGAGATCAATTAGTACAATTATTTGGTTTCAATCCCTAGGAAGGGATTAGGTTTATTGAAACAAAATTATCATGATGGTCTTTTAGAAGATGTTAAGTTTCAATCCCTAGGAAGGGATTAGGTTTATTGAAACTGCTTAGCGAAGGTAAAACAAAAGTAAAATTAGGTTTCAATCCCTAGGAAGGGATTAGGTTTATTGAAACTTAAGATTATCTTATTTAGAACCAACAAAAAATCGTTTCAATCCCTAGGAAGGGATTAGGTTTATTGAAACTATTGATTTTTATGAAAAAAATAATCAATAATTAAGTTTCAATCCCTAGGAAGGGATTAGGTTTATTGAAACTTTTGGTGCTACCGTCATTATTTTGTTCTGTTGTGTTTCAATCCCTAGGAAGGGATTAGGTTTATTGAAACACTTCCCTCGTTGTATGAATTTTGAGTATTTTAAGGTTTCAATCCCTAGGAAGGGATTAGGTTTATTGAAACGACAATTGTATTGTCGGGGCGTTTGGAAAATTAAGTTTCAATCCCTAGGAAGGGATTAGGTTTATTGAAACCGAGAAATGCTCTTTTCAATGGGATTTACGACCACGCAGTTTCAATCCCTAGGAAGGGATTAGGTTTATTGAAACTTTTTGCGATTGTGGCTCACGGGAAGCCCGTTGAAGGTTTCAATCCCTAGGAAGGGATTAGGTTTATTGAAACCCCAAGGCAATAATCCTAACCAATCATTCATTTCAGTTTCAATCCCTAGGAAGGGATTAGGTTTATTGAAACTGGGAAAAAGTATATGGCATTATTACAACAGACACAGAGGTTTCAATCCCTAGGAAGGGATTAGGTTTATTGAAACACTTTATCTGTAGCATGAATTTCAGATTCTAAAGAGTTTCAATCCCTAGGAAGGGATTAGGTTTATTGAAACGATTGACGAATATTTAAAAAAACAAGAATCTTAGTTTCAATCCCTAGGAAGGGATTAGGTTTATTGAAACCTGCGGTTTCTGTAGAAATGTTAAATGATTTATTAGTTTCAATCCCTAGGAAGGGATTAGGTTTATTGAAACCAAAAATTGGTATAGTCTGGCGTTCCAGCATCGCGGTTTCAATCCCTAGGAAGGGATTAGGTTTATTGAAACCTTTTATTCTGTTGATTATTTTGTGTCATAATTAGTGTTTCAATCCCTAGGAAGGGATTAGGTTTATTGAAACCCTCCTATAATCCCCCTGTTAATTGGGATTATCAAGTTTCAATCCCTAGGAAGGGATTAGGTTTATTGAAACTGCAGTTGAGATTTTACTAGGAGCACACCGAATTTTGTTTCAATCCCTAGGAAGGGATTAGGTTTATTGAAACCAGCCATATCAAAAAATATTGATATACACAAAAGAGTTTCAATCCCTAGGAAGGGATTAGGTTTATTGAAACTTTTCATCAGGTGCTGGTGCTGAAATATACCCAGTTTCAATCCCTAGGAAGGGATTAGGTTTATTGAAACTTCAAATATGATTTAAGGAATAAAAATGATTCACATCGTTTCAATCCCTAGGAAGGGATTAGGTTTATTGAAACAAACATTTGTGTCTTTTTGCGGGAAATATGGGAAGTTTCAATCCCTAGGAAGGGATTAGGTTTATTGAAACTGTGTTATAAACGATGCGTTTTATAAGTATGTTTCAATCCCTAGGAAGGGATTAGGTTTATTGAAACGATACACTGATCGACAAGTTAATGAAGTTTACAAAGTTTCAATCCCTAGGAAGGGATTAGGTTTATTGAAACCATAAAGGAAAAACAGAGAATGTGGCTCATGTAGAGTTTCAATCCCTAGGAAGGGATTAGGTTTATTGAAACTATTGTGGCAATTTTTCTCTCACAAAATAATTGCTAGTTTCAATCCCTAGGAAGGGATTAGGTTTATTGAAACTTTTGAATCGCAAGTTTAGCGTCTTTGATTGAATTAGTTTCAATCCCTAGGAAGGGATTAGGTTTATTGAAACTTCGTTTATCATTGGTGGAATTGATTATTTTCCAGTTTCAATCCCTAGGAAGGGATTAGGTTTATTGAAACATTAGCTTTTACAATTGCCTGATTCATTGTGATTTGTTTCAATCCCTAGGAAGGGATTAGGTTTATTGAAACTCTTTAGAAGAATTAACTATTGTGCCAGTAGTATATTGTGATTTGTTTCAATCCCTAGGAAGGGATTAGGTTTATTGAAACGTGGTAATAGTGCCAATACTAGTGACCATATCATTGTTTCAATCCCTAGGAAGGGATTAGGTTTATTGAAACATGAATTCATTATACTCTCCTTTATACCAAAAGGAGTTTCAATCCCTAGGAAGGGATTAGGTTTATTGAAACTGAATTTGCCCACAACCACTAATGGCAGCACTAATGTTTCAATCCCTAGGAAGGGATTAGGTTTATTGAAACTGTAGAGGCTGATGCTTGAGTTTGAATGGGATGAAGGGAGTTTCAATCCCTAGGAAGGGATTAGGTTTATTGAAACGAATGGCAATAACAGAAAACTGACTTTATATGCAGTTTCAATCCCTAGGAAGGGATTAGGTTTATTGAAACTGATGTTTTTTCTGGGGCTGAAATTATTGCGACGACTGGGTTTCAATCCCTAGGAAGGGATTAGGTTTATTGAAACAAAATCAATCGAGACCAGTTTCTTGATGTATGCGCGTTTCAATCCCTAGGAAGGGATTAGGTTTATTGAAACACTGTCTTATTACGAAACAGGGGAAAATTCTTATAGAACGTTTCAATCCCTAGGAAGGGATTAGGTTTATTGAAACAATACTTTAGAATAATCGTTCCCAAGTTTTGCTTTGTTTCAATCCCTAGGAAGGGATTAGGTTTATTGAAACCCGAAATTCACTATCAATCGAGTGTGTACCATACAATTTCGGTTTCAATCCCTAGGAAGGGATTAGGTTTATTGAAACAATTAATGGTTCATCATCATGTAAATATGATAAGTTTCAATCCCTAGGAAGGGATTAGGTTTATTGAAACAATCCTGAAATAATTTGTTCTTTAATTAAATTAGTTTCAATCCCTAGGAAGGGATTAGGTTTATTGAAACATTCTTTACTCATGGCTAAAATTCCCTCATAGTCATGTTTCAATCCCTAGGAAGGGATTAGGTTTATTGAAACGCATTCTGTTGATGAGTTAATCGAAAATCAATCCTATGTTTCAATCCCTAGGAAGGGATTAGGTTTATTGAAACATTGAAAAATGTTTAATTCAATCAAAGATGCAAGTTTCAATCCCTAGGAAGGGATTAGGTTTATTGAAACACGTTAGATTTAATGCTTCGTGCATTCTTAATCCCGTTTCAATCCCTAGGAAGGGATTAGGTTTATTGAAACTGTTGCCGATGTGGTTGAAGATTACCGAAGAATGCAGGAGGTTTCAATCCCTAGGAAGGGATTAGGTTTATTGAAACTCGCTCAAAGAACGCTTCAAACCAAAAATACCGTTGTTTCAATCCCTAGGAAGGGATTAGGTTTATTGAAACTTCGTTATCTAGGGAAACTCATTTACTCCTCGATGAAAGTTTCAATCCCTAGGAAGGGATTAGGTTTATTGAAACTCGGGCTTCTCCTTTCTTCCTGCTTTGTACTCAGGAAGTTTCAATCCCTAGGAAGGGATTAGGTTTATTGAAACCGGATTGAACATACCGCCATCAGTGATAGTCTGAGTTTCAATCCCTAGGAAGGGATTAGGTTTATTGAAACTGGTTATCTTGTATTTTTCAGCTAAGGAATGTTTATGTTTCAATCCCTAGGAAGGGATTAGGTTTATTGAAACACGGTTCTCAAGACAATAAAACCCAGTAAAGATAAGTTTCAATCCCTAGGAAGGGATTAGGTTTATTGAAACTTTGTGTGATTTCTTAATCACATTTATAAATATGTTTCAATCCCTAGGAAGGGATTAGGTTTATTGAAACGTCGTTGGGGAAGACCCAGAGAGGGATAAACATTGTGAAGAGTTTCAATCCCTAGGAAGGGATTAGGTTTATTGAAACTTTTGAGGGAAATTATGTCAGAAAACCCGAATAATAGTTTCAATCCCTAGGAAGGGATTAGGTTTATTGAAACACTGCCCATACTTTTCTAGATTCAAATCATCAACGTTTCAATCCCTAGGAAGGGATTAGGTTTATTGAAACGAAGCAGGCAAGATTGGCGCTGGGGCTTTATGCTGTTTCAATCCCTAGGAAGGGATTAGGTTTATTGAAACACGATAAGCTGCGAAGTTACGCGCTGCATAGTCTCCAGTTTGTTTCAATCCCTAGGAAGGGATTAGGTTTATTGAAACAAAACTCTCCTGGAGGGATAAATATTAATTCTTTTGTTTCAATCCCTAGGAAGGGATTAGGTTTATTGAAACTCGCGGTTGTTCATCCACCAGTCAAGCCAAAGAGGTTTCAATCCCTAGGAAGGGATTAGGTTTATTGAAACAGGGGAGTATTTAGAGAATCATCTCGACCAATTGAGTTTCAATCCCTAGGAAGGGATTAGGTTTATTGAAACAAAATTGTAGAGCCATGGTAGAATAGAGCTTCCTAATTCGTTTCAATCCCTAGGAAGGGATTAGGTTTATTGAAACATAATTGGAAGCTGATTTCTTAATGATTTGAAGATGTTTCAATCCCTAGGAAGGGATTAGGTTTATTGAAACAGTCGTGCTATCATTGACTAGAAGGTCAACATCGCGTTTCAATCCCTAGGAAGGGATTAGGTTTATTGAAACTAGCGATGAGGGTGACTTTCAATTGATAGAAAATGTTTCAATCCCTAGGAAGGGATTAGGTTTATTGAAACCCCATTAACCGTTCAGAATCTACTAGAGCATTAAAGTTTCAATCCCTAGGAAGGGATTAGGTTTATTGAAACTACCAGTTGCTTAATTTCTGTCTTTTTTACTGCTACGTTTCAATCCCTAGGAAGGGATTAGGTTTATTGAAACTCTCAAGACCCAGAGGTAAACAATCTCTTACAAGAAATCCGTTTCAATCCCTAGGAAGGGATTAGGTTTATTGAAACCTGTTTATCCATTAATTTTCCTTAAATATGTAGGGTTTCAATCCCTAGGAAGGGATTAGGTTTATTGAAACATTGGAGATTATCAGCCTATGTTTTTAAGGATCATGTGTTTCAATCCCTAGGAAGGGATTAGGTTTATTGAAACATTAAATCAGGTAGAAAATGGTAGCACACTGGTAGAGTTTCAATCCCTAGGAAGGGATTAGGTTTATTGAAACATGGATGCGGTAGGCTGCGAAAACTGGCTATCTGAAGTTTCAATCCCTAGGAAGGGATTAGGTTTATTGAAACCATTCATTCCACCACCACATTCACACTTTGCAGCGCGAGTTTCAATCCCTAGGAAGGGATTAGGTTTATTGAAACTCCTATTGTCGCTTTCACTTTATGGCAAGATTCTAGTTTCAATCCCTAGGAAGGGATTAGGTTTATTGAAACATTATTATTCTCCTCTGTATTGTTTTTCTCTATTTGTTTCAATCCCTAGGAAGGGATTAGGTTTATTGAAACAAATTCCCATCTCTAACTGCTTTCTTAATCATGGGATGTTTCAATCCCTAGGAAGGGATTAGGTTTATTGAAACAAATATCGGGATTTCTGATAAGATAAAAGGCAAGTTTCAATCCCTAGGAAGGGATTAGGTTTATTGAAACTAGGGGAGTATTTAGAGAATCATCTCGACCAATTGAGTTTCAATCCCTAGGAAGGGATTAGGTTTATTGAAACATTTAATTTCTCAATTTCGCTATCTTCGTGGGTTGAGTTTCAATCCCTAGGAAGGGATTAGGTTTATTGAAACGTAAGAAACCATCTCTTAAGATTCAAGATGTTAGTTTCAATCCCTAGGAAGGGATTAGGTTTATTGAAACCGCAGGCCTTGAGAACCGTTGTCATATTTAGTTTTCAAAGTCCAGTTGCGCGAATCTGAAATAATCATAGCAAATGCGATCAGAAAAAACAACCCCAAATCGCTAAAACCGTTACTGTGACAGGTGCGCGATAGGTTAGGGGCGAGTCGAGGCTGAAAGCCAGAGTGAAAGCGCGATCGCGCTAATGCGGAATCAGTTCACATTACACAGCACCCCCGTCGCGCAATTCTCTAAGCAAAGAAAATTGTATTATCCCGCAATTCCTCCCCGCCAATGCGTTCCACTTTCCCCTGACAACACTGACAGAGGAAATAGAAACGAATGCTATCGGTTTCGGCTTTAATCAGTTTACTCAACCGATCGCGCAACTTCGCGTATTGGGCTTTAGTTAATTCACATTCAAAGATGCTGTATTGCATCCACTGTCCGTAAGATTTCAGGATCTTATGGATTTTGGTGCGACGTTTATCGTCAGAGATATCGTAACAAATGACAACATACATAGTTTTTAGTCATTAGTCCTTCGTCATCCTTACTTGATAAGGAGTGGTGGGTATTTGTCGGTTTCTCCCATCAAATATTTAGCAACTAACCGTGCTTGAATTTCAAAGGCTTCTTGATAAGTACACTTCCGTTTGAGAACTGGATGCTTAAAGGATGACTGCTTTTTCTCTTCATAAGACCGCAGGAAAGTTTTTAAGCCTTCTTTCGTTAAAGAAACTGCCTTACTAATCGGTTCAGTTTCAAAATCATCTACCGCTAATTGTTGCTTATTGATCATTTTTAAGACAAGCGCATCAACTACTAAAGGACGGAATTCTTCCATTAAATCTAATGCTAAAGCAGGTCTTCCATAGTGTTCGACATGAAGATAACCTAAATACGGATCAAACCCGACAATATTAACTGCGCTTTGAATATCATGGCGCAACAGGGAATAGCCTAAACTCAGTAAAGAATTAATCGGATCAGTGGGAGGGCGACGACGGCGGGCTTGAAAAGTAAATTCAGAGTTGGTGATCAGTTGTTGGAATGTGCCAAAATAAACAGCACTTCCTCTCCCTTCTAATCCTCTTAAACTATCAATATTTTCCGTGTTTGCAATGGGCTTAATCGCTTGTTCTAGATGGAGAATTTCTTGATCGAAGTTGAGTTGAGAGGAGTCTCTAACTCTACGCTGTAAAAGGTGACGATAATTTTTCAGTTTTCCGCGAACAAAACTTTGCACTAAATGAATCGCTTGCGGGGTATTTTCTGCTGCTGACCATTGCGCTTTTCGTACAAAAATATTTTTCGTAAATTCGGGTTCAAGACGACCTAAATAACGTCCAGTATGAGTGAGAAAGGTTAAGGGAATATGACGCTGTAATAACTCATTCACGACCATGGGAGAAATCGTAGCACGCCCGAGAATGACGATTCCTTCTAGTTTTAAGAGAGGAACATCAAGGAGTTTTTTCTGATCGGCTTTAACGGTTAACCGTTCGTCGGTTTTGCCAATAAATGCGTCTTCTTGAGTAATGTAAGCGGTTCCCATAATTAGAATTCCTCTTGATATTTGTTGACTTTTTTTGCTGCTTGGGGGAGACAATGAGAATAAAGACTACAGCCTTTACAACGAGGACTATAAACAGCTTGCGGTCTTGTTCCTTTTTCGAGTTGGGTTTGAATGGCTTCAATGGTGTCAAGGGTCATTTTCCGAAGCGTTGAATCTAAGGAAACTTCTTGACGGCGATGGGAACTGGCATAATAAAGATAGCCGATACTAATGTTTTGTTTGGTCATTTCTTCGAGACATAGTGCTTGGGCGCAAACTTGCAGTTCATCGTTATCCCATTCTCCTCGTTTTCCGCGCTTATATTCTACGGGATAAATCTCTCCAGAATTAGATTCGATGAGGTCTGCTTTTCCAATCAGTTGATAGGTTTCTGACTTTAACCAAATAGCGCGAACTTGATAAATTTCTTGGTCAATTGCTTCCGATAAATTATGAACGCGATCATGAAGAGATGTTCCTTCGATCGTATATTCATTATCGACAAAATCTCCAGCACAACTCATCCGCCACCAGCGATGAGGACAATAACTATATTGGTTTAAGGATGCAATGGAAATATAATCAGACATGGTTTTAAATCCTCCTAATCATACCGAAGCCCATGGTATTTTTTCTGCCAATTCCTGAGTAAAGGGCAAAGTCAGCAAGGGTATTTAATTGTTTAATCTGTAGGGGATCAATGTCTCCAAAGACGCGATAACTAATTTCGCCGACACAGCCAATTAATTTACTGCGAGAATCAGATATAATGACCGTTTTGATATTAAAATAACTAGGGAAGATCTGGTCAAGGGGAAGTTGAGAAAATTCAATTCCACTGTATTTATTCCAGCGTTTCCAAAGGCTATTAAAAACTAATTCTGCTGTGGGAAGGGCGGTATCTTGTTTTCCTTGACGAAAGGACACGGGGGTTGCCAAAGTAAACTTAAAGGTAGTTTCCGTTTCACTCGCGTCCTCATAAAGTTCAGGATATAAACAACTGTTTCCCCACGGCTGTTGAGAATGGGATGTTCCTTGAATACTATTAATGTTTAAATCTGCTGATCCAAGATGCCAAGATTGTTGAGTATTGAGATTTAACCAAAGTTGGGTGAGTTGACTAAATAACTCATCATCTAACAGAGAAATACGCCACCAGCAGGGAGTTCCTTTTTTGATTGCAGTTTTATGTTCCCACTGCAATTGATGCGAGTAACGTTTGGGATAATTCAGTTGTAAGGGAGATAGGGTAAAAGGTTTGTTGGATTGAGAAGAATGAAGACGATCCCCTAAATCTTGATCCACTTTACTAACAAGGGTTAGAAATAAAGCATGAAGATGCCGTCCACAGAGATAATTCGGAGAAATCGGAGAAATTGGGGTGAGGTTTAGAATCAAGCTATAAGGCATGATAGAGATCTCGCATTGTTTAAGACTACGGGGTGGCGTGTGGTGTTTTTTTCGTCCATATCTATAACTGTAATCTCTCTCAGTGACGAATGCCCACTGTTTATACTTACAAAATATACGGACAATTGCAAGAAATCCCGTGATGAAAGGTGAATTTGACCGATGGGGAGGATTAGCTGGAGTTTAATCAGAGAGAGGATTTTGCTTTCCTTGTCTTGATTGATACGGTAAAATTTAAATCAATTGTAAATTTAATTAAATAAATGTTTCCAATTACATATCGCAATTCCATAAGAATTGTAAATTAACCCCCCTTCGCCACCCTTTCTAAGGCGGGGTCGTTTCATTCACAGCTATCCGTTAATACAGGTTTTAGTGATTTGACTATGAATTAATTCTCATCGGAATGAATCGAAATGATTTTAAGGGTTAACACATTTAATTTTTTTGATTTTTCCCTCTTCTAAGCGAGTAATTTCCACGTTAACTTTTTGTCCTTCTGATAATAATTTAATTTTTTGGGTTCTTTTTGGGCTAACCTTTGTGTCGTTGCTGTAATTTCATAGGTGACTTTATTCCCTTTGTTAAAGCCGACAACAGTTGCTTCTATTATTTGTCCTTCCTTAAATTCTAGAGAAGCAGAAGCCTGTTCAATTTCTGCTTGACGTTCTGATTGTTTTGATTCATTGATAGCTTGCAATTCTTCCAATGACGTTTTTTTATAATATCGCATCAGCCGAGTCGTCCAACCGAGAATTTCTAACATCAATTGAGGCTGATCTTGATAATCTATGAGATGCTTATTACAGGTAGTTTCTATGGCGCGGTAATAAATTGGAGTTTGCTTGCTATGTCCAAATTGATCTGCTTTCTTTGCAAGGGTTTTTAGATATTGAAAAAAACTTTCTCCTAACTTCGGTTTAGATTTAAATTTACGGAGATATTCGAGGATTTTTTTGACCTCATTGTGATCAGTTTTTTCTGAAACCAAATCTCGCGCGATCGCGTGGGCAATATCCCATTCATGATCACTTAAGCTAACTGTTTCTTGAATTGTTGTCTCCATAATTAATACATTCCTGATGGCGCTTCTCTGTCAGTAGGATAGGTAAGGACTTGTTGTAATTCTTGCAGTTGTTGCTGTTGAATCAGCTTTGTTTGATGGGCTTTCTGAATCGCTTCCGTGATAAAATTTTCTAGAGCATCTCCCGTTAAGGGTTCAGAAGTGGGAGTATAAGATAAGCAGCGATCGCGCACATTTTCAGGACAATCCATTTCGATAATTTCTGTCGTTAAAGTCCCCATCCCTATCGGCTTACCACCGCCAATTTTGAGGGCAAAAGGATAGTTTTTATTATATCCCAGAACCGTAAATAAAGTTCCTAACTCTTCTTGCTTGAGGTTACAGAAACGTATTTTAGTGGTAAAAATAGAATTTTGAGTAATGTTTTGAACGGGAATCCCTCTTGATTCTTTTTCCTCTACCACTTCCTTCGCATGATAATAAAACTTACGTCCTGCATATTTTCCATCTTTGTAGTACGCTGATCTTTTATCAGAGGGAGAATATAATGATGGCATAGAGCCTGTTGTTACCTTTTGTGTGGGAATTTCTGTTAGAATTGCATCTTGAAACCAGAGTAATCCTTGCCATCCCATTGCGCCGAAAACTTGGCAAGCTGGACAGAGTTGGCTAATGTTTTTTTCATTCTTTTTATACTCACATTCTTGATAATATTTTGGAATTTTATTGTTGTTTCTTTTTCCTCTATGATTACATAAACAACTGCGTGTCATGGCTTCGTAAGTCGCACGAATTGTTCCTTTGAGAGAACTTCCTGGAATCACTAACTGATTATTCGATTCGACGGCTAATTTAACCAGAGGGAGATTACGGGTTTGCGAGGATAAATCACTCCCCATTGCAACCACACCAGAAGCAATAAAACTACTGGTTTTGACGTTTAAACGGAGAGAAATGCGACCATGAAATCGGTCATCTCTTAACTTTTTATGTCCTACGGGTTGCTTGCGATTCGGGGATTGGGAAGGGAGAGAAACCAGTTGGTAAGGTTTCGGAGAATTGGGTTGTTTTGGACGGTTCATGATTATTTTTTTTAATACGATTTGTAAAAGTCTGGTTATATTTTATCCCCCCTAAACCCCCTTTGAAAGGGGGGAATTTAGATCAAAGTCAAGGCGATAAAATGAATGGTTGCTGTTTCTGCATCAAGAAAATAACGTTGGGTAAGATTATCTGGTTTTTCTCCTTTAATTTTATTGGGAAAGCGAGTTTCATTTGCCCGCAATACTGCGTTTAATTCCCGAATTTGCCAGTTTCCCTTAAGAGGTAAAAATTCTGTACTGAAATCAGTTCGACTCAATAACAATAGCTTAAACTGATTGCTTTTCCATTGCCAACGAAGTTCTTTTTCTTGATCAAAGAGTTGTCCTTCTGGCGGAATAGAATCAGGATTGGGTAATGTCTGAATAAACCCACTGACTTGATGAGTCCAACGTAGAAAATAATAACTGTTCTCTGTTTCTAGTTGGGTTAATAGTGTTTTTAGTTCTGTTTCTTGACAGGCTTTTGTCCCAACAAATGCAGACATCATAGTTAGGTTTTACTCCTTTGAGGTTCTACAAATCGCTTCCAAGCGGTTACAGCCCGCATCAACAAAGTTTTAACAGCTTCTTCACCCGAAAAGGTTAGTTTTACACCAAAGTTTAAGTCCATTGCTTCTCCTCGAATCGGAATCTCGACTTGTTCTGTTTTAGCTTCAGGAAACCCATATTCCTGACTTTCTTTCGGAGATAAAAATGCGCTCACTCCTAATAACTGATTTAATGACCAGGTTTGATCGCGACCAAAGAAGTGCATTTGGTTATTTTCTACAATGCAACTAGGATATGTGATCATCCCTTGCTTGAGTTTAACGCTAACTTCTCCTAAACCGCGAGATTTTCCAAAACCAAGACTAAACCAGCCTTCATTTAAGTCTCTTAAAACTAACCCGATCAGTCCTAATTGAGGTAGGGTAAAATTCTTTAAGTGAATTTTGGTTTTAAATTCGCCTTCGGTGCAAACTTGATAATTAAAGGGACTAAATGCAACAGAACCAAAAACGCGATCAATCGCAACGCCATTGCGTTCTTCGATGCGAATGGGGATTTCTTCAACAGGATAAGCATCTTCAATTCTAAACCGACTGGCAACATAAGTATTGCCAAATATTTGTTCAGTAAATGACGATTTTTTATAGATTGTTTTGCTATTTCCTTTTACTTTTTCTAAATATTCATAGTTATCATGAATCGGATCATTTGCCCATAGTCGATAATCATTCTCTGGTTTTCTTTCCTCGCCTATTGTTCGTATAATCCGTTCTGAATGAGCGCGAATTGCCCCTTTTAAGCTACTTCCTGGAAGATAAATGGTTCGTTTTCCCTGATGATTGGTTTCGATAAATTCCATATCGGGTTTTGTCGGATCAGCACCCTCTTTCCCAGACTTTATTAAGAGAGGAGTTTCGGGTTTAAGAGTCAATTCAATGGTGCAATGGTTTAAGTATCGTTTGTGCATGGGATTATCTTAGGTTGTCACTAGATTTTCTAATTGAGTTTCGCATTGCTTAAAAATATAGTTGATGACAGCAAAGAGTTGATCTAATTCTTGAATGTTGTAAAAGTTTTTATTCTGAGTGAATGTTTCCCCAGCTAATTTCGCAAACTGCCAGATTTTGCCATTAGAAACAATGCCATAAATAATCAGTTGTGAGTCGTGATTTAACCGTTGGGCGGTAATCATTTCGGCGAGACATTGTCCCCAGCCTTCATCAAATTTATCTTGTTTTGCTTCTACTAAAATAAAATAGGGTTGGTCAAAAACAACTTTTCCCAGTGGGGAACGTTTGGCTAAAATATATTCAGGAAACCCCGATAAGTTCTCATCATAATTGAACGACTGGTGACTCCAGAGAAGAAAATGGCGACGATACTGTTTCCACACTTCCTTTAAGATGGGATAGATTAAGTTTTCACAAATTGCTGATTCTGAGTTATCGATAATTCCGTCTGCTTGAATTAAGTTTAAGTCGTCTCGGAAATAGTCTGGAATATTAAAGGGGAGTTCTTGGATAAAATTCGCTTCTGTGTAGAGGATTTGAAATGCTTTAACGGTTTGCCCAAGGCTTTTATATTGACTAAAAGACATTTTAGTTTAGTGTTCCTGATGTTAACTGTTTGATTAAGCTATCAAATTTTATTGTGGTGGGCATTACCCACCCTACTTTTTTAGACTTTTTGGGCTATTTTCTGGTTGAGATGTTCAATTAATTTGTTCACCCACTCCTCTTGATATGGGTGAGCATTTTCATAGATACTTTCATCATATTGAATTTGCTTTTGAAGATACTCTAAGAGTTTACTGGGATTATTTTCTGAGTCAAACCAGTTCATTTTTTCAATATCTAATCTGACAATTCCTAAACCGCGCGATCGCGCACCTCCTAAAGGGATTTGTTCGGTTTCAAATTGATGTAACCCTAACATTAATAATCCTAGTTCCCATTGTTCCGCATTTTCAACAATCGCTTTCAAGAAAAATGGAGTGCCTGCGGGAACCACTTGAAAGTCATATAATTTGCCATCAGAAGCAGTTTCGGTGTCGCGATCGATGCACACGCCGTCTCTTTCTTCATATTGTCCAAACCAATAATCTGGCATCACCGTTAAGTCTCGCACTTGAAATTTACTGGCTAACCAAGGAGAACCAAATAAATGGGAAATGAGGTCAGTTTGTTCTAGAATTTGATCGGTCAAAGCGCGATCATTATTTTGATATTCTTCCTTCAAATCTCTCATTTCACTAGCAGTGATCGACCACTCATTCGCATCAGCAGGATTAGCCACTAAGGCGCGATCATCGCCTAAAATACCTCGTAAAAAACTTTCTAAGCGCGATCGTAGTGCGCCCTTAAAACTACTCCCTGGAATAAAAGGGCGTTTTAAGGCATCTTTCATCACGGGTAAATCTGATCCAATCGGTTCAGTGGAACGTCCTTCGCTAATGCGTAAAGCAGTAACCGTATTGAGAGTACCTGTGATTTCTAGACGATTTTTAAAAGTATCAAACATAATTATAAATAACAAAGTAAAAGTAAAAAACAATCAGAATAACAGATAAGTCAAAGACGATAGCCTTTAATCTTTTAGTTCTTTCTTTTGAACGTAGTCATGAGTTCCATAGTGATATAAGGTAATCCCGCCACCATTTTTTCTCTGACAGCTAATGCGCCAGCCTTTACTAACTCGAAAATGGTCAATTCCTTTAGTTCCTTCATAAGGATCGTATTGAATGGATTGATTTTGAAATAGAACACTGGTATCTCCTTGAGATTCTTTCAACAAGTAAGATACTCTTGCTAACTGTTCTTGAAGTTGAAAGCATTCTTGAGTTTGACGAATTTGTTTATAATCTCTTCGGAAAGAATCTGCATATTCTAGCCATGGAAATGAAAGCAATTCTCCGCTAAGCAGTGTTTCTTTGCATTCATTCCACACCAAGCGTCCCCAAGTAGATAAAATTTTCCGATTGTCACATTCTCCTATTAAGGCTTCGGGAATATCTTGGGTTTCTTGTGAGGATAAACCATTTCCTCCTACATCCATAAAAACCAGTTGAAGGGTATGGGGTCTTAATCCTTCAATATCTACCTGAATTGGTAAACGGGGAATTGTAATAACGTCCGATCCTTCCCCCTCAAAAATATAAACTACTTCATGAGCATAAAACATACCAATAGTATTCAAATATCCTTGCAAGGCTTTAAAGCTACCTACTAAGTTAAATATGATGCGATAGTTTTCTTGAAAGTTAGGCGCAATCTCTTTTTGCAACCATACAATCAACTCATCAATCCCTTCTGAAAACTGGATCGTACTTGCTGTATTTAGTCCTGTTGGAATATAGGTATTTACATTAACGATACCTTCATTTATTAGAAAATTCTTAACTAAATCAGCAGCGACTCTTCCTTGTGCTGTATCAGTTGCAACTAAAAAATGAGTATCCTGCTTTCCGTAACTCAGAAAATTTTCGTAAAGACCAAATAATCCATTTAATTCAGCACTAGCGCGACGAATTTTTTCAAAATTTTTCTCTCGTAGTTTTTCTTGAGCTCTTTTTTCTAGAGTTTTGATAATTTCTTGAACTTCAAAACTGAGTTGTTCCCAAGCTAGGTTAGCCATATCTCGTAATTTTGAATACCACAGTTTTTCAGAAGGATTATTGCGATCAATTTGGTTGGTTAGAAGGCTAGTTCCAACAGTAGAAATAATACAGCGATACATGATTTAACTCCTCTTAATAAGTTGTATGACACAGATTACATATTAATTATTTTCAGCAATTGTGGAGGGTATTTCAGTTAGTAATATCCTCGTAAACTGAGGATTCAAGTAGTTTTCACAGTTTCCTCCTCACTGAGATGATCCAGCTTGCAAATATTTCAAATAACGTGCACCATATCCCAAATAACGACGGATTAATTCTAACCAAATGGGTTTCAGTTTTTCATCGGCTGTTTCTTGTGCAATCTTTTCTGCATTTTGCTTTAGTTTATTATCAATATCTTGAATAATTTTTTCTGCGAGAGACCCTTTGCCTTTTCCCCACTTTGTATCTCTCCCCACTTGATAACGGAGAAAATTTTTAATCACTTCTGGACTATCTGTTGTTTGAGAGACCCGCACTAAATTCCGAAATTGCGAATCTTCTAAATTACCATATGATGTCTGATCTAATGCGGTTTGAATGGCAATAACAAGGTCATCTTCTGCTTGCCGAATTTTTTCCTGTATGGTTAATTCAACTTTTTGATCTTCCACTGAGTTCATTTTGCTTCCTCCCGAAACACTCCATGAAAAGGACTACAAATTTGCACTTGACCAAACCCTTCATAAGTTCGTTCCCCGATTCCTCTGTTTTCTAAGTTTTCTAATTCCTGTTCCCAACTGTCTGGTTGAGTGGTACTAAATAAATAAACTCCTCCTCGATTTGTTACTAATTCCATATCTTTCATCAATCCCCACGCACTATTCCAGCCTGACCGATAATCATAACTGGTATAAGCAGTATGGAGTTTTAAGCTATCATCTTTAATTCCAGTTTCTTCCTGCAACATTGCTGGTGTTAGCAAGGTTGTTTTGCGCCATTGATCAGTTAGAATTACCTCTGATTGTAGGTTGAGAGTAAAATAAGCGGGTTGTAATTGTTTTGAAGTGTTACCCAATAAAGTTCCCCATTTTTGCCAACGGGTTTGTAAGGCTTGATTAAAGTTTTGCAGACGAGAAGAAACCGAAGATGCTTCTTCTGTCACTGTTGCTTCGATATTAACTTTTCCCAGTCCTCGGGAGGCTGCACTCCCCAAGCGAAACCGTTGCGGATTACGATTGATATAGTCTGCAATGGCTTGGGTTAGGGTTTCATCGCCAACGAGAATCTTTCCCTGATACACAGAAGGCTGAGTCTCGCCTCTGGTTTCATTCAACACTTCCAAACTGTAGAGAATATCTTCTTCAGCGACACCGCGACGACGGTTAATCCCCGTTCGCATGAGGAGTCGTTTAGAAACGCTGTGGGTTTGGTAGTTACCATTTTCGACGGTGTAAAAGCCAGAAAACGGTTCGACTCTTCCTGTATCTTTTGGACAGTTGGGGTCATAGGGATGTTGGTAAAATTCCGCACAAAAGCGATCCATGAGGGTATCAAAAACCCCATTTCCTCTAGGGTGAAATCCAGGATTGGTTTTAGAACTAACAGCAGTTGCTGGAATCACTGAACTGATCTGATGATTTGGAGAAGGATAAGCATTCTGAAAAATGGCACAAGTGTTGTCTAGAAATAGCTGTTGAAAGTCTCCGCCGTTTTGACTTAAATCTTCGTTTTGATAGCCCGTTTGTTGTAAAATTTGTTGCGCGATCGCGCCTCGAATTACAGATCCTGGAATATAGTCTTCCGCTTCATTAATCATTCCGATTTTCCTGCATCCAATAGCAAGGGGAGATTTTGCAGTGATTCTTAATACAATTGTTTTCATGGTTAATTCTCCCGAAAAATTAACTTTTCCCAAGCCTCATCAGTTATCGCCAGTTCTCCTGTTTTCCAACGCAACCAACCCAGTCCAGTTGATTTACTTCCTCCTAAAGCAGCAATCTGTTTGAGGGCACTCAGAACTAAAATTTTTCCAGCTTCCGAACAATCAGAGAGAAAAGTAATCTCTCCCTTAAATTCCAGTTCCGTATTCATCGGTGAAGTTTCTAAAAAGTACAATTTCTGATCTTCACTTACCCCACGGCGACGATTAATTGTGACTCCAGGACGAATAGTTTCAAGTAATTGTAAGTCTGTCTCGCACACTAAATCATCAAAAATAATTTTTGAGGAAACTGTGGGATTGCCAAATAATTGACAAATTAAACAATGAGAGTCTCCCCCATTTTGAGGACACATTAAATTGGGATCAGGAGGATGACAAATCGACCACTCTAACCCTCTCGCTAATTTCTCACATTCATGGCGAACTCTACCTTTCAATTGTGAGGCTGGAATATATAATTTCCCTGCTGCGGTGCGAACAATTGGTTGATCCGCAAGGGAACCAGATGATCCGCCACTACCCACACAAAGGGCAGTTTCAAGAGTCGCTGTTACCGATAGAATGTCAACAGGAATGGCAGGTAATTGTTGCAGGCTAATCATAACTTTGATGTAGATAAAGAAGACGGTTGCACTGATTGAACAAAGGGATAAAAATCAATCAAATCATTCCAAATAGTTTCATAAATTCCTTGCTGACTATCAAACATCCAAGGGGCTAAATTGCCATTATTAGTTTTGGCTTGACACCAAGGCTGTTCAAACTTGTCTCTCAGAAGCTGTTGATTGTTTTGTTCTGATAAGCGCACAGCAAAATAGCGGTAATTCAGCATTGAAATCTTTTTTCCTTGGGCTAAAAAAGAACGAATTTGATAGAGTTGAGAACGGGGGAACTCTGCTTTTTGAAAGGCTTGAATGGTGGCAATGAGTCCGCCTAATTCATGCAGGGTATAAGGCGTTGCGTACAAGTGTCGTTTTTGATCTTGAGTTTGCAGCGCATTGTCTCGAAAGTCTGGGATATTCGAGGAAATCATGTTGACCGATTTTAAGGCAAGAATATCAACGGTTCCGCCATAATAGTGATAATGCTGTTTCAAATCCTTAGCCCGTTTTTTGGCTAATTTTAATAGCTGATTGGCTAGGTTTTGCGCGTAGTAAATCGGCGTTTTATAACCAAGGGTTAACACTCCAATGGACATACTTAATTCACATTGAGAAGGGGTTGCAGCCTCTGGGGAATAGCGGTGTGCTGAAACAGAGTTAGGATCAGGTTCGATAGTGTAGCGACCTTTTTTGACTAGAATTTCTTCAAGCTTTTCCCCAATAGTTTTCGCAATTTCTAATGCTTTATTAGCAGGAACAATGAGTAAAACATCATCACCACCAATGGTAATAATTTCAAAGGGATGCACCCATTTTTCTGCCCGATATTTTGATTCTGGTTTCTTCAGTGTTCCCAGTTGATGCGGGCTTAAATGTTGCGCTAGGGCGTAATAAACCGATTGTTCCGTGGCTTCAAAAATATCATTGCTGAATTGTTGATAGGCTTCTGGGGTGCGGATTTTTTGAATATATCTGCCCATATTATTGCCATCGGCGTAAATAAAAGAAATAAAGTCATTACTCGCGTTGGCAATTTCTTCTAAATTTCGGGCTTCAGTAATCTCATCAGGATTACAATCTTGATAATAACTTTGAAAATAATCACTCCTTTCTAAAAATGTTTCAAACTTTTTGACCCAACTTTCCACTTCTCCAGGTTGCCAATCTAAACCTAATTTGTCATACCATTCTAGGTTAGAATTATCACGTTTAGCCTGTTGTCCAGTGACATATTTTCGGGCGGTTGGTTCGGAAAAATAAGGCTCGCTGGCTAATGTCGTCACTTGAGTCATTGCGGAAGCGCGATCGCTGCTATCTCGAACTAAATAAGGATGGGTTTCTAACATAGGCGGATAACAACGACTAGGACGAGTTTCGTGCCGATTTCCACTCCGTCGTTGATTAAACAAACTGGTTAGTTTCCCCACTAACTCATTAAAACTTTTGCGGTTATAAAAATTTTGTTTGAGATCAGTTTTCTCGTCAACTTTTCCGTAATAACTCTCAATAATTGGATCGTGATAATATTGCTGATACCAATTGAGCCAAAGGGTATTTTCGGGAGGGGTTTGTAATAAACCAAAACGGAGTTCTAACAAGCGAAAGGTATCCCCAACAGCGCAACTATTTGCCGTTAAGGTTTCTGTTGTATAACGCTTTTCAATAGCATTGGCTAAATCATCCACATACGCAGCAGGACAAAAGGCAAGGATATTTCCGCCTGTGGAATAAATGATTAATTCTGGAATCAAGACATCAAGCAGTTGCGGATAGTTTTCTGTTTTTCCCAGCCACGATCGCGCACGATAAAAGTCTTTTTCTGACCCTTCCTCATTCTGATTAAAGAAAGCGGGAAAATCAACTAAATTAATCCGATCTAAAATGGCTGATGCACCGCGAATTTCTGTTAAATTCGGGGAGGAGAAAACATAGCCTTTAATTTTAGTTGCCCCACCATAAATCAAACCAATCGGTGTTTTGTTATGCCAGAGTTGAGGATATTGCTCTCTAATTTCCGTTAACGTTTCAGGGGGATTCTCATCAGGAATCCCTTGCAAAGCATCCACTAAGTCTAATGTCGGCTGTAAGGAAGCTGGGATGTCGTCGGGCTTTTCTTGCATCATCCCCCTTCGCATCTGTTTTAAGGCTGCTAACTCAACTGCTGGCTCAATTTTGTCTCCCCATCTGAGACACCAAGCAAGAGCAATTTTAATCTTATGTTCTGGAGTCATGATCTTCTACTGTCATCGGACTTTTTGGGCTGGAAAAAGATACCTAATCTGCTGAATGAATCTGAAACACCTAAATCTAGGCTGATGAGACCTCTCCAAATTCTGCAATTCATGTTATAGATGAGATTTTTCACGATGATTTATTTAGATCAATCTATAAATACTCGTGATTAGTTAGCCTCCATGATAAGAGATCACTCAGAGTTTCCGCAGACTTAGAAAAAAAAGTTAAAACTTTAGCTCTGAACTCTGGAAACGGTAATTGATGATACGCTTGGAAATGAAGTCCGTTAAATTCTTTGCTTAGAGAATTGCGCGACGGGGGTGCTGTGTAATGTGAACTGATTCCGCATTAGCTACAATGCCTATTGAATCTGGGGTTGAGCTTTTACAAAGCAAAAACCATTCGCGCACCTGTCAGGGTAAGGGTTTTAGCGATTTGGGGTTGTTTTTTCTGATCGCATTTGCTATGATTATCTTAGATTCGCGCAACTGGACTTTGAAAACTCAATATGACAAGGGTTCTCAAGGCCTGCGGTTTCAATAAACCTAATCCCTTCCTAGGGATTGAAACGAAAGCACGCCACAAAAGGACTGTGTTTCCGTTAGTTTCAATAAACCTAATCCCTTCCTAGGGATTGAAACATGAGTATGCAGATGCCTTTTTTAATAAGATTTGTTTCAATAAACCTAATCCCTTCCTAGGGATTGAAACTCATTTTTATCAGGCTTAGCTTGCCCTTTTACGGTTTCAATAAACCTAATCCCTTCCTAGGGATTGAAACTGAATTAAACGCCCTTGCTTAGTTTGTTTTAATTGTTTCAATAAACCTAATCCCTTCCTAGGGATTGAAACGCTGGGGCTACTACTTTGGGCGGTGCTTCTTTTGCTGTGTTTCAATAAACCTAATCCCTTCCTAGGGATTGAAACAATCAGAAGCTGTGCAGCTAGCCGAAAAATTACGTTTCAATAAACCTAATCCCTTCCTAGGGATTGAAACAAAATTTTAGCTAGATGTGGAAAGGATTCTAGCCATATCAGTTTCAATAAACCTAATCCCTTCCTAGGGATTGAAACCCCATCTAAAGAAGAAGATATCCCCGAGGATATCAAAGGTTTCAATAAACCTAATCCCTTCCTAGGGATTGAAACCTTTACTTCCTTTCCCAATAACTTTTACTTGCCATGTTTCAATAAACCTAATCCCTTCCTAGGGATTGAAACGAATTAACAATGCGTAAAGAACAAAGACACAGATGTTTCAATAAACCTAATCCCTTCCTAGGGATTGAAACATTAATGACGTAATCTTTATCATAGAAAACATCAGTTTCAATAAACCTAATCCCTTCCTAGGGATTGAAACGTTGGATTCAATAACTTTATAACTAATCTTATTGATGGTTTCAATAAACCTAATCCCTTCCTAGGGATTGAAACTCCAATGGATTTGAATCCCCGAGGGAGATTTGGCTAGTTTCAATAAACCTAATCCCTTCCTAGGGATTGAAACGTAAGAGCTATTCGTCTCATATCAAATTTTCTGGAGTTTCAATAAACCTAATCCCTTCCTAGGGATTGAAACCTTCAGCAACTGGTAGAAGCATACTGTGAGGGAAGTTTCAATAAACCTAATCCCTTCCTAGGGATTGAAACGGAAAATCCGTTTCCCCCCTTTGGGGGGACGGAAGGGGTTTCAATAAACCTAATCCCTTCCTAGGGATTGAAACATCCTCATAGCTACCACCTGCTACCTCATTGCCATGTTTCAATAAACCTAATCCCTTCCTAGGGATTGAAACTTGAATCGGATCAAATGTGCCTCCGTTAGTTTCCAGTTGGGGGTTTCAATAAACCTAATCCCTTCCTAGGGATTGAAACTTGAATCGGATTAAAGAAAAGCCTAAAAGAAAAGTTTCAATAAACCTAATCCCTTCCTAGGGATTGAAACTATTCCTTAGAGCCACTTTGCCCCCTAAGCCTGATGTTTCAATAAACCTAATCCCTTCCTAGGGATTGAAACGTTGACTTGGGGGAGTTTTGGTAGTTGTGTCCAGTTTCAATAAACCTAATCCCTTCCTAGGGATTGAAACCTAATATGATACCAGTTGGTAGTAACTGGTAGGTATTGTTTCAATAAACCTAATCCCTTCCTAGGGATTGAAACCGAATATCCAGATGGCAGTTACTCCATCGGATTAATGTTTCAATAAACCTAATCCCTTCCTAGGGATTGAAACTTGTCTGATATGGTGGCAGGATTATTGCTTCTCAGGTTTCAATAAACCTAATCCCTTCCTAGGGATTGAAACCTCTCTCTCTTACTGAAATATTCCTTCTCGGTACTCTCGAGTTTCAATAAACCTAATCCCTTCCTAGGGATTGAAACCTTTGCTGGCTGCATCTCAAATTCTTACACCCTCCATACCGCCGAGTTTCAATAAACCTAATCCCTTCCTAGGGATTGAAACCTTTGCTGACAACCTGAGTAACCGCACGGAAAAGGTTTCAATAAACCTAATCCCTTCCTAGGGATTGAAACACTGGTAGCAGATGAGGTGGTAGCAGCTACCGCTAGGTTTCAATAAACCTAATCCCTTCCTAGGGATTGAAACGAAAAAGCGGAACTATAGCAAAAAAAAGGATAAAATCGTTTCAATAAACCTAATCCCTTCCTAGGGATTGAAACTAATACTTGAATCGTTTGACGTTGTTCTACAGAGAGATTAATAGCCAGTTTCAATAAACCTAATCCCTTCCTAGGGATTGAAACTTCCGAATTACTGCCATCACTGTTTTGACGATTGGTTTCAATAAACCTAATCCCTTCCTAGGGATTGAAACTCCGTCTTGGTTTTCGGCGAGATTCACCCATAACAGTGTTTCAATAAACCTAATCCCTTCCTAGGGATTGAAACTTTTCTTGGCATAAGGATGATCATAAACCCTCACCAGTTTCAATAAACCTAATCCCTTCCTAGGGATTGAAACGATGAACTCGATGTCCACTGTGTATGTGTATCCGTTTAGTTTCAATAAACCTAATCCCTTCCTAGGGATTGAAACTTGGATACACTGCGAGAGTATTTCTATTTTTGATAAGAAGTTTCAATAAACCTAATCCCTTCCTAGGGATTGAAACGCTTATAAAGAAAAAGAGCCACAACTGGTAGAAGTTTCAATAAACCTAATCCCTTCCTAGGGATTGAAACATTGACTCCTTAAGTGAGTTAAATTCTTCACTTGTTTCAATAAACCTAATCCCTTCCTAGGGATTGAAACAGAGATATCGCGATCGGTGTGGTCAGGATTTCCTTCGTTTCAATAAACCTAATCCCTTCCTAGGGATTGAAACTATCATCTGACCAAGCAGGCTTATGATGCTAAATGGTTTCAATAAACCTAATCCCTTCCTAGGGATTGAAACACCGTGCTTGTCGGTTTTCCACAATATGATATTCTAAAAAGAGTTGCCACAAGAAAAAATTTATCTATGGCAGAAATTTTAAGAGACTACATTAAATCTCTAGACACAGAGGACTAAAGTCCTTGCTTGCCATTCATCCATCCGTTAAAAACGGATGGCTCTCTGACTGATTCTGTGTAGAGGATCAAAAAAGTCATTGATAGGGTTTGTTCGTTTTCAGGCTATCGAAGCCTTCAACTCACCGCCTTATATCCAACGGCTAAAGCAAGTTGGTGCGTGCGGAGACTTCTGTAACTCCTTGTGATATCTAAAGGAGTAGGCTGGATATTTGTTCTTGACATACTCCCCCACTAAGCTACGCGCTTTGTGGGGGATTCTGGGAAACCAGTTACCTGATCTCCTATCCACTCAAACAACGAAAGTTGTTTAGGGTTGCTAGGCTCAGTCTCTAACGAAACTGATGTCTCCCCACCATTTCTGGTGTCCCCTGTTGCTTCAGAGTTAGCCGTAACTTTCTGAGTAACCCCCAGTAGCTTAGACAGACTAAGATTTAATTGTTTGATTCCTCTCTTTGCGATATTAATCGCAGCCTGATTGTCTGCGTCCTGAACATGACCACATTCAATACAAGCAAACTTTTCTCCTTTCCGATTTTGCTTGTCAATTTTTCCGCAAGCTGAACATTGTTGAGATGTATGTTTAGGATTAACTTCAACCACAAGACAGCCAAACTTTTCAGCTACCGACTGTATTTTTATTTTAAGTTCTCCCCACGCACAATCTCGGATTAAGCGATTTAATGCTCTCTTGGCAGATTGACCGTTTTTAAGATATTTCCCATTCTCATCTTTTTTAGGTTGACATCGTTTAATCATCCCTTTAATGTTCAAATCTTCTAAAACAATGACATCAGCTAATCTTACTAATTGGTGCGCAACTTTCCATTGGTAATCTGTTCTTTGATTAACAATTTTTTGGTCTAACCGAGCCAACTTCTGATATGCTTTTTTCTGGTTTTTAGAGCCTCTCTTTTTCCGACTCGCTCTTCTTTGTCTAATGGTTTTAGTTCGCTCTAATCGTTTCTCAAATTGAGGATTCGCTATTTGCTCCCCATTACTTAAGGCTAATAGTTTATTTGAACCTAAATCTCCTCCCACTACTGAATTTATCTCATCAATTGTTTTTGGAGAAGATTGAGGTGCGACCCGAGCGGAACTTGGTTCCGCATCGGAAAGCGCACCTTCAGGTACATCTTTGTTTTCCAATCCAATGGAAACATACCAACCATCTGCTTTTTTTCTTACAGTTACACTCCTTAGAGAAAATCCTTCAGGAAAAGGACGAGACTGAAAGAATCTCATCCACCCGATTTTAGGTAAGTAGATTTTATTTCCCTTGACTTGGACTTGGTTGGGAGGATAGTTAAAACTCTTAAACTTTTGCTTGGTCTTGAACTTGGGATATCCTCTCCCTTCAAAAAAGTTCTTAAAAGCTACTTCTAGTCTCTTTAAGTTTTGTTGTAGAATTGTGGAGTGGATTTCAGCATACCAAGGACGAGCTTTTTTAAGAATACTTAACTCCGAAGATTGTTGCTCGTAAGCATTTCGTTTCTTCCCATTAGCTTTGTAGGGATATCCTAAGTTAGAATTTTTAGAAACCGAGCAAGTTAAAGGACAGCACTCACCTTGAGTCGTTAAATCTGAATAGTTACCTAGTTTAGGTGATCTAACTTGTTCGTAACTTTCAATTCTGTCTCTCAAGCAAAAGTTGTAATGAGCGCGAAGCATATTGATCCACTGCTCCATTACAGCTACTTGAGAGAGTTTTGGTTTCAATTTGAACTGATATGAGGCAAGCATAATTAACTAGGCTATACTGATTAAAATATATCATATTTATTTACAACATGGCTAAGACTCAACTAAATCTTAGAATCGAAGAATCGGAAATGAGGATTTTAGAAAGGTATGCTAAAAAGACAGGTAGAACCAAGACGGACATTCTTAGAGAGTTTATCCGTTGCTTAAAGTTTTCTGTCTAAGGTTGTGCTACCGCACTTCTATTTGTTTGGGTGACGATTCATCCCCCATTAACCTGACGGTATAATGGGGGTCTTCTCATCACATCGAGATAAAATCCGAACTATGAGAGTCAATCAGGATGTAGTGCGCCAAGTGTCAAACATGATCGCGATTGTTGCTGCCTTTGGCGTGAATGTTTTAGCTAATGTCAGACCCATTGGTGGTTTAACCCTTGGTGAAATTTCTAATCAGTTGTTTGCAGACGTTTTAATCACTCCTGCTCGTTATGCGTTTGCCATTTGGGGAGTGATTTATTTAGGGCTTTTTAGTTTTGCTATTTATCAAGCCCTTCCCAGTCAGCAAGAAAAACCCGTTTTACAGCGCATTAGCTATTGGCTGGTCACCGCTAGTGTTGCCCAAATGGTTTGGATCTTCGTTTTTCAATCGCGCTGGTTTGTGGAATCTTTTGTGGTGATGTTGCTGATTTTATTATCTCTGATGCGGGTGTATTCTCATGTAGAAGTGAATCGAAGACGCATTTCACGGCGGGAACGCTGGTTTTTAGAGATTCCGATTAGTATTTATTTCGCTTGGATTAGTGTGGCGACGGTGGTTAATGGTGCGGTTGCCCTGACAGCAATGGATTGGAATGGTTGGGGGATTGCGCCAGAAGTCTGGACGGTGATTATGATGAGTATTGCTGGCGCGATCGCGCTGGTGATTAATCTTGTCCATCAGGATGTTGCTTTTACGGCTGTTTTGATTTGGGCGTTAAGCGCGATCGCGATCCGACATCGGGAGATTTTACCCATTTTTGTCACTGGAATCGTTTTAGTGATCATTTTGGGAGTCAGTATCCTTTGGCATCTCCGCCAGCAAAAGACACAGCAGCCTCTACCCTAGATTGGAGAGAGTCACTGTAGCTGCCATGTTAATCTAAAGCTAGAGAGAGCCGATCGCGAAAGAATCTTGTCTGTTCAAGCTCATGCTCTAGTGTTGGCGTGATGCCCTAATTCAACTATGACCAAACATTACTTTGTTGCCATCGAACCCGATACACTGAATAAAGTTTACCGACAGGTGATTTTGTGGTTCAAAGATAAGGAATATGAAGTCGAAGGGACGCAAACCGGAGATGTTTATTTAATTCAGGCGCAAAAAACAAGCTGGCTGAGAACGGTTTTTGGGACAAATTTAGCGTTTAAGGTGAATATTTATTGGTCAAACGCGCCGACTACTGCGGGCGAATTTATTATTGACACTCGCGTTGGAAAATGGGTGAGAAATATTACGGGTGCTGGGATTACTGCAATGTTTACGGGCGGTTTTACTGTCTTTACTGGTGTGGCGGGGGCAAGTTGGGCCCTGGTTTTAGAACGAGATTTGATGAATCATCTCCAAACAAGCCTCAGCTTAAAACGAGTGAGTGAGAGTTATACCACCAGTGCTGCTTCCGATAGTATTAATACTCAAGCCTCTTCTCAAGCGCGATCGCAAGCGATTACGGAACTGAAAGACGAAATTGATCAGTTACAAGAAGCATTAAGTAAAGAGATTATTAGTCGCGAAGAATTCCAAGCCAAGAAGCAAAAATTGGAAGAAAAAATTGATCAACGGGAAATGGATTTGTTAGTGGAAGAAAAGACGAATCAGTTGCAAGCTGCTTTTGAGAGTGGGATTTTAGATGCAGATGAATACGAGGCAAAATTGCAATCAGTTGAAACATCAGTGCAAGAGAAGCTCTCGAAAAAACAAAAATTAAAAGAGGCAAGAGATAACGGGATTTTGACCCAAGAAGAATATGAAGCGAAACTCTCTCAGCTTTAGATTGCCCTCGATGATCAGATCATGTCATGAAAAATTCTCTCCCCTAAACTCGCAAGTCTAAGAGGAGAGAATCATGAAAGTTTTAACCGAAACTAAGCATCGGACTCAATATAAATAAAGAGTAAGCCCATCGTAACAGCTGGCATTAATAAGCCAACAGCAGGAACTAAAATGAGCGGTAAAAAGGAAGCTGCGTATTCTCCAGTCATATTAAATCTTTCCTTGTGTCAACAACAAAAAGCAACAAACTAAGCAATCGTTAGTTAACGATTCCTCGTAACATACTATCAACAACCGAGAAGTTTTCTAGTAGGAAATAGGCAACAAACGCGCCACCCATTGCACCGACAAAAAAGCCACCCGTAAACTGACTCCAACCTTGGCGAGTTTTTAGGTTTTCAGGGGCGCGATCTTCAAAATATTGGGCTTTAGAATCATCGCTGGGGAAAGCGGTTAAGCCATAAGCAGAAAGCGCACCAGTTGCAATTAAAATTAACCCGATCGCTGCAATTAAACCGCCTAAATAAGCATTGCCTTCGCTATCCCGTAAAGGACCGAGTAATGTCCAGGGGCCAACCAGGAAATAGCCGTGAGCCATTCCAATTTCTAAACCGCGTAGGAGGGGAGAAATCCCTTCTCGGTAGGCGGGAAGATTATTAATAAAAGTGCGAGTGAAACCAGAATCAGAAATCGGTGTCGAGAGATGCCCGACATAAACATCGTCGTTATATGGTTGAATGTATTGCATATTTTGTGTTTCCGCCATCGGCAAATTTTCCCGTTGTTTGTCATCGTGACTTTTTTCTTCCGTAGCTGATTCGGATTTCGCATTTCAGGAAGAGGATTAGGATCTCCTCACTGAATTCTTGAGATAACGAAAATGAACTGCGCGATCGCGCCAAGCCATCAGTCATCATCATTGCGATTTCCACCAGCCTGCTATGAAAAAAGTTACTAATCGTTTATATTTTACGCAGATACGGACATAAAAATTTAGATGCAGGCGTAAGCGTTAAAAAAGTTTATTAATTCCCTGTAAAACTCGTTAACTCCGTTCTGCTTTCATTATATGATGTAACTTGACATACTCCCCCACTAAGCTACGCGCTTTGTGGGGGATTCTGGGAAACCAGTTACCTGATCTCCTATCCACTCAAACAACGAAAGTTGTTTAGGGTTGCTAGGCTCAGTCTCTAACGAAACTGATGTCTCCCCACCATTTCTGGTGTCCCCTGTTGCTTCAGAGTTAGCCGTAACTTTCTGAGTAACCCCCAGTAGCTTAGACAGACTAAGATTTAATTGTTTGATTCCTCTCTTTGCGATATTAATCGCAGCCTGATTGTCTGCGTCCTGAACATGACCACATTCAATACAAGCAAACTTTTCTCCTTTCCGATTTTGCTTGTCAATTTTTCCGCAAGCTGAACATTGTTGAGATGTATGTTTAGGATTAACTTCAACCACAAGACAGCCAAACTTTTCAGCTACCGACTGTATTTTTATTTTAAGTTCTCCCCACGCACAATCTCGGATTAAGCGATTTAATGCTCTCTTGGCAGATTGACCGTTTTTTAAGATATTTCCCATTCTCATCTTTTTTAGGTTGACATCGTTTAATCATCCCTTTAATGTTCAAATCTTCTAAAACAATGACATCAGCTAATCTTACTAATTGGTGCGCAACTTTCCATTGGTAATCTGTTCTTTGATTAACAATTTTTTGGTCTAACCGAGCCAACTTCTGATATGCTTTTTTTCTGGTTTTTTAGAGCCTCTCTTTTTCCGACTCGCTCTTCTTTGTCTAATGGTTTTAGTTCGCTCTAATCGTTTCTCAAATTGAGGATTCGCTATTTGCTCCCCATTACTTAAGGCTAATAGTTTATTTGAACCTAAATCTCCTCCCACTACTGAATTTATCTCATCAATGTTTTTGGAGAAGATTGAGGTGCGACCCGAGCGGAACTTGGTTCCGCATCGGAAAGCGCACCTTCAGGTACATCTTTGTTTTCCAATCCAATGGAAACATACCAACCATCTGCTTTTTTCTTACAGTTACACTCCTTAGAGAAAATCCTTCAGGAAAAGGACGAGACTGAAAGAATCTCATCCACCCGATTTTAGGTAAGTAGATTTTATTTCCCTTGACTTGGACTTGGTTGGGAGGATAGTTAAAACTCTTAAACTTTTGCTTGGTCTTGAACTTGGGATATCCTCTCCCTTCAAAAAAAGTTCTTAAAAGCTACTTCTAGTCTCTTTAAGTTTTGTTGTAGAATTGTGGAGTGGATTTCAGCATACCAAGGACGAGCTTTTTTAAGAATACTTAACTCCGAAGATTGTTGCTCGTAAGCATTTCGTTTCTTCCCATTAGCTTTGTAGGGATATCCTAAGTTAGAATTTTTAGAAACCGAGCAAGTTAAAGGACAGCACTCACCTTGAGTCGTTAAATCTGAATAGTTACCTAGTTTAGGTGATCTAACTTGTTCGTAACTTTCAATTCTGTCTCTCAAGCAAAAGTTGTAATGAGCGCGAAGCATATTGATCCACTGCTCCATTACAGCTACTTGAGAGAGTTTTGGTTTCAATTTGAACTGATATGAGGCAAGCATAATTAACTAGGCTATACTGATTAAAATATATCATATTTATTTACAACATGGCTAAGACTCAACTAAATCTTAGAATCGAAGAATCGGAAATGAGGATTTTAGAAAGGTATGCTAAAAAGACAGGTAGAACCAAGACGGACATTCTTAGAGAGTTTATCCGTTGCTTAAAGTTTTCTGTCTAAGGTTGTGCTACCGCACTTCTATTTGTTTGGGTGACGATTCATCCCCCATTAACCTGACGGTATAATGGGGGTCTTCTCATCACATCGAGATAAATTGCCATTATTACCTGCAAAAATTAAGGTTATGTCACATCTTTTGCAACAAACTGCAACAAAACTCAAACATTATCAAACGCTGTTATTGGTTTTACTGATTCCTTGTTTTCTCTTTTTGATGACAGCACTTCCTGTCCAAGCAGCGACCAGTCCTCGCGATATCCCTGATGTCAGTGAAGAGACATCAACTTGGGTCGTGGATCAAGCGGAGGTGGTCAGTCGGACTAATGAAAGTAAACTCAATCAAATCCTCCAAGACATTGAAGATAGCACGGGCGCTGATGTCAAGTTAGTCGTTATTCGACGCTTAAACTACGGGGAAACCGTTGATAGTTTTGCGGATGAGTTGTTTAGTCAATGGTATCCCACCGCAGAAGAAAAGCAAGATAAAGTCCTATTAGTCTTCGATACCATTACCAATAATGCCACGATTCGGGTTGGTGAAGCACTCAAAGATCGGCTTCCCCCAGAAATTGCCACAAGTGTAGTCCAAGATACAATCGGTGTTCCCATTCGCGAGGATAATAAGTATAATCTGGCTTTTTTGAACGCGAGTAACCGCTTAGGGGCGGTTTTAGCGGGTGAACCAGATCCTGGTCCACCAGAAGAACAAGACAATATCCGCGTGGAAGGGACTTTCACGAAAGCAGAAGATACTGACACGGAAAGTTCCACCGTTTGGGTGATTGGCTTATTAGTCGCTGCCACTGTCATCCCGATGGCAACCTATTTTGCTTATGTCTTGTTGACCGATTAGTCTTGAATGTATTCACTGCCCTGTATCAGTGCGATTTCGGCACGCACAAACTCCCGTCCTAAATAAGCAGCATGATTAAATTGTGTGACGGGACAGGGCTCTGCTTCTTCAAAGAGTTTGACACATAATTCTTTCGCGGTGCGCCCTTTGTAGATATGACTTGCCACCATATCATTATTATTGCATTTTGCTGAGAGGCGTTCCCCTGTAACAGGGTGTAAAGCAAACCCTTCCTCGTCAACTAAGTTTCTGTAGTGTTTGGCACAAATTAAACCCGCTTCTCGATCAACATAGATAATAAAATAGCCACCTGGATCGAGATTAATATGACGCTTCGAGAGTTCATTATCGATCGCGCTTAAATTAGTTGTAAGATTAGCCTGAGTCATAGACATTTTTTATTGTATTCCTCTTTACTCAGTTTAACGGTTGATGGACTGCCAGCAAATCCGAGATCAGTTGCAAGCAATATGGGGATATTCTGATTTCCGTCCGCCACAAGGGGAAATCGTTGATTGTTTGCTACAAGGAAAAGATGCGTTAGTCGTGTTACCGACAGGTGGCGGAAAGTCCATCTGTTTTCAACTTCCTGCATTATTACAAACGGGTTTAACCTTGGTCGTCTCGCCGTTGGTAGCGTTAATGGAAAATCAAGTCCAAGAGTTACAGCAGCGCCAGTTACCCGCTGCATCCTTACATAGCGAAATTCCGCGTTTCCAGCGTCAACGAATTCTCAAACAATTAGAAACACTACGCTTATTGTATCTTTCCCCAGAAACGTTATTGAGTCCCCCCGTTTGGGAAAGACTGATTACACCAGAATTAGTGATTAATGGTTTAATTTTAGATGAAGCCCATTGTTTAGTGCAGTGGGGAGAAACCTTTCGTCCTGCGTATCGGCGGTTAGGGGTGGCGCGATCGCGCTTATTACAAGCCAAGCCAGAAGGAAGTCAAATTGCAGTGGCTGCGTTTACGGCGACCGCTGATCCCATTGCACAGAAAACCATTGAAACCTGTTTACAACTGCGTGACCCGATTTATTTCCAGCAAAGTCCGTATCGGAATAACTTACGACTACAGGTGAAGCGGGTGTGTACGCCAGCGCAACGGAAGAAAAAGCTGATTGGGTTTATTGTATCGCGTAAACAACAATCAGGATTAATTTATGCGCGATCGCGCGCCACCACAGAAACCCTCAGCCAATGGTTAAATTCTCTCGGCTATCATAGTGCAGCCTACCACGCGGGGTTAAGCCCTTCTGAACGTCGTAACATTGAACAAGACTGGCTAGAGGGAAAGATACAATTTGTTAACGCCACTTGCGCCTTTGGGATGGGGATTAATAAGCCAAACTTAAGGTGGGTCATTCACTATCAACCGCCCTTATTACTTTCAGAATACCTCCAAGAAATTGGACGCGGAGGAAGAGACGGTAACATCGCCACGGCTTTAACCTTAGTCAGTGAACCTACAGGCTTACTTTATCCGGAAGATAAACAACGAGAACGCTATTTTATCCAAAAACTGCGTCAACAATACCAAAAAGCCAGGGAACTAACAAAACACATTCCCCGAGAAGGTAATATCAACACTGTTGAACAAATGTCTCCTCATGGCTTAATTGCCCTTTCTCTCTTACACAGTTTAAACCAATTAGAATGGCTAGACCCGTTTCATTATCGACTGTTACCGCAAAAAGGAAAAAGATCTAATCCACCAAACCTTTTACAACAACCCAAACAGATGCAACAGTATCTTTCCACTCGCCAGTGTCGTTGGCAATTTTTACTGTCTGCATTTGGGTTTAATGAACAAGCAAAAGGGTTTTATTGTGGTCGCTGCGATCGCTGCGTGAGAAGCAAGCGATAGACTCAAGATATCTTTGAGCCACCGTCACATCTGCTTGTACCGTTTCCCGCCCCACCTCTTCCATTACATTTACCAATCCTCTAAGAATATCGTCCCAAAGCGATCAGCACCGCCTCCTGAATTTGGGACAGGTAATCAGAAGCAATCATCCCACCATAGGGACCCCGTTCTAGCAAAGTTTTTTTCAAAGTTGTCATGCGATCGCACATCGCCACCGAATCCACCGCCAATCCGCCTTCTCCTTTCGGAATCCGCACTCGTGTCGGGGGAATATTGGTCGCATCGGATGTAAAGGGAACTGCTAACACGGTACGGCTGTACTGATTGCGGATGTTTTCGGAGACAATCACCCAAGGGCGTTTCTTACTGTCTCCACTACTGGAAACCGCTTTAAACAGATAGACTTCTCCTTGTAAAACCGGCTTAGTCATCGGAAACCGCTGCATCCACATTCATCTGAGCCACATCCGCAGCATATTGTTCATCTGCGGTTTCCTCATGCTGGGAGTAGAATGTCTCTAATTCTTGCTGAATCAGGGAACTTTGGTAGTACCGCAACGCGGATTCTAACAGCTGGCTTCGCGTCATTCCTGTCTGCTGCTCTAGTTTCGCTAACAGTTCGGAATCAATGGTTGCCGAGACTTTCGTTTTCATGGCTCTTACCTCCTAATCGTAGGATAACTTATCCTACTGAGCCGAGCAAGAGATTACTCATCTCACCCCGAGGACCGATCAACTTGGACAAAGTCAGTAGATTCACTTTTTACAATTCAGATCATTTTACTATATGTTTTATACATCTAAATCTATATGCTCTTTATCATATAAATATGATACTAGAATTTAGTAGTTTAATAAAGCCTCACCCAAAAAGGTCAATATAATATGGCTTATCAAAATAAATTACTAGACTTAGATATTAGCTTTATTCAAAATCTTAAGATTGGATGGAATATTTTTAAGGCAAATCTTAAACTCTTTTTTGTTTTATCAATAATTAGACCACTCATAGCATTGATTTTAGTATTACTCGACTCATTGCCTCAATTCATGTTTAGTGATTGGATTGATAATATTTTCTTTATTTTATATTTTTTGACAGCTTTAATAGAACTAACACTAATTTTGATTCCATATATTGTTACAGAACAGACAGTCCTGAATAATCAGAGTCAACTTAAGCTAGCATTCAAAAAAGCATTGAGTAAAACATTAATTATCATCATTATTACTTTAATTTTAACAATTATAACTGGGATTGGTTTTCTACTATTGATTATTCTTGGAATTTATTTATCAACTCTCTTTAGTTTTTGTGGCAGTCAATTTGTTTGCGGAACTGTAAACTAAATGCTTTTACATATAGTAAGAATTTAGTAAAAGGAAGGTGGTGGAAAGTTTTTATCACTTTTTCTTGATTGGATTTTTCGGGTTAATTGTATCGTTTTTTATTTTTATAATTTCGGGAATTATTAGTTTTGCTTTACCACAAATTCTAAGTTGGAATTATTGGGTTTCCTTTCTTTTTATTATCTTGCCTTCAACGTACTTTTTGTTAGCTTTAAGTGTTCATTATTTTATCACAGTGATTACTATTTATTTTCTCAACTTAGATTATAGAAAAAATGGTTTACCACTGCGAGCATAATTTATAAAACTACCCACAGAAATTGCTTACTGTTGCAAGTAGTAAAGAGGCTTATTTTATTGAGACAACCCTAGTAGAGTATTACAAAATTCAACCAGAAAATGGAACTGAACATGAGCCGATAAATGCGCGTAGTTTACAATCAAAAGAAAAACAACCTGTTGCGAGTAGTGTTAATAAGCCTAAAATAGTATCAGCGTCGTTAGCATTTGGGTTTACAAAGCAAGTTGCGATCGCGCTTTTTTCAGCAAACTCTAAACTAAAGAGATGTTTCAAACTGACGTAAAGCGACACTTGATCCCTCATTCCATCCTAATTCAACATATTTCGGTAAAATTTTCGGAATATCAATTTCAGGAAATAAACCACTGACTGCACTTTCGTGATAACTTTCTCCTGCTAAGAGATAAACCTTTAATACTCCTTGACGATAAATCCATAATTCAGGTACTTTCAGTATCTCATAAGCGCCTAGATCAGTAATTGAGCTAAGATCAACTTCAATTGCTAAATCAGGGGGTGGATCAATGGCTAGATTAATTCTTTCTTTTCCTAAGATAGCTTGCCGATTTTGGATATAAAAACAGGTATCAGGTTCGACTCCTGCTTGGGGTGGTATCTTTAAGGTAATCGGGTCAAAACACTCCCAATCTTTTCCGTTTTGATATAAAAGCATTTTTACTAAATCTCTGAGGAGATCAATGCGTTTTCCATGACTGGGTAAAGGAGACATCAAACGAATTTCTTGGGTTTTTGAATTAAAAGAGAGTTTAGGAATTACTTTGTCTTGACGTAGCTTCAGTAAGTGTTCATAATCCTGCCAAGTCTGATCAGGGAAAATCACTGCATCACCTGATGATAAAGTTAAAGTATCTTCACTAATAGTAATGAGCATAAGCCAAATTACACCTTGATTTTCTTTAATGTTAATTGAACTAGATACGCTAGATTTAATCCTAACCCTTGTTCTCATTATTCTCGCGCTCGGGCTCTCCCGTTGGCAACAGTTAGGCTTAGAAGGACAACTGTTTCTCAGTGCGGGACGCGCCTTTTTGCAGTTAGTAGCAGTGGGCTATATTCTAGAGTTGATTTTTACTCTAAAAACCGTATGGGGGGTTTTTGGCGTGTTACTGGTGATGGTTGTTGTGGCGACCACGATCGCGCAAAATCGAATTTCTAAAAAGCTATCGCACTTATTCTGGCTGGTGGGCGGAAGTTTACTATTGACCACTGCGGTAACTCTCGGTTATGTCATGCTGTTGATTGTGCAACCGCCAACATGGTATGACCCGCAATATTGGATTCCTTTAGCGGGGATTATTATTGGGAATGCAGTGAATGGGGGAACGATCGCGGGAGAAAGATTCGTCAACGCCATTGAAACCAATCGCGGAGAAATTGAGACGCATTTGTGTTTAGGGGCTTCTCCCCAACGCGCGATCGCGCAGTATCGTCGTCAAGCCATCCGCGCGGGGATTTTACCCAACTTAAATCAAATGGCATTAGTGGGAATTGTCACCTTACCTGGCATTCTAACGGGTCAACTGTTGGGCGGAGTCACCCCATTAAACGCTATCTCTTATCAAATTTTAGTCTTGTTTAGTCTTGCCCTTGCCAATCTTTTAACGGCTTCTCTGGTTACCACTGGGATTTATCGTCAATGTTTCACGCCACAAGCGCAATTACGGATTTAAATTGTTTTTATCTAACGTTTTTCATAGGCTAAAGTGTGCTGTAGAGGAACTGATTCCCGACTTCACATCCGATGAGGAACTGCCTATGACAGGTTTAATCAAACGAGTGCGCCGTCAGTTAAAAGGTAAACCGTATCCCAAACCGAAAAATGTTGCTAATGCTACAACCCGTCGCCGAAATCGCTGGTTTATGTGGTTAGCGCCTGGGATTTTTATTAAACGCTGGTTATTGATTAGTGTTTTAGGAGTATTGTTAACCAGTGTGGGACTGGCGATCTGGGCAAATTTAACCCCGATTTTTTATCTGATTGAGTTTACCTCGGGGATTCTCGAAGCGATTGCTGACATTTTACCCAGTTATATTTCAGGTCCATTAGCAATTCTCCTCGGTTTATTTCTCATTTTCTGGGGACAATCGCGCACGGTTGGTTCGATTACCGAAGTTTTAAACCCCGATCAAGATAAAGAATTAATTGATGTTCTCACCACGCACCGCCGACTGGTTAAAGGACCGAAAATTGTAGCCATTGGCGGAGGAACAGGACTTTCCACCCTATTACGAGGGATTAAAGCCTATAGTGCTAATATTACCGCAATTGTTACCGTTGCCGATGATGGGGGGTCTTCGGGAAGATTGAGGCGGGAACAGGGAATGTTACCCCCTGGGGATATTCGCAACTGTCTGGCTGCATTAGCAGACGAAGAGAAGTTATTAACCGAATTATTTCAATATCGCTTTAACACAGGAGAAGGCTTAAGCGGACATAGCTTTGGTAATTTATTTCTCTCTGCTATGAATAATATTACAGGGGATTTAGAAGCAGCGATCGCGGCGAGTTCTAAAGTTTTAGCAGTAAGAGGGCGTGTCCTCCCTGCAACCCTTTCTGATGTTAATTTATGGGCGGAAATGGAAGATGGGCGCATTATTGAAGGGGAATCTCATATTTCAGAAGCAGGGGGAAAAATTATCCATCTTGGCTGTCATCCTGAAAATCCACCCGCCCTTCCTGCAGCAGTGACCGCACTCGAAGAAGCCGATCTGATTCTCATCGGACCAGGTAGTCTTTATACAAGCATTATTCCCAATTTACTCGTTCCAGAAATTCGGGATGCTCTTTTAAACAGTCGTGTTCCTCGTCTGTATATTTGTAATATTATGACCCAACCTGGAGAAACAGATGGTTATACCGTCTCTGACCATATTCAAGCGTTAGACCAAGTTTCACACGCTCCTTTATTTAATGCAGTTTTAGCCCATAGTCGTTCCCCTAGTCCAGAAAGTTTACAACGTTACGCTGCAGAAAATTCTCATCCTGTGTATGTGGATCGAGAAGAAATTGCCCGTTTTAACCGTCGTTTAGTCTTAGCTAACATTATGTTTGAAGATACGATTCACGGTCATGTTCGTCATGATCCCCATCGTTTAGGAAAAGTTATTATGCGTTGGTATAGTCGCGCTAATCGCTAGTTGCTGTCAATTTTTAATTGACGGGTCTAGGGTCAAAGATGAGCTTAATTTTTAACGCCCAGCAGAATATTGACCAACTGTGGAAAAGTAATGATTAAAATTAATACGAGAATTTGAATAATAATAAAGGGAATGACTCCCCGATAAATATCTTGAGTTTTAATTTCTGGTGGCGCAACCCCTCGTAGGTAAAAGAGGGCAAAACCAAAGGGAGGAGTGAGAAAAGATGTTTGTAGATTTGCCCCAAAGACAACCCCAAACCAAACCAAATCAATATTAAGGGCTTCTGCGACAGGAAGCAGGATGGGGATAACAATAAAAGCGATTTCAAAAAAGTCAATAAAAAAGCCGAGGATAAAAACAGTGAGTAAGCTGGTGACGAGAAAGCCGATTTCTTCACCAGGGAGGTTAGAGAGAAGATCAAACATTACGCGATCGCCGTCTAATCCGCGAAAGACAAGGCTAAAGGCAGTGGATCCCAACAGAATAAACATCACCATGCTGGTAATGCGTAAGGTTGCCTCACAGACTTGTTTCAGGGCAGCCCAGTTGAGTTGACTGTTAATGGCAGCCAGCGCGATCGCGCCTAAACATCCTACTGCACCGGCTTCCGTTGGGGTGGCAATGCCAAAAAAGATACTCCCTAAAACTAAAATAATCAACAGCAATGGGGGAATCATCACTGCTAAGACTTGTTTCCTTAAGGCTTTTCCCCCAATATTTCTTACTTCTTGCGGTAACGCTGGGGCAAATTCTGGTTTGATTAAAGCAATAATAATAATGTGGAGTGCAAAGGCGGTTGCCATCAATAATCCTGGAATCAACGAACCGATAAACAAATCACCCACCGAAACCCCTAATTGATCCCCCAATACCACTAACACAACACTCGGGGGAACAATTTGACCCAATGTTCCCGAGGCAGCAATCACTCCTGTTGCTAAACCCTTATCATAGCCGTAGCGTAACATCACAGGGAGAGAAATTAAGCCCATCGCCACCACTGTCGCTGCAACGACTCCTGTGGAAGCAGCCAGTAATGTTCCCACAATCACCACCGCCAGGGCTAACCCACCGCGCAATCGTCCGAACAAAATGCCCATGGTTTCTAGCAACTTTTCCGCGATTCCCGACTTTTCTAACATTGACCCGAGAAAGATAAAGTAAGGAATCGCCAACAGTGTATAGTTGGACATAATGCCAAAGATCCGTTGAGGCATTGCTGAGAGAAACACGGGATCAAAAACGCCCATAGAAACCCCAATCAGGGCAAACAAAATCGCAACACCGCCAAGGGCAAAAGCAACGGGGTAGCCGAGGAGAAGAAAGGCAAATGCCCCAGCAAACATTGTCAGTCCTAACCAATCACTATTCATGATTTTCTTGGGGTTGTGTCAGGTTCATGATGATGGCGAGATTATTAATCGTATCAGCAAAACCTTGTAAAAGCAGCAAGGCAAAACTAACAATAATCATTGATTTTATCGGATAACGGGGTAAACCGCCTGGATCGGGAGACATTTCTAAGATTTGCCAAGAGTTAACAATGGTTCCCCAAGAAAAATAAATCACCATTAAGGAAAACGGAATTAAAAATAAAAGAGTTCCGATTAAATTCGCGATCGCGCGTCCTTTTTCTCCAAAGTTTTTATAGATAATATCTACGCGCACATGACCGTTTTTCTGGAGGGTATAAGCAGCGCCTAACAGAAAAACCAGATCAAATAAATACCATTGAATCTCAATCAAGGCATTAGACGTAAGCGGTTGACCGATCCATTTTCCCACATAGCGTCCTACAACATTCCATCCGCCCACGGCGACCATGATTAGGACTAGCCAGTAAGCGAATTTCCCGATCCAACGATTTAGAGTCTGAATAATTTCCGCAACTTGGAGTAATTTCTGCACGGTTAATTTTAATCACTCGCTTGAGATACGATTAAATTATCGAGTCTTAATTATTTGCTGTCAATCATGACGGATCAATGTTCTTTGGTCATTAGTCATTCGTTATTTTCAATTTAACCCTTCTCTTGACATTCCTTCACTACTTCACCCACAATTTCTGGTGGAACTTGATCAGTAATGGTTATTTTTCCAATACTTTCTGGTAACACAAAGCGAACTTTCCCTGCTTTAACTTTTTTATCGCTTTTCAAGGTTTCTAAAATATCTTCAATTGCCAGCATATGGGGAACTGTTTTCGGGAGTCCTGCTTTGGTAATTAATTCGTCTTGACGCTGACTTTCTTCCTCTGACCAATAGCCCATTTTGACTGCAATTTTTCCCGCAACAACCATACCAATGGCAACGGCTTCGCCATGATTCACTAAACGATATCCAGTTAAACTTTCAATGGCATGACCCACGGTATGACCGTAGTTTAATATGGCACGAATTCCCCCTTCTTTTTCATCTTGACTGACGACATCGGCTTTTGCTTGACAGGAATGGGTAAGAATCGTTTGCAGTAATTCTAGACTTAAATAATCTAGTTCATCAAGGCGTTCTGCTGCTTCCAATTGTTGGAATAAATCTTGATCCCAAATTACGCCATATTTAATCACTTCTGCCATTCCCGCGCGAAATTCTCGGGAAGGAAGGGTTTTTAAAACATCTGGATCAATTAATACAAATTTCGGTTGATGAAATGCCCCAATTAAGTTTTTTCCTTGGGGATGATTGACTCCTGTTTTCCCACCGATCGCTGCATCAACCATCGCTAATAAAGATGTAGGAACTTGAATAACATTAATGCCTCTTAACCAGGTGGCAGCAGCAAACCCCGTCATATCGCCAATAACGCCTCCCCCTAACGCAATAAAAGTGGAGGAACGTTCTAAATAGTTTTCTAAAGCGGTATCATAAATTTTCTGCACGGAAAGCAAGGTTTTGTGACGTTCTCCCGCAGGAACAATATGATAAGAAACCGAAAAACCAGCCGACTTTAAAGCCTCAATCAGTTGGTTTCCATATTCATCGAAAATCATTGAGTTAGAAACCACAACGATTTTATTGCCAATATCGAGGCGTTTTAAATACTCTCCAATTTTACTTAAAAGATTCGGCGCGATCGCGATTTGATAAGAGTTTTTTTCTAAATTGACAGCTATTTTTGATAACATTATTTATTAACCTAAACTATTAAATATAGCGTTTCCTAGTTGGTTGAGGTACAAAGCGAGTCGGTGGATGTTCATGGTTCATGGTTCGCGGTTCATTGATTAACAACCAACAAAGAACGAAGAACAAAGAACAAAGAACCAAAATTTAGAATGTACCTCATGAGATTTGGAAGTGCTATATTAAATAAAACTAAAGATTTGTCTTTGATCCCAAACTAACATGATGCCACTAATCAAAACAAACGCGATCGCGATTTGACGGAATTGCTGATCTTCCATTCGGTCTAACACTTTTTGTCCTAACCAATTGCCTGGAAATGCGCCAATGCCAATTAATAAACCGTAAGCAACAATCGGTAAAGAGATCACACCAAAGGCACTATAAGCGATAATCTTAACCAGATGGACTACTAAAACATGAGCGGATTTTGTCCCAATCATTTCCCCTCTTTCTAAACCGTAATGCAAGTAAAACGGATTGAGTAAGGGGCCGGTACTGCCAATTAATCCGGAAAGAAACGCATAAATAAAACCTGCGGGTAAAAAATACCATGCTTTGACTTGAAAAAGCGGTAAGTTTTCCGCTAGTCGGTAGGTGAGAATCGAAAGAATTAAAAATAAACCTAATAATATCGTGAGCCATTCTAGTTGCAGTTGGGTAAATAAAAATGCTCCCGCGATCGCGCCTGTAATCGCGCCAGGGAGATACCAACGGGTGAGATGCAAGTCAATCCCTTGCCAATACAGTCCCACGCGTTGCCCATTCCCAAACAGCATTCCGATGGTAATCACTTGCGGAATCGCACTTGCAGAGAGAAATAGACTTAAGGTGGGAATTAAAATTAACGGGCTACCACCCCCCGCTAAACTGCTAATAAACCAACCAATACAACTTGCCCCTAATAACCAAATAACTGCCACAGCTATACCCTAATTTGTTGTCCTCTGCTCAATTTTAAACAAATATTAAGATTTTTGCTGGTAATTGTTTTCTGTATATGTAGCTGTCTTGGAAAACTGATGTCATTCCAAATAACTAATAACCAAGAACAAATAACATCCACCGACTGGTTTTGTCTCTCAACCGACTAAAATCAAAAAATACCATAAAAAAAGCCCCCCAACTGGGAGGCTCAACGCATCATTGGTTTAGAATTTTAGAGAGCGTTACCGCGAGGTAAGACTTCTTCAGGGAATTCAAACTGTTCGTGGGGTTGGTCATCCGGGGCCATCCAGGCGCGGAGACCTTCGTTTAATAAGATGTTTTTCGTATAGAAGGTTTCAAACTCAGGATCTTCTGCTGCGCGAATCTCTTGAGACACAAAGTCATACGCACGCAGGTTGAGACCTAAGCCCACAACTCCAACTGCGGACATCCACAGTCCTGTTACTGGAACAAACAGCATGAAGAAGTGTAACCAGCGTTTGTTAGAGAACGCAATCCCGAAGATCTGACTCCAGAACCGGTTTGCGGTCACCATGGAGTAGGTTTCTTCCGCCTGAGTGGGTTCAAAGGCGCGGAAGGTGTTGTTGCTGTCGCCCCCTTCATCAAACAGGGTGTTTTCGACGGTTGCGCCATGAATCGCACAGAGTAATGCACCGCCTAAGATTCCAGCAACCCCCATCATGTGGAAGGGATTGAGAGTCCAGTTGTGGAATCCTTGGAAGAACAGAATGAAGCGGAAGATTCCTGCGACACCAAAACTGGGCGCAAAGAACCAGCTTGACTGTCCTAAAGGATACATTAAGAAGACGCTGACAAATACAGCAATCGGACCGGAGAACGCGATCGCGTTGTAAGGACGTACACCGACCAAACGGGCAATTTCAAACTGACGCAGCATGAAGCCAATCAGTCCAAATGCACCGTGGAGGGCGACGAAACTCCAGAGTCCGCCGATTTGACACCAGCGTACAAAGTCCCAGTTCGCTTCTGGTCCCCATAAGAAGAGCAGGGAGTGTCCGAAAGCGTCTGCGGGGGTGGAAACGGCAACGGTTAAGAAGTTGCAGCCTTCCAGATAAGAGCTTGCTAAACCGTGAGTGTACCAGGAGGTGACAAAGGTGGTTCCGGTGAGCCATCCCCCGATTGCCATGTAAGCGCAGGGGAACAGCAGTAAACCAGACCAGCCGATAAAGACAAATCTGTCGCGCTTGAGCCAGTCATCGACGAGGTCGAAGACTCCTCTTTGTTGTTGGGCGCGTCCTACTGCAATGGTCATATTTAATACTCCAATTGGCTATGGATATTGGTTTGCTATTTATGATTACTAGCTTGCTCGTAAGCAAACTTTGAGCATAAGTGTCAGAAAAGTTTACTTTTCTTTACTAAAACCATCATAATCTAACATTTCTTAATTTTCCACCCTTCCTTAAAGAATTTTTAAGTTTTGTTAAGTTGATGCGCGATCGCGCCCAGTCAGGGAATAAAAATGTCAGACTGTTGGCTAGAGGCAACTTTGGGAGCTTGCAGTTATGTCCAAACGTGGAATTAGTGCATTTATCGGCGGAATCGCTCTCGGGAGTGCGGTGGGAGCCGTGGTGGGGCTTTTAGTTGCGCCTCGTTCGGGACGAGAAACCAGACAGACCTTAAAAAAATCAGCCGAAGCCCTCCCAGAAATGGCAGAAGATGTGTCCAGCAGTGTACAGTGGCAAGCCAATCGTTTCTCAGAAAGTACGTTACAGAACTGGGATGGAACATTAACTCGTCTCAAAAGCGCGATCGCCGCAGGAGTGGAAGCCAGTAGAATGGAAACAGCATCAGAAGCACAAGCCAAATCCTCCTCTGAAAACAATCGAGTGCAGAATGACCACAACACCCCAGCCTAAACTATCCCTGATTGAGTATCCGCAACGAACCATTCAACGCGCCCAACGGGCCCTCAAGTGTGCTCCTTTTCGTTTAAAGCTGTTTCAAGCTCTGCGCGATCGCAGCGTTCCCCTAGGACAAATTGCCAATCAAGCGGGAATCGAAAATCAATATAGCACTGCTGTCCTCTCAGAATTAAAAGCAGAAAATGAACTCGCTTGGCTGATTCAAGTGGGCTTATTACGGCGTGAAGTCGATGGACAAGGAATTACCGATAGCTTTCGCCTCACCCCCTTAGGACGGCAAATTGTTGCAAAATGGGAACAAGAAGACGCTAAGATTCCTTCTCCTTCTTGGTTAGAAAAAATTCAAAACTTTCTAATTCGCTGGTTTCGTTCGCCGTTTTAAGTTTTATGACACAAGCCTTAATGGTTGTGGGTGCAACCTCTCACGCTGGAAAATCTCTACTTTGTGCTGCCATTTGTCGGATGTTGAGCCGTCGCGGTTGGCGAGTGAGTCCTTTTAAGGGGCAAAATATGGCTCTCAATGCTTATGTTACCGATGCAGGAGACGAAATCGGTTACGCACAAGCGGTACAAGCCTGGGCTGCGGGAGTTGAACCCACTGTTGAAATGAATCCCATTCTCCTGAAACCCCAAGGCGATATGACTTCGCAAGTGATCCTGAATGGGAAAGCGGTGGGACGAACTCAAGCCCAACAATATTATGAACAATACTTTGATCGCGGTTGGGAAGCGATTAAAACTGCATTAGGAAAACTTCAGCAAAAGTATGATTATATTGTCTGTGAAGGGGCGGGAAGTCCTGCTGAGATTAACCTCATGCACCGTGACTTAACCAATATGCGGGTTGCAGAGTATCTCAACGCGGATACTTTACTGGTTGTGGATATTGAACGGGGAGGCTCTTTCGCTCATATCATAGGCACATTAAAAATCTTAAAACACGCCAACGCGGGACACCATCTTGTGAAAGGGATTCTCATTAATAAATTTCGCGGACAAGAATCAATCTTACAGCCTGGTATTGACTGGGTAGAAAACTATACAGGGATTCCTGTGGTCGGGGTAATTCCCTACTTGCAACAAGTCTTTCCCGCCGAAGACTCCTTAGATTTATTAGAAAGACGGGGACGCAAACGCAACACCGATTTAACGATCGCGGTGATTCATCTCTCTAAGATTTCCAATTTTACTGACTTTGACCCTTTAGAAGCCGAAACCAGTGTTAATATGCGCTATGTTCGCCCACAAGATACACTGGGAAATCCTGATGCCGTAATCCTCCCCGGTTCTAAAACCACGATTGCTGACTTACAAGCCTTACAAACGACGGGAATGGCATCGGCGCTACAAGCCTACGCGAAAAACGGAGGAGTTATTTTTGGAATCTGTGGTGGCTTTCAAATCTTGGGAGAAACCTTAAGTGACCCCGATGGCTTAGAAGGAGAAGCGGGAAACTATAACGGTTTAGGGTTATTCCCCCTTAAAACAACGATTACTTCTGAAAAAATGACTCGCCAGCGCACCGTTAAAAGTATTTTTCCAGAAAGTGAGAGTCCTATTACGGGATATGAGATTCATCAAGGACGAACTGCTTTCACAACCCAGTCAGAGACCTTAACGCCCTTATTTGAGGATGCAGAATTAGGCTATGTTAATTCTGATCAATCCGTTTGGGGATGTTATTTACATGGACTGTTTGAAAATGGGACATGGCGCAGACAATGGCTGAACCAGTTACGGCAGAAAAAAGGACTTTTTCCCCTTGAAACTAATGTTCCTCACCATCGCCAACAACGTGAAGAAGTTCTCGACGCAGTAACCGATATAATAGAAAACCATTTGGATTTAACCCCTTATTAAAATGAGTGTACAGGTTCATTTTCTTCCCGATGATGTGATGATTGAAGCCGAACCCGGTGAACCCGTGTTAGAGGTTGCGGAACGGGCGGGTCTTTTTATTCCCACTGGCTGCATGATGGGGTCTTGTCATGCTTGCGAAGTGGAATTAGAAGATGGCACCCCCTTTTGTGCTTGTATTAGTGCCATTCCCGAAGAGGAAAAATTTGTGATTAACCTCATTGATGATCCCATCTGGTAAAACCCGATTCCAGTTTTGATCAAGCAAACAACCAGTCCGTAAGATAACGCTTGTCACCCTACCAACTGGGTTGTCTTTAAATTCGGAATTCACGCAACCAGAGAAACCAACTTAGTTTGTCGATTCGGCTGTTGCAAATTCTTTGTTTTTATTTTTGCGCGATCGATTGCGACGAGTGAGGGTATTAAAGACCATAATTCCAATCCCTTTAATCAGATTCCCTTCTAACTCTTTAAACATCTTCATGTTTAAGCCAAACGCATCATTCGCTTCATCCACAATGCGATCTGCTGTCGTTTGATCAATGGGTAACTCGTTAAGGGCTTGACGATAGGTGTTTTTGAACGCTTTCTCATCAGAAATCGCATCAAACTCATAGAAAGACGTTCCTGCGCCTTCTTCTAAGTTCATCGCCCGTTGTGCAATGCCTTTGAGAATTTGTCCCCCAGATAAGTCACCTAAGTAGCGAGTGTAGGAGTGCGCCACTAGTAATTCTGGGGATTCAGCAGAGACTTCCCGAATACGCTGAATATAGGCTTCACCTGCAGGAGAAGGAGAAACGGTATCTCGCCAGTTACTGCCGAAGTAATATTGTAAATCTTCCTCTAAACTTGCTTTGCGATTCAATTCAGGAAAGTAAATTTTAGAGACGATGGGATGTTCGGTATGTTTTGCCATCTCTTCTTCCATCGCAGAATAGACAAAATAAAGATTCGCGACGAGATTACGATAGGAGTTTTTTTCCACAACTCCTTTCAGGAAACACTTGACAAAGCCGACATTTTCTGCCATCGTGTGGGACTTTTTCGTCCCTTCTTTCAACATTGTGGCTAGTTCTACGCTCATATTAAAGTTGCTTTGCTTTTGTAAACGACAAGATCAGTTTTAGAGTTAACGTCTTAAAAAAGGGCTTAATTAGATTAGCGTAAACTAAACTGAAGATAATTTTCGTTAAGAATGGTTAAGAAATAGCGTAATAATCAGGGTTAAAACTCTTCATAGCGGGAATGAGAGGAATTTTTAACCAACTACCCGAGGAAGGGTTAAGACTAAGACAATGACCCCCCCAATTATCATTAAGCCCGCAGGCATAAATTTTTGAGTTTTTACGAGACGGATCAGAAAGACAAGGATCAAGATCGCGGTGATGATGGTAGCAAGAATTAAGCCCCAACTTTGTCCTAAGAAACTTGCTATTCCCCCAATTAATAAGAGAACACCACTAATGCCTCCAGACACTAAAGACACCTTACTGTGAGCCGTTTTATAGCCCATTATGCCTCCAACAATTGAAAGAAGACCATAAAGAATAACTGCAATTTTTGCGATTAACATTTTTAATCTCCTTGCGGAAACTGATCCCAAATTTTTGTAATTTGTCTTAAACTTTGATAGTTACCATCCCCTAAGATTAAATGATCCACAATGGGCAAACTTAACAGTTGTCCAGCTTGTAATAATTGTTCGGTTAAGGTGATATCTTCGGGGCTGGGTTCAACATTTCCCGTGGGATGATTATGAGCAATTATTGCCCGGGTTGCCCCCTGTCGGATAATCTCGCGGAAAATATCTCGGGGGTGGGCTAAGGTTTCGGTTGCGGTGCCAATGGTGATCACTTTTAAGCCCAAAAGTTGATTTTTAACATCTAATAATAAAACGGCAAATCGTTCTTGAGTTTGCCACATTAAATCTTGACTGAGTGCAGCAGCAGCAGCGCCAGGACTATCAATAATTGTGCGTTCATTGGGACGAACTTGATGCGCCCGTTTTCCGAGTTCCACCGCAGCAGAAATGGTGGTTGCTTTTGCTGGTCCCACCCCTGGAATTTGCATTAATTCTTGAGGACTAATTTCTCTTAAAACGGCAAGGGGTTCTCGTTTATCAGAACCTAATTGTTGGAGAATATACTGCCCTAAACCAACTGCTGATAGTTTACCAGCCCCTTGTCCTGTTCCTAATAAAATTGCAATTAATTCCGCCGTTGCTAAGTTTTTTGCCCCCATTTGTAGGAGTCTTTCTCGGGGTCTTTCTGTGGTGGGTAAATCAGCAATTCTTAAGGAGTAGTCATTGGTCATTGGTCATTGGTCATTGGTCATTAGTCATTGGTCATTAGTCATTAGTCATTGGTCATTGGTCATTAGTCATATGTTATTTGTTCGTTGTTATTTGGTCACTCTCCAGAAACTTGATTTAGAAGCCCATTCCTGTTTTAAATGCAGGACGTTGGGAGAGATTTTCCACATATTTAGCAATAGCAGGATAGTCGGAAAAATCCAGTTGTAACATTCTGGGCATATAAGCTAAATAAGCCCCGACAGCAACATCAGCAGCACTAAATTGATCATCAACTAAGTAGTCGTGTTGGGTTAAATGATCGTTTAAGGGGGGAAAGAGTTTTGGCATTTCATTATCGCGGTTACTCTCGATAAAAATACCAATGCTAAGGGTTGAATTCGCAAATAAAATCCATTGATTCAGAATTGCCCGTTTTTGTGGAGTTAGTGGTTCGGGTTCGTAGTGATCGGCTAAATATAAAAGAATTGCTCCCGACTCCCATAAAGAAAAGCCATTATCTTCAATCGCGGGAACTTTTCCCATGGGGTTAATAGCAAGAAATGGTGGTTTGCGATGTTCCCCATTTGCCATATCCAGTTCAACAAATTCGTAGGGAACTTTCAGTTCTTCTAAATACCATCGCGCGATCGCGGCGCGACTTCTGGTTGCACCATATAGTTTAAGCATTGTTATTTATTATTCGTTATTTCGTCACTGGTCACTGGTCACTGATAACTGGTCACTGATAACTGGTCACTGGTCACTTGACTTTAAAATTCAATTCCAGGTTGGGCTTTGACCCCTTGTTCGCGGAAGGGATGTTTAATCAGTTTCATTTCGGTCACTAAGTCTGCTGCTTCAATTAATTCTGTGGGCGCACCACGACCCGTTAAAATGACGTGAGAGTCTTCTGGTTTTCCCGCTAAGCCTGCAACGACTGTCGCGACATCGAGATAGCCGAGTTTCAAAGCAACATTAATTTCATCGAGTAAAACTAAACGATAGTTCGAGTCATGGATATAGGTTAAACTTTTTTCCCATGCAGCTTGGGCTTTTTCCGTATCGCGATCGCGGTCTTGTGTTTCCCAAGTAAAGCCTTCTCCCATGGCGTGAAACACCAGTTGATCTGACCACTGTTCAAAGACTCTTTTTTCCGCAGGTTCCCACGCCCCTTTAATAAATTGGACGATCGCGACCTTAAAGCCATGACCCAGAGACCGCACGACCATCCCTAATGCTGCACTGGTTTTCCCTTTTCCAGGTCCTGTATTAACGACAATTAAGCCTTTTTCATTAGTTCGCGCTTTTAATCGTTCTTCTTGCACTTCTTTCCGCCGTTGCATTTTTTGTTTATAGGCTTCAGCAGAAAGTTGGGTTTCACTGACTGTTTCCGAGTTTGTCATAGTTACTTGTTGTCCATCTAATGTAAAGCTATTTTACCGCGCACTGGTGATTCGCAGAAACCTCAGAAACGACCTTGACATTGCTGTAGCCACTGGCGGTTAAGAGTTCTTTAATTGTCAGTTGTGCGCGATCGCGCGCTTGGTCTAAAATTCCTTGCTGACACGCAGCACTCAACACTTTATCGAGGGTCTTTTGTTGCGCTAAAGTTTGCAGTTGTGGGGCGACATCTGGACCTAAATTCAAAAAACCGCGATCATAGTCATACACCTGAGAGTGATTGACATTTAAGTTATGGTCTAAAATTTCAGCACTGGGAATATTAACGACCACACTGTCGGTTTCTTCATTAACCACAATATCTTCTGCGGTAATGGCGCTTAAATCAACTCCTGCGCGGACTTCCCCTTGAGCGATATAAAGTAACCGAGTTGTCCCGAGGGTGACATTCCCCAACTTGCGGTCTTGTTGGGTCGGAACAATTGCTTCCATGGTAAACACTGCTGTTGTTAAATCACTCACTCCTTGAATTTGATTCACTACCAGCGTGGGCATGGCAACTTCTGGCTGAGGAGGGGGCGCGTTAAACAGGCTTTCGACTAAACTAAAAAAGCCTGTTCCTGCCCGCCAAATTCCAATTAAAATCAGCAAAGTGACTAAGGTGATACCCCCAGTGGTCATGAGTAAAAAGGCTTTCAGAAAGGAGAAGGAAGGGCGAGTGGGAATAGAAGCAGGGGAGGTTGTCGGGGGTAAGGGTTGTTCACTGCTATAACCGCTATTTTCTAGGGTCGAGGTTTCTGAGGTTTGTACCATGGGAGTTTAAGGACAAGGATTCGGTTGTTGTTGATGGACAGCTTCAATATCTTTTAAAGCCTCTTCCGACAATTTTAAGTGAATTGCCCCGATGTTCGTTTTCAACTGTTCCATACTGGTTGCGCCGATAATATTGGACGTGAGAAACGGTTGTTGATTCACAAACGCGATCGCCATTTGCGCTGGGTCTAAGTTATGACGTTTTGCGACTTCTAAATAGGCTTTGGTCGCACTTTCCGCGCGAGGATTATCGTAGCGAGAAGAGCGGGAATCGAGACTGCGCCGACTTCCAGCAGGAATCTTCCCCCCTAAATATTTACCCGTTAATGTTCCCGCAGCAAGGGGAGAATAGGCGAGTAAGCCACAGTTTTCTCGCACTGCAATTTCGGATAAGCCCACTTCAAATTTGCGGTTTAATAAGTTGTAAGCATTTTGAATACTCACCATGCGAGGAAGACTATATTTTTCGGCGAGTCGGAGATAGGTCATCACTCCCCAAGGGCTTTCGTTGGATAAGCCGATCGCGCGTATTTTTCCAGCCTTGATCAAGTCTCCTAGTATGCTGAGGATTTCGTGCATTTTTTCTTCTTCATGGGGAGGAAGTTCGTCTGCTGCATAAGCAAATCCCAGCTTGCCAAAGCGATTGGTGGGACGATCGGGCCAGTGCAGTTGGTAGAGGTCAATACAATCGGTTTTGAGGCGTTTGAGGCTATTTTCGAGGGCTTCTGTAATATTTTTGCGGTCTAGCTGGTTATTTCCCCCACGAATCCAGTCCATTGTTGTTTTTCCTGCAACCTTACTGGCAAGAATCACGCGATCGCGCTGTTTACGACTTTGAAACCATTCCCCAATAATTTCTTCTGTGCGTCCATAAGTTTCTGCTTTCGGTGGCACTGCATACATTTCTGCGGTATCAAAGAAATTAATCCCTTGTTCTAGGGCATAATCCATCTGTGCAAAGCCTTCTTCTGGGGTGTTTTGTTCGCCCCAAGTCATCGTTCCTAAGCAGATCAGACTTACTTGTAGGTCAGTATTTCCCAGTTGACGATATTCCATAACCTGAATCATGAATTGCTTTATTTTTTAGACTATCACTGATCGCTTAAACCCCTTCAACCACATCTCCCAACAGTAAAACGGCAATGACCAGAAGCAGTCCTGCGACAATCACTTCCAATCGTTGAGGAGAAAGGCGTTTGGCTAACCATTGCCCCAAGAGAACGCCAATTAAACTAGTCATGATTAAAGCGAGAGCAGCCCCAAAGAAGACAACAAACGGCGATCGCGATTCAGCAGAGATTAAAAGCGTTGCTAGCTGCGTTTTATCTCCAATTTCTGCCAGAAAAATGGTGACAAAAGTGGAAAAGAACACCGCAGAAAACCCCTGTTGAAAGAGGCGAGTTTTTGGGGTTGAGGGCTGAGTCGAAACGCGATCGCGCTGTTTAGTCACTGCTTTCAATAAATCCTCTGAATCTTCTGCACCATTCTATCGCGGTTCTTCCACAGGATCTAAATAGCGAGTCATCTCCCCACTGTCTTCGCCATAAACACTCGCAATCTGTTCACAACAGCAGTCAATGGCAAATTCATTAAAGTCTTCTTCAGTGACCCCAAACATCCGTTCAAAGTTCTGGACACTGACTCGACAAAAGCTGGGGCGTTGTTCATAAATGCCACAGGTGCGGGTGTCTTTTTCATAATGAATACACCACCCATCTGCACCCACTAAACTGTAATATTGAGCCAGTTCCTCGGCGGTGAGATAACGATCGAGTTCCTCTCGCTCATCGGGGTTAAGATAACAGCAAGCACCGCAGTGCTTCATACAAGACCAATGTGCCACAATTATTCTTCCTGTTTGTGAGTTGTTTCGGTAAACTACGTCTCGCCGCTTACGCGCTCGCGAGACGCTTTCTGTAGCCCTGAGTTGTCAAATAAGCTAAGCTGAACATATTCCCTGTTCAGACTTAACCGACAAGACAATCCCGTGCCTCTAGGCTGGTTTACAACAGCCCCCAATGCTTCTATATTCTTTGCGCCGTTTAGGTCAGCGTCCATCTTATTTTTGCAGTGCTCACAGGAAAACCGCTTTCCTTTTCTCTCCCCAATATGGAGGCATTGGGAACAAGTCTTGGAGGTATAAGCTGGGTTAACAAAGACCAGCTTTACCCCTTTTAAGGCACACTTGTAAGAGATGAACTGTCTTAACTGGTAAAACGCCCAATTATTCCCAAGTCGCTTATCTTTCTTGCTTCTTGGGTTTTTATTGGTACGCTTTCTAATTCCAGTTAAATCTTCTAACGCAATGACTAAGTTGTTGGTTACAGCATTATCAACCAACAACCGACTAATATTATGGTTTACCCACTTCTGAAAGCGTTTCTCTCTACCTGACAACCGTTTCTGAAGTTGGCGACATCTTCGCCGAGAACTTCTTGTGCCTTTCACAGCTTTCCTTTGGAGAACTGCTCTCATTTGGTGGTAATGGTTTCGCTTATCCGTAATCTGTTTCCCAGACCAGGATTCCCCTTGTGATGTTGTTGCAATATCCGTTCTACCTAAATCCACCCCTAAAACCTGATCAGTTTCGGTCGGGTCGGGGGTGTCTCGGTCAATCTGAATATGGACGTAATAAGTCCCATCTTTTCGCTTAACCAAAGTCGCCGAAGTAGGCTTACTCCCTTTTAACAAATGTCGTTGGTAGTTTCCAATTAACAACTCTAAGCGAGGGCGACTATTTATGAGCTTGATCGAGACTGTCCAATCTTTCTCTCTAAAAACTGAAGATTCTTGCGTCATAACTCGCTGAAGTAGGGGAGAATGCTTTAACTGGCTTATTCTTTTGTTTAGCAGTTTTTCGGTTAGCGCAAACTCTCCGAATCGCCTGAATAGCTAAGTTGGCTGACAACCCAAACCGAGTTCGCACCTCTTGATAGACCAATGACTGCATTGCTGTCTTGTTAGTCATTTTTCGGAGGAGTGTTCTGATTTACCCAATCGCAAGCAGAACTAAAGGCAAGCAAAGTATCGTCAATCTCTTTGGCGACATCATTATTAACCTTTAGCTTACAAGCTACTGTTACGGTTTGGACTTCAGACATATTAGCTTTCAAAAGGTGAATGTTTTTGATCATAACAGATTTGGTAATTTTCGACCATCGAGGTCTCAAATTACCCGCTATCCCTCCCTACGCCGCTTACGCTGAGCGTAGGGACTCCCGCGACTTAGTTGAAGACCATTAACGGATCGCCAATGGTTGTAATTTTCCAAGGGGGAGTGTCCACATAGCGTGCGGAAACCAAAAAGGGAACTTGATATGACAAGCGAGCAATAATCGCGTGGGGGGGAACAAAGCCAGTGACATAAGGTTCATCAACACTCCCCACATAAGCATACACGCCATAATCTAACCAACGTCCCGCGATCGTATTGACATCATTGGGGGTTGTCGCAGAAAAACTGTGAATCAAATGGATTGCGGTTGGTGTCGCTAAAGAGGGAATGTCTTCTACGGAGGCGTGTCCATTTCCCACAGCAAAATCTGCTTTGCCCCCCCGAGAATTCATGAAAATTAAATCATAATTCCAAGGTTGGGTGGTCAGATTTTGCCACGTTTTTTGATTGGCTTGTTCAGGTTTGATTTCGGTTGTCATTAGACCCATTTTTTCTAAGCGTTGACTTCCTTGTTCAAAATGATAAGCCTCCCAGCGTTCTGTGTTGGGATAGCTGTCATAAAGCAAGGCACGATCAGCATCGAGGAAAATAGCACACATCGCTTGATAGACAGCCCGTTCCGCACTTCCATAAATCCATCCCGCGATCGCGTACCGTTGTCCGTCTTCATGTCTTCCCAAACCATCAGTCACCGCTAATAACTGCCGATTTTTAGGGCTGCGATACTTTACAGGAAGCTCCCGCACTAGAGTCATCGTATCAATGGTATCTCCAAGCTGTTGATAATCATATCCCGTACTGGCAATTAACCCTTGCACTTCCTGATTTAAAACCTGCCAACCCTTTGCGGAGAGAGTTTGATTCACCTTGCCAAAGTACCCTTCTAAAAAGCGTAAAGGCTGACCGCGATCGGCTGCCAACGCCACAGCAGCAACCGCAGCCGAATCATGCACAGAGGTTATTACCACTCCTGGGGGTTGCCATCCTAACTCCTGCCAAGTCTCTTGCAGTGTGCTTGCTTCACTCTCCCATGCAGCAGCCACGGCTTCTTCCATAAGCTGTTTTTTGTCTTGAAAAAAGGAGTCTTTCACGGAAGCAACTCGAATCACTTCTTCTGGTTGAAAACGCTTCAGAAACAGAGGCGTATAGTAATCATCTGCAATTAAGATCGGATAACGCTGCTCTAAACTCCAGTCTTGAATCGCTTGGAGAAACGTTACGGTATCAGGAACTACAACCACCCGACTGGCTGTGGGAATCTCTTGACGAAGGGTCGTCATTTTATGCCCAAGCTGTTGTTGCCATGTTTCCAGTTTAATCGCCTTAGGAATCGGAGGCGGAGAAGAGGGGGGATTAAAGGCTCGAAAGGGATTTTTGTTCAGCGAAAAGCCAACAACAAGAATAATAAATAGAATTGGTAAACGATAATAATTTATTTCCTTAAACTGCTTAAAACGACTCAACAACTTTCGATTCTTCGGTTCGTTTGCGCCAACGCTTACGCCATTGACTGGTCGTTTCTAGGTTACTATTCAGTTGTTCTTGTTGACGACGTTCTAAAATCGTCTCTGTTGAGTCCTCTAAATTGGGATCACGGTAAGGAATTGCAGCCCGAGTCTGTTGGTGTTCGCGATCGAGTTGTGATAAGGGAGATAAATCTTCACCATTCCAACTGGCTACAGTCGAACGCCGATTCATCCCCATTGTTGAAGTATAATGAAGACCCGCTAAACTGAGAGCCGTTCGCATCCCTGCTGCACAAGAATAGGTGGCTAGTCGTCCGTTGGTATCGAGACATTGAGCCACTAAAGCAAGAAATTCTACACTCCAGAGTTGGGGACAATGAGGCGGGGAAAAGGGATCAAGAAAGATGGCATCTGCTTGGAAGTCTTGTTGAATAACATCTTGAATGGTGTTTCGGGCATCTCCAATGAAGAGGTGAGCTTGACAATGAGAGTGATCCAGAAACTGGGCTTGGGCTAGGGTGCTCAGTAATTGGGGAATAGGAGATGACCATTGCTCTAAAAGGTGATGCTCAGTTGTTGCTTGGGGAACTCGCAAATCTGATTCTAAAGCAATGATTTCTAACTGACAATCGGGATTAATCCCCCAAACCGTTTCCATGGCTGCTGCGGTGTTATAGCCTAAGCCATAGCAAATATCCAGAATGCTCAGTTGAGAGTGGTGCTTTGCTTTTTCTGCTAACTGACAAGGAATAATAAATTTTTCTTGCGCTTCTTCTTTCGCTCCCCGCAAAGAATGAAAGGTTTCTTCAAACTCAGGAGAAAAAAAGGTATAAGAGCCATCAGCAGTCGGTTGGGGAGTAAAAGTCATGTTAGGGATCTAGGCTTCGTTCGGTTAAAGACAAACCGCGATACTCCAAACCAATGACGGACGATCCGTTTTTGCTCACTACTTAGGAATATCCTGATCTTGCTTGATCTTCTTAGCGTACTTTCGGAGTCCGTGCATTCGACAACTGAAGACGTGAATGATGGAGAGAAGATCGGCGGTAAGTTCTGATTCTGGACAGTGAACAGATTGTTCGAGAACCACGATTTTCCCACCGTTGGACTGAACCATATATTCGATGAGTTCAAATCCGAATCGGAGGAGTCGGTCTCGACAGGCAACAACAAGGATGAACTGATCTCCGCGCAGCAGTCTGTCCAATAAGGAGCGCAATCCTTTTCGCTTGAAGTTGATCCAGACCCGATGTCTTTAATAACTTCTGCTTCGGGGTAGAGGGAGAGGAGGTAGGCTTCTTGTCGCAATAAGTCGTCTTTTTGTTTGTGGGAGGAGACGCGACAGTAGCAAATAATGCGCCCTTCAGTTGCTCCTTTGATCTAGGAGTTGCAGTCGAATAACCTTTGCCCTGCCTCGTTTCTGATTGATTTGATTTTCCCTTGATCGCGCCTCTTTTCTAAGGGTGTTGGGGTGCAGTCAAGGGTGTTTCAACTGCTTTTCTAAGAGGAACATAAGACATAAGCTAATGTTAGCACATATTAGTAACTATTAGCAAATCCCCTACAGCAAATTAACCTCATCTGTTTCTTCGTGCTGGAGACTCCCGTTATAATCTTTGATTTAACGGGAGACGGGGCGTATAAACGTCTGGGGAAACCCCAGACGCTACTCCCCTCAGGAAAGCACGCCTCCCATTTGATGTATTTACGATTAAGTTTGTTGAGCGTTTTAACAGTTGAGTCTTTTTAGCAGAAAACTGTCCGACCCTTTTCCAACCAAAATCAGAAACTGAAATTTGAGTTTTTGTATCTCCTGAAACCCATCCTCGATATTTGATTCCTTTGCGTTCCACTTCAACATAATCCCCTTTACGGAAACCGTGTCTGGTGACTGTTCCTCCATACTTGCGTCTTATTCCACCTTTAGCAGGAATCATTAAGTGAAGCTGACGGCGACTAACTGGAGGTCGCTTAATTACTGAAAAAGGAGCATTAGTTATCTCGACACTTCCTTCAAACCAGCCCTGATCCCCCTTGAGAAACTTGTACTTTAAGAACTCGTGGGAAGCTAGAGCCACACCATCTACAGCATGAGTAGCAGGGGTTTGGTTGGATTTCTGTTTATCCTTTTCTAACCCAAGAAGTTCTCTTCTTTTTGAAGTTTCCCAACCGTATTTAGCGGTGACGGGAGCAATGTTCGGTAGCCACTGTTCTGTCATTACTTTCTGAGAAACCATAACAGGCGAGAACCCCTTATCCCCTTTCGCTTTAACAATTTCGTAGATGATAGAGGTAATCGGAAAAAGTTGGGATAATTCCTTGACTACTCGATATTCTAGTTGTCGGTTCGCCTTAATACTGGGAGGCAGTTTGTTACCTCGACGGTTGCTAAAGCGTTTCTGACGGTGAGAACGTTGGTCAAAGGGTAATTTACGATTAATTCGTCTTCCCCTTCTATTGCGACGCATCATCGCCCTGGTTTCCATTCGGTCTTTAACTCGTTGAAAAGGCAACTCTAGGTGAGCAGTGAACAAAGTCGTTTTAGATGACTGAACTCCAATTCCTGAGTAATTAAACTCAGCCTGAAGGTCACCCTCCAGACTGGTCTTCAAAACGCAGCATGAGACTTTCACCTCACTGCGCTCCTCTCTAACGCAACCCTTGTCATGGGTACTGCCACTACGAACCATCAGACGCAGATTTGACATGATGACAGTGCCGATGTAACAATTGGAGATTCTTGTAACTGTTCTTACCCCCTAATTTCTTGGGGATAATGTGATCGATTTCTTGAATATCTCCATCTTTGAAGTAAAGCCCACAATGGGAGCATTTCCCTTTTTGTTTTTTCATTAAAGTCGCTATGTTACTGGGGAATCCGACATATTTTCCCATTCTTTGCGACCAGTACCGCCAATCTCCATTATAGGGAGATACATCGCCTTTGACCTTGGTATGTCTAACAATTGGTGTCCAAGAGTGTTTAATCAAATGAAGATTCCCGCAAGTTAGGTCATTTGGTTGATTACTTGGCGTTGAAAATACCCATCGGTCATTATCTAGACTGTGCCAATATCGCTTGCTGACCCAATCCCAAGACTTGTTTGGATGACGGCGTTTAGCCCAGCGAATAAGGCGTTTTTGCACCATATCTTTGAGGTCACTGAATACCTCTTTACTACACACCGAAGCATAATAATTGCACCAACCCCTGATGATTGGGTTAAGAGTGCTTATTAAATCACTCTGTTTAGCTGAGTTTAAGGCGGTGATGGTATCTGCTATTTTCTGGTAATGTAACTTAACTTTTTCTTCGCTAGGCTTGACTATTGTTTTATATCCCGTACCAAGGCGACCACTATGATGTTTTCCCACGGGGAATTGTCTAATAGTGAAGCCTAAGAAGTCAAATCCTGCTTTTTCCTCATTGAGGTTTTTCAGGGTGTGACAGATACGGGTCTTGCTCGGTTTCAGTTCTAGACCTATACCACTTAGCCATTGAGCAATTATTTCCTTGCATTTCTCGATCACGGTAAGGTCTTCGTGCATGATTACGAAGTCGTCTGCATATCTTACGAAATTCAATCTACTTCTCTTATCACGCTTTCCTTTAGCTTTAATGAAGCTACACGATTCAGCGAATTGCTTAACCGTTTCCTCCATTCCGTGAAGGGCAATATTGGCTAAGAGAGGACTTATGACCCCACCTTGGGGAGTGCCTTCATCTGTTGGAAACCAATCACCTTTGTCGAGTACCCCCGACTTGAGCCATGCTCGAATTTGTCGAGCTACAGTCGGGGTGTTATTCAGTTTTCGCAGGAGTGCTACATGGTCGATACGGTCGAAACACTTGGCTATATCGGCATCTAAGACGTATTTAGCCTTTTTATTGATACCAGCCCAGATTGCCTCTACCGCATCATGGCACGAGCGTCCTGGTCTAAAGCCATAACTATTAGGTTCAAACTTCGCTTCCCATTCTGGCTCTAAAGCCAGTTTTAATAGGGCTTGCTTGGCTCTTTCCTTCATTGTCGGGATACCTAGGGGGCGTTTTTCGTCTCTTCCTGGCTTAGGAATCCAGATTCGACGGGTCGATTTACTCTTCCCATCTAAACCTAACTCTTCAACCAGTATCAAACGTTCTTTTGGGGTAATAGATTTAATTCCATCTATCCCCGCCGCGGGGCGTATAAACATCTGGGGAAACCCCAGATGACAGCCCCTTGTCTTTTTCCCTTTGTTATCTTGAGTAACCCTTCTCACAGCTAAGACCTTGGCAGACCAAGACTTATACAATAGTCTTTGTAATTTGTGGACTTTACTGATGTCACCACTTCTGGAAGCTCGATAGATTCGCTTTTGGAGCTTGAAAACATTCACTTCTACCTTTTTCCAATCGATTTCATTCCAGTCTTCGACGGATTGAGGTTTTGGTGGGGTTTTTGATTCATACCTATCCGATGGATGGTTCATAACATATCACTCTACTTAGAGACTCTATCTTTTACGTTAAAGTGATTCCGTCAGCTTATCCTGTCTATTACAACAGGCTTTTGCTTCTGAATCAATCTCTCCCTCGGATTTCCTAGCAGGTGCTAGAGTTTACGTCTTAGGCTGACTACTTGATGACCGACCTCATCAAGAGAAAACCCGAGGGTTAATTCGTTCCTGATATTGATTGTTTGTGACTTTAGCCCCTTACTTTTCACCGATTGATATTTGATGTGCATTTCATACAAGCATGAGTATGAAACCCGTCAATTTGGTCTTATTTCGACCCCTGCGTATCAGCCTTATTTCGCAAGTTCCCAGTAACGATGACTCAAACGTAAGTTCGTATTCCTAGACTTAGCCACTTGCTCGGGGGTCACCAACTTAGGCTTGTAGTGTTGCCCCCTTTCATCCCAGCTTCAACCTCAAGTAACCAACTCTATGGCTGTGGGAAGTGCTTTCAGCCCGCACACTGGGCGGAGGGACTTGATTTTATTAAACCTACTGTCTTTGCTTATATGCTCGGTAGGCTCTCACCCTCATCAATATCAAGTTGTCTGGTATTGGTTTTTATCCTCGATACGAGGGAGGTAAAACCACCAGCCTTGCCTTATACCTCAGAACTCATGGGAGTCCCAGCGATTTCAGCAAGAACGAATCGCACATTCTTCCCTGGGTCAATTCCTACCGCTATGGGTTGGGTTTCCTCTCTAGAGTCAGTAGTTAACTGAACTGCGAAAAAATGTAAGTCGTTTTTGTAAATCACGGCTTTACCTTCTTTAAGCCAACGTCGGGCGCGACTGGCTTTAGTGGGCATTAATGGTTTTCCGTTTTTTGATAGAACTGGAACACGATACATGGAGATAATCCTCTCGCTCTGGAAGTTTTAAGTCTCCTCGCCCACCTAACTCAAGATGTCCTGTCTAACAGCAACCTTCCAACAGGTTTTAGAGAGGTACAAACTGGAGAAGAATTTGTACGTCCGTGCCAGAGTTAGGCTCAATGGGCTATTCAATTATTTAGGAGAGCGTTGGAACTCTCAATCTCCCGTTATAATCTTTGATTTAACGGGAGTCATTGAATAAGCGCATTATCATGATAGCGACTGAGACTAAGCCAAGGCTGATATTTTTCGTAGATGGCGAGACCAGGTGGTTTTTCCCGAAACGTTTTTGGTTGCTTATAGACCTTTGCGGGATATTCTTCACGGAGGGTTTTCACCGTATGATAGGATTTCTGCCATTGCTTGATATAAGACAGCAACCGTTGAAACTGTATATATGATTCCTTATATTTTTCCATTAAAGCAATGTGCTGGACAATCTTGGTGTAGGCTTCAGGATGGTTCTGTTTCCCCGTAAGACCAACGATTTCTCCTAACTTTTCAAACATATTATAGTTGAGCTTAACCTGAACTAAAATTTGTTTAGAATCATGTAAGTCTTCTTTCGCAAATTGGGTCACCAAATTGGAAATTTTCTGTAGAATCGAGAAGTCAGCTAACCGAGACCGCTTAAAAAGGTAGAGTAACCTTAAGCCTAATTGGTGTTCATAAGAGAGGCGTTTCAGTTCTTGGGAATAACTTCTGATTGCTTCGATCCCTTCTGTTGTTTTCAATTTTTGCATGGTTTCTTCAGCAAGAACTTGCACTTTTTGTTCAAAACTGACCTTGGTCATATTTTGTTCAAGTAACTTAAAGACCTCGGCATAATAATCTTGCTGGTTATAACTCCGAAATTGAAATTCTGTCTCTTCAATCTTTAAAAAACTATCTTTCGCTTCCAAAGCAGCATGAACCATCTCATTCGGTTCTCTTAAACCAGTATATTCTCCAGTCCCTTTTAAGAAAGAAGATTTAATCTTTAATAATAGAAGAAATTCAGGATTGCCAAATTTAGCTTCATCTAAGCCTTCCATGGAGGGAGCGATATTTTCTAGTTCGGTCAAAGCACGATTATGAAGAAAAATACTATTATCTGGAATCGGCTCTCTCTTAAAAAGGGTAATCATTTTTTCTCGGAAACTATTGTCTCCCCATAAGGGAGAATCCCACCAAGGCTTTTGGACATTGGAGTGCTGTTCAGTCATGTCTTGAGAATTGATTTTCATAGTTTCCCCTTTCTCGTTTAATTCAACTAGAAATTGCTAGAAAGCCATTAATCTGTACTAGATAGTGATTTTTACTTAATGATTTTTGGAGACCTGATAATGAGTTTTGTCACAATTTTCTAGTGTATTTAAGGTTTTCAATCTATCTTTTGGTTGATGGCATTTTATAATAAATTTTTGTCTTAGGAATAGATTGAGATCACGACAGAAAATGCAGCAATGATTGTTTAGAATCGAGGCTTACTAGCAATCTAGAGCCATTTACGAGGAAATACGGGTCACTTAATGATCACAAGGTGGTAGCATTTGATTAGGATTGGTTTCCGTGACCATTACTCAAACGATTGATGGGGCAACGGGTAGAGAGACGGTAAAACAACTGCCCTCACCCACTTTTGAGGAGAGTGTGATTTTCCCTCCGTGTTGTTGCGCGATCGCGCGGGCAATCGGAAGTCCAAGTCCAGTTCCCTGCTGGCGTTGGGAACGAGACTGGTCAGCCCGCCAAAACCGCTCAAACACCAAGGTCTGTTTATCGGGGGGGATACCGACTCCTGTATCAATGATGGACACCTGACAAAAGCGATGAAAACGACTTAAACTAACGGTGACTGAACCGCCTTCTGGAGTGTACTGAAACGCATTTCGCAGTAAATTGGCAAATAAACGATGGAGTTGGTTATAGTCTCCCATCACTACTCCATCTTCAGGAATTTTTGTAATTAACTTGATCACAGAGCGTTCGGCAGTGGTTTCAAAAAGGGCGACGATATCGTTTAAAAGTTCTTGTAATGAAATCGGGTGCCAAGAGGGAAGTTGTGGTGTTTGCTCACTATCAGCGCGGGCAAGAAAGAGTAAACTTTCAATGAGATGTCCCATTTGGTCAGTGGCACTGGCAATGGCAGTGATTTTTCTGATATCTTTGGGATGAATGCGCTCGGGATGATTTTGCATCACTTCCACAGAGCTTTTAATCGCAGCAAGTGGAGTTCGTAATTCATGAGAGGCATCGGCGGTAAATTGTCGGAGTTGCTTCAGGTTTTTTTCTAAGGGCATGAGAGCCTTACGAGTGAGCCAGACTCCTCCCGCAGCGGATAAAAAAACGGCAGCACTCCCCCCAGTAATTAATCCCCACAGCAGTTGTTGTTGAGAGGTTTGTAATTCTTCGGTAGATTGAGAAGCTCGGATATAGCCTTCTAGGATGGGTTGGTTAGGACTGGTTTGGGGGCTTTCAGAAGCAGGGTTCGCAGCGCGATCGCGAAAAACAGAAATCGTATAAGAGCGAATATAATGAGGAGAAGCAGGCATGGTTTCTGTTTGTGATCCAACTTGAGGAGAAGCCTTAACCGTGAGCTCTCCCCGAGTCGCAAGCAATCTTCCTTCTGGATCAAACCATTCCAGACTTTGACGATCGCGATTAAAAATATCTCGCCACGGTACTTCATCAACCTGATTCAGATAATTACTACCATTTTCTTGGACTTTGGCATGAAACGGAGTGGCAGCTTGTGCCAATGTCAATAACTTTTTATCCAGTTGTCGGTAGAAACTGCGACTGACAAATAAATACGTCCCACTTCCAAATACAGCGAGGATTGCTGTCATTACTCCCAAATAAGACAGCAACAGTCGCCAGTGCAAATGACTAACCGGTGAGCGAGGGGGAAACTTAAATCTTTTTGAGACGATATCCCAAACCATAAACTGTCTCGATTAAATCTGGAGGTGCTCCGGCTGCTTTGAGCTTTTGTCTTAAGCCCTTAATATGCGCTCTGACGGTATCTTCTTCTGGACAACATTCAAAAGCCCAAAGATGATCCAAAATCTGACTGCGACTAAAAACACGACGACCACTGCGTAAAAACATCTCTAGGAGACGATACTCTTTTGGACTCAGAGATAAATCCGAGTCTTCATAAGTGGCTTCACAAGAGTTGGGATCAAGTTTCAGCCCTCCCCAAGTTAAAGCGGGTGAAAAATTGGTTTGATGACGACGTAAAAGGGCACGAGTGCGAGCTGCTAGCTCTTGTAACTCAAACGGTTTCACCAGATAGTCATCAGCACCCGCATCTAAACCCACGACTTTATCACTAGTGGTATCCCGAGCCGTTAACATCAAAACTGGCGTTGCATTCCCCTCAGAGCGCAAACGCTGGCATAACGTAATCCCATCGAGTTGTGGCAACATCAGATCCAGCAAAATGAGATCATAGTGAAACGTATGAGCGAGCTCGAAACCCGTAATACCATCGGTTGCCGTTTCAACCGTATAGTTTTGGTCACTTAAGTCTTCCGCAACGGCTTCACTCAAGCGTTCATCATCTTCAACAATTAAAATTTTCATGCTAGGTTTTAGTCTTATTTTTGTCTAACAACGAGTTAGCAGAAAAGATTAAATATTATCTTCTTTCTTTCAAGATACAGGAAAAAATTCTTGCAACGAGTGAAGGAAATCAGGTCATTTTATGCCCTTCATCAAGCTGCAAGATCAGGAACAATTGCTATATTTCCTTTCAGGTTCGTCGCATTTATGAAAGAGAATTCAGTTCATTATGCTCCTGAAATCACTGGCTCTCTTGATCGGAAGATTCTTCTAGATTTCCTGATGTCTCTTCTTCTTCTTCTTCTAATTCACTGGGTGTTTCTTCAGGCATTTCTGAGTCAGTATCTGAAGAGTCTTCCGAGAGATCAGGCTCACTTTCTTCAGGCATTTCTACATTATCAGGAGAAAACTCTCCAGAGGTTTCGGATTCACCATCTTCAGGCATTTCTGAGTCAGTAGCTGAAGGCTCTTCCGACATTCCTGGGTCAGTTTCTTCAGGCATTTCTGAGTCAGTAGCTGAAGGCTCTTCCGACATTCCTGGGTCAGTTTCTTCAGACATTTCTGAGTCAGTAGCTGAAGGCTCTTCCGACATTCCTGGGTCAGTTTCTTCAAGAGATTCCGAGTCTTTAGGAGCAGTTTTTTCAGATGGATCGGATTCTTTTTCCGAGGGAAAACCATAGTTATCATCCGATGTATCTGGGGCTTCTTGGACAGGAGACTGCTCTCCTTCTTGTGGACTTGTTGCACAAGCAGATAAGGGAAAAATTGACGTTGCGATTAATAAAGCAATGAGTTGAGATTTCATGAGATGCTCCTTATAATTTTAATTTTGGATTCAGCTAACCTGTATTTCAATTGGAATTCTCCAGCGACCAAAACAAGACGAATACTGAGTTTTATTCCTGATGATCGCACAGTAAGAGGTCTCCAATTTCTAAGATTTTCCTTTCAAGACCGAACCACTGATTCTAGATAATTAATCTGGATAATTAATCTGAACATTATGGAAGTTTTGCGTTTTTGATTTCCGATGTTATTAATCAACTGCAACTCAGGAAATCAAAGTAATGAATTCAATTTTGATTAATTTTCTAAAATGTTCTTGACTTGTTCTTGCAAATCTGGATTACGTCGCACTGCCATCCCAATTTGCTGAAAGCGCTCGACAGCTAAACCTTCATCCGTAATTGCTTGTTCAATAGCTGCTTGCGCTTCTTGTTCAATTTCATCAATCCGAGCATCAGCGTTTTCAAACTGTTGCCGTTTTTCTTCACTAACATTTGAAGTGGAGGGATCTGAATTCTCCACAGTGGTTTGTCCTCGATATAACTCGTTGTATTCTTTAATCGTTAATCCTTCTTGTTCAATAGCCTGTGCCATTTTTTCTCGGGATTCACGTTGAATATCTTGCACCACAGAAAAAGCATTAGCAAAATTTCGGATTTCCTCCTCATCAACCTCCATAACATAATCTTCAGTGGTGTTAGCAGGGGGTTGTGGTTGGGGGGCTTGTTGAGCAAGTGCTGAGCTCTCAGACGTGAGCATGAAAGCAGAGGTTGCTGTGCCCAGTAAAATAGATAAAAATTTCATTTGCTCCTCCAGTGTTTTTTTCAATTAGAGAGAGCAAACCAAAAGCCAATATCTCTTTTCGTTTGCTCTGTGAACTCACATTAGAGGGCAAATGTGAAAAATATTGGAAGGGGAGAAATGATAGTTCGGATTTTATCTCAGTGCGTCGATAAGACCTTTTCCCCAATTTAGTTTAACGAGAAATATTGAGGCCCACCCGACAAGGTACGTCCTTCTTGGTTAAAAGTGGTATAACATTACCGAACAGACAAAACATAGAATAAGTAGGGGGAAGGGGGGATCTAGTGTAGCTTGCTATATCGCTTACTTTTCATTAAGGAGAATCAGAGAAGATTTATATTTTTCATACAGGGAAAGACCTGGGATTTCTTCACGAAAAGTTTTCGGTAATTTATATACTTTTGCAGGATATTCTTCACGCAATGTAACAACAGTTTCATAAGGGTCTTGCCACTCTTTCAGATAAGAAAGTAATCTCTTAAACTGAGAATAGGAATCTTTATGTTTTTCCATTAAAGCAATATATTGAATAATCTTTGTGTAGGTATCAGGATTATTCTTTTTGCCTGTGATGCCAATAATTTCTCCTAATTTCTCAAAGATTCCATAGTTCACTTTGATTTGAATTAAAACTTGTTTAGGGTCATGTAATTCTTCTTTTTCAAAGAAAGAAACTAATTCGGAAATTTTTTTCAAAATCGAGAAATCTGTCAATTCGTAACGCTTGAACAGATAAAGTAATCGTAATGCTAATTTGTGTTCAGAAGATAATCTCTGTAGCTCTTTTGAATAAGATTGAATCGCTTGTACTCCCTCTTCTGTTTTTAGTTTTTGCGTGGTCTGTTCGGCTAAGTTTTCTACAGCTTGATGAAAGTCTTCTTGCATTAGATCTTTTTCAAATAAATCAAGCAATTTAAATATTTCTTCATAAAAATTTTGCTGAGTGTAACTCCGATATTGAAATTCAGTTTCTTCAACCGTTAAAAAGCTATCTTTTGCATCCAAAGCAGCTTTCACCATTTCGCTATTTTCTTTAAGCCCTTTATATTCTCCTAATCCTTGATTAAAAGAAGCTCGCATTTTCAATAGTAAAATAAATTCAGGATGACCAAATTTGGCATCATTTACTCCTTCAATGAGAGGTGCAATCTTTTTTAATTGTGCTAAAGCACGATCATGAAGAAAAATGCTGCTTTCAGGAATCGGTTCTCTAATAAACATCCCTTTTAACCGTTCCCAAATGCTTTGATTCCCCCATAAAGGACGATTCCACCAGGGTTGGGAAAGAGTCGAGTTCAATTGGGTTGCTTCTTTATTATTTGATTTCATCGTTATCGTTTTCCTCAAAATATGAGCTCTGATTGGGAAAAATCCAATTTTTAGGTTGGTACTTACGGATGTGAAACTGGCTAGGATTTGCAATTTTTTGCAATTATATATAAGGTTTGATTTTTTGTCAAAAAAAACTCCTGATTTCAGGAGTTGCGATCGCGCTTAATTGCAAAAATTACTATAAAATCATATAAGAAATAGTAGCTTCAGGCACAAAATTATCGAATCGAGGCTTCAATTGCACTTTTGAGTTGTTGTTGGTTTAAATCAGTAATAATAAATACTTCTTGCACACTTTTTCCTTGGCGAGCAATGACCTTATATCCCCCTCGGATGGGAACAGATACTCTTAACTTGAACTGCTGACAATTGCTACGAGCCCGACTAATTACCCCAGGCGTTACGGTATAAATTCCTTGATAGGTAATCAATCGTTCTAAAATGGGAATTAACCCGTCGATGTGAGTGGAATGATTCCAAACCAGTCGTCCTTGCGAAGAATTGCCCATGTTATGCTTTCTCCAAAGGAGCCATAGTTAATCCTTCCCGCCGAAGCTGTTGGTGATAGAGTTCGGCTGCTTCTTGCGGTCCGACCCAAACAATTGCTTGTCCTTCGTTGTGAACTTGTTCGGTTAAACTCCAAGCGCGATCGCTGGTCATCCCTGGAATATACTTCATTAAGCAATTAGCGACGTGCTGAAAGGTATTCACATCATCGTTCAGAACAATCACTTTATAATTGGGATACCCAGTACGGACAGTTTCTTTGGTTTTTTCAGGTGCTTGCAAGGGCGAAGTGGTTGCTGCCATGATGCCCAGATTTTGCCAGTTAAACATCTTATCCCTTACCATCTTTGATACTCACATTCAGTAATCATGAAATTTGTCTAACTTTATGATGTCTTAAAATTGGGATCAGTCTTCAAACTGAACCGATTTTAAGCTCGTTCATAAACATTGAAATAAAACTTCTAGTCGGGATGCAATAGCATTCTATCGTTTTGATGAACACCGTGTGGGGGTCGGAACCCTTGAGTTTTCCAAGCGCACTACTTAGTTCATCTCCAAGGTAATAGTTTGCCCAACGCTTCTCAGGAAAAACAGTTAATCCCAATTCGACCTTGAGGCCTAGTCCTACTACCGCCTACACCGTATCACATTGTCAACTACCCCAATCAATCGCTAAACGCGATGTGATTTGGGCTTGTTTCTGCCGTCCACCTCAATTCCATAAACCTCGAAAGGCGCATGGCTTTGGCTTCATCCGACGAAACATCAGGGCAGGCTGACAAGCTACCTGTACTCGTCCAGTCTTGCCGAACAAGTAACGTTCTCATTGCAATATTTCTAGCACCTACTAAGTCCGCGTGAAGGTCAAATTCACAATTTTCACAATGAAAAGTTAACCCTTTATTGGGTCGATTGTTTTTGGAGGTATGCCCACAACAAGGACAACTTTGGGAAGTATAATCAGCATCGACTTTAATCGCCAAAGAATCATTCAATACTGCTTTATAGTCAATGAAACTTTGGAGTTCAGCAAAAGACCAACTGGTTTGTTTACGGTGAGCCTTCTTCTGTTTCTTAGATGCTTTTTTAATTTTACGACGATTTGTTCTGTCTCGAATGTGGGTTAAGTCTTCCAAACCAATAAGTGAATTAGATTTAGCGACCTTCTTAGAAACTTGGTGGTTAATATCAGCGCGAAACCGTCTCTCTCGTCCAGATAAAGACTTTAATCGTCTCTTAGCAGAACGAGTGCCTTTGCGCTGTAACGATTTCCTTCTCCTTTGATAGTGTTCTGCTTTATGGATAGTTGATTTACCGTTGTAGAAACTAACCTGATTTTGAGTATCAGTTTCAACAGCTAAATAGCGTTGACCGACATCGACACCACTAATCCGTTTAATGTCTGTAGGTTCGATATCAGGTTTCTCTACTTCTAAGCTCACTAACAAGTAATAAGTCTTGTTAGAAGGATTATAGTAAATCTTTGCTCCCTTAGCTTTAGCCTCTCCCGACTCAATCAAGGCTAAGTGTTTTTGATAGCCAGAATAAGAGACTTTAATTCTTCCTTGTAAGGTAATAACACTTATTCCTTCTTTAACGAAAGAAAAGTCTCTTCCATAGTTAAGGTTACAAGTTCTAGAAACAAACTTAGGAGGTTTGTCTAATCCTTTATACCTCTTCTTAGTTATTCCGAGTGTGTGATGTTGACTATTTTTCTTAACCTTTGTCCATAAAGTTTTGTAGGTTGCTCCTACCTGCCTACAAACATTACAAGCCATCTGGGAAGGTAAATTGTATTCATCTCGAATATCGTAGTAAGCTAACTTCTGGAGTTTGTTGGCACTACTGGTTCGACTGTTGTCAAAAGCTACCTGTGAAACATAGTTTAGAGCATCACGATAAGCCAAAGAGACCTCCCGCAAGAGCGTTTTCTGCTCCTGAGAGAGGTCTAACTTTAACTTGGCAGTGATAACTTGTTTCATTTTCTACCTTACGAACTTCTCTAATCATAACAGCTTAGTGAAGATGTTGCAATTCCTGACCGGAGCTTTAGTGAGGATCTGTGTGCGGAATCGCATTCCGTCCTCACCTTCGCTCCGGCTTGAAAGCCCCGTCCCGCGACTAATCGCTCACGCGATGTAGTCGGAGAATCCTTGCCACGTATTTTGAAGCGAGCTCACAATTGATCATCATCAAATTAGGGAATTGGAGTGAACTCCTAATATTTTTTGTTAGATTGTATTGCTAGAGGTAGTTTACAATATTTAAGGCTATGTTGCGATTGTTAACGTAGCACTCAGGAATAGTCCAACCTTGCTCTGAGGGAACTACCCTATAAAAAAAGTAATTAATCTTAAGTCTGGGAGAGAGAAACACCGAAACATGACCATTTCACAACAGCAAGAAGCCCCCGGCATGGGGCGCAGACAATTTATGAACCTGTTAACCTTCGGTACCATTACCGGAGTTGCTCTCGGAGCTTTGTATCCAGTAGTTCGCTATTTTATCCCCCCCTTCTGCTGGTGGTGCTGGAGCGGGGACAACAGCAAAAGATGAGTTAGGAAATGATATTGTTGCGAGCGAGTTTTTAGAAAACCACCCTGCTGGCGATCGCGCTTTAGCGCAGGGTCTCAAAGGGGATCCCACCTATGTCATTGTCACAGAAGATGAAGAAATTGCCAGCTATGGCTTAAATGCAGTTTGTACTCACTTAGGCTGTGTTGTTCCTTGGAATGAAAGCGAAGGGAAATTTATTTGTCCTTGCCACGGCTCACAGTACAATGCTGAAGGAAAAGTGGTACGCGGTCCAGCTCCGTTATCGCTAGCACTGGTGAACTCTAGTGTTGATGAAGACGGTAACATCGTGTTTACGCAATGGGAAGAAACTGATTTCCGTACCAATAAAGAACCTTGGTGGACTTAATTGAATCTTCCCCCTTTCAGAAAAGAAGCAAGCAAGTCGAATATAAAAAAAGTAAAAGAACCCATGAATAACTCTTTTTGGCAAATGTTGACCCAAAAACTGAAGGGTCTTCTCACATCACTACTTTGTGTCGTTTTTGCCACCCTAACTGTATTTTTTGCCAGTGATGCTTTGTTCCCGCAAAGTGCTGCAGCTTACCCTTTTTGGGCGCAAGAAACTGCTCCTGAAACTCCTCGTGACGCAACTGGGCGCATTGTCTGTGCCAACTGTCACCTTGCAGAGAAAGAAGCAGAAGTGGAACTGCCCCTTTCTGTTGCTCCTGACAGCGTCTTTGAAGCGGTGGTTCACATTCCCTATGATACCGATACCCAACAAGTTTTAGGAGACGGTTCTCAGGGAGATCTCAACGTGGGTGCGGTTTTAATGCTACCTGAAGGCTTCAAAATTGCGCCTCCTGAACGGATGACCGAAGAAATGAAGGAGAAAGTGGGAGATGTCTTCTTCCAGCCTTATCGAGAAGGGTTAGAAAATGTGGTTTTAGTCGGTCCTTTACCTGGCGACGAACATCAAGAGATTACATTCCCAGTTTTATCTCCTGACCCCAATGCCAATAGCGATGTTTACTTTGGTAAGTATCCAGTTTATTTGGGCGCAAACCGTGGTCGCGGACAAGTTTATCCAGCTGGGAATAAGAGCAATAATACTGTTTATAATGCCAGCCAAGGCGGAACGATTACTGCCATTGAGGATAGTGGTTTTGGCTACAACATCACCCTTCAAGTTAGTGAAGAAGAAAGTGTGATGGAAACCATTCCTCCGGGTCCTGAGTTAATTGTTGCTGAAGGCGATGAAGTTAAAAAAGGACAGGCTTTGACCAATGATCCCAACGTTGGTGGTTTTGGACAGGAAGACAGTGAAATTGTTTTACAAAGCCCAGCACGAATTAAAGGCTTAATGGCATTTGTCGGCGCAATTATGTTGGCGCAAGTGCTTCTTGTACTGAAGAAGAAACAGGTGGAAAGAGTCCAAGCAGTCGAAATGAACTTCTAAGTTTTTCTTGAAGTATAAGTAGAAAAGGCAGGCTTCGCGCCTGTCTTTTTTTTGTCGGGTCAAAGATTAAGACTTCTGTCACGGAAGATGCCTGTCCTCACGCTTTGCAAGGCGTGACTGTTGGTCAAGGGGATCGGATGCACTCGGAAAAACGTTTCCAAATCCGCAATATCTCCTGATTGAGCAAGGGTTTCAGTTTGATTCAGCAAGCCCCACATCACGAAGAACCAAAATCGACCTTTTATTGATCACTTATAAAATGTTTTATTCATCATGGGAAAGTGGGGAGAATTGCTTGTTTCAAAGGTTGCTTTACTTTCATTTCTGATCTGATTTCTTCCATTTGATTGGGATTGCTGGTATTTTTTCAGAATTGAATTAACAGAACTCGGTGTCAAATCGTTTTGATTCATTAATTGGTTAGCACCAGCATCAAGAACTTCTTGAATCTCTTGATGAGAAAGAGGACGTTTACTATAAAATATAATCGGTACAGGTTTGAGTAATTCAAGACGGCGAACAATCTGACAAAATTCTTCTGGCTTAATAATTGCCATCTCATAACTGGCAAAGATGATTTTGGGATGAGTCAAGGGATTATGAACAATTTTCTGAAGCGCATTCAGACCATCACTCATTGCTTCAAATTGATATCCTTGTTGTTGCGCGATCGCGCTGAATAAAGATTGATTTTTACGACTGGAATCAATCGCAAATAATACAGACTCTGCTTGTGGTTTTTCTGATCGGGTTAAGGTCGAATATTTCTGTTTATCAGAATTGTAAACGGATAAATCTTTGATTTGATTAAAAGTGATTAACCCTTCTTGATAATAAGGAGAAATGGCAGAAGCAATGCTAAAAAAGTCACTATTTTTTTTGAACTTGAAGGCTAAATCTCTCAAAGAGGTTTTTCCTTGCAAGCCTTTTTCCATATTTTGATAAACTTTCCGAGATACTCGTTTTTGAAGTTGTTTAGGTTCGAGTAGAAAAGGGGCTTGATTTGGAGAAATTTGAGATAACCCCAATTTAATCCATTTTGTCCAGTGTTGATAAGTTGTTTCTTGTAAACTTATAATATTTGGGAGCAGGCTATAAGGTAAACGGTAATAAGGATCAGGGGTAACCCCTTCTTGCACTTCTAACTTCAGACTATCCCCAATTCCCGTTAACTGAGAGAGTGAAATCAAACTTTGAGGTAAACCCAGATATTCGTAAATCGGGGCTTCAAAAGCCTGTACAACATCAAATAAAACCTCTTTGAAGATACCATTGACAATGGCTGCTACTTGTTCGATTTTCAGACTGTTATTCTCACTAAGCGTTCTCAACTCAGTACAGTCCCAACATTCTGCATTCCTATCTAAATAATCCAAATTTGGTAATTTCCAGGTTGCTGCATAAAATTGTCTCCGCCATCGCCGTAAGGGATAACGACCGCCACTTGCCCAGATTAAATTCCCTAATAAAAAATAAAAGCTCCATGCTTCTTCTTGTAAGCTGAAAACTTTAATTTTTCCTGTAAATTTTTGTGATTGATAAAAAATTAGATGGCGAAAAATACGGTTAAAAGTTAGACGTTTTTCAAATCGTTCGTGCATTTCAAAATTCTCCCGCTTCCTTGCAATTTTTGCTTTTCATACCATTTTGCAAAAATCCTCCTACAATTGCTCCCCCTTTCGCCCCCTGCGAATTCGGGGGTTTTGGGGATCGCTATGTAGTGCTAATTGTTCAAAACGGTATCAGTAAACGATTAACAGCCACAGATGATATGGAATGAATTGAATTCATGGTACAGACCTTTCTCTTCCCGATCAATTTGTAGTAAACCTTGCTCAAGAGAGAGCTTAGTAACTGCCTTTCCGCAACTGATAGTTATATTCAAAATTTTGTGCTTTTAAACAGTCTTCAACCTCCTGACTGGGAATGGGTTTAGAAAAGAGATAACCTTGACCATATTCACAACAAATGTCATGAAGAAACTCTAAATGAAACTGGGTTTCTATCCCTTCTGCAATGACACTGAGACCTAAGTTATGGCTTAAACTGACAATGGTGCGGGCAATATCAGAATTCTCCCAGTTTTCTTTAATACGCTGGATAAAAGATTGATCAATTTTTAAGGTATCAATGGGCAAACGATGCAGATAACTCAAGGAGGAATAACCAGTTCCAAAGTCATCAATACTGATTTGAATACCAAGGGCTTTAAAGGCATGAAGTTGCTTGAGCGTTTCTTCCATATTTTGCATGATTACGCTTTCAGTGATTTCTAATTTGAGACAGTGGGGATTGAACTGAGTCTCGTTCAAAATGACTTGCACTTGGTCAATCAAGTTTTTATCCCAAAATTGCCGACTCGAAAGATTGACACTAAGCGAAAGATGTTGTGAGTCGGGAAACTTTTGTTGCCAAGTCTGCATCTGCTGACAGGCTTCTTTGAGAATCCATGTCCCCAAGGGAACAATCAAGCCTGTTTCTTCAGCAAGAGGAATAAATTCACTGGGGTAAACCCAATTTCGCTTCCGAGAGTGCCATCGCACTAAGGCTTCAAAACCAGCAATTTTGTTATTCTGGAGATCAACAATGGGTTGATAATACAGTTGAAACTCTTTGGCTTGCATTGCATGACGGAGGTCTTCTTCTAATTCGAGGCGATAAATCACTTGGTCGTGCATATCTTCGAGATAGACGGTACAGTGATTAGATCCCGATTCTTGAGCGCGATTCATGGCAGTATGAGCATTGCGGATCAGGGTTTCTGAGTCTGTGGGAAGGGCTGGATCATTTAGGGCAGCACCGATGCTAATGTTGGTATGAATTTGATGCTGATTGAGCAGGATTGGGATTTGGAGTTCCTGTTGTAAACGATTGGCAACCTTAATGACTGCCTCAGCATTGGCGATCGAAGGCAAGAGGATCGCAAATTGATTTCCGTTAATGCGAGCGACGAAATCGGTGGGTTGAAGACAACGACGAATCCGTTCACTGGCAATCAAGAGCAGTTGATCACTCGCTTGAGGCCCAAAGCTGTCGTTGATGAGTTTAAAGCAGCCTAAGTCTAGACAGAGCAAGGTAAGTCGGTTTTGGCTTGTCTGTTTTTGGCGCATCTGAGTTAAGCACTGGGACAAGGCATTGCGATTGAGAAGTCCAGTCAAACTATCGTAGGAGTTGTTGTAGAGAACGCGGTAAGCTAGGGTATTTGTTCCTGAGAGTAAAAACGCGATCGCGCTGGGAATGAGGGGAATCCATCCTCCTTGTGAAAACAACAGCCAACTGATGCCATAGTTGCTAATCAGCATCACTGTTCCGCCCCCCAGCAACCGCAAGGGATGACCACTGGACCAAGCAAGCACGCCCCCCACAGCAGACCATCCCAGAATCCACAAGATCTCTCCTGCTTCTGACCAATTCCATTTTAGGGGTTGCTCATCAAGAACGGTACTTAAAATCTGACTGACCATCTGGGCGTGAACCTCCACCCCTGACATCAAGTTGAGATTCCCTTCCCCTGCAGAAAATGGAGTCAGAAATAAATCCTTGCCACTGGGGGCGGTGGTGCCAATCAAGATAATCTTCCCTGTAATCGAAGTTGGGTCATAATTTCCTGCTAAAAGGTCATTGAAGCTAAGACGGGGGGCCTGATGGGAATAGTTGAGTAACACTTGCCAGCCCCTTGTTTCTGCGGTTTCTAGGACGTAACCGCCAGTGTTGGCTTCCAAGGCAGGAAATTCAGTGTTGTTAACAATCAGGGCGTGAGGAGTGACCGCTAAGGTCGGATTGTCTAAATACTGTAAACTGAGCCGAAGGGCAAAGGAGACAAAATCTTGTTCCGAGGTCTGCACATATAGCAAATCCCGACGCACTACGTTATCGGGATCGATGAGAATATCATTAAAGCCAACTCTGGTTTCGGGAACATTGGGAGGGGCGGGGATATAACTGGCTTCAGGAGCGTTTAAGGTTTCGATGGTGACCACATTTTCTACTGTCAGTTCCCTGAGTAAGGCTTCTCGACCTGGCAGTTGGGGAAGATCCCGATACAAGTCGAGTCCGATGACCTTCGGTTGATGCTGCTGTAAGGTTTGGATGGCTTGGGCGATCGCGCGATCGGATAGGGGCCATTGTTGTTGCTGCTGAATCGTTGCTTCATCAATCTCGACAATTAACAGTCGGGAATCGAGGGTTGTTTCAGTCGTAGAGCGGACTAAAAGGTCAAAGGCGGACAACTCCCACTGCTGTAACTGTCCGAGTTGTCTTGCGCCGATCACGACACTGGCTGCGAAACAACTGGTGGCTAGAATGGGCAGATGTACTCTCCTCAAGAGATGGCGAGGCGATCGCGCCCATTGTGATCGGGGGTTGAAAAATTTCATTGCTCTAAACGTCCTGTTGATAGTTGCTCAGGAATTGGAAATTGGTAGATGACAGCGCGATCGCGCCCTTGTTTTTTCGCGTTGTAGAGAGCCTCATCAGCACAAGCAATCAGACTCGCTGGGGCTTGATCCAAACTGGGAATAAGGGTTGCTACTCCACAACTGAGAGTGACATAGGCACGGGTTTCCGAACTGACATGAGGGATTTGCAACTCGCGAACACTTTTACCCACCCGCTCGGCTATTTTTCCCGTTGTCTCGGGGGAACTTTTAGATAGTAAAATCGCAAACTCCTCCCCACCATAACGAGCCACAAAATCTGTCGAACGCACTGCCTTTTTGATCCCCTGCGCCACCGCTTTTAAGCAGCGATCGCCCTCTTGGTGACCATAAGTATCGTTGTACTTCTTAAAGCAATCAATATCACAGAGAATCACCCCGAACCAGTCCCTTTTCTCACTACTGTGCAGCCAGCGTCGTTGAAATTCCTGATCAAAGTAACGGCGGTTGGCGACCTCGGTTAAGCCATCCATCACCGCTAAGCGTTGTAAATCTCGCGCTGTATAAGCTGCTACCACTGTCGCAGCCGTGAACAGCCCGACTAAAGGAGTCACTCCAGGCAACCACCACCCCCCGATCAAGGCAAGATAAGTCATTCCCACTAACCCCATCCCTGAAACCAGTACCCCCACTAGCGTCATCCCCACGGAACAATATGTCCATTTCGTTAACGGACTGGCGGTTAATAAATACAAGGTAATCTTCGCCCCAAAAACCGTACAGCAAGCAATCCACAGCCATTCTAGGGGGTCTGGCAGCACTCGGATCAAAGGGCGATTGTCAAGGGCAGCACTCAGCAATTGGCTGGTAATATTGGCGTGGATAATCACCCCAGGGACCAGGGAATCCTCTGTAACATAAGGGGTGCTGAATAAATCGTTCAAACTCGGAGCGCCAGCCCCAATCAAAACGATTTTATCTGTAAAAATATCTGAGGGAAGATCATTTTCCAAAACATCCCGCACAGAAACTGTCTCAAACTCTAAGCCCCGATAATTGATCAGAATTTGATATCCCCCATTGTCCATGTTGATATAACCGCCATCATTACGATGCAGGGGCGTTAAAACCGCTTGACCTAGTTGAATCTTGGTATTGTCTTCTTGGTTAAACGGCAGTAACCGTTTTCTCCAAAGTCCCATGGGAGAACTGGGAATATTTTTCATTTCTACCCCTTGGGCTTCGAGATAGGTTAAAGCCAACTGCGTCCCCAAAGCTAATTTTTGCTGATTGTCTTGTTTCACAGCCAGTAAAGCTCGGCGCACTTTACCATCAGAATCATGAATAACATCAGCTAAAGTGACTTGATTGAGTTCTTCTAAAGTAGGATTTGCTTTAACCCTTACCTTGATCCCCTTTTCTACACCATATAAATTGGGCATGGAACGAAAGGTTTGATTCAAGGCTTTCCGTCCTCTTCCCGTCGGTAGATCCCGATACAGATCCAAACCGACAACCACAGGGTCTTGTTGATTAATCTGGCGTAACAGTTGGGCAAGTTGACCGTCAGTAATCGGCCAACTGTTCAGGTATTCCAAATCTGGCTCACTCAGTTCAACAATAACAATGCGAGGATCAATCGGTTCCGTTGGGCGACGACGAATTAACCAATCAAACATCACTAACTCTGCCCCTTGAAATAACCCCGCTAGGCTTCCTAAGATGACCAAGGCAGAAATCCCAAAGGCAGTGGTTAAAACGCCTTGAGAACGGAATAAATGAGTGATCGGTGAAAAATATTTCATATCGGATGAGTTTAACAACTCGCTCCCTAGGGAGTGACAATCGGTTTCGTCGAAATGGCTTCTAAGCCCGCAGTGGTCAGGAGATGATCCCAGGCTTGCGCGATCGCGCGATTATTTGGCTCAGCTTGTCGCAAAGCAGCAAGAATCATTGCTGTTTCGTACCAAATCCCAGCCTGACCATAGAGACTGGCTTGATTAACTGAGGGGGTTTCCTCGGCTAAAGTTTGGGATGACAGAGAATTGTCTAACGCAACTCGCTTGAGATAACCTGCTGCGATCGGACTATCAGGGCGCAGTTGATTGTCACACATTAAGGCAAAGTACCAAGAATAAGTTTGGTTCATCCTTAATTCTGGTGCATCCTCTGGCAGGTCAATCCGAATTATCCCAGGGGATTGGGGCAGATCAACATTGGTGTAATATTGCGTTTGTTGTTGGTCATCCTTAATGCTGAAAAATGCTTTTGATGCAGTGGTTTCTCCCACATATACTAAAATACTCGGATGAGCCTGAGTTGTCAGACCAGCAAAGTCCTGAGGAACAATCGGGATCAGAGCAGAGGAACTTTCGGTCGCATCAGCAGAGCAATGTCTCCCGCGAGATCCCCCGCTACTAGAGCTTCGGGGCTGATCTTCATCAGGAGGATTGAAAGCCACTTCCGCCAAAACAACATGAGGAATGGACAGACTAGCGAGTAAGCTAGTTGAGAATAGCAACAGCAGAGAAATTTTCCTAATCATGGCATCTTTCCCATAACATAGAAGGTTGGGCAAATTTTTGGTGTCATCGTGATTTAAATTTGATTTAAATCATGATAAGATTAACGATAGACAAGCCATTATAGTCGGATTGATTGAGTTGCTTTTTAGAAAAACTTGTGTACTTAAAATCACTGAAGACACGAGAAGCAACCGCCAAAACTTGTCAGTGAGATCAAGACGTTTTCAGAATTTTTAACGACACGATTCATTTTAAGTTACTTACGTACTAAAATCTTCAGCCATTTTGCTGAATGTTACCGAGGAGTGCTCGGGAAGCCCATCCCTTTCCAGAATCGGAGGAACGAGCACCCGATCGCCGTCAAAGGAGCAATGACTAATGACGCTCTCATCCGCCGACCTTCGCTTCGGGGGACAAGCCTAAGTCTGTTTCCCATCCCCGGGTTCGAGTTTGAACCGTTCGACGTTCTCTTCTAAGTTTTGCGCTGTTTTCAGCAGTTCCTTAAAAGAATGCGACACTTGCAGGGCGCTTTCCGAAGTTTGCTGCGCGATCGCGGCAACCTCCTTGATGGTCATGTTTACCTGTTCTGAGTCCACAGACTGGGTTTTCGCAGCTTGGGCAATTTTTGCCACCAGTTCGTTAATCTGGTTCGATACCTCAGCGATTTGGTTCAGGTTGCCTCGGGCTTGTTCGACCAGTTGCGTCCCACTGACCACCTGTTCAGTTCCTTGTTCCATGGCAGCAACTACCTCATTGGTTTCAGTTTGAATTTGGTCAACCAGATTAGAAATTTCAGAAGTCGCATTTGCCGACTGTTGCGCCAACGCCCGTACTTCATCAGCAACCACCGCAAATCCGCGCCCCTGTTCGCCTGCGCGGGCTGCTTCAATGGAGGCATTTAGGGCCAGCAAGTTGGTTTGGTCGGCAAAGTTACCAATCAGGTTCACTACCTGCGAAATTTTTTGGGAGGACTCCCCAAGTCGCTTAACTTTTTTGGCTGTTTCCGCTACCGTTTGCCGAATCGAAACAATGCCATCTACGGTGCGGTTCATTGCCTCATCCCCCGCTTTGACCGTTGCTGAGGATTTTTGAATCGCGCTTTCTGCTTCAGTGGCACTTGCCGAGACGGCATTCATGGTTTCGGTCATTGCTTCAATGCGTTGGAGGGCGACTTCAATTTCTTCGGACTGTTTGAGCGCCCCTTGCGATAACGCCTGCACTTGCGCTTCGTTTTTGGTGGTGGTATCCCCCACTGCTGTCGCTGCTTCTTTCACCTGTGCGACAATCTTCCGCAAACTCTCGATGGTGGAGTTATAAGAGTCGGCAACGGTTCCAATTTCGTCTTCGGTCACACTGGCATTAATCGTCAAATCCCCTTTACTAACTGGGTCAACCTGCATTAAGAGATCTAGAGCCCGCCGTTGCAGTTTTTCTTTCTCTTGGCGCTGTTGTTCCTCTGAGGTTTGTAACTCTTGCAGTAAGCGCGATCGTTCTAAAACCCGACTAATTTCTTGGGAGAGTCGTTGCAGGAAGTTAATTTCTCGGTCTTGCCATTCGTGGGTTTCATAACACTTGTGGGCAATTAATAGTCCATACAAACTTTCTCGGATCACGATTGGGACAACTAAATTTGCCTTGATCTCTAAATCCACCATCAATTTTCGGTGATTAGCATGGAAACCCGCATTAAGCACATCACTGGTGGGAACCACTCGTCCTTGGAGATACGCTTTACGGATTGCTTCTGGAATACAAGGGTCTTTAATTTGTTGTTTTCGCGCTGGTTTTAACCCTTGAGCGGAAGATTCATTACTAATATAACCACTGCCATCTTCTTGGAAGCGATAAATCACCACGCGATCGACCTTCATTAATTCTCTGGCTTCCGCGAGGGCTCGATTGGTGACAGTATTGGCACTTTCGGAATCAGTAACCACTGCCCCTGCAATGCGCCCGATAAAAGCGGATTCGGCTGCATCCTGACGGAGTTCGTCTTGAGTTGCTTCCAAGTTAGCAACCATGCGGTTCAAGTCTTGGGAGAGAGTACCAATCTCATCCTTCCGATTGGTTTCTTCCATTCGCAGCCCATAATTCCCCCCGCCGATGTCTTGGGCAAAGTTGGACAAACGGATAATTGGCTTCGAGACATTTCGGGAAATCAGGAAGGCAACACCAACCCCACCCAAGAGAATCAAGGCCCCAGTTCCATATTGAATCACAGCTAATCTGGCCAGAGATGCGTCAATAGAAGTTTTTGGATCTCCAACGGCTGCAATGCCGATGATTTCCCCTTTGTGGTTGGAAATGGGGCTGTATGCAGTTAGGTACTCAGTGGTAATAATGCTTGCCCCGCCAATATAGGTTTCTCCCTGATTCAAAACGGTTTCCGCCACTTTCCGAGAGGCTCGTGTGCCGATCGCGCGGGTGGTTTCATCGCTATAGGGGGCATTCGTGCTCACCCGCCAGTCTTGAGCAAAAAGGGTTGCAACTGCGACATCAGTTTCTATTTTCTTTTCATCCACAATTTCGTAGTTGCGGTTAAGCAACGTTCCCTGAATCACCGTTCCCACTAGCTGATTATTGCGGATCACTGGCTGCACGCTCATTAAAACCATGCCGATCCGTCCTTGCTCAATATCATAAGTCCCTTCTGGGAAAGGCGTTTTGTCTTCGGCTAAGCCTTCCGTGTTTTGCCCCCTGAGACCAATTGCTGCTTGTTCGGCAAGCCCAAGCCGTTCTAGAATCGTATGGCTGACCAATTCCACACTGGTTACTCCCGCTCCAGTTTGCAAAACTTCCTTCACAATGGGCAGATCGCCAAGGGGAATGCCCAAGGGCAAAGAAATCTCCTCTAACTCTTGTTCAAAGGCTTCATCATCATCATCATCGTCGTCGTTTTCCTCTCCTTCTTCAGCTTCTGCTGCTGCAAAACTATCAAAATCGGGAAGAGCAGGATAAGTTGAAAAGTCTTCGTCAAGGGTGAGAATTCTTTGAGCAACGGTTTTTCCTTGCGGATTCGTAATGATATAAAAACTTTCATCCGCATCAAGTTCCAAGTTTTTGGTTAAGACTTGCTCAGCCTCGCTGGGATTATTCAGATTAGCACCCGTGACTGACGCATACTGGCTAATAGACTGCGCTTCTTCTTCCAGTTCCTCCAAATCGTTTTCAATGGCGTTTTCCAAGAAATCGAGCCCCAGATTTAAAACTGTTTGTAAGTCATCGACTTTTTCTCGTTCTGTCACCAAGGTCAGAATTTCCCCCAATGCAATAACAGGAACCGCAACACTACCAACAACCAAGATGGCGAGCTTATTGCGGAAACTAATATTATTCCAGCGTTGACCGACGGTTTGCCACCAAGAAGACTTGGTTTGATTGGCTTTTGCCCCCCCTTTCGGGGGAAGAGGCATCTTGCGATTCTTTGGCTGGCTGTTTGCTGTTGAAGCACCTGCCAATTGAGGGCTTTGCCTGTTTTGAGCGTTGGTTTGTTTTTTAGGAGAAGTTTGTGCCATGGCTCGCTAAATTGTTTAAAACTAGGGTGTTCAAGAGGATTAAGAAATTTTGTCAAGAAGATCTGCATCGCCTCCTCTGAGCCTCGCAAAATCCGAGCTAGTTCAGGAGGAAATGTTGATTCAGGCAGAGATTGAATTTTATTGGGATCGATGCAGCTGATTCCGATCGGAAACAGTTAACACCTCAGGTTCAATGACCTAGAATCAGACTTGCACCGAGGATGAAACAGAAGAGGCAAAAACAGCCTCGGATTCTTGATTGCTCAAAAACATCGGCAGGTATTTTTCCATTACTTCGAGAATGATTTGACCCTGCACTGGCTTGCTCACGTATTGAGTTGCACCAGCCATTTTTGCCCGCATCCGATCAATCAAGCCGTCTTTTCCCGTTAAAATAACGATTGGAATTTCTTTAAGACTAGAAACGCGACGCAGTTGCGTACAAATTTCATAGCCATTGGTATTGGGCATGATTAAATCTAAAAAAATTAAATCTGGTTTGGCTTTGAGCAAAGTTGCAGTTGCCCGTAACGGATCATTAATGCCCATAAAAGAATGTCCTTTTTCTTGGACAATTGCTTTTAAGGTTTCCGTGACTTGTACACTGTCATCAACACAAGCAATCAAATACTTCTCTTTCCCTGAAGTTTCTTCGGTTGGCAACTGAGGCTTCCTTTTCGGAGCGATGCTTTCCCAGTCAAGATCCTGAAGCTCCTGCCATTGCAACCACCCTTGCTGATAGTATTCCCAAAGGGCTTTGGTGACGGGGACAAGATCGCACTTGGTAGAAATGGCAATTTCTCGCAGCGATCGTTTTCCAGTCACCAATCGCTGCAAGTTTTGAAAGGTTTTGGCAGCAGTGCTTGCTCGAATTTTTTCAGGATCAATCATGACAGGGGCTTGATTGGGAGAGCAAGAATTTAGGTTTGCATTTTGCCAACGCTGCCAATTTTGTTTTGCCGTTGCCACTAATTCTTCAGAAGATTTAGCTACTTCTCTGGCAATGGGGACATAGTTTTTCGGGCGATAATTTTCATGCCATTGCCAATAAAGACTGCTGTTTTGACCATAGGTATGGTTCTGTTGATTTTGTTGCTCATCCACTTGCAAAAGATCAAACAGCACTTCGAGGATGATGTCATTTTTGATGGCAATCAGCTGCTCTAGGCTTATTTTTTCTTGTTGGAAGAGATAAACAATAAAATCATAGTATGCTGATTCAGCATTCCAATTGACCTCTTCTCGTAGTTGTAGCAGTTTCACTGCATCTTGAGGCATTTGCTTAACCAGTTGTCGGTAAATTCTTCGCTGTTCCTGTTCACCTCCTCCTGCCCAAAAAAGCCTGCCTAAACGAAAATAAAGAAACCAAGACTGTTGTTGATGCTTCAAATTTTGAATTTCTAAACATCCCGTCTGGTCTCGGTGAGCATACGCCATGATGCTACTTAAGAATTGATGTTCCATCGTTTTGGACTCCGTACATAACTGAAGTGATATCAATTCAAATGACAAGAACAACCCACTCCCGACTGATAAAAAATTGGTTTCCTCGAAATGGTCTTAGGAGATTATCCTAGACTTTTGGCAAAGCTCTAGAGAGGCATATAGCAATCCTAAATTAAGTGTAAATCATCCCCCTTCGCCCCCCTTAGAAAGGGGGGAAACAAGCAAAGATCAGATCGATGAATCAAGTTTTTACGAATGAATTAGAACTGCTCTAGTATTCGGTTTGTTGTTTGTCATCCTTAATGCTAAAAAATCCTTTTGATGCACTGATTTTTTCTACATAAATCAAAATTCAAGTTGAGGAACTTGAGGTTACTTAATTCACTTAAACCCAATCAAAAACTTGTAGAACAAATAAAAGATTGTTCAAAATTTTTGACTACATCTTGGGATTCTATTATATTTACGTGCTCTGTGCCTCAGCCATTTTGCTGAATGTCGCATCACTTAAAAAGGATGAAGAGTTTTTTAAGAAATGATATAAAGTATTAAAATTCTTGCTATAGATCATCTTCTGTTCGCTCTACTTATCCCTTGTTTTCTTGGGGCCGTAGTAAGGATTGATCCGACAAACGCTTAAAAAGGTGCGTATAAAACCGAAAAATAAAGCCCTTGTTCTTGCAAGGTTTCGTCGCGATCGTCAATATCCACTAAAGGGATTCCCCAGTCAAAACGAGCAGTTAAATGATCGCCAGTTTGCCACCGTACACCGAGACCGACTCCTGTTAAGACATTAGAGTCTAGTTGAGGGCGGTTTTCACCGTTACGCTCATTATTCCAGGCAATGCCCAAGTCAACAAAGGGGGTCACTTGCAAAACACTATCCCAGTCATCAACTCGGAGAATGGGCAAACGCACCTCTGCTGAAGCCAACCAACCATTATCACTCAGTAACGCATCTTGACGGTAGCCCCGCACCGATCCCAGTCCTCCTGAGCCAAACTGTTCGAGAGGGGGGAGGGATTGGGAAGCCAGTTGCAGGTCACTGCGAATTAGAATTAAGGCATCTTCTGCTAAACGTCGCACCCACTGTCCTTGTCCCCGCCAAGCGAAGAAGCGGGTATCGGGGGCATTTTCATTGACCGTTCCATCAAGCCAATCCACTCCCACACTAAACTGCGATCGCGCTGCAAAAACCTCATTTTCTCCTCGTTGAATCCATTCTTGGGAAAAACGCAAAGCCGTAATTCTTGTTTCTCCTTCCGCATCCGATCCCACCGAGAGAGGAAACGGTTGATCCTCAAATAAGAAGTTTTCGCTTTCTTGGCGAGAAGCAGTAATTCCTAGTGTTAATTCTTGAGTGGGAGTTAAAATCACTGGCTGATAGAAACTGATTTCGTAATAGCGATAATCCGATTGAATATCTAGGGGAGTAAACGGATCTTCAATGACTTCACTGTGGGTTCGCCCGTAAGCAAAACTGAGATTGCCATGACGAGGGTTAACTGGCAGACGATAGCTCACTTCAAAAGCATCACTGCCATCGGTGTTGGTATAGCTAAGAAAGGCTTCATCGCCATAGCCCAAAAGATTACTTTCGGTTAGAGAGGCTTGCCGTCTTACTGTCCCCACACTGGGAGAACGTCCGTTATCAACTAGCAAGTCGAGAGCAAAGGTATCTGCGGTTTCTACTTGAATGGTCAGTAAATTCTTTCCGACTTCGGGAGTGGCGGATAATTCTGCGGAAATGGAAGCAATGCCGGGGTCAAGTTCTAATAATTGGAGTGCTGATTGTAATTCATCAATTTGTAATGGGGTTTTCGCAGCCAAGGCAGCGCGATCGCGAATATAGTCAGGATTTAACCGTCCTTCAACCTTCACCACAATTTCCTCTACTTTTCCTTCAATCACTTGGATTGTTACTATCCCCTCAGTGAGTTTCTGAGGCGGAAGAATTGCCCCTGAAGTGACATAGCCTTGGCGCAGATAGTAGTTCGTGATTGCGTTGCGGGCTTGTAGCAGTTCACTGAACCTTAGCGGACGATTGGTATAGGGAACAAGGAGGGCAGTCAATTCTTCATCGGAAAAAACTGTACTTCCCACAACCCTAAAGGCATTAATGGTTAGGGTACGAGGAATTTCAGCTTCGGAAACCGCTTCTGGGGCAGAGGGAGGCGAAAACAGTTCCTCTGGGGGTGGCAAGGGACGGGGTTGCAACTCTTCTAGGGGGGCAGTAGAGGGAGGGTTGACATCGCCTGCGTCCGTTTGAGCAAGGGCAAGAGGAGCAAAGGTCAAAAGCATTAACACAGAGCCAGCAGAACAAAGCTGACGGGGAATGATCCAAAACTGGGCTTTCTGAGACTGAGAGTAATTGCACATCTGTTCCCTTGATTTATATTGATAATAATCATAAAACTACCCAATTCTGAGTCAAGATATTAACTGAAACTAAGACCAGTTCCCCACCAAGACAAAAGGGGTCCAGAAAAAAGGATGGTTAAACTCCTCAGAGCGTAACAGTTTCAGTTGGGCTTCCCGCAAGGCTTCTGCTTTGGAAATATTACCCTGACTGAGGACTTGATAAAATTCGCTCATTAAACGAGCAGTGGATTGATCCTTAACCGACCAGAGGGTCGCAATGGTGCTCCGCGCCCCTGATCGCACTGCCATTCCCGCCAGTCCCAGGGCTGCTCGTTTATCTCCTGCTGCGGTTTCACAGGCACTCAGCACAAGCAGTTCAATCGGTCGGTTGGTGCTGGTTTCTCTGGCTTTGAGGAGGGTTTCAAAATCATTGACGGAGACTCGATTCTCCCAAGTCAAGATAAAGGTGGTACGAGGAGAAGAGGTAAAAACGCCGTGGGTGGCAAGATGGATAATCGGGAAGGGATTATTGGCAATTTCTTGGCGGAGACGGTCTTGGGTAAATGCGTCATTGAGCAAGACTTCTGTGGGAAAGATCTTCATAATTTGGCTGATTTCAGTTTCGACTTCAGGGAGAGCAACAAACCCTTGACGGGGCTTACTGAGTCCGCCAGTAAAAACGTTGAGGTGATTGGCGAGGCGTTGTTCCGAGGGAAAAAGTTGTAGTCCTGGGGTAAGCGCGATCGCGTACTGTTCGATAAGATATTGTTCACCATCAGAGAGTGCAGCCATCGGGACATTTCGCAGGAAGCCATCGAGGACAAACACAAGGGTTTGGATATCGTGTTGGGCAAGTTGGGGTAAAGCAGGACGAATCAACCAATCATAGATGTGGGTGGATATTTCTCGGCGAATCTCGTTGGGGAAAGCGAGGTTGAGAGATTGGAGAAATTGGTTAAGGGTTGCTTCCACTTGTGAGCTTGACTGGGGAATGCTGTAGTAGGTTAACGGTTGCTCGGGAATAGAGAGGATCACCGCCAACTCCTGGGGTAAAATCATCGGATAAATCACCGCAGCTTGGGAGTCAATCTCTTCAATGGATGTCTCCTCCACATCCAGACAGGCTTCCCGAAAATAGTTATCCAGTTCGGCGACTTGCAACGATTCAATTACGTCTCTGGCGCGTTGGAGATTGTTTTGGGAGATGGGGAGGCTTTTGGGAATATCCCTTTGTTTGCCGAAAGCCGTTTCTACGGTTGGATTGAGTAAGAGAGACACTAATTCTCGATAAACTGGTTCCACACTCTCTTGAAAAGAATACTGTTGGTTGGTATTGAGGGCAACTAAATCACTGCGGAGACCGTCGAGGGTCTCTACTGCTACCGTATAGGACGCGATCGCGCTTTTGAGATCTCCCTGGGCTTTATGAATTCGTCCCAGTTGCCATTGCCACTGATAAGAAATCTCAGGAGCAGACACTTGCTGTGACAACATTAAAGCCTGACGGGTGAGTTGTCGTGCTTCTCGGTAACGTTGGTTTTGTTCATAGAGTTTCCCTAACGTCCCCAGAGCATAAGATTCAGCGCGAGAATCTGCCAAATTTCGGGCTTGTTGTACCGCTTCCCCCAACATTGGGGCGGGGTCTTCTTGTCTCAACTGCAAAAGGCTTTCCGCAAAGTTAACTCGCATATTCACCGCAAAACGACTGGGCGATAACTGGGCAATTTGTTGTTGAATCTCAGGAATAAGCGCCGAGGCTGCGGTGAAGTCTTCGCTATTAATCAGTAAATGGAATAAGTTTAAACGGGCTTCGAGTTGGAGGGCGGGGCTCGCAGCAATATTGATCACTTGTTGATACAGTTCAACTGCCCTCTCGGTTTGATTCCCCGCACTCATGGTATTCGCCAGACTAAAGCGAACCTGACTGATTTGCTCTCCCAACTGCAACTGTTGCGCTAACTCTAACGCCTTTTCCAACACCGCTTGCGATTCCTCTAAATTTCCGACTACTTGTAACGTACTGCCAAGACTCTGGAGTCCCGTCACCTTCAAAGCAGAATCGGGTTGCGAGGCAAGTTGCCGATTAATCTCATCCAAGCGTCCATTGGCTTGACGGTATAACCCCAGCGATTGCAACGCTTGCGCCTGATTGAGTTGTGTCCCAATTATTCCCTGCTTATCCTCTAATTGCTGATAGAGCGTTTCTGTTTCTTCCCAAGTTTCCAAAGCGGTTTGGGGCTGTCCTTGGGCAAGTTGAAGATTGCCTTGGATATTCAGCACTTGGGCAATCAAGTCAGGAGGAAATGACCCTGAGTTCAGCCAGCGCAAACTGGCTTGAAGAGACTGTTGGGCTTGTTGTCCTTGTCCCAGTTTCTGATATGCCGAAGCAATATAAGCCAGGGCGAGGGCTTGATATCCCCGTTGTTTTTGCGCTCGGAAGGTTGTTTCCGCAGTTTGCCAAGCCGCGATCGCGTCTTGATAGCGTCCTTGCTCATAAGCAGTGCGTCCGTCTTGCAGGAGGGAATCTGGGGCAACCGTTTGGGCAACCACTGAATTAGAAATAAGCACAGGGGAATAAACCACCATGCCAAAGGTAATGAAAGCGATGAAAAAATAGGAAAGCAGTTTGGACTTTTTCATTCTGAGTTTCCTAGAGAGTTAAGGGTTCGACAATCAATGACTGTGGTCAATGCGCTATGGAGAGAAGGGTGAGGAGTCTGGGCAACCAGCCAAGTTTCGCCATTCGCATCAGTTATCCAACCTTGGGCTTCAATGACGGGTTTGGGAGGGGTTATCTCTGGAGGAACTTGAGCAACGGTTTCAGTCCCCAGAGGGCGAAAATCTTGCCACACGGCGACCCCACGTAAGGTTTGGTTCGGTGCTTCTGGTAATCCTCCCCGTCCAGTTACCACAAAGACATTGCCTTCGCTTGCTGCACAACCTTGAGCGATTAAATTCGCAATATCCACAGGAGTTTCAGGAAGTGCCACTAAGCCTTCGCTGGGGTCAACTTCAGGGGAGTTGATCGTGATCATGCCCAGAAATTCTGCCCCAAGTTCAGAACTGGCAGTAATATCAGACAAATCCGTTGGCTCGTCCCGCACTTGGAGTCCGAAAATAGCATTGGCGGTGATATCCACTTGTCCTCCCATGGCATTAACCGCATTGGCGGTGATATCGCTGTTGTCCTGACCAATGACAAAGGGTGCATCAATGGTAATATTGCCTCCTGGTGCTGTGCCTTGGGCGTTGGCAGCGATATTGCTGTGGCGGTTCAGTTGTAAGAAGTCATTCGCGGTCAGGGTGACATTTCCCCGTCCTCCCGTAGCGGTGGAAGCGGTGATCAATCCTTGGTTGTCGAGTTCAATGAAGTTGCCAGTTACGGTAATATTACCAGCCGATCCTTCTCCTGGGGCAAGTTCAGGATTATTGCTACTGCTGGGGAAGTTACTGGCACTAATGGTTGCGCGATCGCGCACGAGAATTTGATTACTGTCAACAGTAATATTGCCCCCCGCACTGTCTTGAGGAAATACCTGTCCATCACTGGGACGGATTGGGCTTAAGGCACTGGCAAACAGTCCACTTGCCGTCTCGCTTCCTTCCCCCGCAAGTTCAACGCTGTTGGCAACAATACTGATATTTCCTGCGTTCCCTGAACCAGCAGTCGCCGAAACAATCTGCGCTCCGTCTGTAATTTCCAGAGTTTCGGCATTAACGATGATATCCCCTCCCCTAGCAGTGGCTAACGGTGAAACGAAAGAAAATAACCCCGCAGCACTCCCACTCGGAGAAGTGCGAACAAGCTGAATATCGGTGGCATTAACTTGTAACTGTCCTCCTTCACCCCCACCTGATGAGCCAGTTTGAATCCTCGCTCCATTCGCAACGACAAGATTATTTGTGGTGATCTTAACTTCGCCGTCAGTCCCTTGATAAGCCGAGGTTTCTCCCCGTGACAAAATGGAACTTGCCCCCAACCCTGGCGCACCGCCAACCACTTCAATCGTGTCCGCGACAACACTCAATTGACCCGCATTGCTTGGGCTAAAGGATGAAGTAGAAAGTTGCGAACCCTCCCCCACGCCTAAGTAGCCTGTCTTAACATTAAGTTCTCCCGCATTCCCTAAGTTTGCGGTAATCGCAAATAAACCAGTTGGACCGAGAGGCGTTCCGCCAAGGGCAAGAATTTCATCCGCATTGACCTCTAAAACGCCCGCATCCCCGAAGCCAAACGTCTGAGCAGCAATTTGCCCTCCTTGGGAAAGGTTGAGGCTGCTGGTATTAATGGTGACATTTCCGCCCTGTCCAGTTGCCCTCGGGCTAACTTCCGCAAAAATACGACTGGGAAAGAGCAGATTTCCTTCCTCATCCACTCTAACTCCTGATAGAGTAATGCCTTCCGTGAGATTAAGGGTAATGTTTCCCCCCGAAAGATCGCCTTCAGTATTGCTCAAAAGCGCCGAGCCATCCTGAAGATTCAGGTTTGCGCCAATCACCCGCAGATTACCGCCTCCTCTCCCGCTCACATCAGCCGAAGCCGTTTCCTGAAAGGAGATATTCCCAAAATGTTCCACTGAGTCTGGATTCAGTCTTCCGTCTTCAGCGATTTCTAAAAACTCATTTGCCCCGACACTCACCAGTTCAATCTCTCCATCCTCAGCCGTTAGATTTCCGCCAGTCAGGTTAATCCCTCCCCCCGCTAAGACTAGGGTTTCTCTTGGCGCGACGGTTAAGCCAGGGTTGCGGTTAGCGCGATCAATAGCAAAGGTATTAAAATCAAGCTGAAGATTGCTACCAGAACCAGTGACAGTAATTGCAGTTGGACTTGCCCCATACTGGACTCCCACTGGAACCGTTATGGTCAGCAGAGGCGGGGTAGCCGTCGCAGTTGCGCTAAATTCCGTCCCGTCTGCAAAGCGTAAACTTTCCCCTGTGGTTGCAAAGAATGACCCTCCAATGTCGAGTCGGGCATTTTCTCCGAAATGAATGCCATTAGGATTGAGGAAGAAAACATCAGCCGATCGCGCCGTGCGGAGAAGCCCGTCAATATGAGTCGGACTATTTCCCGTTACCCGATTGATAATGGTTTGGATATTTGCCCCATTATTAAACGTCACTGAGCCATTGCGAGGAATTGAAAACGCCTCAAAGCTATGAAACAGATTATTCCCCGATACCTGTCCGCCTTCAATCATAAAAGTTGACCCATCAAGGGAGTTCACTTCCGTTGAAAGCGTGCTGTCTGGGATAGGGGGAGACACTTGGGCGCTTAAGGGTGAAGGAAAGATTAGCCCGAAGCTGAAAAGTGTCCATGAACTTGAGTAGAGAAAGCCTTGAAAATATGACATCTTCTATACTGGATGAACCACTAAAGCAGATCAACAGGATCGGGATTTTGGTCAAAGGAGTTGCTCAAGAATCTCCTCCGCTTCAAACGTGGAAAATTCAGCTACTTGATTCATCAACTGAGTTAGGGCCTCAGGAATGACCTGCCAATTCGTGTCATCTCCTCCCCAAAGGCTTTCTTGAACTCTCCACGCGATAAATCGGCGTGGATTCCAAACGTTGCTTCGCGTGATAGACGGGGCTTTCAGGGTGCTGAAATGAATTCAGCACACAGCCCCTCCTAAAGCCATAATGCTTCGCGCTTTTCGTTTGGAGTTCCAAAGATAAAATCTTTGGGGCAGGCTCAAAGCTGCTCTACTGATCTTGGCTAGGACTAAGCCTAGCTGTATCTCTACTTTTCTAAGAATGTTTGCTGCTGCGTTGGCATCAGCATTAACGATTCTTCCCTGAGAATCTTGATAGCATCCTCTCGTTACTCGCTTTCCTGACGGTTGCCACCTTTCGGGTTTCTCACCGAAGGTCGGTAGCAAATCACGATCCAGATAGCTCGACTTGGATGTGTAGGATTCCTCAGTTTCTACAAACTCAATACCGTGTTCCTCTGCTAACTGCTGAATTCGATTTTTTAACTTAGCAGTGGGAATCTGAACAAAGTTTTGATTGTTCTTTCGTCCGATATTGACTCCTTGACGCTGACCTTTATTCCAACCGAAAACGATGATCCCTATCTCCTTATTAAGGCAATAGTTAATCACCATCTTTGCTGCCTTGTTTACAGCATCTCGAACTTGGCGGTTTCGTTTTTCGGTGATTCTAGCTAACTCAAAGTCCCAATAACCTTGAGGTTTTCCCTTTTTAAGAGAAGACACTCGGCGGTTATAGTTCTGATTTAGAGATTTAAGTTTTCTCCCATCAATGATAAAAGACTCTCCAATGGTGGAAACACAAGTCAGCCAATTATCTAGCCCAGGGTCAATTCCTAATGCTTCTTTTGAGTTAACTGTGGTATTTATTTCAGGTCTTTCATACACCCATTCCACATAGAAATCTCGGTTTCGAGGCAGAATCCTAAGTTCTTTAATCTGCTTAAAGTCTAAATTAGAAGGAAAAGGAACAAAAAACTCTGATCGACCAAACCACGATTTAATTGTTTTCCCTAAAGGAACTCTAACTTGAGTGTTTTTCAACTTCAGAGCTTGTTTTGGGTAGGAAGCAACTGCCATTCCTCCTTTACCCTTATAGTTGGGAAGTTTAGGATGGTTACTAATTTCTCCTTTGAAAAAGGCTTTCCTCAAACCCTTATAAGACTTAAATGATTCAGCGACGCTTCTAAGAACCTGTTGAGCGCACTGAGAGTAGAGGGCTTTGAAGTTGACTTGTCCTTTTAGGACTTCTTCTGGTTCATATTTTCCAATGATCCGTCCTTCCTTAAAGAAAGTTTGACGGGCAAAATAGATTCCACAATTTGTTAGATTATTAGCCGTCTGACAAATATGTTCTAATATAGGAATGACCTCAGAGCTTGGGCTAATCCGATTTTGCTGACATCCATACATAGTTATCTTGCTTAATTTGTTAAAATCATTATAACATAAAGATAGCCATTGGGTAGAAATAGATCAACAAAGATTAAGTCTTCGTATAGAGACATCTAGAGTAGAAAAACTCAGACTCTATGCTAGATATAGGAGAAAAACAATGACGCAACTACTAGAAGATTGGATTGATACGTTAAAACTTCCAGAAGGAAAAGGAGATACAGAGGACTAAAGTCCTTATTCGCCATTCATGAGGGGCTGTGTGCGGAGGTTTCCTCCGCACCTTGAAAGCCCCGTCCATCCGTTCAAAACGGATGGCTTTCTGACTGGTCAATTGTAAAAACTCGAAGCTGGAGTTTAGCCTTAATGTCAAAAGAATCACAACACCTAGTCCTAGATTCAGTCACAACTAATAGTAAACTCCTGCTAACGAGTCAACGGGAAAAATTCACCCAGATTATGCCAGTCCAAACCAGAGATGAAGCGACTTCATCCCGTCAAAATTCGCTAATTTTGGTCATCGACGATAACGCCTCCGATTTGCAGTTGCTCTCAAGGGTGTTGCAAAAAGTTAATTATCAGGTATTGACTGCTTCATCGGGAACTGAGGGGCTGCAAATTGCTAAAACTTCTAAACCCCATCTCATCCTGTTGGATTTGATGATGCCTAACATGGATGGATTGCAAGTCTGTCAGCATCTCAAAGCTGATGCAGATCTCCAACAAATCCCAGTCATTTTTTTAACAGCGAGTTGGGAAGACCAGCAGTTAGAACAGGCTTTTCAAGTGGGGGCAGCAGACTATGTGACCAAGCCCTTAAAAAAAATCGAATTGCTCGCCCGTATCAATGTTCATCTAGAGTTACAACAGAAGCAAAGGTTATTAGAAACCGCCCTCAAAGCGAAGTCCCAGTTAATGGCAAATTTAAGTCACGAAATTCGGACTTCTCTCAATGCCATCTTAGGGATGAGTCAATTTCTGTTAACAACCTCTCTGACAACAAAACAAGAGAAGTGTTTGAATCTTATTAATAAGAGTGGAAACCACCTCTTGAGCATCGTGAATGATATTCTTGACTTCTCGAAGCTAGAAGCTCAGAAGCGCACTTTAGAGCTCCATCAATTCCATTTGAGGCAGTTGATTGCTGATACCGTCAGACTTTATGAAGTAGAAGCTGCGAATCAAAACGTTGTCCTGAAAGCTCAAGTTGATCCTGATCTCGCCCAGTTTTTTATGGGCGATAGTTTTCAGATTCGTCAGGTTATTTACAATCTCCTCAGTAATGCTCTCAAGTTTACAGAAGAGGGACAAGTCGAACTGCGGGTCTTTTCCCTCGCTAAGACGACCTCTGAGGGGTTGCCATGGGCTTTGCAGAAAGTGCCTTTGCGCTTTGAAATCCAAGATACGGGGCCTGGCATTGCTCCAGAACATCAGGATAAACTTTTCCAGTCTTTTTATCAAGCGGATACCTCAACGGGGGGAACAGGTCTGGGACTGGCGATTTGTAAACAAATTGTGGAACTTATGGGAGGAACAATTGGAGTCGAGAGTCAACGGGGTCAGGGATCAACGTTTTGGTTTGAAATCGATCTTGACCCGTGTTATAACTTCCAGATTCCAGAACTAATCGGAAAGCGATTACTTTTAGTCACTCAAACCTGCTCAGAAATGCAAGCGGTGATCCAACAAACGGAAGCCTGGGGAATGACAGTCACCCAAGTAGAGACGCTGAAAATAGGTTCAACAGAAATTAGCAGAGGGTTTCTAGAATCTCAACCTTATGATTTTGTTTTGTTTAACCTCGCCCATTTTCGACGGGAAACAGATTTGCAGACGATCGAGCAGGTATGTCAAGAGTTGCATTCAACCCAGACCAAAATAATTGGGCTAGAATCTCAAGATAAGAAGCATCATCGACAACAACAACTTGCGTTTGACAGCTTTCTATCTGATCCGCTTCAGAGTTCGCAACTGTTGTCATGTTTTCAAGAATTTCTTGCCCAACTACAACCTCGGTTTGAGGAACGCCAACTGGGAAACCTTTTAGACGAGGTAACAGTTTTAGTCGTTGAGGATAGTGTCGTTAATCAACAGGTGTTAGAGCGTCACCTTGAAGGTTTAGGGGGAGCAGCAGACTATGTGAATCATGGTGCTGAAGCTCTCAACTCTCTTCAACAAAAACAGTACGATCTCCTCTTGATGGACTGTAAAATGCCAACGTTGGACGGGTATGAAACAACTCGGCAGATTCGCGCTTTATCGATCAAACAACCGATTATCATTGGCTTAACGGCGTATAAAGGTGAAGCAGAACAAGAGAAATCTCTCGCTGCGGGAATGGATGATTGCCTCAGTAAACCCATTCGCTTTGAGCGGTTTGCTCAGTTGTTGGCAAAATGGCTACTGGGGGATTTTGACCACTGGGCTGATGAAATTGCTGTTTCCTCTTCCCCTCCCCAAAATGCAGAAAATTTATCCAAGACGGAGCGGTGGATTGATGATGAGGTTTTGCAAGAATTGACAGAAGGCGATCTTGAGTTGAGACAACAACTGGTAGGTTTGTATATTAATCAGGCGAGGGATTATCTCAAGCAAGGACAACAAGCAGTGGCGGATCAAGACGCGATCGCGCTGGGTCATTGTGCTCACCAACTAGAAGGCAGTTCAGTTAATACAGGGATGAATTTAGCCGTCAACTTAGCAATCAGGTTAGATCAATCCGCTCAGCAGGCTAATTTTCAAAAGGCTACAGAGATTCTTAAGCAATTAGAACAAGTAATTGAACAAGTCGAACAGGAAATATTGCATTGAACTCTCCACGGATTAAAATCGCGTGGATTCCAATCGAAACCACCCAATAGATTAAAATCACAAATCGAGTGTTAGAAAGGAGTCTCCCGAAGCCGGAGCGAAGTGAGGATGCGCCCGTTCAAATATGCCCTAAAGACCTTGGCTAAACAAAAGTCTAGCTGTATCTCTACTTTTTAGATTTTGAAGCCAATGGCTTTCTGACTGGCTATTGTAAAGGGTTGAGAGGAGAGGGTTTAACTTTTAAGCTGGAATTGATCCTGACTGTGAGGTTGATAGCCCTTTTGATAGGCAAAATAACTGAGTTGAGTCCGATTCTTTAGGTTCAACTTGCTCAAAATATTGCTCAAATGAGTTTGAACCGTTCGGGGGCTAAGATGCAGATGCTGGCTAATTTCTTTATTTGTCAGTCCTTGAATCACTTTCCAGAAAACTCTTTCTTCTGAGGGAGTGAGAGGTAAAGACTCTGGTGGCGAGTCAAGGGTAAGGTCACTGGAGTTAAGTTTTGGGGGTTCAGCCTCCTCGGCAGTCAAGTCTGAGCCTGTTTGCCTAGTTTGTAAAAGACGGACGATCTCAGCATTAATGCGCTCTGCTCGTTCCAACTGAAGTTGAATCTTGAGATTGAGTTCTTCGAGTTTGATCGGTTTAGTGAGATAGTCGTCAGCACCAACCGCCTGAACTTTTTCTTGATCGTTAAGATGGGTTCTGACGGTTAAGAAAATAAAGGGCAAGAGTTTGCCGTCACTGCGCGATCGAACTTCACGACAGAAGCTAAACCCATCCATATCTGGCATCACCACATCAGAAATAATCAGATCTGGGCGAAAACTCTCGTATTTGTTTAAACCTTCTTGTCCTGATCCAGCTTCTTGACCTAAATAGTTGCGTTTAGTGAGATAAACGGTTAGTGCTTTTCTAAGTACCAGATCATCATCTACAACCAGTATTTTTTTCATCACTTGGACTCAAAATGTTTGTGATTCAGCGATTTATCTTCATTGTAAACACATAGGGATCGCAGTCAACCAAATCGATAAAAGGGTTAACTTAAGCATCTGTGATGAGCTAACGGAAGCCACTCCTAATCATGGAAGAGGTAAAATTATCTAAGTGCGACGAGAAGCCCCCGTTATGTTGAACTTCATTCATGAACCACTCCAACGTTCCCATTATCTACCACCACATCCAATCTGCAGCCCAACGCCTGAAAAACGAAGCTAAGCTCACTCCAGTTCTAACCTCAACCACGCTGAATCAACTCACTGGTGCTGAGGTTTTCCTTAAAGGTGAGAACTTTCAACGCACTGGTTCGTTTAAGTTTCGCGGTGCGTTTAATGCCCTCTCTCAACTCTCAACTCAGCAAAAACAACAAGGAGTGATTACTTACTCCTCTGGTAATCATGCTCAAGGGTTAGCGCGATCGGGTCAACTCCTCCAGATTCCCACCACCATTGTTATGCCCAATAATGCCCCAGAGGTGAAATTAGCAGCCACTCGGGGTTATGGAGCGCAAGTGATTACCTATGACCCGAAAACAATCCGTCGCGAGGAATTGGCAAAACAACTGGCGACGGAGCAAAATCTAACGATGATTCCCCCCTACGATCATCCTGATATTATTGCTGGACAAGGGACTGTTGCCAAGGAATTGATTGAACAAATTGGTCAACTGGATGTGTTACTCGTCTGTTGTGGCGGTGGTGGTTTACTCTCTGGTTGTGCGATTACAGCGAAAACCTTATGTCCCAATTGTCAAGTCATTGGCGTTGAACCAGAACGCGCCGATGATGCCACTCGTTCTTTCTACAGTAAAGTCCTTCAGCGATGCGAACATCCAGATACCATTGCTGATGGGGCGCGGACTCCATCGCTGGGTCAGTTGACCTTTCCTTTAATTCTCGATTACGTCGATGAAATGGTGACTGTCTCTGAAGAAGCAATCCGAGAAACATTAACCTTTCTCTGGGAACGGTTAAAAATTGTGGTTGAACCCACAGGAACTTTAGCGACAGCAGCTTTACTGGAGGGAATTGTGAGCGCACCAGGAAAGCGCGTTGGTGTGATTATTAGCGGTGGGAATGTGGATCTCAAGAAACTTCCCCAACTGTTAGGACTATAATTGAGCCCCGTCCATCGGTTTGAAACCGATGGCTTTCTGACTGACTCTATGTAAAAGCATTCTGGAGTTGGTTTGATAAGTCTTGTCGAGATTGTTGGTTATAGACCACCACAAAGTCTGGACAAATTTTAGGAAAGGTGATTTTATCTTCTGGCGTTAGGGCTTCCCAACGGTTTTGACTCACCCAAGACGCATCAGGAGAACGAATCGCGCCATTGGGTAAGGTGAAACCTGTGGAGGAGTCAAAAACTTTTCCAATTTCACCTGTATTGCGCCACCATAGATATAGTTCCCCAGCAATTTTCCAATTTTGTTCTCCAGTTTCCCAACCTGCGGGTGGATTCACAATTAATTCTCCTTGGGATGTTCTTTCCAGTCGTAAGTCTCGATTCGCTGCTGCTAAAGCCGTAAACTGTTCTGGAGTAACAGACAGCGCGATCGAGGTGGGTAATTCAAGTAATAGGGTTTGGCTTTCGGGAGTGGTGGGAGTTTGTAGCATTTTGACCTCCTTTTATCCCCCCTAACCCCCCTTTGTAAGGGGGGAAACAAGGGAGTGGAATTAATTTAAAATTCGACTTAAAGTTAAAACAAATTCAGGTAAAACCTCTTCACCTGATAATTCGGTGGGATGTTCTAAGATTTCTTTTTCTTTTCCTTGGCGATAAATTTCTACTCGTTGCTGCTGCGGATCAATTAACCACCCTAATCTTGCGCCATTTTCCAGATATTCTTGCATTTTCTCTTGTAGGGGTTTGAGTTGATCGCTGCGAGACCGTAATTCCACCACGAAGTCTGGACAAATTTTAGGAAAGGTGATTTTATCTTCTGGCGTTAGGGCTTCCCAACGATCGCGACTCACCCAAGACGCATCAGGAGAACGAATCGCGCCATTGGGTAAAATAAAGCCTGTGGAGGAGTCAAAGGCTTTTCCTAAGTTTTCATTTTCTTCGTACCAGCGATCCAGTTGTCCAGTTAAGCGACAGTTACGTTCTCCTGTCTCCCAACCTGCGGGTGGGTTCACAATTAATTCTCCTTGGGATGTTCTTTCCAGTCGTAAGTCTCGATTCGCTGCTGCTAAAGCCGTAAACTGTTCTGGAGTAACAGACAGCGCGATCGAGGTTGGCAATTCAATTAACAGGGTTTGGCTTTCGGGAGTGGTGGGAGTTTGTAGCATTTTGACCTCCTTTTATCCCCCCTAACCCCCCTTTGTAAGGGGGGAAACAAGGGAGTGGAATTAATTTAAAATTCGACTTAAGGTTAAAACAAATTCAGGTAAAACCTCTTCACCTGATAATTCGGTAGGATGTTCTAAGATTTCTTTTTCTTTTCCTTGGCGATAAATTTCTACTCGTTGCTGCTGCGGATCAATTAACCATCCTAATCTTGCGCCATTTTCCAGATATTCTTGCATTTTCTCTTGTAGGGGTTTGAGTTGATCGCTGCGAGACCGTAATTCCACCACGAAGTCTGGACAAATTTTAGGAAAGGTGGTTTTATCTTCTGGCGTTAGGGCTTCCCAACGGTTTTGACTCACCCAAGACGCATCAGGAGAACGAATCGCGCCATTGGGTAAGGTGAAGCCTGTGGAGGAGTCAAAGGCTTCCCCTCGCTGTTCATGGTTTTCATACCAGCGATCCAGTTGTCCAGTCAAGCTGCGGTTGCGTTTTCCTGTTTCCCAACCTGCGGGTGGATTCACGATTAATTCTCCTTGGGATGTTCTTTCGAGTTGTAGGTCACGATTGAGCGTGGCGAGGGTGGTGAACTGTTCTTGGGTAACAGACAGCGCGATCGTTTTGGGGAGTTCGATTAGTAGCGTTTCGGGATTAGTGGGAGTTTGTATCATCTGAACCTCCTAGGATGATCTATTTACTATTACATCGCATCAACAATAGTTCAGGGGATGAGATGAGAATTGGAGGGCGAGAAGGGTGGCGTTGTCATTCGCACCGCGCTGGAAAATCAAGTCCATGATTGCGTCAACTCCTCAACTCCTGATTGTAGAGATGCAGCCGTTTCAACTTTCTCAGCGATTTCGCTTGCAGAGACTAAATCCCACACGCCATCAGAACAGAGAAAGATGTCGTCAGTGAGGGGTTTTTCTTCATAAAATTCTTCTTCTAAATAGTCTCCCGTTTCTTCATCTGGTGGATTTTCTTCGGAGTTGTCATCCGCCACTACATCTTGCAAGGATTGAGTGTCGATTATGACTGATTCTTCTGTGCTATAAGTGATCAGTTCTCCGATCAATTTATACGCAGCGATCGCGCTTCTGAGTGCTAGTTCTCGATTTAACGCCCCTTCGGTTGATCCAATGCGTAACAAGGCTTGTTGGATCGTTGTTGCTTCAGAATCAGAGGGTTGGAGATGGACTTCAAAATAATCAACACCCGTTGCAAGTTGACCCAAGTAGGACACAACGGTGACAGAAATATTATTAATCAGTAATTCTTCGTCTTTGGCGATTCGGACATCCATTTTTAATTTAAAGAAGTTCACTATACACCGATCCCCCCTTAACCTCTATTAGTAAGGGGGGAGGGATCGTTCTACCATGATCTTTTCAGATCTTCGACTTAATTTATAAAAACTTTGTGATTTATATGAAGCTAGTGAGTGACATCATATCAATATGGCAAGAATATCCCTTAAAATAACCTTAAAAAGATATAAATTAGGGAAAGAGCGCGATCGCGCACTGTTGATCCCAATCAGGGGATGTGGCAAGCCACCCGCACCATGGTGGGATAGGATAACGCGACGATCGCGAAAAAAATATATATCACAAATAATTAACTTTATTTGTCGTTTTGGATCGATTCCCTGAAATCGCGCGACAATTAGGGTATAGGGAGATCGCCACGTAGTCAACGGACCTATTCAACCTATTCAACTTTATGGAATCAATTACAGAGTTGAGAGGTGAGAAAAATGAACACATACGATCAACAGATTTTAGATTTAGTCAATCAAGCACGTAGTAACGAAGGATTGAGTCCTCTTTCATGGAATCCACAATTAGACAGTGCAGCAGAAAGCCACAGCGAAGATATGGCTCTCCGTGATTTTGTTGGTAGCCATATCGGTTCCGATGATTCTAACCCTTCAGAGCGTATTAGCGAAGCAGGCTACTCGGGATCGCCAGCCTTAGCAGGAGTTGAAAACATTGGCTGGGGTTATCCCACACCAGAAGCCGTCGTCCAAGGCTGGATGGATAGTGATATGGGTCATCGTGATGCTATCCTAAATCCAGATGCAGATGAGATTGGTGTTGGCTATTACTATCTGGAAAATGACACAGGAAATCAAAACTGGAACCACTATTGGACTGTAACGTTTGGTGATGCGGGGTCTCCTCCGCCTCCGAATGTTGAACCTCCTCAAGATGAAAGCATCTCTGTAGGAGTTGCACCGAACTATCCCCCTTATAGCGACACCAACTCCTTCCATGAAAATCTAACCGAACGGGTCTATAGTTTCAGTCTCAGTGAGACCAGAAGTGTCAATCTCAACCTCCAGATTGATATTCCGATACTTGGTGTTGGTCAAGGTATCGGTGATGATGCCAATTTATATTTCTACGAAGACAGTAATGGCAATGGTGTTTTTGATCCCAGCGATCAACAACTTGCGAGTTCTCTAGAATGGAGAAACAGCGATGATGGCATTAACTATCAAGCTGTTGCTGGAACCTATTTTGCCCAAGTCGTTTCCTCTTCTATGGGTTGGGATGGCACTTTGGAATACACGCTAGACTTATCGGCAACTCCAATTCAGCCTTCATCGCAACAAGCACCTAACCTCGTTTCTGTGCCTACAGGTTTCGATGTCGATTTTGAAATGGCTCACCATTGGCGTTTAAGCAACTCAGTAGGCGATTCTGACACAGTTGATACCTACGCTTTCTCTGTACCAGAATATTCTGGCTCAGATGTCTATCGAGCTGATATCAGTCTGATTGGACTAAGCAATGATGCTGATCTGCGACTGATTCAAGATCAGAACAACAACGATATAGTTGATCTAGGGGAGGTTTTTGACTTTTCCAACAATTTTGGTACTGCCTCAGAATCAATTACTGATATTCCAACAGGTGACTACTTCCTCCAAGTTTATCAGTATAGTGGCGATACTAACTACGATGTAAACTTTGATCTCAACTCTGTAATTGGTTGAGCTTGAGCAGTTTATAGCACTACGCGCTGAGGCAAGGTCAAAGGGGAAAGGAATTTTAAAGTTACCTTTTCCCCAATTGGCACGCTGAGAGTGTCACCTTTAAGTGAGAAAGACTGGCATGGAGTGAAGTAATCCAAATCAATTTTTTTGAGCAGAACCATCCAGTAAGAACTGAATGTACGGAGCATAAAGTTCTGTTTCCAGCAAGAAAGAGTCATGCCCCTTATCAGAATGAACCGTGATGTACTTGACATTGATGTCACCCGCTTTCAGCAGTTGGACAATCGCCCATTGCTCTTCAGGATAGTAGCACACATCCGAATCAATACTGAAGACCAGATGTTGCTGATGCTGACAGGGGGCAAGGGATTCAGGGCTCAAGTCCCCCAAGGAAAAGTGCTGCCACATATCCATCAGCCGTAAGTAGCTATTCGCGTCGAACCGTTCAGCAAATTTTATTCCTTGATGCAGCATATAAGACTCAATGGCATCAGAAAGCGCATAGAACTGACCAATGAGTTCATGGCTGGCAATTTGTTGTCTGGCTCGCCCCTCCAGCACACCTAAGGAAACAAAGGTTTTATGGGAGATCATACGTGCCAAGGCTAATCCCTCTTTTGGTAGAGCAGTCGCATAATAGTCCCCATCATTGAAATTCAAGTCATTGCGAATTGCCATAATCTGCTCAAAATTATGGATGCGCTGCAATACAGTAACCTCCATTCCCGTCGCCATCATAATGACTTTCCTCACTCGTTGCGGGAATCGCGTCGCCAAGAGAAGTGCCAACATCCCCCCTAGAGACCCTCCAACAACAGCGTGTAACTGCTCAATCCCTAAATGATCGAGCAATTGGAGTTGACTATGCACGATGTCTAGGGCATTCACGCGAGGAAAGGTATGACCGTAAATCTGACCCGTGTGGGGGTTAGTGGACATTGGGCCAGTTGAGCCGTAGCAACTGCCTAAGTAGTTGGCGCAGATGATAAAAAAACGTTCCGTGTCGAGCGTTTTACCTGGACCAATAAAGGCATCCCACCAACCCGTCATACATTCTTCAGTCCACAAGTCATCAACACCCGATACCTGAGGATTGAAACCCGCAGCGTGTTGACTGCCAGTCAAGGCATGGAAAAGTAAGATCGCATTACTCGCATCTTTATTGAGTGTGCCATAGGTTTCATAGGCGATCGCTGCTGTATCCAACTTCTCTCCTGAGACCAGATGAAAGGGACCGGTCGCTGTGAGATCAAAAAAATGTGTTTTTACAGAACCAATACTCATCCAAAATTATCCATACCTTGACTACAGATTCTCACCCGATGCTTGAATAACGTTAACTCCTAGAAGCTACCGCTATCCAAGCAACTAGAGATGAGAGGTTGATGTTGCCTTGTTTAGGGCTTGATCAAGATCTGTAATTATATCGTCAATATGTTCAATCCCAATCGACAGGCGAATCAGTTCCGGGCTAATGCCTCCCGCTTGTTGATCTGCTGCTGAGAGTTGAGAGTGGGTTGTGGTTGCAGGGTGAATGGCAAGACTTTTGGCATCTCCAACATTGGCAAGATGAGAGAAAAGCTGGAGTTGCTCAATAAATTGTCGTCCGCCCGCTTCTCCTCCTTTAATCCCAAACACAACCATCGCGCCAAATCCCTGTTTAAGATAGCGTTTCGCCAGTGGGAAAGCAGGGTTCGTTTCTAGACCTGGATAGTTCACCCAGGCGACGGCGGGATGCTGCGACAGGAAGCGAGCCACCGCCAGCGCATTCTCAGAGTGACGTTGCATCCGCAAGTGTAGTGTTTCAATGCCTTGTAAAAATAACCAAGCATTATCAGGGGAAATGCAGGCCCCTAAATTCCGCAGGGGAACAACACGCATCCGAATGAGATAGGCAATGGGCGATAACTCTCCGAGATCGTAAGCAAACCTCAAGCCATGATAACTAGCATCAGGCTGCGTCATCAGTGGAAATTTATCTGATTGCCAGTTGAAGCGTCCCGCATCCACAACGACACCCCCAATTCCAGCCCCATGACCGCCTAACCATTTGGTCAGGGAATGGATCACAATGTCCGCTCCGTGTTCAATCGGGCGTAACAGATAGGGGGTGGTAAAGGTACTGTCAACAATGAGGGGAAGACCATTATCATGGGCAATTTGCGCGATCGCCTCTAAATCTGTGACTTCTAAGGCTGGATTTCCAACTGTCTCACAAAACACCAACTTAGTGTTTTCCGTAATCGCAGCAGCGAAGTTTTCTGGTTGACGAGGATCGACAAAACGAGTGTGGATGCCAAAGTTCGGGAGGATGTCATTAAACATCGTGTAAGTTCCCCCATAGAGATTATTCGCGGACACGATTTCGTCCCCTGTCTGACAGATGTTAATCACACTATAGAAAATGGCACTGGTTCCAGATGCTAAGGCGAGAGCAGCAGCCCCTCCTTCCATTGCAGCAACCCGTTGTTCTAAAACTTCTTGGGTGGGATTGCCAAGTCGTGTGTAAATATTGCCTAATTCCTTCAATCCAAACAAGTTCGCAGCGTGTTCGGTATCGCGAAACACATAGGAACTTGTTCGGTAGAGAGGGACAGCACGAGCCAGGGTTGTTGGGTCAGGGGTTTGACCCGCGTGTAAACAGCGAGTTTCTAGATAGTGAGGAGCGTTCATTTCAATTCTGATTGATCACGTTAAGGAATAATTCTAATTTAAAGTGTCTAACTTGGATATTAAGCAAAATAGGAATCTTGCATCTAGGCTTTAACCTGACCCGTTGGTACGGCTAAAAGTTCACCTAATAACTCTTGGTTTGTCATCACGATACCTCTATAACAAGATCAATCTTAGGAACTTCATCAAATTAGGGCGATCGCTGCTTGGCATGGCGTGAGCTTTGCTCAATCACTGCTTCTTCCCAAAAATCTGAAACCTAGGAGAGTGAGCGTTTAGTCTTAGATGGGTCTTGCCGACAATCTAAAACCCGATAAACTCTGATTTCATCTTCAATAATCTTGTAATAAATGGCATAAGGAAATTTTTTGGCAAGGAGACAGTGATAACCGTTGATCTTGCGATGGATTCCAGCATAAAATTCAAGGGAGTCTATGTCTGAAAACAAAGAGTTTAGAAAATATTCTCCCAATCCCTCCTTTTGTGCTTCGTAAAACTTTTGTCCTCGGCGCAAATCTTTTGTCGCCAAGGTTAAGATGAAAATCTTCACGCTAATTTTCCCTGAGCATCCGCTTTGATTCTTCCCAATCCATAAAGGTTTCTTTCCCTTCAGCAATCAATCGCTCTGTTTCTTCTAATGCTTCACGATGCCATTGAGGAGGCTCAAACTCTTCTGAATTCCGACTTAAATCTGACCAAAGAGCTTCCATCAATTTCAACTTTTCTGCCTTGGGAAGGCGCATTACTTGTTCTTCGAGTGTCATTTGATCGCGCAAGATCCTAAGTTACTGTGTCTATCTTAGCAACTTCATGAAAGTACGGCGATCGCTGCTTCTTTCTCAAACACCTGATCGCGCTTTACCTTTCCTTTCCGTTGATTCCAAAACGCGATCGTTGCTCCCAACAGCAAGATCATGATTATTTATTTACAAGACATCTTTAAATGGTGTAAATCTTATTGGTCTTGCAGGAGTCCTTTGGTTATCCAAGTTGAGTTCCTGGCATATGATCCTATATATCGATGTTGGAAACCCTCCATGAAAATCCCATTCTCGACCTGCTGCTTCCATTCTTACAATACCTGAAATATTTGGATATTTATAACCAAGTTTATGTTGTACAATATAATTCGAGAGTTGCTTACTATGTGTAAAATTTAAAGGACACATCTCTGTTAATAGTTGATATAATTCCCTAGCCTCTGATTCTTCTAAATCATAGTCCTCACCTAGTCTTCTAATTTCATTTTCTTTAGCAATCCTCATCTGTTCTTGACGTTTGGCTTCTTGACGTTCCTTTTCTCGTCTGGCTTCTATCTGCTTTAAGCGTGCAGCTTCAGCTACTCTGCGTTGTTCCTCTTCGGCTGCTTTACGTTGACTCTCTAGGTTATTTCTCTCAATATTGAGTTCAGATGTGCGATTAACTCCAACCAACTCTATCGTTACACGGTCAAGCCAACTAGGTTTTGGAGAGTCTATATTTTTCCAGATACTCTCTACTTTTTGGGTCAAATCATATAGTTCATGTTTATAGCTCTGAGGGATATTGTCTGCGCTTAGCCATAGCTGACTAACTTGTTCGCCCTTTTCAGTTCTTTCAACTTCATACCAGAAATTTATGTTTTCAAAAGTTTCACTATTATCCAATTTATTGGCTAACTCAGGATGTTCTTTTTTTATTTTTTTGATATGGAAGAAAATTTCTTTGTTAGTTTTTAAAAAAGTACGACTAACAAACCCAAATCCTCTATCAGGATTATATTTTTTGATATCGCCAAAGTCGATTGTCATAAAACTAATTCCACTAGCTCATTTACCACAAGAGGGCATATCCTGTTTGTGGCATAACTATAAATTGGACAGCAGTTGTGGTACAGCACTCTACATAATATTTAATTATTACAAAATTCAAAGATCACTGTCAATTCGTTTTTGTTCACGATCGCGCTCTCTCAATCAACTCCCTGAATCGTGAACTACCATGAGAAATAGTGAGTCAAAAGGAGAAAAGGGAACCGATGACAGCCACAGTTGAGCAACTGATAACCCCAGAAATTAATCGACCCGCCCGCTATTTGGGAAACGAACAAGGAACAAAACACAAACCTTGGGATAGCGCGATCGTGCGCTGGGTTCTCACCTACCCCGAAATCTACGAAGTGGGCGCATCAAACTTGGTCTATGATTTTATACAATGTTCTCAATGCTCAACCCCGTCAACTCTGCGATCGCGCTAAAAGCATAGGATATTATGAGAATATAGTGAGTTGTTTAACCTCACTGGACTAGCTTTATAATTGCCACAAAGCCTTAACTTAAAAGCATTAAGATATGTCTCAAGCTGTGGTTAATATTGGTAGCTTAATTACTACCTCCCCTGATCTTCAAAGCGGTCGCCCAATTATTGCGGGGACTGGAACATCTGTTCGGCGCATTGTTACCCTCTACAAGCAAGGTGATAGTGCTGATAAAATTGTAGCCGATAAGCCTTATTTAACCTTAGCCCAAGTCCACGCAGCACTCGCTTACTATTATGCCAATCAGCAAATTATAGACCAAGATTTAGAGGCAGAGGCAACCGAGTATGAAAGATTAGCCTCTCAATTATCCTAGTTTTATTGTGTCTGCTATTCGTTTCTATTTGGATGAAGATGCTACCAGTAAGCGCCTTTTACAAGCACTAAGGAATCGTGGTGCAGATGTTCTATCGGCTTCTGAAGTAGATATGCTGGCGCGATCAGATGAGCAACAATTAGTGTGGGCGTTGGAACATCAACGGATTATTTTTACGTTTAATGTCAGAGATTTTTATCGGATTCATTCAGACTGGTTACAAAGTGGAACGTCTCACGCTGGAATTATTTTTGGCAAGCAAGAACACTCTATAGGCGACCAGATGAGAGGGTTATTAAGATTGGCTTCAATCAAATCTGCTGAAGAGATGATTAATACTGTGGAGTTTTTAGGGAGATGGCTATAAGGATAAGATTTCTGATCTTGCATGGCTTATGGAATGTGTCTGGCTAACGAATCCTGAACTACCATGAGAAATGGAAAGTAACAAGGAAAAGGATAGCCGATGACAGCCACAGTTGAGCAACTGATAACCCCAGAAATTAATCGACCCGCCCGCTATTTGGGAAACGAACAAGGAACAAAACACAAACCTTGGGATAGCGCGATCGTGCGCTGGGTTCTCACCTACCCCGAAATCTATGAGGTGGGCGCATCAAACTTGGGTCATGTGATTTTATACAATGTTCTCAATGCTCAACCCCGTCAACTCTGCGATCGCGCTTATCTCCCCGCACCTGATCTCGCTGCAAAACTACGGGAAACCAAAACCCCGCTATTCGCCCTCGAAAATCGTCGTTCTGTCACAGACTTTGATATCTTAGGATTTAGCCTCAGTTATGAACTGGGCGCGACGAATATCTTAGAAATGCTCGATCTTGCTCATATTCCCCTCACCTGGCAAGAACGAGAAAACGGCGATTATCCCCTGATTTTTGCTGGTGGACAAACCGCCACCTCTAACCCTGAACCTTATGCAGACTTCTTTGATTTTATCGCTCTCGGTGATGGCGAAGAACTGCTTCCAGAAGTGGGATTAATCCTTGAAGAAGGGAAAAAAGAAGGACTGAGTAAAGAAGAATTACTCTTAGACTTAGCGCAAGTGCCAGGGGTATATGTTCCCCGTTTCTACGACATGAACGCTGATGGATCAGTGCATCCCAACCGTGATGATGTTCCAGAGAGAATCATCCGTCGGGTGGCGCGACCCATGCCAGCTTATTCTATCGGATTAGTGCCTTATGTGGAAACTGTCCACGATCGCCTCAGTGTGGAAATCAGACGCGGTTGTACTCGTGGCTGTCGCTTCTGTCAACCTGGAATGTTGACCCGTCCCGCCCATGATGTTGAACCAGAACAGGTGGTGGAAACGATCGAGAAGGGAATCCGCGAAACGGGTTATAATGAGTTCTCTCTGCTTTCCCTGAGTTGTTCCGACTATCTTTCCCTCCCTGCGGTAGGAATGGAAGTGAAAAACCGCCTCAAAGATGAAAATATTTCCCTCTCCCTTCCCAGTCAACGGGTTGATCGCTTTGATGAAAATATTGCTAACATTATCGGCGGTACTCGTAAAAGTGGTTTGACATTCGCACCAGAAGCAGGAACGCAACGGATGCGCGATGTGGTGAATAAAGGGTTAACCAATGAGGAACTCTTGCGCGGGGTGAAAACGGCTTTTGAACAGGGTTGGGATAAGGTGAAACTCTACTTTATGATTGGCTTACCAGGGGAAACGGATGCTGATGTGATTGGTATTGCAGAAACCATCCGTTGGTTACGTCAAGAATGTCGCCTCAAAGGACGCAAACGCCTTGATTTTAACGTCACTATCTCCAATTTTACCCCGAAACCGCACACACCTTTTCAATGGCATTCTGTATCGACTGCTGAGTTTATCCGCAAACAGGAGTTACTGCGAGAAGAGTTTCGACGGATGAAAGGGGTGAAAGTGAACTACACCGACGTTCGCATCTCCGCAATGGAAGATTTTGTGGGACGCGGCGATCGCCGTTTAGCGCCTGTTGTACGCCGTGCGTGGGAGTTAGGCGCTGGAATGGATTCCTGGTGGGAAAGTTTAGAAAAGGCGTTTAACGCTTGGGAAACCGCGATCGCGGATGCAGGGTTAGACTGGAAATATCGCAAAATGGACAATGGCGAATGGGACTGGGAGACAATGGAAAGCGGAAGCCAAAATGACCGCTTAAACGCGCCTCTCCCTTGGGATCATATCGACACGGGAATCGATAAAAACTGGCTGAAGGAGGACTTACAACGGGCGTTAGACGCAGCAACAGTCCCTGATTGTTCTTATGCTGGCTGTTCTCATTGTGGCGTGTGTGGAATCGATTTCGGTCATAATATTGTTGTAGAACCGCCAGAAATCCCAACATTTGAAGGACATTTTCAACCTGATCAAACCCGTGATCAACGCATTCGAGTGCGGTTTAGCAAGGAAGGAGAAATGCGTTTAGTGAGTCATTTAGATTTGGTGCGATTGTTCGATCGCGCCATTCGACGGGCAAAACTTCCCATTGCGTTTACAGGTGGTTATCATCCTGGTCCGAGAATTAGTATCGCCAATGCGCTATCTTTAGGAATGAGCAGTAGTGGGGAAATTGTGGATTTTGACTTCACAGAAACGCTAGACTTACAAGAGTTTCGCGATCGACTTTCCGAACAACTTCCTGAAGGAATTATCATTAATTCTGTGGAAGCGGTGAGTCTGAAAAATTCTGCAACCAGCTTGTTAGAAAAAGCCGAGTATTTCGTCACTGTAGAAGCGCAAACGTCGGTGTCAGAAACGCAATGGAAAGAAGCCTTGCAAACAATTTTAGACCGTGAGGAAATCTTGTGGGAAAAAACGACAAAATCAGGGAAAAAGAAAACCTTAAATCTGCGCGATCGCGTGTTTGAATTATCCTTAGTTGAACAACTAGACGAACACACCGCAAAATTGCGTTATCTGGGAAGTTGTCGCAATGATGGGACATTGCTAAATCCTGAACACTTAGTTTATATGTTGGAACAAGTGACAGGATTAGACTTACAATTAAGTCACGCCCACCGTCAACAATTAATCCTGCAAAACTAATCATTTATCATACCTTGTAGGGTGGGCATTGCCCACCTTAATGAACTAACTTTTTACATAAGATATAGGATTGCTATAGAGAGTTAACTGGGAGGAGGTGGCGGGAATTGATAAGTCATAAAACCTTCTTCACTAACATTGAAAATAGCTCCAAATGCTTTAGCTTGCTCATCTAAATATTTCTTTGCTTCCGTGCCAGAAATTTCAGCAGCAATTGCAAGCTGCATCAGGGTTACACGACCGTTATTTTCTTTAACCAGACGGAAGAATATAGGTTGAAGCCGATCATCCTAAGTGAAACCCGTAGCGCTATAACTACATATTATTAATTTTGACAGTACGGGCTTGATTATCTAACTCAGAACGATAGTTATTTTCTAAATTTATCCACACATCAGCCGATGTTTCTAAACTCTTACCTAGATCATTTGCAATCTCAGTTGTAATTTCTTGATCTCCTTTTAGAATTGCTTCAATTATTTCTACAGAATATCCCATTCTTTCTGCTAGATCATTTTTTGTCCAGTCCCGTGCTTCTAACTCCCGATTCAAGATTTTTCCTGGTGCAACTTTTCTGGCGGGGGTTAATTTTCTACTCATTGTTCTAGTCCTCCTAATTTTTACTTGTGATAGTCTTCAATATCTATAATAAAAATATATTTACCATTAAAGTCTTTTTCTAAGGTTATAATTAAGCGCCATTGTTTATTCATACGAAGGGAATATTGTCCTTCTTTTCCTCGTTTTCCTTTTAACTTCTCAAATCGCAAACTTTTGAAGTTATAAAGCTCTCTTTCATTAGAAATCGCTTCGATAATTGCCATCACCTCAAAAAAGCTATCAACCACTTCTACAGGATATTTATGAGCATCCTTTTCTTCTGTGTAAAGAGCCTCCAGCTTTTTCTTTTTAAATCTAAAGTTCACCTTTCTTCTCTATTTTAATCAGCCCTGCAGCATTTAAACTAAGATTATCAGTCATCATATCAAATCCGTTTGATTAATGAGAATAGCGAGCAAGATGCTCGCACTACTCATATTGCTAACTATAGTGGGAGCGGATCGCTCCCTATAGTGCTACAAGATCAGGTTAGGACGTTTAATGAGTGTTGGGAGTGCGACCGTCTCGGTCGCGCTAATTGATCATAATGTCCTAACATAAGATTGAGGAAATTAAAGCTAAAAATCAAACAAATAATCACGTGAATCAATACCAACAACTCAGTTTATTTTAAAAAAGTAACAGCAAAAGATTATGCCCGATCGCGATCTAGAAATCCTCATGAAAGAAGCTCGAACAATTATTCGAGATATCAGTTTAACTGAAAAAATGCTTGGTAATACTCCAGTGTATGTATTTCTAATACCATGCGTGAACAATTGGTGCTACATTAACGATCAGCCCCCCCTTTCATCCCCCCCAATGGGGGGTTTGGGGGGATCGAGCCTAGATATTGATATAGCAGTTTTGGTTAGCAGAAAGTCCCACTCATCTCATCCATTTTAATGGTGATAAATACTGGCTTCCTACTGAGAACAAATGAGTTAATTAGGCAGTAAAACGCGATCGCGTGTTTGAATTATCCTTAGTTGAACAACTAGACGAACACACCGCAAAATTGTGTTATCTGGGAAGTTGTCGCAATGATGGGAAGTTGCTTAATCCTGAACACTTAGTTTATATGTTGGAACAAGTGACAGGATTAGACTTACAATTAAGTCACGCCCACCGTCAACAATTAATCCTGCAAAACTAATCATTTATCATACCTTGTAGGGTGGGCACTGCCCACCTTAACTTTCATTCAGTAGAATCACCGTCCTTCTAGGGCGGTGAGTATGTCAAAAAAAAAGCACCCTCCCGCTTGGGATGGAGGATGCTGAATGCTAACTTAAAGGCAGAGTGAAATTAGTCACGACCGCCACTAAGAGCAATGACAAGGCGTAAGATAAAGATAAACAGGTTGATGTAAGTCAGGTACATGGAGAGGGCTGCGGGGAGATATTTATCGTCCTCATAGGTACGAGGGAGGATATAGAAGTCCACCACAGCAACGCCCGCAAATAACAGAGTGCCAAAGCCAGAAATTCCAATTTCTAGCCAAGTGGGGGTAAAAACACCAAATAAACTAAACAGCAGTTGACCCACTAAGACCACTAACAGGGCGATCACTCCCAATTGTACAGTCTTCGTCAGAGCCATCCCGTCTTCTTCCGAGAGGTTAGATCCCACAGAACGAGCGACAATAAAAGTTGCACCACAACCGAGGGCAGCAATCCCAACGCCACCAACGCCAGCACTACTGCTGAGAGCGACAAAAATTAAGCCACTGAGGGTATAGCCAGATAAAAGACTATAAAGGGCAAGTAAGGGTAACGCGGTGCTGTTATTGCCATTTTCAGCAACACCTCGGGCAATGAAAAAGAGCACTAACTCAGCGATGATCGCAGCAATGAAGGTGGGCATGAAGAGTTGAGGTGCATTGCTAATGACTCCTAAGCCACCATAGGTTCCCAATGCGGTGAGGACTAAGCCTCCTCCCAGATAAGGAAGTGCATTGGAGATAACGTTCGGTCCGATAATCGCACTGCCACGGCTTTCTTGCATGGCTTTGCGAAAGTTGTAAGTGTTACTCATAACAGTTTGTTTTCAGCCAAATTTAACTGAGACTTTATCTATTATTGTGGCTGATCACGACCGTAATGGGTAGTCGAGAAAACCGATAATTTCGTTAAGTCTCTTGTTGATAAGCAGCGCCGAGATACAACTCTCCGACTTGGGGGTTATCGAGTAATTCTTTCCCAGATCCCATCACGCGATCGCGCCCATTTTCTAAAACATAACCCCGATGCGACATTTCTAAAGCCTTCCGCGCATTCTGTTCCACTAAAATAATGGCTTTCCCCGTTCCATTAATCGCCTGAATCTGTTCAAATACACTCGTCACCAGTAACGGCGATAACGCAGCAGACGGTTCATCTAAAATCAACAAATCGGGATCTAGCATTAAGGCGCGTCCCATCCCCAACATTTGCCGTTCTCCCCCAGAAAGTGTCCCTGCTTTTTGGCGACGGCGTTGGGCTAACGCGGGAAACATGGTGTAGATTTTATCTTTTAAATGTTTAATTGACCCCTTGCAAATAAACGCCCCCATTTCTAAATTTTCTTCCACTGACAAAGCAGCAAAGACATTAGAAATCTGAGGTACGTAGCACATCCCCCGTTGCACAATTTCATTGGGTTTTAAACCGCCAATATTTTCCCCATTAAATCGAATCTCACCGTAACTGGGGGCAAGCAAACCAAAAATTGCTTTAGCTAAGGTTGACTTTCCCGCCCCATTGGGGCCAATCACAGCCACTAATTCTCCTGCTTGAATTGAGAAATTAATCCCTTGCAGGATATACAAATCTTTCACATAACCAGCGTAAACATCGGTAACGGTTAATAGCTCACTCATGGGGGAGAAAATGAAATCGATTCCTAATTTTAACTATGCTGGCGTATTCTGTAAATCAGGACGTTCTTCTGGAAGAATTGCCCCTTCCACAGGACAAACTTGCAAACAAATTCCACAGTCGATACAGGTATCAAAATCAATCCAATACCAATCTGTTCCTTTTTCGTTTTTGCCGGGTCCTTCGTGGATACAGGCGACTGGACAAGCCTCTACACAATCAGCAACGCCTTCACAAGTATTGGTAACAATCGTGTACGGCACGGTGTTTCCCCTTCTTTAATTATCTTCACATTTCACAGAATAACATAGAAGGGTTAGCTGACTTGCCATTGAAAACGCTCAGCAGAGGTTTCTAGAACCGATTTAATTTTTTTGGGATCTGCCGAAGACAACATGACGCTGGGATAGACCGCATCTCCCCAGTGCGGATGAATCATGCAAGTGCAATCTCCCAGGGCGGTTGGGAAGCCCAGTAAGGTGGAAACAACTTTCACATCATCATGATTAAGAACACCAGGATGAGAAAGTAAAGGCTGTCCATTGCGGGGATCAATGAGGTCAGCGAGATCCCCTTGTTCTTTTAAGTCAAAGGCAACTTCGACCCCAAAGCGCATAAAGCGTTCTCGCAGTCGTTGTTTTTCTTGCTCTACAATGTTGGAGCGAGTGGATAAGGAAAACCTTGCCTTTTGCAGGATGATCACCACCCAAGCGGTGGGAAGTGTCCAATCGGGCAACATTTTTTCTAAGTTATCTTGCACAAAGGGAGTTGGTTGGCAAATATACACTTCCAAGGGGAGTTCTGGTGCAGCAAACAAGGTTAGAACTGGAGAAATTTTTGGCAGTTGAACGGAGGGATAAACCATATTCTTAACTGCAATGAATAGAGGATTATTTATAGTTTGACATTATAGGGGAAAAATGGCTAGCAAAAGTGAACAGAATATTAGCTAGGGATGACATCAGGAAAGATGAAAAATGTACAGGTCAAATTAACGATTGGGGTGATCATTTTAGTGGCGGGACTCATTTTTCTGCTCCAGAATCGTTCCCCAGTGATTGCTATTGTAATTTTTGGGAATCAAACGGTTGCCCTTCCCGTTGGTTTTTGGTTAATTCTCAGCGCGATCGCGGGGCTAATGATCAGTCTTTTATTACAATTCTTGCTGGGGGGTTTTGCTCCCAAAGCAAGACGACCTCGGGACTGGGATGATGAGGAAGAGTTTGAGTTTCCTGAGGACGATCAACGAGAGAGATTTACGGCGGAAAATTTTTCTAATCAGAACACTGAATCTCAATCTGATCGTTCTGATCCAGTTAATTATACCGTTGGTAGTGCCTTCGATAACTCAGAGGAAGATTGGGAATCTCCTCCTGAAAGAGAAGATTGGAATGACATTGATGATGACTGGAATATTGAAGAACCCCCCCGTGAAAATAATAATCCCCAGCGCGATCGCGACTACGATTTTTATACCCTAGAAAAAGAACGAGAAAACAGAATCCAACCCAGTTCAGTGTCTTCTTATCGCTATCGGGGCGATCCGAATCCAGACTCAATAGCCAATCAACCCTCCTTTGAGCCAGAAGAGATGATCTCTGACCGATATAATCAGCAAGAGGATGAGACAGACAAACCGAACTCACCTCAAATTTATGAGGCGAACTATCGCGTGATTCGTCCACCATTATGGAATCTACCTGAAGACGAAAACGAAGATGATGATGAACCAGACAAACGCTGATTTATTGCAAGGACTAAATCTCTATTTAATTGGCATGATGGGGGTGGGGAAAACCGCCGTCGGTCAAGCGGTGGCGCAACAACTCACTTACCGTTTTTTTGATACGGATGAGTTAATTACCCGAGTGCAAGGACAAGCGATTACTGAGATTTTTGCGAAAGCTGGTGAAGACTATTTTCGGGAGTTAGAAACCAAAGTTTTACAAGAGTTATCTGCTTATGCTCGCAGTGTCATTGCTACGGGGGGCGGAATTATTCTCCAAAACCAGAATTGGAGTTTTTTACAACAAGGCTTAGTGGTTTGGCTCGATGCTGACCTTGATCTGATTATGGAACGTTTAGCAGAGGATCAATCTCGCCCGCTTTTACAAACCGAAAATCCGAGACAAACCTTAGCTGATTTATTGGATCAACGGCGCGATCGCTACGCCCAAGCCGATTTACAGATTAGGGTTGAACCCAAACAGTCTCCTAATGCGGTTGCTTCAAAAATTATAGAGCAAATTCCATCAGTGATTAAGGAATAACGGTCTTCACCGATCCATCAACTTTTTCAGCAGACCTATTCTAGCAAACATTGATCAAGAAAGATATAAGGGGGGAAGCCCCATGATAATTTCGGTAAAATAGCGGTAACATTTAGTTAGAACTGTTTAATAAACTTAATTTGGCGTGGACAGTACCAACAAAATAGTGACAAATGAAGTAGCCAAACCAGCAACAGAACTGGTGAGGCAGTTGACAATTATAATTGTTTGTGCTTTTCTCCTAGTCGGTGTTGGTGTACTGGGAGTGTATCTGTATCAGGTTTCTGATCCTTATGTACAGGAAGTTCTCGCCGCCCCTAGTGACCCCGAACGAGGAGAGGCAATTTTTCAAATTAACTGCGCGGGTTGTCATGGCATAAAAGCCGATGGCAATGTCGGTCCCAGCCTGCATAATATTGCGGAACGTAAATCAAAGTTACACTTAATTCAACAAGTGACCAGTGGGGAGACACCACCGATGCCCAAGTTTCAACCGAAACCACAAGATATGTCGGATTTATTAGGTTATTTAGAAACGCTTTAATTAGTGATCGGTTACCAGTGACCAGTGAACCAAGGACAAACCTCACTGAAATTGTTGAGCGTAAAATTGTGCGTAGCGGGCTTTTTGGGAGAGAAGTTGTTGATGAGTTCCCACTTCAATGATTTGACCCTGTTCTAAGACAAAAATTCGATCCGCACCGCGTACCGTTGCTAAGCGATGGGCAATAATAAAAACAGTACGCTCTCTTAAAAGGCGATCCAGTGCTTCTTGGACAAGTGCCTCTGATTCAGAATCAAGGGCTGAAGTCGCTTCATCTAAAATCAGAATTTTTGGATCAAGTAACACCGCCCGCGCGATCGCGATCCGTTGACGTTGTCCCCCCGAAAGATTCATTCCTCTTTCTCCGACATAGGTGTAATAGCCCTGTGAGAGTTGCGAAATAAACTGATGAGCATTAGCGACCTTAGCTGCATCTTGGATGGCTTCTAGGGGCGTTTCTGGCTGTCCAAAGGCAATATTTTCCGCGATCGTCCCTGAGAATAAAATGGTTTCTTGGGGAACAATACCAATCTGACGGCGTAAACTGTTGAGAGTAACGTGGCGAATATTTGTCCCATCAATTAAGATTTCTCCTTCTTGGGGATCGTAGAAACGCGGTAGTAAGTTCACTAAGCTGCTTTTTCCCGCACCCGACGCACCCACGAGGGCTAACATTTCCCCAGGTTGTACGGTAAAGTTGAGGTCTTTTAAAACCCAATCGTTACTTTCAGGATAAGCAAAGTGAACGTGATTGTATTCGATTTTTCCGTTAACGGGAGGAAGCGCGATCGCGCGATTTGCTTCTTTGACTCGCGGTTGAATCGCCATCAATTCAAACACCCGCGCCACAGAGGCTTCTCCCTGCTTAAACTCGTTATAGTTGGTAGTGGTGATCGAAATGGGGTCAATGAGCATTAAAACCCCCGCCCCATAGCTGATAAACTCGCTCGTCGTCAGGTTTCCTTCCGCAATTTGCCAACCTCCAAGAAGAAATAGGAGTAACACCGCCAAGGCTTCCAAAAACCCGACAATCGGAAACTGAATCGCCTTTACCCTTTCTGCTGCATATCTCGCTTTGCGATTGTGTTCGGCTTCGGTACGAAACTTATTTAAGGTATAGTCTTCTGCTGCAAAGGCTTTGACTAACCGCATCCCACTAAACACCTCTGTCAGCATTGAGGAAAGGTCAGAAACGCGGTTTTGGCTACGACGAGAGAGGGTTTGTACTTTTTCCCCAAACCAACTAATTAAAATCGCAATTAACGGCGCAACGACCAGTAACGCTAAGGTCAATTGCCAATTAAGATAAATTACATAAATAAAAACAGCAATCAGTTGCAGCACACTGGGGATAAACTGATGGAAAATCTTATTGACCACTTCTCCAACGCGATCAATATCTTCTGTTAGGCGATAGGATAAATCACCTGTGCGCGTCGTTTCAAAATAATCAATGCTGAGGGTTTGTAAATGTCCATAAACAGACGTTCTCACATCATACGCCACTGCTAAGGCGACTTTTGCCATCAGCAAGTCTTGCCCATATTGAGCCACTTTTTGGATGAGAAAGAGAATAGCTGTAATTCCCGCCAGTTGTGCACTGCGGGTAACATTCCCTTGTCCGACTGCGGTTGAAATTAGTCCGGCTAACCATGCTAAACTGGGCCAAATGCCAACAAAAACGACTGTACAAGCTAAAGCCTGCAAAATAGTAAGGGTTTGGGGGCGAATATAAGGAAGCAGTTGCCAATAAGAAGAGCGTTGTTTCAAGGAGAGTTAACTGTTGTGTTGTTATTCGTGCTGAGTGTTGATTGAACCATAAATATACAAAGAACACAAAGTTTCTTATTCTTTGTTGTTGGGTTACTGGTCACTGTTCTCGACAGACATAAGAAACGCTATAGGTAAAATTTTTATTAATTACCAGATTGGTTCTAAGTTTAAATTAAAATTCAGTAAAATATTTTCTCCAGATAAGAAACGAGGCGCGTTTAATGTTTCTACTTCTTGATTGCTTCGATAAATCTCAACTTGTTTTTGCTGCCGATTAATTAACCAGCCGAGACGAGTTCCGTTCTCACGATACTCTTGCATTTTCTTTTGAATAGTTGGTACTTGATCCGTTGGAGATAATAATTCAATTACAAACTCAGGACATAAGGGAAGAAATTTTCTTTGCTGTTCTAAACTTAATTGATTCCAATGTTCTAGCGGAATCCAAGCTGCATCAGGAGAACGTTTTGCGCCGTTCGGGAGAATAAACCCCGTGGAAGAATCAAAGACAATTCCGGTTCCGTTTTGTCTAGTCCAGGCTTGTAACTGATAAATAATTTCAGCGTTGCGATTCCCCGTTTCTCCACCTGTCGGTTGCCTTATAATTAAGTCCCCATTAGCATTTTGCTCAAATTTCAGATCCCGATTTTGCACACAAAGTTGGAAGAATTGTTCATCGGTTAATTGCAGGGGATCAATGTTAATCGTAAGAGGTTCCATAATTAGTCCTCTGATTTTAAATGCTATCGGTAACGCTACTAAAGTTAAATGCTTTCACTCTGACTCCTGGCACTACTGTGCCATTAAATCGCTGCACTTGGGATAAATCTTCAATTTGATTCAGCATCTCAGGTAAATTTTGATTGAACCGCAAGTTTTTAATCGGATAGGCGAGTTTCCCATTTTCAACCCAAAATGTACCATCGCGGGTCATTCCTGTGACTTCTAAAGTGCGGGGGTTAACATAACGGACGTACCAAGCCCGAGAAACAAAGATCGCGCGATCGGTTTCTGCAATCAGATCAGCCAGAGATTTATCACTCCCTGACATCACCATCGGATAAAATGCACCCGTTGGCGAAGTTTCTTTCTGTTGCGCCCAATAACGACTGTAAGTTAAGTTTTGGACGGTTCCATCTTGAATAATGGGTAAGCGGGTGTTCGGTAAACCATCGCTGAAAAACGTCCCCATTTGTAATAGGGGATGACTTGCATCGCGCCACACTTCTAGATTTGGACTAAACAGTTGTTCTCCCAGACGGTTTCCTCCTTCTGGAGAAGACATAAAGGATCGTCCTTCGTCGGCTGCGCGTGCGTCTAAATTCCATATTACCCAGGGTAAAATATCGGCAAAGGCTGCGGGATCAAAGATGACTGGATAAGTTCCTGGTGCGATGGCTTGGGGATTTTGGGACGCGATCGCGCGATCGATGACTTTTTCTGTAATATCTTGAAATGGTAACTGATTTAGAGCATAGCTACTGCGTTGATTCCAACTCGATCCACTTTCAACCCGAGCGGTTAAACTAAAGTTGGCATCTGTTCCCGCATTAGCAGCCCGTAACCCTTTAGAATTGCCAATTGCTTGCAATTTTACCCGACTACTGAGCGTTCCAGACCCCTCAACCCCTTTTTCTTGACAGTGCTGAGTCACCTGTTGGATAATTTCTCCGCGTTCTAATGGTGAAAAGGTTGCAGTTGCTTCATCATACACCGGAGTACGAGATTCATAATCTTGAGGCGGTAGCAGTTCCACCCATTCGGGATCTTCCGGTGCAACTTGGGCTAACATTTGGGAACGCTCTAAAGTTTCTTGAATGGAAGCGGAATCTAACTCTGTTGTTGCAGCCGACGCACTTTGTTTCCCGTAATAGCTGGTAATGGTGATTCTAACTTGAGTGCGATTGAGATTTTGCGTAATTTGGTTTTCACTAAACCGACTCAATGCAGAATCTTCTGCATTAACTGTAACAAATACCCCATCTGCTTGCGATTTTTGAATGATTTCTTCAACTAGAGAAAGGGCTTGTTCTTGGGAAATAATCGAACTTTTTGTAATTGTCATTTGTTATTTGTCTCCCTTGTCAATGACTAACCCTTGCTTTCCATATCCTCCACAGATTTTGGAACACCTGCACTTAAAACTTCATTTCCTTCTGTTGTGACAAGGACATCATCTTCAATTCTGACCCCAATTCCATGCCACTTTTCAGGAAGTTCGGGTTGTCCTTCGGCTGGTTTCGCATGAGGCGAGAGATAAAGCCCTGGTTCCACCGTTAAAATATTGCCTGGTTGTAGGGTTTGCCAATGTTCTTCTCCTAATTTATAACCGCCCACATCATGAACATCAATCCCTAACCAATGTCCTGTTTTGTGCATATAATAGGGCTTATATTTTTCTTCTTTAATAATCTCTTCAATATCCCCTTTTAGAATTCCTAAATCCATTAATCCTTCTACTAAAACGCGAAGGGCGGTATCATGAAATTGATTATAAGGATTCCCTGCTTTCACTTGTTCAATGGCTTTTAATTGTGCTTCTAAAACAATTTCATAAATCGCTTTTTGTTCCCCTGTAAATTTGCCACTGACAGGAAAGGTGCGGGTAATATCTGAGTTGTAATAGTCATAACAACACCCCGCATCAATTAAGAGTAAATCATTCTCTTGCAGTTGTTTACTGTTTTCAATGTAGTGGAGAATGCAAGCATTTTCTCCCGAAGCAACAATGCTGGGATAAGCGGGAGACATTGCGCCATGTTTACTAAAAATATATTCAATTTCCGCTTGAACTTCGTATTCGTAAACCCCTGGTTTTGCAATTTTCAGTGCTTGGTTGTGGGCTTCAACACCAATTTCTACAGCTTTGCGAATGAGACTAATTTCCTCTGCTGTTTTAACTTGCCGTAACGGATGTAAAATAAAATTGGTTTCCGCGATCGCGCCTGGAGCAATTCCTTTTTTCTGATACTGTCGCACCAGTTTCCGCCAATGATTTAAAACGGTATCATTAAAGGCTTCATCCCGTCCAAAATGATAATAAATACAATCCGCTTTTTCTAAATATTGCGGAAGTTTTTCGTCTAATTCATTAATCGGATATGCTTCATCCGCACCGAATTTTTCCTTAGCAGCTTCTACCCCAACGCGATATCCCGTCCAAGTTTCTTTTTCTAAATCTTTCGGTTGCACAAATAACACAAATTGATGTTCTTCATGATGGGGTGCGAGAACTAAAACTGCTTCTTCTTCATCAAACCCCGTTAAATAATAAAAGTCACTATCTTGACGAAACCGATATTCAACATCATTGTGCATAACCGCCATTGGTGCACTACGAAAAATAGCCGTTCCTTGACCGATTTTTTCCATTAACGTTTCACGACGCTGTTGATATTCTGCTTTTGATATGGACATAATTTGTTCTTTGTTCTTTGTTCTTTGTTCTTCGTTATGAGTTTTAATAACCAGTGTACAGATTTTCCATGGAATGTCTCTGCCGAATGACTAATGACTAATTCTTAGCCATTAACGCATCACTACTCATAATCTTCACTTGCATTTGTTCTGATAAAGAATTCGGTGTTAAAGTAATTTGATTACTATTTAAAGTTTCAACAGAACTGGGGTTCAATAATTGAGTAAATTCATCCACCGCAACTAAATCACAGGCATTTTCATCAGCAGCAGCCGTGCGATAATGACTGGGGATAACTAATTTCGGTTGTAAGGTTTCAATTGCTTGTTTAGCCAGTTCAGGAGTATAGGCTTTCGGTCCCCCTCCCACGGGAACAATCACCACATCGGGTTTCCCCATCAGAACTTTCTGATCAAATTCTAGCGGTGCAGCAGCCCCACCCAAGTGCAGAATTTTCAATCCCCCTTGTTGCCAAGACCATGCAATATTAGTGCCAAAACGCCGTCCCCCTTCGCGATCATGAGGCATACTAATGCCTTGGATATCTTTCCCTTCAAATTGATATAATCCTGGTTCAAAAAGGACTCGCGGATTATTGGGTAAGTTAGCAACACCACCCCCTTCATCAAAGAGTTGACTGCTAATCATAACTAAATCCGCATTCACTTCTGGTGCAGAGTAACCTGCGGTACAGCCAATGGGCTTAAAGGGATTGACTAAAATCCGATATTCGTTATTACTAAATAAAAAAGCCGTATGTCCTAACCATGTAATTTCAACTTGGGAAGAAGCAGTTTGCGCCTGGTAACTTTGGGGAGAAAGTACCATTGCACCAACGGTCGTTAATGCACCAAACCCGATATACTGAATTACTTTGCGTCGCTTTATCATCACACCTAAGCTACCTTAACACTGGGCTCTGTTAAGGATACCAAGAAATTTTGCAGGAGTTTTTTTCCAGACTCAGTTAAGATGCTTTCGGGGTGAAATTGTACTCCTTGCAAGTGAGGATAATCCCGATGGCGTACCCCCATAATTGTCCCATCTTCCACCCAGGCGGTGAGTTCTAAAACGCTAGGAAGGGTTTCTCGGGCAATGACTAAACTATGATAGCGAGTGGCGGTAAACGGGTTTTCAAGATTCGCAAAGACCCCTTCTCCCGTATGATAGACGGGGGAGGTTTTGCCGTGCATTAATTCTCCCGCATTGGTAACGGTTCCGCCATAAACTTGTCCAATACACTGATGACCGAGACACACCCCAAGAATCGGAATTGTCGGGGCAAATTGACGGATTAATTCCAGAGAAATTCCTGCATCGTCGGGTCTGCCAGGTCCTGGGGAAATTACAATCCCACTGGGATTCAGTTGCGCGATCGCGCTGAGATCAATTTCATCGTTGCGATAGACGCGGATATCTTCGGCAACGGCAAACTCGCGACCGAGTTCTCCCAAATACTGAACGAGATTATAAGTAAAACTATCGTAATTATCAATAACAAGGATCATGGATGCAATCTGAAGATAAGGCTTGTTATCAAATTTTAACGTCCTTTATCAGTGACCAGTTACCAGTGACCAGTTATCAGTTACCAAAGAATCAATGACTAATGACCAATGACTAATGACCAATGACTAATGACTAATGACCAATGACTAATAACAAAATAGAAATTTGCTGGTCTGATAGAATAGATGAAATGCTGTTGATTCTAGACTAGATCAGGATTACAGCAGATGAGAAAATATTGAAACTTGTAGAAAAAAGGAACGAGGAAAAGCTGTGACAGTTAGAGTGCGTATTGCACCGAGTCCCACTGGTAATTTACATATTGGAACCGCCCGCACGGCGGTCTTTAACTGGCTTTATGCCCGTCATGAAGGGGGCAAATTTATTATTCGGATCGAAGATACCGACCTTGCGCGATCGCGCCCTGAATATACCCAAAATATCAAAGACGGACTTGCTTGGTTAGGGCTGCATTGGGATGAAGGTCCCTACTTTCAATCGGAACGGCTACACCTCTACAAACAAGCCGTACAAACGCTTTTGGATCAAGGGTATGCTTACCGTTGCTACACCACAGAAGAAGAACTGAACGAACTGCGAGAATCCCAAAAAGCGCGGAATCAAGCCCCTCGTTACGACAACCGTCACCGTAATCTCACCCCAGAACAAGAAAAAGCCTTTGAAGCGGAAGGAAGACAACCAGTCATTCGTTTCAAGATTGATGATACTCGGGAAATTATGTGGAACGACCACATTCGAGGCTTGTTAACTTGGAAAGGCAGCGATCTCGGCGGTGATATGGTGATTGCACGGGCGAGTAGTCGCGAAGATTTAGGACAACCCTTGTATAATCTAGCTGTGGTTGTGGATGACATGGATATGCAAATCAGCCATGTTATTCGCGGAGAAGACCATATCGCTAATACAGCAAAACAAATTCTCCTTTACGAAGCCCTTGGCGGGACTGTTCCCCAATTTGCCCATACTCCCTTAATTCTCAACGAAAGCGGACAAAAACTCTCCAAACGAGATAATGTCACTGCCATTTCTGATTTTTATAAAATGGGCTTTGTTCCCGAAGCAATGGCGAACTATATGACGCTTTTGGGGTGGACTCCTCCCGATTCCACAGAAGAACTGTTTACTTTAGAAGAAGCAGCCAAAACTTTTACGCTCGATCGCGTCAGCAAAGCAGCAGCAAAATTTGACTGGTCAAAACTCGACTGGATTAATAGTCAGTATATCCACAAAATGGAACCCGCGCGACTCTTAGAAATGCTCGTTCCGTTTTGGGAAGACGCAGGCTATCAAGTTGACCTTGAAAACAATCGTCCTTGGTTAGAACAAGTCACCGCCCTCATTGCCCCCAGTTTAACCCGTCTTACCGAAGCAGTTGAACAAACTCAAATGTTCTTCCAAGACAAGGTTGAACTGAATGCAGATGCGCAAGCACAACTGCAACAAGATGGCGTGAAAGCTGTTATTACCAGTGTCTGTGAAGGCGTGAAAGAACACAATCAACTCAGCGAAGAAGACGCAAAACAACTGGTTAAACAAGTGACCAAAGAACATGGCGTGAAAAAAGGCTTAGTCATGAAGTCTCTCCGCGCTGCTTTAACTGGCGATGTGAAAGGACATGATTTGATGCAGTCTTGGTTATTACTGAATCAAAAAGAACTGGATCAACCGCGTTTAGAAGCAGCATTGAGTCAAGTTTAATTTTATCCACGGAAGTTGAGGAAGACTGTAATTGCTCGATGAATTGCGGTTTTATTTCCTCAACAACCTCTCTTTTATTGTGAGGAATTAACGGTATTAAGTTTCTATAAAATTAATTTCCAAAAAACAGAATCATCCTTTATTTTGAATGATAATAAACTCAACTGAGACTGAATTTAATGCTACTTATCTAGCCAATTATGTATGACTTTCTTGGTCAACAACAGCCCCCTAAAAATATTAAGGTTTACTCTACTGATAATCGAATAACTATTATTAGAAAGTGGAATTTTTATATCAATTATGGTAATTTATTCCTTATAATTCCTCCTTCTATAGGTCTTGTTATGTATGTCTTTGAACTCATCCAAAAATATACCTTAGAAAAATTGATAAAAGATTTCATAGAAGTTTTTTTTCGCCTTTCCCCATTCCATTCATAGCTACAATTTGTACAAGTTTAGCTTTTTATATTCCTTATCTATTCTTAGCAAAATGTTGCAATAAAACGTATATTACAGCCGATCGGGAAAAACTTCTCATTCGCCACAGACCGATTCCCTGGAAAAATCAATCATTTCAATCTCATATCTTACAAGATATCTATGTAGAAAAACTTAATAACAGTCCTCATACCCCAAAATATACCTGCTGTCTATTAGTTATTTCTCCAAGAGGAACTACCTCTGAAAGACGAAGAATCCTAAATATTAAAAATAAAATTGAAGAACCGTTATTCATTAAAAATGTTCTAAAAGAATATTATTTTGGAACACCGGAAAGTAACTAATATAATGTTTGCATCAAACTAAGAAAAAATTTGTTCTGATATATGAATTAATGGAGCTCAAAAACAATGGTACAACTGCAGATGAATCAAATGACAGTCTCTCCTGGTGGGAAAGTTGTACTCAGAAACATTAATTGGCTCACTTTAGAAACCATCTTAGAAGAATGGGGCGAAAAACGATCATCTCGCATTGCTTACAACCAAGGGATATTAGAAATTGTGACTCCCTTACCTGAACACGAAATCAACAAAAACTATATTACTAATTTTATAGAAATTCTCTTAGAAGAACTGGATCTTGAATTTTGTCCCCTAGGTTCAACCACCTTCAAAAAGGAAGCAATGCGACAAGGAATTGAACCCGATAATTGCTTTTATATTCAAAATGAAGCCGTCATTCGCGGGAAAAACCGCATAGATTTAAGTATCGATCCACCTCCTGATCTGGCTCTAGAAATTGAAGTGACCTCCCGTAGCTATCCAGAAATTTATGCTGCTTTAGGCGTACCGGAATTATGGCAATTTAAGCAAGAAAAATTATCAATCAATCTGTTAAGAGAAGGAAGATATCAAACATCTGTTAAAAGTATGATTTTCCCCCAATTGAATTTAGTTGATGCGATTCCAAGATTTCTCAGAGACTGTAAAACTCAAGGGCGTAACCAAACCATGAAAGCATTTCGACATTGGGTTAGAGAGCAATTATAAGCCCTCTCTTCCTAGAGGATGATTCTTGCCCAAACCGCTTTAATCAGTCTTCTGAACGCGATATATTAACACTCGTTAAGCACTTCATTAAAAGGAGAAATTATTATGGGTATTGCTGTTGAACAAACCGTTCCTGATGTCGTCTTTCGGACTCGGGTTCGGGATGAATCCGTCGGCGGAGAGAACCCCTTCCGTTGGCAAGATCGAACCACACAAGAAATCTTTGGTGGTAAACGAATCGTTCTGTTTGCCCTCCCTGGTGCATTTACCCCCACTTGCTCTTCTAACCACTTGCCTCGCTACGAAGAATTATATGATGAAATTCGGGCTCAAGGCGTTGATGAAGTCATTTGTCTTTCCGTAAATGATGCCTTTGTCATGTTCCAATGGTCCAAACAGCAGGGCGCACAGAAAGTATTTATGCTTCCCGATGGCAATGCTGACTTTACCCGTAAAATGGGAATGCTTGTTGATAAAGAAAATCTGGGTTTTGGAATGCGGTCTTGGCGTTATTCCATGGTGGTCAATGACGGCAAAATTGAAAAGATTTTCATTGAGCCAGATTTCCAAGATAATTGTCCCACGGATCCCTTTGAAGTTTCTGACGCAGATACGATGTTAGCTTACCTCAAAGGGGCAAAAAGCTAACCAACGGTCAAATATTGCACTCGCGTCCTTGGGCAGAATTAGGGCGCGAGTGGTTCGGTTGCTAATTAACGCTCAGCGTGGACATAATCAACATAGTAAAACTGGGGTTCGAGACGATAGTTTAACCATCCCCAGATCCCAGCACTGAAAAGCGCGATCGCGCAGAAAGGAAGCCCCACCGATAAACGAGAGGCATCTGGAAGCAGGGCAATCACGAAAACCAGAATCGCTGTCGTGACTAATGTTCCTACTTTCAACTGCTGAATCCGCTTTAACGCCCCTTGACAATCGGGACAGATTTGGGTGTGTTGGTGATAGCGATCCAGCAAAACCTCCCGTCGCGCTTCCACCGGAGAAGGCGGTGCAACGGTACTTCCGACTCCCTGCCAAGGAATATACTGGTCACAATTGTTTTCAAACCATTTGCGAAACGCAATCACAAAGCGATCGGCATTGGTGGGCATCATATAAGCACTTTTCCAATGACCCTCCTCCCGTAATGCTGCTTCCTGACAATGCAAGAGAACCATGTCACCATCTAAAACCAGATGACGAAGGCGGATATGTTCCCACCAACGCGGGGTTAAATCTTTGGCACGTAAGGCAAAATTACGGGCAAATTGAGCAACAATGCGGGATTTTCCGGGGGCGGTGGGGATGCAGTAAGTAATTAAGCCAATCTGCTTTTCTTCACTGCCAAGCTGGATGGCATACTCTAGGCGACAGGGAGGTTCAAAGGTCATGGTTGAAGGGAAATTACGATCAATTTGAGCAACAATCCGCTCTGGCGTTGCTTCCCTAATTTCCATCGGAATTGGGGTGGCACTCTCCCGACTCCCTTGCACTCCATGATGAGCAAAGGGAACATGGCTAGGATCAGCAATATTTTCTACCAATGTCTGCCAATCATAAGGCAAATCACGCACATAAGACGACCAGAGAAAGCCTTTTGAGTTGTCAATTTTGGGGGAAAGTGAAAGAGGAGTTTTCGCTGCTAGCTCCGCTGAATCGGGATCGGGCCAAACCCAGAATAAATCATTGGCGACACAGGTAGGAAGCGCAGTTGCCCGGAGTTGCTCGCAGTTCCGCTCTAGTAATTCAGCGTTTTCTGCTTGTGGAATCTTTGTACAAGTCCCATTTTCGTCAAATTGCCAACCATGGTAACAACATTCCAAGTGACCTGTTTTGGGATCAACCCGTCCTTCGCTCAAGGGGGCTAAGCGGTGGGGACAGCGATCCAAGAAAGCGCGGTAATGGGAACTTCCAGTGGGTTTCCAAATCGCGATCGGTTGTCCCAGTAAGTGAGTGGAAATGGGGCGATCCGAGACTAAATCGGCAACGGGTAAGAGAGGATACCAGTGCTGAAAAAAGTTAAACGTTGCTGACATGACAGGTCAATAAATATTAGGCGTTTAGTCTTTATTCTAATTCTTCGTTTCAACTGGTTCGATGATGCCTTCTGTTACGATACAAGCAACAAAAAATATCTTGAGGTGACCGCATGAGCCAACAAACAGAGGAACTGGGACTGATCTTAAAACCGGGTGCACCAGGGTGGTGGGACTCAGAGCGAGTGTCCTCCCCTTGTGTTTTGCGCTGTTCTGATGGAAAGTGGCGGATGTGGTACTATGGGCGCGATCCCGAGTTTGATCGGGAGATTAATTTGCCCACGGGTCGCTGTGGTTTAGCAATTTCGGACGATGGCATCCATTGGGAACGCGTGTCAGGACCGCTGACCATGGGGTCTGTGTTTGAACCCCATCCTGATCCGAATCGGTTCGATTCTGCCCATGTCGGCGTTAGTGATGTTACTGTTCGTGATGGCTTGTATTGGCTTTGGTACTTTGGCGGCGACCATGATTTCACCCCAGTGGGCAATATGAAAGCAAAAGGGATTCGGATGCAACCTGGTTGTGCGGTTTCCGGGGACGGTTTAAATTGGATCCGTCTGGAAGGACCTGATCGCGGTGCCTTGTTACCAACGGGTGAGTCTGGTGCGTTCGACGAATTATTCTGTGGCTTTCCGCAAGTGCTGCGGGAAAATGATGGTTCTTGGAAAATGTATTATCATACCCTGAATCCAGAAAAGGGCTTTTTAGTGGGGCTAGCGGTCTCAGAAGATGGCTTACAGTGGGAAAAAGTGGGTGAAGTGTTAGGTTCTGGATCTCCTGGACGTTTTGATGAGCGGGGTGTGGGAACCCGCCATGTGCTTCCCATTGGCAACGAATATGTCATGTTCTACGAAGGGGTGAACAACAGCAGCTATCATTGTATTGGCATTGCCACTTCCAGTGACGGATACCATTGGGAAAAACAAGATGGGGATGAGATTGGGGGGTCAGTCTTTGCCCATGCCCCTTCAGGGTCGGGTCGTTGGGATGCCCGTGCGGTGGGAACTCCTTGTGTTGTACCTCTAGCTGATGGCAGTTGGTATCTGTATTATATTGGGGCAAATGAAGGCGGGAGCGATGAATTAACAAGCCAACATCAAATTGGGTTAGCCGTGAGTGACGGAACCGACTATGGCAAGTGGAAACGCTGGGGAGAATGAATGAATAGCGCGATCGCGCGGACAATTTACTGCTCATCTTGATTAATAATTTCAGTCACTTCTTCTGGGGAAAGCTCAGTCACTTCTGCAATCTCCTCAATGGTCATCCCCTTACTGAAGAGGTTGCGGATTAATCGTCGCTGCGCGATCGCGATACCACGTTGTTCAGCTTCTTGAATACGCTGCGTATAAACCGTTGATAACTGCATGAGAAATTCCCTCTCTTCACTTTCTAAACCTTGTTGCTCTTGCTGTCTTACTTCTAAGATAGCAACCATGTTCGCCACAATTTCCAGAATCCTGTCTCGAAATGGGTTCGTTTCTGGCAACTGTTGCACTTCTTCAATCGCCTGCATTTGCACCTGAGAGCGACCAAATATCCTTAAGAATAAGGTGTCGGGAGTGCGAGGGAGTTGGTGAATAGCAACCAAAACAGTTCTCCATCCTTCAGCACAAAAGTAAAACCCCTCCACCCAGTTGTTTAAATCAGGTTTGGCTCCAAATGCTTCCAGCACTGAGTTGGAAATAGTTGGTGAGAGAATCCATAATTTGGGCAGTTCTTGTTCCGAGACAGGAGTTTGTTCTCGTCGGTAGCGACGTTGCAGGCTTGCTTCCAAATCCAGTAATTTTTTCAAGCACTTGCGGACTTCTTGGGCGTTAATCGGATTACGATAGGGTTCAATAATAGCAGAGGTTAACCCCATTTTTCCCAGGAAACCTAAGGCGGTTAACTGATCTTTCTTGTCGGGATCGGGGGTGAAAAAGAAATCAATTTCTCGGACTTCGGAAGCCACTTTAGAATCTACCTCGCTTTTTCCAAAGGAAGAGAGCAATTCTTCGAGAGAATCTTTACTAAATTGATCGTGAAGGTTACGAGTCAAAAGAATCAGGGATAAGTTTTTCCTATTCTCTCATGTTGAGTTCCCTAATTTTTCGCAGAATTTCAAGCACGATGGCGACGCGCATCAATCCCAAGCGAAGATGAGATCGCGCTACTAAGCTACTGTTCATCTTGATTCATGATTTGAGTGACTTCTGCTGGGGAAAGTTCAGTGACTTCTGCAATCTCCTCAATGGTCATACCCTTGCTGAAGAGATTTCGGATCAATCGTCGCTGCGCGAGTTTAACTCCTTGTTCAATGCCTTGTTGAGTTGCCTCTTCTAGGCGTTGGGTATAAACCGTTGATAACTGCATGAGAAATTCCCTCTCTTCACTTTCTAAACCTTGTTGCTCTTGCTGTCTTACTTCTAAGATAGCAACCATGTTCGCCACAATTTCCAGAATCCGATCCCGAAATGGATTCGTTTCTGGCAACTGCTGCAGTTCTTCAATCGCCTGCATTTGCACTCGACCTCGACCAAATATCCTTAAAAATAAGGTGTCGGGAACACGAGGAAGTTGGTGAATCGCCACGAGAACGGTTCTCAATCCTTCGCCACAAAAGTAAAAGCCCTCTACCCAGTTGTCTAAGTCAGGTTTGGCGTTAAAGTCTTCAATCACTGAGTTAGAAATGGTTGGTGAAAGAATCCATAATTTGGGCAGTTCTTGTTCAGAAAAAGGAGTTTGTTCTCTTCTGTAGCGTCGTTGCAGGCTTGCTTCTAAATCCAGCAATTTTTTCAAGCACTTGCGGACTTCTTGGGCGTTAATGGGATTACGGTAGGGTTCAATGACAGCAGGGGTTAACCCCATTTTTCCCAGGAAACCTAAGGCGGTTAACTGATCTTTCTTGTCGGGATCGGGGGTGAAAAAGAAATCAATTTCGCGAACTTCGGAAGCTACTTTAGAATCCACCTCGCTGTTGCCAAAGAGATCAAACAGTTCTGCGAGAGAGTCTTTGCTAAATTGGTCGTGGAGATTTCGAGTCAAAAGAATCAGGAATGAGTTTTTCTTATTATCTCATCTTGAGTTCCCTAATTTTGGGCAGAATTGAAAGGGCGATGGCAATGCGCATCAATCCCAAGCGAAGATGAGATCGCGCTACTAAGCTACTGTTCATCTTGATTAATGAGTTGAGTGACTTCTTCCGAGGAAAGCTCAGTGACTTCTGCAATTTCCTCAATTGTCATGCCCTTACTGAAGAGGTTGCGGATGAATCGTCGCTGCGCGATCGCGCGTTAGGTTGATGCAAATATGATCACCATCCGACTGTTGCAAACTGATCATGAGCATTTTCTCGAAATTGAAACTCCTAAAACAAGCTAAAGTCATTACTATCGAGACTGCTCGCGGTAACTCCTTGTAAAATGGCAAACGCGATCGCGCCAAAACTGACAGTTGTACCAACTTCACTCTCAGTCAGGCTCAAATCAGCAAATTCATTTAATTCGCCAATTCCCCCAATCTGAAGAAGATCAACGCCACTGGTAAAATCCGTGATCGTGTTTGGGGATTCAGGAAACCCCGCATTGGCGATCGCGAAAATGTCTGCGTCTGATCCACCTGTAATCATATTGTTACCACTGGCTTCTCCCATGAAGAAAGTATCATTGCCAACACCTCCGAAAGCGCGATCGCTGCTACCATTGAAAAATATATCATCCCCAGCACCGCCATAGAGTCGATTGCCTCCTCTGCTTTCCGACGCTTCTAAGGTATCGTTTCCCGTTCCTCCAAACAGGCGATCGTTTTCCCCTGCAAATAGTTCATCATCGCTGCTGCCTCCATAAACCCGATTTTTCCCGAAAACAGCCTGAGAGGTATCAACCACATCATCACCCGTACCACTGAAGATGAGGTCGCGCTGACCATCAAAATCGGAACTGGTTTCTGAATCAATGATGTCCGCTTCTAAAGAACCAAAAACCGATGTGGAACCGCCCCCGACGAAAAAGCTGCTTTCTTCCCAGACCGCTTCTCCCACTTCAGTTCCCAAAGTACGACCGTTAAGGTCTCCATCATCAAAATGAATACCCCCGTAAATTCGGGAAATTCCCGCTTCGTCCGCAGCCTCTCGAAAAGTCTCCCAGCTTAGGGTAACTGGAGATTCAGGGGTAATCTCTGGTTCAAAGCGAGATGATCCCGCTTTAAACGTCACAGAAGCGTCAAATGTCTCGCTGCCAGTAAATAGTTCTAAAACTGTCGCTGCTGCGGCACTAAAGCCACTGTGTCCAGAAGTATATTCAGCGAAGGGAGGAGAGGGATCGCTGCCTGGGGTTTGATAGGTTAAGAAATCAGTGGCAAGAATCCTTTCCGTGCCTTGATCGGGCTGCCATGCTTCGATCGCGAACCCTCCCAGATCGGCATCAAATTCACCCAACAGACCAAGCTGACCCAAATCTCGAATTGCTCGCACTGGACGCACATAATCATAGAAACGCTTTGCTTCCCAAGTGGCAATCCCAGCATCAAAGACGGCATTCCCCAAGGCGAAAAATAATTGGGCATCTTCAGCGAGGGAATGGTTGTCTCGCGCTGAGACAAACTGACCAAAAGTTAACCAGGTTCCGGGGGGATAAGACGTTCCTCCGCCATCTTCCCAAAATTCAGCGATTATTTTTTGCTCGTCCGTGAGATTGGCGCTGACTTCAACAATTGTCTCTGCTTGTTCAATAAAGGCGGGATTAATCACGGTTCCCACCAGTGCAGGGGTAATTGCAAGGACAGACCCATCACTGAGGGTAATCGTGCCTTGTTCTAGGTTAACCTCTGCTTCGGTCAGTAAAAAGGGTTCTGGGGCTTCTGGCCGTAACTCCCCATCGGAAGCAATGGCAAAGGGTTCGACGCTTTGCCAATGAGGGGTCAAAAATTCTTGAATCCGATCTTCCGTTCCAGGTTCAGCATCAATGGGAACTCGTTCTGGTGTCCATTGATCGATGATTCTTGTTTCATCTGGAGAATTTACGGGTTGATAGTTACTGGTGTCAGAATAGGGAAGCGCGATCTCGCCATTGGGATCAGTGCCGAGTTGATTCGACCCATCTTGACGACGGAATTCAAGCAGTGCTTGGGCTGAAACATTACCCACTCCTGCTGGCGTGGAGAGATTTGTGGTGCGATTGTCGGGATCGAACCCTAATTCTGCCATTAAGTTATCAAATAGGGCAACTTCAGAAGGAAAAAGGTCTGTCAAGATGCGATAGGCAGCGAAACTCATTGCTTCTTGTTGATTGGCTTTCGTCTGTTCAGCAGGAGGACGCTGTAATTCCCTGGGAAGTTGAGTCGAGAGCGCGATCGGGTCATAAGCAGCCCAAGCATTATATATTCCTGTGTGAACCATTGCATAGGCGCGAGACCCAATTGTCGGTCCTGCGGAGGTATTGACCACTGCCTCTTGAACCGCTTGATCCCACAGTGCCGAAATAGTTGGACTGCGATCATCAATCATCACTCTCTGCGTGATGGGATCTAAATTTAGTTGTACCATTACAGTGACTGATATTTCTTAATTTCAAGAATTCGATTTTTATTTTATTACTAACTTGGCTAACAATTTGAATTCGATTAGCAATTGACTTTTCTTCTTAGATGGAATATTCCAATGGTTGCTACCAAAGAATTCCCCCTTCTCCTCCCTTAATAAGATGGGATCGATGTCTAGCCAACTTTTTTGGATTTCAGATGAGATGGTGTACTTGGTATAGGATAACTATTCTGTATTTACATTAAGAAACTTATCAAATTGAAAACTTTAATGAAGAAAGTAATCTCATACAGCAACTGAAGAAAAAAAGGAGAGCGTTAATCAGGGTTTTAAGAAGAATTGAAAACCGCTCTAACTGTGTTTTATATTCTTCAATTTAATTGACAGGGAGCATTTTGAATTGTACACTGACCCTAAGTTTATTTCATTTTGACCTACTTAAATATCTCTGATCTGAATTAACTCAGAGTTACCAGGGAATCGGGAGAATAGCGATGGGAATTACAGAAAATAGGGCGCGTGTGGCAGCAGGTCTGGATCCGTTATTTACGGATCGTGAGTTACCAGTAGTTTTGGCAGCAAATAATGGAGTTACGTGGGATATCGATGGCAATGGTGAAGTTTCAGCACTCACCGATGGTATCTTGGTGATTCGGTTTCTGGCAGGGTTTACTGGGGAAGCCCTAATTAGCGGAGCAGTAGCAACAGAAGGAGCAACCCGTACCGAAGCAGAAGCGATTTTGAGCTATCTGGAGTCTGCGGAGAATCTCCTCGATGTAGATGGGAATGGCACAACAGCCGCTCTGAGCGACGGAATTCTCGCCATTCGCGCCTTTGCTGGTTTTACAGGTGAGGCGTTAATTGAGGGCGCAATTGGGGATGGTGCGACTCGGACTGATGACAGCGCGATTACTGCTCATATCGAGAGTTTTCTCCCGTCTGCTGAAGATACCACCTCACCAGAGGTTACAGCAGACCAAGTTTTATCCTTCCAGGAAAATTTAGAACAAGGAAGTCCTATTGCCACGGTAGAAGCCAGTGATAATCGAGAAGTGGTAGGCTTTGCTATTACCGGGGGGAATGAGGATGGCTTTTTTACCATTGATGAGAATGGGGTTCTTAGTTTAACCGCAACTGGGGTCACCAGCCCCGCCAATGATTTTGAGACCTCCCCCAATACCTTCTCTCTAGAGATTACTGCAGAAGATGCAGCCGGGAATGTTTCCACAGCAGAAACCGTGACGGTTCAAGTCAATGATGACACGGCTGACAACATCGAACCTGTACAAATTTCTCCTACCAATGGGGAAGAAATGGTTGCGTTAACTCGTGAAACCATTGTTCGGTTTGGACAAGAGATTGATCCTGCGACTATCAATGAAGAGAGTATCTTTTTAATTGCCAACGGTGAGGAAATTCCGGGACGGATTCAGGTTTCCAGCACCAATGAATTTGCTACCTTCTTCTATGATGACCCCTTACCTGCCTCTACAGAAGTGCGTGCGGTCGTGGATGGTGATGAGATTACCCTTACCGATGGCACAGCTTTAGATGCCGATGGGGATGGCACCCCTGGGGGGAGAGAAACGGCTGATTTCACCACCTTACCCGTTACGCCCATTGCTGGCACCGATGTCTTTGGCTATGTGTTTGACTCCTACAATCAGAATCCCGATGGGTCAAACATTCCTCTGCAAGGGGTCAATATTCGTCTCGATGCCTTGGATATTGAAGCCACAACCGATGAAACCGGGTTCTTCCGTTTAGAAGATGTGCCAGCACCAGAGTTCTTTGCCTATATTGATGGTTCGGAAGCAGTACCCGTTGCTAATGAAGGAGTGGAAATCCAATCTACGCAGTATGCCAGTTTAGGGAAGCCGTTTCATAGTGTTCCTGGAGAAGAAGTCCAGTTGTCGATGGAGGGGGAAGTGATGGATATCTTCCTCCCGCAGATGGCGGTGGAGGATCAGGTGGAACTTTCACCCGATCAGGATACAGACGTCAGTTTTGGAGAGACTTCATTACAATTATTACAACAAACAGTTCCTGATGCTGACCCCGAAATGTTGGCGCAGACAACCGTAACCTTTCCTGCAGGGTCAGCACAAGATGATGAGGGGAATTTGGCAACACGGGCGCAAATTGTTCCCGTTGCCCCTGACCGTATCCCAGGTTCGTTACCCCCAGGACAAGACCCAGAGTTAGTGATTTCGGTGCAAGCGGGGGGCGAGAATGGCTTTAACCGCGAGGCACAAGGGGGAGCGACCAATTTTGATGTCCCTGCGCCAGTAGAATTTCCCAATATGGAAGGATTGGAACCGGGCGAAACGAGTCTGCTGTGGTCGTTTAATCATGATGCTGGGGAGTGGGAAGTTAATGGCACGATGACTGTCAGTGAGGATGGTCAAACGATTGTTTCCGATGAAGGAGTTGGGATACAAGCTCCTGGCTGGCATTTTACGAATCCTGGCTCTCCAGTAGGACCAGGTAATCCTACAGGAGGGGATGGCAGTGGCGATGGCAATGGCGATGGCAGTGGCGATGGCAGTGGCGATGGCAGTGGCGATGGCAGTGGCGATGGCAATGGCGATGGCAGTGGCGATGGCAGTGGCGATGGCAATGGCGATGGCAGTGGCGATGGCAGTGGCGATGGCGATGGTGGAAATGATCCTGCAGAAGAGCAAATTGATATTGATTTCATTAGTAACGAGGAAGGTGGACAACAAACAGAGGGATATATTCCAGATGCTCCGGGAAATATGAGTGGGGTTACAATAGGAACTGGTGTTGATCTGGGTGGATTAGATATTGATGAACTGGATATTCCAGATAATTTGAAGGATAAACTAAGACCATATGAAGGTAAACAAGGTGAAGAAGCAGAAGAATTTCTGAATGAAAATCCTCTGTCTATCAACGAACAAGAAGCTGATACTTTAGATAGAGCAGTAAAAGATGAAATTTTTTCAGATCTACAGAGACGTTACAATCAAAACTCAGACATACCTTTTAATCAACTTCCTCCAGAAGCACAGACAGTAATTGCAGATGTAGCGACTCAGTATGGTCCAAATCTAGAAAATAGAACACCTAACTTCTGGAATGAAGTAACAGAGCAACGCTGGGAAGATGCAATTAATAACCTTCGAGATTTTGGAGATGACTTTCCTAGTAGAAGAAATAGAGAAGCGGATCTTTTGGAAGATGCTCTTGCTCAGGGAAATATAGATCAAAATAGCGGTGGAGACGGCGGTGGTCAGATTGTGGCTCCAACTCAAGGCTCCTCTGCTAACGGTCAATCAGAGCCTCTTCAGCAAGAAAACAATCAGTTAGTGAGGGCTAACTCAATTAATACATCACGAACAGAATCATTGCTTAATTCTTCTACAACTACCGTTACTTTAGCCAATCAAACTACATTAGTTCCTCAAGGGGAAAAAACTCATTACTTTGCTATCTTCAATCTTGATCGTGACACTATTGAGATTAGAGGTAAATCAGAAACTGGAGTGGCTCTTGAAAGTCCAGTTGTGCTTGCTCCAAACACTAACTACAGAGTTTTTGTACTTCAAGCAGATACTCAGTGGCATGGTTATCATGACTTTACGACTTTAGACAGTGGTGTTGGTGTGGGTTTGACCGATATCAGAATAGGTCCCAAGGTTTTTATTGATTCAGATGAGGATGGTCTTTCAAATACCGCTGAATTTATCCTTGGAACTAATGCTGGTCAAAAAAGTACCAGTAATGATGGGATAAGCGATGGAGCTAAATTTGAACAAGGACTCGATCTCTTTGGCGGTCAAGGTTTTCCCACAGGGATTATCTCTACTCTTCCTTTGCAGGGAGAAGCCCAAGAAATTGTTGTGGAAGGTTCAACTGAAAATGCCCGTGACCAGTTTGCTTACCTGGCAACGGGGTCTCATGGACTTGCTATTGTTGATGTTTCCCAGTTTGATAATCCCATTGTTTTCGGTCAGCTAGATTTACCTGGAAATGCTACTGACATTGATGTTGATGCTGACCTACAACTGGCTGCTGTCGCAACCAATGACGGTGGGTTGCAGATTGTCGATGTGTCTGACCCCATGCTTCCAGTTCTTACAAGAACAGCGGAAATTAATACTAATCAAACTAATCGAGTGGAAGTGGTTGAGGGCATTGCTTATGCTGCTGTGGATAACCAACTGCAAGCGATTGACTTGTTAACTGGGGATTTATTAGAGACCATTACGCTACAAGGCAGTCAGATTACAGGCATTGCTCAAGAGGGGTCATTCCTCTACACCATGAGTGATAACAATACTCTGCAAGCAGTGGATATTTCTAACGAGATTCCTGTGGCACGGGGAAACATTAGCTTAGACAATGGTGGCGGTCAGCTTTTTGTGGGCAATGGCATTGCCTATGCTACTGCTAGCAGTTTCTTCCGAGGGGGCTTCTCGACCGTTGATGTATCTGACCCTGAAAACCTAACTCTGATTAGCGGTTCTGATGTTGCTTCTCCGAATATTGCCCCGCAAGAGGCAATTATCGCTAATGGCTCTGGGCAAGGGATTCTCATTGGAACAGCTGGGGATAATGCGTTCGATTTAATTGACTTGAGTGACCCTGCTAATACTGATACTTTCTCGACTCTATTGACTCGTTTTAGTTTATCTGCTGCACCGCAAGATGTTGCTGTTGGTTCAGGAATTGCGTTTGTTGCCACGAACTCGGGATTAGAAGTGGTTAACTACTTACCGTTTGATGCTCAAGGTCAAGCTCCTAATGTTACGATTAGCACGCCTGCTGACATTGACGCTGATACTGAGGGCATTCAAGCTCTGGAAGGGGCAACCATTCCGATTAACACCGATGTTACTGATGATGTGCAAGTGCGGAATGTGCAACTTTTAGTCGATGGAGAAGTGGTGAGCAATGATGTGTCTTTTCCCTTCGATTTCAGCACAATTGCCCCTTCAATTACGCCTGATGTCAATTCTACTGAAATTCAAGTCCGCGCAACAGATACAGGGGGCAATAGCACCCTTTCTAATCCGCTAACGATTAACTTGGTAGAAGATACTTTTGCCCCAGAAGTTGTTGATACCACGCCAGCAGAAGGAGGACGACGACGGATTATTAATTCCATTGCGGTTCGATTCAATGAAGGAATTGATACCGACTTACTTGACCTGAATGGCATTACCCTCACCAACTTAGGGGAAGATGGAACCTTGGGAACGGAAGATGATGCGGTTGTTCCCTTAACTGACCTGCGGACTCGCAACTTGGATCGGACTGTGGTTGTAACGCCTAATGAGGAGGAGTTTACGCCAAATGACTATCAACTGAGCATTGATGCAAATATCATCAGCGATCGCGCTGGCAATGCTTTAGCCTCACCGTTTAGTTTCAACTTTACCAAACGTCCCCTGCAAATTGATTTATCCCTTACTGAAACGGTTGCAGAAACCTTGTTTCCAGGGGAAAATGAAATCTTTACCTTTGAGGGAACCTCTGGTCAACGCCTGTACTACGATGGCTTAACCACTGTTGATGGCATCCGAAGCACCTTATTCAGTCCGACAGGGGCAGAATTATTTGATATTAATACTGAGCGCGATCGCGATCCTTTCTCCCTAATTGAGTCTGGAACTTATCGCCTGATTGTAGATGGCGGGTTTGACAACGCCAATGGAGATTTTAGCTTCCAACTCTCTTCCTTGGATGCAATCCCCACCCTTGAACTTGATACAACAATCACAGGGGCTCTTAATCCCCTTGAGAGCCAAGTATTTCAGTTTTCGGGAATCGCAGGACAGCGTCTGTATTTGGATAACATCGAAACTGATGACCGTTCTGGTGGAAATTGGCGAGTTTATAATCAAGCCAATCAAGTAATTAACTCTGACTCCATTGGCGATGATTTTGAAATTACGTTACCCACTGACGGCAACTTTATCTTAGTCGTTGAGAGTTCCAGCAGTGACCCGCTTAACTACAGTTTCCAAGTTGTTAGCGCAGAAACCACAACCACAGAACTAACCCTAGGAGAAACTGTTACCGATAGCATTGCTGAACCGGGAGAAATCAACATCTACACCTTTGAAGGAACTCCGGGACAACAACTATACTTTGATGGTTTAGACCAAGAGTCTAATATCTATGCAGAATTGTTGAGTCCCAGTGGAAACCGCATCTTTGGTGAATGGACAAACCGCGATGAAACTCCTGTTACTCTCACTGAAAGCGGAACTTATCAACTGATGATTGACCCCAGTGGGGAAACTACAGGAGATTACAACTTCAATCTCTTTGATATTGGCGCAAGTACAGAATTAACCTTTGATACTGCGATTACTGGAACCATTGACCCTGGTTTAGAAAGCCAAGTCTTCCAGTTTGCAGGAACTGAAGGGCAACAGCTATACTTTGATAGCCTCGCCGATGTGTCCGGTGCGGATTGGTTACTTTACAACCCAGGAAATGATTATCTCTTCTGGCGTTCTCTCGGAAGTGATCAAGAAGTGACTCTTCCCAGTGATGGACTCTACAGCCTCATCCTTGATGGAACAAGCAGCGATAGTACCACGAACTATAATTTTCAAGTTACTACCCCAGAGACAACAACTACTGAGTTAACCCTTAATACACCCGTTGCGAATAGCATCAGTGAATCAGGAGAAACTGATATCTACACCTTTACCGGAACCGCAGGACAGCAACTCTACTTCGATGGTTTAGATGAAAGTTCTGATATTTATGTAGAGTTACTAACTCCCAGTGGAAATCGCCTCTTCTGGGAATGGACAGACCAAGATGGAAATCCTGTCACGCTGATTGAAAGCGGAACTTATCAACTGATGATTGACCCCAGTGGGGAAACTACAGGAGATTACAACTTCAATCTCTTTGATATTGGCGCAAGTACAGAATTAACCTTTGATACTGCAATTACGGGAACCATTGACCCTGGTTTAGAAAGCCAAGTTTTCCAGTTTACGGGAACCGAAGGACAACAGTTATACTTCGATAGCCTAGCGGATGTCTCAGGAGGACGCTGGCTGCTATACGACCCCGCTAATCAGAATCTGTTCAATGTCGGACTTAGCAGCGACCGAGAAGTTACTCTGCCCAGTGACGGCAACTATAGCCTGATTCTCGATGGCAGCACACCAAACGGGACGATTAACTACAACTTTGAAGTTACTACCCTCGAAACGGTCACAACTGCTTTAACTTTAGGAGAAGCCATTAGCAGTGAAATTTCCCAAGCGGGAGAAGCGGATATCTTCACCTTTACAGGAAGTACGGGACAACGGTTGTACTTTGACGGACTCAGTAGCGATAACAATCTGGATATTGAACTATTCAGTCCCAGTGGTGATCGCCTGTTGAATGTGGATACGGATCGCGATCGCGCTCCCTTTAGCTTGGTAGAGTCGGGAACTTATGAAGTCGTCATTAATCCCTCTGGGAACACCACAGGAAACTACAATTTCCGCTTAACAGACATTACAACTGCAACCGACTTAACCTTCGGAACTGCAGTCAGCGATACCCTTGATCCTGGCAAAGAAACCGATCTGTATAAGTTTACGGGAAGCGAAGGACAGCGCCTAGATTTTGATAATCTCGGTTCTGGATCAAGTGCCAACTGGCGGTTGTATGACCCTGCCAATCAGATCGTTTTCAGTCGTTCTCTCAATTCCGATCAGAATAATGTCCTTCTCCCAGGAGACGGAACTTATGTTTTGGAAATAGATGGAGAAGCCCCTGACAGCACAATTAATTATAATTTCCAAGTTAATGATGTTAGTGATGCTGCCGTAACCCCCAGTGGCTTCGGAACTGCACAAACGGGAACTCTTGAAGCGGGAAACACTCAAACCTTTACCTTTGACGCGCCAGCAGGATTACAAGTTTTCTTTGATGACTTAGGAACCCCTGACGATCTGCGCTTTGACTTGGATCATCCTGATGGCAGTCGGGTCTTTTCTTCGGAAAGCAGCGATCGCGAAACCTTTACCCTCACTCAATCCGGAACCTATACCCTAACTGTTCGGGGAGAAGACGAAACCAGCACAGGAGATTTTAACTTTCAATTTCTCAATCTGGCTGCTGACTCCACTGAACTCACTTTCAACACGCCAACCACTGAAACCTTAGCAGCAGCAACAACAAAAATATTCCGTTTTGATGGGACAGCTGGACAGCAATTAAACTTTGACAGTCGCAGTAATACAGATTTTGATGTGGATGTCAAACTTTGGAGTCCTAGCGATCAGCGTTTAGTTCGTGAAACCAGTGGAGACTTAGACACTGAACCCTTTACTCTCACAGAGACAGGAACTCATTTCTTGGTCATTGATCATCAGGAAGATGTCGCCAATGACTACAGTTTCACTCTCTTTGACATTGCAACCACAACCGCTTTAACCTTTGATACTCCTATTAATGGCACCCTTGATCCTGGACTGGAAAAACAAATCTTCCAGTTTACAGGAACGGAAGGACAACGCCTCTACTTCGATAGCTTGAACTCAGCAACAGGAGGACGCTGGTTCTTATATAATTCGGCTAATCAAGTCATCTTGAATGGGCGACTAGATTCTGATGGAGAAGTAACCTTACCTACTGATGGAGGCTATTACCTTGGTCTCGATGGAAGAACTGCTGATAGTACAGTTGACTATAACTTCCAAGTCGTTACTCCCGAAACAACCACAACAGAATTAACACTAGGAACACCCATTTCTAGCAGCATTGCCGACTCAGGAGAAATTGACCGCTACACTTTTACTGGTAGTGCTGGGCAACGGTTATACTTCGATGGCTTGGACAGCGATAGTAACCTCAATGCTGAACTGTTCACCCCCAGCAGCGATCGTCGCTTGAGTATAGACACCGACCGTGATGGAACTCCTTTTACCCTGATTGAAAATGGAACTTATGAACTGATTATCGATCCCAACGGAGCAACAACAGGAGACTATAATTTCAATCTCTTCGATTTGGGTGCTGCGACCGAACTTGAGTTTGATACCCCGATTACTGGGACACTTGACCCAGGAATCGAAAGTCAAGTCTTTCAGTTTACAGGAACGGAAGGACAACGCCTCTACTTCGATAGCCTCAACACAGCAACGGGAGGACGCTGGCGACTCTATGACCCTGCCAACCAGGAGATTCTAGATCGACGGCTCGATTCAGACCAAGAAGTCACTCTTCCCAGCGATGGCAACTATAGCCTAATTCTGGATGGGTCTAATAACGAGAGTACCGTTAACTATAACTTCGAGGTAGTAACCCCAGAAACAACCACAACAGAATTAACACTAGGAACCCCCATTTCTAGCAGCATTGCCGACTCAGGAGACATTGACCGCTACACCTTCACTGGTAGTGCTGGGCAACGGTTAGTCTTCGATGGCTTGGACAGCGATAGTAACCTCTTTGCGGAACTGTTCACCCCCAGCAGCGATCGTCCCTTGAGTCTAGATACCGACCGTGATGGAACTCCTTTTACCCTGATTGAAAATGGAACTTATGAACTGATTATCGATCCCAACGGAGCAACAACAGGAGACTATAATTTCAATCTCTTCGATTTGGGTGCTGCGACCGAACTTGAGTTTGATACCCCGATTACTGGGACACTTGACCCAGGAATCGAAAGTCAAGTCTTTCAGTTTACAGGAACGGAAGGACAACGCCTCTACTTCGATAGCCTCAACACAGCAACGGGAGGACGCTGGCGACTCTACGACCCTGCCAACCAGGAAATTCTAGATCGACGGCTCGATTCAGACCAAGAAGTCACTCTTCCCAGCGATGGCAACTATAGCCTAATTCTAGATGGGTCTAGTTCGGACACGACTGTTAACTATAATTTCCAAGTGGTAACGCCAGAAACAACTACAACGGAATTAACGCTGGGAACCCCCACTTCAGGCAGTATCACTAACTCCGGGGAAATTGACAAATTTACCTTTACTGGTGCTGCGGGACAAAAACTCTTCTTTGATGGCTTGGACAGCGATAGTAACCTCTTTGCGGAACTGTTTAGTCCCAGCGGCGATCGTCGATTCAGCGAGTTTACCGATCGCAATGAAAATCCCTTTAGCTTGCTTGAAAAGGGGACTTATGAGCTCATCATTGATCCTAATGGGGCAACAACAGGAGACTACAATTTCAATCTCTTTGATTTGGATGCTGCGACCGAACTTGAATTCGAGACCGAAATTAGTGGTACGCTTGATCCCGGCATGGAAAGCCAAGTCTTCCAGTTTACGGGAACAGAGGGACAAGAATTAACCTTTGATAGTCTCTCTTCTGGTTCTAACGGAACTTGGCAAGTTTATAGTCCTGCGAATGAAAGCATCTCCTTCTCTAATTCCCTAAATCGTGACTTTGATGTCGAGTTGCCAGGGGATGGAATCTATTTCCTTGTTTTAGAAGGCTTTGCAACCAGTGGAACGATTAACTACCAGTTTCAAGTTTCGTCAGATGAAGCAACCGAGAGTCTCCAAGCGTCGGTCTTCTCTAGTCCAAGCAGTAATTCCTTGATCGCTGCTACACCGCAGAATCTTGATGCTATCATCCCTGATCGCGATTCCATTACGAGTAATGGAATTAATACTTCAGACCTTAGTGAAGATGACTTCCTGTTTACCTAAACCCTAAGTGATCAAACAGAAGCAGTGTTGAAATAAAATCACCTTTCAACACTGCTTCCTGATCTGATTAAATAGAAGCAAAAATCCACTTTTCCAAAATCAACCATCACTAAAGCAAAGAAAAATGAGACAAATTATTACTGTCAATCCTATTGATCCAGTTGCTCCCAATAGCGACTTTAGCTTCGACGCTGTTTATACCACTGCTGAACCTGAAAATGCTGGCACAACAGGTTTAGTGCTACGGTTGCACTATGACTCTTCAGACGTGAATGTCTCTCTTGAAAATGTTCTCGCGTTTGGCGCACCGCCAACCGTGCAAGATCAGTCTGATGATAATGATCTAGACAATGACCCTAGCACCGATCGCCTGATTAATGTCTTGTTCTTAGAGTTCACTGGCACTTGGCCAGGCACTTTCCCAGCGACTCTCTACACAGTTCAGGTGGAAACCCTGGAGACTTTCGACGGCACTACCTTTAATTTTACTGCTGACCCCGCGGAGGGATTTGATTTTGAGGCTTCTCCCGTTGTCGTTGACCAAGTTGCTGAAAACCAACCTCCCGTTGCCACAGAAGATAGCTTCACCACTGATGAAGATACTGGGTTCACGACAGGGAATGTCCTTGATAACGATACTGACCCCGAAGACGATACCCTCTCTGTCAGCGCGATTGACACCAGCAACACCCTGGGGACGGTAACTGATAACGGTGATGGAACGTTTGACTATGATCCTAATGGAGAATTTGAGTCTCTCAATGAGGGAGACACTGACACCGACAGCTTCACCTATACCATCAGTGACGGCAATGGCGGGGAAGATACAGCAACGGTTACTGTTACCATTGAAGGAGTAGATGAGCAATCGGAAAATCAACCTCCCGTTGCCACAGAAGATAGCTTCACCACTGATGAAGATACTGGGTTCACGACAGGGAATGTCCTTGATAACGATACTGACCCCGAAGACGATACCCTCTCTGTCAGCGCGATTGACACCAGCAACACCCTGGGGACGGTAACTGATAACGGTGATGGAACGTTTGACTATGATCCTAACGGAGAATTTGAGTCTCTCAATGAGGGAGACACTGACACCGACAGCTTCACCTATACCATCAGTGACGGCAATGGCGGGGAAGATACAGCAACGGTTACCGTTACCATTGAAGGAGTAGATGAGCAATCGGAAAATCAACCTCCCGTTGCCACAGAAGACAGCTTCACCACTGATGAAGATACTGGGTTCACGACAGGGAATGTCCTTGATAACGATACTGACCCCGAAGACGATACCCTCTCTGTCAGCGCGATTGACACCAGCAACACCCTGGGGACGGTAACTGATAACGGTGATGGAACGTTTGACTATGATCCTAACGGAGAATTTGAGTCTCTCAATGAGGGAGACACTGACACCGACAGCTTCACCTATACCATCAGTGACGGCAATGGCGGGGAAGATACAGCAACGGTTACCGTTACCATTGAAGGAGTAGATGATACACCAACAGCGACAGCAGACAACTTCACGACTAACCTAGATACCGCCATCACGACAGGGAATGTCCTTGATAACGATAGTGATCCCGATGGAGACACACTGACAATCACCGCCATTAATGGTAACAGCAATGAAGTCGGGAACGAAATCGCTTTAGAGTCGGGAGCCCTCCTCACCCTGAATGAGAACGGGTCTTTTGACTATAACCCCAACGGTCAGTTCGAGGATCTCGACGGTGGAGAAACTGATAGTGACAGCTTTACCTACACTGTCAGCGATGGTAATGGCAACAGTGATACAGCCACAGTCACCATTACTATCAATGCTCCCATTATTTCTAATACGATAACGATTCTTCAAGAGAATGCACCGCAGGTCGTTCCCGTAAGTTCTGGATTCTTCATGGACTATGCTGGAACGCAAGATCGCACTCGCACTTTCAATATTGAAGAAGGGGCTGGCGCTAATAATTTAGACGCAGGTGCAACGGTTAATCTCACTGGGACTAGCAGTGATTTTACCTACCGACGGGATGGTTCTACTCTTCAAATCCTTGATGGCAATGACAATCTCACTGCTGAAATTCTAGCTTCTCCTGACACAACCAGTGCTGTCAATTTTGATGATGGCGGTACTGAGGTGGCTGTTGCTGGCGGAGAAATCACCTTTGGCGGAGAAAGTTTTGAAGATGGAGAACAAATCGACGGCGCGATTACACAATTAACCTTGCAAGAAACAGACGCTGGAATCAGCGACTCAAGTGCGAACCTAATCAATGAACCTTTTCCCTCTAGCCTGATGATGGCAGGAGAAACCGATTTAGACACTGGCAATGAGTTGAGCTTGATCTAATATCTTTCTTGCTTGATCAATGTTCGCTATATAATGATCGAGGAGACAAGATGGGAGGGAGTTGGGGTGAGGGCTTGAAACAGAAAGTGGAAACTTAACCATTTCTTAACTTAGTTAGCCAAATTAACTAATATAATATAAGAGTGGCTAACTTTAACTGATCAATAACCAAGACAGTTTAAGAATAAGTCACTTTTTGGCGGTGAGTTACATCGTGTCAGCCTGTGGACTGGTTAACGCCGACGTTGCCAGGAAAAGCCCTGAGCGGAAAGAAGCAGGAAGTGGACATCAGAGTAAATCAGGTTTTGAGTAAACGTGGTTAAGTTTGAGTAAGTTCCTCATAACGGGAAGACAGGGTGAGTTAGAATAGGAAATTGGGGGTCGGTAACTGATCGACAATTCCTCTCTGATCCCGATGAATCCCTCTAGAGAATAATGAGCAATCAGGCTTCCCAGTGTCGTCTTTATCTACAATTGCAAGGGGCAGTTCAGGGGGTAGGGTTTCGTCCCTTTGTCTATCGCCTCGCCACAGAGTTAGCCCTTAACGGTTGGGTGAATAATACTGTGAGTGGGGTGTTTATTGAAGTTGAAGGAAGCTGTGAAACCCTTGAAACGTTTCAACAACGACTTTTAGCAGAAAAGCCACCGATCGCGCAAATCAATGACGTTACAATAAAATGGCTAGATCTTGTTGGCTATGAAGCATTTGAAATTCGAGCGTCTCCAACAAAAGCAACTGATCCCAAATCAGTCGTCATTCTCCCTGATCTTGCCACTTGTTCTGATTGTTTAGCCGAAATTTTTAATCCGCGCGATCGCCGCTACCACTATCCATTTACAAATTGTACCAACTGTGGCCCCCGCTACAGCATTATTCAAGGGGTTCCCTACGATCGCGCAAATACGACCATGAATGAGTTTCAAATGTGTCCCGCTTGTGGTCAAGAATATGACAATCCGCGCGATCGGCGCTTTCACGCCCAACCCAATGCTTGTCCAGAGTGTGGCCCCCAGCTAACCTTTTGGGGAGAAGAGGAAGTCAATGGTGATCCAGCCTTAATCGCCACAGCAGAAGCCCTGAGACAAGGAAAAATAGTTGCGGTGAAAGGGTTAGGCGGATTTCACTTGATGGTGGATGCACAGAAGAAAAGTGCTGTCTCTCAACTGCGGAAACGGAAACAACGCCCAAGGAAACCCTTTGCGGTGATGTATCCTTCTCTGGAATGGATCAAAGCCGATTGTCAGGTTTCAGAAATAGAAGCAGAGGTGTTACAGTCCCCCCAAGCCCCAATTGTTCTGCTGAGTAAAAACAGAGAGAACAGTTCTATTGCGCCTACAGTTGCCCCAAATAATCCAAATTTGGGGGTAATGCTTCCTTATACACCGTTACACCATCTCTTACTCGCTGAATTACAATTTCCTGTGGTGGCTACCAGTGGGAATCTCTCCAATGAACCGATCTGCACCGATGAAACCGAAGCCAGAGAACGGTTACAGGGGATTGCGGATGTTTTCTTAGTTCATAATCGCGCGATCGCGCGTCCTGTTGATGATTCCGTGGTTCGCATCATTCATGATCAGCCTGTTATTTTACGGCGGGCGCGAGGATATGCCCCCTTTTCCACCCGTTTAGAACTTCCAAGTCATCCTCACTCATCTATTCTCGCCATGGGCGGACATCTGAAAAATACAATTGCCTTATATCAAAATCAACAAGTGTTTCTCTCGCAACATATTGGCGATTTAGAAACCGCGCGATCGCGCCAGACCTTCCAAGCCACCCAAACCAGTCTCGCAAATCTCTACGACTTTCAACCTGATACCATTGCTTGCGATCTTCATCCCGACTATTATTCCAGCCAATACGCCCAACAACTCGCCACAGAAAAACAGCTTCCTTTAACCCCAGTTCAACATCATCTTGCCCACATTCTCGCTTGTGTAGGAGAACATCGCCTGTCAGCGCCTGTATTGGGGATCGCTTGGGATGGTACAGGATACGGCTTAGATGGGACGATTTGGGGCGGAGAATTTATTTTAGTGACCGAAGAAAATTGGCAGCGCGTCGCCCATTGGCGCACCTTTGGTTTACCAGGGGGAGAAAAAGCGATCAAAGACCCCCGTCGATCTGCATTGGGCTTACTTTACGAAATGGATGGGGAAAAAGCGCTTGCAGGATTTGATTTTACATCCCAAGCGTTAAAGATTCTGCGTTCGATGCTAAAACAAGGCTTGAATACTCCTCAAACATCGAGTGTGGGGCGACTCTTTGACGCGATCGCTGCATTAGTTGGTTTATCAACAACCGTCAGTTTTGAAGGAGAAGCTGCAATGCAATTAGAGTTTGCCATCAACGGTAATGATACAACAGAAACTTATCCCTTAAACCTCATCCCTGCAACTGAAAACACTCCCATTATCCTCGACTGGGAAGCCATGGTGCGAGAGATTCAATCCGATGTGCAGAAACAAACCCCTCTCAGTATTATCGCTGCAAAATTTCAGAATACGCTTCTTGCTGGAATCACAAAAATTGCAAATCAGATGCAAGTTAGCACAATTGTTTTTACAGGAGGGTGTTTTCAAAACAAATCTTTATTAGAAAAAGCGATCACCACTGCCAAGGAGAATAATCAACAGCCTTACTGGTGTCAAACGCTTCCGCCGAATGATGGAGGAATCGCCTTTGGACAAATTATTGCAACATTACGTGAATTAGCAAAAAAAAGACGGTTAATTAACGAATCGTTTGTCTGATCTAGCATTAAAGAAAATCAAGGTTTAATTTGGCTTATGCTCATTACCATTAGTGAAGATACTTTAACGTTATCATACTGACAAAAGATTCAAAATGTAGGTTGGGCTCTTGGTTACAAAACCCAACACCAGCACGGGTCTTGTTAGGTTTCGCTGTCGCTAACCCAAGCTACTATAGAATAGGGCTTTCAGAAGTTTTGTCCGTTAACCAAGAGATGCGGGTGCGCGATCGCGAGTAATATGGAATCCACTTATGGTTGCTACATAAAACTGGTTTAATAATCCCCCATTAGCCCCCCTTTCTGGGGGGTTGGGGGGATAGGTATTTCATATAAGATGAAGGTGATTATAGCGTTTCCTAGTTGGTTGAGGTACAAAGCGAGTCGGTGGATGTTCAGGGTTCATGGTCATGGTTCATTGATTAACAACCAACAAATAACAAATAACAAAGAACTAGTAACAAAAATTAAAAAGTGAGAAAAAAATTTATATCTTTTAATAAGATAAAAGTAACCAATCATACCATTAATCGAAATTCATTATGTGTTTAGCAGTTCCTGGAAAAATTATTAGTATCAGTGGCGACGATCCCCTATCGAAAATGGCAAAAGTCAGCTTTGGCGGTGTTATCCAAACCGTTAACCTCGCCTATGTTCCAGAAGCCTCTGTTGGTGATTATGTCATTGTTCATGTCGGTTTTGCCTTGAATATTCTTGATGAGAATTTAGCGCAACAAACCCTTGATGACTTAGAGCAATTAGAACGGATTCTTTAAAAAGGTTTAAATCATAACGGCAAACAAACTCTTCTAGTAGAAAATAGAAAATGGAATAGTTGCTCGGATGATCTGAATTAAAACGGAGTCAAAAAAAAGCAACTCAAAATGGAAAGGTCGTTAGCTTGACAGCCTCATCAATCACTCAAAAAATAAATTGATTGCTAGGGTGTCTTGATGGTGGAGTCGTGACTGCCTGCAAACTGATTTTATTCTTATTGAGAAAGGAAGCAATTCCCAACCAGATTTAAGAACAAAGTAGTTGCGACAGCCCTTTTCCAGCTTCCACAGCGACCGGGTAAAACAGCCAGGAGGTTTTGTCGTAATGACTGCTAAAAAACAAACGATGCTGGATGGAAACGAAGCGATCGCGCGTGTCGCCTATCGCCTCAATGAGGTAATCGCTATCTATCCCATTACACCAGCATCCCCAATGGGAGAATGGCCAGATGCTTGGGCCTCCCAAGGGCAACCGAACCTATGGGGCACTGTCCCCTCAGTGGTGGAAATGCAAAGTGAAGGCGGTGCTGCGGGGGCAGTTCACGGATCATTGCAAACGGGTGCGCTCACCACTACCTTTACCGCCTCCCAAGGCTTATTATTGATGATCCCCAATTTATATAAAATTGCTGGAGAATTAAGTCGGGCGGTGATTCATGTGGCAGCGCGGTCAGTGGCTGCTCAAGCTCTGTCGATTTTTGGGGAACACAGTGATGTCATGGCAGCACGGGGAACTGGGTTTGCTTTCTTATCCTCGGCATCCGTACAAGAAGCCCAGGACTTAGCCCTGATTGCCCAAGCAGCAACCCTAAAAACGCGAATCCCTTTTCTTCACTTCTGCGATGGCTTTCGCACGTCTCATGAAATCCAAAAAATTGAACTCCTCGAAAATGAAGATTTAGAGGCGTTTGTGGATGAAGCCGATATCTTTGATCATCGCCAACTTGCCCTCAACCCCGATCACCCTGTCTTGCGGGGAACGGCTCAAAATCCCGATGTCTTCTTCCAAGCGCGAGAAAGTGTGAATTCCTTTTATAACGATTGTCCAGCAGTTGTGCAAGCAATGATGGACAAGTTTGGAGAACGAACGGGACGACAGTATCAACTCTATGAATATCATGGCGCACCCGATGCCGATCGCGTGGTCGTTTTAATGGGATCCGGGTGTGAAACCGCCCATGAAGCCGTGGATTATTTAACTGCCCAAGGAGAAAAAGTTGGGGTCTTAAAAGTGCGGTTGTATCGTCCCTGGGATGTGCATCGCTTTGTGGAATCCCTCCCAGAAACCACCCGCGCGATCGCGGTGTTAGACCGTACCAAAGAACCAGGTAGCAGTGGTGAACCCCTCTATTTAGATGTTGTCACCGCCGTGCAAGAAGCCTGGACTGGAACTCTGCCCAAAGTGGTCGGGGGACGCTATGGCTTATCCTCGAAAGAGTTTACACCAGCGATGGTGAAAGGGGTATTGGATAATCTCAGTCAAGCGCAACCGAAAAATCACTTTACCATCGGCATTAACGACGACTTAACCCACACTTCCTTAAGTTATGATCCTGAATTCTCTACAGAACCAGAAACGGTCTCCCGCGCTGTTTTCTATGGCTTAGGATCCGATGGAACAGTGGGCGCAAATAAAAACTCGATCAAAATTATTGGTAGCCAAACCGAAAACTACGCCCAAGGTTACTTTGTCTATGATTCTAAAAAATCGGGCGCAGTTACCGTCTCTCACTTACGCTTCGGTCCCGATCCCATTCGTTCCACCTATTTAATTGATCAAGCGAACTTTGTCGGCTGTCATCAGTGGTCATTCCTAGAAAAACTGGATGTGCTGGAAGTGGCAGCAGACGGGGCAACTTTCTTGTTGAACAGTCCTTATCCTGCGGATCAGGTTTGGGAACATTTACCTTTGGAAGTCCAAGAAACGATTGTTCGTAAAGGCTTAGAAGTTTATGCCATTGACGCGAATAAAGTGGCGCGAGAAAGTGGTATGGGCGGACGGATTAATACCGTCATGCAGACCTGTTTCTTTGCTCTTTCTGGCGTGTTACCGCGAGAAGAAGGGATTGCTCAAATTAAACACGCGATCGAGAAGACCTACGGTAAAAAAGGAACTGAGATCGTGCAGATGAATCTCTCGGCGGTGGATAACGCCTTAGATAACCTGCACCGCATCGACGTGCAAACTGTTAACAGTCCCACTCATCGTCAACCCCCTGTTCCTGAAAATGCACCGCCCTTTGTCCATGATGTTTTAGGAAAAATAATCGCCCGTAAGGGAGATGAACTCCCAGTGAGTGCTTTACCCTGCGATGGCACCTATCCCACAGGAACCGCAAAATGGGAAAAACGGGGCGTTGCTCAAGAAGTTCCGGTTTGGGAACCGGATGTTTGTGTCCAGTGTGGCAAGTGCATCATGGTTTGTCCTCATGCGGTGATTCGCGGTAAGGCTTATGATGAAGGCGAGTTAAATAATGCGCCCAGTGAGTTTAAGTTTACTGACGTTAAAGATAAAGCCTTCCAAGGACAGAAATTTACAATTCAAGTTTCCCCAGAAGATTGCACGGGTTGCGGGGTTTGTGTGGATGTTTGTCCCGCAAAAGATAAAACCCAGCCCTCACGCAAAGCGATTAATATGGCAGAACGGTTGCCCATACGGGATCAGGAACAAGAGAATTGGGACTTCTTCTTAGATTTACCGAATCCCGACCGCAAACAATTAAATGTGGAACGGATGCGCCAACAACAATGGCAAGAACCCCTCTTTGAATTTTCTGGGGCTTGTGCTGGTTGTGGAGAAACCCCTTATGTGAAACTGGCGAGTCAACTGTTCGGCGATCGCATGGTCGTGGCAAATGCGACGGGTTGTTCTTCCATCTACGGCGGAAACTTACCGACAACGCCTTGGACGCAAAATGCAGACGGGCGGGGTCCAGCATGGTCAAATAGTCTCTTTGAAGATAATGCCGAATTTGGGTTTGGTTTCCGCATCTCCATTGATAAACAAGCGGATTTTGCCAAAGAACTCCTGAAAAAATTAGCGGGAGAAATCGGGGAAAATCTGGTTGATGGCATTTTGAACCAAGAACAACGCTCAGAAGCCGATATTTGGGAACAACGGGAACGAGTGGCGCAGTTGAAAGAGAAACTCGCAAATCTCGATTCTCCAGAGGCGAAACAACTGTTAACTCTGGCTGATTATCTGGTGAAAAAATCGGTCTGGATTGTTGGCGGTGACGGTTGGGCGTATGACATTGGCTTTGGCGGATTAGATCATGTCCTTGCCAGTGGTCGCGATGTGAATATCTTGGTGATGGATACAGAAGTGTATTCCAATACAGGGGGACAAGCCTCGAAAGCAACGCCTCGTGCTGCGGTTGCCAAATTTGCTGCGGGTGGCAAACCAACGGCGAAGAAAGATTTGGGCGCGATCGCGATGACTTATGGCAATGTCTATGTCGGCAGCGTCGCGATGGGCGCACGGGATGAACACACGCTGAAAGTCTTTTTAGAAGCAGAAGCCTATCCCGGTCCCTCGTTAATTCTTGCCTATTCCCACTGTATTGCTCATGGCATCAATATGAAAACCGCTATGGGTCATCAGAAAGACCTAGTTGATAGCGGTCGCTGGTTGCTCTATCGCTATAACCCAGATCTGATAGCAGAAGGAAAAAATCCTTTGCACATGGATTCGCGAGCGCCGAAAAAACCCGTGAAACTGTCCATGTATAAAGAAAATCGCTTCCAAATGCTGAACAAAAGCGATCCCGAAGCAGCGAAACAGTTACTGCAAGATGCCCAATCCGATGTGGAAGCCCGTTGGCAACGGTATCAACAGCTTGCTTCTCAAGGTGGCAGCGATCAGTAATCAGTGACCAGTTACCAGTGACCAGTAATCAGTGACCAGTAATCAGTGACCAGTTACCAGTGACCAGTGACCAGTTACCCAACTCGGTTAAAGGAGAAAGGATAAAGGACAAAGGAACTTAAAACCCTAACCTTTACCTTTCCCAAAGAACAAAGAACGAAGAACCAAGAACAAATCACGAACAATGGATATAACAACCAATTATCTCGGACTAGAGTTGCGCTCACCGTTGGTTCCCTCAGCAGCAGCGCCGTTAACCGAAGATATCGACAATGTAAAACGTCTTGCTGATGCAGGGGCAGGCGCGATCGTCCTCCATTCCCTCTTTGAAGAACAATTATTGCGGGAAAAATTTGACCTCCATCATCACCTCGAATATGGAACCGAAAGTTTTGCGGAAGCATTAACTTATTTCCCCGAACCCGATGAGTTTCATGTGGGACCCGAACTCTATCTCGAACATATCCGACAAGCCAAAGCAGCCACGGGTTTACCGATTATTGCCAGTCTCAATGGCTATTCTCGCGGGGGTTGGGTGGAATATGCCCGACTGATGGAAGAAGCGGGCGCAAGCGCGATCGAGCTTAATGTTTATTTTGTACCCACAGATTTTAATCTCTCAGGTAGCGATACCGAACAAATCTATCTTGATATTCTCCAAGATGTGAAAGCAGAGGTGAATATTCCTGTCGCCATGAAACTGAGTCCTTTCTTTACGAACTGTGCTTATATGGCGAAACAATGTGCAGAAACAGGTGCCGATGGTTTAGTCTTATTCAATCGCTTCTTGCAGCCCGAAATTAATCCGGAAGAACTAGAAGTAGAACCGCAAGTGCATCTCAGTCATTCTGCGGATGCTCTATTAGCTGTCCGTTGGATTGCGATTTTATATGGTCGCGTGGGAACGGATTTTGCTGCAACAGGTGGCATTCATACAGGACGCGATGTCATTAAAGCCCTGATGGCAGGGGCAAAAGTGACCCAAGTTTGTTCCACGCTTCTCCGTTATGGCATCGACCATCTCCAAGATATTGAACGGCAACTCCAACACTGGATGAATGAACATGAATATGCCTCCGTGAAAGAGATGCAAGGCAGTATGTCTCAATTCTATTGCGAGGATGAATCTGCTTATGAACGAGCGCAGTATATGCGGTTACTCCAAGAAACACATCCCCTGTGGCATCATTCTTCCCCAACAGCCACTCTGTCTTCATCCCAATAAGCGAGGAAATCATGGGTAAAAAACGAATTGGTATTCTAACCAGTGGCGGTGACTGTCCAGGCTTAAACTGTGCTATCCGCGCAGTTCTCAGTCACGCAACACTCACTTACGATTACGAAGTCTTGGGCATTCCTTACGCCACGGAAGGATTAAAGGAACGGAAAGCCATTTCTTTCCCTTCCTACTGTGTGAGTTATCTCCACGGCATTGATCCACTATTATGTGTTGGGGGAACGATTCTCGGTAGTATTAATAAAGGCGATGACGATACCCTCAGTTCTGCTGATGAAATTATTGGGGGCTACAAGGATTTAGGTTTAGATGCTCTTATTGCCATTGGCGGAGATGGCAGTATGTCGATCTTGCGGGAGTTAGCTCATAAGGGAGACTGGAATTTAGTCGTCATTCCCAAGACCATTGATAATGATGTTGCTCTGGCTGGTCAATCTTTGGGCTTTAATAGTGCCGTGAGTACCGTAACAGAAGCCTTGGAACGCCTCAGTTTCACCGCAGCCAGCCACGATCGCGCTCTGGTTGTAGAAGTCATGGGACGCACTGCGGGGCATCTGGCTCTCAATTCTGGCATTGCAGGGGGGGCTGATGTTATCCTCATCCCTGAGATTCCCTATTCCATAGCCAGTATGGTGCGACATATTGATCGGCTGCGAGAAGAACAAGAACGACGGTTTGCTATTATTGTCGTTGCGGAAGGGGTACAAAATCCCGTTGATATTCCAGTGGAAACGGTCGAGAATTGCTCGATTAGTATTTCCCAACAGATTGCTCAACAAATCTCAAAATATACTAAAGGTCACGTTGATAGCCGGGTGACGGTGTTGGGTCATGTGCAACGCGGTGGACTCCCTTGCGCCCTCGACAGCATTATTGGGGCAACGTTAGGAAAAACGGCGGTTGATTTGGTGGCTCAAGAAAAGTACGATCAAATGGTCGCTTGGCGAGATGGCGAGTCAGTTGGTATCCCCCTGCAACAGGTTGTGGATAACAGCCCCATTCTCGTTGATCCCCATTGTAATCTTGTGCAAACGGCTCGTGCGTTAGGAACGTATGTCGGAGAAGTATAGTGAAATACGTTAGCGAATATCGTAATCCCTCTCTCGCTCAAACTTGTGCAGACGCGATCGCGCAAACGGTCACGCAACCCTGGACGTTGATGGAAATCTGTGGCGGACAAACTCATTCCATTGTTAAATATGGGTTGAATCAGTTGTTACCGCCGGAGGTAACGCTAATTCATGGTCCTGGGTGTCCCGTGTGTGTCACGCCGATGCACCTGATTGATAGCGCGATCGCGCTGGCTGCATTACCAGAAGTGATTTTATGCTCTTTTGGGGATATGTTGCGGGTGCCAGGAAGTGAGAAAGACCTCTTTTGGATTAAAAGTCAGGGAGGAGATGTTCGCATCGTTTATTCCCCGTTGGAAGCAGTTGCACTTGCTAGAGACAACCCAGATCGGGAGGTGGTTTTTTTCGCGATCGGATTTGAAACGACCGCCCCTGCAACGGCGATGGCGGTTTATCAAGCCTACCAAGAAAATTTACAAAATTTCTCTTTGTTAGTGTCTCATGTCCTTGTTCCCCCGGCGATGGAGGCGATTTTATCTGCCCCTGATTGTCGGGTGCAAGGCTTTCTCGCTGCGGGTCATGTCTGTGCCGTGATGGGATATCAGGAATACAGCGCGATCGCGTCTCGGTACAAGATCCCGATTGTGGTTACTGGTTTTGAACCCGTTGATATTCTGCAAGGCATTTATCTCTGTATCCAACAACTGGAAAGCGGACGCTATGAAGTAGAAAATCAATATATGCGTTCTGTTTCCTACCAAGGAAATGATCGCGCCCAAAAACTCATCCAAGAAATATTTGAAGTGGTTTCCAGGCAGTGGCGAGGGATTGGTTCGATTCCCCAAAGTGGTCTCGCCCTCCGAGGCAAATATGCAGCCTTTGACGCAGAACAAAAATTCCAAACGAAACTCAATTTTCCCACATCCAGCCCAGAAACCGAATGTATCAGTGGCGAGATTATGCGCGGACAGAAAAAACCCCCAGATTGTCCCGCCTTTGGGGGGCGTTGTACCCCCGAATCCCCTCTCGGTGCGCCCATGGTTTCCTCGGAAGGGGCTTGTGCTGCTTACTATCGCTATAGCAATAACCAGTGAACCAACCCTGTTTTTTATTCTTTGGTCTGGGTTATAGCCATCACGAGTTGATTCTCAGACAGATTGATTGAAACCGCGATCGCGTTATTGTTCTAACCAACTCTGCAAATCTTCAACAGAAGTCAAATCAAAGAGCGCTTTGGCGAGGGATTCTGCTTGTTCAAGATTCAGTTGTTTTACTTGGGTTTGTATTGCTGAAGGGATTTCACCAAATCGGTATGATATCAATTGCATTACCAGCGATCGCGCTTCTTCTTGACGACCCTGTTCAAGACCCTGTTCAAGACCCTGTTCAAGACCCTGTTCAAGACCCTGTTCAAGACCCTGTTCAAGACCCTGTTCAAGACCTTCTTGTCTGAGTTCTCGGTAAAATCGGGTTTGGGTAAAGGGAACTAACTCTAACATTCTTCTTACCTCGTCTATACTTAACTGGGGAAAAATTCGGGTAATGATTTCTACTAATAATTCTATAAAATTCTCTAGTTGTAACGGCTCTGATAACTCCTGCTGAGCCTGTTGTAAGAGGTTTTGCGCTTTGGTTTGAGCTTCACTTTCAGGAATAACAATCAACTTCAAAATTTCTTGACCCAAGGATGCTCGATCAGGAAGTTCGTTGAGATAGAAACGAGATAAATTACAAAAGGAAATTATCTGTTCGAATTGTGGGACAACTCGTTCGATCGAACGTTTTGGATAAAGCACAATTACCCGCCAAGGGTTAATCGGTTGATACTGACGCAGATAAGTAGTCAACTCATTAAGGATACGATAGTATAATTCAGCATCGGGCTGCATTTGCGCCTCTATAAGGATAATCGGATGATTGGGATTATCTGATTGCGGAAACATCAACCCATCAGTCCTAAAACCAAATTCTTTCACCTCCTGTGCGCGAAACTCATACTCACAAGGAGGGGTTTCTCCCAATAATTCAAAGGCTAACTCTGGCGAGCTTTGATCATAACATCGATCGCGCGCTGACCTTCACCACCCAAGAAGGCAAGGGAGAAATGACGATGATGCTTATCCCTCAATTCAAATTTGATCGTCTAGTCGTCTCTCAATCAGCACTTGTTAAACTGACAAACAGCCTTGGTTAAACCGACTCTTAGAGAAAGGGGGAAATCAACCAATAACAATGAACTATGAACAAACTTGTCCGATTCCGATCCAACAATATCCCAACATTCTCCTCGCCCACGGTGGCGGTGGAAAACTGATGAATCAACTGATTTCAGAAATGTTTCATCCCGTGTTTGGCGATCCACAAGCGATTCCCCATGATGCAGCAGCCCTGACTCTCCCTCACCATAAAATCGCCTTCACCACTGATTCTTATGTTGTGAATCCCCTTTTTTTCCCGGGGGGTGATATTGGGTCAATGGCGATTTATGGAACTGTTAATGATCTTGCCATGTCGGGGGCGCGACCGCTATATCTCACGGCAAGTTTTATTTTAGAAGAAGGACTCCCCATGTCCACCCTCTGGGAAATTGTCCAATCCATGCAAGCGGGTGCAGAAAAAGCGAATGTCAAAATTGTCACCGGAGACACCAAGGTTGTGGATCAGGGTAAAGGAGACGGCATTTTTATCAATACCGCAGGGGTGGGAGTGATTGAACATGATTTAGACATTCATGCGCGATCGATTCAACCCGGGGATCAAATTTTACTCAACGGCGATTTGGCAAGACATGGCATTGCGATCATGGCGCAACGGGAAGGCTGGGAGTTTGAAGAAGCAATTGAAAGTGATTCTGCACCCGTGGCTAGTAAGATTTTAGAACTTCTTAACGCTGGAATTAACCTTCATTGCGCCCGTGATTTAACCCGTGGCGGGTTAGCCAGCGCCTTAAACGAAATTGCTACCAGTAGCGGTTTAGGGATCACGATTAGGGAAACTGACATTCCAGTGCAAGATAATGTTGCGGGGGCGTGTGAAATCCTTGGACTCGATCCCCTTTACATTGCCAATGAAGGGCGATTTATCCTGTTTGTTTCCCCTGCTGATGTGGAAAAAGCCCTCTCAATTTTGCAAGATATTAATCCTGAAGCGCAAGTGATTGGAGAAGTAAGCAGTGAGAAGAAAGCTGTAGTCACAATGAAAAGTGTAATGGGAACAACACGGGTGGTTGATATGTTGAGCGGAGAACAATTACCACGGATTTGTTAAACGTGGCGATTGCTTCTCTTATTGTTCGAGCTTCAGCACTGCCATGAAGGCTTCTTGAGGCACATCGACGGTTCCAATGGCTTTCATGCGCTTTTTCCCTTTTGCTTGCTTTTGCAGCAGTTTCTTCTTACGAGAAATGTCACCACCGTAGCATTTGGCTAACACATCTTTCCGTAAGGGGGGAATATGGGCGCTGGCAATAATGCGGGTGCCAATTCCTGCTTGTACGGGAATTTTGAACTGTTGACGGGGAATTAGTTCTTTCAGTTTTTCGACAAGGGATTTCCCGACGGAGTATGCTTTATCGCGATGGACGATCATGGCAAGAGAATCCACCGATTCATTATTCACCATGATGTCTAGTTTCACTAACTCGTTTGCCCGATAGCCGAGGAAGTTATATTCCATACTGGCATAACCGCGCGATCGCGATTTCATTTGGTCAAAAAAGTCGGTTACTACTTCCGCTAACGGTAACTCATAAATCAACGTTGTTCGTGTGGGAGTAAAATATTTCATATCTTTGAAGTCTCCCCGTCGCGCCTGACAGAGTTCCATCAACGCCCCCACATATTCTTCTGGGGTGATAATTTCAAGATGAATATAGGGTTCTTCTACCATTTCCCGTTCTTGGGGTGAGGGAAGCAGACTAGGGTTATCCACTTCAATGATTTCCCCATCATTCAACATCACGCGGTAAATTACGGAGGGGGCAGTAACCACTAAATCTAAGTCATACTCCCGTTCCAAGCGTTCTTGGACAATTTCCATGTGGAGTAAGCCCAAGAAACCGCACCGAAAACCAAAGCCCATTGCGCTTGAGGTTTCGGGTTCATAAGACAGTGCGGAATCATTCAGTTTTAACTTATCTAACGCATCCCGTAAGTCAGCATAATCATCTGTACTGGTGGGGAATAAGCCACAGAAGACCATGGGTTTGGCTTCTTTATATCCGGGGAGGGGAGAGGAAGCGGGTTGATTGGCAAGAGTAATGGTATCCCCGACGCGGGCATCTTCGACGGCTTTAATGGAGGCTGCGAGATATCCCACTTCTCCGGCGTGGAGTTGTTCTACAGGAACTTTTGTTGGGGAAAGAATGCCGATTTCGTCAATTTCGTATTCTTTCTTCGATGCCATGAGACGGATTTTATCACCGACTTTGACCGTACCATCCACGACTCGGAAATAGACGATGACCCCGCGATAGAGGTCATAATAACTATCAAAAATGAGGGCGCGTAAGGGATCTTCTGTTGTATCTTGCGGTGGGGGAATCAGATGCACAATTGCTTCTAAAATTTCATCGATCCCTTTCCCCATCTTCGCTGAAGCCATGATGGCATTGCTACAGTCTAAACCAATCGCTTCTTCAATTTCTTCTAACACTCGTTCTGGTTCAGCGCCTGGTAAGTCAATTTTATTTAAGACGGGGATAATTTCTAAGTCTTCTTCTAGGGCAAGATAAATATTGGCTAAGGTTTGCGCTTCTACGCCTTGGGAGGCATCTACGACCAGTAACGCCCCTTCACAAGCGACTAAAGACCGCGAAACTTCATAAGAAAAATCAACGTGACCTGGAGTATCAATTAAGTTGAGGACGTAGGTTTCCCCGTCTTTGGCGGTGTAGTTCATCCGCGCTGCCTGTAACTTGATCGTAATTCCCCGTTCCCGTTCCAAGTCCATATTATCCAGGAACTGTTCTTTCATCTCTCGTTCTTTCACGGTATCTGTCCACCGCAAAAGTTGATCCGCCAAGGTCGATTTACCATGATCGATGTGGGCAATGATGGAGAAGTTACGAAAACGAGAAACAGGAACGTTAGTCATAGAAAATCCTCTGTTGGCAAACCTAAAACAAGCAGGAGCAAGCCGATCGCGCTCTAGCCTAATCTTAACCTGAGTTCCATTTTAACGATCTCAACTCAAATCATGTTCCGCAGTTGGTCTAAAACTTCGTTTAACCCGACAGAGTTTGAGGCTTTGAACAAAACGCGATCGCGCGGTGTGATGATTTCTTTTAACCGTTCCACTAAAGCAGTTTTATCCTGAAAACATTCGCTTGGCACTGATTTTGCGCCAGTGACAATGGCTTCGGTTTCGGGTTCATCCACCAAAACTAAGAGATGATCTAATGCCAGTTTTGCCACCATTTCCCCCACTTGGCGATGCAGGGCTTCGGATTGCTCTCCTAGTTCTTTCATTGTTCCTAAAACGGCGATATGACGGTTGCCAGGGGTGTCTTTTAGCAGTTGGAGCGCTGCCATCATCGACTCGACCCCTGCATTGTAGGTTTCATCGAGGAGAATAATATCATTGTCTAGGGTATAACGGCGCGATCGCGCTCCTGGTAAAGCCACTTGTATCCCCTGCTGTAACGGTGTTAAATCTAAATTGAGAGTCTTCGCCACTGCTAAGGCTGCGAGATAATTAGACGCATTATGCACCCCTGGTAAGGGGAGGGGAAAAGTGAAGTCTGCTACGGCTAGGGTTTCGGAATCTAATAACCGCCCTTGTAAGTCTCCGCCTTCTAAGCCATAGGTGAGGGTTTTGCCATGCCAAACCGTTGCTGCGGTATTAATCAAGCGGGTGTTATCGTGATTCAGAATTGCGGTTGCATCTTCGGGCATTTGCTGAAGGAGTTCACATTTTGCCTGCGCGATCGCCTGTCGCGATCCGAGACGACCAATATGGGCGGTTCCCACATTCGTAATCAAACCCATAGTCGGTTGAGCAATCTCAGTCAGTTCGGCAATTTCTCCTCGGGCTCTCATTGCCATTTCCACCACAGCATAATCATAATCTGAATTGAGTCGCAGCAGCGTTTTTGGCACACCAATTTCATTATTTTCATTGGCTTCTGTTTTTAAAACTTTCCCATACTGAGACAGCACACCAGCAATCAATTCTTTCGTTGTCGTTTTCCCGACTGATCCTGTAATTCCAATAACAGGAATTTGATATTGCTTCCGCCACCAATGAGCGATTTGTTGATAAGCCACTAGCGTATTTTCCACATAAAATTGAGAAACATCACTAGGTAGATCTCTTGAAAAATTCCGATTCAGAATTAACGCACTTGCCCCTGCTTGCAACGCCTTTTCAACAAAGTGGTGACCGTCAAATTTTTCGCCCACCAAAGCAACAAAGACTTCCCCTCTTTGAAGATGACGAGTATCTGTATTAACCCCGATCACAGTTTTTCTTTTCCAATTCTCACCGAGAACTTGATTTAAAGGCTGAATAATTTTTGCTAAGATAGGTACAGTTAAATTGAAAATCATAGTTATATTTACGGAATCACTCCCGAAAACTTATTGTAATTCCAGAGACACTAAAACGTTTTGGTTATGATTTGAGGGGGTAATCTCGCTCAATATTGCTTTCTAACGCTCTCCCATTTTCATACCATTTTTAGCAAAAAATGCCAACTCAAGCCTTATCAACTCAGCAAAAGCAAGAACAGATTTACGAACACTTAAAAGCCTGTGTGCAAAAAGAGACCCCAGAGGAAGTTTTAGGGCGATATCATCGTCTGTTCGTGCAAGCGACTGGATATGAAGATCCAGAAATCCGAGAGGCTTTAGAACAAATTGTAAAAGAGGAGGAAAAAAACAAGAACTTTTCTTCTTTTGTAAGTTATTGTTGTTATCTTGCCATTAATTACTGGCTCACTCAAGATGCAGAAGCCCAACAAGCCATTGGCGATTTAGTCCAAAATTTTCAAGAAATTCCTCCTTTTGCTCGTTCTCAAACTATGGCTTCTCGTCGGATTCGAGAAAAAGTGAGTGAATTTAGCAAAAGTGACTATTTTCTCAGAATGCAGCGTTTGCGAACTTTGTTAATTACTGACGAGGAAACTCAAAGAGACAAATCTCAACCCTTATCTGCTATCTTAGGACGTTACCCTTTTTTATTTCAAGATTGTATTCTCCCTCAAGACAACTATCCAGAAACGAAACGCACTCTGAAAAAATTTCAAGTTAAACAACAACAGGATTTTGAAGCCTCTCTTGCCAACTATATTACTAATCAAGTTCGCTTATCACGGTTAGCAAAACGATATAACTGTTGGGAGAAAGCACAAGAATCAATTACTGCTATTCCTAACCCAACTCTCTTAAAAGAACCCGAATTAATTTCAACACTCCAACACTTTATCAGTGGCGTTCAAGGGACATCAACCTATCAAGATTTAGCGAAACGATTTATCACTCATAGCAGCAAAGCAGATACCTTTAAAATCTACAAACGTGATTTATATGAATATTTAGTTAATTCTTTAGACGGTGACTATGTCAAAAAACAGTTTAGGAAACGGCTTTCAACTTACTTAAAAAATACTTTAGTGGATTGGGATCGGCAAAAGCCAAATGAACAACTAATGCTGCGAGTTGCCAATAACTTATTGAAATTTCTGGTTGTTGAAAGTCGTCAAAATATTGATCACTATCTCTATCTCGATTTAATTACACATTTAGGACCAACGCAAACGGTTGGGTTACTCTTAAAAATTATGTTGCTCTCTAATAAAATTAATCCCTATTTAATGAGTCGCTTTGCCATTTTATACAATCATTATGAAAATGTACCCCGACATAATGTTCACTGGCTTTTCAAGTCTCTAGAAAATCTGAAAATTGCTTTAACGATTCATAATAGTACGGTTGATTTATCTTACTGGCGTTCAGTTAATTCACTGTCTGTTTAGGGTAAACTACCCCGCCCTACTTCGGAGAGGGAGGCGCGATATAGCAATCCCAAATCAATTGTAAATTAATCCCCCCTAGTAGCTCATCAAGTTTGAATTGAGGGATTACTGTTTCTCCCCATCTCCCTTTCCCCCTATCTCCCCCTCAACTTCCACCCAATCGGGGGGTAGGATTGCTATTTCAATGTTGCTCCAAATTCATCTACTAAAATCTCTCGTAACACTTGCGGTAAATCTTCACAGGGAATTCCTTTTTTAACCCGTTCTCCTAATTTTGCATTTTTTCCAACTTTCCCTCCCATAAACAAATCTACTGCTTCGACCATTTCTCCATTTTTACGAGCTTTTGTTCCCATTAAACCAATGTCTGCGACTTGCGGTTGACCACAAGAGTTAGGACATCCTGTCCAGTGTATTCTTACTCCATTGGGAATATTTAATTCTGCTTCCAATTGTTGAGCAATTTCTAAGGCTTGTTGTTTGGTTTCAACTAAAGCGAAATTACAGAATTGTGCGCCCGTACAAGACACTAACGATCGCGCTAATGGTGCCGGTTCAATGCTAAACTTTTCTAATAGCGGTTCGCTCAAAAAGGTTTCTAAATGTTCCTCTGCAAGATCAGGAAGAATCACATTTTGTTCAACAGTTAGTCGGATTTCATTTCCCCCATAAACTTCTGCTAAACGGGCGAGATCAAATAAATCATCCGCGGTTAAACGTCCCACAGGAACATTCAATCCCACATAAAATTTCCCAGCTTGTTTTTGCGGATGAACCCCGATATGATCGCGCTTTTCCCAGTCAATCACATCTTCAGCAGGTGCAGTTAATAAGGTTTGACCAAATGTTTCTTCAACTAATTGACGAAACGGATCGATTCCTAATTCATCAATCAGCCACATTAAGCGAGACTTTTGACGATTTGCTCTTAAACCGCGATCGCGATACACTTCTAAAATCGCTCGGGAAATACCAACAACAAAATTTTCTGTTGGCGGAATCCAAACATTTAAAGGAATTGCAGATTCACACCGTTTAGAAGAGAAAAAGCCTCCCACTAAAACATTAAATCCTAACTCGCCGTCACGATAAGCAGGGACAAACGCAATATCATTAATTTCTGCATGAACAGAATTATCTCGTCCCCCTTCAATCGCAATATTAAACTTACGCGGTAAATTCGTAAACTCAGGGTTTCCTTCCCCAGAATTAGTAATCATATCTTGCACTTTTTTCACTAATTCTCGGGTGTCGATTAATTCTTCTGCATCTAACCCCGCTACAGGTGAACCTGTAATATTACGAACATTATCCATTCCCGACTGCATGGAAGTCATTCCTGCTTCATGGATGCGAGAAAAAATATCAGGAATATCTTCTAAACGCACTCCTCGCAGTTGAATATTTTGGCGAACGGTAATATCAGCACTCCCATCCTCTCCATATCGCTGAACAATTTCTGCAAGGACTCGCATTTGTCCGCTGTTGAGAATACCATTGGGGGTTCGCATTCGCAACATGAACTTGCCAGGAGTAACAGGACGATGAAAAATTCCTAGCCATTTGAGACGCTGTTCAAGGTCAGTTTTATCCACTGCTTCCCAGCCGATTTTAGCAAAATGTTCCAGTTCTTCTTTAACCGCCAGCCCGTCTTTTTCTGCTTTGAATTTTTCAAACTTATTTTTAGATTGATCGGATTTTAATGTGCTAGTCATTGCAATTTTGTCTGTCTCAGATTTTCTACTAAAACAATAATAATTACCAGTCTCTCAGACTTATTGAAAGGGAAATCATAGCAGGTAACTGTATCATAATATACGAATTACTGTTTTTGATGCGCTTATTACATCTTAATAATGTTGAAACTGCAAGATTAGTCTCGGATCGCAGAAATCGGTCATCAAGTTTGAATTGAGGGATTACTGTTTCTCCCCATCTCCCGAAACAACCTGAAGTGGTCGGGTGGGCAAGGCAAACCCGACAATGTAGTCTTTCTTGGTTAAAAGTGGTATCACATCACCGAACAAACAAAAAATAGAATGAAACAGCCCTGCCCTCAACTTCCACTCATGATTTCAAAGGGAAATATTACTTTTCTACTGCTTCTGGTTCTGGTGCGTGAATAGAGGAAACTTTGGGCTGGGGAGTCTCACTATAAGTTGCATAAAATAGGCAGCCAACAAACAACCCTCCACCAATTAAATTACCAATGGTTACTGGTAAAAAATTCCACAAGACCATCTCTGTTCCTGAAATGGGAGAACCGAGGGTGAATCCTGTCAAAAGAAAGAACATATTAACAACAATGTGTTCCATACCTAGTGCAACAAATGTCATAATTGGCCACCAACAAGTGAGGACTTTACCAGGAACAGATTGACTAACAATTCCCAGCATGACTCCGAAGCAAACTAATATATTACAGATAATTCCTCGTACAATCATCAGCAAGAAACCATTCGCTCCCATTTCACTAACACCAATGGTTCTGGTTTCTGCAATTGACATAATTTTCTGAGCTACCTCATTGGGCTCGATTGTAAAAGCGTTGGTTAGGGAAAAACTAATTGCTAAGGCTGCAACCAAACACCCTAAAAAATTACCAAGGTAAACCCAAAGCCAATTTTTAACAATCAATCCCCATCGGGTTAGTCCTGATAGTTTAGCCGTCGCCATTAACGCAAAATTTCCAGTAACTAGTTCCATTCCAAAAAGGACAATAAGAACAAAACCCCAAGGAAAAATAACAGCAGCTACGAATGGAATCCCAGATTGAACGGCGATTGTCATCGCTAAAGTAGTTGCAATTCCTAATAATAATCCAGAATAAAAGCCACGAATTAACATATCCTTGACGGAAAGTCTAGCTTTTATGTCCCCTGCTTGTGCCATCTTTTTAATGACTTCGCGAGGTATCGTGTAATCCATTTAAAAATCCTCCTGATTTTCATTTTTCTGAACTGAATCTGAATTAAATGGTTGTGTAATTTACCACTTTTTATAAGGTAAAAACTTGCCTTCCATAATCATTTTTACGCGATCGCCCTTGGGATCTTCTACTTTTTCTACCTTGAACGTGAAATCAATTGCACTCATAATCCCATCACCAAACTTTTCATGAACAACGCTTTTGACGGGCATTCCATAAACTTGCATGATTTCATACAAGCGATAGATTAAGGGATCAGTTGGAATTTGAGGCTCTAAAGATCCTTTTAATGGCGGTTCAGTTAAATGGTCTGCTAATTCAGTTCCTAAACCAAGAGTAGAAAGAATTTTATTCGCTTCCTCACTATCAGCACTCGCTTGACGATAAATAACAGAAGCAATCCAAACTTCATCTCGTCCGACTGCTTTTCCAATGTCAGCAAAACTCATTCCTTTTTCTTTTTTAGCTGTCAAAAGTTTGCTGGTAATGTCTGGAAATTCTTTCATCTGTAAAACCCTCTTCTCTTTTCAATTAATCTCTATAATTAACCCTTGAATTTCCACTAATTTACAGATAAAAATTTTATATTTTTGTTAGATTCGTTACAAAAATACACATTTGTATGCTGGGATTGCATGGGAATCTCTAAATAGTTACATTTTCCTGAAATTAGAAGATTAAAAAGAAAACTGTATCAAAAATAACTGCACCAATAACAAACTTGATGATAGCGATATCGATTTGCAATTGATGATTTGCTTCTTGGGTATCTTGTTGCTTCGTTAAATCTTGTGGAGAGTCATGATCAATAGGAGGATTTTGATCCAAGTCGTTACGTTGGAAATCTGTGGTTTGAATTGATGTCATCAGAAGTTGAGAGGATTGGTGGTGATTATTAATAGCCGATCCTAGATAAAACCAAACTGGTAATAGGTATTGAATTAAACATTTTGGGGTAATAAATTTTATAATTGCATTGTTTTGATGTAAGATTTTAATGGCAAAGAAACGGAAACTATCAGTATATTTGGTAAGGTAAGAAACTTTCTTTTAGCAGAATAATCGAGGTCAAGGGATGGAAATTTCTCAATTACGCGCTATGGTAGAACGGGCGATCGCGGATGGAGAACTCTCTCGCCGTGAACGAGATGAAATTATGGAGGCGATTCACGGTAAAAAACATATTACACGGGAAGAATGCCAAATCATACGGGTATTACAACGAAAGATATGGACAGCGGAGATCAAAATTCAGCGTTAATACAACTGTTACAACAGGTGCGTCTCCTCGATCCAGCTTCAGATACAGAACAAGTGGCTGATGTCTTGATTGAGGATAATCAAATTCGAGAGGTTGCGCCTGAAATGACCGATTATCCGTCATCAACCCAAGTGAGAGAAGCAGATGGCTTAATCTTAGCACCTGGGTTAGTGGATCTTTATAGTCATAGTGGTGAACCAGGGAATGAAGATCGAGAAACGCTGGCTTCTCTGGCTAAAGCAGCCCTCGCTGGTGGGTTTGCACAGGTGGGGATTCTACCCGATACACAGCCCACTTTAGATCGTCCAGGTCATCTCCAATGGTTGCAGCGCGAAACCCCTCCTGATGCGCCTAATTTTGCCCTCTGGGGAAGTTTAACCCTGGGGGGTGAGGGGACACAAATGACAGAGTTAACTGAGTTAGCAGAGGCGGGAATTGTTGGTTTTAGTGATACCGTTTCTTTGTGTCATTTAGGCTTATTACGGCGGGGGTTGGAATATGTGCAACCCTTGGGAACCCCCGTGGCGTTATCGGTGCGCGATCGCGCTCTCAGTGATGATGGGGTGATGCGCGAGGGAGAACTTTCGATGCAAACGGGTTTACCTGGTGATCCTGCTGTCTCGGAAACCAGCGCGATCGCTGCGGTTTTAGAATTAGTCGCAGCAACAGAAACTCCTGTGCATCTGATGCGGATCTCCACCGCCCGCAGTGTGGAATTAATTGCAGCAGCAAAAGCGAGAGGGTTTCCGATCACCGCTAGCACGACTTGGATGCACTTACTTTTAAATACGGCTGCGGTTACCAGTTATGATCCGAATCTGAATCTCTGTCCTCCTCTCGGCGATCGCGCGGATCAAATGGCTTTGATTGATGGCGTGAAAGCAGGGGTGATTGATGCGATTGCGGTGGATCATACTCCTTACACCTACGAAGAAAAAACTGTTGCTTTTGCCGAAGCCCCACCTGGCGCGATCGGTTTAGAATTGGCACTACCGCTATTGTGGCAAAACTTTGTTGAAACCAAAGAATGGACAGCACTAGAATTGTGGCAGGCGTTGAGTGTTGCTCCGAGAGCTTGTCTCAAACAGCCCCCCTGGCGCTGTGCGGTGGGAGAACCGACAAACGCCATTTTATTTGATCCGAAAAAAACTTGGACAGTTAACAAAAGTAATTTAAAATCTCTGAGTACGAATACCCCTTGGCTTGGCAAACAACTGACGGGTCAAGTGGTTGCAACTTTTTTGAATGACGCAAAGTAACTAAAATTATAGTGGAAAAATCTGAATCAATTTGGCAACAAGTTTGGGAAAATTTAAAGGCGATCGCGATCGCGCTAATTGTTGCATTTTTAATCCGAGTTTTTATTGCTGAACCCCGTTATATTCCCTCAGACTCGATGTTTCCCACTTTAGAAGTTGGGGATCGCATTGTTGTGGAAAAAGTTTCTTATTATTTTTCTTCCCCCAATTTTCGAGATATTGTAGTCTTTAACCCACCCGAATTATTACAAAATTTTGGCTACGATTCGGATCAAGCCTTTATTAAAAGAGTGATTGCTGATGCAGAAGATACCATTGCTGTCCGTAATGGCAAGGTTTATCTTAATGGTGACCCAATTCGTGAATCTTATATTAAAGAACCGCCCAATTATCAAATTTCTCCCCTTACCGTTCCTGACAATAAACTGTTTGTTTTAGGGGATAATAGAAATAACAGTAATGACTCTCACGTTTGGGGCTTTTTACCGGAAAAGAAAGTGATTGGTCGCGCTGTCTTTCGCTTTTGGCCCCCTGACCGTATTGGCATTATCAATAATAATTGATTTTTGTTATGTGTCCTTGGGTCACTGTTGGGAACTAAAGAACTTCAAACACGACATAAGATGTAGAGTGTTGCTTAATCAGTTTAGGGACAAAGCAACCTTGACCAACGGTCGCAGCAGGCTCCTTCTGTTTAGGAAGGTGTAATCTGCGACCCATTTGATCTGACAAGGAAAAATACAATGATGTTACGCTCTCTCACCCTTAGTTTATCTGCGTTAGCTGTTGCCTTAAGTAGTGTTAATGTTCCTGTTCAGGCAAAGCCTTTATCCTCACTTTTTCTTAATAGTAACTTTCCTGAAAATCAAGCCTCATTTCCTCCGATTTTGAGTCAAGCCCCCGAAAATATTCCAGAAGTGATTGTTGATACGATTCCCATCGATAGTCCTTCTTCTCCTTCCCCAGAAGAAGACGTGGTGGTCAATAGCCCTTCTTCTCCTTCCCCCACATCCAGCGATCAGCGCTTTAGTTGCGAATATAATCAGGGTCAATATACAGTGATGTATAATCCCCAAAGTCAGCCCAATGAAAGCTATCCTTGGGCAATTCCGCAGCAAATGGGAGGAAACTGGTCAGCAGAAAGACGCTGTCGTGAAATTAGTCAACGGTTAGAACTCTATCGTCCAGATGGATTGTTAGAACTACAAACTAGCATGATGAATAATGAAAATGTGGTTTGTGTTACCACTCAGGCTGATCCCAGTTGTCGGATTGTGTTTACTGTTCCCCGAGGACAAGACCCCATTGCAACGCGCGATCGCGTGTTCGATAATCTCGCTGATGCTAACCAAGGACTCGCCACCCGAGGGGTAACGACCTTTACCAATAACTCCAGTTTGAGAGATTTATTAAACGGAAATCAGAGTCAAACCGATGAAAATATTAATCTCCGTCCCTTCTTAGATCCAGCAGATGGCGGGACTGGAGAAGAACTTCAATCTCAAAGTTCCCCCCGTCGCTTGAATCCCAGTCTGTTCCAATAGGTTTGTTTAGGATCTGCCCGTTCTATGGTATTTTTGGGAGAGCGCGATTAAGACGTGATTGTATTTCAGCAAAAAAGAGGAGAGCAATGGCATACGAAAAAGAAGTGTCAGTGGGAATTGAAGCAGCGTTAAGTGCTGCTAAGTTATGCCAAGCGGTGCGGGAAAATATGCCAGATCGGATCGAAAAAGAAGACCGCTCTCCTGTTACAATCGCTGATTTTGGCTCACAAGCTGTTATTTGTCGTGCTTTAGCTGAAGCCTTCCCCAGTGACCCTGTGGTGGGAGAAGAAGATGCAACAGCCCTGCGCTCTCCAGAAATGTCAGAGCAGTTAGCACAAGTTACAGAATATGTCAAGCAAGAAGTTCCGAAGACCAGCACGGATGATGTGGCGCAGTGGATTGATCACGGGAATGGCGAACCCGCAGAACGGTTTTGGACATTAGACCCCATTGATGGGACAAAAGGCTTTCTCCGAGGGGATCAGTACGCGATCGCGCTTGCCCTTTTAGAAGGGGGAGAAGTGAAAGTGGGCATTCTCGCCTGTCCCGCCCTTGCCCTTGATCTTGCCCCACCGTTGAATCAAACAGGATTATTGTTTGTTGCCGTGCGGGGAGAAGGCACTCGCGTCCGTCCGTTGAGTGAAGACAACTGGAATACGATCAAGGTGACTTCTCCTGATGATACAGAACATTTGCGCTTTGTGGAAAGTGTCGAAGCAGCCCACGGCGATCAAAGTCAACAAAACGCGATCGCGCAAAAGGCAGGGATTACCAGCCCTTCTCTCCGCATTGATAGCCAAGCCAAATACGGCGCAGTTGCCTCTGGGTCTGCTGCCCTTTATTTACGGCTTCCTTCCCCGAAAAAACCAGATTACCGTGAAAATATTTGGGATCATGCAGCAGGCGCGATCGTTGTTGAAGAAGCAGGGGGACGCACTAGCGATATGTATGGCAAACCTCTAGACTTTTCCGTGGGGACAAAACTGTTCCAGAATCGCGGAATTGTGGTCAGCAATGGTTCTCTTCATGAAGTAGTGTTAGCAGCGTTAAGTGAGCGTTAAAAAACAGTGCCACTTTTCTGAAATCAGCAGATCAGTGACACTGTTTTGTTTAAATTCAATGATGGGGGTGGGAAGCTCAATCCCTTTTAGCGGACTTGTGCGGTAGTGGGGAGTTTAACGCCTTCCACTGGCTTCACCCCAGCTAAATCGAGAATCTCGGGAACGACTTCTTCTTTCTTGATTGCCATCATGTGAACTCCTTGACAGAGTTCTCGCGCTTTTTGTACATCCTCAGCAGCAATTTTAATTCCTTCTTGCAGCGGATCTTGGGCGCGATCTAAACGTTGGATAATCTCTTCAGGAACATGAACCCCAGGCACATATTTCTGAATGAAACGCGCATTTTTTGCCGATTTGAATAAGAAAATGCCAGCAAGAATCGGTTTTTTCGCAGGAGAAGCCACTTCATTCATAAACTTCTCTAAGCGATCAAAATCCGTTAGCATCTGACTTTGGAAAAACTCTGCTCCTGCTTCCACTTTCCGCTCAAAGCGTTTTTGTAAACCTGACCAACTATCGGATTGCGGATCAACCGCAGCACCAGCGAATAACTCTAATTCGCCATCTGGGAGAGGTTTATCATTAAAGTCTGTTCCCTCATTGAGTTTGTTGATTAACTTCAATAAGCGAACCGACTCTAAGTTAAAGACAGCTTTGGCTTTGGGGTGGTCTCCAGCTTTCACTGGATCACCTGTCAGCGCAAGGATGTTACGAATGCCTAGGGCGTGAGCGCCCATTAAATCACTTTGGATGCCAATCAAGTTACGATCGCGACAGGCAACTTGACAAACTGGCTCAATGTCATGTTTTAAAAGAATCACTGATGCAGCCAGAGAAGACATCCTCAAAACGGCGCGACTGCCATCAGTAATATTAACTGCATGAACGCGCCCTTTTAAGGCTTGGGCAACCCGTAGCATCCGCTCTGGGTTTCCACCTTTAGGAGGAGTAACCTCAGCCGTGACTAAAAACTCATTCGCTTCGACTGCTTGACGAAAACGACTCATCATAATTTCTTAATTTTTAATGCTACAAGTTCTAGACTACAGGCTTATGGAAAACTCGCCAAATTCCTGGGGGAATAACTTAGAACTCATCTGGAGTGTAATTCAATCCTGATCCCCCTTGATCTCCTTTGCTCCCGAGTAAATCTAAGCGATCCACACGCACGACAGGACGAGAACGATTGTTGCCATTTTGGTCTTGCCAAGTCTCAATTTTTAATTTCCCTTGAATGCCCACTTGCTTCCCTTTGCGGACATATTCTGAAGCCACTTCTGCGGTGCGTCCCCACATTTCCAATTCAAACCAGTCGGGTTTATCATCTCTTTTACTGCGTCGATCCACCGCGATCGGAAATTTGCATAAAACCGTCCCACTTTCAAAATATTTGACTTCTGGATCAACCCCAGCGCGACCCACAAGGTGAATAACATTAAGATTCATAACTTGCTCCTCCATCAAGATTTAATCAAATTGCTCAAAATCTGTTCTTAGTTTAACCTTCGATTGATCTTTTTCTAGAAACTAGCGTTTTCCCACTAGACGTAACCCTGGCAAAAATAATAAAATCCACATCAATTAGAGCGGACTGCTCTAAAAAATAGCAAGATCAATGGCACTTTGGGGGCAGAGAAACGAGTGAGCTTTTGGAGTCGGTTATCTCTTTCACGGGATATGGGAATTGACCTTGGAACAGCAAACACCTTAGTTTATGTTTCGGGTAAAGGTATTGTGCTACAAGAGCCATCAGTGGTGGCGATGGATCAAGAAAGTAAAGAAGCCCTTGCGGTAGGGGAAGATGCAAAACAGATGTTAGGGCGGACTCCTGGCAATGTCGTGGCTTTACGTCCCTTGCGAGATGGCGTGATCGCAGATTTTGATAATGCGGAACTGATGTTGAAACATTTCATTCAACGGGTACACGGTGGGAGAGCCTTAGTTTCTCCTCGCATTGTCATTGGCATTCCTTCAGGCGTGACGGGTGTGGAACGACGAGCGGTGATGGAAGCTGCGATTCAAGCAGGGGCCAGAGATGTCTATCTGATTGATGAACCCGTTGCTGCTGCTATTGGGGCGGGTTTACCCGTTGCTGAACCCACAGGCAATATGATTATTGATATTGGTGGGGGAACAACAGAAGTTGCTGTTCTCAGTTTGCAAGGAACTGTGTTGAGTGAATCGGTTCGTGTTGCGGGTGATGAACTCAGTGATGCGATTACTCAATATATGAAAAAAGTCCATAATATGGTCATTGGGGAACGAACCGCCGAAGAAATTAAAATTCGGGTGAGTTCAGCTTATCCCACTGATGGCGATGATGACTTATCTATGGATGTGCGAGGACTCCATTTACTTTCAGGCTTACCGCGCATGGTCACCATTAAAGCACCAGAAATTCGTGAGAGTATGTCTGAACCCTTATCAGTGATTGTAGAAGCGGTGAAACGAACGTTAGAACGCACACCACCCGAGTTAGCATCGGATATTATTGATCGCGGTATTATGCTCGCTGGCGGGGGCGCACTTCTACGCGGACTGGATACGTTAATTAGTCATGAAACGGGGATTGTGACCCATGTTGCTCCCGATCCCCTCAAATGTGTTGTTCTCGGGACTGGGAATGTTCTGGAAAACTTCAAACAGTTAGCCCGAGTCTTTACTGGCAGTTCCAGCAGTTAGCGACTGATCAGTAACCCATCAAAAGTGCTTTTGTCACTATCATTGGGTTGCTGTGAGTTCTGTTTGTTGCAAGGCAATCGTTTCTCGAATCCCTTGACAATATTTTGCTAAGTTTCCCTGATTTAAGCGGTAACTTAGAGGATGAGCAATCAGGTGCGCTGTACTTTCAAACAACAAATCAATTTCAACTAAGCCATTTTCCTTGAGTGTGCGTCCTGTGGAAACTAAATCTACAATCGCTTCTGACATTCCCGTAATCGGACCCAATTCTACAGAACCATATAACGGGACAATTTCAACGGGTAAATCTAAACTGTGAAAATGGTCTCGCGCACATTGGACAAACTTTGAAGCCACACGGGCGTGAGCGGGTAAATCGAGAGAACGCTCATAATGACTATCTGACTTTACTGCAACCGATAACCGACAGTAACCAAATTGTAAATCTGCTAAATCAGCAACTTTTGGTGTTTTCTCCCGTAAGACATCGTAGCCAACAATGCCCATTTGCGCTTGTCCATATTCCACATAAACGGGAACATCTAAGGCTCGAACTAATAAGGCTCTGGCGGTATTCGTGGGATCAATAATTTGCAAAGCACGATTTTTGGGATCATTAAAAGCGCTAAAATCTAAGCCAATTTGCTGAAATAAACGGATACTTTCTTTCAGTAAAGCCCCTTTGGGTAAAGCAACGGTGATCATGTTTTTTGAGATTTCCTAAACCAGAAAGTAATCCTACCATGACCTGTTTCCCGTTGACGATTCAGGGGAAAACTTTCCCCCCAATTGGTTATTGATGACGACCCAGAGGTGATTTCAACAACAGTCCAAGCTGCCCAATCTTGACCAACGGTCGCAGATTGTCCCTTCCGTGACAGAAGGTGTAATCTGTGACAGGAAACAGGAAGTGATATCAATAGTTTTTTGATTAATCGTTTCACCAACACTGAAAATAGGAAGTTTATGGTTTACCAAGGACAATTTGGCACTTATGAGATTACAGAGCGCGATCGCGCTGAAGTCAGAATTTATCGGGGGGGCTTATTGGTCGCAGCGTTCACCTTTGCGATCGGAAGCCTACTGTTGTTCTGGCAAGGAGCAACCCCAGTTGTTTTACAAAGCCTAACCTATTTGTATGGTTTGTTCTCCCTAGCTTTAGGCATTAGTTTAATCACAATTCACATCTATTTATTACCGCTACATCGTCTCCTACAAGTCTTTTGGTTAGTGGGAACAATCTCAGCGATTATGATTGGTTTTCAAGCAGATGTTCCTCTTGCTTTATATGTTTATAACCATCCTCTAACTCTCTTTGGTATTGGCTTTACTTTTGCAGCCCTCACTGGCATTTTTTTCAAAGAAGGCTTCTGTTTCCATCGCCTAGAAACGCAAGTGCTCACCCCTCTCGTTCCGATTTTACTGTTGGGACATTTAGCAGGCATAATTCTCCCAGAAATTGAACAAGTGTTGTTAGCGGTTTGGACAATCTTTTTCTTGATTTTTGCTCTGAGAAAACTCCCGCAAAATCTTCCTTCTGATATTGGCGATAAATCCGTATTTGATTACCTCAAACAGCAACGGCGCACTGAAGGCGGGGTGCGATAGACTCGGTAATTACTGAATCATATCCGTTTAAAATAGAACTGTCGGACTCTAGTTTAAGGGAAAACAACCATGCCACAAGTTACGGCTCAAGGAAAAACCTTTACCTGCGATCGCGGGGCAAATCTCCGAAAAGTCTTACTGGAAAACAACATTGAGGTTTATAATGGCAATGCTCGTGTCATTAACTGTCATGGTCTCGGCACCTGTGGCACTTGCACTGTAGAAGTAGAAGGAGAGGTTTCGCCACGAGGTCAGCGAGAAAAACTGCGCTTGTCTTTACCCCCGCATAAAGAAGAAACGACACGACGTTTATCCTGTCAAGTCCAAGTTCTTGGGGATGTAAAAGTCACGAAATTTACGGGATTCTGGGGTCAAGAAGAAACGGTGAAATGGTCTCCAGACTCTTCAACCCCCTCGCAGCAAAGTGCTTAATTGTTGGTTTGTGGAGAAGGAAGCGGAAATTTCACCGTAAATGTACTGCCTTCTCCTAATTCGCTTTCAACAGTAACTTTAGAAATTACCGACTAAGGCGTGATGACATCGCTCGCAAATCGTTGGATCATCTTCAAACTGTCCCACTTGGGTTGAATAATTCCAGCAGCGATCGCATTTTTCTCCGTCTGCTTTAACAATTCCCACCGTTACCAGTTCAGTTTCACTGTGATACTGGGCGTTTTGAGCTTCCTCTGGCGTGTCTAAGACTTCCACTTGGGAGGCGAGGAAAAGATAGCGGAGTTCATCCACGTGCAACCCGTCTCCTACAGTCTCACTGGGGTTCATCTCCCGCAGTTGGTCTTGTAACCTGGAATCAGAAACATACAGTAAGATTTTTGCTTCTAGGGATGCGCCAATCAGTTTCTCGGTGCGGGCTTGTTCTAAAACTTTATTCACTTCCCCTCGCACTTGTCGCAGTTTCGACCAGCTTTCGGCGAGATCCGTATTTTTCCAATCGGTTTGTTGAGGAATCCATCCTGAGGCGAAAACGGACTTGTGAGGGACAGGATAAGGAATATTTTGCCAGATATCTTCTGCAGTATGGCATAATACTGGCGCGATCGCGCGAGCCAGATTTTCGACAATAATCGCTAACACGGTCTGACAACTGCGTCGGCGCAGAGAGTTCGCATCGGAAATATACAACCGATCTTTGGCAATATCCAAATAGAAGTTTGATAAATCCACCACACAGAAATTCTGAACCGTTTGGAAGAAGCGGAAAAACTCAAACTCTTCAAACGCTGCGGTAATCTCCTCAAACACTTCTCCTGTCCGATGCAACATATACTGATCTAAACTGGGGAGTTGTTCATAAGCAACGCCATCGGTTTTGGGGTCAAAATCATGTAAATTCCCCAACAGAAAGCGGACGGTATTACGAATTTTCCGATAAGCATCTGCTAACTGTTTGAGAATCCCTTGACCAATGGGAACATCCGCCGAATAATCCACCGAAGAAGCCCACAACCGTAAAATATCCGCCCCATAAGCAGGTTCTTTCTTTTGATTCTTACCCCCATTAATAATCACCGCAGGATCAACCACATTTCCCATAGACTTACTCATTTTGTAGCCTTTTTCATCTAAGACAAAGCCATGAGTCAAAACAGTTTTATAAGGCGCAACCCCTTCTGTGGCGACACTGGTTAATAAACTCGACTGAAACCAACCGCGATGTTGATCCGATCCTTCCAAATACATATCAACAGGATAAGTTAACTCTTCTCGCTGTTTCGCTACCGCAGCCCAAGAAGAACCCGAATCAAACCACACATCCATGGTATCCGTTCCCTTCCGATAAGTGCGTCCATTATTCCGATACTCTGGGGGTAACAACTCCTCGGTGGACATTTCCCACCACGCATCCGATCCTTGATCCGCAATGATATTCTGGACATGAGCAATGGTCTCTGGAGTCAGTAAGGGTTCATTGGTTTCCTCGTCATAAAATACGGGAATGGGAACACCCCAACTACGTTGACGGGAAATACACCAATCACTGCGCTGAGACACCATCGCGCGAATGCGATTTTCTCCCTGTTTCGGTAACCAATTCACGCCTGAAATCGCCATTAATGCTGCTTCCCGAAAGCCTTCCACAGAAGCAAACCACTGTTCGGTAGCGCGGAAAATGGTAGGTTTTTTGCTGCGCCAATCGTAGGGATATTTATGCTGATACGGTTCTTGTTTCAGAAGAGAGTTCGCTGCTTGTAACGCTTCAATGACAGCATCATTCCCACCGTTAAGGACTTCTAACCCTGCAAACTGACCCGCTTCTTCCGTAAACGTTCCTTGTTCATCCACTGGGGATAAAATCGGTAACCCATAGCGCATTCCGACCACATAGTCTTCTTGACCATGTCCTGGTGCGGTATGAACTAATCCCGTTCCTGAGTCGGTTGTAATATAATCCCCACCGATTAAAACCTTACTTTCGCGATCAAACAAGGGATGGCGATACTGACAATGTTCTAAGGCTTTTCCAGGGAGAGTTGTTTTTACCGTCAGCGACTGTCCTAAAGTTGCAGACAGTTTCTCGACTAACTCCGCAGCAACAATCCAATACTGACATTGTGCATCTTCTCCTGATTGTTCCACGACGGCATAAGTTAAATCAGGATTGACGGCGACGGCTAGATTCCCTGGAATCGTCCAAGGAGTGGTTGTCCAAATCGCAACCCCTAAACTGGAAGCATACTCCCCTAAGGTTGCTTGCGCTGCTTCTCCTAATGCGGTCACAGGAAACACAGCATAGATACTGGGAGAAGTGTGTCCTTCAGGATATTCTAATTCCGCCTCCGCGAGAGCAGTTTTAGAACTCGGACTCCAATGGACGGGTTTCAAACCGCGATAAATATAGCCTTTTAACGCCATTTCCCCAAAAACACCAATTTGGGCTGCTTCGTAAGCTGGGTTCAGGGTTAAATAAGGGTTGTCCCAATCTCCCCAAACCCCATAACGCTTGAAGCCTTCTCGTTGTTCGTCAATGGTTTTATGAGCAAACTTCGCTGCTTTTTTCCGTAACTTAATGGGCGTTAAATGGGCGCGATCTTTTTCCTCAATGTTCTGTAAAACTTTTAATTCAATCGGTAAGCCGTGACAATCCCAACCAGGAACATAGCGCACCTTATACCCTTGTAAAATCTTATATTTGTTGATGATATCTTTCAGGATTTTATTCAGAGCGTGTCCCATGTGCAATGAACCGTTGGCGTAGGGGGGTCCATCATGCAAAACAAATACATCTTTGGGATTTTGCTGCGATCGGGTTTCATAGATTTGTTCCTGCTGCCAAAATGCCTGAATTTCAGGTTCGCGCTGTTTGGCATTCGCCCGCATGGCAAAATCCGTTTTAGGGAGATTGATCGTGTCCTTATAACTCTTGTTGGTTGTCACTGGTCTTGCGTTGTCGTTTGCTAGTGGACAGTTAATAACGAGAATCGTACCGATATTTTAACGTTATTAGTTCTTCCGTTGAAACTCTCTAGCTTGAGTGGAGAGCCTGTAACATAGAAAATAACGAAGTCCTCGCAAAGCCTATGCAAATCTATCTTGATCACAGTGCAACCACACCGCCTCATCCCGATGTTATTGCTAAAATGCAAGCGGTTTTAAGCCAACATTGGGGAAATCCTTCTAGCCTTCATGCTTGGGGAGAACGTTCCGCGATGGAAGTGGAAATGGCGCGAGTGGAAACGGCGCAGTTGATTAATGCCCAGACACCCGAGACCATTATTTTTACTTCTGGGGGAACAGAAGCGGATAATTTAGCGTTACTGGGAGTTGCGGATCAATATGCGTCTCCCCAACATTTAATTATTTCCAGTGTGGAACATTCTGCGGTTGAAAAAACTGCCCAGCGTCTAGAGAGGTGGGGTTGGGAGGTCACTCGTTTACCTGTGAATCAATATGGACAAGTTCATCCGTGGGATTTAGAACAAGCGATTCAAAGGAATACGGTTCTGATTTCTGTTATCTATGGACAAAGTGAAGTGGGGACGCTACAACCGATCGCGCCACTGGGAAAAATTGCCCGCGCTAGAGGCATTTTATTCCACACGGATGCGGTACAAGTCGCCGGACGCTTACCAATTGATGTCCAACAACTTCCTGTGGATTTACTGTCTCTTTCTGGTCACAAAATGTATGGGGTACAAGGCGCAGGTGCGTTGTATGTTCGGGAGGGAATGGAACTCAACCCCTTACTCACAGGCGGTGGACAAGAAAGACAATTGCGCTCAGGAACGCTAGCGGTGGGCGCGATCGCAGCGTTAGGGGTCGCCTCGAAATTAGCAAGACTCGCGATGCCGACAGAAACGCCACGTTTGCAGGGCTTACGGGATCAATTATTTGATTTACTTGCCGATTGTCCTCATTTAATTCCTACAGGACATCCGCGCGAGCGACTTCCTCATCATGTCAGTTTTGCGGTTAAAAGCCCAGTGGAAGTAATTACAGGACAAACCTTAGTTCGTCAATTAAACTTAGCTGGAATCGGCATTAGTGCTGGCTCTGCTTGTGATAGTGGTAAACTGAAACCGAGTCCGATTTTGCTGGCGATGGGCTATTCTCAGGAAATGGCGATGGCTGGCATCCGCTTAACCTTAGGACGCAGTACCACCGCAGCGGATATGGAGTGGACAGCATTAGTTTTAAGACAAGTTTTACAACGGTTAATTGAAGAGTCAAGTTTGGTATTAACAAAATAAAGTAATGATGGAGTTTCCAGTCACCTTAGAAAGCGCGATCGCGCAAGCAAAACAATCAACACTCACCGCCTTAGAAGCTGGGTTAACTCGTTTACAAGTGGAGTTAAGAATCCCAGAAATTGCTCTGCAAGGGGAAAAGATTGCTAAAGAATTTGCTGATTTATTGGAAGATGATTATGGATCAGGTTTAAAAGTTTTATTTCCCGACACTGGCGCAGCAGCTTTAGCGAGACGCAATTGGGCAGATGTGTCTTTTCAAGTCAATGATTTAGGCAGTCGCAACACTCCCATTGAGAAAAAAGTATCAGAAGACGACCAAATGTTCTTACTGGTTTCTCCCTCGGCGGTGGAAGTGCAAAAAGTAGAAAAACTCTGTAATCTTGCTGGTGATCGTCCAGTGATTCTCTTAATTCCACAGTTAGAAGATGTGGCGACTGTGGGAATTGGTTATGCAGCAAGGCAATTACGAGAACGGTTTTTAAGCACCCTTGAAAGTTGCTATTATTTACAACCTCTTGAGGAAGCAGCGCTTCTCAAACGGTATCCTTCATCATGGCAATTGTGGATTGAAAAAGGCGAAAATAATTATGAATTCTTTTGTGAAGAACCCGAAAAACCTGTCGGTGATACATTAGATCGCTTACTCAGAAAAGCATCTGGAGAAGATGTTTCTGCTGAAGAAACTCCCGCCTTTGCTTCTAAACCCGCGAGAAAACAAGGGATTTTTAATAGCTTACAACGCTTCTTAAAAGCCCTTAGTCAGTAATCATCGCAATTTTTGGAGTGACGAAGTAGCTGCTTAATTTTTGTTGTTTGCGAGACTAATGACCAATGACTAATGACTAATGACTATGAATATTAATCTTGCTTTTGATATTGCCAACCTGTTTGTTTTACCCTTTTGGGCTTTAATTATTTTTCTTCCCAATTGGGGCGTGACAAAAAAAGTCATGTCTTCTTATGTGCCTTTTATTATTTTAGTCGGTTTTTATATCTTCTTTTTTGCGAATACTTTAAATGCGGAATCAGCCGAAGCCTTATCCAATCCAGATTTACCGACGATTAGCCAATTCTTTGGTGAAGAAAGTGCTGCTGCAACGGGATGGGCGCACTTTTTAGTCATGGATTTATTTGTCGGTCGCTGGGTTTATTGGCAAGGACAAGAAAAAGGAATTTTTACCGTTCATTCCATTATTTTATGTCTATTTGCTGGTCCAATTGGACTTCTTTCTCACATTATTACCGCTTGGATTACAGAACAATTCTTTAAAAAATCAGAAACGACAGAAGCCACCTCTAGTTGAGGCGTTGAATTATGAATGATCCTCTCCGTGGGTTTAAATCTCAACCTTGGAAACCGCTGTTTCTCGTTGCTTTGATTACCATTGCGATCGCCAGCGCGATCGATTATTTATTGATCTTCCTGATTTCTAATCTTCCCGCCCTCCAACAAAGCATTTCAATTGTCTTATCACCCCCTCTCGGGATCTTACTCCCTTTAGCAGCAGCAGCAGGAGTTGGCGTTTTGGGGGTTATTGTTTGCGATTACTTCCAATCTCAAATCTTTTTGAATGCAGGGAGTTTATGGGCGTTAGTGCTTTGTTTATTAATTATTCTTGGATTAACGAATTTACTTCCTTTACCCAGCTTTTTGGTTTCTCTTTCTTATCCGACCTTTTTGGGAATGATGGTGGGTGTGTTTTGGAAAGGTCGTTATTACTGGCGTTAGTCTCAAAAAAAGAAAGGAGACGGGGATTAATCCCATCTCCTTTTTTTCAAGCAATAATCAGTGATTGATTATTGTTGCATTTGAGGAACATACTGTTCTTTTTCTGGAATATCAGTATATTCAGAAAGAATTTGACGGAATTCATCGCCATCAATGGTTTCTTTCTCAATCAGCAAGTCCACAAGGCGGTCAATGGCAACTCGGTGATCACGAATGATGCGACGGGCATTATCGTGACATTGTTCGACAATTTCCCGCACTTGAGAATCAATGCGAGAGGCAATTTCTTCGGAATATTCGGAACGATTCATGAGTCCACCGCCTAGGAAAACTTCACTATTTTGGCTTTCTAAAGACATCGGACCGAGATCCGACATTCCGAAGCGAGTGACCATTTGACGCGCCATTGCGGTTAGTTGTTGTAAGTCACCGCCAGCACCAGAGGTCACTTCGGCATCGCCAAAGACTTCTTCTTCAGCAGCACGACCGCCTAATGCGCCTGTAATACGGGCTTTAAGCTGCGATCGCGAGACGAGCATTTGTTCTTCACTGGGCGTAAACCAAGTTAATCCTTGGGCTTGTCCACGGGGAATTAAAGTAACTTTCTGTACTGGATCGTGATCAGGAATTAACGTTCCGATAATAGCATGACCGACTTCATGGTAAGCAATCAACCGCTTGCTCTTGCTATCCACTAATGGTGTTCCTTCCATACCAGCGACCACCCGATCCACTGCATCATCAATTTCAGCTAAGGTTATCGCAGATTTACGACGACGCGCTGTTAAAATTGCTGCTTCATTGAGCAAGTTCGCTAAATCAGCCCCTGTGAAGCCAGGAGTCCGTCGCGCGATCGACTCTAAAGAAACATCAGGATCTAATTTCTTGTTCCGCGCATGAACATTAAGAATCGAAATCCGTCCTTTGACATCTGGTGCATCAACAGTGACCTGACGATCAAAACGTCCAGGACGTAACAATGCGGTATCAAGGACATCAGGACGGTTGGTTGCAGCAATAATGATAATCCCTGTATTGCCTTCAAATCCATCCATTTCGGTGAGTAACTGGTTCAGGGTTTGTTCCCGTTCATCGTTACCGCCACCAATACCAGCCCCACGCTGACGACCCACAGCGTCGATTTCATCAATGAAGATCAGACAAGGGGCGTTTTCTTTTGCTTTCTTGAAGAGGTCACGGACGCGAGACGCACCGACCCCAACAAACATTTCCACAAATTCCGAACCGGAAATGCTGAAGAAGGGAACGCCAGCTTCACCAGCGATTGCTTTTGCCATTAGGGTTTTACCAGTTCCTGGGGGGCCAACTAATAAAGCGCCTTTGGGGATTTTCGCGCCCACTGCGGTAAATCGTTCTGGTTGTTTCAAGAAAGTAACCACTTCCTGTAGTTCTTCTTTGGCTTCCTCTACACCAGCGACATCATCAAAGAGAACCCCAGTTTTCGCTTCCATTTGGAAACGAGCGCGAGATTTACCAAAGTTCATCGCTTGTCCGGGACCGCCACCCGCGTTATTAGAACGACGGAAGAGGAAGAATAAAGCCCCAATCAGGAGAACTGGGAAAATTAAATTGCCTAAGAAGCCCCAAATGGCACTGTTGTCGCCACTATCGTGGGAGTCAATAGCAACATCTGCTTCCCGCATTTTTGTAATCAGTTCGGGGGCATTTTCAGGGAGATCGACGCGATACCGTTGAGTGCTGCCACTAAGTTGAGGGTCACTGGCTTGTACAATTGCTGTTCTGCCATTATCGTACAAATCAACCGACTGTACCCGCTCGGATTCTAAATATTCTAAGAAGCGACCATAACTCAATCTTGTATTGGCTGAGTTACCGCCGGTGAGTTCTCCAGCATTGGGAGAGAAAGTTCCCTGCCAGAGGAAAAAACCAACCACGAGGATCGGTAATGTCCAGAGTAAGATTACCCGCCAAGGTAGTTTCATTGTTTAAGTCCTTTGTGTGTCTTACTATAATGCTTAAGTCAAGCTCTTTTTTTCAACGTCTCCCATGAGGAAGATTATTTAAAAGTTTTGTAACTTTCTATTCTATATTTTGTGCTTCTTAACCTAACTTAACATATTTCTCATTTGTTTGTCCTTTGTCCCTTGTTGTCGAATAACCAATGACGAAATAAAAAACCCCCAAAATTGGGGGGAATTCGGGAAAAAGCAATTAGTTAAACCTTCTTACTGATCACTGGTCACTGAATTAATAAGTTTCAACGTGCCAACGTCCAGCTTTCTTCAGACTCTTCTGGAACTGAGACCAATCTTCGCCATGTTTTTGCGCTTCTGCGGAAAGGGCTTCGTCAATGCCATCTTCCATTCCTTTCAAACCGCAAATATAAGCATGGGTTTTCTCATCTTGCAGTAATTCCCAAATTTCGGACACTTGCTGGGCAACCCGATTTTGGATATACATTTTCTTACCATCGTCTGTTTTTTGTTCCCGACTGATGGCGTAAGTAAGACGGAAGTTGTCGGGGTATTCTGCTTGCATTTTTTCTAAGTCTTCCTTGTACAAGATATTCTCGGTATAGGGAACCCCAAAAATCAACCAAGCAAATCCGTTAAACTTATAGTCTTCATGCTTTTCTTGGAACATCCGACGCAGATAAGCACGATAAGGAGCAATTCCAGTTCCCGTTGCCATCATAATGATATTGGCGTTGGGATCTTCAGGTAAGAGCATTTCTTTCCCCACTGGACCGGTAATGGTGACATCAGCGCCTTCGTCAAGGTTGCAGAGATAGCTAGAACAAACCCCATAGATAGTTTCATTGGTTTCGGGATGTTGATACACCAATTCCCGCACACAAAGAGAAACAGTATTGTCATCGCCTTTATCCCCATGACGGGTGGAGGCGATGGAATATAAGCGCAGTTTGTGGGGTTTTCCTTTGTCATCTTTTCCAGGAGGAATGATCCCGATACTTTGCCCTTCCAGATAGCGCATATCGCTATTAGAAACATCAAAGGTGAGATGACGAACGCGACCGACTCCACCTTCTTTCACCAGTTCTCGGTTTTCAATACATTTTCCAATGAGAGGGTTTTTTGGCTTGTAGATGTTAACCGGAACATCAGACTTCCCTTTGGATTTGGTTTTTGCTTTGCTGTCAGTCATGGCTGCTTGTTGATCTTGCTGCCCAACTGTCCCAGCCTGATCTGAGTGATTATTATCGTTTAGAGGCTTGATACTCACAATTTTCCCACCCATGCGAGTAATGCGTTGCATTTCTTGATTCATGCGGTTATAGGGAACCGTGATGTAAACACTGCCACTTTTACGAATTGGTGATTCGATTTGATCAGTGACTTCGTTTTGCTTTAAACCAACGACCTCGTAAACAAAGAAGCGATTGGCGTATGCTGTGTTATTAACTGTATTGGCTGACGGGGTGGGACCGTACATGATTTTCTCTCTCCCAATTTCTGTTTTAACTTATTTTACAAAGATTATCTTATGGATTGTTGCTTTAAAAGAGCCAGTGGTATGATCCAATGCTAAACTTTCTGGATGCAGATAGACTGTTGACTCGGAAACTTTCCTAACCCAATAGGGTAACACTATCTCGTCTCTAGGTTACAGGTGTTTCTCTAATTCTGTGCTGTATTCTTCGTAGGTTTTTGCGCCGACGAGGGTTTCTACTTGTTCGCCTCCCTTAAAGAACATCACGGCGGGAATGCTTTTGATGGCAAAGCGTTTGGCAACGGGCTTGTGCTCATCGAGATCCAGTTTCCGAATTTGAGCGCGATCGCTGTAAGCCCCATTTAACTGATCAATCAAAGGGGAAACTAATTTACACGGTCCACACCAAGTTGCAGTACAGTCCACAACTAACACGGATTCATTCGCAATCAGTTCGTCGAGTTCGGTTTCGCTTTGAATATAAGGGGTTTCTGCCATGCTGGTTGCTCCTATTTGTTAAGTTTGATTAACTCTACCCTATCAGATGCGCGATCGCGAGGGAAAGCTCTCCTCGGTTGATCTGACAAAGAAAAATAAAGTAGTTTTCACTCTCGTGTTCTTTGTTCTTTGGTAACTGATCACTGTCCTCAATAGGTGAACCTTAAATTTAATAATTTGTTTACGTTTTAAATCATACAAAAAATATTTTTTTATGAACTATTTTGAAGCAGAGGAAATCTGCCAACTCAACTGATTAAAATAGGAAAAAGAGAGCAAAAATGCGGGTCGTCAAAAAAGCGATTGAGTATCAGATCAAACATCGTAAAATCGATCACATTTTCTCGAAAAATTGCGATTAGATCAATTGTGAAGGGGAAGATTAGATGCTAACTAAAACCGAACGATTTGTGCCCGGTCAATGGGTAGAAAATATTGATGTCCGCGACTTTATCCAAAAGAACTATACCCCCTACACTGGTGACGAATCATTTTTAGTGGGCGCAACAGAAGAAACGAAGAATCTCTGGGAAAAAGTCCAATTGTTAATGGAAGAAGAGCGAAAAAAAGGGATTTTAGATACAGAGACAAAAATTCCCGCAGGAATTACCGCTCACGCCCCTGGTTATATTGATCCAACCTTAGAAAAAATTGTTGGCTTACAAACCGATCAACCCCTCAAACGCGCCATTATGCCAGCTGGGGGCATTCGGGTTGTGAAAAAATCTCTCGAAGCCTACGGTTATCAACTCGATCCAGAAACCGATGAAATTTTTACGAAATACCGTAAAAGCCATAACGATGGTGTTTTTTCCGCCTATAGCAAACAAATGCGTTTAGCCCGTCACTCTGGTGTCATCACGGGGTTGCCCGATGCCTATGGGCGCGGTCGCATTATTGGCGATTACCGTCGCATTGCCCTTTATGGGATTGACCATTTAGTTGCTGATAAAAAAGCACAACTGGATTCCCTAGAAGAGGAAACGATGACTGAAGATGTGATTCGTTTACGGGAAGAAATTACAGAACAAATCAAAGCCCTGAAAGATTTGCACACCATGGCAGCCAGTTATGGTTTTGATCTTGCTTACCCGGCGGAAACGGCTCAAGAAGCGATTCAATGGACTTATTTTGGGTATTTAGGGGCGGTCAAAGAACAAAATGGCGCTGCAATGTCCTTAGGGCGGGTGTCAACGTTCCTTGATATTTACATTGAACGGGATCTAGAAAAAGGTTTGATTGATGAATGGCAAGCCCAAGAAATGATTGACCATTTCGTGATGAAGTTACGGATGGTGCGTTTCTTGCGAACACCAGAGTATAATCAACTCTTCTCTGGGGATCCGACTTGGGTCACGGAAGGTTTAGGCGGGATGGGCTTAGATGGTCGTCCTTTAGTGACACGGACTAACTTCCGATTTCTCCATACCCTTTATAACTTAGGACCGGCTCCAGAACCGAATTTAACGGTACTGTGGTCAGAACACTTACCGCTTAATTTCAAACGTTACTGTGCCAAGGTTTCCATTGATACCAGTTCCATTCAGTATGAAAATGATGACTTAATGCGGGCGGAATACGGCGATGATTATGGGATTGCTTGCTGTGTTTCTGGGATGCCTATTGGGAAACAAATGCAGTTCTTTGGCGCCCGGGTGAATCTGGCGAAAGCGTTACTGTATGCCATTAACGGTGGAAAAGATGAAAAATCAGGGGAACAGGTTGCCCCTCCCAGTGAACCGATTACGTCTGAGTATCTCGATTATGAGGAGGTGATGGCAAAATTTGAAGGTTTAATGGGTTGGCTATCGAAACTGTATGTGAACGCCCTGAATATCATCCACTATATGCACGATAAATACGCTTATGAACGTCTGCAAATGGCATTGCACGATCGCGATGTGTATCGGACGATGGCCTGTGGGATGGCAGGATTATCCGTGGTAACAGACTCCCTTGCTGCGATTAAATATGCCAAGGTGAAAGTGCTACGGGATGACAATGGCTTAGCCGTCGGTTATCAGGTGGAAGGCGATTATCCGAAGTTTGGCAATAACGACGATCGCGCTGATGACATTGCTGTGAGCTTAGTGAGTGATCTCATGAATCACATCCGTCAACACCCCACCTATCGCCAAGCAACGCCCACGCAATCCATTTTGACCATCACCTCCAATGTGGTCTATGGCAAGAAAACTGGGAATACTCCCGATGGACGCGAAGGCGGAAAACCCTTTGCACCGGGAGCCAATCCCATCCATGGGCGGGATACCAAAGGCGCGATCGCTGCGTTATCATCCGTGGCAAAACTGCCTTATGACAATGCCAAAGATGGCATTTCTTACACCTTCTCTATTATTCCGCAAGCCCTCGGCAAAGGAGACGACAACCGCATCACCAACTTAACGGGAATGTTAGATGGTTACTTCCACGACCGTGGTCATCACGTTAACATCAATGTTCTCAACCGAGAAACCTTAATTGATGCTATGGATCATCCAGAAAAATATCCACAACTGACCATCCGAGTTTCTGGTTATGCGGTGAACTTTATTAAACTAACGCGGGAACAGCAAGAAGATGTCATTTCTCGCACTTTCCACGAAAAAGTGTAACGCCTGACGAAACGAGGGTCATTGCGATAAATTAGCAAGAGCGTGACTCGCTTTCAAACCCTAAAGATAAAGCGGGGTCACGCTTGGAGAACAATCTCTGACTAAAATTATTATTCGTGATTCGTTCTCCCTTGTGACTCATTTATGAATCCAGATCAATCTGAAACTCACCTTGACCCTTTCCATACAACCACAATGCCAACACCAACCCAAGGACGAATCCACTCCGTCGAAAGCTGTGGTACAGTCGATGGACCGGGGATTCGATTTGTAATTTTCACCCAAGGCTGTCCCCTCCGTTGTCTCTACTGTCATAACCCTGATTGTTTTAACCCAGAAAATGGAACTGAAGTCGCCGTTGACGAGCTCATCTCAGAAGTTGAAAAATATCGGTCTTATATGCGCTTTTCTGGGGGCGGGGTGACAGTAACGGGGGGAGAACCCCTGATGCAGCCTCAGTTTGTGGAAGCGATTTTTCAACACTGTCAAGATCTCGGGATTCATACCGCATTAGACACTTCTGGTTATGTCCCCCTAGCAGCAGCCAAACCCGTGCTGGAGAAGACCGATTTGGTCTTACTGGATATTAAATCTAGTGTCCCAGACATTTATCGCAGTGTTACTAGTGTTGCTATTGAACCCACACTCAAATTTGCTCGGTATCTTGACGAGATCAATAAACCCACTTGGATTCGCTTTGTGCTAGTTCCAAATCTCACTGATCCCATTGATAATCTTAAGAGATTAGCGGAATTTGTTTCTAGTTTGCATAATGTAGAGAAGCTGGAAGTTTTGCCCTTTCATCAAATGGGTGCTTATAAATGGGAGAAACTCGGTTATAAGTATCAACTTCAAGACACAGAACCACCAAAACCAGAGTTAATTGCTAGTACAATTCACCTCTTTCAAAGCTACGGTATCAATGTTAATTAGTTATTCGTCATTAGTCATTCGTCATTAGTCATTGGTCATTAACTACTGCAATAAAAGACGAAAGACTAATTATTTCAAGGCGTTCTCTAGAACGTCTCACGACAAATAAAGGAGACCTCATACATGACTGTTACCAACCTCCAAGAACTCGAAAATCTGATTTCCCAAGTGAAAGCAGCCCAAGCGCAATATGCCACTTACACCCAAGACCAAGTGGATGCTATCTTTAAGAAAGCAGCGTTAGCTGCCAATATGAATCGCATTCCATTAGCAAAAATGGCGGTTCAAGAAACGGGAATGGGGGTGCAAGAAGACAAGGTGATCAAAAATCACTTTGCTTCGGAAATGATTTATAACAAATATAAACATGAGAAAACCTGTGGGATCATTGAATCTGATCCTCACTATGGGATGCAAAAAATAGCAGAACCGATTGGAGTTTTAGCAGGAATTGTTCCTACGACTAATCCCACTTCTACGGCAATTTTTAAGGCTCTACTGGCGCTGAAAACTCGCAATGGCATCATTTTTTCTCCTCACCCTCGCGCGAAACAATGCACCATTGATGCAGCGAAAATTGTGCGCGATGCAGCCCTAGAAGCGGGTGCGCCCCCTAATATTATTGGTTGGATTGATGAACCGACCATTGAACTGTCTCAAACTTTAATGCAGCATCCCAGTGTGAATTTAATTCTCGCCACAGGGGGACCGGGAATGGTAAAAGCTGCTTATTCTTCTGGTAAGCCATCTTTAGGCGTTGGTGCGGGAAATACCCCTGCTGTCATTGATGAAACCGCAAATATTCCCATGGCGGTGAGTTCAATTTTAATTAGTAAAACTTTTGATAATGGGATGATTTGCGCCTCAGAACAATCGGTGATTGTGGTGGATGATGTCTATGAAAAAGTGAGAGAAGAATTCATTGCTCGTGGGGCTTATATTCTCAATGAAGAGGAACGAGAAGCGGTTCGTAAAGTCTTAATTGTTGATGGACGGATTAATGCTAAAATTGTCGGTCAATCCGTCGATACAATTGCGGAAATGGCAGGAATTGAAGGGGCAAAAGGGAAAAAAGTTTTAATTGGAGAAGTGGAGGATATCAGTTTAGAAGAACCCTTTGCTTATGAAAAATTGTCTCCTGTTTTAGCGATGTATCATGCCCAAGACTTTGAAGAGGCAACGAAAAAGGGACAACAATTAATTAGTTTAGGGGGACGGGGACATACATCAGTTCTTTATACTGCTCAACAAAATCATTCTCGAATTTTGCATTTTGAAAGCATTCTCACCACAGGACGGGTGTTAATTAATACGCCTTCTTCTCAGGGCGCGATCGGCGATTTGTATAACTTTAAACTCGATCCGTCATTAACCTTGGGTTGTGGTACTTGGGGTGGTAATTCTGTCAGTGAAAATGTTGCTGCCCATCACCTTTTAAACATTAAAACGGTTTCTGAGCGACGGGAAAATATGTTATGGTTCCGTGTGCCACCGAAAATCTATTTCAAGTTTGGTTGTTTACCGATCGCGCTGCAAGAATTAAAAGGAAAAGAACGGGCGTTTATTGTCACGGATAAACCTTTATTTGATATGGGGTTACTGAAAGAAGTGACTGAGGTTTTAGATGATATTGGTGTCGAACATCAAGTTTATTATGATGTTCAACCTGATCCCAAGCTCGCGGAAATTAACAAAGGCGTGGAGGCGATGAATCAATTCCAGCCTGATGTTATTATTTCCTTTGGTGGCGGTTCGCCCATGGATGCAGCCAAAATTATGTGGTTGCTATACGAACATCCAGAAGTGGAGTTTGAAGGGGTTGCTACCCGCTTTATGGATATTCGGAAACGGGTCTATGACTTACCGCCATTAGGGGAAAAAGCGATGATGATTGCGGTTCCGACAACCTCGGGAACGGGTTCTGAGGTCACGCCGTTTGCTGTGGTAACCGATGAGAAAACGGGAATGAAGTATCCTCTTGCGGATTACGCCCTCACGCCAAATATGGCAATTGTTGACCCCGAGTTGGTGATGAATATGCCAAAACGGTTAACCGCTTACGGGGGAATTGATGCTTTAACCCATGCCTTAGAAGCCTATGTTTCGGTGGTGGCGACAGAGTTTACCCAAGGGCTAGCTTTAGAAGCAGTAGAATTGCTGTTTAAGTATCTCCCCAATGCCTATAAATATGGGGCAAATGACCCCGTGGCGCGGGAAAAAGTCCATTATGCAGCAACGATCGCGGGAATGGCGTTTGCCAACTCTTTCTTAGGAATTTGTCACTCTATGGCGCACAAATTAGGGGCGACCTTCCATGTGCCTCACGGTTTAGCCAACGCGCTGATGATTGCTCATGTCATCCGTTATAACACGACGGATGCACCGTTTAAGCAGACGATTTTCCCCCAATATGAATATCCTCATGCCAAAGAACGGTATGCGCGGTTAGCGGATTATCTTAAACTGGGTGGGGAGACGCTCGATGATAAAGTGGAAAACTTAGTCAGCGCGATCGAAAATCTCAAACAAAATCTTGATATTCCTCTGACCATTAAAGAAACCCTGCAAGGGGAAGATCGAGAATTTTATGAGAAGCTGGAAAATCTTGCTGAACAAGCCTTTGATGACCAATGCACCGCAGCTAATCCCCGTTATCCCCTGATTAAAGACTTGAAAGAGTTGTATGTTTTGGCGTATCAAGGCTGTCGCGTGGATAGCATGATGTATCATACCGAAGAAGAAGATAGCACAGCAGATTCTATGGCATAATTCAAAGCCATTACAGGTGCAGCCTCCTTAAAATCCCCCCTTTTTTCTAACTAGGGGGGAAATTAATCTTTGCTGTTCGTTTTAAAAAAGGTTAATTTGCTGTAGGGGATTTGCTAATAGTTACTAAGTCGAAGGCTTAAGTTTTGATTCATTTACTGAGGATCAGCAAGCACTAAGAGCAGTTCTGTACAGTTTAGCGGTAATTGGTGAAGCGGTAGGACTGAGAGAAATTAAAAATTTATCGATGATCAGTAGAGAATGCAGAACTGGGATCTGTTATTGTCCGATTGTTAACGGGAAAATAAATCTTCAACGCGACCTTAGACTGAGCAGTTGGGAGGAAGTCAACTTGTAGAGTGTATTATCTTAATGGTAAGATGCAGATTTAGCACCCAACATAAGACTAAATACTTATCAACCCTGCTGGGCTACTCAAAAGAGATTGCTTAGGTTTGTTCACTTTTCCTTGCTAAGAGCAAACTGTAAGAGCGTTCCCGATTTCTGAAGAGTATTGGGTTTTAAAAACTTGTTTGATGATTCTAATATAGGGAGAACTTATGACAACTGAATCGAATCGTGTTGTATTAATCGGTGTAGCTGGAGACTCTGGCTGCGGAAAGTCCACGTTTCTGCGTCGCCTTAAAGACCTATTTGGCGAACAGTTTATGACTGTGATTTGTTTAGATGACTATCATAGTCTTGATCGCAAAGGAAGAAAAGCAGCAGGTGTTACCGCCCTGAATCCTAAAGCGAACAACTTTGACCTCATGTATGAGCAAGTGAAAGCACTGAAAGAAGGTCAAGCGATTGATAAGCCGATTTACAATCACGAAACGGGAGAACTTGATCCCCCAGAACGCATTGAGCCGAATAAAGTGGTTGTGATTGAGGGATTACATCCACTCTATGATGAGCGCGTGCGAGAATTACTGGATTTCAGTGTTTACCTTGATATCAGTGATGAAGTCAAAATCAACTGGAAAATTAAGCGTGATATGGCGGAACGCGGTCACACTTACGAAGACGTGCTTGCGTCTATTAATGCTAGAAAGCCAGACTTCACAGCTTACATTGAGCCTCAAAAAGAATTTGCTAATATCGTCATTCAAGTTTTACCAACGCAACTGATTGAAGATAAAGAAAGTAAATATCTACGGGTGCGCCTCATCCAGAAAGAGGGTGTGGAAGGATTTGAGCCCGTTTACTTATTTGATGAAGGTTCGACCATTGACTGGCGCCCCTGTGGTCGTAAGTTAACTTGTGCTTATCCTGGTATTAAACTTTTCTATGGTCCAGATAGCTACTACGGTCATGAAGTATCCGTCTTAGAGGTAGATGGCTATTTTGATAACCTAGAAGAAATGATTTATATTGAAAGCCATTTAAGCAAGACCGCAACTAAATTCTACGGTGAAATGACTGAGCTTCTGTTGAAACACCCTGATGCGCCAGGAGCGAATGATGGAACGGGTTTATTCCAAGTCTTAGTGGGCTTGAAGATGCGGGAAGCCTACGAACTCTTAACCCAAGAAACCAAAGCAGCAGTAAGAGTGTAATTCTTTGGTTAGAGAACCATAACAATCAGATTCGCGGGGGAATAATTCAGACTCTCCCGCATTTTTTAATTATCTTAGAAGTAATAATGTTCCTTTAACAAAAATCATGTTACGCTTTTGGCTGGTTTGCTTTGGTCTTTTATTTGTGGTTGTCGAGATTTGGGAAGGGTTGAGAGAGCTAACCCTTACCTTTCCATTATGTCTTTTGGGGGGATTGATTCTCGCGATCGCGTCCAATCTGAAATTTGTTTCTCCCCCTACTCAATCTTCTCAGATGAGGCTTCCCCCTGATTCTTCGTCTGATTAGTTGTTTCGCCATTTCAAAATGGGTTTGAGGATTAAAGTGATTAAATACGCGATCGCGCTGACTAAAATAATGGTTGCCCCAGAGGTTAAATTTAAGGTATAAGACAGCCCTAAACCAAGGGTAACAAAAAGCAAACTCAAAACAACTCCTAAGCCCATCATTGCTTTTAAGTCTTTCACAAATTGACTGGTTACTGCTGCGGGCATGGCTAATAAAGCAATCACTAAAATTAAACCGACTACTTGCATCATCATCGCCACAGCAAGGGCAATAATTCCCATTAATAGTAAATAAATTTGATTGACGGGAACATTGCGAACGGTAGCAAAGGTTTCATCAAAAGAGATGGCAAGTAATTCTTTATAAAATAAATAAACTAAGACAATAATAATGATATCAATGACGAGCATAATCCAGAGATTGGTGGTGGGAACAGCTAAAATGCTCCCAAATAAATAACTTTCTAATTCTGCCTTATAACCTGGGGTTAAATCTGTTAAAATCACACCAATTGCCATCCCAATTGCCCATAACATTCCAATTGCCGTATCGCGCCTTAAATGCTTATTTCGTTGCACTGCGCCCATTAAAAGGGCTGACCCCAAACTAAAGCCTAACGCCCCTAAAACGGGATTAAATCCTAAGAAAAATCCTAAGCCAACACCGCCATAAGCTGCATGAGCAATTCCTCCCGCAACAAAAACAATGCGATTAACAACGACTAAACTACCAATAATTCCCCCTGCAATGCTAACTAGAATTCCAGCGATAATAGCATTCCGAAAAAACTCATATTGAAGGGCTTCAAGCATTATTATTTCTATCCTGTTGATGTTCTGCTAAAAACCGTTTGGAGACATGAACTAATTGCTGAACCCGATCGCCATAAGTCTGTTCTAACAGTTCTGAGGTAAGTTGATTTCCCCCGTGATAATGGAAGGTGCGATTTAAACAGCCGATCGTTTTCACATAAGCAGAAACCGCACTAATATCATGAGAAATCATAAGAATAGTGACAAATTCATTTAACTGACGTAATAGTTCATAAAGGGTTGTGGAAACATTTTGATCTAAATTAGCGGTGGGTTCATCTAATAACAGAATTTTCGGTTCTGTGGCTAATGCCCTGGCAATATAAACCCGTTGTTTTTGTCCTCCTGAAAGTTCAGATAAAGCGCGATCGCGCCACTTTAATAATCCCACTTGTTCTAAAACCCGATCCACAATCACTTCATCTCGTTTTCTATAATGTTGTAAGAGTCGCCGTTTCCCCAAACGTCCCATTCTGACAACATCCGCCACAGTAATTGGAAAGGCAGCATCAAACTGCATAATTTGGGGAACATAACCAATATATTGTCTTCCTTTTTTTACAGGTTCTCCTAAAATTTTAATCTCACCTTTTTGGTGGGGAATCAACCCTAAAATCACTTTAAATAACGTTGTTTTTCCGCCACCATTGGGGCCAATAATCCCGATATAATCTCCTTCTTTAACGAACAAATTAATCCCTTCTAAAACCGATTCCTGATCATAATGCACCCAAAGATTTTCAATCCTAATAATTTCTGATTGTGCTGACAAACTCAATGTACTCATTTTCACGTTTCAATTCTATTGTTGATCTGGTGTCTGATTTAAAGCAGTTTCAAAAACATCGGTAACCGATTGCATATTTTCCAGCCAGTTTTCGGCTAAGGGGTCAATTTCTAAAACTTCTGCATTGACAGATTGCGCGATCGCGTTTGCACTTTGCACCCCAAACTGGGGTTGTACAAAAATAACACTAATTTTCTCTGCTTTTGCTTGTTTCACAAACTGAGATAATTCTGCAGCACTGGGTTCAGTTCCCCCAACCTCAATGGGAATCATTTCTAAATCATAGTCTCTGGCAAAATAGCCCCAAGAGGGATGAAAAACCATAAATGTTCTCTGGTCTAAGTCAGCGAGAGTGGCTTCAATATTTTGATCTAAAGTTTCAATATCGCTGATCAAAGCATCTAAGTTTTCTTGGTAAGTATTAGCAGCATCAGGATTCAGTGCAACCAGTGTGTTATAAATGGTTTGCGCTTGTTGTTTCACTAACGCAGGTGAAAGCCAAATATGAGGATCAAGATTGACTGCTTTTTCTTCTTCTTCTCCGTGATGATGGGCGTGATCATGTTCTCCGTGATGATGGTGTTGCGCGATCGGTTGACGGTCAATTCCTTGAGTTAAATCAACAATTTTCATTTCCGAATTCGCACTTTCAATCCGATCCATCCAGGCTTTTTCAAAAGGAACTCGCATCCGCAGATAGGCTTCCGCATCACTGAGAGCTTTCATTTGTTGGGGTTTGGGTTCATAGGTTGCAGGAGAAGCCCCTGGTTGCACCATGACATTGACATCAACTGTATTACCGCCAATCCGTTCCACAAAATATTTTTGCGGAAGAATGCTGACTGTAATCTCCAATTTTTCGGTGACAGCTTCAGGAGTAGTCTCATCAGGTGTTTCTGGTGTTTCATTAACAGAGGGGGTTCCACATCCCACCCACAAAGTTGTCATCGAGAGTAAAGCAATGAGCTTAATGAAAGGATGTTGTTTCATGGCTTCGGACATAAAGTGATAATCATTATCATTATAAGTCCCTTCGGATCAAAACTCAATCTCCTGACAAGGATGGGTTGAACTTAAGCTAAGTTTCCCACCTCTAGACGCTTAAACATCGCTTTCCGAGCTTTCTGGGCTAACTCATCTTCCAGAGGTGAAAGTTGAATGGTTTTTTGATATTTCAATTCCAAAGCGGTTTCAATCAGCCAATCCGCAAGAAAGGGATTTTTGGGGAGAAGGGGGCCATGGGCATAGGTCGCGATCGCGTTGCCATAAAATGCTCCCTCATAGCCATCTTCCTGATTATTGCCATTTCCAACAATGACTCTTCCCAAGGGCTGGACATTGCCTAAATAGGTGCGTCCGCCATGATTTTCAAACCCGATCACAATCGGGGGTTCACCGGTGCGTGCTTGTACCATCTGCGCGAGGGGAGAAGCGGTTAAACGGAACACAATATTGCCAATGCAGCGATCGGCTTTATTACCAGGATGCTTACTGACTAAATCAAAAATCCCTAAGCCTTCGATGCGTTCCCCATAAGCAGGTTCATAATAATGTCCTAACAGTTGAGGTGAACCACAGGTAAAAACGCCGGGTGTTCCGCCTTCAATTTTATTACGCAAGATTTGAGCTTTTGCCCCTTTTAAGTCTCGCATGACAATCTCTTGCTGACGGTCTTGTGCGCCCCCGCCAACAAATAAATCAATCTCTTCAAAGGCGGTTGCGGTTGCATCTAAATCGAGACGAACCACTTTCACCTGTAAGCCCCGCCATTGACTGCGCTGTTGCAGACAAATCACATTTCCGCGATCGCCGTAGGTACTCATTAAGGTGGGATATAGCCAGCCTATGGTTAATTCCATCTTTCATTCGTCATTGGTTAGGGTTTGCTGAAGGTGAGAGAAATTAATTTTATAGCCTTTCTTAGTCTGTTGAGGTACAAAGCGAGTCGATGGATGTTCATGGTTCATGGTTCATGGTTCATTGATTAACAACCAACAAATAACAAATAACGAAGAACAAAGAACAAAGAACAAAAATTTAGAATGTACCTCAAGAAGCGTGAAAACTGCTATAGATTACCGTAATATTGCAAAAAAAGCCACAGATGGGGGGAACATCTGTGACGAGGAATCATTATTCAGTGACCGTTTAGCCTAAGACTTTTTTCGCGGTTTCAACAACATTTTCAGTGGTGAAACCAAAGTTTTTCATAGCCACGCCACCAGGAGAGGATGCACCAAAGTGATCGATACCAATGACTTCACCTTCAGCGCCGACATAGCGACACCAGCCAAATGTTGTTCCCGCTTCAACAGCCACTCGTTTCGTTACCACTTGCGGTAAAACTGACTCTTTATAGCCTGCGTCTTGTTCTTCAAACAGTTCCCAACAAGGCATAGAAACAACGCGAACATTTTTCCCTTCTTGACGAAGTTGTTCGGCTGCATTGACACAGAGTTCAACTTCACTCCCTGTACCAATTAGAATCAGTTCTGGCGTGCCGTTGCTATCAGAAAGGACATAACCCCCTTTAGCTGCTTTTTCAATGGAACTTCCTTGTAAATTAGGGAGTTTTTGACGAGAGAGTGCGAGGAGGGTGGGAGCATGAGGATTTCCTGCTGCACGTTCGACAGCAACTTTATAAGCCCCAGAGGTTTCATTCCCATCAGCAGGACGGAAAACAGCTAATTCTGGAATCGCCCGTAAGGAAGCAACTTGTTCAATGGGTTGGTGAGTTGGACCATCTTCACCGACACCGATGGAGTCGTGAGTCATTACCCAAATTACCCCAGCGCGAGACAGTGCAGAAAGACGAATTGCACCGCGCATATAATCAGTAAAGATGAGGAAGGTTGCGCCATAAGGGATTAAACCAGAATTGTGGAGTGCCATGGCGTTACAAATCGCGCCCATGCCATGTTCACGAACCCCAAAGCGGAAGTTACGGTTTTCGTAAGCGCCTTTTTGGAAGTCACCACTGGATTTGACGTAGGTTTTGTTGGAGGGTGCTAAGTCAGCGGAACCACCGACTAAACCAGGTAACACGGGGGAAAGGGCATTTAAGACTGCTCCCGACTGGTTACGAGTGGCATCGGCTTTATCATCAGGGGTGTAAGTAGGGAGTGCATCTTCCCAACCTGCTGGGAGTTCACCGCTAATGAGTTGCTGGAGATTCTTCGCGTCTTCGGGATATTTGCCCTTATATTCTGCAAAGAGTTGATTCCACTCTTGTTCTGATTGCGCTCCGCGATCGACAGCTTTACGGAAGTGGCTGAGTGCATCTTCAGGAACTTCAAATTCGCCGTACTCCCAACCGAGTTCTTTCCGAGTCGCTGCGACTTCATCTTTTCCTAAAGCGGCCCCGTGAACATCATGGGTGTTTGCTTTATTGGGAGAACCAAAACCGATGACCGTTCTGACTCCAATAATGGAAGGTTTATCGGTGACTGCTTTTGCATTAGCAATGGCTTTTTCTAGACCTTCAAGGTCAGTATTACCATCTTCAATAACTTGTGTATGCCAACCGAGGGCTTCATAGCGTTTCATCCGATCTTCGGTGAAAGAGAGTTCGGTTTCGCCATCAATGGAGATGTGGTTGTCATCGTAAAGTGCAATGAGTTTACCGAGTCCAAGGTGTCCTGCGAGAGAACAGGCTTCATTAGAAACGCCTTCCATTAAGTCACCATCACTGGCGATGACGTAAGTGTAGTGATCGACAATTTGACAATCAGGTTTGTTAAAACGAGCAGCGAGATGGGCTTCTGCTGCTGCTAAACCGACAGCATTAGAAATTCCTTGTCCGAGGGGGCCTGTGGTCACTTCTACCCCTTCAGTCATAAAGTTTTCGGGGTGACCGGGGGTTTTGGATTCCCATTGACGGAATTGTTTAATATCGTCTAGACTAACGCTATCGTAACCGGTGAGATAAAGCAGGGCATATTGCAACATACAACCATGTCCTGCGGAGAGAACGAAGCGATCGCGGTTGAACCAATGGGGATTTTTGGGGTTGAAGCGCAGAAATTTATCCCAGAGGACAAACGCCATGGGAGCAGCCCCCATGGGTAAGCCAGGGTGTCCAGAACTGGCTTTTTCGACGGCATCAATTGCGAGAAAGCGTATGGAATTGATGCAAAGTTGTTCGAGTGATTGAGTAGCAGCGACCATAATTGATTCTTCTGTAACTACGGTTGACTGGAAAATTTTTTTAAGGGGTTTTCTCCGAGAACCCAACGAGATCTGAGCAGTGCCCATAATTCCCTTCTATCTTTACAGAAAGTGGGATCAAGGGGCAAGCTCGTTTGGGATGTGATTGATCAGCGGACTCCTTAAGGATATTTTTTAAAGGCTAATGTAATGTTATGACCGCCAAATCCAAAGGAGTTGGATAATGCACAGTTGACCACTGTTTCCCGAGCGGTATGGGGGACATAATCGAGGTCGCAGTCTGGATCGGGGTTTTCGAGATTAATGGTGGGAGGAATTTTATCCTGCGCGATCGCCATGACGGTTGCCACGGCTTCAATGCCTCCTGATCCGCCCAGCAAGTGTCCTGTCATGGATTTGGTGGAACTAATAGCGACTTGATAGGCGGATTCTCCAAGAGCTTTTTTGAGGGCTTTGGTTTCGGTGACATCGTTGGCGGAGGTGCTGGTGCCATGAGCATTGACATAACTGACTTCTTGTGGTTGAAGATTGCCATCTTTTAAAGCCAGCGCGATCGCGCGAGCAGCGCCAGTCCCTTCAGGGGTGGGGGACGTAATATGGTAAGCATCACAGGTCATCCCATAACCGACGATTTCGCCATAGATTTTCGCGCCTCGTGCTTGGGCGTGTGCCAAGGATTCTAAAATGAGAATCCCAGAGCCTTCACCAATAACAAAGCCATTTCGATCGCGATCAAACGGACGACAAGCGTGTTCAGGATCATCATTGCGTGTGGAGAGAGCTTTTGCCGAAGCAAACCCAGCAACGGTTAAAGGGGTAATTGCTGCTTCTGTTCCGCCACAAATCATGGCTTGAGCCTCTCCCCGTTGAATAATCCGAAACGCATCGCCGATGGCATTCGACCCAGCAGCACAAGCTGTAACTGGACAGGAATTGGGTCCTTTTGCCCCGACATGAATTGCAGTTAAGCCAGCAGCCATATTCGCAATCATCATCGGGACCATAAAAGGGCTACACCGACTCGGTCCCCGATTCAAATAAACCTCTTGCTGATCTTCGAGGACTTTAATCCCACCAATTCCCGTCCCAATCATCACCCCAACTTGATCCGCATTCAAGTCATTAATCTCCAACTGGGCATCACTCAGGGCTTGGAAACTAGCAGCCAAGGCAAATTGAGCAAACCGATCCATGCGTTTGGCTTGCTTGCGGTCTAAATACTGATGGGGATCAAACCCCTTCACCTCTCCTGCAATTTGGCTACTGTGAGCCGTCGGATCAAATTTGGTAATTTTGCCAATTCCATTTTGCCCTGCTAAGAGGGCTTTCCAGTAGGTGTCTAAGGTATTACCGACGGGAGCGACGACACCCAATCCCGTCACTACCACGCGTTGATTTTGCGAATTTGCCATAATTTTCGATGTCTCTTTTGGGGAGTGTACCTGAGTAATGCACTCGGAAGATTAGGAAGGAGTCGCTGCTTTTTCTTCAATATAGTCCACAGCTGCTTGGACGGTGGCAATTTTTTCGGCAGCTTCATCAGGAATTTCGATGTCAAATTCTTCTTCTAACGCCATTACTAATTCCACGACATCGAGGGAGTCTGCCCCTAAATCTTCAGCGAACTTGGATTCAGGCTTGATGGTTTCTTGATCTTGAATTTCGAGTTGTTGAGCAACAATGCCTTTGACTTTGTTAAACGTTTCTTGATTCATTCCTTAATTTTCCTTAATTAATTCAATCCCAAATTAGTTATCGGTCTTAGCATTCTATATCTTATCGGAAAGCGGGAAGAGAGAAAATGCTTCTGGGATTCCGCTTGAGATCTACCCTATCGGTTTCACCGTAGAGTTACCAAAGAACAAAGAACCAATAACAAATAACGAAAATTTACCATGTGTCTCCTCCGAGAATTGCTATCAAACGATAATGTTCCAAAGCGGAAACTGAACCTCTTGCGAGTGGTTTGTGAGGAACTTTGCTAGCGTAGAGATGACTGTTGTCGTTTGGAGAACGATCACGAAATCTTAAGAAAGTATTAAAGAATAGGCTACAATGAGAAAATTGTGTGCCGATGGAGGATAAAAGTGTTTACACGACTAGCTCACCAACATCGCCAATTTATTCAGGACTTGGTCATGAATTTACAGGCCCTTGCTATCGTTTTAGAAAGGCGAGGCTACCTTGCGTCTTGTTATACTTGCGGTCAAGAAATGAATAGTGCTTCCTTTATGGTTAGCTTAGGAGACAATCACCTGATTCGCTTTCTGGTCTCTGATTATGGCATTACGTGGACAGAATTGTGCGATGATCGCGAACTGATGAAATTAGAAGGTGCAGAAGCGATTAATCAACTGCAAGAGTTGGCAAATCTGGTGAAAACGCAAGTTTGTACCACTGAGATTGAACCTGATCCGCAATCTCCCCACTTGCTGAAAACTGAGCATTAATTCAGTCTCGAATCTGGTCAGGATCAACTTTGGTCTGAGACACTGGAAAGACAGTGCGTTTAAGGAGAAAGGACTCATGGATCAAGAGCAATTGATGAATGTTATTCCAGTGGGAATCGCCGTTATTATTGGCATTGGTGCTTTTTTAATGATGTTTACCACGGTTTTTACCACTCGGCGTTAAACATTTGACAGCAGTTTTTAATTGGGGTGGGTTAGTGGCAAGTTAAAGGGAGAATGGTAGTCTTAAGGACGATGACCCGCTATGATAAGAAGTTTGTGGTCGCAAAATCTGTCGAAACGAACGTCGGAGAAAAGGGGGTTGCTGTGTAGCAGTAAATTCTGTGACTGACTTCCTTTTTGTGGCGACCGTTGATTAGGGTCAATTCGTAGTGCGTTCGAGTAAACAACGTGGACTTAGAACAAATTTTTCAAACTCCCCATCCCGTGATTGGTGTTGTTCACCTGCTGCCCCTCCCTTCTTCTCCCAGGTGGGGCGGTAACTTAAAAGCTGTCCGAGAACGTGCCGAACAAGAAGCTACGGCGTTAGCTGCTGGCGGTGTGGACGGTATTATTATAGAAAATTTTTTTGATGCCCCTTTTGCCAAAAATCAAGTGGATCCGGCGGTTGTGAGTGCGATGACGCTCATTGTGCAACGGGTAATGAATTTGGTGATGTTGCCTGTGGGGATTAATGTTTTACGAAATGATGCGAAAAGCGCGATCGCGATCGCGTCTTGTGTCAATGCTCAATTTATCCGCGTCAATGTCCTGACGGGGATTATGGCAACGGATCAAGGGGTGATTGAAGGAGAAGCTCATGAGTTAATGCGCTATCGGCGAGAATTAGGCTCAGAGGTGGGCATTTTTGCTGATGTTTGTGTGAAGCACGCTTATCCTTTAGGCAATCCGCCTCTCGCCATGGCGGTACAAGAAACGGTTGAGCGGGGGCTGGCTGATGGCATTATTATTTCTGGTGGAATGACGGGTGATCCGCCCACTTTAGAGGATTTAGAAATCGCTGCTGGGGCTGCTGCGGGGAAACCCGTTTTTATTGGCAGTGGCGCGACATGGGATAATGTTCCTCGTCTGCTGGGTGCAGCCGATGGCGTGATTGTGGCGAGTTCTCTCAAGCGCAATGGTAATATTAAGAATCCGATTGATCCGATTCGGGTCAGTCAGTTTGTGGAAGCGGTGCGAGAAGCTGAAAATAGCCAACAAGAGCCGTTTTCCTTTTCTGGGAAAGCATGACTGCTAGGATTAAATTGTTCTCATGCTACGCACGCAATTTGTGAGAGGAAATAACTGATGGTAAGACGACGTTCTACCCCTTGGATTTATCGCTGGTCTCGTCCAATCATCGGCGCGATCGCGCTTTTAGGAGCAATTCTCACCGCTTATCTCACCGTCCAAAAATTAACCGGTCAGACCGTCGGTTGTGTCGCTGGTACGGATGCTGGGGGGAATTGTAGCAATGTTCTCAACAGTCCGTATGCAACTGTTTTTGGATTGCCTTTAAGTTTATTTGGCTTTGGGGCTTATAGCGCGATCGTGCTGTTTTCTCTGGGGCCTTTATTAATTAATCCCCAGCAAAAGAAGGCTTTACGTAAACAACTGGAAGAATGGAGTTGGTTTCTCCTTCTAATCGGGTCAGTCGCCATGACTGCTTTCAGTGCCTACCTAATGTATCTTTTATCCTTTGAATTAAAAACCTTCTGTCCCTATTGTATTGGTTCGGCGTTCTTTTCTTTAAGTTTATTAACCCTCACCTTACTGGGTAAAGATTGGGATGATTTAGGACAAGTTTTCTTTACAGGAATTGTTGTGGGGATGGTGACGTTAGTGGGGACATTAGGCATTTATTCTGATATCAATAACCAGCCAGCAGTTGCTCAAGAAGCCAGTGTGATTCCTTTAGCCGACTCTGCACCTGAACCGCCAAAGGGGTGGGAAATTACGACAAAATCAGGACCTGCTGAAATTGCTCTGGCTGAACATTTAAGCAGCATTGGCGCGAAAAAATATGGTGCGTTTTGGTGTCCCCACTGTTTTGAGCAAAAACAGCTATTTGGCAAAACTGCCTTTGATAAAATCAACTATATTGAATGTGACCCCAGAGGAGTGAATCCGCAACCAGAAGCCTGTCAAGCAGCCAAGATTCAATCTTATCCGAGTTGGGAAATTAATGGTGAAATCTATCGAGGAACACAACCTCTAGAGCGATTATCACAACTTTCCGCTTATCAAGGATCAACTGACTTTAAATATCAATTACCATAAGACAAGTTACTTTAATTAGATATGCTGTTTTGAGTGGACTCGAACAGCATTTTTCAATATTGTTTATTCAGTCACGATTAAGGAAAGATGCTAGTACCAGCAGAAAAGTCAGTGAAACTACAACTAGAAAAGCGTTTAGAAGAAGAGCGCGTTAAAGAAGAGCGGATGCACGATGTTCTATTATTACTAGGTAACTTAGTGGAACGGGAAGAAGCAACGGTCAAAATTATTTTAGATTGTTTATATGATGTTGGCTCAATTAATATTATTAATAAAAAAGTGGGATTTCGTCCGATGAATCGGTTTTTAAAGGCGATCGCGCGTTTAAGCAAACCTGCATTTAGAGCCGTGGCTTGGCGGTGGTTTAAAGGCAATTGTCCGCAACTTATTACAGAGTGGTTGCGGACAAAAGTAACATTTTAAAAAGCAGAAAACGCTTAACGTTCTACCTTCATTTTCTCCACTAATTCCACTAACTCTTCCCGACTTGCTTGATACACTTGACCGCAGAAGTGACAAGTTGCTTCTGCGCCATCATCTTTTTCAATCATATCTTCTAACTCAGCAATCCCAAGTAACTTTAACGCCCCCATCATTCGTTCAAAAGTACAACCACAATGGAAGCGTACCATTTGCACATCGGGAAAAATCTGTAATCCCATATCGCCCAACAATTCTTCAAAAATACTGGTTAAGGTTTTCCCTTGTCGCATCAATGGGGTAAAGCCAGATAATTGACCCACTCTCGACTCTAAGGTTTGCACTAATTCTTCATCATGGGAGGCTTTGGGGAGAACTTGTAATAAAATTCCACCAGAAGCAGTGACCCCTTCTGCACCCACAAACACACCCACGAGCAACGCAGACGGCGTTTGTTCGGATGTCATTAAATAATTTGCCACATCATCACCAATTTCACCAGAAACCAGTTCTACGGTACTGGAATAGGGATACCCATAGCCCACATCCCGAATCACATAGAGATAGCCATCGCGACCCACAGCACCGCCGACATCTAGCTTACCGCGATCGTTGGGGGGTAACTCCACCGAGGGATTCTGAACATAACCACGAACCGTTCCATCAACTCCTGCATCCACTAATAAACCACCAAGAGGACCATTACTCTTAATGCGAAGATTAACCCGAGATTGTTCCTGCTTCATATTAGAAGCCAATAATAAACTAGAGGACATTGCGCGTCCTAATGCTGCGGTAGCGACATAAGACAGATTATGTCGTTGTCGGGCTTCTTCTGTGAGTCGGGTTGAAATCAGCCCAACCGCTCGAATCCCGCCATCTGCTGCTGTCGCTCGAATTAACTGATCTGCCATAAAACCCCTTACATTTCTTTACATTTGCTGCTCTTTCTATGGTATTCGCTATTTGAGATTTGTTATCACTTTACGCTGATTATTCTGCAATTAACACAATTTTTGAAAAGTCAAGTTACAGTAATAAAATCTGAATTGACGGTAGGGTGGGCATTGCCCACCCTACTACTGATTATTCTGCAATTAAGGACAGAGGTGTTAGGATTTCTTGCCTTAAAGCAACTTAAATATATGTATCAATACTTGAGTTTGGGTAACTAAAATTTGGAATACGCTAAGACTCTATCTGAGGAATTTTTTGAACGGTATGGTACGCACTCTGTTGTCGAACATAATGTTTATCAACATATTGAACCTCGAATTGCGAATTTAGACTGGGAAAATTTATCTTGGAAAGCACTTGCTCAACGTACTGAAGCCTTGTTTTTAGAGAAAAAAGATATCACTTCTCTACATAATTGGGCGATTGCAACTTATTATCAAGCACAAGTCCACCCAGAAAAAATGGAAGATTGGATTACTGCTTGGTGTTGCGCGATCGCGAATTTAAGAAATGATCCAGCTTTAAAGGATATTCCTTGGTTAGGAAGTGAAACAATAGACTTTGAGCAACTTTCTCAAGATTTGAAAAACTTCTTAATGAGTTTTAGAGAAGGAAAAACTAAACTCAATGAATTAAGAAATATTGATCGAAATAATGTCACTCTATTAGAATTATCAAAGCAAATTACTCAAATAGAAGAACAGCAAGAAATTTCTCGATTGTTAGATGATGGTAATTTAAAATTAGCAGTTAGAAAAGCGCGATCGTCCCAAGATGAGAAAATACGCTATATGGTGGCAGAAATTTGTATAAAAATTTTAATTGAGGGAGTCGAAAAGAGAAATTTATATCAAGAGGATATCATGCAATTAGGACGTTGGGCTTATAGCTTATGTCCGAATGAACCAGATTTTTATACCCTTTATAGAGAATTAGGATTACGCTAATATTAAAAGCCTACTTGACTGAGAAAACTTTTGAAATCCCTATCTGTCGTAGGTTAGCTTGACCAAGGGTCGCAAAGCGTGAGGACAGGGGTCTCTTCCTAAACGGAAGGCGTAATCTTTGACTCGTCACCCCACAAAACCCTTGCTAATGTTGGGTTTCGTTACCTCAACCCAACCTACATTTTGGATCTTTTGTCAGTCAATTAGTTAGTATTCAAAGCATCAGAATAATATTAAAATTCTCTTTTTAGGAAGAAACTTTATCTAGGAGCTTGCTCATGGAATCTCAAATAACCCCTAATCCTTATGATGTTTTGGAAGTATCTTCTGGAGCTTCAAAAAAAGAAATCATGAAAGCCTTTACTCAAGCAATGAAGCGCAAAAAATATTCCCCTAGCCTCATTGCTGAAGCCAGAAAGAAATTAAGTAATCCTCAAGAGAGACTTAAAGCAGATTATTTACGTCCAATTTTTCCGATTACGCAACGGTTTAAGCGTCAAAATTATTCCGAATTAGAACAACCTGCTCCTGAGTTGAAATTAATCTCAGAATTTGATAAGGTACAGTCCTTAATTGACTCAACTGAGTCAGTTAAGGAAATTGATAAAGAAATCGGTATCGACTTAGTAAATTCTCTTTAATAAATATGACACCAAATGAGCAACAACAATACTGTCTAACTCCAAAGCAGTATCAGGAGTTATTAGACAACTTAAGCGGTTTGTTAAAAGATAAATTCTCTTTAGAACAAGAAATTAGAGAAAAAACAAGCCAAACCAATGCGGAAAAAGCAGAATTGTTCTTAGAACTGTTAGAACTGTATGATGGTTTAGAATCTTTGATTACTGCTTTAAAATATAATCCTGATAATCCTCGTTTAATGAAACGACTTCCCAAATCTTTAACTAGTTTACAAAATAAACTGTTAACGATTCTTAAAAGACGGAATGTAACTCTCATTGAACACTCTGACTCCTTCCCTGATTATTCAGTTTGTAAAGTTGTTGATCGCGAACCAAGAGATGATTTAGAAGAAAAAACCATTACTAAAATTGTGCGTCAAGGATTTTGGTTCAAAGAAAAAATATTACGCTATCTAGAAGTAATTACTTCTCAACGTTCTAATCAATCGGATTAGATATAATAATTTGTGAAGTCGGGAAGGGGCTAAAATCTATGACTACTTTTCATCCCAGTGAGACCCGTTCAGAGATTTTTTATCCCAGTGAGGATGGTGAACCTTTTGCAGAAAGTTACGTTCATCTTGATGCAATATTGACGACGTTGGAAGTGTTACGTCAATACCTGAGTGATCAGCAAGCAACTGTCTTGAGCAATCAATTTTTATACTATGCCCAAGGGGTTCCCAAACTGCGAGTCGCACCAGATGTGATGGTGATTTTTAATGTCACCCCTGGAGGGCGAGATAATTATAAAATTTGGGAAGAAGGAGAAGTTCCTGCGGTTATTTTTGAAATGACCTCCAAAGGAACACAACGGGAAGATTTAGAAACGAAGAAAACACTCTATGAAAATTTAGGAGTTACTGAATATTGGTTATTTGATCCGAAAGGGGAATGGATCGAAGAAAAATTGCGCGGTTATCGTTTAGTGAATGAAACCTATCAACTCATTGAGGATGGACATAGTGAACCGTTAAACCTAGACTTACAGGTAGAAGATACGCTCATTGGCTTCTATCGCGCTGATACGGGAGAGAAATTACTCATTCCTGAAGAGTTAGCCCAAGCCTTGAAACAAGCGGTACAAGCGCGAGAAAATGCGGAAAGACGTGCAGAGGAAGAACATCAACGAGTGCTTGAACTAGAAGCCCGTTTAGCCCGCTATCAGCAGCAGTTTGGTGACTTACCAGAATAATTCCTCAACTTAGGCGGTTTGCGGTGGGGTCCCCTGTAGAAAGCAGGGTCGTTTCATTCTTTAGCATTTTAGTTGGAAAAATTGTCTAGATCAGTTCCAAGAAGTTCAGCAATGGTAAAAGTAATTTTAGGAAAAGCCAGACTTGAAATGCTCAAATTTTGTTGTAAAATTTGAAGATGAGAAAAGCGATCGCGCAACGGATTTTGATATACTTCTACACTATTTTCATTAAGATCAATCAGCCACACTTCTGGAATTTCAGCCTGAGCATATAAAGGGATTTTAATCTCGCGATCGTAAGTAATGCTACTGTCTGCAACTTCAACGAGTAAATAAATGTCTTGTGGTTGCGGATGTCCACTGGCATAATAATCAGAACGAGGATGTAATAACACTACATCTGGTTGTGGTTGCGATTGATTATCTAAAACAATCGGATCTTGTATTCCTCGGATGGCTTGGTTTCCTATGCGTTGACCGAATAAGTCATTCAGACGTTTAACCGTTGCAGCATGACGATAACCAATGGGAGATATGGGAATAATTTCTCCTGCCATTAATTCTACGCGATCGCGCTCTGTTAAAATTCCAACTTCCGCCATTTTTTGATATTCACTGACCGTAAATAAACGTTTTTCCAATCGCATCATTAATTCATTTTTTTATAACCAAGGCGCAGGAGTTGATAGGATAACTGTACACATATACCCATAATACTGGGGATGATGGTGTACTGAAATAGAACTTGATTCGTGAAAAGTAGTCCTAAAAAACAGATTCTTCCTAAAAGCCATACATAATACACAAAACTTTTTTGCAAACTATAGGAAAGAAAGAACAAAAAAGCGAGGATAATGGGTAACAGGGAAGACCAATTGTCTAAAGTGCTAAATACAAACCATTGAATTTGATAAAACCATTCCCCAATTTTTGTAAATTGTAAGGGAACTAATAGTAAATAGAAAAATGTTCCCAGAATTTTATTCAAGATTGAACTAATCCCCAAACAGCCACTGTTATTCAACTCTTCATTGCTTTGGGCTGTGTTTTCTGGGGTAACATTTTTATCTCCTTTCCAAATATCTTTTTCAGTTGTTACGCTATCTATCCATAAAACCAAAATCATCGCCACTATTAGCGAGATCGCGCTTCCAGTAACACTAATTTTTGACGGATTAGAAACATCATCAGCAACACTAAAATCAGCAACTCCAAGAAAGAAAAAAACTGAGCCTAAAAGCAATAAATAAATTCCGCCAAACCAAGTCATCAACCATGTCAGCGAGGGAAGTTGCATAATCAGAACTTTGTTTTCTAGAAAATGGTTATTGTTGTATTTTAATCCTAATGAGTCATTGCTGATTCACTTGGGAACGTTCTATCGTCAGCAAATATTACTCTTCCTTCCAGAACCATTTACGGGTGTGAGATACTGAATATATAGCGTTTCCTAGTTGGTTGAGGTACGTAATGCGAGTCGGTGGATGTTCATGGTTCATGGTTCATGGTTCGTGGTTCATTGATTAACAACCAACAAATAACAAAGAACGAAGAACAAAGAACGAAGAACAAAGAACCAAAATTTAGAATGTACCTCATGAGATTGGGAAGTGCTATATACACAAAAATTAATATAAAAGCAGGGAGGGACCCTCATGGTCGCAACACCCGTACAAGAAAAGCGTTTAACCATTCAAACCGCCGATCTCACGTCTGATACCACTGCAATTCGCTGTTTAGATTGGGATCGCGATCGTTTTGATATTGAATTTGGTTTACAAAATGGAACCACTTACAATTCGTTCCTGATTCGGGGAGAAAAAACCGCTTTAGTCGATACCTCTCATGAAAAGTTCCGCGATCAATATTTATCGCAACTGAAAGCCTTAATTGATCCGACAGAAATTGATTATCTGGTGATTAGTCACACTGAACCTGATCATAGCGGTTTAGTGAAAGAGATTCTAGAAATCGCCCCCCAAGCCATTGTTGTGGGAAGTAAAGTGGCGATTCAGTTTTTAGAAGGATTTGTTCACCAGCCTTTTGACCGTCAAGTGGTGAAAACAGGTGAAAAACTCGATTTAGGAAAGGGTCATGAGTTAGAGTTTGTCAACGCGCCAAACTTACATTGGCCCGATACCATGTTGACCTATGATTGGGGAAACGGCATTTTATTCACCTGTGATGTGTTTGGAATGCACTATTGTAGCGATGACTTACTCGATAATGATTTAGAGGCAATTTCCCCCGATTATCGCTTCTATTATGACTGTTTAATGGGACCGAATGCGCGATCGGTTTTATCGGCGTTAAAACGCATGGGAAAACTGGGCGATGTGGCGATGGTCGCCAATGGTCATGGTCCGATTCTACGCTACAACGTGGAAGAATTAATTAATCGTTATCGCACCTGGAGTGAGAATAAAGCCAAGGGAGAAAAGACAGTTGCTGTCTTTTATGTTTCCGATTATGGTTACAGCGATCGCGCTTCGCAAGCCATTGCTTATGGGATTACGAAAACAGGTATTAATGTGGAAATGATGGACTTGTTGGCAGCCGATCAACAAGAAGTGCGAGAATTAGTAGAACGATCCAACGCTGTTGTGGTGGGAATGCCACCTGCAAGCGGAGAAAAAGCCAGTGAAGCCAGTGCAACTCTCGGAACGATTCTTGCTTCTGTTTCTTCTAAGCAAGCCATGGGCGTTTTTGAATCTTATGGCGAAGATGATGAACCGATTGATCCCATTAAAACTCGTTTCTCGGATTTAGGCTTAAAAGAAGTGTTCCCCGCTATTCGGATGACGGATACGCCGAATGAAAGCACTTACAAGCTGTGTGAGGAAGCGGGAACTGACCTCGGACAATGGTTACAGCGAGAGAAAACCGTGAAACAGATGAAGTCCCTCGATAGTGATTTAGACAAAGCCATGGGACGCTTAAGCGGTGGACTCTATATTATCACGGCGAAAAAAGGCGACCTGAAAAGTGCGATGTTAGCCTCTTGGGTGGCGCAAGCGAGTTTTGATCCGCCAGGGATTAGTATTGCTGTAGCAAAAGATCGCGCGATCGAGGCGTTAATGCAAGTGGGCGATCAATTTGTTCTCAATATTTTAGAAGAAGGGAACTATCAACATCTGATGCGACACTTCCTGAAGCGATTTAAACCAGGTGCCGATCGCTTTGAAGGAGTTAATACCCAAGGGGCAAATAACGGGTCTCCGATTCTCTCCGATTCATTAGCTTACCTTGAATGTGAAGTAGTTAGCCGAATGGAATGCAGCGATCATTGGATTGTTTATAGCAAAATTACCCAAGGGCGAGTTTCCAAACCGGAATCTTTAACCGCAGTTCACCATCGCAAAGTTGGAAATCATTACTAACTGTAGATTACTTACAACCCACGGGAGAAATCAAGATGAATAATCTATTTTACGAGTTTCCAAACAACCAGACAGAATTTTCCCGTGTGCCCTCCCGAAAAGGGGTCATTATTGGTGCAGGACAAGTGGGAATGGCTTGTGCATATTCCCTCCTCATCCAAAATACACTGGATGAATTGGTGATTATTGATGTTAATCAAGAAAAGCTGAAAGGGGAAGTGATGGACTTAACCCATGGCTTACCCTTTGTTGAACCGACTCAGGTTGATGCGGGAACAATTGAAAGTGCCGTTGATGCTGATATTGTTATTATTACCGCAGGGGCAAAACAAAAACCTGAACAAAGTCGTCTCGATTTAGTCTCTCGCAATGTTGAAATTTTCCGCAGTTTAATTCCAGATGTGGTTCGTTACGCCCCACAAGCGATTATCCTGATTGTGACGAATCCTGTGGATGTGATGACTTATGTTTCGCAAAAATTCTCTGGTTTACCCCCATCCCAAGTTTTAGGATCAGGAACGGTTTTAGATACAGCCCGTTTTCGTTCCCTGCTGGCTCACCATTTCCAACTTGATCCTCGTAGCGTCCATGCTTATATTATCGGAGAACATGGGGATAGTGAAGTTCCCGTTTGGAGTACCCTGAATATTTCTGGAAGGCACATTTTTGAAGGAGAAACCCCTCCCGAGGATTTAATTAACGTTTTTGAAGAGGTGAAAAATGCAGCCTATGAAATTATTCAACGGAAAGGCGCAACCAGTTACGCCATTGGCTTAGGGGTAACGCAAATCGTACAAGCAATCTTACGCAATCAAAACCGCATTTTAACAGTCAGTACCCTGATTGAAGATTTTGTTGGCATTAAAGATATTTGTTTGAGTTTACCCGCAGTTACTAATGCCCAGGGAGTGAGTCGAATCGTTAATTTACCCTTGTCTAATCAAGAACAAAAACAATTACAAGACTCTGCACAAGTTTTGCGGAAAATCATTGATCAGCTAACTCTCTGAAGATGTTAGATCAAATTTACCTCTCATCAAGGGTAGGGTGAGCAATGCCCACCCTACTACTTTTTGTTGATCATAGAACAACTAGAGGATGATCAAATTCCAAAACGTTACATAGCTGTGGTTAGCTACACACCCAGTTCACTAAAGTCCGCACAGGGAAACCCGTTGCACCTGCATTATTAACGCCACTTTCTTTATCAGCCCAAGCAGTTCCTGCAATATCTATGTGCGCCCAAGGCGTTTCTTGGATGAACTGTTTCAAGAATAAAGCTGCGGTAATAGAACCACCTTGACGGGGGCCAACATTCGTCATATCCGCAATTTCTGACTTCATTCCTTCAAAATACTTGTCTTCTAAGGGCATTTGCCAGATTTTTTCCCCGCCAATTTCAGAAGCCGTTTTTAACTGTTCTGCAAGGAGATCATCGGTACTCCACAAGCCAGCAATATCATCACCGAGAGCAATGACACACGCCCCTGTGAGAGTGGCGAGATCAACAATCGCATCAACCCCTAATTTTTCAGTGAAAACAAGGGCATCAGCAAGGGTTAACCGTCCTTCCGCATCAGTATTATTCACCTCGATGGTTTTACCATTAGAGGCGGTGAGAATATCCCCTGGGTGCATGGCATGACCGCTAATCATGTTCTCTGTAGCTGCACTAATGAAGTGAACTTCCACATCAGGTTTCAGTTGGGCGATGGCTTTGGCTGCACCAAAGGTTGCACCAGCACCCCCCATATCCATTTTCATGGTTTCAATGCCACTCCCCGAAGGTTTCAGGTTTAAGCCCCCAGAGTCAAAGGTGACACCTTTCCCGACAATAGCAAGTTTACGACGAGGTGTTCCATCTGGTTTATAAGTAAGATGGATAAATTTTGGCGGAATATCCGAGGCTTGGGCAACACCGAGATAAGCCCCCATTCCGAGCTTTTCACAGTCTTCTTTTTCTAGAATTTCAAGTTCTAAACCGTGCTCGGTTGCCATTGCTTCTACTGCGTTGGCTAAGGTGACGGAGGTGAGGGAGTTTGCGGGTGCAGCAACTAGTTCTTTCGCGAAAATGACCCCATCACAAATTTGTTGGGCTTTGGTAATGGCTGCATCTTGGTTTCCCAGTTCTAGCAGTTCAACGCTTTCTAGTTTGAGGGGATGTTCTTCTGGTTCAGATTTGAAACGACGGTCTTCATAGAGGGCGAGGGTTACGCCTTCGGTGATTGCTTGTGCGGTAAGGGCGGGATTATTATCGAAGATGGGGAGACTAATGGCGAGGCTTTTGCTACGTTGAGACTTAGCTAACCGCGCGATCGCGCTTCCTGCTAAGCGAACCGTATCCAGCTTGAAATGGTCTGTTTCTCCTAGACCCACTAACATAATTTTACGAACTGGGGTATCTCCACCCACCCGCGTCACCACATTATTCCCTGCTTTCCCATCAAAGTCGGTTTCTGCAATCAGTTCTTTAATTGTTCCTGCTAATTTCTCATCTAATTCGGCAAGCTCACCCGTGACAGTGACACCACCCACAAATAATCCCACAGCAAGGGTATCACCACTCCAAGTTAAGGTTGTTTTGTCTGTTGCTTGGATTTGCATCTCTATACTCTCTACTTGTTATTCTTTATTCAACGCGCTTCTTATTAATTGTTAATTATTAGGCGTTACTTGTCAATTTATTTGACGCAATAACGATTGATTTTTGTCACTAATTTGCTTTCTGGGGCAGTGGCTTTTTGCAACCGCTTTCGGGCTTGTTTTAATTTTCTTTGATCGGTTTTTTCATAAGCTTTAACAAAGGCTCGGGTTGCCCTTGCTGTATCTTGGTACAGAATCATAAAATCTTTTTGGTACTGTTTTAACTGTTCATCTGTAATTTCTAAATTTGCCATTTCTTCTGCTGCTAGTTCCATGGTATCAGCAGCTAATAAAGCAGCTTCTGGATCGCTACTTTGTCCACCATTGGTTAAGGTTCTTGCTTCGGTTACGGTTTCATTTGCAATCTCAATAATCTCTCGGCACTGATTGGTTTTTGTCGCTGCACAACTACTACTCATGAAACCAATTATTACCGCTAAAAATAAAGTTCGGATGCTGTCTTTTCCCATGAAACTACTCAATTAATCCTGAAAATCCCTATCCAGTTAATAAATATTATCAATGGTCACTGCTTCCCCTTGGTCTGTCCTTCTTCTAGCTTCCCTTGCCATTGTGAATTATCCTGATAAAAGGAGTCTCAACATTAGCTGATTAAATTAAACACTTAGGATGAGTACTGTTTCTTCCCATCGTAAAGCCAAAGCTCTCAAAGCTGGTAGTCCCCGTCCCGCGAAAGCTCTTTGTAGCGAATGTGGGTTGTGTGATACCTACTACATCCACTATGTTAAAGAAGCCTGTGCCTTTCTCCATGAGCAAATAGCAGACTTAGAAGCCCAAGCCCATGGACAAAGCCGTGATTTAGAAAAAGAAGACGATCTCTATTTTGGCGTTCATCAAGAAATGATGGCAGCCCGAAAAAAAGAGCCGATTGAGGGAGCGCAGTGGACAGGCATTGTCAGCGCGATCGCGTGTGAAATGCTCCAACAAGGGAAAGTGGAAGGTGTCGTTTGTGTGCAAAACACCCCCGAAGATCGCTTCCAACCCATGCCAATCATAGCGCGGACTCCCGAAGAAGTTTTAGCAGCGCGAGTGAATAAACCCACTCTCTCCCCGAATCTCTCCATCCTAGAAGAAGTGGAACAATCGGGCTTCAAACGTCTCCTTGTGATTGGGGTCGGTTGCCAAATCCAAGCGTTGCGAGCGGTTCAAGATAAACTCGGTCTCGAAAAACTCTATGTCTTAGGAACGCCCTGCGTGGATAACGTTACCCGCGAAGGACTCCAAAAATTTCTCGAAACGACCAGTAAGTCTCCCGAAACCGTGGTTCACTACGAATTTATGCAAGACTTTCGGGTTCACTTTAAGCATGAAGATGGCAGCATTGAAAAAGTTCCCTTTTTCGGACTCAACACCAAAGAATTAAAAGATGTCTTTGCCCCTTCCTGCATGAGTTGCTTTGATTATGTCAACTCTCTTGCCGATCTCGTCGTCGGTTATATGGGCGCACCGTTTGGTTATCAATGGATTGTCGTTCGCAACGACATCGGAAAAGAAATGTTAGATCTCGTTCAAGATCAACTGGAAACCCAAGCGGTGAGTTCAAAAGGCAATCGCAAAGCAGCGGTCCAACAAAGTATTCCCGCCTATGATCAGGGAGTGACCCTTCCCATGTGGGCAGCAAAATTAATGGGGGTCGTGATCGAACAAGTGGGCCCGAAAGGCTTAGAATATGCTCGTTTTTCCATTGATTCTCACTTCACGCGGAACTATTTATATGTCAAACGCAACTATCCAGAGAAGTTAGATGACCATGTGCCCGAATATGCCAAGCGCATCGTAGAACAGTACGAACTACCCAAAGACTGAAAAGATACACTAGACAGTAGCAAACCTCATTGGAGAATCTCTCATGAATGTTTTTGGCATTGGCTTACCAGAAATGGCGTTGATTTTTGTGATTGCGTTACTGGTTTTCGGTCCGAAAAAATTACCAGAAATTGGGAGTAGTCTCGGCAAAGCCATCCGTGGTTTTCAAGATGCTTCTAAAGAATTTGAAAATGAATTTAAGCGGGAAACCAACAAAGCACAAAGTAATGAGTCTGTAAAAATGAATGCTCAGCTTGAACCGAGTGCTTCGGAAACGGTCTCTGATGGCGAATCAACCCACGCCAAAACCACCTCTGATCAAGAAGAACAAACCAAAGTCTAGCAATTCTTTGGCTCAAGTTATGATGACGTTGAATCAGCCCCACAAAAGGAGACAAGCATGAGTGAGCAAAATCCTTATGAACAACTAGGCGTAACAGAAGATGCGTCTTTTGAAGAGATACAGGAAGCAAAAGTTCGTTTAACTAAAGAATACGAAGACGATCAGCGACAAAAAGAAGCGGTAGAAGCTGCCTATGACTCCATTATTATGGATCGGTTGCGCCTCCGCCAAGAAGGAAAAATTAAAGTCCCTGAACGGATTCGTTTCCCCGAACGAGCCAAACCAGCCAAACCTAAACCCCAAGCCCCGAACCCTGCATCTTCTCCCGCCTGGCTACAGAGACTTTTGGATACCCCTTCTCGTAATGATTTATTAATTTCTGCGGGGATTTTTGTTCTGTTGGTTGCGATTACCCTCTCCTCTGGTGACAGTGCTTCGGTCATGTTAGCCCTTGGTTTTGCAGCCACAGCTTATCTCTTAAACCGCAAAGAAAACCGTTTGGGTCGTTCTTTACTCATTACTCTGGCTAGTTTATTGATTGGTGTGGGTTTAGGTGCAGCCCTCGCCCCCGTTGTTGCTGCGGGAATGGCTTCAGAGCAGTTTACTGCGTTAACGACTTTGTTTCTGTTTTGGTTGAGTAGCAGTTTCTTGCGCTAGAGTTTGGCTCTCCTAATCCTGTAAAATGCTCACCAGTCGTTAAAGGAAACATCAGTTATGAGTGAGGAATCAGTCATTCCAGTGGTCGTTAATGGTGCTGCTGGAAAAATGGGTCGAGAAGTGATCAAAGCTGTTGCGGAAGCAGAAGGGATGACTTTAGTGGGGGCCGTGGATCAAAATCCCGCTTATCTTGGTCAAGATATTGGCGAAGTCGTGGGTTGTGGTCCCCTTGAAGTTCCCTTACTCAATGAGTTACAGGGAACGCTGGTGATGGCAACCCAGTATCCCACACAGGGAGTCATGGTTGATTTTACCCATCCTGATAGCGTTTATGAAAACACTCGCACCGCGATCGCGTATGGAGTGCGCCCCGTAGTGGGAACAACGGGCTTAACCGATAAACAACTGTCTGATTTGACTGATTTTGCGGAAAAAGCAACCACAGGTGCACTGATTGTCCCTAATTTTTCCATTGGCATTGTCTTACTGCAACAAGCTGCAATTCAAGCTGCGAAATACTTTGATCACGTAGAAATTATCGAACTGCACCATAATCAAAAAGCAGATGCTCCCAGTGGAACAGCGATTAAAACCGCACAAATGCTCAGTGGTGATAAAACCTATAATCCAGCGCAAGTGGAAGAACAAGAAACGTTAGCGGGGGCAAGAGGGGCGTTAGCGAACGATAATATTCATATCCACAGTATTCGTTTACCAGGTCTGATTGCTCACCAAGAAGTGATTTTTGGGGCAAGTGGTCAGACTTATACCCTCCGTCATGATACCAGCGATCGCGCTGCCTATATGCCTGGAGTCATTCTTGCCATTCGTAAAGTGACAGAACTAAAATCATTGGTGTATGGGTTAGAAAATATTTTATAAAATCAAGCTCCGATCACAATCACTTTTGTTTCGCCAAAAATCACCTAACCTGAAACCAAGAGTAATCCTCACCCGTCTGCTTTTCTGTGTGCCTTGTGAATCACTCTTTTTTGAAGTTAAGGCAAAAGGCAATTATGACGCTATCTCATCCCCCGCGAAGACTAGAATCTGATGCTGAACTCATGATCAATACGCTATTTAGTGAAGTTGATCAAGCGTTACAAAAAAACCGCCGTTTTGAGCATCTGCAATCAAGAGAACATCATGATCACTCTCAACAGGGAAACCCCGTTTCTGGGACTCCATTTTCTGGGGGCTATAACGAGGATGACCCTGAAAATTTTGCTTTTCGAGATGATCCCCTCCATGATGTAAACTTTGATCCCTTGGAAGAGTTTGAACAAGAATTTTCCGAACCTCCTCCACCCCAGTCTCCTTTCTGGACACGCCATCTGGACAAAATCATTTTCTTCTCATCTTGTTCTCTCTTTATGGGGAGCTTGCTTTTAATCGAAGACGATCATCAATTCTCATTAGCCAGTTTACAAGAGATTCAGGCTGCTATGGCAGACTCAGAGCCCGAAGAGCCTCAGATCACTGACACGAATCCTGAGTTTCTGAATTATATGGAGCGAGCACTGGTAGAAATTGATCGAGAACAAGCTCTTGCGGAAAAACTCAAAGCCCAGCAGAAGATTGACCAAGCCCAACCACCTGTCACCCCCATTATCCCAGAGACGAAACCGCAGCCAACGCCAGTCTCTCAACCCCAAAAGCCACAATCTGTCGCTACCTTACCCGCGCTTCCTCCTCCTCCCCCAGCCCTGGCAAAGGCTAACCCCCCAACTCCCACTCCGAGTCCACAGCCCCAACCCGCTAAAACCCAGCAATCGGAAAACCAAACAGTAACGCCAACTCAACCCCCAGCACCCTCCACGGACAGCCAACCACAAACGCCGAAAACGACTCCTGAAATCTCTCCTCATCGGCTAGTGGGATTATTAGAATTAGGGGAACACTCTGCTGCGTTATTAAAAGTTCAAGGAGCAACCCAACGCATTATGCTAGAAGAAACCATTCCTGGCAGTAACTGGAAACTAGTATCGGTGGCTAACCAAAAAGCAACCTTTAGGAATCATGAGCAGCAAAAAGTCATGTTTGTTGGTGAAGAAATGTCTGTGCAGTAAGGAGACGGAGCGGTGGGTTTATTAGACGATTTAACACATTTTTTAGAAACGCGGTTGGATGATTTTTTAAAGAAAAATCCCCACTTAGAATTACAAGCGTTAGAAGAACAATTACGAGAGCAAGAAAAAGATACGATTCGCTTAGTCTTAAATCTACAACAGCAAGAAAAGAAAATTGAAAATGAAATTCTTTCCCTTGCTCAAGATATTAAACTTTGGCATCAACGCATTGATAAAGCAAGAGCAGCTAACCGTGAAGATTTAGCGCAAGCAGCCCAAGAAAAAGAAGCGAGTTTGTTACGCCTCGGAAACCAACGCTGGGGAAAAATGAAAGGGGTGAAAGAGCAAATTCGACAAGCCCGAGCACTGATTGAGCAGATCAGACAGCGTCAAAAAGAAGTTAAAGCGAAAGCCCAGCAAGTAAAGCAAACCCAGCAAACCACTTCCAGGGCGACCAGCAGTTGGAATACAGACGAAATTTATTCTTCTGCTTATAATCGCAGCTTTGACCCTTTAGAAGAAGAGTTCCGCAATTGGGAAGTGGAACAAGAATTAAAAGAAATGAAGCATCAATCATGAGGCGGAGAGGAGAAAGTGTGATGAAACCAGAAAAAGCAGCAGTTGTCGAACGTAACCCTCTCCAACGTGGGGAAATGGTAGTCCGACGGGATCAAATGCTCGTCGCCCCTAAAAACCGTCGTTAGAGCATCTAGACCAATCGCCTCTATATTCGGTACAATTGTTAGATGTGACTATAAAATTGACCACTGGAGAAAATGGTAAAACTGCGTTTAAAGCGATTAGGTAAGAAAAGAGAAGCTAGCTATCGGATTGTTGCGATGAATAATAGTAGCCGTCGCGATGGTCGCCCCTTAGAAGAATTAGGATTTTATAATCCCAGAACAGGTGAAACTCGACTGAATGTTCCAGCTATTGTCAAGCGGTTGCAGCAAGGGGCAAAACCTACTGAAACCGTGGATCATATTTTGAAAAAAGCGCAAGTGTATCAACAAGTGAATGCCTAATTATGTCAATTCCTCATCCCCCGCATCGCATCAGCCACAATATGCTGAATTAGTCCAGTTTTTATTAACCCCCTTACTGGATGTCCCTGAGAGTTTACGAATTGATTGTGAATGGACTAACAACAATCAACGGGTTTGGATTCGTTTGGCGTTAGAACAAAGTGATCAGGGAAAATTATTTGGGCGAGGAGGAAGAAATCTGAGTGCGGTGCGTACTGTGTTGACCGCTGCAGCCTCAGCAGTTCAACAGTCTGTATATCTGGATGTTTATGGGGAGAAAGAGACAAGCAGTGAGGCTGGGAAAACGAGGAAACCCACCTCAGAGCGACCCCAGAAACCAGTGGGAAAAGATGGGAAGAGAAAACCGCAAAAACGGTCTAAACCTAGTCCCAATCGTTCGGCTGATCAACGATCACCAGAACTTAAGTAAGGATCAACTCCTCCTGTAGTCACCACTACGGTGTCTCATTAAGTAACGCCAAAATACTCCTAATTGATTCTGATGACAGAGGCGGTCAAAACCATTGAATTACCCAGTAGCGAGAGCGCGATCGCGCTAGCCGGTCCCCAAGAAGCCAATCTCAAAACCCTTTCCCGACAAACGGGGGCAAAATTGGTGATGCGGGGACAAGAACTGTTAATCACTGGTAAAGAAAAACCAGTAGAACGATGTTTAGCGGTGGTGCGATCCCTCAAACCCTACTGGGAAGAAGGAAAAGCGATCTCCAAAGCGGAGATCATGACCGCCTTCCAAGCCCAAGATACAGGGCGTTTAGAAGATTATCAAGACTTACAACAAAATGTTCTGGCGCGTACCCGCAAAGGGGAACAAATTCGCGCTAAAACCTTTCGCCAACGCCAATATATTAAAGCGATTCAGTCTCACGATATTACTTTTTGCACGGGACCTGCGGGAACGGGAAAAACTTTTCTCGCTGCAATTCTAGCGGTACAATCTTTATTAAAAGGAGACTACGAGCGTCTTATTCTCACCCGCCCTGCGGTAGAAGCGGGAGAAAAATTAGGCTTCCTCCCTGGAGATTTACAAGAAAAAGTTAATCCCTTTCTGCGTCCTCTCTACGATGCGCTGTATGAACTGATTGACCCCGAAAAAATTCCCGATTTAATGGCAAAAGGAACGATTGAAATCGCGCCTTTAGCTTATATGCGAGGGCGAACGCTTAATAATGCGTTTGTCATTGTCGATGAGGCGCAAAATACCACCCCTGCGCAGATGAAAATGGTACTGACTCGCCTCGGCTTTTCTTCACGCATGGTCGTGACAGGGGATATTACCCAAACCGACTTACCCTATCATCAAGAGTCTGGTTTAGTCACTGCTTTAACCATTCTGAAATCAGTGGAAGGGATCGCCGTTTGTGAATTCTCTCAAGGGGATGTGGTGCGTCATCCGCTGGTGCAGAGAATTGTTGCTGCTTATGAACAACATGAAATGTGATCAGGTCTGCTGAAACAGTCACTTCTTATTGATCCTGATTGATTTCTTCTGTGAACTGGTTATTGAGAATCACGCGATCGCGCCCCGATTTTTTAGCTTGATACAGCGCATTATCAGCCATTCTAATCAAGGTTTTTGGCGCACAATCATCTCGGGGAATAATACTACTGACACCAACGCTAATGGTGACATAAGGACTGACTGGGGAATCAGGATGAGAAATTTGTAATTCTTTGATCGCTGTGCAGATTTTTTCCGCTAACTGAAATGCGCCTATTTGCGAGGTCTTAGGAAGTAAAATTGCAATTTCTTCTCCTCCATAGCGAGCGACTAAATCAAGGGGACGGTTGACAATTGCTTCAATCCCCTGAGCAACTTGTTGTAAGCATTGGTCTCCTGCTTGATGACCTAAGGTATCGTTGTAGCGTTTGAAGGCATCTAAATCGCATAAAATTAAGGATAACTCAGCGCGATCGCGCTTTCCTTGTCGCCATTGTTCATCTAAATACTCATCAAATCGCCGTCGGTTTGCAATTGCGGTTAAGCCATCATAAGAAACCAAATGCTGGAGTTTCTCATTGGCTTGTTTCAATGCTGTTTCCGTGCGTAACCGCTGCATTAATGTTCCTAACTGATTAGCAACAGATTGAATTAATTCCAATTGATCAAAACTTAGGGGTGAAACTTGAGATGTTTGACCATCAGATTCAGAACCATCTGAGAAAAACAGCAAGACAGCTAAGACTGTTCTTTGAAAAAGAATTGGCACTCCCAATAAGGTTTTTAAACCCAGATTTTGGATGTTTTTTTGTAATTGTTTGCAGGAATCACACCGACTGAATTGCTCAATATTTTTAATATCAACGAGGGATTGAATTTCTTGAGATTGAGCGATTTGTTTAACTAAGTCCTTCTTGACGTTAACAATTGTTTCTTCTTGGTTCTCATGTAACCGATCTAAGCTCGGATCACTCGCATACCAAGAGTTGCTGTTTTCTAGTTCAGTTCCTTCCGCATTTAAAATCCATGCTTCTCCATAATCCCAGCCAATGATTTTACAGAGTTTTGTTAACACCTGCGCGATCGCGCTATCTAGAGTCTCTGCGGTATTCATAATTTTAGTTAACGTCAGTAAAACCTGTAAATCATAGTTCCGTTGTTCTAAGATCTGATTTTGTTCTAACAGTTGTCCTTTTAATTGCTTGAGCTCATTTTTCTGTTGTTGAATCGTGATTTGATGTTCAATCCTTGCAATCACTTCTTCCACTTGAAACGGCTTGGTAATATAGTCTGCTCCGCCGACCCGAAAGGCTTTGACTTTTAAGTGAGCATCTTCTAAAACACTTAAGAAAATAATGGGAATTTCTTTTGTTTTTGGATCTGATTTTAACTGCGAGGCAACCCGATAACCGCTCATCCCTGGCATACAAATGTCAAGCAAAATTAAATCGGGTGGGTTTTTATTAATATTATTTAAAGCGACCTGTACATTAGAAGCAATACTGACATGATATCCGCGTTCTTCTAATAAGTCACATAACAATAATAAGTTATCAGGAACATCATCAACTGCTAAAATTCTCGGTTCAAAGTCCATAAGATAAAAGTCAATACTTTTACGGTGTTTTTTTAAGTTATAAAGTTAACAATATTTCGCCTTAATAAAACGAATTATCAAAAATTAGAATGCAGAGGCAAGCTGTATCCTTACCCATTAATTTGGTAAGATAAGGGATAGCATCTCTGGTCTGGGTGAGGCACAATTTAATACTCGATTTTTTGGGTTTTAGATTGTTGTGCCTTGTTCCTTGATCAGTGTTCAAAGAAGAACACTCCATTATTTTGGGTCTCAACAGATTAAAAACTGCTAGAGATTTATCTTTTGTTAATTATTTTTTCATAATTTGCTCAAATATGACACAAACAATCTGGATCACACGGCATGGTAATCGGTACGACTTTGTTAACCCCGATTGGTTTATCACAGCAAAACTTCGTTACGATCCACATCTAGCAGAAGATGGAATTCAACAAGCTCAAGAACTGGGAAAAAGATTACAATCGGAAAACATTACTCATATTTTTTCTTCCCCCTTTCTACGCACTGTCCAAACCGCTCATGAAATTGCAAAAATCTTAGATTTATCGATCAAACTTGAAGCTGGACTCGGCGAATGGTTAAATCCCAGTTGGATGGATCATGACCCAGAAATTCGCTCTCCTGAAACGTTAGCTCAACACTATCCTTTAATTGATTTAAATTATAACTCACGAGTAATTCCTCAATATCCAGAAACCGAAGAAACGGTACAAACCAGAACCGCAGAAACAGCACAAAGACTAGCCAGTGAATTTGAAGGCGAGTTGTTATTTGTTGGTCATGGCGCTTCTGTTTTAGGAACAGCAGAAGGCTTATTAGGAGAACCACTCAATATTCGCGCTTCCTTTTGTTGTTTGACCAAATTAGTGCAAAATAATGGAGGTTGGGAAGTTGAACTTGCTGGTGATACCTCACACCTTTCAACAACAGAGAATACGATTCGTTTCAATTAGGAAAACTCAAGTATGACTTTACTCATTGCTGGTGATATCGGAGGGACTAAAACTATCTTACGGCTTGTGGAAGTCACAAAGCAAGCAGTTGATTTTCAAACTGTCCACCAAGTGACTTATCCCTCTCAAAACTATTCTGATTTAGTGCCAATGGTACAGGAATTTTTAGGAGAAACCGATTATACTCCGACAAAAGCCTGTTTCGCGATCGCGGGACCTGTGATCCAGCAAAGTTGTCAACTGACAAATCTCAGTTGGTATTTGGAGGCGGATCGCCTGCAACAGGAATTAAATCTTGAAGCCGTGAGTCTGATTAACGACTTTGCAGCAGTGAGTTATGGGGTCTTAGGGATCAAAAATGAAGAGTTAGAACCCTTACAAGGGGTTACGCCCCAAAAAGACGCTCCCATTGCCATTATCGGTGCAGGAACTGGCTTAGGAGAAGGATTTTTGATTCCGAAAGGGAATGGGGATTATCAAATTTTTGGCACAGAAGGAGGACACACCGATTTCGCAGCGCGATCGGAGTTAGAATTTCAGATTTTAAACTATATTCGCCAGCAAAAACAGGTTAGTCGGGTGTCTGTGGAAAGAATTGTCTCGGGACAAGGGATTATCTCGATTTATCAAGCCCTCAGAGATCTTAATATTCATCCTGAAGGGAATGCTTCCGTTGCAGAAACGATCCGTGAATGGGAAAAGCAACAACGGACTGAGATTGATCCAGCAGCAGCGATCGCGCAAGCAGCAGCAACCGATCGCCTTTGTGAAAAAACCATGGAACTGTTTATGGAAGCCTATGCAGCAGAGGCGGGAAACCTCGCCTTAAAACTACTCCCTTACGGCGGATTGTATATTGCAGGAGGAATTGCTGCCAAAAACTTAGCTTGGATGAAAAGCAATCGTTTTCTCAAAGTCTTTAAGGACAAAGGGAGAGTCAGCCCAGTGTTAGATGCAGTTCCCATTCATCTGATTCTCGATCCGCAAGTCGGTCTCATTGGTTCGATTATGTACGGTTTAAATCAATAATACCAAAGCCCTGTTCCTAGGAGAGAGGACGGAAAATGGCTGATAAGCGTCGATCGCGCAACGGACTCACCGCTTCTTCACCGACCAGGGATGCAACTTTGTCCAAAAAACTATCTGGCTCACAGTCTAATTCACCTTCACACCAAGCCTCCATCGAATCATAGGGTTCATCTTCTGGGAGATAAGACCAAACCGCAGGAGGACCCGATAACTGTTGAATCAATTGTGTGAGATCTTCCTGAGTCAGTTCACTATTTTCTGGATCGCGCCACCACAAGGCAATTTTGTCACTAATGGCTTGCGCTTTTTCTGGAGAGTTTTCGGGAAAAATTGGTTCGTTATTCATCGTTATGTGCTTCGGTTTCCGAGAGGAAAATCATTGTTTTTCTGTATTATGCCATTGTCTGTTCCATCAATTAAAGAAAATGATAAGGCGGAAGCGGATCACTGATTTCAATGCTCCAACTGGATAGAAATTGTTTCCATTGTTCCATCTTTTCCCCAAACACTGAGAAGCTGTGACTGTCAATTAGTAAATAAAAGCGTTCCGTATTTTCTTTCGGTTCGTCATGAATCAGTTGGGGATAAGTTTTCTTGATTTCTTCCTGCAATTTCTCTAAGGCTTCTTGTTGCTGTGTTTGATAATTGCTTTGTTGCTGATACCGTTGTTTTTTCGCTTGTAAATAGGCTTTCCCTTTTGCGGTTGAGGAGGAACCTTCTTCAGAAAAAGGAATCGGGGTTAGTTTGAGGGTCACTTCTACTTTTCCCGTGAGTGCGGTTAACTTTTGCTGGTAGCTTTCTTCATAAGCAGCTAAATGAGAGCGTAAATCTGCTTCCCCTCGAAAATACGTCCCAAAGCGCAGGGGAAGAACTGTCAAGCCTCGGAACAGTTCGCAAATCACCCAATCATGATGGACGACTGCTTGCACTAATTTTTGATCGTCTTCTTCTAATTCTGCCTTGGGAAGATTGGGTTCAACCACCGCAGCGATCGCGCCCTTTTCTATCATCTGTAAGTCTCCCTTGAAACCCTGCGGTAAGGAGAGGGTTTTTTCTGGAGAAAATAAGAAACAGTAAGTATATAACATTTTTAAAGTGATTTTTTTGGATAATTTATGTTGTTTTAATACAATTTTGATCCATCGCTTTTCTTGGTCTATCAAGGTACAAACCGACCAGTGACCAGTTACCAGTGACCAAATAACAATCAGTTCAGTAGAAATATCAAGATTTACACCTGATCACCTCCTCTAAAGTTTAAAAGAAATTAATCTTTAATTCATTCCCCAACTGTTGACAGAGATCGGAATTAAAAATATGATAATAGTCACAGATAGGGGAGTAAATTACTTCTTTATTTTTTGTCGTCAAAATTACTGAGAAAAATCATGGCTGTTGAAAAAACTAACTCTTCCTCCAGCTTAGGAGAAGTCGTTGATCGCATTTTAGATAAAGGTGTAGTGGTTGATTTGTGGGTGCGGGTTTCCTTAGTGGGAATTGAATTACTCGCCGTGGAAGCTCGGGTTGTCGTTGCTTCCGTCGAAACTTACCTCAAATATGCAGAAGCAGTGGGCTTAACTTCCTCTGCTGCTGTCCCCGCAGAATAATTGATTGATTCCTTATTCATCACTCTCGGGAGGCTCAAGTCAAAGGGTTTGGGTTTCCCTATCATTTATTAATTTATTTCGGGAAACTCAACTTATGGTATCTTTACGAGAACAGTGGGAACAACAAGCCCAACAACGACAAGCAGAAATTCGTCAGCGTCAAGCAGAAGTCCAACAGGCGCGTTCGAGCATTCAAAGAGATTTACAATTACAACAAGAAAATCGGATTGCTAACACTCAACAATTACAATCTGAATTAAATTTATTTCGGGAAAAGTTAGCTCAAAATACAGCAACTTTTTTAAGGGGAACGAATGAAAACCGTCAAGAAATGGCGCAAAAGTTAGAGCAAGAATTAAACCAATTTCTTGAAGAGTTAGAAGCCAGTACAGCGACAAAATTAAAACAAGCCAATGAACAACGCACCGTTGTCGCTCAACAACAGCAAGTGCTAGCGAAACAACTGAAAGCAGATTTAGCGCAATTTCGGGAACTGTTAGCGCAAACCAGTGTTAAACAATTGCAAGAGTTGACCTTAAATCGAGAACTGATGGCGGAGGAAATTAAAGACAGCGCGATCGCGCTCCATAATAGCCTCATCCAATTTCACGAAGATTTAGAAAATAGTACCGCGCAGTGGCGGGACGCAACCCAACAACAACAGCAGACCTTAGCCCAACAACTGCGAGAGGATTTAAATACGTTCTACACAAACTTAATTCAACAAGTCGATCAACTGCTCAATAACTTACAACGCAACCGTACGGTTAACGCCCAACAGCAAGCCCAAGCACTGGCTAACTTCCGTCATCAACTCACCGCTTATATTTGGGGAGAAACAGCAGCAAATGCTTATCCCGCTTCTCAACCCACAGTTGAAGATGATACCCCCTTTGTTGCCGATTTTTAATCAAGATGTTATTGGTTATTAGTTATTTGTTCTGGGTTCTGTGGTAACTGATCACTGCTATAACCTCATTCTTCTGTCGCCAACCCATTTGATAGATTTATGACCACTGTTTTACACGCTCGTCCCAAAGGTTTTGTTTCCACGCCAACCATTGATCGCATTAGTCGTCGGGCTTGGCGTTATCTTCAATCTGGCTTTTCCATTCACTTGCGTGGACCTGCTGGTACGGGTAAAACGACCCTAGCTATGCACCTCGCAGATTTACTCAATCGTCCGATTATGCTGTTGTATGGGGATGATGAATTTAAAAGCACTGATTTAATCGGGAGTAATACGGGTTACACCCGCAAAAAAGTTGTGGATAACTATATCCATAGTGTGGTGAAAGAAGAAGATGAACTGCGCCAGCAATGGGTCGATTCTCGCCTGACCATGGCGTGTCGAGAAGGCTTTACCCTTGTATATGACGAGTTTAATCGCTCTCCCCCAGAAGTGAATAATGTTTTATTATCCGCATTAGAAGAAAAATTATTAGTGCTTCCCCCTGATAGCCATCGCTCTGAATATGTGCGGGTGAGTCCGAATTTTAGGGCAATTTTTACCTCCAACCCCGAAGAATATTGGGGCGTTCATGGAACACAAGATGCGCTGCTCGATCGCGTGGTGACGATTAATGTTCCTGAACCCGATCTTGAAACGCAACGAGAGATTATTGTGCAAAAAGTGGGAATTAATGCAGATGACGGCGATATGATTGTCAATTTTGTTCGTAACTTTCGCGATCGCGCTGAAATGGAAAATTCCTCGGGTTTACGCTCTTGTTTAATGATTGCACAAGTCTGTCATCAACATGAAATTCCTGTTCAAACCAGTAACGAAGACTTCCAAGATATTTGTTACGACATTCTCACCTCTCGCTGTCCCCTTTCTACCCAAGAATCCATCAGTCTTTTAGAACAACTCTTTCGGGAGTACGAACTAGAATTGGTTGTGGAAGATGAGGATGAGGATGTACCATCAGTGATTGTAGAAGGAGAAACTGAAGACTTATCCTCTGATGAAAAACCGCATCTTCGGCTCTCTCATCCCTTTGGCAACACCGAAAACGATTAAATCCTCTCACTCTGTAGCTCACGTAGCGATCAAAACTCGTGGTTAACCCGAACACCAATAAACCCAAGTCTTACCAGTCCAAAGGAATCACCAATAGCACCCAATCTTCTAGCCTTGCGGATATTTTAGAACGAGTCCTCGATAAAGGAATCGTTATCGCTGGCGATATTACCGTTTCTGTCGGTTCAACGGAACTGTTAAGCATTCGCATTCGACTGCTTGTTTCTTCCGTGGATAAAGCCCGAGAACTGGGGATTAACTGGTGGGAAGGTGATCCTTATCTCTCCAGTCAAGCCAATCTCCTGAAAGAAGAAAATCAAGCGTTGCAAAACCGACTGGAAAATATGGAAGCAGAGTTGCGTCGCCTGAAAGGAGAAACGAATCCCGAACCGTCTTTTCTCAGTGAATCAGAGGACAACTCATGACCCCACCCCGCACCTTAAAAGATATTCAAACCGCAAGCAATATTCCCCAAAACCGTTACTTAAAATCCTTGAATCGGTTACAGTCTAAGCGCACTCCTGTTTCTCTCAAGAAAGTACCGTATAGCACCCGTGAACCGCAACGCGCCCCCGTGAAGTGTGAGGATAATTTAACCGCGACAAGTTACCGTCATGTCTTTAAAATGAAGGTAGTTCCCCCAAGTGTCCGTCTGCAAATCGCGCAAATTAAACGCCTTGGTCTTTTAAAGTGAGGAAACTCCCATGACTGACAAAAAACAATTTATTCCCTCTGAAAAATATCGTCAAATGCTTGTTCGTGACGGTGAACGCCGTTTTCAAGAATGGCATCATAACTATATTAATTATCGCAAACAATATCTGAAGGAAATCTCTGAAAAGAAGTAGGCGCAAGTGTCAGCAGACGAAAGTAACCTCAGCCAAGTTAATCTTAATCCCGCCACGTCTAACTCAGATGCGGGGTTAGCCCCCTTACTCTTAACCGTAACCGAACTGATTCGTCAGTTAATGGAAGCGCAAGTGATTCGGCGGATGGATGGAGGGTTATTAAATGAAGAAGAGCTCGATCGCGCTGGGGATAGTTTACAACGGCTCGAAGCAGAAATCATCCGTTTATGTGAAATCTTTGAGATTGATCCCAAAGATCTCAATGTTGACTTAGGAGAGTTAGGAACATTAATGCCCAAAAACGGGGGATATTATCCTGGGGAAAGCTCCGATGATCCTTCTATTTTAGAACTGCTCGATCGGATTCTCCACAAAGGGGTGGTTATTGATGGTAATCTTGACCTTGGGATTGCTCAACTCAGTCTCATTCAAGCAAGACTCCATCTCGTTCTGACCTCACAACCGATTAATGGGAAGTAACTTATGGCGGAAGGTTTCTATTTGTATGGTATTTTTCCCCCACCGGGACCGCAAACAATCGCAGTACAGGGCTTAGACAAGCAACCCATTTTCTCCCACACCGTAGAAGGCTTCACCTTTCTCTATTCCGAAGCCCAACAATCTCGTTATTTAGCCAGCCGTCGCAACTTAATCACTCATACAAAAGTTTTAGAAGAAGCAATGGAACAGGGATTCCGCACTCTGCTTCCGTTACAATTTGGATTAGTCGTTCCCGACTGGGAGAGTGTCAGTCAAGATTTACTTCAACATCAATCAGAAACGCTGCAACTCTTATTTCAAAGATTAGAAGGAAAACGAGAAGTTAGCTTAAAGATTTATTGGGAAACTGATGCAGAATTAAACGCCCTTTTAGAGGAGAATCCAGACTTAAAAGCGCGACGGGATAACTTAGAAGGGAAAAATTTAAGTATGGATGAAGTCATTCAAATTGGACAAGCGTTAGAACAAGCAATGGAAAGGAGAAAACAAGAAGTTATCACCCGCTTTGAAGATGCTTTAATCCCATTTGCTGTGGAAACGCAGGAAAATGATGTTCTGACTGAAACAATGATTTATAATACCGCTTTTCTGATTCCGTGGGAGTCTGAACCCGAATTTGGCGAAGCGGTGGAAACAGTTGATGCTGAATTTGCACCGCGTCTCAAAATTCGTTATAACAATTTTACCCCTCCTTATAATTTTGTTGAATTACGAGAATAATATATAGCACTTCCCAATCTCATGAGGTACATTCTAAATTTTGGTTCTTCGTTCTTTGTTATTTGTTGGTTGTTAATCAATGAACCACGAACCATGAACATCCACCGACGCTTTGTACCTCAACCAACTAGGAAACGCTATAGTGAGGCGGAGAACAAATAACAAATAACAGAAAAATGGTTTTTAAACTCTTACTGCTTCCGATTACTGGACCCATTGAAGGTGTTACTTGGCTAGGAGAGCAAATCTTAGAACGCGCTAATCAAGAATTAGATGAAAAAGAAAACTTAAATAAGCGACTACTTAGCTTACAATTGTCCCTTGATTTAGGAGAAATTTCTGAGGAAGAATATGACGAACAAGAGGAAGAAATTTTGTTAGCAATGCAGGCGATGGAAGATGAAGAAAATAATCAAGCTGAGGAAGAGACTGATTGAGCTCTCCACGGACTAATAGCATTTCGATAAACTAGATTAAGGTGGGAAGTGCCCACCCTACGAGATATGAGATCCGCTTAGAATCCTCGTTGATTTTTTCCGCAAAGTTTAAAGATAAGGACGGGCGAGATAGTAACTGGTAATTGATTTTGCATCCACTCTCGGATCGCCACTATGAATTAATTGTTCAAATTCTTCTGGAGTGTAAAGCACAACATCAATGTCTTCATCATCATCTTGTGCGGGTGGGGTTTCTAATTTTTCTAAATCGGTGGCTAAAAAACTATAGATATATTCGTCAGAGTAGCCTGGTGCGAGGGGAAATTTGCCTAAATCGCGCCACTGTTTTGCATGATAACCCGTTTCTTCTTCAATCTCTCGTTTAATGGTTTCTGCGGGGGCTTCATCTACTTCCACGGTTCCGGCGGGAAATTCTAATAGGCGTTGTTTGAGGGGAATGCGATATTGATCGACTAATACTAATTTTCCTTCTGCGGTGACGGGGACTGCTAATGCGCCACCAGGATGACGAATGCACTCCCATTCTCCTTCTACCCCGTTGGCGAGGCGGAGATGGCTGACTTCAAAACTAAACTTGCGTCCTTGATAGTGGAGACGTTCTTTCAGGAGTTGGGGCGTGGAATCATTCATAGAAATTCATTATTGAAGTTTTTGTAAGACACCAGAACAGTCGATGTTTTCTTTCAGTTGCGCGATCGCGCATCCTGTTACTGGATCAATCCAATTCGGGGCAATTTCAGCAAGGGGAACTAAAACAAACGCCCGTTCTCTCATGCGCGGATGAGGCAGTTGTAAGTCCTCGGTTTCTATTACCTGATCATCATATAAAAGGAGATCTAAATCAAGGGTACGCGCTCCCCAACGTTCTTGGCGCACGCGCCCAAATGCGGTTTCAATTTGGAGTAAAGTGGCTAAGAGCTCCCCAGGGGATAAGGAACTAGTCAATAAAGCACAGCCATTGAGATAATTGGGTTGAGCAGGTCCAATGGGGAGGGTTTCATACCAACTGGAAACCGCGTTTACCTTCACTGCAGGATCAGTTCCTAATTGGTGAATCGCTTGTTCCAGGATGTTTTGAGAATCACCTAAATTACTCCCTAGCGCGATCGCGCTAGGGATTTCTTCCCTTGTACTCATAAAAAACTCACTCAAGATTTAAAACTCTAAGAAACAATAGAAGTAATTGTTGTTCAGTTATTGATCATGCGATGCCTACGGCTTGGTCTTCGATCTATGCGTACTCAACCCCAAAATCTTGTTCTCATTGGTGGCGGTCATAGTCATGCCATTTTACTACGGATGTGGCAACTGCACACCCTCGCTGATGTCCGCTTAAAACTCCTCAGTAATACCGAAAAAACCCCCTATTCGGGAATGTTACCCGCTCATGTAGCGGGACTCTATACCTATGATGAAACCCATATTAATTTACCGCCTCTGGCTCAACAAGCCCAAGCAGAATTTTATTCGGATCAAGCAGTCGGTTTAGATCTCAAGCATAAACAGATTTTTTGTCTCAATCGTCCGCCTTTAACCTTTGATAAAGTTTCCATTGATATTGGTTCTACCCCTGCAATGTTTACTGTTCCAGGGGCGAAAGACTATGCAGTTCCTGCAAAACCCGTTTCTGTCTTTCTCCAGTATTGGTATCAATTTCTGGAAACGGTAGAAGCCAGCCCTCAGCAAGGGCGAACCCTTGCGATTGTTGGCGGTGGTGCGGGTGGGGTAGAACTCGCTTTAAATATGCAGCAACGTCTCCAGCAACTCGGCGATCAAGTGTCGATTCATTTATTCCAACGAGAAAGGGAATTATTACTGGATAAAGGGAAATGGGTGCGTCAACATTTAGCCTCTTTACTGGAAAAACGAGGAATTAAACTGCATTTGGGAGAAGCAGTGAGTGAAGTTTTTCCCGATAAATTAGTTTGTGAATCAGGATTCACCCTAGAAACAGATCTGATATTTTGGGTGACACAAGCAAGCGCACCCACTTGGATCAAAGAGAGTGGTTTAGCGACTGATGAGCGCGGATTTATTCTCGTCAATGACTATTTACAATCCCTTTCTCATCCCTTTGTCTTTGCTGCGGGGGATATTGCAACCATGGTCAATCATCCCCGTCCGAAAGCGGGTGTTTTTGCGGTGCGACAAGGAAAACCCCTGTTTCAGAATCTACAACGGACAATTTTAGGAAAACCTTTGAAGCCCTATCATCCGCAAAAGAATTATCTCAGTTTAATTGGAACTGGAGATGAAAGCGCGATCGCGTCGTGGGGAAATTTGGGCTGTCATTCTCCTCTCCTTTGGCGTTGGAAAGATCAGATTGACCGAAAGTTTATGGCGCAGTTTCCCGATTAAGCGAGGATTGTTCCGCCCATTAGTTTCAAATACCGCCGTTCTAATTCTTTTTGCAAACGGGGATAGTCCTCTAAATTTTGATCCGTAAACATTAGTTTCTCCGCTGCTTCTCTGGCTAACACTAAGACTTCTTGATCTTCCACTAAACTGGCTAAAGCAAAATCAGGAAGTCCCGACTGGCGTTTTCCTAGCACTTCTCCAGGTCCGCGAAAACGCATATCCATCTCGGAGATAAAAAAGCCGTCGCGAGATTGTTCTAATACTCCTAAGCGTTGTTTGGCGGTATCGGTTTTTGAGCCACTGACTAAAATACAATAAGATTTATGGTCTCCCCGTCCCACTCTTCCTCGCAGTTGGTGCAGTTGCGATAAGCCAAACCGTTCCGCATTTTCAATTAACATCACCGTTGCGTTGGGAACATCCACGCCCACTTCAATCACGGTTGTGGAAACAATGACTTGGGTTTCATTCTCCCGAAAGGCGTTCAACGCTTCATCTTTTTCTTGGGAACTCATGCGCCCATGGAGTAACCCCACCTTAAACTCAGGAAAGATACTTTCTTGCAATTTTTTCTGTTCTTCAATGGCGGAACGAACCTCTAATTTTTCTGATTCTTCCACTAACGGTAAAACAATATACGCCTGTCTTCCTTGGGCGATTTCGCGACGGATTAAATCATAGGCTTGGCGACGGTCTTTTCCTGATAAAGCGGTGGTTTGAATGTCTTGTCGTCCTGGAGGAAGTTCGTCTATTTGAGAGACATCTAAATCGCCGTGTAGGGTTAAAGCCAGGGTGCGGGGAATGGGGGTTGCAGTCATGCTGAGAACATGGGGAGAATGACCTTTATTGAGTAAGCGCGATCGCTGCTGAACCCCAAAGCGATGTTGTTCGTCTATCACCACTAAGCCTAAGCGTTGAAAGTTCACTGGATCTTGAATTAAGGCATGAGTTCCCACCAGTAAGGGGAGTTCTCCCGTTGCTAACTGTTGATGAATTTCCCGTCGTTTGGCGGTTTTCGTGGATCCCGTGAGCAGTTCCACGGGAAGATGTAATAAGTTGAACCAACCCACCAGTTTACGATAATGTTGTTCGGCGAGGACTTCGGTGGGAGCCATTAATGCAGCTTGATAGCCCGATTGAATCGCAGCGAGAATCGCAAATACCGCAACCACAGTTTTCCCTGACCCCACATCCCCTTGCACCAGACGATTCATGGGGGTTTCCGAATTTAAGTCTTGCAGAATATCACTCACCACTCGCTGTTGGGCGGTAGTCAGTTGAAAGGGGAGGACTTCCTTAAATTGGTCAATGAGTTTTCCCGTGGGGTTGAGGATGACACTTTGCTGGGTTTCTTTTTGTTGTTGACGACGACTGAGAAACCCCAGTTGCAGGAAGAAAAATTCATCAAAAATCAAACGTCTTCTGGCGTGGGCGAGGGTATCATGGTCGGGCGGAAAATGCAGGTTACTCACCGCTTCTGGGAGGGAAAGAAAACCATATTGTTGACGCAGGTGAGAGGGAAGGGGATCTTTGAGTTTTTCCGCTGCGGGTAAAACAGTCATCACAGCTTTACGAATGACATCCGCAGATACGCCTTCGGTTAAAGGATAAACGGGTAACACGCGCCCAATATTAATCGAATCAATTTCACCTCCAGGGGAGTCTAAGAGTTCAATTTCGGGGTTATCGAGGGTAATTCCATATTTATTCTTTTTCACCAGCCCTGATGCAGCCACGATCGCGCTGCGCGGATATAATTTCTTTTGTTTCTCTTGCCAACCGCGATTGGTAAACCGATTTCCCGCAAAAAAGCGACTTAACTTCACTTCCCCAGTGCGATCTTTAATCGTCAGTTGAAAAATACTCAGTTTCTTATTTTTTGGACTGGTAAAACAATTACAGCTTTTTACAGTTCCGACAATCGTGACTGTTTCCCCTTCGACTAAGTCGCCAATATTCACTTGTTGCGCGTAGTCAATATGTTCCCGAGGGTAATAAAACAGAACATCCCGCACCGTTTCTAACCCCAGACGATAGAGGCTTTTGGTGTGATTTCTGCCAATACCAGGGGCTTCGGTGAGGGGTTGTTCGGGTTCGAGATAATGACTGCCATGAGTCACGGGATTTTTTGCCTTCACTTGCAGTTGGGGAGAAGAGTGCGGTTGTTTTCCTTCTTGGACATCTTTGAGGAGACGACTGGCTTTCACCACCAGTTGCTGACGTTCCGTTAAACTTTTTTCCCCATAACTGGCAAAGGCTTGGGCTAATTCTTGCCAACGCTGTTGTTGTTCCCGAGTGGCTTGGGGCGGAACTTTCCCAAAGGTTAAACAGAGAAACTCACTAAAGCGATATTGTTTCCCCATGATGTCAGAATACCCTCCTTTCGCTTCGACGGCGAGGGCTTTATGGAGGCGTTCCCAGTCGAGACTGCTTGTGTCCGTCATCGTCGTACCCACTGCTATTCTAAGCGCGTTCCTTATTTATGGTACTGTCTTGATTGCTGAAATTGCTGGTTGAAGCCCAGAGTCCTTACGGCTGGAATTGATTAACAAAGGCTTGATGTTCTGGAGAGGTTAAGCCCTGTTGTAACGTTTGAATCACTTGGTGTCGATTGCCTTGTAGTAAATCAGTCACTGCTAACCATAAACCTGGAAAAACTTGTGATCGAATAACCCCTGTTTCATCTTTTTCTAACAAAAAATAGTGGTCATTATTTAAGCAAAACCAATCTAATTTCTGTTCTAAAACTTGCCAGACTAAATATTCTTTCACACCATTCCGTTCATAAGCATTTTTCTTTTCGTAGAGATCGATTGCGCTGCTGCTAGCTGCCACTTCCACAATTAATTCGGGTGCGCCTTCAATATAATCATCCTCACTAATTCGAGTTTGTCCACCAGCTGCCAATAATAAAACAGCATCCGGTTGCGGTTCATTGGAGGCATCAAGCCGTACCGTTGGATTATCCCCTAGTTCCACATTCGGGGTCACAAGCCAATAGCTAGATAACCAAGCCATGATTAAAGCGTGTGGTTGACTGTGACTCCTAAATCTTAACGCTGCGGGCATATAAACTACTCCCTCAATCAATTCCGCTTGTTCATAACCCGCACTCATTACGTGACAGCGTCGTTCAAATTCATCCCGAGTGAGATGATCCCCATTTTCTAGGGGAGGAAGGTTGGATAATGGAAACGTTTCTAGACTCATGGGACTGGTTATGCTTAATCTTCGTGCCAACTGCTGCGCCAGGCGAGTTCTGCTTGCGCGATCGCGCGTTCTCTAGTTAATTTCTGATACTGTTCATCTAGTTGTTGTAACTGCTGTTCAAGATTACGTAACGTGCGCCGTTTCGTGTTTAAACTGGGTGCTGCAAACTCTAATTCTCCCACTCGCAACCGCACAATCGCCAGATGAATCACTTCATTTTCTTCATCTTGATGACTACTTTTGTCTTGATGTTTTCGTTCCAGTTCTAACATCAAATGTAAGACACCTGGAGAGCGATTACTCATAGAACCTGTCCCTTCTGATTGAATCGCAGCATCAATCATTTCTTTGGGAAACTCTTGCGGTAAAACTCCCGCTTTTCGTAAGATTTCATTGGCCTCACTTGACACATTTTCTAAAATCATCGTGATCGCCTCGGCTTGTAACTGACACCATTCCCTCACTTTTGGTGGAGTTTGATCATCGGGTTCCGACTCTTTTTGTCCTGAGTTGAGTAAGGCTTGTAAAGTCTCAATATTAAACTGATTTTCTGTATTTTCTGTATTTTCTGTATTTTCTGTATTTTCTGTTTCTTCTTCTGCTGATAACATTTCCTCTAAGGCTTGGGCTTGTTCATCATTCCATTCAATACGCTGTAAGACCTCTCCGCCTAACTTTAAATTCGCAGTTGCCTCTTTTCCTAAGTCACGAATTTTCTTTTGTAAAGCCTGCTGTTCTGATAAAGATAACTTCAAAAAGCCTTCTGGATATTCTTGGGTGCAAATTTGATAAACCGAAAAGACCAGCTGATTTTTTAGCGTTTCTCCTAAAAGTTCAATATAATCTTGATAGGCGGTTTCAATTTTTTGCGCGATCGCGCTCACCTGATTTTCTAACGCTTCTAAATCCGTTTCTATTTGCTGAATAGGTCTAACCATATATTATTAGTCATTAGTCATTGGTCATTGATAAAAAAGGCAAAAGTTAGCGCGAACACTCCCTTTTGCCCTTCCATTGTATAGGCTCTGATCTTTCAAAAAACAAGCAGTTATTCTGCAGTCGATTGCTCTTCTGTATCTCCGTCTTCACCTAAAACGAAACGAGCAAAGCGTCTGACCTGAATATTTTCCCCTAGGGTAGCAATTCCCTGCTTAATATACTCATCCACCGTGATGCTTTGATCTTTCACAAAAGGCTGATCTAACAAAGAGAGTTCTTTCAAACGTTTATCAATTCGTCCTTGAACAATTTTCTCTTTAATATTATCGGGTTTGCCTTGTAGATCTTCGCGCCCTTTTTCAATTTCTTTTTCTCGTTCCACAATCTCTTGCGGAACATCATCGGTGGAGACATATTCCACATTGCTATAGGCTGCAACCTGCATGGCAATATCCCGAACAATGGTTTGGAACTCCTCACGACGGGCAACAAAATCAGTTTCACAGTTCACTTCAATTAAAACACCAATGCGTCCGCCGGTGTGGATGTAACTTTCAATAATACCTTCACTTGCTGCTCGCCCTTGCTTTTTCTCTGCCGAGGTGATGCCTTTTTGACGCAACCATTCCATGGCTTTAGTTACATCACCATCACTTTCAGAAAGTGCTTTTTTACAATCCATCATCCCTGCGCCGGTTTTTTCGCGCAACTCTTTAACCAGTTTTGCTGATATTTCCGCCATGTCACCTTTTCCTTTTCTATAAGACAAGTCATGTAAACAGTTATCAAAGCCTCAGCCATAAAAACTGAGGCTTGGCATCAGGAAAGTTTATACTTTAATTTCCCTGACAGAGGAAGCTGGCTTCCTTTTCTTGGTGAAACCACTAAGCCCTTTGAGCAGTGTAACACCGTTATTGCATCAAAAAGAGAGGGTTTTTTTCCGACTCAGCAAGCAAAGATTATTCTTCTTCACTCTCCCCCACAGCAGCCATTTCCGAATCCGCTTCAGAGGTCATTTCTTCTTCCTCGTCATCTTCTTCTTGGTAAGTGTCAATGCCTTCGTCAAATTCATCATACTCGGCTTCAGTTTCCATATCGAGTTCGCCATGACGACCCTCATAGATAGCATTGGCGAGTTTGCCAACAATTAGTTTAACCGAACGAATCGCATCATCATTAGCGGGAATGGGAAGATCGGCTAATGCTGGGTCACAGTTGGTATCCAACATAGAAATAATGGGAATACCGAGTTTCTGACATTCCATGATGGCGTTATGTTCCCGACGTTGATCCACAATGACCACGATATCGGGAAGGCGACGCATCATTTTAATGCCACCAAGATATTTTTGCAGTTTTTCCAGTTCCCGTCCTAATACGGCTGCTTCTTTTTTGGGACGACGCGCCATTGCCCCGCTTTCTTTCAGACGCTCTAACTCTTTCAAGCGTTCCACACGGGTTTTAATGGTTTCCCAGTTAGTCAGCATTCCCCCTAACCAGCGTTGGTTCACATAAAATGCACCACAGCGACTGGCTTCTTGAGCAATAATCCCTGCTGCTTGGCGTTTCGTTCCCACAAACAACACTTTTTGTCCTTTCGCGGACGCATCTTGGAGGTAGCTGTAGGCTTCTTCCATGAGTTGTGCTGTTTGCACCAAGTCAATGATATGCACCCCATTCCGTGCGGTGTAGATATAAGGGCGCATTGCAGGATGCCAACGACGGGTTTGGTGTCCAAAGTGAACACCAGATTCGAGTAATTCTCGGAGGGTAATAACGGACATAACTTTTGCTTCTCCTATTCGGGTTTATCCTCCACCTAGGGGGAATTTCCAATTCGGAAACACCCGAAGCCCTAGATGTGCGAATTGAATTCAATTTTTAGCCCTACTAGGATAGCATTTTTTTTCTTGACCAGCGACCTTAACTCAGAAACCGAAGGGCTTCATCCACATCTAACAGATAAATCCCTTCTTTTTTTTCTTGTTCTTCAAACTTGACAAAAGTGACAAAACGAGCAATGCCATAAAGATTGGTTTGACGATAGACGGTGGGTAAAGGTTGAATTTCATCGTAAGGCAATTCCATCATATTCGGTAAACTATAAATTGGAATGCCACAAAATTCTCCCTGACGGCTTTGGGTCAGAATTAAAAAATCAGCAGTTTGTTGCGGATCTGCTTCAGTTTTATAGCGCAAATGGCGATGTAAGTTTAACAAAGTAATGCTTTGTTTTTCTAACATCACTAAGCCAAATCCTTCAAAGTGCTGAGTGAGTTCAGGAGGGCTTTCAATGACTTGTAAAACGGCATTAATGGGTAAGGCAAAAAAGTAATCTCCCAGAGGAAAGACAATCACTCTGAGCAGTTCTTGATTTTCCTCATTGAGATCAGAAGAAGAGAAATTAAAATTATGAGAGAGAGTCGATAAATTATTCATTTTAATTGGTTCTTGGTGATTTGGGATCTCATTGGCAGTGACACGATTTATTCTAGATTTTTACCGACTGCGCCGAGTAAGTCTTGGTCTAAATAGGGCTTCGTTAAATAATCAGACGCGCCTAATTCCATGGCAATGCGTTGGTATTTATCACGGGTGCGCGAGGTCAGTACAATTACGGGAATTTGCGAAAGTTCAGGATTTTGGCGGGTCGCCCCAATAAATTCTAAACCGTTCATCCGAGGCATTTCTAAGTCACAGACAATCAAATCGACTTTTGCCCCTTGTTGTAATTGGTCGAGGGCATCTTGACCGTCTTTGGCTTGTATGACGTGATGTCCTGCTTTTTGCATAATCATGGACAGGGTTTGTCGCTCGGTAATGGAGTCATCAATCACAAGCAAGGTTCGGAATTGTTCTTTATCAATGGGAAGAGGAGTTTTACTGCTAGTGGTCGGGGAAGAGTGATCATCATGGATGCTTTTGAGATCTTCTTCTTGGGTCTGATGAACACTATAGGGATTGGTATAGTCTTCGGTGAGCCGTTGATGAGCGAGGGCTGCTTGTTTTTGACTGGGAAGACTTGGGGGTTGTTGGGGGTTTCGTTGGGGAAGAAGGGAACTGCTGCTACTGAGATGGGCTTGGCTATGGTTGAGGAGGGCTGCACCATCAACAACAAGACTCAGTTGACCGTCAGGAAGAATGGTACAGCCATAGGCATAACTGGGCGGTGGTACGGTCATAGAGAAGGGTTTTAAGACTAACTCTTGTTCTTCGAGAATGGTATCAATCTCTAAGGCGACGAGCCCGTCTGGAGTGCGGATGAGTAAAAGCGGTGTTACGCCTTCTTCTGCTGTTAGAAGTGTCGTTTCTTGCTGGAGTTCGATATCGGACTTAGTCTGGGTTTGCAGAAGATAGTTGGCATTGCGCTGATAGTTTAAGAGGTTGGTTAAGCCATAAATGGGAATACTGATCGGGTTTTCTTCTTTGCGCGATCGCCATTGCAAGACTTTGCGACTACCTAACCATTTAACTTGATCTTCCTCTGGAATCAGCACTTGTTCCACTTCATCGGCAATAAAGCTATACATTCCATTTCCCGCTTTACACACTAACAAACGAGCGTTCATTAACGCGCCTCGGATTTGCAGATAAAAGGTTGTTCCCACGCCAACTTCACTTTCAACGGTGACAGACCCGTTAATTTTCTGCATTTGGGAATAAACCACATCTAAACCAATCCCTCGCCCTGAGAGATCTGTGGCGTTAGCAACAGTGGAAAAACCAGGCTCACAAAGCACCCGCAGCAGTTGGTCTTCGGGATGGGGAGATTTGCGAATTGCTTGCACTTGGCTCGTTGTAATCAGATTTTTTTCTAACGCCCGTTGACAGATTTTTTCCACATCTAACCCGCGTCCATCGTCTCTTACCTCAACAATGGTGCGGTTTCCTTGGTTATAGGCACGAATGAAAATTTGTCCTGTGCTTGGTTTGCCTTGTTGTTGTCGTTCTTGGGGGGATTCAATACCATGGTCAAAAGCATTGCGAACAATATGGAGTAAGGCATCATAGAGATTTTCGGTAATCGCTTTATCCACTAAAACTTGTACGCCACTCTGTTTCAGTTCCACTGCCTTGTTATAAGATTGACTGAGTTTTCTCACCATGGGCGGAAACCGATTTAGAACTTTCTCAATGGGTAGCATTCGTACCCCTTCTAGGGCATCTCGAAGCTGACGAGAGAGGCGTTGTTCTCGTTCCACTGAAGTGGCATTTGATCTCGCAAGATGATTCACATCATCCAGGGCTTGTTCCAGTTGGCTATTTTCTTCTAGAGAAGCGTATAAGAACTGAGCAAAGTCGCTGTTGGCATATTCAGCAGGAAGTTTATCTCGGAGTTGGAATAGGGTGCGTCGATGTTGAGAGAGCCAACCGCCCAGTTTTTGTAATGCGGATTGATATTGTTCATCCCGCAGTGATAAAAGGTTTTGGTTAATGGAAAGTTCCCCAACGAGATGATTGAGGTTTTCCACTTGTTCTAAATCAACCCGAATGCTGACTCGATTGCGAGGGGTACTGGCTTGTTGATGGAATTGAGAAGATTCTAGCTCTGGATCGTGACTGGTTTCTGTTTTTGGTTTTTCTTCGGAAGTGGGGACAAGTTGAGATTGGGGTGGGGCGGTTGGTTCGGGAGTTGGTTGTGGTTCGACCTCGGTTTCTGATGTCGAGGCTGCTGCAAATGAGGCGAAGGGATCTTCTTCCTCGTTAGTGTCAAAAGTACCAAATGTATCTTCAAGAGAGAGAGAATCGTCTTCGCGGGTGGCTGTGGTTTCGGTGAAGGTGTCTTCAGCAAAGCCTTTGAGGATTTCTGAGGGTTCTCCCCCGCGATCGCGCTCTCCATTTAAAACCTGTTCTCTGGCTTCATGAAGATTATTCAAAATCTCTTGAGTAATATCACCTGCTGCTTGTGGATGCTGTTGAAGGGCTTTAAGACCCGTTTGAGCAATCTCTTTAAATCCTTCTAACCCCAAAGATTCGGCTAAGCCCACAAACACTTCCATCTGAGTGCTTACCGCTTCTGCAATCTCCTGTGAGTCTGTTGTTTCATTTAAAGTGGATTCAATCTGTTCAATGCGTTGTTTGACCCCGACTTGAAACACCGATTGGGTCATATCAAACCCGAGTTCAGAAGAAGAGAGCACTGCGGGTTCTTCATCAAAGCAATCCCCCAGTTTATCTTGCAGTTGAGCAAAAATTCCTTCCGCCCGTTTCAGGTTTTGCTCATCACTTGTATTATTTCCTTGTATTTCGTTGTTATAGGCGACTCGCAAGCATTCGTAAATATCAAGCAGAAGAGTTTGCACTTCACTATCAAAGACAGCATTGGGAGAAAGGAGTGCGCCAAACACATCTTCCAGATGATGAGAAATTTGTTTAATGGTATCCCGTCCCACATTAGCAGCAGCCCCTTTGAGGGTGTGAGTTGCCCGCATTAAGCCGTGAACGGTGGGTCGGCTGTGATCTTCTTGAATATTATAGATTCCCGTTTCTACCTGTTCGAGGAGATCGGGGGCTTCATTACGAAAGAGTTCGTAACTCTGTTGGCGGATTTCTTCATCGGTAGTCATCGTTCTTGGTTCTTGGTTCTTGGTTCGTGGTTCTTGGTTCTTGGTTCTTGGTTCTTGGTTCTAGCGTTTCTTTAGTCTGTTGAGGAACAAAAATTAATCATGTATCTCACCAGTCTTAGAATTGCTATATATTCTGTTGTTTTTTTATCGAATTAAGATAAGCATTAAGTTTAGGAGATAATTCTTCTACTAATGGCTTAATTTTATCAATATCTTCCCTAGCTAAAAGATTACGAGCAAAAGCAAGTCTTAACCAGTGTCGTGTTTCATACAAAGATCCTCTAGCAATTTTAATAAAACGTTCCTTGTCTTTATGGTTGTAACGCCCATTACCTTCAGCGATATTTGCCCCAATACTATCTACAGATCTCACTAATTGCTTGCCAATGGTGTCTTTCGCAAAGTAATCCCATTTAGAAACAATCAACCATATCTTATTCGCTAGTTTTTCAGCGATCTGATAAATTTGTAGGTCTTCAAAACTTCCCATTTTCTGATTTCCAAAGAACCATAGCGTTTCCTAGTTGGTTGAGGTACAAAGCGAGTCGGTGGATGTTCATGGTTCATGGTTCGTGGTTCATTGATTAACAACCAACAAATAACAAAGAACGAAGAACAAAGAACCAAAATTTAGAATGTACCTCATGAGATTGGGAAGTGCTATAAGAACAAATAACAATGAACAAAAACCGATCATGGTAATTGTTCATTGCTAATTGGTTACTGCTCTAGATCGTGAACTTATCAACCGCAGCTTGCAGTTGTTGAGCGGTATCTAGGGCTTCTTTGAAGGAAGCAGAGAGGGCGTTGGATTGTTCGGATGTCGCGTTGGCAATTTCCGCTACTTCTTGCATGGTTTGGGTTACCGATTGCGACTGTTGCAGTTGTCCTTGACTGGCTTCGGTAATGCCTGCCACCAGTTTACTGATTTCTCCAGTTGCAGCAGCGATCGCGTTTAACTCTTCTTTGGCTTCTTGCACCAGGTTTGTTCCTGCACTAACCTGAGCAATGGCGCGTTCAGTTACTTTAATCGCTTCACTGGTTTGATTGCGAATTTCCGCCACTAAGTCTTCAATCTCTTTCGTTGCATCCGCAGACTGACGGGCGAGAGACCGCACTTCATCCGCAACCACGGCAAACCCACGACCGTATTCACCAGCGCGAGTCGCCTCAATGGACGCATTAAGGGAGAGTAACTGGGTTTGTTTCGAGAAGTCGCTAATCAGGTTAACCACGCGAGAAATTTTCTGGGAGGATTCCCCAAGTTGACGAATATTGCGACTGGTTTCCGAGACCGCATCGCGAATCCCTTGAATCCCATCGACAGTCCGATTCATGGCAGCATCCCCAGAAGACACGGTTTGATTGGATTTCTGTACCGCTTCATTAATGGCTTGGGCATTGTTAGCAACATCTTGCGTTGCATGAGTCATGGATTCCACTTGGTCTAAAGCTCCTGTCAGTGCTTGAGACTGCTGAGTTGCTCGTTCCGAAAGTTGATTAATGGCTTCATCACTCTCGGTGGAGGTTTGTCCCACTTTTTCCACCGCTTCTTGGACTTGCACGACAATTTGACGCAAGCCTTTGAGAGTATTGTTATAAGCATCCGCGATCGTTCCTAACTCATCATCAGTAACGGGCGCACGGACGGTTAAGTTTCCATCTAAAGCGGGACGAACTGCGGTTAAGAGTTCAATTGCCCGTCGTTGTAAGAGCTCTTTTGCCTTCCGTTCCCGTTCTGCTGCTTGTGCTAACTGTTCTGACTGTTCGCGAATTTGGGCTAAAAACTCAGCCTGTTTTAAGGCAATCCCTAACTGTACCCCAATTTGTCGTAATAGTTTCACTTCTTGTTCTTGCCATTGGCGGGCTTCCCCATTTTGATAAACGCCCAAAATGCCCCACAAGACATCATCTTGGAAAATGGGAACGAGAATATAAGCGCGACACTGGAAGGTTTCTAGCAGTTCTAAATGACAGGAATCAAACCCTTCTTGATAGATATCGGGAACGACATGACTATCGCCTCGGGCGTAACGACCGCCTTTATTTTCCTGTAAGTAGGTATCTTTAACTTTTGCGCTTTCAGTTCCCACTAAGGGCTGCCAACCCGTAGCCACAGATTCAGCGACAAACTCCCCACTCCAGTCGTCTCCAAACTGATAGAGTCCCACGCGGTCTGCTTTCAGTAACAAGCGCACTTCTTGAGTTGTGGTATCAAAAATGGTTTTCACATCTTGAGAGCGACGAATTTTATCAACCACCTTCGAGACGGCTTGCTCTCGTTCCGCAGATTCGGCAAGTTCTTCGGTTTGTAAGCGAATTTGTTCTAAGTATTGTGCTTGTTTGAGAGCCACCCCAAACTGAGTCGCCACTTGTCGGGTCAGTTGCACTTCACTTTGTTGCCATTGGCGAGGCGCACTATTTTGATAAACGCCTAAAATACCCCAGATTTTATCGTCTTGGAAAACAGGAGCAAGAATATAAGCGCGACATTGGAAGGTTTCTAAGAGTTCAACATGGCAGGGATCAAAGCCTTCTTCATAAATATCAGGCACAACATGGCTTTGACCCAAAGCGTACCGTCCCCCCTCATTATCTTTGAGGTAAGTGTCTTTTACTCTGGCTTCATCCGTTCCCACGAGGCGTTTCCAACCCGCAGCAACGGATTCTGCAACAAATTCCCCGCTCCAATCTTCATAAAACTTATACAACGCCACCCGCTCGGCTTTGAGAACATTAAGAACTTCTTGGGTGGTGTTATCAAAAACGGCTTTGACTTCTTGAGTGCGACGAATCCGATCTACAATCTTGGATGCTGCTTGTTCCCGCTCTGCTGCTTCTGCAAGTTCTTCTGATTGTTTCCGAATTTGTTCAAGATATTGCGCTTGTTTGAGAGCAACCCCAAACTGAGTCGCCACTTGTCGGGTCAGTTGCACTTCACTGTCTTGCCATTGGCGAGGCGCACCATTTTGATAAACGCCCAAAATGCCCCACAAGACATCATCTTGGAATACGGGAACTAGAATATAAGCGCGACATTGGAAGGTTTCTAACAGTTCCACATGACAGGGGTCAAAGCCTTCTTTGTAGATATCAGGGACAACATGATTCTGCCCTAGGGCGTAACGTCCCCCTTCATTGTCTTTGAGGTAAGTGTCTTTCACTCTGGCTTCATCTGTTCCCACGAGGCGTTTCCAACCCGAAGCAACGGATTCGGCAACAAATTCACCGCTCCAATCCTCATAAAACTTATACAACGCCACCCGTTCGGCTTTTAAGATGTTCAGCATCTCTTGGGTGGTATTCTCGAAAACGGCGTTCACTTCTTGGGTGCGACGAATGCGATCCACAATTTTCGAGGTGGTTTTTTCCCGTTCTACCCCTTGGGCGAGTTGTTCGTTTTTCTGTTTCAGTTGCTCGACAAATTCCGCTTGTTGGAGGGCAACGGCGAGTTGATCCCCGACTTGCACTAAGAGATCAATTTCGGTTTCTTGCCAAAGGCGGGGGCCATCGTTTTGGTAGATTCCGAGTAAGCCCCAAATATTATCCCCTTGGAAGATGGGAACAATGATGTAAGCACGGGCTTGATATTTTTCCAGAGATTGAATGTAACAGGCGGGGAAGTTGGCTTCATAAATGTCGTTAATGGCGGTGTAGCGTTTGCCGTCTTTGTATTTTCCGCCTTGATTTTCTTGTAAGTAGGTATCACGGTCTGTAATATCGCCACTGGACCATTTACGGAGGGTGCAACGGTCATTGCTGGTGCGATCGCTGCTTAAAACTTCGTCATTGGTTTGTTCTACGAGCAGGGAAACCCAACCGCCTGTCACTGATTCAGCAACGACTTGTCCACTCCAATCTTCATTAAATTGATAAACAACTGCGCGATCGGCGTTGACGACTTTCCGCAGATCTTGAGTGGTCACTTGGAAAATTTGATCCAAGTCTTGAGTTTGCCGAATCCGAGAGATGATATTGGCTTTGGTTTTTTCTTGTTGAGCTTGCGCTGCTTCTCGTTGGGTTTGTTTTTGCAGTTCTTCGATATATTCGGCTTGATTGAGGGCAACACCGAGGGGATCAGCCACTTCCACCATCAAGTCTTTTTCTTCTTCTGTCCACTGGCGGGGTCCGCTATTTTGATACGCAGCCATTAAGCCCCACAGTTTTTCCCCTTGGAAAATGGGAACGTTGATATAGGCGCGACATTCGTATTTTTCTAACTGGTTGAGATAGCAACGGGGAAAGCCCATTTCATAGATGTCGTTGACGACGCTATATTTTTTCCCTTGGGTATAACCTCCGCCTTGGGTATCGCGGAGATAAGTGTCTTCACTTTCTCGGGCGCGTCTTTCTCCCCCTAACATCCGCAAGCTACAGTCGTTTTTAACATCCCCTGCGGGATCATCGGAGTTAATCACGGGTGTCCAGCCTGTGGTGACAGCTTCGGCGACAAACCCGCCACTCCAGTCTTCATTAAACCGATAAATTCCCACGCGATCGCAGCGTAGGGCGCGACGAATCTCTTGAGTAGCCACTTCAAAGATACTGTCTAAGTCTTGAGATTGGCGAATGCGAGAAATAAGCGCAACTTTGGTTTGTTCCCGATTTTTCTCTTGTTTTACCTGTTCTTGATAGTCAAAACTGGCTAGTTTCAGGGCAAGTTCGGTACTAATTTGATAAAGAACATTGATGGTGTCTTCTGACCAAGGTTGTGCGCTTTGGCAACTGTGAACCACCAGCAAGCCCCAGGGTTTACCGTCAATGCGTAGTGTGAGGGCGAGACTACTTTGCACTTGATAGCGATCGAGCAGTTGTTGTTGGTAAGGGGTGGCGCGATCAGTCCCATTAATCGCAGCGATCGCGCTTTGCAAATATTCCTGAGCTTCATCGCGACCAAACATTGTCGCAGGAAGGGTTTCCCCTTTGGCAGGAGTCCAACCTCGTTCGACACGCTCAGCAAGGACTTTCCCTTGTTCTTCCCCATCAAATTGATAGACAAAACACCGTTGGGCTTGGCTAATCTTCAAAGTTTCCTGACAAACTAAATTCAACAGCGTTTGTAACTCTTGGCACTCTTGAATTTGTTGCGCCAGTTCCAAAATTTGTTCCCGTTGGGCGGAAGAATAAGTTTTTGACCCGTTTCCCCCATTCCCATTACCAATACTGGGTTCATTGATCCATTCTTCAAAATGATGACCAATGCTTTCAATTTGTTGCAGTTTATTCAAGATTTCTGTTCGCTCTAAGCCCCTGACTCTCGACAGTTCTTGCTTCAGACTTTGTAAACTGCTCTGAAAGTGCTTGAGATCCGACCCAACATCAAAATTCCGCTCTTGCTCAGGATTAGAAGCGTTAGGATTGACAACTTCTGGAGTGTTAGATTGAGTTTCTTCTGTGTACATTATCCCTCAAATTGACTTGTGATTATGATTTATCTTCCGTTTTGGTTAAATGCTTTGACCAGCGCCGTCGCATCTAAAATAATGCTACTGGCTTCGGTTAAATATCCTTGTGCATAAGACAAGATGTGTGGGGGAAACAGTCCTTCTGGAGGTTGAAGTTTCTGCCAGTCATGTTGCTCAATGGTCTCCACTTGACGAACTGCAATTCCAATTTCTTGTTGTTCCACTTGGAGAACAATGACATTAATGTTAGCTGCTATATTTTCAATTTCCCAGAGGGCGGAAAAGCCCAGTAAGTCATTTAAGTCAACCACCCATAACATCTCACCCCGCCAGTTATGAAGCCCTAACACACTAGAAGCAACATCAGGAACTGGCAATATCTTTTCTCCCGAAACACTGAGGACTTCTTTCACGGCATTAACTGCAAGCAGTGCTGTATCTTCTGCTCCCAAATGAAACCGCAAAAATCGTTGTCCTGTTTGTGCGTCAGAATTGGGGTCTCCTTCGGTTTGAGATAATAAAGAGGGAGTGATTTTTACAGAATCTAGCCACCCTTTTAGATCACCTTGTGCTGCTGTCGATTCTCCAGTTTCAATAATCTGCAGCCAGTTGGGAATATCATCTCCTTTTTGCTGACCACAAACCCGAATTTTTTCGACTTTTTTGGGATCTAGTTTGCTTGCAATTTGTCGAAGCAGTTTCATCATCTGCTCTTCGTTGGGACAAACTTCTATGCCTTCCAAGAGCACTAAAAGATGACGTTGTTTTTTTCTCACTCGTGCTGAGATTCCTTTCGGTTTCAGCTTGTAGTTGAGGAAGGTTTCTAGTAGTTCGGGTTCTCCTTGTTTGGCGAGAGTAATTGTATCTCGTTGACGAATCGACTGAGACTGAGTCATGAACGGTGGTTTTGCGTTTAAAATACAGGCAATCTAGTCCCTAATTTAACTTATTTAATCATTAAAGGACAGCAGTAAACTTACCCAAGTTCTCATAATTATTATTAAATTTTTATTAAAAAGACTTTACTTTGCAATTACAATTTTCTTATCCTTATTATGGATAAAAATATTATTAGTTTACTAAACAACAAAACAACCGATGCAGTCAGAACGCATTCAGACTCATAAAAATGACAAATTATAACAGATTGAGGGTTACAAAAATAAGTAAATCCAACTAAGTATAGCGGTTTTTACTCTCAGGAAGTACATTCTAAATTTTTGTTCTTTGTTCAAGGTGGTTGAGAAAAAAAAGAAACGTTAATGTTATCTCCACTAGGAAAAGAAATCATCAAGAAAAACTCGACCTGATGGGAAAGGAGAAAGCAAAGAATATCCTTCACGTCTGTGATCTCAAAAGTAGCAAGGGAGGTAAAAATTAAGCCATGATGACAAAAGATCAATTAAATGGGCAACAGCAACAAAAGACTGTGGACAAAAACTCAGAAATCGCAGAGAAAACTTTTTTAGAGTTAGAGGAACTCCTAGAAGAAATTGTATCTTCTAGTCAACAACAATTTACGGGTCGTCTGACCCTAAAAACCCCAGACAGACAGCAATGGCAACTTTATTTTGGGATGGGTCGATTGCTGTGGGCAAGTGGGGGAGAACATCCCCGTCGTCGCTGGCGCAGACAGTTGGCTCATGTTTGTGAGCAGGATGGTTTAAAAGGACATTATTCAGAAGGACATTTGCGAGAAGGAGATCATTATGAGTGTTGGGATTTCCATTTGTTATTAGCCCTGCACAAACGTAAAATTTTGAGTTCGGAACAAGTGAGAAAAGTTATGGTGGGGATGATTACTGAGATTCTGTTTGATCTCAATCATCAGGGAATTGCCCTGTGTACCAGCAAGGAAGCCTATCCTGATGAACCGAACCACTGTGGCAAACAAGTCTTTACTCGAACTTGGAAAGCAGGGGTTCGTCCTTCTCAAGAAATGGTTGTCCCTCCTAGTTGGGGGGTCGAAACGCAAGCCTGTTTGGACAAAGCTCAGGAAAGTTGGGTGCAGTGGCGAGAAATGGGGTTAACTCATGTTTCTCCCAATCAAGCCCCGCAGCTTCTCAATTTAAAGGAATTGGCTGCTCAAACTTCAGAAAAAGTTTATGGGAATTTAGTCAAACTGGTGACGGGTGATCGGACGTTACGAGATTTATCGGTGGTGATGAAAATGAGTCCTCTGAAACTGGCGCGATCGCTGCAACCTTACATTCGCCAAGATCTGATTACCTTAGCAGCGATCGCTGATTTACCACCCGCCCCCCAGGAAAAAACCGTTAAAAAACAACAATTACAACGGCGTGCTGAAGATCAATCGGCAACAACTTCATCTCCAATTCCCAGTCAGAAAAAGAGGGTCAAATCTCAACGTCCTCTTGTTGCTTTTGTGGACGATAGTGAGCAAAGTCGTAATATAATGAATAATGTGGTCACAAAAGGGGGCTACGACTTTATTGGCATCGGCGACTCGGTACAGGCAATTACGATTTTACTGGAAAAACAACCGCAGTTAATTTTTCTAGACTTAATGATGCCCAATGTCAACGGTTACGAACTCTGTAGCCAAATTCGGAAAATTTCTGTGTTGAAAGATGTTCCTGTGGTCATTGTGACTGGGAATGATGGGATTGTGGATCGGATGCGAGCTAAGGTTGTCGGTGCAAACAACTTTATCTCGAAACCAATTGATCGTTCCGAAGTTCTAACCTTAGCATTGCAGTACACACAATCGGCTTCAGCAAAATAATTTTCTCAAGTTTGATGACACCGCATCTGTTAAAATTAAGCCAAAAATTAGCAGGGTAATTGATCATGATTTCTCGATCGCGCCTGATCGTCGCAACCGCCATCAGTTTCATCTTGACCAGCTTCGGATCTAGTGTTCTTGCCAATCCTAACTCCACTAGATCCGATCATAATCACTCTGATCACAGTGCTGCCATTACTTACAATAATCTTGGCGATTTCTTCGTCAAAGCCATTACTTATGAGTCGGGTAACTTTTTCACCAATCGCTCAATTAGCGAACAATTCCAATTGATCTTTGGGATTGGTGGCGTTAAAGGCAATGGGCTTTCTTCTTTCCCAGAAAACGAACTGGTACGGGATACTCAGTTACTCGACACCATTTATAAAGACTATCTACAACAACAGGCGGGTGGAGACGCGATTCGGACAAGAGATTTAGCAAATCCCTACACCACCTCATTAGGATCTTCAGACTATCGCAGCTTAGATGAATAAACTGACATCGATGTGCTCTCGGGTAGTCACAAGTCCCAAAATCCAGGGTGCAGGAGTTGAACCTGCCTAAGGCGAATTATGAGTTCGCTGCCTCAACCGCTCGGCCAACCCTGGTTAAACGAAACGCTTAATTATAATTTAACATCTGCGGTAACTTTCCGAATGATCAAATTTAATTCCACCTTAGCCTTTATTTTAATTTTTGTTTTGGTGACCATTGGCAGTGGTCTTGTTAGCGGTTTGAAAGGCTATACTCTTGGCTATGAAGCCTTGAAAGAAGTGTCCCAGCCCGAGGTGAAACCATCTCAAAATCAGTTGAGAGGAGAAAATAATGAATCTTCGGGAAAACAAGCTGTCATTGTCTCTGAAGCAGACATTTTACAAGAAGTGAATGGGGTCATGAATCGCAACTCGGATCAAGCCACCCCCTTAGATGGACAAAAAGCCTCCTCCCAATCCTCCAATGATGAGGATAGTTTTATTGAGTCTCCTTAAAAGGCTTTCCTTTGAACTCTCCACGGATTAAAATCGCGTGGATTCCAATCGAAACAACTCAATGGATTAAAATCACAAATCGAGTGTTAGAAAGGAGTCTCCCGAAGCCGGAGCGAAGGTGAGGATGGCACGTTCAATATGCCCTAAAGACCTTGGCTAAACAAAAGTCTAGCTGTATCTCTACTTTTTTTAATAAGCCTGACGGGTTTTTCACCATCTTTGGGCTTGCTCTATTCTAGCAGACACAGAGGACTAAAGTCCTCCCTTGTCATTCATGAGGGGCTGTCGTCGGAACGAGGGTGACGACGCTTGTAAGCCCCGTCCATCCGTTTCAAACGGATGGATGAATGACTGAATCGCTGTAAAAAACCCCAAATCTCAACATGGATGGCACGGCTTTGAGTTCTCTATTGTTTACGCTCGTCGCAACGGAGACAAATCTAACGGTGCAAGATTTGCTGGTGCGACTTTTATCTGTTTTTTTATTAATTGCAATTAATGCGTTTTTTGTAGCAGCAGAATTTTCGATGGTTTCGGTGCGTCGATCGCGCATCAGTCAACTGGTCGAAACGGGCGATCATGCTGCAAAAGCGGTGCAAAGCCTACAACGGCGTTTAGATCGGCTTTTATCCACCACCCAACTGGGAATTACCCTTTCCAGTCTGGCTTTGGGCTGGATTGGAGAAAGTACGATGGCGGTGGTGGTGGCTAGTGGCTTAACCCAACTTCCAGTCTCTCCAGAATGGCAGAGCGCGATCGCGCATTCTGTGGCGATTCCTGTTGCTTTTTTCCTCATTGCCTACCTGCAAATTATTTTAGGGGAACTTTCTCCCAAATCCATCGCTCTTCATCATGCAGAACAAGTGGCTCGCTTGTTTGCCCCCACCAGCCTGGTTATTTCCCGACTGTTCCATCCCTTCATTTGGGTCTTAAACCGTTCCACCGAAACCCTCTTACACTTCGTCGGTTTAGAATATAGCCCCCACAGTTGGTATAACCGAGTCACCTCCGAAGAACTGAAACTCATTATCGCCACGGAACGAGAATCCATTGGACTAGAAGCAGAAGAACGAGAACTACTGAACAACGTCTTTGAATTCAGTGAAGTGGTGGTGGAAGAAATCATGGTTCCTCGAACCAAAATCACCTCTATTCCCCGAGATGCCACTTTTGGAGGAGTCCTCCAGGAAGTAGTCAGTAGTGGACACTCCCGCTACCCCGTTACTGGCGATTCTTTAGACGATATTATCGGGATGATTGACTTCAAAGAATTAGCTGTTCCTCTCGCCAAAGGTCGCCTCACCTCAGAGACCCTGATTAGTCCTTGGATACGACCCGTGCGCTTTGTCCCAGAATTTACCTCATTAGGAGAACTCCTTGGAACCATGCGCCGTTCTCGCTTAGAAATGGTGATGATTGTCGATGAATTTGGCGGAACTGCGGGTTTAGTGACTTTAAAGGATTTAATTGATGAAATTATTGGGGATGACAGTGAGTTAAGCAGTAGCGGTGCTGGGGAAGAAGAAACCGCTTTGCAAATGTTGGACGAACAGACCTTTCTCGTCCAAGCGCAAATGAATCTCGAAGAAGTTAATGAGTTATTGGACTTAGAGTTACCAATTACGGATGAGTATCAAACCATTGGCGGGTTTTTACTCTATCAATTTCAGAAAATTCCCACTCAGGGCGAAACCCTTTCCTACGACAACTTAGACTTCACGGTTGTTGCTGCTGATGGTCCCCGCTTATACCAAATTCGGATTCACCGTCACGAACCGACCCCAGATCCCATAGAAGAGAGTTTCTCAGAACCAGAAGATAGCAACGAAGAACAAAACTTTTGATCCAGTCTTCTACGGTGATGAAGGGAAGTTTTGTTCTTCCGTCAGATTGGTTGGGGCTGTTTCTTGGCTTAACATATTGATCAATTTTTGCTGAACACCGATCGCGCTGGATCATTTTAATTTTTCCCACCTGCTGCATTTTGTGCTTCTAAAGCTGCTTTGGCTGCTCTTTTTTCTGCGGTTTTCTTGCTTTCTCCCACTCCCACCCCATAGACTTCGCTACCAATACGAACTTCTACTGTAAATTCTTTAGCGTGATCTGCGCCTGTTTCTTGACGAATAGAATAACGGGGAATCAGACCACAGTAAGCTAATGCCCATTCTTGTAATTGCCCTTTGTAATTTTGATCTAACTCAGAGGTGGCTGTCACTTGTTCCGCGATCGCGCTGAATAAAGGTTCAATAAATTGTTCCACTGCTTCGATTCCCGCATCTAAAAAATACGCCCCAATCACCGCTTCTAACGTATCACTCAACACATCTGGATTTTGGCGAGTGCCTTCTTTTTCCGCCCCTTTTCCCAACCGCAGATGTTGGTCAAGATTTAAACTCAACGCAAATTCCGCTAACTGATGTTCATTATTCACTAAGCGCGATCGGAGCCGACTCAATTCTCCTTCTCGCATCTGGGGATATTTTTGATAAAGTAACTTCCCCACCAAAAAGCCTAAAACCGCATCTCCTAAAAACTCCAAGCGTTCATTATCTTCTTGCACTTCTGGATGTTCGTTAAAGTAGGAGCGATGAGTGCAAGCAGTTTCCCAAAGCTGAATATCCTTAAACTGTGGTAGTTGCGGTGACATTGTTATTTCATCCTGAATTCAGAAGCCTAACAATCAAGATAAACTATAATGCAAAGTCCTATCGGTAACTTGTGCAATGTCTGAGCAGCGTGTTGTCATCTCGAATTCTACTTTAATCTTGGCGGGAACCCTATTTTTTCTGGGGGTTTTATTGTGGCAATTACAAAGCCTGATCATTGTCTTAATGATTTCTGTTGTCCTTGCTTCCGCCCTCGCCCCCGCAATTGATGTTGCAGAAAGACTGAGACTGCCTCGCTTTTTAGCGGTCATTCTGGTTTACTTACTGTTAATCGGCGGATTAAGTGGTGCTGGCGTTTTGATTGGTCCGACTGTGGTGGAACAGATTGAACGCTTAACCCGCAAACTTCCCAGCTATCTTGATAGCCTTCGTTTGATCGCGCAAGATTTAGCCCTCCGCTTTGGAGTCACTGATCCTGAAAGTCTCGATCCGATTAATCGCCTCTTTGATACCAAAGCCCTCACCAGTTGGCTGATTCGCTCTAGTCAGCAGTTGCTGGTGCGTTCCTATGGCGTAACCCGAGGCATTATTGGCGGTTTAGTCAGTGTTATTTTGTCCGTTGTCTTATCGGGCTATATGTTATCTGGATCGCGACGTTTAATTCAGGGGATGATCAGTTTATTTCCATCTCCTTGGGATGTGCGCTTAGAAGCACAAGTTCATCCCGTCGCCCAACGAATGGGAGGTTATATTCAAGGGCGAGTTTTAGTCTCTGGGATTTTAGGGGTTGTAATTAGCATTAGTTTAAGAATCCTTGGCATTTCGGAATTTGCTTTAGGTTTAGGCGCGATCGCGGGGATTACAAATTTAATTCCCTTTTTCGGTCCCGTGCTCGGTTCAATTCCCGCCCTGATTGTTGCTACAGCCCAAGGGGGATGGACGGTATTATGGGTGTTATTGTTGTTTGTGGTGATTCAAAATCTAGAAACTTATGTTTTAGACCCGCTATTAGTTGGCAATACCGTGCGTCTCCATCCCTTGTATCAACTCCTCGCTGTTATTGGCGGAGCGCAAGTGTTGGGAATTTTAGGGGCATTGATTGTTCCCCCTTGGGTGGCAGGTGCAGCAACATTAATTGAAAATTTGTATTTGAAGCCGAAAGCCCTCGCCCAAAGCCAAAGTCGTTCCCCGTCTAATCCTTCTTTAACCGTCAAATCTCGTTAGTGACTCTTTCTGGTCTCGCTCTCTGTAGTTTGTCGAGGGACACAGTGAGTTGGTGGATGTTATTCGTTCTTTGGACGGTCATCAAAGAACAATGAACAATGAACAATGAACAAAAATTAAGAATGCACCTCATAAGAGTGAAAACTGCTCTCCTGAGCATCTGTACGTTTATTCTCAGTTTTTCTTTATTTGTCCTACCCGTAGCAGCGCAAAATAATTATTCTGCTCCCATTTTGGTGGATGGGAAAGTGGTTTTTGAAGTGACCGCTTCGGGTCAATTTACGGCTAAAGAGCGTGCTGAAGATGCGAATCGAACTCTGAATCGGATTATTCGTGAAAATATTTCACCCTTACAGGAAGAGGAAGAGGTCACTATTAACGTGACGGTGGATAATGGTCAAACCATACCCGTCTTAAAGATCAATGGTAATCACTTACTTTCAGTGACACCCGAAGACAAACCCCAAGGACGGAGTTTAGACGAACAAGCCCGAATCTGGAAACAGCAACTTGAAAGCGCGATCGCGCAAGCAAAACGGGAAAGGACAGCAAGTTATCTCGTGCCAATGACATTAGCCTCAATCCTCATTATTATCATTGCGGGCTTACTGATTTGGGCAATTGGCTTAATTTGTGAACGCTGGATTAATCCTTATCTGAGAGAATCAGAGACACCTGCTGAGTCTCATACTCAACCGTTTTCCAGCACTAATACTCGTTTTATTGCCTTTCAAGTCTTTCTCAACTTTTTACGCAGCATCATCATACTGATTGCGTTGGGCTATATTAGCACCTTATTTCCCCAAACGCGACACCTCAGCCGTCAACTGCGGGATACCCTCGTTTATAGTCTCACCTCTGATTTATTTCCCTTGGGGAATAATGCCTACTCAGTTCTCGATTTAATTATCCTCATTGCCTTATTTACAGCCCTATTTATTGGGGCGCGGAGTATTAAACAAGTCCTACGACTGCGAGTGTTGAGTTTAACGGGGTTAAGTCGGGCTGCACAAGAAACCATTGCTCTCGTCGCCAACTATAGCTTGGTTTTAATTGGGGCGTTGGTGCTGCTGCAAATCTGGGGATTAGATATTAGTTCGCTCACTGTTTTTGCAGGGGTTTTAGGGGTTGGAATCGGTTTAGGGATTCAAGGAATTGCCAAAGAATTTGTCAGTGGTTTAGTCTTAATTTTTGAACGCCCCATTCAAGCGGGAGACTTTGTAGAAGTAGGAGATTTAGTGGGAACAGTAGAACATATTAGTGTCCGCAGTACTGAAATTACCACGCTCGATCGCGTTTCCGTTATTCTCCCGAACTCTCGTTTTTTAGAATCAGAAGTGGTCAATTGGAGTCACCGCAGCCCAGTTTCTCGACTCCGCATTCGAGCGGGTGTTGCTTACGGCTCAAATGTCGAACTAGTTCGCCAAACGCTCCTTGATGCTGCTCATGATCACACAGATGTCTTATCGATTCCGCCACCCAATGTGTTTTTTCTCGGCTTTGGCGATAGTTCTCTCGATTTTGATTTACTTGCTTGGATTTCTGAACCGCGCAAACAATTTCAAATTAAAAGCGATCTCTACTTTTTAATTTATAAACTCTTTACCGAACGCGGGATAGAAATTCCTTTTCCCCAGCGCGATCTTCATGTTCGCAGTGGCAATTTACCTGTGGAATTAACCCCCGAACTCACTCAATCCTTATCTCAACTTTCCACGCATCTTTCGGGATGGTTAGACAATCAGTCTCCTAATGGTAAGTCTTCATAATTGATCATGAAAAAAGTAGGGTGGGCACTGCCCACCCTACAAGGTCGTCTTTCTTTTTTAAAAGTGGTATAACATCACTTTGATTATTGATTCCTAATTCGTTACTAAATTTTCCAAAGAACAAAGAGATATCAATCAAGTTTGTTGCTTCACTTTAACACTTACTTCCACTTTCTGATCCAACCGTTCCAGCATCAACATTAAATGATCAACGGTGAATCGACCTAAATTTACCTGACGGACTCTAGAGAAATCTGCTGCAGCAAAGCCACTTCTCTGGCTTGCTTCCCGAACAGTTAGTGCTTGTTCATCAAGAACTTTAATAATTTCCGCAGCTAGTAAACATCTTAATTGTTCTAGATCAGCATTTTGATCGCCAAAGTCACGAAAAATATTACCACTACCTCGAACCAAGTCCAGATCATCTTGTGTCATAGTTGCTCCTTCAAACGCTTTAATCTTTGACGAACTAAATCAATTTCTTCTTTCGGTGTTTGAATCCCTCGCTTCGATTTTTTTTGAAAAGCATGAATAATCCAGATATCTGTATCAAGTTGTAAGGCATAGACAACACGGTAAGCATCGCCTCTATTTCTCAAAACAAGCTCTGAGATACCAGAACCTAAACCTTTTAAGGGCTTGGCAATATCAGGGGTTACACCATCTGCAATTACTGTTAGGGCTCGCTTTGCTTCCAATTGTACATCAGCAGGAAAAGCCTCAAAGTCTTTCCGAGCAGCTTTAATCCACGAAATTGGTCTAGTTTTTCGTGCCATATTATTATACTTTCAGATTTGACAACAAGTAGCAATTTCCTCCAAGCCCTAATTAATCATGAAAAAAGTAGGGTGGGCAATGCCCACCCTACAAGGTCGTCTTTCTTTTTTAAAAGTGGTATAACATCACTTTGGTTATTGATTCCTAATTCGTTACTAAATTTTTCCAAAGAACAAATAACAACGAGAGTTATTTCTCAACTGCACTGAGCATTTCTTTAAGTTTTGCCAGTTCATCAGCCCAACGGGGATCTGGTTGGTTAGAGGTGTTACCACTGCTGGTCGTTGCCGGTTGTTTGGATTTTTTATTCCCTTTCCCCCGTCGTTTTGATCCACCTTCTTTGTTTTTCTGCTTGGTCGGACGAGAAGATTCACGGGCTTCTGATCCCTCTTTTTCTCCCCCTTCTGCTGCATTTTCATCACCTTTGTTTTTATTCCGAGGCTGTGCTTTTTCAATCTTTAAAGCATTTTCTCGGAAGGTCTGACCATTATATTTTTCAATAATTTCTTCTGCTTTTTCATCATTAGGAACAGTGACAAAAGCAAACCCACGACAGTTTCCAGTTTTGCGGTCTTTAATCACTTTAATGGATAAAGACTCATCCGCCTCGCCAAAAACTTCTTGCAGTTCTTGTCTTTCTACTGTATCTTTTGGTAAATTGCCCACGTAAAGACGTACAGACATAAGAAATACCTCACTATTATTTAACTAGTCAAAAACTTTTTAATACAGTTACTATTCATCAACGGTCAAAGTAGGCGCCTTCCGTATAGGAAGGCGTAATCTTTGACTTCAAACTAAGGAACTTTGTCTGCAATAAATTAATGTCTAACCTGCTTTGTTCCATGAATCGTGTTTTTTCTTGAATCATCAATTCCAACTCAGCTTGCCAATTGATTAAAGTTCCTCAATTCCTTTTTTCGCGCGTGTTACCTTGACGATGGGAATAACGCAAACCGCGCACGCGGAATTCAGTCTAAATTTAGCAGTAACTGTACTCAAAATTATTACAATTTTTTTACACTCTTTCTTAAGCTATCATGAATTTGCTATTTTTGCTACCCTCGAAAATCAATTTCGGTTGTGGGTAGGACAACCAGTGTAACTAGAAAGCAGTTACTCTGATGGAAAAAACAGGTGCAAATCCAAAAACAAGCCCGACTATCTATTCTAGCGTATCAATCTGGATTTGGCAACTAAGAGGCGGGAGAGGAGGTGAGAATGAAGCCAAGGATTATTATTTGTGGCTTAGGGCGTACGGGCTACAAGATTTTTGTGCTGTTGCAAAAGCAAGGGGTTGCTGTGGCGGGGGTGAGTGATTATCCTTTGCCAGAATCGGAGTATCAGCAAGATATTATTGTCGGTGATGCGCGATCGCGCACGACGTTAACCAAAGCGGGCATCGAATCCGCACAAAGTCTTGTTCTCGCTGGAAATGATGATGCCGTCAATCTTGCCATTCTCACCCAAGCCCGTTTACTCAATCCTGAAGTTCGCATTGTCAACCGCTTGTATAACCACAGTTTAGGGCAACGGTTGGATCAAATGCTTCCCAATCATTTTAGTCTCAGCGTTTCCTCACTGGCTGCTCCCATTTTCGCCTTTGCTGCCATGGGGAATCAAGCCATCGGACAACTTGAACTTTATCATCAAACTTGGCCGATTCGCGAAGAAATTATTCATGCCGATCATCCTTGGTTAGGCTCGCCCCTGAATGAACTCTGGGAAAATCGCAAACAGATGTTGATTCACTATTTACCTCGCCATGGAGATGATAATTTAGTTGCAGCGATTATTGCAGGAAAACGCTTAAAAATGGGCGATCGCGTGATGATTGGCATTCAACCCGAGATCAGCAAAACCTCTCGTCAACGCTTGAGGCGATTGATTAAAACCATCACCCGTTTGCCTTTATTTCATCACCACGCCCGTCCCGTTGCTGTCGTAACCTTAAGTTTACTCGTTACCATTTTTATCGCTACGGCGACTTATGTTTCCACCAACTTAAACACCTCGATTGTCGATGCGCTTTACTTTTCTGTGGGCATGATTACAGGCGCAGGCGGACAAGAACAAGTTGCTGAGGATGCACATAATCTCATTAAAATTTTCACCGCTTTCATGATGATTGTGGGGGCGGGGGTGATTGGCATTTGCTATGCTCTCATTAACGATTTTGTTCTGGGGAGTCGCTTTAAGGAGTTTTGGGATGTGGCGCGTCTTCCAACGCACGGTCATTATATTATTTGTGGCTTAGGGGGAATTGGAATGCGGATCATGGAATATCTGCACCAACATAATCATGATGTGATTGTCATCGAGCGCGATCGCGAAAATCGATTTCTCCACACTGCGCGATCGTTGGGCGTGCCTCTCATTTTAGAAGATGCCAATTTAGAAGCGACCCTCGAAGCTGCCAACTTACGCAAAGCAGAAGCGATTTTTGCCGTCACCAGTGATGATATGGTGAATGTTGAAATTGCGCTGACAGCAAAGGCTTTACAAGGCAATGTTCCCGTGATTGTCCGCAATCAAAACCCAGACTTAACCGATTCGGTGCAAGAAGTCTTTCAGTTTCAAAACGTCCTCTGTCCCACGGATATTTCTACCCCTGCCTTTGCTGCTGCTGCTTTGGGCGGTAAAATTCTGGGGAATGGGCTACATGGGGATTTGTTGTGGGTTTGTCTCTCGACCCGCATTACCCCACAGCATCCCTTTTGTCATCAGTTAGTTAGAGATAGCGCGATGGAAGCAAACTTTGTTCCCCTCTATTTAGAAACTGGGAAAAAAACTCGCCATGGTTGGCAACTGCTGAACACCTATTTAACCGCAGGTGATATTTTGTATCTAACCATCCCAGCAACTGAATTAAATTTATCTTTGTTTTATCATGCCAGCTAACACAAGTGAGAGCAGGGAGAAAAACTCCCTAACTCCTGCTAATCTAGTCTAACTGGGAGCGCGACCATAGAGTTCGGTTAACATTCCCAATCGATCGCGCAACTCATTCGTCAACTCATCACGACGATAACGCCACGCCCAATTTTCTCCTAACTGACTGGGCGTATTCATCCGCGCCTCACTCCCCAAGCCTAAAATATCTTGGAGGGGAATCATCGCCTGATTTGCCACTGATCCTAGAGCCACCCGAATCAAACTCCAGTGCACCCCTTCCGAAGAAATACCGCCAACAAACTGACGCACCGTTTCTTTTTGTTCCGCATTACGCTTCTTGTACCAGCCAACCGTTGTATCATTATCATGGGTTCCCGTATAAACCAAACAGTTACGGTCATGATAATTAAAGGGTAAATAAGGATTTTCCGGACCCGAATCAAAGGCAAAGTGTAAGACTTTCATTCCTGGGAAATTAAACTGTGCTCGTAGAGCCTCCACATTGGAAGTAATAATCCCTAAATCTTCAGCGACAATGGGCAATTCACCGAGACGTTCCCGCAAAATCTTAAAGAACTTCTCACCAGGGGCTTGTACCCAATGACCATTCCGCGCATCTTTTTCTCCTTGGGGAACCGCCCAGAAGGACTCAAAGCCTCGGAAATGGTCGATTCGGAGTAAATCTACATAATCCAGCGTCCCTTCAAAGCGATTTAACCACCAATCAAACCCATTGGCTTCCACTTGTTCCCAGTTATAAACGGGATTCCCCCATAACTGTCCGCCTTCACTGAAGTAATCGGGGGGAACACCCGCCATTAAAGAGGGTTGGCAAGTTTCTGGATCCAGACAAAAGATATCTTGGTGCACCCAAACCGCCATGCTGTCATGAGCGACGTAAATGGGAATATCGCCTAGGATCTTAATTTGTCGCTCGTTGGCATAGTTTTTTAAGTTTTGCCATTGGCGATAAAACTCAAATTGGAGATATTTATGGTAATAAATCTCCCATCCCAGATGTTCTTTCCATTTTTGTAGGGTGTTGGGATCGCGCTTGGCGAGTCCTTCTTCCCATTCATGCCAGCTAATCCCATTATGGGCTTCTTTTAACGCCATAAAGAAGGCAAAATCTTCCACCCAATAGCTATGTTGATTACAGAAATCATGGTAGGGACCGCGTTGATCTTCGGGGAGTTTGGCAAACCGTTCAAAGGCTTGACGCAGAAGGGGCATTTTGATGGCTTCCACGCGATCAAAATCTACTCTTTCTTCGGGTAAGTTGGGAAATTGATCCACTTCTTCATGGGTTAATAACCCTTCCTCAACGAGTTTATCGGGACTGATTAATAAAGGATTTCCCGCTAATGCTGAATAAGATAAATAAGGAGAATTTCCAAACCCCGTCGGTCCCAAGGGAAGCACTTGCCATACAGTCTGTCCGCTTCCTGCTAAAAAATCAACAAATTCATAGGCTTCTCCCCCCAAATCTCCAATTCCGTAGCGACTGGGAAAGGAGGTGGGATGAAGTAAAATTCCGCTTGCTCGGTCAAGTTGCATAGAGTTCTATTTAATTCGACTTGATACTAAGGTACGGTCAGTTATAGCAGTGACCAGTGACCAGTGACCAGTTATCAAACCCACGAATAGGAAGGCTTTCCATGGTTACTGATCTAGTTTACCTTAGACAGTTTGACATCTGAATTGCAATTAAAAAAACCTATAATTTTCCGTAATGTGTTCCTGAGGCGAGCAAAGAACCAAGACCCAATAACAAAGAACAAAAATTAAGAAATATAAATATTTTGCTTTTTTGTATGATCGAACACAATGATTTTGGCAATTTTAAGACCAAGCTGGTTTAAAGTAAAAACGTAACTGAGTAGAGAGCCTTTCTCTGCTTCTACCAAAGCCTCTTTATTAAAGATAATGCTTGTTATTTATTTAGCCTGTGCCTTAATTGGTGGCGTTTTCGTTGCGTTATCGGTATCTGGTGGTTTCGAGGGCTTTGATTTTGATACCGAAGCCGATTTTGAGATGGATGCTGATGTGGATGCAGAAGCCGATTTTGATGATATTGATTTCGGAACAAATCAAGGCAAAAGAGAAAAGAAATATAATCCTTGGCTCGGTAATCCTTCTCAGCAACAAACACTCTGGCTGACAATTTTTAGCTTTAAATTTTGGACATTTGGGATCTGTTTTTTCGGCTTAACTGGCTTAGCCTTAACTTGGTTACAACCGAATTTAGGCGTTGTCTTGATCGCTCTGATTGCGGTTGTTATGGGATTAACCATTGGTACAGCAATGGCTTGGTTATTGCGAGTTTTAGGCGGAAATTATACCAATAGTTTTACTCGCACGGATGATTTAGTGGGTGTGATCGGGACGGTAGAAATTCCCTTTGATGCCAATAGTCGGGGGAAAGTCCAACTTTCTGTCAAAGGGTCAAGGGTAGGATTTTCTGCGATGACCGAACAAGATCGACAATTTCAACAAGGAGAAGAAGTTCTCGTTGTTTCTTGTCAAGAGAACCGAGTGTGGGTGGTCTCAACCGATAATTTGAAGGATCAATAAATAGAACGGGAGAAAATCTGAAATTATGGTTCAGCAATTAGACAAAGAACTCAAAACAGAAACGGTGATAGAAGTTTCCTCCCCCCCGATTTTGGCGCAAAGCAATAATAGTAATTCTTTGGGTTTTGGCTTCGGAATTACAGTTGTTATTGTGGCTGCAATTATTTTAGTGGGTATGATCAATGCTTGTGTCCAAATTTGTGATCCCAATAAAATTTTGATTATTTCGGGTCGGAAATATAAACGCCAAGATGGTCAGGAACTAGGGTATAAGGTGATTTATGGGGGACGGGCTTTTAGGATTCCGATTTTGGAACAAGTGGAAACCATGGATTTAACCACCTTACCGATTCCCATTGAAGTAACCAATGCTTATGCCAAAGGAGGAACTCCTCTCAATATTCAAGCCATTGCTAATGTTAAGATTTCTGGGGATTGGTCATTGGTGGGAAATGCCATTGAACGCTTTTTAGGGCGCGATCGCGGTGAGATTTCCCGTGTGGCAAGAGAAACCCTCGAAGGAAATTTACGGGGCGTTGTGGCGACACTGACACCCGAACAGTTAAACGAAGACCGTTTAGAATTTGCAGCCCGCATTGCCAATGATGTCAGTGGGGATTTAGCGAAACTGGGCTTACAACTGGATACGCTAAAAATTCAAAGTGTCTCGGATGAGGTGGATTATCTTAACTCTATTGGACGGCGACAAATTGCCACCATTGTTCGAGATGCGGAAATTGCTGAATCTAACGCGGTTGCAGAAGCCGAACAAATTGAAGCCGACTGCGATCGCCAAGCGGAAGTTGCAGAAACGGAAACCCGCACCGCAGTTCAAGAAAAAGAAAACGAACTACGACGGATTAAAGCAGAAGTTGAGAAAGAAGCAAGGGTCGAAGAAGAACGCACCACCGCAGCAGCCAAGGAAGCCAAAGCCCGCGCCCAACAAGAATTACAGGCGGTTCGGGCGCAACTGGAAAAGGCTCGTTTAGAAGTGGATGAAATTTTACCTGCACAAGCCAAACAAAAAGCAGACGAATTACAAGCGAAAGGGAATGCAGCTAAACTTGCTGAAGATACCAAAGCCTCAGCCGAAGTGAACGAAATGTTAGCCCAAATTTGGCAAGATACGGGGGTTGATGCTTCAGAGTTATTCTTAGTGCAACAGATGGACATGATTTTGAAACAAGCAGCAAAAGTCCCTCATCGCTTGCATTTAGGCGAAGTAACTGTGATTGATAATGGCGATGGTAAAGCCCTTGCGTCTCTGTCTAATGCCTATCCTGAAATGATTCGTCAGTTTTTACAACAATCGGAAGAAACCCTCGGGATTACTCTCAGTGGAAAAAAGACTGAAGTTGCTGAACCAAGCCAAATGGAGGAGGAAGAAGTATGACTGCGATTTTAACTTTACTGGTTCTATTATTCGGCGGTGCGGGAACGATTGGTCTCGTGATTAAAAATTTATATTACATTTGTCAGCCCAGTGAAATTTTGATTTTTGCTGGAACTCGTCAAGCCGTCGCTGGTGATAAAAGCGTTGGTTATCGCTTGGTGAAAGGGGGAAGTAGTATCCGCAAACCTTTGTTAGAAAAAGTGTTTCGGATGAATCTTACCAACATGATTATTGAGTTGAAAGTGACCAATGCTTACTCGAAAGGGGGGATTCCTTTAAAAGTGGATGGAGTCGCGAATATTAAAGTGGCTGGAGAAGAACCGACGATTCACAACGCGATCGAGCGGTTATTAGGGAAAAGCCAAAAGCAAATTGAAAAGATTGCTCAACAAACCCTAGAAGGAAATTTAAGAGGGGTACTGGCGAGCCTCACCCCAGAACAAGTGAATGAAGATAAAATGGCGTTTGCTCGGAGTTTATTAGAAGAAGCAGAAGACGACTTACAAAAGTTAGGGTTAGTCTTAGATAACTTACAAATTCAGAACATTTCTGATGAGGTAAACTATCTTAACTCCATTGGGCGCAAACAACGAGCAGATTTACTCCGAGATGCTCGGATTGCAGAAGCGAGAACCAAAACCGAATCCGCATTGCAATCAACAGAAAACGAGAAAAATACTTCTCTGCGTCAAGTGGAAGCCCAAATTGCAAAAGTTCGCGCTGAAGCCAACCGTCGCTTACAAAATGCCCTTACTCAGAGAGAAGCGGGAATCGCGGAAGCCGAATCCGAAATTGCAGCGGAAGTCGCCCGCACTCAAGCCGATTTAGCGGTACAACGGGAACGACGGAAACAAGTAGAACAACAGTTACAAGCGGATGTGGTCGCCCCCGCCGAAGCAGACTGTCAACGGGCGCAAGCAGAAGCCAAAGGACAAGCAGCGAGCATCATTGAGGATGGGAAAGCGCAAGCGGAAGGGTTACGCAGTCTCGCCAAGTCTTGGAATGCTGCGGGAGAAAACGCCCGAGAAATTTTCCTCTTCCAGAAATTGGAACCCCTTTTATCTAATATGGTGAGTACAGTTCCTGAAATTGATGTGCAGAAGGTAACGGTGATTGATCCAGCGAAAGGGGGGAATGCCACAAAATTAGCAGCTTTTACCGAACAGTTGCGAGAAAGCACGGGGATTGATTTACCAAGTATCGCAGAACGAATGGGACAGGCAAATCAGACAAGTCAAGAGTAAAAAGTTGATTAACCGTTCCCCCTTTGCCAAAGCAGTAGGGGGATTAATTTAAAATTCTTATGGGATTGCTATAGCAATATGATCTCTTATTGAAGGGGGGATCATAAGCAGGAATTTACAACTGATTTAGGATTGCTATAGATCTCAGAGGCGAAGAGTTGCACAGGAACTATGGCACAATATCCGTAGTGTTGAGTGATATGCTGATGATGAGCGATTCTAATTCACCCTATCCTTCCCCTCCTGCCTTTGATTATGAGGCTTATGTGGCACAAACAGCCGATTTACTCGGTTTAAATCTTCGTGATCAGTACCGAAGCTCGGTCGTTGATCATTTCATACAACTGAGCGCGATCGCGCAAACGGTTATGGAATTTCCCCTCCCGTCTCACACCGAAATTGCTCCTGTCTTTAAACCTTAATTTTTGATAGAATAGAATACCTAAAAAAAGACTTATGTTTGCCGGAAAACGACCCACCGATCTGGGTGTCAAAGCGGGAAAATTAACCCCTTGTCCCAACACTCCCAATTGTGTTTCTAGCCAAAGTTCTGACGCGGAACACGCCATTGAACCACTTCCTTATGCTCAGATTACTGATATTAAAAGAGTGGTTAACAACATGGAACGAACCACCATCATTGAAGAAACTGAAAATTATCTTTATGCTGAATTTAAGAGTAAATTAATGGGATTTGTTGATGATGTAGAATTTCATAAAGATGATGTGAACCAAGTCATTCATGTTCGTTCTGCCTCTCGTTTAGGCAAATCTGATTTAGGCGTTAATCGCAAACGAGTTGAGGAAATTCGTCAACAATTGCAAGCACTGATCAAGAATCGATAATCTTAAAAAAATATTTGAATTTCACCCAGCGCTTTAGTTAATTTGTGATTCATTCATCAAGCAAGCAACTTTTAATGGAGAGTACAATTGTTAGTGAGATTTTCCCCCTGTTTAATGCTGCAGAAACAGAGACTTTAGACTGGTTACTTTCTGTTGCCATTGAGCAGGAATTTGCAGCTGGAGAAAACATTCTCTGCGATCAATCTTGGGGAAACGCTGTATATTTCATTGTGTCTGGCTGGGTTAAAGCAAGACGTTGGTGTAACGAAACTCCAATTACAATCTCAATTCAAGGACGGGGGGACTTTTTTGGTGAAAGTGCAATCTTAGATGAACCCCCTCGCGCAACGGAAGTGGTTGCTCTTAGTGACACGAAAGTGATTAGTATTTCTGCACAACGCTTTATTCAAACCCTCTTCCAAGATGCCCAACTGCATCATAAACTCTTACAAATTACTGTTCGCCGACTGCGACAAATGGACAGTCGCTTACAGTTACGCCATCATCCACCTGTGGTGAAATTAGCACATACCCTAGTTTCCCTCGCAGAAACTTATGGGAAACCGACAGAAGAGGGAATGGAAATTTTACTTTTTCCCGAACAAGATCTTGCTGATCTGTCTGATCTAAATTTGGAAGAAACACAAAAGTTTTTGCATAAATTCCAAAGTAAAGGCTGGCTGGAATTAAATCAAGAAGAAAACACTTTATCCATTACGAATGTTCGTCAACTTAGCCATTTAGCAGCAGGAAGTTTATAGTTTAATGTCAATGTCATAGGGTGGACTCAGCCCACCCTAACTCAGTTGCTAAACGATTCGTTTAAACATCATTCAGAGCAACAATCCCGGGAAGTTCTTTTCCTTCTAGCAGTTCGAGACTTGCGCCACCACCAGTGGAAATATGGCTCATTTTATCGGCAACCCCCACTTTTTCCACCGCAGCAACCGAGTCACCGCCACCAATAATGGTAATTGCGCCATTATCAGTTAATTCGGCTAAAGTCCGAGCAATCGCTTCTGTTCCTTTGGCAAAGGCTTCCATTTCAAAGACACCCATCGGACCATTCCAGATAATGCCTTTACAGTCAGCCAGGGCTTCTTTGAAGGCTTCCACACTGTTCGGACCAATATCTAAACCCATCCAGCCATTGGGAATGTTTTCTACTGTAACCGTTTGCGTATTTGCATCTTCAGCGAAGTTATCCGCAATAATGACATCGGTCGGGAAGAGAAGCTCAACCCCTTTTTCCTTCGCTTTCGCTTCTAAGGACTTTGCCAGTTCAAGTTTATCGTTTTCAACCAGAGAGTTACCAACACTCATTCCCCGCGCCTTAAAGAAGGTGAAGATCATGCCACCGCCGATGATTAACTTGTCACATTTTTCAATTAAGGTTTCAATAACACCAATTTTACTGGAGACCTTAGACCCCCCAATAATAGCAGCAAAGGGACGTTGAGGGTTCTCAACGGCATTTTTGAGGTAATCGAGTTCTTTCTCAATGAGATAGCCACCCACACAAGGGCTGAGGTATTTTGTTACCCCTTCGGTGGAAGCATGAGCGCGGTGAGCCGTACCAAACGCATCATTGACATAAACATCTGCATTGGCAGCAAGTTTTTGACTAAATTCTGGATCATTGGCTTCTTCTTCAGAGTGGAAGCGGAGGTTTTCTAAGAGGGCAACTTGACCATTTTCTAAAGCATCGACTTTTTGTTGAACGGCCTCACCAATACAGTCATCACACTTAACCACTTCTTGTCCAAGAAGCTGAGATAGACGTTCCGCAACAGGGGTGAGACGTAATTTTTCTTTCACTTCACCTTTGGGACGACCCATGTGGCTGCAAAGAACAACTTTAGCGTTTTTTTGAATTAAATCCTGAATGGTAGGGAGGGCAGCGCGAATGCGAGTATCATCAGTAATTTCACCTTCTTTGCTAAGGGGAACATTAAAATCAGCACGGACAAAAACTCGTTTACCGCTAAGATCGGTTTCGGTGAGGCTGGCAATTGTTTTTTTCGCCACGGTTCGTTTCCTCCTGTTATGTGGGCTTACTATAATTTGGAGAGTGAGTTATTTTTTATGATTACTCCCTTGCTGATTTTACCGTTGAGTGTGTCCGAAAGGGAATGTTGCTCTGGCTAGGTGAACGGCTTTCTTCTTGGGTTACCGTTTAAAGAAGAAACATTTATTGAAGTTAATTTAAAAATGGCTGATACTCCGTTTCAACACATCTCAGTAGAAGACCTTGCGATCGCGCTGCAAACCAACCCTTCCGAAAGCATTCAGTTAATTGATGTCAGAGAACCGCAAGAAGTGGAAACAGCAGCAATTCCTGGGTTTATCAATCTGCCTTTAAGCCAATATGAATACTGGGCTCAAGAAATTCACACTCACTTGGATACCGAGAAAGAAACGCTTGTGATCTGTCATCACGGGATTCGTTCCGCTCAAATGTGTTACTGGTTGAATCAACAAGGCTTCAGCAACGTCAAAAACATCATCGGCGGAATCGATGCTTATTCCCTTGCTATTGATTCATCTATTCCTCGTTATTAAACTGTAACCATGCTTAAAACCATGCGCTTAAAAGAACGTCATCAAAATATTCTGTCTGCAACCATCCGTCATTATGTTGCCACAGTCGAACCGGTGAGTTCTAAAACCTTGGTCAACGAATATGATTTTACCGTCAGTTCGGCAACGGTTCGTAACGCAATGGGCTGGTTAGAAAAAGCAGGCTTACTGTATCAACCCCATACTTCTGCAGGACGGATTCCGTCGGACTCTGGGTATCGCACTTATGTTGACCAAATTATGCGACCGGATCAAGCACTGCGGGAACAATTGGATCAACTGCTGAGTAATGCAATTAAAGAAGAAGTGGGCAGTTTAGAAGCACTCCTTTATGGCGTGGCGCAACTCTTAGCCAGCTTAAGCGGTTACATGGCAGTTATTACCTTTCCTCAGCAACAAACGGCTTATTTACGGCATTTGCAACTGGTTCCTCTCGATAATCAGCGCATTATGCTCATTATTATTACCGACTCTTATCAAACTCAATCGGGATTAATCGATCCTCCGCCTTGGATTGCGGAAAAATTAGCACTCGGAGAAGGGATTGAAGAAGAACTGGATTTATTATCAAATTTTTTAAATCAAAAATTACAAGGTTGCTCACTTGCTGAGTTGGCGACACTGAAAGCGGTGGAATTAGAAAAAGAATGGAAACAAGACAGTGAGTTTTTGCAAGAGATTTGTCAACAACTGATTCAACGCTGTCAAACTCGTCCCTCTTCCCAAATTCTAGTGCGGGGAATTTCAGAAGTCTTACGCCAACCGGAATTTTCCCAATTACAACAAGTGCAAACCTTACTGCATTTGCTAGAAGCAGAACAGGAGCAATTGTGTTCTGTTATTTTTGATGTGGTGGAAGCAGGGAGTAATGAGAGGGGCGTGACGGTGAGGATTGGCTCGGAAAATCCTCTGGAACCGATGCAAACCTGTAGCTTGATTTACGCCAATTACTATCAGGGAGAAGCCCCTAGTGGTAGTGTGGGCTTAATCGGTCCGACGCGAATGCTTTATGAAAACGCGATCGCGCTGGTCGAAGTGGCTGCCGATACCCTCTCCCAAACCCTCACAAAAAATTAATAATTGTTGTCGTCTTGCTGGTTCTCCCCTTTACTGACGATAAAATTTGAACACAAATCAGATAATAACTTCACATTTTTTAACGGAGTTAGGGAAAGAAATATGGCAGACAATCAACGTTCCACAGTTGTGATTACTGGGGCTTCATCAGGGGTCGGTTTATACACCGCCAAAGCACTTGCTGATACCGATCAATGGGATATCGTCATGGCCTGTCGTGACTTGGAAAAAAGCGAAAAAGCAGCGCAACAAGTCGGAATTCCGAAAGATCGCTATACCGTGATTCCTATTGATTTGGCTAACTTTGACAGTGTTCGTGAATTCGTCAATAACTTCCGTTCTACTGGCAAATCCCTAGATGCGCTGGTGTGTAATGCTGCGGTTTATATGCCGATTCTCAAAGAACCCAAACGCAACCCCGATGGCTATGAACTCACGGTAGCAACCAACCATCTGGGACATTTTCTCCTCTGTAATTTACTCTTAGAAGACCTCAAAAAATCCAATTCTCCAGATCCCCGCTTAGTGATTCTCGGCACTGTAACCGCTAACCGTAAAGAACTCGGGGGTAAAATTCCCATCCCAGCACCGCCCGATTTAGGAGATCTCAAAGGCTTTGAAGACGGATTTAAAGCGCCAATTTCCATGATTAATGGCAAGAAATTTAAGCCAGGTAAAGCCTACAAAGACAGTAAACTGTGCAATGTGCTGACCATGAAGGAACTGCACCGACGCTATCACGACGCAACAGGAATTACCTTCAGTTCCCTTTATCCTGGCTGTGTCGCGGAAAGTCCGTTATTCCGAAATCACTATTCTCTTTTCCAGAAAATCTTCCCCTGGTTCCAAAAAAAGATCACGGGGGGGTATATTTCGGAAGCAGAAGCTGGAAAACGAGTGGCAGCAGTGGTTAAAGATCCCGAATACAAACAATCTGGTGCATACTGGAGTTGGGGGAATCGTCAGAAAAAAGATGGGAAATCCTTTGTTCAAGAAATGTCCCCTGAAGCCACAGACGAAGCGAAAGCGCAACGGTTGTGGGAATTGAGTGCGAAATTGGTCGGACTAGAATAACAGCAAGACAGGTTATTGGTTAACCGTTCAACTCCGTTTTCGGTTGCGATTAACCAATAACTGAAAACAAATATTCAATGTGGATGCCAAAATAGGTAATTAAGAAGCCTTAAATGGACAAGAAGTGCAATTATGGTTAGACAACCGCAATCTCGCCCCAGTAATCTCCCCCCCTCCACCTCCCCCTCGCACGCCTCAAAATCGGCAACAAGAGGAGGTCACCGAAGCCCACACTGAGTCGGATGTGACGCAACAAATGCCCTCACAGAAAAAAGGAGCAATGCCCCCTCCGCCTCCCCCTTCAGGGCAAAGAAAAGCCACCTTTCGACCGAAGCCTAAACCCTCGCCATCGAAAGGACAACCGACGTTAGCTGATATTGTCAATAAAGCCAACGAAGAGGGATTTTCCGATATTCACTTGGGGGTGGGAGAAGTTCCTCGTTTCCGCAACCGGGGAGAAATGGATTCTTCCGATTATCCCGAGACTGACCAGAATACGTTTATGAGTTGGTTATATGAAATCCTCACCGAAGAAGAAGTGGAGAAGTTTCAAACCACTTTAGAATTTGATGGGGCGACGCAATATGATTTTGCTCGGGTGCGGATTAATGTGTTTGATACTCTTAACGGGCCAGGGATGGTCTTGCGACTGATTCCTTTGAAAATTTTGACGATGGAACAGTTGAAGTTACCGGCGGTGTTTAAGGATATTTGCCATTATCACAAAGGGATGATTTTGGTAACAGGTCCCACGGGGTCTGGTAAGTCAACAACGTTGGCTGCAATGGTGGATTATATTAATCAGGAGATGCCTAAGCATATTATCACCATTGAAGATCCCATTGAGTTCGTCCATCAGAGTCAGAGGGCTTTAATCCGTCAACGGGAAGTGGGAATGCACACCCTAGAGTTTGATCACGCCTTGAAAGCCTCTTTACGGGAAGATCCAGACGTGATTTTAATTGGGGAGATGCGCGATCGCGCAACCGTCAACACGGCTCTGAAAGCAGCCCAAACGGGTCACGTGGTCATGGGAACTTTACACACCAACAGTGCGGTGAAAACCCTAGAACGGATTTTAAGCCTTTATAGCCCAGAAGAACAACCTGCCATGCGGGTTGCCATTGCGGAGTCTTTAGTATCGGTGATTTCCCAAGGGTTATGTCGCACCACGGATGGCAAACGGGCTGCCTTTCATGACATTTTGATCAACACCGAAACCGTGAAGGAGTACATTCGGGATGGCAAATATGACGAAATTACCGAATTGATGCTTGATGGGGAATATGATGGTATGATGACCATGAATAAGTCCCTGTTTCAACTCTATCAGGAAGGACGAATTAGCGAAGAAACTGCCCTCGAATGGTCGCCAACGCCCAATGAAATGGCGCAAATGCTTCGTGGACGCGTTTAAATGATCAATCATGAGTGATGATCAATCCTATAAAGGTATTGCTTTATTTACCCCAGGGGGAGATTTAATTTATGGGTTCGATGCTGATAAAAGCAAACGTTGGCATCTTGACCTGTGTGAAGGTTTAAAAGAGTTACTGAATCTTAAAGAATCTCCCCACTTTCTTGTTCCTGCTTATACGGCAACGATGGATCAGTGGCTTGATCCGAAATCCAATCGGATACAAGTGTCTTGTGAGGTGTATCCGTTAGTACAACGCTATCAACCTCTACTCCATGCAATTTTTGGGATTCAACAGCAATGGACTGTTTTACCATGGCAAGAGGGGTATGGTGACCCCAGAATCATGGAAACCTATCACGAACAGTTTCCTCAACTTTGGGAGAATCATGACTTAGTGGTTAATTTAGAGTCGCTGCGAGGGACTCCTTTAGAGCAAGCACCTACCCGATCTCAATCCCCTGTCCCCGCCCCTACCAGCTACATTTTACGCTTATTTGTCTCTGGACACTCCCATAGCACAACAGAAGCCCTCACCACTCTACATCGCCTGTTAGAACAAAAACTCAGTAATTCTTATACGTTAAAAGTTGTCGATATTATGAAGCATCCAGAACAGGCGGAGTTAAATCAAGTTTCAGCAACTCCGACCTTAGTTCGCCTCTATCCAGAACCAGTGCGACGGATTGTTGGCGAGTGGGACAACGTAGATCGCATTTTACAGTTGATTGCCACGCCCTAGTTAGGATTGAGAAAGAGCGCGACGGTAGGCTTTCAATGCTTGCTCTTCCCGTCCATTTTCGAGGAAAAGGTCACCAATGAGGCGATAGACTTGGGGGTTTTCGGGTTTCAGCGCGATCGCGTTTTTATAACATTGGGAGGCTTCCTTGACTTTGCCTTGTTTGTGATACACCTGACCCAACTTTTGATAAACATTGGGGTTGTCATTTTTCAATTCAACAAATGTCTCGAAAGCCGTCACTGCTTCTGCTAGCTGGTTGGTTTGGAAATAAATCTGACCTAAAGCATGATAAAGCCATGGTTTGTCTGGATTCAGCGCGATCGCGCTTTGATAAGTAGCAATGGCTTCTTCTATTTGTCCCCCTTGTTTCAAAGCATCGCCGAGTTTTTTATGCACATAAGGCGGTAACTGGGGATTAATTTCTAGGGCTTTTTGGTAGGCGGTAATTGCTTCTTTGGGATTGTTCGTTTGCAAGTAAACATCACCTAAAACATTATAAAAGCCTGCTTGATTCGGATTGAGTTCTACTGCTTTTTGGTAAGCGGTAATTGCTGCTTGCTTTTGTCCAGCTTGCTGGAAGGCATCCCCTAATTTTTTATGCACATAAGGCGGTAACTGGGGATTAATTTCTAGGGCTTTTTGGTAGGCGGTAATTGCTTCTGTGAAATTGTTCATTCCCAAGTAAGCATCCCCTAAACCATGGTAAGCCTGAGCATTCTTCGGTTTGAATTCAATGTTTTTTTGATAAGCTGCAATTGCTTTCTCAAATTCTTTTCTAGCGAGGTGAATTGCTCCCAGTTGATTGAGGGTTGGGGCATGATCAGGAGAAATAATTAATATTTGTTCGATTTTATTAAGAGCTTGATCCAATTGACCCTTGTTTTTCAGTTGGATCGCTTCATCGAGATCAGCTTGAATCTGAGAGTTATCTGGATTATTAACCATAAGTGATATCCTTATCGGATCATTATGTTAAAATTATAAGCCCATTGTTCGTGCTTGAAACTCATCTTCTGTCATTTGAGGAATATTCAGTTCTTGAGCTTTCTTTTGTTTCGATCCGCCTTTGTCACCCACTAAAACGTAATCGGTTTTGGAACTAACCGAGGAACTGACTTTTCCCCCAGCGCGTTCAATAAGTTGTTGGGCTTCACTCCGAGTCAAGTGTTTGAGTTTTCCCGTTAAAACAAACTTTTTCCCTGCAAAAGGTTGAGCAATTGTTGTTTCTGCGGGGGGCGTTTCTGTCGCTTCGGCTTGGAAATTGAGTCCCGTCTCTTGTAATTGTTTAACTAGGGCTTGATTGGCTTCGATTCTAAACCACTGATACACCGATCGCGCAATTTCTTCCCCAATCCCTTCCACTGCTTTTAAGTCTTCCACACTCGCCCTTGCTAACTCCTCCACGGTGGAAAAACGCTCAGTTAAGGTTTCTGCATTCACTTTCCCCACATAGCGGATGCCTAAACCATATAACACCCGTGACCAAGGTTGATGTTTGGATTGCGCGATCGCGCTCACTAAATTACTAGCCGATTGTTTCCCCACTCGTTCCAATTGGGTCAATTGCTCAACGGTTAAGTGATATAAATCGGCAACTGATGTCACCAGACCTTGACTGACGAGATTTTCCACCATTTTCTCTCCCAGTCCATTAATATCCATGGCATCCCGAGAGGCAAAATGGACGAGACTGCCCCGTAAGATAGCAGGACAAGAAACATTCACGCAACGGGTCACTGCTTCCCCTTCTGGGCGTACTAATCGCGACCCGCACTCGGGGCATTCGGTAGGCATTATGAAAGGCTGCGCGGACTCTGGGCGTAATTCTGGTAACACGCGGACAATCTCAGGAATGATATCCCCTGCTTTGCGTACCACAACCGTATCGCCGATTCTGACATCCAATTCATTGATAAAATCAGTATTGTGGAGGGTTGCCCGTTGCACCGTTGTTCCCGCTAAAGAAACGGGTTCAAGATGAGCCAAAGGAGTGACTGCGCCAGTGCGTCCCACATTAACTGTAATTTCTTTGAGCTTCGTTGGGGCTTCTTCGGCGGGAAACTTCAGCGCGATCGCCCAACGAGGGAATTTCTGAGTAAATCCCAGTTTCTCTTGTAGCGCATAAGAATTAATTTTAATGACCACGCCATCGGTTTCATAAGGGAGTTTTTCTCGTTCTTCTTGCCATTTCTGATAATAGTCCCCGACTTGTTTTAAGGACTGACAAATTTTATGATTCGGATTCACCTGAAATCCCATTTCCTGCAAACTCTCTAAAGATTCCGCTTGCGTTTTGGGATTAATCGTTGTGTTTTCATCGATTACATAAAGGGTATAAGCAAAAAAATCAAGTTGACGTTTTGCCACCACTTTCGGATCAAGTTGTCGTAATGTTCCCGATGTCGCATTTCGTGGATTCGCAAATCGGGCTTCTCCGTTTTCACTGCGGGCTTGATTAATTTTTTCAAAGGTTTTCCGGGGAAGAAACGCCTCTCCTCTCACTTCCACTCGTGCTGGCGGATTTTCTAAATCTAATCGTAAGGGAATTGTCCGAATGGTTCGCACATTATTAGTAATTTCTTCTCCTGTTTCTCCATCACCACGGGTCACCCCACGGACTAAAATACCATTTTCATAAGTTAAAGCGAGGGCATTGCCATCAATTTTTAACTCACAAACATAATTAACGGTTGTTTCTTCTGAAACTTGATTTTGCCAACGGGCGACCCACTGTGCTAACTCACTCAAATCAAAGGCATTTTCTAAACTGTAAAGGGGAATATTATGCTTCACTGAAGCAAACCCCTCAGAAACACCCCCTCCCACACGCTGGGTTGGACTATCTGGTGTTATGAGTTCTGGATATTTTTCTTCTAACGCCTGTAACTCACGATAAAGCCGATCATACACTTCATCTTCCATAATCGGATTATCTTGCAAATAATAGGCATAGTTCGCCCGTTGCAATTGTCGGCGCAGTTGGTTAACCCATTGCTCAGTATTCACGGTCAGCAGTTGATTGTCCTGTATGGTTGATTATTCGTTAATATACCATAGGTAATTTTTTGTCTGTTGAGAATAGTGATCAGTGAGCAGTTATCAGTAACCAGTGAGCAGTTATCAGTGACCAGTGAGCAGTGACCAGTTATCAGTGACCAGTTATCAGTTAACAAAGAACAAAGAACAAAGAACAAAGAACAAAGAACAAAGAACAAAAAATGTCTTTAAATAGTACACAAATCAAAGCCAAAGCCAAATCACTTGGGTTTCATAAAGTGGGAATTGCTGCTGCTAATAATCAAGAACAAATTGAAGCCCAAACGCGCCTCAAAAACTGGTTAACCTTGGGTTATCAGGCGGATATGAAATGGATGGATAATCCGAAACGATTTGATTTAGAAAAATGTCTTCCTAATGTTCAATCTGTCATTGCAGTTGCCCTTAATTACTATACCTCTCATTCTCAACCTGAAAATTCAGAACAGGGAAAAGTCTCACGGTATGCTTGGGGACGAGATTATCATAAAGTAATGCAAAAAAAGCTGAAAGCTCTGGCGCGTTGGTTAGACGAACAAGCCCCAGAAGCGCGATCGCGCTATTATTCAGATACGGGCCCAGTGCAGGATAAGTTTTGGGCGCAACAAGCGGGACTCGGCTGGATTGCCAAAAATAGTAATGTGATTACGCGAGACTATGGGAGTTGGGTGTTTTTAGGGGAAGTCTTAACCACCTTAACTTTAACCCCAGATTCTCCCCATACTGAACATTGTGGCACTTGTACCCGTTGCTTAGAGGCTTGTCCCACTGATGCGTTTCCGCAACCGTTTGTGGTGGATGCGAATCGCTGTATTGCTTACCATACCATTGAAAACCGTGCCGAGAAGTTACCTGAAAATATCGATCTCAAGGGCTGGGTTGCAGGCTGTGATATTTGCCAAGAGGTTTGTCCATGGAATCAAAGATTTGCCCAAGAAACGGACTGTGAAGACTTTCAACTCCGATCAGATCATCTTGCTCCCAATTTAGCAGAATTAGCCCAATTATCGGCAGAAACTTGGGATCAAAAAACGCGGGGATCAGCCCTACGACGGATTAAGCCAGAAATGTGGCGACGGAATGCTCGTGCTAATCTGGGAAAAGATGGGACTTGAACCCGTTCATTTTTTAACTATGAATACTCCAGTTATTATTTTTGATTTTGATGGAACAATTGCCGATACGAAAGAAGCTGTCATTGCGATTATAAATCGCTTAGCCCCTGAATTTGGTTTTTCTCCCTTGAGTGAATCCGAAATTGCTCGTTATGAAAATTTAACCACCCGAGAAATCTTAAAACAATCTCGGGTTTCTTGGTGGAAACTTCCCTTTTTAATTCAACGAGTCAAACAAGAATTGAAACAAGAAATTCCTAATATTCAGCCAATTTCAGGAATTGAAGAGACTTTAGAAGCCTTGAAATCCCATCAATTTCAATTAGGTATTATCACCTCGAACTCAGAAGAAAATGCGATTCAATTTTTAAGACAGCATGGGCTGTTACATTACTTTAATTTTGTTGAGAGTAGTTTTCACTTATTGGGAAAACATAAAGTTATTCAACGCTTACTCCGCCAAAAAAAGTTTTCTTCGCAAGTAGCCATTTACGTGGGCGATGAAACTCGGGATATTGAAGCAGCACGGAAAAGCGGGGTGAGAATGATTGCTGTCAGTTGGGGCTATAATTCTGCAACCGCCTTACACAGTTGTCAGCCAGATCTACTTATTCATAATCCCAGCGAACTCTCTCAAGTAACAACTACTGATTATTGGTGTCAATGGAATCTGAAATCAGTCCATTTTCGAGATTAGATCGCGCTTGATTTAACACTGATACCGTTGATAGGGAATCCCAATCCGATAATAATTATCGCGATCGCGCTGACAATTTCGACTCTGGTCAATCCCTAATTGTTTGGGAAAATGAACTTGCTTTAAACCAGTTCCAATCACCCACACTTGCGACACCTCTAAATCTAATTCCCTGACTTTTTCCCAAATTCGCTGATATCCCTGACGACGATCTAAAAAAATAAATTTGCTGCTTAAAGCTGGATCTCGAATCTCATTTAATGCTAAACCATAACTTAATCCAATGGCTAAATCCATCTCATCTTGATACCCCATTACAATTAACATGGGTTCTGAATATTGATTAAATCGTTGAGCCGTTTTTTTCGGGAAAATAAGGTTTAAGAAAGAAAAGATTCCAGACGACAAATAAACAACTTGTTATTCCGATGATTCCCACAATACTAAACAGTTTTCGAGAGAGAGCAGGATGAATCTGTTCGCTTCGGGCGCTTAAACTTGCCCCTAACAGTGAGGCAATTGCGGGATAATAAACGTAATTATAGCGAGGCGCGATCGCGATGTTTTTTTCTAATCCATAGATAATTACTAAAAATTGCAACAAGACCAGAACAAGATATAAAGATAAAGCCAACGTCACTTTCTGAGTGACTCGATCTTTTAATAATTTCCGATAGCCCAGACTGAAATGATAGAGTAACCAACCACTCAAACCTAGCATCACTAAAGCAGAAATGATTTGAATTGTAGTGGGTTGATTTTCGATAGGAAACGTCACTACCATGATAATCAAACCGAGAATTAATTGATAAATGGGGGCAAACCAATCAAAACTTGGTAACCAATCTGTCTTGGGGCTATAAATATGGGTGATGAGAGTAGGAAGCCATGGTAAATAACTTAAAATTACGCCTCCCGTCATCCCAAAAAGCAAGAATAAACGTCGCGGTGATTCCCGAACTAAGAAAATAAAGAGAATGATCATTTGAGCAACCAAGGAAAGTAAGAAAAAATAGTGGGTATAAATTCCTAAACTGTTGGCAATTCCCCAAATTAACCAAGAAAGAAAAGCATTTCGATCCGATTTTATAATTTGGACTAAGGCAAACAGCGCGATCGCGATTAAAACGAAGAGTAAGCTATATTGTCGGGCTTCTTGGGATAAATAGACAGCAAAGGGAGAAATTGCCATGATTCCTGCACCCGCTAAACCTGCTTGTTGAGAAAACGCCTTTTGATTGAGATAATATAATAAAAAAATGGCAATTATTCCCAACAAAGTAGGTAAAACTCGCAATTGAGTTGCTAAAGAATCATTGAATAGGTTTAGTGTTTCTATGATTCCTAACCAGCGATGTAACAAGCAAAAGAAAAGCGGTGGATGGGTCGATTGTTCTGCTAAAAAATTCGCAAGGTGTGAGCAACTTTGTTCTTGATACGTGAAAAAATTGGGAATCGCTTGAATTGAGAAAATCGTTCCCGTGGGAATGACTTGATACCCTTCTCCAAAGGTAAATAAGGCTGTAATTATTTCATCTAACCAGAGTGGTTTTTTCCCAAGATTCATCCCCCTCAAAAAACTACCGAGGATGAGAATAATCATTAGCGTCACAGGTGTTTTCCGAATCATCCTCAATGGTCAAATTCAATGTTATCCTAGCAGTGGAATATTCCCTCAAACTATCATCTCATAACCCTTAACGATCTCCCAATAATGACCCGAGAAGAAAAACAACTTTTTTTCCATCTTCCTGTTTTAACTGAGGCGGTAATTCAAGGATTAGACATCAAAGAAAATGGACACTATCTTGATGCAACCGTTGGGGGAGGTGGACATAGCGAACTCATTTTAAGAGCAGCTGATTCGATCAAGATTACAGCACTTGATCAAGACCAAAGCGCGATCGCTGCTGCCCAAGGAAGACTTGCCTTTGCCAATAACAATTCTCTTGAATTTTACCACATTAATTTTGCGGAGTATGACCCTCAAGGACAACAATTTGATGGGATTTTAGCTGACTTAGGCGTGAGTTCCACGCAACTCGATACCGCCAACAGAGGCTTTAGTTTTCAAAAAGAAGCCAATTTAGATATGCGGATGAATCAAGATCAATCCCTCACGGCTGCGGAGATTATTAATCATTGGGATGAAACCACTTTAGCCGATATTTTTTATCATTATGGGGAAGAAAGACAGTCTCGGAAAATTGCCCGAAAAATTTTACAAAAACGACCGTTTCACACCACAACTGAACTCGCCAGCGCGATCGCGCTGTGTTTTCCTCCCCAGAAAAGATATGGCAGAATTCATCCCGCCACCCGTGTTTTTCAAGCCCTGCGGATCGCGGTTAACAACGAACTCGACAACCTAAAAACCTTTTTAGAGATTGCGCCCCACTGGCTAAAACCAGAAGGGAAAATCGCTATCATCAGCTTTCACAGCTTAGAAGATCGGATCGTCAAACACAGTTTTCGCCAAAATCCAGAACTACAAGTGATCACCAAAAAACCGATCATTGCCAAATCAGAAGAAAATCGCCAAAATCCACGCGCTCGCTCAGCTAAACTCAGAATTGCTCAAAAAAACTCTCCTCTTTTCAGTGATTGTTAAACTGCCCTTAAACGAAAAGTTTTCAAACCAAAAAGAGTCTGTGCTAACATCTGGAGTAATATTAAATTAAATTTAGATTTTGAGCCCATGAGCAAGGTTTTGGTGCTAAACGCCTCCTATGAACCGCTCAACCTCACCAGTTGGCGACGAGCGGTAGTGTTGTTGCTCAAAGGGAAAGCTGAACAACTGGAATACAACGGAAAACTCATTTACACTGGCTTCCCCTTGCCCACCGTCATTCGTTTGCGGTACTATGTCCGCGTTCCATACAAAGAGATCCCTTTAACCCGTCGGAACATTTTAGAACGAGACAGTAACCGTTGCCAATACTGCGGTTACAAAGGCGACCAACTGACCTTAGATCATGTCATCCCGCGATCGCGCGGGGGTGGCGATACTTGGGAAAACATCGTTGCAGCCTGTGTCCGCTGTAACGTCAAAAAAGGCAGTCGTACCCCTAGGGAAGCAGAAATGCCCCTAGCTCGCCCTCCTCGTCGTCCCTATAGCAGTCTGCACTTTGAGCTAGCTCGGCACATTCAAGGGAATCGCAATCAGGAATGGCGGAAATACGTAATTGGTATCCAGTAGCCCACTCACTGATCATCGCGCCAAATGAAGATAACATAAACACCAGGATCAGATCAAGCAAACCGACTTGTCTTTTTCCGAAAAGGCAAGTCAAAATTAGGAAATGTCCCAAAAGATAAACAGACATCATCACCTAGATGGGTTTGATTGCATCTCATATTCTGGTTAAACCATGTCATCTAACCTGATTTCTTATCCCAACTCTCGCTATTCTCAAGCCAATGGCAACTCCATAAACACAGAAGAAATGCCAGAGGTTAATCATGCTGAATCCTCAACTCACCCAGAGGAAAATCAGCATTATAGCAACACTGACACCGCTCTCAATCAGATTATTGAGGCGTTTAAAGAAACCCTAGAGCGCCATCGCGGGGAAAGACAACTGGTTATTATCCAAGACTTTCCCGATCCCGATGCCCTTTCCAGTGCTTGGGCTTATCAACTGATTGCCCAACAATACGAGATTCAGTGTGATATTGTTTACGCTGGAATCCTATCACATCAGGAAAATATTGCTTTAGTGAAACTAACTGGACTCCCCGCCAAGCGTTGGGGGATTCAAACCCTGAAAGAGCGAGACTTATCCGTCTATCAAGGCTGTGTTTTAATTGATACCCAAGGCACAACTAGCCAGTTAATGCCCTTAGTTCGTGAACATCAACTCCCGATCACTGTCATTATTGACCATCATAGCGACCAGGGAGAAGCTGATGGGGAATTTGTAGATTTACGCAATCACACCCGCGCCACAGCAACCATTCTCACCCAATACATTCAAGGCGGGTTATTAAAATTTAATACCAGTAACAGCAAGCACGTTAAATGTGCGACTGCTCTCATGCACGGTTTACGTTCCGATACCAATCGGTTAATGCAAGCCCAAGAAGAAGACTTTCTTGCTGCTGCTTTCTTGAGTCGGTTTTATGATGTGCAGCTTTTAAATGCCGTGCTTCAAACCTCGCGCTCCAAACGAGTGATGGATGTCATTGAACGGTCTTTGCGTAACCGTCTGGTCAAGAATAATTTTTCCATTGCGGGTGTGGGTTACCTACGCTACGATGACCGCGATGCCATTCCCCAAGCTGCTGATTTTCTGGTCACAGAAGAAAACGTTCATACCGCCGTGGTTTATGGTATTGTCCACAACGAACACGAAGAGTTAGAAGTTGTCATTGGCTCTTTGCGGACTAGCAAACTCACCCTCGATCCCGATGAATTTATCAAAGAAGCCTTTGGTCAAGATACCCAAGGGCGTTACTTTGGCGGTGGACGCTATATGGCAGGAGGCTTTGAAGTTCCGCTAGGATTTTTATATGGGTTTAACGAACATTCCGAATATGCGAAGTTGAAATGGGAAGTGTTTGACACCCAGATTAAACAGAAACTCCTGCGGTTAGTCAATCCAGATGACAGTTTGATTAATACCGATTAGTCAGCACCCCCGGCTGAAGCACGGGGGCTTCGTGCCTCCAGCTTCAGGTAGCTGACCAGCCTAAGTCTTAACTGACTACGTTTTTAAGGTCATGGCACCTACAAATGCTTTCCAGTTTGTAGCCCTGCCGCTAACGGTTAAACAGCCCTAGAAGGGGTAAGGCAGTGCCGTTAGCCCAACAAGCCCTAAAAACATTGGCGAGGAAAACATTACCCGTTTTACGGAGATTCCAATGTCAAATTTTGTTTTTGTCTTAGACACCAACAAGCAGCCACTAGACCCAGTGCATCCGGGGAAAGCTCGACGACTCCTCAGTAGAGGAAATGCCGCCGTATTTCGCCGTTATCCGTTCACCATCATTCTAAAAGAAGCCTGCCCAGACATACCCATGCAAGACTTGGAACTTAAACTCGATCCGGGTTCTCGGGTCACAGGAATTGCGATCGTACAGGGCACGAAGGTAATCTTTGGGGCGGAGCTTGAACATCGAGGTCAGCAAATCAAGGATGCGTTGCTGTCCCGTCGTCAATTACGACGAAGCCGACGAAATCGCAAAACTCGCTATCGCCAAGCTCGATTTCTGAATCGGACTCGTCCAAAAGGCTGGCTACCCCCTAGCCTACAACATCGGGTAGATACCACAATGACATGGGTTAACCGCTTTCGCAAGCTTGCCCCAATTGCTCGCATTTCCCAAGAGCTAGTAAGGTTCGATCTGCAACTAATGCAGAACCCTGAGATATCGGGCATTGAGTACCAGCAAGGGGAATTGCAAGGCTATGAAGTCAGGGAATATTTATTGGAGAAATGGAATCGGAAATGTGCTTACTGTGGAGCTAAAAATGTAGCGCTTGAAGTTGATCATATTCACCCCAAGTCTAAAGGGGGAACCGACCAGGTTTCTAACCTGACCCTAGCTTGCCACTCATGCAATCAATCTAAAAGCAATCGGGACATTCGAGATTTTTTGTCGAGCAAACCTGACGTATTGAATCGTATCCTGAAGCAGTCCCAATTACCGCTCAAAGATGCGGCAGCCGTCAATTCAACCCAGTGGGCATTGTTCAATGCTCTGAAACAGACAGGCTTGCCTGTGGCGACAGGCACGGGGGGACAAACCAAGTTTAATCGGACTCGATTAGACCTACCTAAAACCCACTGGCTAGATGCTGCAAGTGTCGGGGAAATCGATTCACTTAAAGTCCTGACCACAAAACCGTTGCTAATTGCAGCAAAAGGACATGGTACTCGACAGATGTGTGGCACTGACAAGTTTGGTTTTCCAAAGCGTCACCGCTCACGGGTGCAAACTCATAAAGGATTTCAGACTGGCGATATCATTACTGCCACTGTCACAAAAGGCAAGAAAATCGGGTCTTATGTTGGGCGAGTTCTCTGTCGCGCATCCGGCAGCTTTGATGTTACGACTCAATCGGGTCGAGTGTCTGGAATTAGCCACAGGTATTGTCAACCAATTCACAAAAGGGATGGTTATGCTTATGCGTTCTCTCATACCATAGGCGACTAAAGTCGCCGTTCGTTTTTCCTCCCTGCGCTAAAGCGACAGGGCTTCCAAACGTATCGAGGTTTTTCCGTGAGATCATGTCTAAACAACTTTATTTGATTCGCCATGGCATTGCTGTCGATCGCGCTCCCTCCCAACCCGATGAAACGCGCCCTTTAACGGAAGAAGGACAGAAAAAGACCCAAAAAATTGCCAAGGAAATCCAAAACATCGGTGTGACCTTTGATCTAATTTTAACCAGCCCCCTCCTGAGAGCCACCCAAACTGCTGAGATTTTGCGAGAAGTGGGGTTGACGGAAACTGTAGAAACCTTTTCGGCTCTCGCTCCAGGCGGTAATCTTCAAGACTGGGTGCAGTGGTGGGAACATTTGCCTCAGCATCACAAGACGATTGCCCTAGTGGGTCATCAACCTGACTTAGGAAACTGGGCGGAATTATTAGTTTGGGGAGAAACTCAGGAAAAGTTAGTGGTGAAAAAAGCAGGGGTCATTGGTTTAAATTGTCCCGATCAGGGGAGTCCCTTGGGGCGCAGTGAATTATTTTTACTCACCCCTCCCAAATGGCTGCTCAGAAACTAATCTGATATCAGCCTACCATAACGCTCGTTTCCCATTCGGCAAAATTGTTGCCCAGTTCGTTTTTGCTTCTGCCAATTGCTTCTCTGTAATTTTGGCATTTGTTAAATTTGCCCCCGAGAGATCCGCCTCCGCCAGCTTTGCATTTTGAAAATTGGCAAGGGTTAAATCCGCTTTCCGTAAATCAGCCTTTTGTAAATCCGCATGACTAAAAAAGGCATTACTCAGTTTTGCCTCTCGTAAGACAACCCGTTTTAAGTTGCCATTGGCAAAATCAGCCCCTCTTAAGTCTCCTTTGCGAAGATTCGTCTGCATTAAATTGGCTTCACGGAAAATACACTGCCTTAAATTCGCTTCTTCTAATTCGAGGCGATATAAATCAATGTGAGAAAAATCTCGTCTCCCTTGTCGATATTGATGAGCCAGTTGTTTTGCCGTTAATTTCCGAGAACCAGCCGTTCGCGAGCGTTCCCCTCCGCTCAACCCTTGACTATTATCACCCTGACGACTGGTGGGTAACCCCATACGAGTGCGACGTTGACGAATTGACTCGGCGACTTTAGAAGTCCAGTTGGATTGATCCTTACTATTCTTCTGTTCTAGATTGCCACTATTACTAGCAGGAGAGCGTTTGACAAGACCTTGTGACAAACTTTCCTCATAGGCTTCCATTTCCAGACCATCTAAAACTGCTTGCGCTGACTGATACCGATCGCGCACTGCCATCTCTAGCATCTTCTTCAAGACTCTTTTGAGATGATCGCTGACATCAACATACTGTTCCCAATCTAAAGCCCCAGTGCGAGAATTATACCCTATATCTTTGGGAGAGCGTCCTGCTAACAAATAAATACAAGTTGCACCCAAACTATAAATATCACTGGCATAAGTCGGACGCATTGCCATTTGTTCGGGAGGCGAATAGCCAGGGGTTCCCACCGCAAAAGAGGTCAATGGGTTATCTCCAGAGAGATCCGCAGCCATCACTTCATTCACGCGATTTTTAACCGCCCCAAAGTCAATCAAAACTAATTTCCGATCAATTTCGCGACGAATAATGTTAGCAGGTTTAATATCACGGTGAATCACCTTTTGGGAGTGAATATATTCAAACAAGGGCAGAATTTCTGTTAAGAATTGACGCACTCCTGCTTCGGTAAACGGGCCATTGTTTTTCACTTCTTTCTGCAAGTTCGACCCTTTCACAAACTCCTGCACTAAAAAAAACTGCTCTTGAATTTCAAAATAATCCAGCAACCGAGGGACTTGGGGATGATTCCCTAACTTCCCCAATGTCTCCGCCTCCCGTTGAAATAATTCCCGCGCCATCTTTAAAAAACTTTCAGTATTATTCGCTGGACGCAATTGTTTAATCACACAAACTGGATTCCCTGGTAAACTGGTATCCACTGCGAGAAAGGTTGCGCCAAACCCGCCTTGACCTAGCGTTTTTCCCACCAAATAGCGATTATTCAGCTTGAGATCACTACCGCAGCTTTGACAAATTCTAGTTTTGTTGGGGTTTTTCGGATTGGGGCAAGACGGATTCAGACAGTAAATCATCTGGTTAGTTTCAGGATACAGTGTCAGATTGATTGGGGATTGAGCAAATTCGGTTTAATCTTGCTGTCTTAATTCGCAACGGGTTCCAGTTACCGTCAATCATAAATGCAAACACAAACAGGTTGAACTGGATCTGACTGAGAGTTACCTAACAGCATACCTTAGTTCCTCATGCAAAATACAACTGAAGATCACTAATTTATTCTAGCCTAGCAGGTTAAAATTTGGTGATTCTAGCTATGTTTGATCGTATTAATTTTCTTTTCACCTAGGGTAGTTTGGTTTCCCAACTTGAAACCTGCTTGCTTTTGGGTGACAATAAGAAGGCTGAGTTTTTTTAGTAGCACCAAACAAGTCGATGCGAGTCTCTCTAAACTGGTTGCAGGAATTTGTTGAGATTGATCTCACCCCAGAAGCCCTCGGGGAAATTTTAACGATCGCGGGGTTTGAAGTCGAAGAAATTGAATACCGCCGTCGTTTTGCCGAAGGGGTGGTGGTTGGTAAAGTGGTAGAAAAGAATTCCCATCCCAATGCCGATAAACTCAGTGTGTGTACGGTCGATGTGGGCGCAGATGAGCCTTTAAATATTGTCTGTGGCGCAGCGAATGTTCGCGCTGAGGCTTATGTTCCTGTGGCAACAGTGGGGTCATATTTGCCTGTTAAAGATTTGAAAATTAAACGCAGTAAACTGCGTGGGGTCAAATCAGAAGGAATGATTTGCTCTCTGGCAGAGTTAGGCTTAGAAAAAGAGTCGGATGGGATTTATATTTTTAATGATCATGATAGCCTGACCCTAGGAGAACCCGTTTATCCCCTGCTGGGACTGGATGATGTGGTGCTGGATTTAACGACAACTGCTAATCGTGCAGATGCGTTGAGTATGGTGGGTGTGGCGCGAGAAGTTTCCGCCTTAACAGGGAAAAAGTTGACCCTTCCCGAAATCCCTCAAACCGAAATCTCAACTGACCAAGGGGGTTTGGGTGTGACTGTCACCGCAACTGAGGCTTGTCCTGCTTATATTGCCACGGAAATTACAAATTTAAGTCTTGCGCCCTCTCCACAATGGTTGCAACGACGGTTACAAGCTGCGGGGGTGCGTCCGATTAATAATGTGGTGGATATTACCAATTATGTTCTCTTGGAATGGGGACAGCCCCTACACGCTTTTGATCGAGAACGCCTGAAAACAGGGGCTGGAGGAGAAGACTTAACCCTTGGCGTGCGTTTTGCGAAAAAAGGGGAAACCCTCACCACCCTCGATGGACAAGCCCGTGATCTAGAGTCTGAAAATTTGATTATTACGGCTAATGATGTCCCTGTCGCCTTGGCGGGCGTTATGGGCGGTGAAGAAACGGAAGTCCATGATCAAACGGAAAATATTATTTTAGAAGCAGCCCTGTTTGACCCCGTGGCGGTGCGACGATCCGCACGGGTGCAAGGGTTACGCACCGAAGCCTCTACTCGCTACGAAAGAGGGGTGAATCAAGCGGAGTTAGAACAAGCCAGTCAACGCGCGATCGCGCTGCTGCAAGAATTAGCCCAAGGGACTCCCACTCAACAAGCAATGGCGGATCATCGTCTCCATCCCGAACAACGCCAGCGTACTTTGACTTTACGTTTGGATCGGATTCAGCAAGTGTTAGGTCAGGTGAACAACCGCGATGATGGCAAATTGACCCCAGAAGATATCAAGGGGATTCTAACCGCTTTAGGCTGTCAACTTAAACCTTATAATGTTGATGGCGGTGAAGGTTGGGAAGTGATTGTGCCTCCCTATCGCGATCGCGATTTAGAACGGGAAATTGATCTCATTGAAGAAATTGCTCGTCTCTACGGTTATGATTACTTCTGCGATACCCTCCCCGAACAAAGTCAACCAGGGATGTTATCCGTTCGCCAACAAAATAAAAATCGCATTCGGGAAGCAATGCGGGCGGTGGGCTTAACGGAAGTTTTGCATTATTCCTTGGTCAAACCAGAAGCAGATGCAGTCACTCTCGCCAATCCTCTATTTCAAGAATATTCGGCATTACGGACGGAACTAATTACAGGGTTAGTGAATGCTTTTTCCTACAACTTGGCGCGGGGAAATGGCGCTTTAAATGCCTTTGAAATCGGACGACGCTTTTGGCAAACGGAAACAGGAATTGCAGAAGCTGATACCCTTGCTGGAATTATGGGCGGTGAACGATTTCCCCAAGGACGATGGACAACTTCGGGTCAAGGTCAAACGATGACCTGGTATCAAGCAAAAGGCTTATTAGATGCAGTGTTTAATCGCTTAGGGGTCAGCGTTAGTTATGCAGCCACCTCGGAAGATGAACGGTTACATCCAGGGCGCACCGCAGTGATTTCTCTGGATGATCAGCGTTTGGGTTTATTCGGACAACTCCATCCGCAGTTTCGCCAAGACCATGATCTCCCAGAGGCGGTTTATGTCTTCAGTTTTGACTTAGAAATCTTATTAACCGCCTTAGCTGAAAAAAATCTCTCTCAGTCTCGTTTCTCTCCTTTCTCCACTTATCCCGCAGTGGCAAGAGATATGGCGTTTTATGCCCCAGTTGATTTGCCTGTGGCGGAGTTAATGCAGGTGATGGAAAAAGCAGGTGGCAAGTTATTAGAAAAAGTGGAATTATTTGATGAATATCGTGGCGAAAATGTCCCTGACGGACAGCGCAGTTTAGCCTTTAGCCTAACTTATCAAGCGCGCGATCGGACTTTAACCGATGAAGAAGTTGAACCCTTACTGGAAAAAGTCCGCAAAGCACTCACCCAAGAATTTGAAGTGACCTTAAGGAGTTAAAATTATGCCAAAATATGTCATGTGGGGCAGTTATTGCGACAACGTAGAAGAAAAACGCGCTCCCTATCGTCAAGCCCATTTAGACGGGTTAAAAGCCCAGAAAGAAGACGGAACATTGCTCACCATTGGACCGACGAAAGACTTAAAACAAGTCTTTGGCTTATAGATGTCGCCGTAAAACCAAGCGTCTTTAAGACGTTGGATATAAGGCGGTGAGTTAAAGGCTTCGATAGCCTGAAAACGAACAAACTCGATCAGTTTCTGCTATAATAGCAGCATTTACTAGAGGCACGATAAATCCTCTTTAAAAACGTTAGCTTCTTAACGGAAGTACCAGTAAAACCAAAACAATATTCAGTTCTAAACTGTAGGGTGGGGCGCACCCGAACAGGATAATCAACGCTTTTGGAGAGAATGCCCTCTGGGACTAAAAGAACTCGTTTCTGGAAGTTGTAAGGTGTCTCGATGAAGAAAGAATCCAACGCGCTTTTAGCCGTTGGAGCGTCAAATGATGCGCCTGATGAAGCAACAGTTCGCAACTTAGTAGAAAATGACCCCTATTGGCAAAATGGGATTTGGACAGAGTATCAGGTCAAAGCGTGGATACAAGCCCTTTAAAAAGAAAAAATGTAGGTTGGGTAGAGGTAACGAAACCCAACTTTTTTGTCACCAAATGCGGGATCTAGCAGTCGCTTCAGATAACTGGGAAAAGCATATACAATAGAGAGACATTGCTTAAGTCACGTCCGAGAGAGTCTGTTACCACCATGGCATCAACTAGTACAATGACTAATAATCCCGATAAAGAGAAAGCCCTGAACTTGGTGCTAAATCAGATTGAGCGCAATTTTGGCAAAGGCTCAATTATGCGCCTTGGGGATGCAGCGCAGATGAAGGTGGAAACCATTCCCACTGGTGCACATACCCTTGATATTGCCTTGGGTGGGGGGTTACCCAAAGGGAGAATTATTGAAATCTATGGTCCAGAAAGTTCAGGGAAGACAACCTTAGCTCTCCACGCGATCGCGGAAGCCCAGAAAGCAGGAGGAGTGGCTGCTTTTGTGGATGCCGAACACGCCCTCGACCCCACGTATTCCGATGTTCTAGGGGTTGACATTGAGAACCTTTTAGTCTCTCAGCCAGACACAGGAGAATCGGCGTTGGAGATTGTGGATCAACTGGTGCGGTCTGCTGCGGTTGATATTGTTGTGGTGGATTCTGTAGCAGCCCTTACCCCCCGCGCTGAAATTGAAGGGGAAATGGGAGATACGCAAGTGGGGTTACAAGCTCGTTTGATGAGTAAAGCTCTGCGAAAAATTGCTGGGAATATTGGTCGATCAGGCTGTACGGTAATTTTCCTCAACCAACTGCGACAAAAAATTGGGGTGACTTACGGTAGCCCAGAAGTGACCACAGGGGGTAACGCGCTCAAGTTTTATTGTTCGGTACGCTTGGATATTCGACGCATCCAAACCCTGAAAAAAGGAAGTGAAGGGGAATATGGAATTCGAGCGAAAGTGAAAGTGGCGAAGAATAAAGTTGCGCCACCGTTCCGTATTGCTGAGTTTGATATTATCTTTGGACAGGGGATTTCTCAGTTAGGCTGTTTGGTGGATATTGCAGAACAAACAGATGTCATTAATCGCAAAGGCGCGTGGTACAGCTATCAGGGAGATAATATTGCTCAAGGACGGGATAACACCATTAAATATTTAGAGGAAAATCCAGAAAAGGTTGCTGAAATTGAAGCAGCGGTTCACGAAAAAATCGAAATGGGTGCACTGGTTCAGGCTAACTCAGCCACCAGTAAAAAGTCGAAGAAAAATAGTGACGTGAGTGAGAGTGAGTCTTCTGAGATGGAAGAAGAGTAAGTCGCCTGCGCGATCGCGCAACAACAAGCGCGATCGCGCAAGCTCTCAATCATCCGATTCCACCACAGCAACGGAAAAATCAGCAAAATCAGCATAGGTATCTTCTGGTGTCGCCCAAGAAGAATCACCCCCTCCGAAAAAAGTCGAGAATAAAATACCATCAATTTTTAACTCATCAGTGGTGCGAAAAATAACATCTTTCTGATGAATTACTTCTTTTCCATTCACCCAAACTTGTATAACCCCATTAGCTTGATGCGGTTGGTTTAAGATAATTTTTTGCTGTAAGTGATACCATTGATTGCGCTGAAACCGCCAACGACCGCGACCAATTGAAGTCCCATAGTTTTGACTGGTTGGTAGATAGGCATAAATTTCTCCCTTCCCTTGTTCACGCCACATATAACGAGTTGAAAAACCATCGCTTCCATCTGGAATCTCACCGCCACTATTTCCTTGACCCCCAAATAATCCTGGTAACTTTCCGCCTTTAACAAACTGAAAATGGTTCGGGAAACGAACGTAATAACTCAAGAGAAGTGCGTCTTGAGGCGGTAGATTTAAAGTTCCGTAAAACTGTGCGCCTCCTAAAGGAAATCCCTTTCTCGCCACGGTTGGGCTAGCGGAATGAGCCGGATAATAAACACGGAGAATCTTTTCAAATTCCTGAGTCGGCTCAACTGTAATTTCCAAATTGTCTAATCCCCATTCTCCTCTTTCCAATTTTCCCCAAGCATCAAGCCAGTCAGAACTTTTAAACTGACTTGACCAAAGCTCTTGTTTGGTCTGGGAAAAGCCCAACTGCTCGCAATGACCCAAGAGGAGAAACAAGAGACTACTGAAAACAAATAAGAGGATCACTTGATGCCATCGCAAGACGTTTAATTTTCTTTGGCAGTGGTTGAAAATTTCAGTAATTTTATTCATGTCTCTGATCGACTTTTATCTGAGATACCTAAATGTTTGAGTTCCATGATTTCCGATCAAGCCGTGATCAAAAAGATACACCCCAATTGCACTGGCAATGCCCATTTTGTTATAGTCCTACTCAAAATAGTGATTAAAACACTTTTTTATTGTTAAGTAGTTAAGTCTCAAAAACGCGAGGATGTGCAACACTTAAGTATTAACAACACCATTATTACACTGAATTTTTTTGAGTCCAATGGCAGAACAGCAATTGTCTATCAATTCCAATTACAAAAAAACATCATGGACAAGTAACCCAGAAGCGATATTTGAACGAGGGACTTTTGAACTGTGGTATCAACCGGTTTACGACATCGAAACGGGAGCGGTTTTATACAATGAAGTCTTATTGCGTTGGCGAGATGAACAAGAACAACTCCATTTACCCCCTGAGTTTCTGCCCATTTTGGGAAAGGCTGGATTACTTGCTCGGGTGGATGCGCTCGTTATGCAGAAGGCGTTGCTTGCTTTAAGCCACAATTCATCATTGCAGTTATCAGTTAACCTCTCACAAGAAACGCTCGGGAATAGGGAATTCTTAGAAGAACTGGAATTGTCACTGCAAGAGAAAAACATTGATCCGAAACGTTTGCGTTTTGAAATTACCGAAAGCGCGATCGCGCAAGATTTTTCTCAAGCCCTAACCTTTCTCACAGAACTGAAAAATCTTGGCTGTCTCATTGTTCTCGATGACTTTGCCAGTCATGATTTATCTTTAGCCAAATGTGAAGCATTACCGATCGACACCATTAAACTGAATCAACAGTTTCTAAAACGGCTACAAGATGATCCCAAAAGTGAAGCCTTTGCCAAAGCAACTTTAAGTTTTTGCCAATCCCTCGGTCAAGTCACCGCTAAATTTATTACCGATGAAAGTACCCTCAAACTGGTTCAAGCAGCAGGATTCCACGCGATTCAAGGGAATCATTTGCATCAAGCAACTGCCATCCCAGAGCAAGCTCCTTTACTCAAAAGTTCTGACAATAGTAAAGCACTGGCGACTCGACCCAGCGAAACCATTACACCTTTAAGCAGTCCCGCCAGTAAAGGGGAATTAACTCCTTCTCCAGCAGTAGAACTACCAGAAAAACCGCAACTATGGCGACGCATCCTAACGGGAACCTTATTAATCAGTATGGGAAGCGCACTCATCGGTATTGGCGCGATCGCGTTTACTCATCGTGCTTCACGAATTATTGTTGACAATGGGGTGGTTAATGGTCGTGTGTTACGGCTGCGTTCTCCCATTGACGGTACGCTTGAAGCCTTTTACCCTCGCCCAGGAACTTCTGTCCGCTCTGGTCAAGTGTTGATGCAAATTGGTCGTTCTCAAGATACTGAACAGGCTTTATTGCAACTACAGGGAGAAGTGGAAACTAAGAAAAATCAACTTCTTGCAGCCCAACAATCTCTTGCTTTCTTACAATCCCGTCTGACTCAACAAGAATCGGAATATGAACGGCTATGGACTGTGGAAAATGAAATTAATCGTCGGGATGTCCGCCAGAAAGAAGCAGGGTTAGAAAAAGCTCAAGCCCAAGAAAAATCAGCCCGTTTGGATTACGAACGATTTCGTAATTTAAGAGCAGAAGGCGCGATCGCGCAACAAGTGGTTGATCAAGCCGAATCCACTTGGCGCGTGGCTCAAGCAGAAGTGCAGCGAGCACAAGAAGACCTCAGTTCCACAGAAACTGCATTTCGTGCTTCCCAAGAACGAATTGCTATGAACCGCTATCCCAACTGGGGGGATAGTTTTGTGGAAGAAACCACCCAACTCCGTCAACAAATTCAAGACCAAACCATTCTCATCAATACCCTCCGTGCCGATGTGCGTATCGCCGAAGAGAGACTGCGCCAAGCCCAATCTCAATACAGTGACCGCCAAGCTCTAGCAGTCACTTCCCCCCTTGATGCTGTGGTTTATAGTACGGAGTCTGAGCAAGGAGAAACGGTCAATCAATCAGAACAAGTCTTGACACTTCTCGATTGTAATGAACTTTGGGCCGAAGCAGTCATCTCTGCAGAAGCAGCTGCTCGGATTAATCCCCAAAAACCCGTTTTAGTGGAATTGGGGAACTCTGAGCAAGCTATTACAGGTGAATTGGAGTTGATTCAAGGCGTGAGTCCTTTAGGAGATGTCGAGCGATCAAAACGGTTACAGGTACAGGCTCTTGTTCCTTCCATTGCACCCGAATTAGTGGGCAAATCACTTTCTCGGGTCAAGGTGATGATCCCTCCACCGCCAGCCCATAAAAACACTGACCAATTTTGTGGCTTAGGAAAACCCACTCGCTTAACCTTCAGTACAGAAAACAAATCTTGGCAACAACAGGTAACGCGGTTTGTGCCACGCTGGGTCAAGAATCTGCTTTCTTAATGGCTGTCATACTTAAAAGAAAATCTTGAATTACACGGAGAAGCGATCAAAATATTCTAGACAAATTAACTGAGATTATGCTAACTTAAGACAAGTTAATCCAGTATATTCTCTTAAATTACTAGAAACTCATGATACAGCCAGAGTTTCTAGCTGAATCGGATGAAGAATCTATCTAAGATAATGAGTGAGGTTGATAGTCAATGAAAATTATTGTCTGGGGTCTAGGTTATGTGGGCACAGTCATAGCCGGTTGTTTTGCCCAAATGGGTCATGAGGTTGTTGGCGTTGATAAGCTAGAGGCAAAACTCACAGCCCTGAATGAAGGTAAAAGCCCTATTAAAGAACCGGGTTTAGATGAACTGATCCAAGCTGGCGTGCGTCAGGGTAAAATTCGGGGGGTAAGTAACGGTATTCCTGAAGTCGCTAGTGCTGATATTTCCTTAATTTGTGTTGGGACTCCTAGCGCACCAGATGGTAGTACAGGACTCCAATATGTGCGCGGTGTTGCTGCAGAAATCGGTGATGGACTGCGCGAAACCTCTCGGTATCACGTTGTCATGATGCGGAGTACCATTTTCCCAGGGACAACCCGCAAGGTGGTCTTGCCGATATTAGAACGCCACTCCCAAAAAACTTGCGGTGAAGACTTTGGTTTAGTGATGAATCCTGAATTTTTACGGGAATCCACTGCAATCAATGATTTCTTTGATCCCCCTTATACTGTTGTGGGAGAGTTTGATCCTAAATCAGGAGACATTGCCACTCAACTTTATGCGGGAATTCCTGGTGAAGTGTATCGGACAGCAATTGAAACTGCGGAACTGCTCAAGCAAACGAATAATGCCTTCCATGCCTTGAAAGTTGGTTTTGCCAACGAGATTAGTCGTTTAAGTGACCGCTTGGGCATTAATGGCGATCAACTGATGCAAATGGTTTGCGCCGATACGAAACTCAATATTTCTTCTGCTTATTTGCGTCCAGGCTTTGCGTTTGGTGGGTCTTGCTTACCGAAAGATCTGCGCTCAATTACGTTTCATGGTCAGCAGTTAGGGGAAAATTTACCGATTTTACAGTCGATTTTACCCAGTAATGAACGTCAAGTTCGCGCTGCTGCTCTCAAAGTCTATGATTTAAATGTCAGGAAAATTGCTGTTCTCGGATTAAGTTTTAAACCCAATACCGATGATTTACGGGAAAGTCCTGTCCTCAAACTGATTGACGATCTCTGGCGCGATCATAGGGATATCCAAGTTTTTGATCCCGATGTACAACCCGAAAAACTGGTTGGGGCGAATCGAGAATATTTAGAGCGTCAACTTCCCCAAATTGAGAAAATTAATCGTCCCAGTCTGGAGGCAGCATTAGCGGGGGTAGAAGCGGTGATCGTCTCCCATAATCGCCCTGAGTTTAAAGCAGCGATGCAAGCCCTTCCGAAGCAGATTGCGATCATTAATTTAGCCTCTCCACAAGAGTCTTACTATCCCATGGGCAGTGTCGTTTCTTGTGAAACCGATCAAAACGTTAAACAGCTACAAAAAACTTAGATTGAGGTTTGGGAAGATTGGTGCTGAAAGAGATATGCTAAAACCATCTCCAATGCAGGTTTTCTGGGGGAAATTGATTGTTTTCTCCCTTGCCCTACTATTCTTATTGACGCTCTATGGGCTGCGCCATGAGGTTCACGATTTAAACACAATCACGTTGAACGATTTCGTGGTCTTGGGGGCAATTGGGTTGTGGCGATGGTCATGGCTGATCTTTCATGCCTTACGCTCTGTCGCCTATCGCATCTGGGTTTTTCCCCGTTGGCGTCGGAAAGCCCGTCACATTCCAATAGCCACTTTACCTCGGTTTGCCATTGTGATTCCCACCTATAAGGAAAAACCTTGGATTACAGACCGCGTTTTCCGAGCGATTGCCAGAGAAGCCCAAACCTTGAATTCTCCTCTGACACTGGTTCCTGTCACAACAGCAGAAGAAAACCGCGCGATCGCGCAAATCTTAACAGAAGAAGATCCGAGCCGAAACACCGTGAAACTACTGAATGTTTCTGATCCGGCTCAAGGCAAACGTGGTGCATTAGTTGCTGGTTTAGAAGCCTTACATGAATCCGGTTTTCCTGCTGACGGTATTGTTGCCTTAATGGATGGAGACTCCGAGTTAATGCCTGGCAGTATCCGTAACTCTTTACCCTTTTTCCGACTTTTTCCAAAACTGGGGGGATTAACCACGAATGAGATGCCCGAAGTCCATGGCTCTTATCTCTTTTCCGAATGGTTACACCTGCGCTTTTCTCAACGCCACCATTATATGTGTTCTCATGCCTTATCGAATAAGGTGCTGTGTCTAACTGGACGTTGCTCCTTCTTTCGAGCCGAAGCTGCTCTCGATCCGACATTTCGAGGCTTACTTGCCAGAGACTTTCTCAATGATTGGCTGTGGGGACAGTTTCGCTTCTTATCGGGAGATGATAAAACCACTTGGTATTGGTTGCTGCGAGAAGGCTATGACATGATTTATCTGCCTGATGTCATGGTTTATACCATTGAAACCATTTCCGGGTCTCTAATGAGTCGAGCGTATCAAAATATCAGGCGCTGGTCTGGAAATACACTTCGCAATGGCACTCGGGCTTTAGCCTTGGGTCCCCATCGCACTGGTTTCTTGACTTGGCTGTGTGTTCTCGATCAAGGGATCAATATGTGGACAACCCTGATCAGTCCAGGTCTGCTGGTGATTTCTTTGCTCTTAGGGAACTGGATCATTGCTAGCATAATCGCCTGTTGGTTAGTGTTAACCCGTTGCTTATATCTCTTGATGGTGTTTTGGGGACGACCTTCTCTTCTCAAGTTAGTCCACTTACCAATTATGTTGTTTACTCAATGGTGGACTGCTTTAATTAAAATCTTTACTCGCATGAATCTTTCCCAACAAAAATGGACAAATCGCCATGGGAATAACAAAGGTGGGAAGAATCAGTTGAGTTGGGGACAACAAGTGCAAAAAAAATCATCCCAGTTTTTGCTTTACACTCAAATGTGTAGTTTTATGATCTTTTTGTGTTGGCAGTGGGGCATGATTGAAATTGGTCAAGATCTACCGAGTTGGTGGAAAACTCGTCAACTAACAGCCCAACCCATACCGACAACAGTGGTGCAAGCCATTGATTATGGCATTATTCCCAATGATGGCAAAGATGATGCCAAAGCTTTACAAACTTTAATGAATAATCTCCCTGCAACTGGGCTTGTTGAAGTTCGTTTACCCCTCGGTGAAATTGAGTTATTTCAGCCTTTAGAAGTTCACCGTAGCCAGACTTTAATCATTGGTGAGGGAAGACAAGGAACAATTTTACGGTCTTTTTTGAAACCGCCAGTCTCTGCTGTTTTGAAAGTCCAGCCCCAGCCTCCTCAAAACAGTTTAGCTGACATCGAACTCCGAGATTTCACCATTGAAGCAGCCAACCCTGATCTCAATCAATTAGCAAGCAGTATTCACATTGAGCAGTTGCAAGGAGGGGCGCTGAGAAACTTATCCTTGCAAGTGGGACAAAATAAGGCTCTGACTCTCGTGGAAACCCATAAGATTCGTCTTGAATATATCAATCATTGACGCTCTCCCGTTAAATCGGAGATTTTAACGGGAGATTCTTGGTTCTAACCTGTAAACTAGGTTCACAGGACGAGTTCGCTTGCTCCAATTGTTCGGAAACAACTGAAGTAGAGGCGAGTCTCTCCCCAAGCGTTGAGTCTGGCTCGAAGCCAGCCGTTCCTGTGCGCCCCACAGTACGGAGTCCTTCTCTCAGTATGTTAATGGCTGCGTTTTCATCTCTATCTAGAATCGTCCTACACTGACAAGCATGGGTTCTGGTAGATAGAGACTTCTTCACAATTCGACCACAGTTAGAGCATTCTTGACTTGTATATTGAGGAGGAACAGCAACAGCTACCTTCCCGAACTGATTTGCAAAATACTCTAACCAGACTCGAAACTGATACCAACCAACATCTGAGATTGACTTAGCTAAACAGTGGTTCTTAACCAGATTAGACACTTTTAAGTTTTCATAGGCAATCAGGTCGTTAGACCTTACTACGCAACGTGCGAGTCTCTGTTAAACTCAGCAGGGAAGTCGCCCTCCCTACTGGTCTTCAGAACGAAGCATGAAAGTTTCCCTTCACTTCGCTCCTCTCTAAGACAACCTATTGTCATTAGGCACATCCTTCATAACTACCATCATTACGAGATTTTACATCATGGCAATGTCGATGGAGAAGTTGTTTATTTCTTAGGGTATTTTTACCCTTTTTACTACGAGGCGTTATATGGTCAACCTCCCACAAATCTCCATCTTGGAAGTGTAGTCCGCAAATTGCACACTTTCCTTTTTGGGTTTTAAGAAGTTTTGCAACTTCAACCTTTACGTCAGGGTATGAACCCATTCTGGAACTCCAATAACGCCAGTCCCCATTGAACGGTGAAGCATCTCCTTTCACTTTCACATAATTTTGGGTGAGGTGTCCAGCTATGCTTTATTAGGTAGAGTCCATCTGTTGATGAGAAGACCCATTTATCTTTCCTACTTTTGACAGCTTGTCTCCAGTATTTATTAGTAACCCATTCCCAGTTCTTATTAGGATGACGGCGTTTTGCCCATCGACGAAGTTTTAGACCACTATCTTGTTATCTAAGTCTTTGAAGGTTTCAAAACTACAGCAGGCTGAGTAATAATTAGACCATCCCTTGATGATAGAATTTAATTCTTGGATTAAATTTATCTGATTCGATGCTTGATGACGGTCGATGGTATCAGCCAGTTTTTGATAATGTAGCTTCACCTTTTCGTCCGAGGGCTTGATTATTGTCATCAAATTCGATTTTTTCTTGCCATGCTGATGTTTTCCTACCTCATACTGTCGAATTGTGAACCCCAAGAAGTCGAAACCCACTTTATCATCTTCTACAGTTTTGGCGGTATGGCAAATGCGTGTCTTCGATGGTTTCAATTCACAACCAATTTTAGAGAGGAAATCCTCAATTATTACTTTACATTCCTCCACAATTTCCCGATTCCAGTGCATTAACACGAAATCATCTGCATATCTTACAAAGTCAAGGGTTCTTAATTTGTCCCGTTTACCTTTTATTCCAACCCTTTCTGGGGGTTGATTGACAATGTATTCCCTGACTATGGTTTCTAACCCATGAAGGGCTATATTTGCTAATAACGGAGAAATGACCCCGCCTTGTGGAGTACCCTCTTTTGTGGGAAATAATGACCCACCATCAACGATTCCTGCTTTTAGCCACGCTCTAATCTGTCGAGCGAAGGTCGGAGATGTATTCAATTTTTGTAGTAAGTAATCATGGTTGATACGGTCGAAACATTTGGATATATCTGCATCTAGGACGTATTTGTCCTTAGTTCTTAATCCATTCCATATTGCTTCTATGGCATCGTGACAAGCTCGTCCTTTTCTGAATCCATAAGAGTTAGGTTCAAACTTTGCTTCCCATTCTGGTTCTAATGCCAGTTTTAGTACAGCTTGCTTAGCCCGTTCATAAAGAGTCGGTATTCCTAACCCGCGTTTAGAGCCATCGGATTTTGGTATCCATACTCTTCGAGCAGGCTTTGATTTATTTGCAAATTGAAGTGAACCAGCCAAGGTCAACCTTTCGGGAGGAGTTAACGATTTAACCCCGTCCACACCAGCCGTTCTTTTTCCTTGGTTGTCCTGCGATACGGTTCTCACTGCGAACAGCTTTGCGTAAAAGGACTTTGACAACAATCTTTGGAGTTTACGAACCTTTTTGACATCACCACGTTGGGACGCTTGATAGATGCGCTTTTGGAGCTTAAAAACTTTGACTTCAACTTTCTTCCAATTGATATTCCGCCACAACCACGTCGGGTCATCCATTCGGAAGGTCAAGAAAGAAAGCCAAAACCATCGTCTATATTTAGTAACTAGCCCAGAGGACTGTCTCATAACTTATTAACTCTACTTAGTACCCCTATCTTTTGTCTTACAGTGAGTTCGTCAGCATATCCCTCCTTTTATAGAGGGCGTTCGCTTCTAACTCAATCCCACCCTTCGGTATCCTGACAGATGACCCAGATTTTGCGCCTTTGGTTTGGCTACTCAGTCTATCGACCTTGACTGAGAGATATCCGAGGGGTTAACTCGTTCCCTATTTCCTTTGATTGTGACCTTAGACCCTTACTATCCACCGACGGTATTTTGATGCGCGATTTAAGAATACGAATGCTTAAATCCAACCGTCTTCACCTTTTGTGTCCTGAGTGTCAACTCCTTTCTCAGGGTAAGGATTACGATGGTTCAAGCGTAAGTTCGTCTCCTAGCCATAGTCACGTTCTAGCAGGAGGTCGTCAAGCGAGTTCAGACTTATCCCACATTTAACTACCCTGCTTTATCTTCACGTAACCAACGTTTTGATAAGGGTAGCGATGTCATCCCGCACACTGGGATGATTGGACTTGGCAAATGAGCCTCACCAATAAGGAGATAGAGTTCAGACGGACTCCAAGGGGAGTTTTCGTCTGGGATGGCTCGAAAAGAGGTTTGAGACCCCTGCGACTTCACCACCCAACGAGTCGCACTCGTATGTTCTTTACGCTGCCTACTTATTCTTAAATGTGCTTTTCCTAACTTCTGTCTAGCTTTTTGCGATTAGATGAACCTTTCTGTTTCTTAGAAAGGCGACGTTGAAGGTGTTTTAACTTCTGTTCACCTTCCCTAAAGAAACGAGGATTGGGTTCTTTATGTCCATTAGAGTCGGTGTAAAATGACTCTAAACCAACATCTAAGCCAATGGTTTTCTTAGTGGGTTCTAATTGTTCTTTAACTTCTTTATTGATTAAGAATTGGCAGTAATATCCATCAGCACGACGAACTAAACGGACTCGTTTAATTTCATCAGGGTGATAGAAATGGAGGTCTATAGTCCCAACTAACTTAACTCGACCAATTCCTTTTTGTCGGTGAAAGTAATATGCTTTCGGGTGTTTAAGTCCAGTTTCCAACCGCAGGTTTTATATTCAACGCTTCGGTTGTTTTTCTGAAACTGGGGATACCCTTTTTTTACCTTTGATTCCCTTTTTACAGTTATCGTAAAACCGACTAATTGCAGACCAAGCTCGTTCAGCAGCCGATTGTCGAGCCATCGAGTTTAATTCTTTCGCCCAAGAAAACTCTTCTGCTAATTGTTTGCAGAGTTTGTTCAAAGCATATTTGTTAACGCCTTGATTATCCATCCAGTAACGAAGGCATTTATTTCGGATGAACTGAGTCGTCCGAATTGCTTCATCAATGGCTTGGTATTGAGTTTTTTTGGCTTTGACCTTAAACTCTAAAACAAACATTTTATGCTGAACTTGCTGGTTAAATTTGTTCTAACACAAAGATTTAAGAGTGTCCTGTCGGACTTCTGTTTGAGGCGTGACGATTCATCCCCCATTAACACTGACGGTCTAATGGGGGATGAATCGTCACATTCAGATAAAAAACCTCTCCCAGAAAGAGAGAGGAAAATGAGACACTTTTGAGAGCATTAACCGAGGGCTTCTGCACCTGCGACAACCTCTAAAATCTCTTGGGTAATCGCAGCTTGACGTGCTTTGTTGTAAGATAACGTCAAGGTTTTAATGAGGTCGGTTGCGTTGTCGCTGGCGTTATTCATTGCTGTCATCCGTGAGGCTAACTCACTGGCTGCAGATTCTTGCAGGGCTCGTAATAACTGGTTGTTGAGATACAAGGGCAAAAGTGCATCTAGAATTTGCACTGGATCTTGCTCGAATAGCATATCCCGAGGATAAGTTTGAGTTCGAGTGTCACTCTCAACTTTTTCTCGTTCTACGTCGAAGTCTCCCCCTCTGGTGGTTAAACGGAAAATTTCATCATCAGAAACTTCCAACCCTTGAGGATCTAAAGGAAGTAAGGTTTGAATCACAGGGCGGGAACTAATTAAAGACACAAATTTGGTATAGATTAATTCCACCCGATCCACGGTTTCCGATAAGAACAGAGAAAGCAGTTCATCTGCAATATCCGAGGCTTCTTCTGCCGTTGGAATTTGTTCTAAATTGGTGTAATTGGCTTCAACTGGGGCTTGACGACGGGTGAAAAACTGGGTTGCTTTACTCCCCACTAAAATATATTTGTAATCAATGCCCTCTGCTTCTAATTCTTCGGCTCGTTGACGTGCTCGCTTAATCACGTTGGCGTTGTATGCCCCACACAAACCGCGATCGCCCGATACAACGAGTAAACCAACGGATTTTACTTCACGGTTATCCAGTAAGGGAAGGTCAACATCTTCAAAGCGGAGACGGCTTTGCAGGTTATAGAGAACTTGTGCTAGACGGTCAGCAAAGGGACGAGTTGAACTCACTTGTTCTTGCGCCCGTCTCACTTTGGCTGCTGCAACGAGGCGCATCGCTTCAGTAATTTTACGAGTATTTTTAACTGAATCAATCCGATCGCGAATTTCTTTTAAGTTTGCCATGATCTTTAGTTATAATTCTCGATTTTTAGTTGGCATGGGTCAGTTATCAGTTACCAGTTACCAGTTACCAGTTACCAGTTACCAGTTACCAGTTACCAGTTATCAGTGACCAGTTACCAGTTATCAGTTACCAGTTACCAGTTACCAGTTATCAGTGACCAGTTACCAGTTATCAGTTACCAGTTACCAGTTACCAGTTACCAGTTACCCAGTTCAATACACTTGGTTTTAATGAAACAGCTACTGTTAATTATTCGTTACTGATCACTAAAAACGAATTACGGGTCACTGATTACTGATCACTGGTCACTGACGGGTCACTGACTCAAACAACTACATGGAGGCTTTGAAGGTCTCTTTGTATTCAGAAATGGCTTCTTTGAGCAGGTTTTCTGCTTTTTCTACCAGTTTCTTCTCAGAGCGAACGGTTTCTTCAAATTCAGGCTTGTTGTTGGTGACGTATTCCCGCAGTCCTTGAACAAAGTCAGGGACTTTTTCTGTCGGGAGATCATCAAGATAGCCATTAATTCCAGAGTAAACCACTGCAATTTGTTCCGTTACGGATAAGGGAGAATTCTGAGGCTGTTTGAGCATCTCCCGTAAGCGTTGACCTCGCGCCAATTGTTTCTGAGTGGCTTGGTCTAAGTCAGACGCAAACTGAGCAAAGGCTTCGAGTTCAGCAAACTGCGCTAATTCCAGCTTCAGTTTACCAGCAACTTGTTTCATTGCTTTGATTTGTGCGGATGATCCCACACGAGAAACGGAAATCCCGACATTAATGGCTGGACGGAAACCAGAGTTGAACAAGTCTGAAGACAAGAAGATTTGTCCGTCGGTAATGGAAATCACATTGGTGGGAATGTATGCGGAAACGTCACCCGCTTGGGTTTCAATAATGGGGAGTGCAGTCATGCTTCCTTCCCCTAACTCCTCATTGAGTTTTGCAGCCCGTTCTAATAAGCGAGAGTGGAGATAGAAAACATCTCCAGGATAGGCTTCCCGACCTGGAGGACGACGGAGGAGGAGAGACAGTTGACGGTAGGCTTGGGCTTGCTTGGTTAAGTCATCATAGATTACCAAGGTTGCTTTACCTTGATACATAAAGTGTTCCGCGATCGCTGCACCCGCATAAGGCGCGAGATATTGTAATGTCGCAGGATCACTGGCGTTTGCAGCCACAATCACGGTGTAATCTAATGCACCCCGTTCTTCTAATGTTCCAGCGACTTGAGCAACGGTAGAAGCCTTTTGTCCGATCGCGACATAGACACAGACAACATCTTCACTTTTCTGGTTAATAATGGTGTCAATGGCAACTGCGGTTTTACCCGTTTGACGGTCACCAATAATTAACTCCCGTTGTCCACGACCAATGGGAATCATACTGTCAATAGCAGTAATCCCCGTTTGCATTGGCTCATAAACGGATTTCCGTTCAATAATCCCAGGCGCACCCGCTTCGAGTAAACGAGTGGAATCGGTTTGAATTTCGCCTTTCCCATCAATCGGGCGAGCTAAAGAGTCAACGATGCGACCTTTTAACGCTTCACCCACAGGAATCGAAGCAATTTTACCTGTAGCTTTCACGGAACTGCCTTCTTGAATTCCGCGACCACTTCCCATTAATACCGCACCAACGTTATCTTCTTCTAAGTTGAGGGCGATACCAATTGTACCATCATCAAATTCAACCAACTCCCCAGCCATGACTTTATCTAAGCCATAAATCCGGGCAATCCCGTCACCGACTTGCAGAACCGTTCCCACATTGGAAACCTGAACGCTTTGGTCGTAGCTTTCAATCTGTTGGCGAATAATGCTGCTAATTTCGTCTGGCTTGATGCTAACCATTGTTAATTATTCCTTATTCTGTCATCAATTTTTTTGTTATGAAGCTGCCGTTTCGAGGCTTAAACCAATGCGACGCAGTTGTCCTCTCAGACTAGCATCGAGAACTTGCGAACCCACTTTAATCACGACTCCACCAATTAAGTTGGGGTCGAGGGTGGTTTCAATTTCCACGTCATTGGCGTTGGTCATGGCTTTGACCTTTTCTGTCACGCGATCGCGCTGTTCTTGGGTCAACTCCGTTACCGAAGTCACTTCCGCGAGAACCGTAGAGGTGCGTTCCCGAACCAAAGCCAAAAACTGCTCTAAAATCCCCGTTAAGAACGCCGTCCGTTTCTTATCAATCACCAACTGCAAGAAATTCACCATATAATGATGTAATCCCTCGCCAGTAATCTGACGTAAAACGGATTTTTTATCTTCGATTTTAATCACAGGACTCGCCAGAAACTGTTGTAATTCCTCTGACTCTTTTAACACTGAGACTAACTCTTTTGCATCATTCCCAAAACGTTCCACCAAGTTTTGAGAATCTGCCAAAGACATCAACGCCTCAGCATAAGGCTCAACAATTTCGGCACTCATCAAAGTATTTTCTCTCATCTCCCACCTCCTAATTGAGCTAGGGAGCGGTCAATTAACTTCGTTTGCGCCGATTGATCCAATTGATTGGTTAGTTCAGACTCAACTTTTTCTAAAGCTAAACGAGCAATATATTGTTTAATCTCCGCAACAGCGCGTTCTCGTTCTGCATCTAAATCTTGAACCGCAGCCTCTTTGATCCGCTCCACTTCTCTAGCATTTTCCGCTAGAATGCGCTCTTTTGCTTTTTGTGCACTTTCTTGGGCTGATTTACGGATATTCTCCACTTCTTTTTGGGCTTCAGCAAGTTTGCGTTCCGCTTCTTTTAAGTCTGCGGTTGCTTTTTGCGCTCGTTTTTCCGCTTCGGTAATATCTTCCTCAATTTGAGACCGACGGGCGGAGAGATTGCTTCCCAAAAATTTACGACCAAAGAAAAATAAAACTGCGATAATAATCGCTAAGTTAATAATATTGGTCTCAAGAATATCAAAATTCAGTCCAAAGCCTTCCTCTGCAGCTTCGGTTGCTTCTGCGAGGAAGTAAGAAAACATCCCCATCATCGCCATTTATCCTTTAATTTACAAAAATCACGTCTGTTTGTTTATAGTAAGTGTGAAACTAGCGTTTAACCAGATCAGCACCCACTAATTTTTCCAAAATTTGCCGAGAGAGGGTATCCACTTGGGATTCTAGGGACTGGAGAGCCTCTTGTTTTTGGGCTGTAATTTCAGCAGTTGCTTTTTCCCGTTGGGCTTGCACCTCTTGTTGGGCTTGAGCAATATTTTTCGCTGCTTGTTCTTGCGCCTCAGCTTGGGCTTGGGCAATAATCTCTTGAGACTCACGACGAACATCTTTTAATTGTTCATCAAATTTTTGAGCGAGTTCTTCTGATTTTTTCGCATTTTCCTTGGCTTCATTCAAGTTTTTGCGAATATACTCAGCACGCTCATCTAAGACGCGAGTCAAAGGCTTGTAGAACAAGACATTTAAGAGGGCGACCAAAACCAAGAATTGAACCGCCATCAAAGGTAAGGTCAAGTCAAAATCAAACAGTCCCCCTTCCTTTGTGGTTTCCACCGCTTCGGCTGCCAATAAAATCGTCCAGTTTGTCATTGTTAGGTGGTGATTGTCGTTTACGCCAACATCAAGTTGTGGGATGAGGATGGGACGCTCCCACCCTCGGAATGATTCAAATTTACGCGAAGGGGTTAGCAAACAATAATACGAGTGCTACAACCAGACCATAAATGGTTAACGCTTCCATAAACGCTAAAGACAGGAGTAATGTCCCGCGAATTTTACCTTCTGCTTCAGGTTGACGAGCAATTCCTTCTAAAGCCTGACCAGAAGCATTACCTTGTCCTAAGCCAGGACCAATTGCAGCTAAACCAACAGCGAGAGCAGCAGCGATAACGGAAGCAGCAGCAGTTAAAGAATCCATAGTTTTTTTCCTCGTTAATTTATTTTGATCTGAATTTGATTGGAAAGTGAACAATCCGTAAAAACGGATACTAACAGCATGGTCATTAAATGGCACTTTAAGCAAGTGTTTGAGAACCCAATTGCTTATTCTTCTTCCCCATGTTCGAGAGACTCACCAATGTAAGCTCCCGCCAGCGTGGCAAAAATTAAAGCCTGAATGGCACTGGTAAACAGTCCCAACGCCATCACGGGCAAAGGAACAAATAAGGGCACCAGTAAGACTAGTACAGCAACGACCAACTCATCAGCAAGAATATTACCAAAAAGTCGGAAACTAAGCGAGAGAGGCTTGGTAAAGTCTTCCAAAATGTTAATGGGTAACAGAATTGGCGTGGGTTCGATGTACTTTTTAAAGTAGCCGAGTCCCCGTTTACTAATCCCCGCATAGAAGTAGGCAAGGGAGGTTAATAACGCGAGGGCGACCGTTGTATTGATATCGTTGGTGGGGGCTGCTAATTCGCTACTTGGAATTTCAATCACTTTCCAAGGCACAAGCGCCCCTGACCAGTTGGAAACAAAGATAAATAAAAACAATGTTCCGACAAACGGCACCCATGGGCGATATTCTTTCTCACCAATTTGGGTTTTGGCAATGTCCCGAACAAAATCTAGAGCATATTCTAGAAAATTCTGGATGCCACTGGGCACTCGCTCTAAGTTACGAGTCCCTAGAAAACTGGCAATTAACAACAGGGCAATTACAACCCAAGAGGTTAGAAAAACCTGTCCGTGAACGGTGTAATTCCCAATTTCCCAATAAAAGTGCTCCCCAACTTCTAGTTCAGCAAGGGGGAAAGCAGGGATGACGTTTAAACCGTCTAGCAAGGTCATGGAGCAAATTTCCCCGTAATCGAACATTAAATGGTTACGCTCGTGCTGAGTTTATTCCCGTTGGGGGAACAGGGTCGTTTGCACGACGTAAATCACAATGGCTGCTTTATACGTCATAAACCCCAAAAAGACGGGGAGGATGGCAAGGCGTTGCAGTTGACTGGCAAGAACAATCACTGCCACAAAAATGGCAAGGCGACCACTGCCAAACCCCATACGTCCTTGTTGCACTCCTAAGCCTTCAATATCCCGCGCCAAGCGCCGAAAGTAAAGGAGTCCCGCTAATGCTCCCAATAAGTAATTGAGAGCGGTTTGACCTGAGTAGGCAACCCAGACAGAAACAAAAATCACTCCCGTAATCACCAACATGACCAAGTACAGGTTGCGTTGGAGTTGATAATACTCTGTCATTCCGCGATCAGAGGGTTGATTCTCTGAGGCGGAGTCTGGAGTCGGGGTTTCAGTTGTCTCTGGGGGTGACGACTGTGTACTCACGGTAATTTTTCCTTGGTTCGGGTCGAGATTGATGACGTGACTTAAACGAGCCACGAGAAATCATATCACGGTGCAGTAACAATTCTTTAATCTTTTTGGAATTTCGTGGGATCGATTTTGAGGACGGCAATGAGCTATCTTCGATGGGCGCGATCGCGCTCGATTTCAATTCTGGCTATTCTTCGCTAATTTCCTGAAAAGATTGCTGCTTTTCTCTAGTTCAGTCCCTTCTCTTAATTCTCACTTGCAGAGGCTGACTCCCTCGGCGATCAACCGATCAAGTTGAAAGCAAGTTTCCTCATTTTCTGCTTCTCTCATAGAGAGAGAAGACTTGAGCCTCATCCCTCAAAGTCAACAAATGGTGACTCATTTCAGTTAAGCGTTTGTAGCTCTTATCATGTTTCGATTCTTTTGTCAACTCAAATGACTTTTGCTTTACGTTTCTTTACATTGAGAAAGTCTTTTCCGTTTTGCTGTGTCAAGGGTGAAAATACGGAGTTAACTACGAAGTTACAGGGTTTGGAGTGGCTATTTTTATTTTTGGCACTACTTCCCATTATCTAAGAAGATAGTATCATGAAAAAAGTTAATGAGCAAGTCCACATCCCTGAAATTTCCGTTTTTCGTTCTTTGTTAAGGTCTGTAATATAAATAACTCTCATCTTTTAGTACAGGAAGTTTGTTTTTGTTAATCTCATGCTGGGGTAGGAGATGTTATTTCTTTTGTTTTTTAAGCCACTGTGTAGCACTAGATGATCGAAATGTTATTAGTTATTTGACATTTGTTGAGTAATTTCTATGGTTTCAAGGCTGACGGTACAGATGCGCTGAATGAGATCAATAGCGGTTTCTTTATGGTTGGAAAAGCGATAGGTGTTAAAGTGCTGCGCGATCGTTTTGTCGCGAGGTTTCTTTTCTTTGTATTGATCTAGAATCCAATGAACTACGCGCAAGCCGACTTACGTCTGAGCTTGCGGTTTCTGACGTTTCTTTGCTCCAACTTTTCCCATGCTTCCGCAATCGACAGAGGTTGGCAACTCCACGTCTGACGAGGACAGTTCCTGCCCCCTCGCCCACTCAAGCATGACTTGAGCAGCGTTAATGTCTCTATCTTCTTGATGATCGCAATGCTGGCAATGATGAACCCGATCACTTAAGGTCTTCTTGGTGATTTCCCAACACTTTGCACATCTTTGAGTGGGTTTAAGTGTCCGAGTCGGGGCTTCGCTATAAATCCCACCCGCTTCCTCAACCTTATACTTGAGATTGTCCTTGGTCATCCCAATAGCCACATCAAGCATTGACCGATTAAGCCCTGTTTTTTGACGTTTACCTTTGGCTTTAGCCTTGCGGGTCATCCCTTTTAGATTAAGTTGCTCTGTCGCCACCAAGCTATTACTGCTAACGATTTGTGAGGCGACCTGATGTGACCAATCATGACGCTGATTGGCAACTTTTCTTTTAACCTTACTGATTTGTTTCTGGTACTTTTTCCAACGACGAGAAGCCTTAACTTTACGCTTTTCGGGACGGCGTTTGCGCCTCAGCTTTTTATTTAGTCGGTTCTCTTTAGTTTTTGCTCTAGTTTGAAACTTCGGTGCTTCGATGAAATCTCCGTTAGACCCCGCTATAGCAGACTTGCATCCGAAATCTAGCCCGATTGCACCTGTCCCAGTCTCTCTAACGGGTTCGCATTTGACAGTGATGCTTGCATACCAGTTTTGACCATCCCAAACAATTGTACAAGTGGTAGGTTTCCCCCAAGTTCGGGCTTGTCCACGCATCCGAATCTTTAAGCCCAAATCTTTAAGTTCGAGATAGCCGTGTTTTCCTTCTGTATGTGCTTTCCATCCTGAACGACAAGGGTATGTCCACCCACGATATTTCCGTTTGGCTTTGAATTTAGGATACTTAGCTAAGCCTTTGAAAAAGCGTTGAAATGCAAAATCAACCCGTTTTAAGGTAGCTTGGAGGCTATGGCTTCCAAACTCTTTATATTCGGGTAATTCTTCCTTAAACGCGGGAAGACTATTTTGTTGGTCAAAGTAACTCACCGAGTTTCCAAACCTTTGATATTGCACCTTTCGGTTTGAAAGAGCAGCATTGTATAAGTCGCAGTGGGCTTTCCTCGCGTAGTGGAGTTTACTAACTGCTGACTTGTTGGGATAAAGTCTGAAGGTAATTCGGCGTGTTGTTACCATAACCCGTTTCTGTTAGACTTAGTTTAGTATAGCCTACAAAAAGCCTACATGACAACTAGAGATAAATTTATTAAAATCCGCTTATCAGAAGAAGAGCAAGACAAACTAAAGAGATTTGCTGAAAGCAAAGGGTGGACTCAGGCGCAAGCAGTAAGAGATTGGATAAGAAGACTACCTCAAAAATAGGGATATCTCAACGCACTTGAACCTTTTGATATCCGCGCTATCGGTGAGTGCCTGTCGCTTGGACGCAGCGACGCAGGAGCGAAGCGACGAGGAAGTGAGGATTTCCCCAAGCGTTTATACGGCACGTTCCCTAATCCGCTTCGCGCTCGATTAGGGACTGTCGCGCTCTCGTTCAATCGCAGAACGGTTTCCTAAGCGATATTCCCAGACTTGTTCGGGGATACTGTCTAGAGTGGTGATGCTATCGAGGATAATTTTATTGTTAGTTTTATCGGCTTTGAGTTTAACTTTGGGTTGGTGTTGATTGTCGGGTAAAGGAAGATCAATACGTTGGAGTGGATAAGGATTGATGGTTTCGTAGTTGAGATGTAATGCCATCAGTTTCTCTCCCCATTTCACCCATTGGGAAAAGTTGTCGTAGAAGGGAAGGCGAGGGAAGTCTCGTTTCAGGTTAAGTTCATATTTTTCTCGATAGTTAGGGTTATTTAAAACCGCATAGGTGTAATGGAAAATATCATCTTTACTGATGTTGGTGTTGTTGTAATGATTTTGAAATTGCTTTAGTCCCCAGTCGGTGATGTTATCAATTGGGTTTCCTTCTTGGTCATAACGATAACGAGGGAGACATTGAGAGTCCCCTGTACAATGTAAATCAATAATAGATTGACTTGCTAAACAATGAAAAGGTTTAGAACTACCGCTTGCATTGATAGCAATGTAAAGATTTTTAGTGTCATTAGATTTGAAAATATTCAACCATTGATAGACTCTCCCATTGAAGTGTCTATCCAGATACAAATTACTTTTGATATACGGACGATATAGAGATTTTACGATTTGCTGATCAGAGAAAGATTTTTGTATTCCTCTTTCTAGATACTTTCTTAAATCAGCATCCCATTTGATCATCTCTCTATCTGGATAGTCTTTATCATTCAAGGTTGCTTGATAAACATCGACAAAGAAACGTATCTTTTCCTCTAACTGTTCTCGGCTAAAATCATAAACCCATTCATCGCGTTGGGTTGCTATTCCTCTGGAAAATAGCTGAAAGATGGCTTGGTCAGATTTTCCTGCTTTAACGGCTTTATCCGCAACTGGAATCAGATCATCAAAATCGTTATCAGCAACATTAATCCATTGATGTTTCTGGTTTGGTTGGAGATGTTGAAATGAGAAATCTCTAAACTGATGTTGGGCTAAATAATTAATTTTGTTCTCTCTTAACTCATGGATGTGAAAGGGATGAGAATAAAAAATTTGACACTTGTCTTGGCTGTGCTGAGTTTTCACTAAAAAGCCAATAACAATTCCAGTCATTGCGCTAACGCCAAAGATAGTATGTTTTTCGGAAATATAGATTCCATCTCGCCCTGAAATTGCTCTAACATTCCCACCTAAGTCAATGAAGTAAGCAAAATCAAATTCTTGTTCGATACATTTTCTAAAGCCATCAAATGCAACTGCATCCAGCAAGGATGAGTTAGTGATAAATGTAATAACGCCATTAGTTCCTAATCGATCACTCGCCCAACGATAGAAACGAACATACATATCATAAAGCAAGTTTTTATTCTGTGCTTTTCCTTGTTTGAAATAAGTTTCTCGGATGCGCTGATCAATTCCCTTATAACTCCGATTGGGATTATTCTGACTGTAGTTTTCTTGTTTGGCGTTGTAAGGAGGATTGCCAATAATAACCGAAATCTTGCGTTCGTTTTGTCGTTTAATGCGTTCGGTATTTTCAACGGTTAACGCAAACAAATCATATTGCTTTCCTTGATAAATGGTATTGTCTAAGGTATCCACAAAACAGATATTGTTAAACTCTTCGTATTCGCCCATCTTCTGGGCATAAGTATATTCAATATTGAGGTGAGCAATATAGTAAGGAAGAATAGCAACTTCGTTACAGTGAATCTCTTGTTGATATTTCTGTTTGAGTTTGTCTTTGGGGAGATATTCGATTAATTCAGTGATAAATGTTCCGGTTCCTGTTGCAGGATCTAAAATTTCAACATTCGGATCAGCCAGCAATTTATGAAAATGTTTGTGAATTAGATAGTCTGTACTTTCGATCATAAAACGAACAATCTCGTTGGGTGTGTAAACAATTCCCAGACGATCTGCTGCTTTGGGGTTATAGGCTTTATAGAAGTTTTCGTAAACTGCTTTCAGAAATTTCTGCTTTTCGTGATGATTGTAAATACTTGCAGCCGTGCGACGAATAACACCATAATAGCGTTCGATTGTGGTTAAAGTATCCTTGCGAACTTTCCCCTTAAAAAAGGTATTGACAACATTTTGTAATTCCCGAGCAATATTATTTTCGCGGTGAAACTGCGACTCTTGAAAGATATTGATAAAAATATCTTCGGTGAGGATGTGTTGAATAATCATTTCTCGCACATCTTCAGGTGTAATTGCTGGGTTAATGGACTCTTGACAAATAGTCAGAAACTGGTTTCTCGCTTCCTGAAATGCCTTGTTTTTTTCGGCTTCTTCTGTAATACTATTCCGTAGTGTTTCTAAGATAGTGGGGATGTCTTCTTGGAAGTGCGCGATCGCGCTGCGAAAGTCTTCAACTTCAGGACGAACATAATTAATTAATCGGTTTAAAATTTCATCGAGTGCGTCAGCATCCTGCATCGACACCCGCATTGTTTCTTCCCCAGCTTGAAATAAAACCGCCGTCTGGGAATCTTCAAATAAAATATTATCGTTGGGATACCCTTTAGCAAACTTCTCTTCAATTTCTCGATCTAAATAATCTTGTTGATCTTTGCTTTCCCAATAGCCCCAAGCCAACCGTAGCGCATCTTTAATTGTGCCATCAGGATAGACAATTTTTCCAGATGTTGTGGGATAATCTAATTCTGGAATTAAAAGAAAGTCACGGGCTTTACAATATTCATTTAAGAGCTTTTGAAAGGCGGTACGAATGGAAGTTTCTTTGCGCGATCCACCGTACTGAATAATTTTTTCGAGTTCAGAATGATATTGAGAAATTAACCACCGCGACATAATTATTTGTTAGTAATCTTTCGTTGATGAAAAGCAGAGGAAAGGGAAGGAACTTCCCTCCCTGAACTTACAACACTAGAAGTCGTTTGATTTAACCAATCACTCTTGATTAGGAGTAAGAATGATTAATTTTTGCTGATGCAGCGATCGCGCTTCCTCTAAACTTCCCCCAGTTTCGGCTAAAACTGCTCCCAAAGATTGCTGTTGTTCTGAGTTTTCATCAATGACTTGTAAGAGCTTAAATTCATCTTCTGAGAGATTCACCAACTCATAATTGGCATTAAACAAAGTTCGACTTTCCCACCCATCCAGACAAGGATGACGTTCAGGAATTGCTGCCAAAAAGTCCGCATCCGTTGACCAATCACACTGAGGTAAAGGTGGTTTCGCCAAGAAAAACTCGTAATGAGTCGTCATATCCGGATCAAGTAATTCCATCAGTCGATATTGTTCCCGTTGACTTAAGGTTTTCGCCCGTTCTAACGCCTCGGGTGCATTTCCTAACAAACGTTCTAATTTCCACAATTCTGGATTAGAAAAGCCCACAAAATCCAATCCTGATTCTATAATTAAATCAAATAAGCTGTGGATATTGTAGTCAATTTCTTGCGGGTGAACATACATATCCGCAAAGCACGCATCCCGTTGATTTTCCAAAGCCCACCGTTCTTTTTCTCGCTTCACAATGCGGTTGTCTTCAGGGAGAGACGCAAACAGTTCCCGACCAATTTTAACCCCATCTTGATAATGATCGGGTTTCAACAGCGCGATCGCGCTTTGCATTAACCGCACTTCCCAACGCCCCAATTCTCCATAAACAAAAATATGAAAAATACCACCTGGCGCCAGTTTTTCTGCCAACGCCTTAATTCCCGCCACTGGATCAGGAAGATGATGTAAAACACCCACACAATTAATCATCTCAAACTGACCCTCTAACTGGTGCGCTGCTTCCACATTCATTTGTTGGAATTGAACCCCATTCGCGCCACTACGCTGACAACGTTCTTGCGCGACATTCAAGGCTTCTTGACTAATATCAATTCCAGTTACCGAGGCTTCAGGATTCAAATGAACTAAATATTCAGTTCCCACACCGGTCCCGCAACCTGCATCTAAGATTCGGATGTTTTGGCTTTTAGGTTTCCGTCCTGTGCAGAATTCATAAGCAGCGGTCCAGTTCCATCGCCAATTGTACCCTGGCGGGGGTTCATCTAAAAGGGGTTCTGGGGGAAAAGGATAAGTATCATAGAGATTAGCAACAGCGGAATGGATCTGTTTTGAATCAGACATTATTCAATTAAAGTTTTGAAATCGTAAGGATTATTTTAACGGAATGATGTCTGTTTAGTGAAGCCCTATAGCGGTTCTAATTCTTCTGTAAAAATTAGCGTTGAGCAAAACGAGATTGTAATAAAGTTTCCGTCATTTTAGCCAACTGATCCAACTGCTTTTGATCTTTTTCCGCTTGTTTTTGATACCGAAGTTTGCGTTGAATCGCTGCTTTAGCGACATCTTCTTTTCCTTCTTGTAATGCTTTCCAAGCCACAGTTTGCCAAACTTTGATTTCTTCTAAGGTTTGATTGTAGCGTGGTTGAGTTTTCTCCCAAACTTTTTTAATATCAACTAAGGCTTCATCAACTAACTGTTTTTGATTCTGATATCCTTGATCTGCAAGGGCTTTTTCTAACGGTTGAGAAAGACTTTCCACCTTCAGTCGTGACAAAATCGGAATAAAATCTTTAACCTGTTGGCTATGGGAATGACCGAGTTTGCACCAAGTCGCAAAATGTTCACAATTATTAAATAAAAGATTATAACGGGCTTTTTCCCCTAACCGACTTTCTGCACGATGAACCACAGCATCGGGAACAAAAGCAAGGGGATAGTGTTTCACATAAACTTTTTGACTTTTTGTAAACTCACCAAAACTTGTCCGAGTAATAGTTTCATTGTACTTGCGTAAATGAATGACACTCCCATCCCCACAATCAATCCCGTGATGTTCATACATCCCTTGAAAATTGACAAAGGGTTCTAGAATATAAATTTGATCGCCCCGCGCCATAGTTATTTTTTGATTTTTGGATTAGCTTTCTACATCACCAAAACGAACAATATCATCTTCCCCTAAATATTCACCATTTTGGATTTCAATCATCACCAAGGGAATCACGCCTGGATTTTCGACCCGATGGGGTGTATTCATGGGAACATAAGTAGATTGTTTTGGCATCAGCATAATTTCTTCTTCATTTTTAATCACCTTTGCGGTTCCAGCAACAACCACCCAATGTTCCGTGCGATGATAATGGAGTTGCGTGCTAATATGATGTCCAGGTTTCACTTCAATGCGATTAATACAATAGCGTTCTCCTTTTTCAAGAACAGTGACGGTTCCCCAAGGAGGAACACGGGTTTCAATCGCTTCATCGGCTGTTGCTTTAGAATTAGCAGGAGGATTAGAATTACTCATAATCAAGGATTAAGAATTAAGGTTCAATCGAGAGTAAAGACTATCTTTCTGAGGCAAATCGTTCTCATTACTAATGATAACGAAATTTTATCGAAACTTAAACAATAATGGATACAGCACAACTTTTAATTAATGGGATCGCAGTGGGGAGTATTATTTCCTTGGTCGCCGTTGGACTGACCTTAACCTTTGGGATTCTGCGTTTACCGAACTTTGCTCAAGGGGATTTGATGACAGTGGGGGCTTATTTAACTTGGCTCAGTAATATTGCTGGTTTAAATATTTGGCTAGCGATGGTTGTTGGTGCAGTGGGAACAGTCATTGTCATGTTACTGACAGAAGTTGTTCTGTGGAAACCGATGCGAAAGATTCGGGCGCAACCGACAACTCTAATTATTATTTCCATTGGCTTAGCCCTCTTTCTTCGCAGCACAATCTTATTAATTTGGGGGGGAAGCAATCAATCTTATGATTTACCCATCCTACCGGCGTTAGATGTTTTTGGACTGAAGATTGCCTACTATCGAATCATTGCCATTGGTTTATCGTTGCTGGCAATTGTTATTTTGCATTTTCTCCTTCAAAACAGCAAAATTGGGAAAGCGATGCGAGCGGTTGCGGATAATATTGATTTAGCTCGCGTTTCAGGAATTAATGTCGAACGAGTTGTCATTTGGACTTGGGTGATTGCTGGGATTTTAACCGCGATCGGGGGAGCGAGCTATGGTCTGATTACAGCAGTGCGTCCCAATATGGGGTGGTTTTTGATCTTGCCCATTTTTGCCTCCGTAATTCTTGGGGGGATTGGCAATCCTTATGGGGCAATCACTGGAGCTTATGTCATTGGAATTGCCCAAGAATTAAGCGTGCCTTTTTTGGGATCTCAGTATAAACTAGGAGTAGCTCTAGCTATCATGGTAGTGATGCTTCTCGTTCGTCCTCAAGGCTTATTTCGAGGCACCCTTTAGCCATCAGCAGATTCCCTGATTTTAACGTCTGTGAATTGTTGCGTCTGCTCAAAAGTGGTCACAAGATTAATCCTTGACAAACTTTTAGATTGGCTTCACTCTGATCACAGGTTAGAGTTATACTAAAATTACACCACTAATGATTTGTCATGTCTATAGTCAGTATGGAAGAACCAACCGGAACTCGTAACGTCAAAGCGGAGTTAGACCAGTTAATTGCCCCTGGAATGTTTTTTGAGGGCTTACCTGAAGATACGTTGCGAGAAATGATCTGTCATATCGTCTCTCGCAATCACCCAGCTAATCAGGTGATTCTCCTAGAACATGATTGGGGGGGGTCAGTCTATTTCATCATTGAAGGTTGGGTGAAAATACGGACATACAACAAAGATGGGAAAGAAGTCACCTTGAATATTTTAGGAAGTGGCGAAGTCTTTGGTGAAATGTCTGCAATGGATGAAGTGCCCCGTTCCACTGATGTCATTACCCTCACCCCAACTCGAATCTGCAGTATTCCTTCAGGAGATTTTCTGAAAATTTTGCAAGCTGAACCCTTAGCTGGTATTCGTTTATCGCAATTAATGGCTAAACGCTTACGACAAGTGAATCGCCGGCTGCGACTCCGTGAAGCAGATAGTGTTTCCCGCGTTGCTGATGTGCTGTTATTCTTAGCAGAAGGTCAAGGGAAGCCGATGAATGAAGGGGTTGATATTCCGAACCTTCCTCATCGAGAATTAAGTAGCTTAAGTGGGTTAGCCCGAGAAACCGTAACCCGAGTTTTAGCTAAATTGGAAAAAAGCGAACTGATTCGTCGGGAACACCATACCTTACATATTCCCAATCTGTTCGCCTTAGAAGAAGTCTTATCTGCTCCTTCTTCTTTGTTTGAATAAATTGTAATCTGATTACAATCTAACCCCAATGATCCAAGATGAGCCCGCTTATGAACCATTTTCTTGATGACTTTGACGATCATTCAAATGCTGAGGATCAGGCAAAACAAGAGTCTGATGAATTGAGTTCTGATCAGAATTGGGTTGATGCTGGAGATGGGGACGTATCCGTCTCTTCTGTAGAAACAGTGGAGATGGAAATGGGGACTTCGGCAGTGGTCATGGCAGAAACCGCCTTTTTAGCGAGTGCTGCTGGTTTGATTTGGTTAATTAACTTTTATTTTCCACCGGGTCCCCTATTACGGCTTCTCTTTCCTTTACCCATTGCCCTTGTCTATTTACGACGAGGAATGCGGGCTTCTTGGATGAGCGCTCTAATTGTGGGGTTACTGTTATCCATTTTGATGGGGCCAACGCGGAGTATTTTGTATGTCATCCCCTATGGTCTGATGGGGGTGCAATTGGGAGCTTTCTGGTGTCGAAACACCCACTGGGGATTATCAGTTACGGTCGGTGCAATTATTGGCACGTTTGGCTTTTTCTTTCGCTTTTGGCTACTTTCTATCTTCCTAGGAGAAGATTTATGGGTTTATGTCACCTCACAAATTGCTCAGTTTTTAGAATGGGGGTTTGTGCAGTTAGGATTATTAACCCAACCGAGTTTATGGCTGATACAGGCGATCGCGCTTTTTACGATTATTCTCAATAGTATTCTTTATGTGTTTGCGGTTCATTTAGTCGCCTTACTCATCCTCAATCGCTTAGGAAACCCGATTCCGTCGCCCCCTGGTTGGGTGCAAGTCATTTTAGATACGGATTAATCCTGTTGAAAGATTAAAATTCAGTATAGCGTTTCCTAGTTGGTTGAGGTACGTAATGCGAGTCGGTGGATGTTCATGGTTCATGGTTCGTGGTTCATTGATTAACAACCAACAAAGAACGAAGAACAAAGAACAAAGAACAAAGAACCAAAATTTAGAATGTACCTCATGAGATTGGGAAGTGCTATAATTATTTCTCTCAATTGGCAGATGAGAAAAGTTAGATTAGAGAGAAAGCAAACCCTGTCGAGTTTGGCTGATGATGACCGATACCGCAACCGAATTTTTTACCCCAGCAGGGGATAGCGACCTGCTACAGCAACTTTCCTTTGTGCCTGGACTGAAAGAAATCTTAATGTTGCGTCAAGTCCACGCCTTAGAACACGCTACGGTGTGGATTTTAAGTGAAAACGCGCCTTCTTCTCGTCAAAAAACTCAATTTAGCCCCACTCGCACCGATAATGAAACGTTAGGGGGATTATCCACGGAAAAGGGATTTTATCTCTATGGAGAAGTGCCCGCGAGACAGCTACAACGAGGAGTCCTCAGTGCTTTACACCGTTTTCGCGCGGGAGAATGGGATTTAGCGGTTCATCCCCGTTGCGGAACCAATGTTTCTGTTGCCCTCCTTCTCACTGCGGGATTAACCTTAAGTTCTCATGTCTTGTTACCGAAAGATCCCATTTCACAATTACTGGGAATGGGCTTAGGCATGAGTGTGGCTTCTTCGGTTGCTCCTGAGGTGGGACAATGGGCGCAAAAATATGTAACAACTGCAATTCCGTTTAATTTGGAATTGGAACGGATTTATCAAACCACTGATTTATGGGGACGTTCAGCAAATTTTGTGCAGTTGGGATGGCGAAATCTGCAATAAAACTTAAAATGAAAAGCTACCAACACTCGCCACACTAATAGTACGCTTGATTTTAAAGGTTATTTATTCAGCAATTATCATGTCAGAAGTCAATCGCAAAGATAAAGTTAGAATCCTCCGTAAAGAGTCCTACTGGTATGGCGATGTTGGTACGGTCGCAAGTGTCGATAAAAGTGGCATCATCTACCCCGTTATTGTTCGCTTTGATAAAGTGAACTATTCTGGTGTCAACACCAATAACTTCGGCTTAGAAGAAGTAGAAGTTGTGGAAGCAGCACCGAAGAAAAAAGCCAAAGCTGAAAGTAAAGGCTAAGCGGGCAAGTTTGTGCCAGAGTTACCAGAAGTTGAAACCGTCTGTCGTGGATTGAATCAATCCACAAGCGGACAAGTTTTTCAGGGTGGGGAAGTGTTACTGGAACGTAGCATTGCTCACCCTGCTTCTATTACCGAGTTTTGGTCGGGATTACAGGATACCGCGATCAAACAATGGCAACGACGAGGAAAATATTTGTTAGCTGAACTCTCTTCTGGGGGATGGTTAGGGCTGCATTTGCGGATGAGCGGTCAATTATTATGGGTCAAGCAAAGTGACCCCGTAGCGAAACATACCCGAGTGCGTTTCTTTTTTCCAGAGGAACAAGAACTGCGTTTTATCGATTTACGAACCTTTGGTCGGGTGTGGTGGGTTCCCCCTCAAACTGACCCAAAAACCATTATCACGGGCTTAAATCAGTTGGGAGTTGAGCCTTTTTCTGCTGAGTTTACCCCCGCTTATTTACAGGAAAAATTAAAAACTCGTCGTTGTGCCATTAAGACAGCTTTGTTAGATCAAAAAATTATTGCTGGCATTGGTAATATTTACGCGGATGAAGCCCTTTTTCTGGGAAAGATTTTCCCGTTACGCCCAGCGAATACGTTGCAAGGGTCAGAAGTGGAACAGCTACAGCAAGCGATTCTTTCTGTGCTTAAAACAGGTATTGAAGAGGGGGGAACAACATTTAACAGCTTTAAGAACCTTTTAGGGGTTAATGGCAATTATATGGGCAGAGCTTGGGTTTATGGTCGCGAGGGAGAAAGTTGTCGTCAGTGTGGAACAACCATTGAGCGATACAAAATTAATGGACGTTCTTCTCATTTTTGCCCTTGCTGCCAACCGGAATGAAACCGTTTCCAGAAGCCCTATTCTAAAGCAAATTGAGATCCCCAGCGATCTTGAGGGAGGAAGGCGCGATCCATGGGGAGAGGTGCAACTGGTTCGGAGAGGAGAAATCTGCCTTCGAGAATTTGATGTTTTAGGAGTTCGGCAATTTCGCGCGATCGCGCAATACTGGCTAAAGGGGCGGTGCGGACAGTTTCCCCTTCAATTTTAATCGTGCCACTTTTCAGTTGCTGGTAAGTGACCAAACCAAAGGTGGGACGCACCCGACGGGGAATGGAAAAATCAACCACAGGAGCAACAATCTCTTCATCTTTAATGGCACAATGAGCCACAGCTTCTTCGTTTAACATGGGCAGGGGAATCCCCACCCCCAACATCAAAGAGGGGCCATAGTTGCGGAAATAACAGCCTCGCACCCAACGGGGATTCATCGCTTTGGCATCCCCCACTAAGGTTAACGTCGCCGCTGGACCAATGGGAGTTTCGTTAGACAGTCGCCGTTGTTTCGGGAAATGCTGAGTTCCTTCTGCGGAAATATAGCCAAGGCCTCCCCCTAAAAAGATGCGAGTGCCAATCCCGATTAAGTGCAGTTGCGGATCGTTAAATAAGGGCGCGATCGCGCCAGGAGAAGAATAGACCGCATTCCCTAAGTTAGGATGTAGTGGCCCCAAATAAGTATAGAGAACTCTTTCCCCAGCATTAACCCCAACAATGAAATTTTGATAAACATTGCGCGGATTATATAAGTAAAACTGATTAATCGTCTCCCGAGTCACTGTGGTTTGAAAAGATGCTCGGGGATAACAATCACTCACCTGTCCAATGGCTTTCAGTTGCACTGGCTGACCCGCAATTAAATCTTGGATGACATGACCGCCTCCGCGATCGCGATGAGAGACTCCCAGCCGAGTTTCTAGCTCACTAGTTTCTCCAGAACTACTATAATCTGGACTTGCCGTCGCCCCCAGATAAAGATCAACCGCCCCTAAGCCCGTATAAGCGGGAACACTATCCAGCCAACATTGTCGAATATTAATCGGTGGATCAGTATGTCCCAAATTAATCATTGCGCCGGATGATTCCATCGGTTCAAAAGTTCCGGTTGTCACCACATCCACTTCTTTTGTCACTTGAGTGACCCCTTTTTCCGCCACTTGGGCTTTTAACTCTTCCACCGTCCAGACCACGGCTTTTTGAGCTTTGATCTTGTCGTTAATCTGCGCGATCGTCCGCATAGTGATTCCTGAATCTGAGTTGAACTCGAATCCATTTAACCATATCAGATCGAAGAGAAAGATCATCCTTACCTTAAAACAGCTAGTGATTGGACGAAACGATAAAAACTATAGGGTAAAGGAAAGCCGATCAAAAAAATTCCTTGCATCTCTAAAGTTAGTTCCTCAACACTTTGGGGAAAAAGCAACACTATCAGATAAGCTGATAATCCCGCTCCAGCACTCAGGAATAAAAGTGCGGTCAAGAAGGCTTCACCGCCACCGTGCATGATATTTCCAGCCTCCCTGATTGCTAACACACAAGCAGTCGGCAACATCATCACCCAAGCCCAGAAGGTAAAACTCATCACTAGATTCAGATTCAAGATATAATGACCAAGGATTGCTAAGGCATAAGGGATTAAAAGTATTCCTAAAATGAGGCAGTAACAAATCCCCATTTCTTGTAGTCCTTTGAATAGTTTTTGAACCATATTTAACCTTGAAAATTTATCTAATTGGAGCGGGTTTAGGAAATGCCCAATATTTAACCCAACAAGCCCAACAATACTTAAAAAAAGCGGACGTTTTAATTTATGATGCCCTAGTTGATGAAGAAATTATCAATCTTGTTCCTTCCTATTGTCAGAAAGTTGATGTGGGAAAACGAGGGGGACAAGCGAGTACGCCTCAAAGTGAAATCAATCGTTTATTAATTGAATTTGCCCAAACCAATCAATATGTTATTCGCCTCAAAAATGGTGATCCGTTTATTTTTGGTCGCGCTAGGGAGGAAATTGAAGCATTAAAAACGATTGGTTGCGAAGTAGAAATTATTTCAGGTTTATCTTCAGCAATTACTGCCCCACTTCTGGCTGGAATTCCCCTCACGGATAAAGTTTTAAGTCGTAGTTTTAGTGTGGTAACGGCTCATGAACCAGAGACTTTAGACTGGAATGTTTTAGCAAGAATGGATACCCTTGTTATTTTAATGGGGGGTCGAAATTTAGCTATGATTACTGAACAATTAATTGCAGAAGGAAAAGCATCTTCTTGTCCCATAGCAATCATCCGCAAAGCGGGAACAGATGAGCAAACGGTTTGGGTGGGAACTTTAGAAACAATTGTCGAAATCACCCAAGGTAATCAACTCTCTCCCACAGTTATGGTCGTGGGAGATGTAGTTAATTTAAGATCGCTTTTATCATAACTTTAATTGAGAAACGGCAATATGACCAGAGAAGCAAATATCAACATCACTTCCCTTTTGACGCTGGCGTTTTCCATATTCTCCTTGATAGTGATACCGTTCGCCATCAAAATAATAAACAACGGGTAAAGGCTGTTTTCCCCCCTCACAAAAAACAATTTCTGGGTCTTCAGAATCGGGGTCTAAATGGGGTAAATTAACATTCCAATAAGATCCTTCTGGTAGAGGAAGGGTGAATAATTTTTCTAAAACTTGTGCACTCCAACGGGCTGCTAAGTTCCAATTAATTTCTAAGGGTCGCTTGCGCCAATGAGAAATTGCAATCCCTTTTTTCCCCAGAAAAACGGCTTCTCGCACCGCAGCAACCGTTCCTGAAATATATACATCTGCGCCTAAATTACCGCCAGCATTAATTCCAGAAATGACCCATTCTGCATCTGGAAAAAGTTGGGTCAAACCAATACGAACGCAATCTGCTGGTGTCCCATCGACACTGTAGATTTGTTGAGAATGCTGTTGCAACTTTAAGCCTCGTTTTGTCGTCACTTGATGTCCACAACCGGAGAGTTCGGTTTCGGGAGCGATGATGATACCTTGTTCTGGAATTGCAGTTTGTAATGCTTTAATACCAGGGGCTTGAAACCCATCGTCATTCGTTAAAATCATGTTGTTTCATACAGAGAGGGTTAATGATGAATCGTTTATTACCATCATTGGGTTGGAGAGGACTGAGTTTGATCCTTCTCGGGAGTTTGATTGTCATCGTCGGTTGGCGTTTACAAGAACCGAGTTCGATTACACCAGCGATGGCTCAAGATGTACCCCCACAAACCTTGACTGTGACTGGAGAAGGAACTGAGTCTATCCCCACAACTTTAACAGAAGTGCGCTTAGGGGTGGAAGTGGAAGGGAAAACCGCCACTGAAGCGCAAGAAGACGCGGCTCGACGTTCTACGGCGGTGGTTGAGTTACTCCGATCGCGCAATGTAGAAAATTTAGAAACCACGGGCATCCGCTTACAACCGCAATATCGCTATAATGACGGCAAGCGGAATCTCACTGGCTACGAAGCTCTCAATTTAGTCAGTTTTCGGATTCCCACGGATGATATCGGTAATTTACTAGATGAAGCCGTGCAAGCTGGAGCGACTCGCATTGATGCTGTGAGTTTTACCGCGACTGACAGCGCGATCGCGCAAGCCCAAAAAGAAGCCCTGAAAGCAGCGACCCTAGATGCAAAAGCCCAAGCCGATGCCGTTTTAGGCGCACTCAATCTCCGCTCACAATCGGTCATTAAGATCCAAATTAATAACGCGACTCCCCCCGTGATGCCTCGCACGGAAGCCTTACAAACCCGAGGCGATGTTGCAGCCAGTCGTGCCCCGAGTTCTCCTGTGATGGGAGGAGAGCAAGAGATTCGGGCGCGAGTCACGCTACAAATTCGTTATTAACACCCAAACAGGGTTGGCCAGGCTCGAACTGGCGACCTAGCGCTTAGGAGGCGCTCGCTCTATCCTACTGAGCTACAACCCTGCGCGATAGCACGACCATAATAGCAAGTCTAGTGGCAATTTGGCAGTTTGAGTACAGGGAAAATTCGTGATCTATAAGTATTTTTTAACGTAGTAATGGTAAGCGTTTTTGCGTCCGTAGAACACGCCCGAAAGTGGTTTCCCGATGGCACAACATTGAAGATTTAAATTAAAATCATGAAGATTTTGTATAATCACTAGCGAAACCAAGAAATCAACACTCTGTTAGATAGGAAAAAAATTTATGAGTGGAAATGACAGCCGAGCGCAAGCCATTAATCAAATCACCAATCGCGAGCCCATGCCGACTCAAGCCCCAGAGCGGTTAGAAGACATTTGGGCGGAAAACGTCTTCGATCTGAACAAAATGCAGGCGAGTCTTCCGAAGGCAGTGTTTCAATCCATCAAAAACACAATCGTGACAGGTGAACCGCTTGATGCCTCGGTTGCCGATGCAGTTGCCACTGCGATGCGAGACTGGGCAATGTCAAAAGGAGCTTTGTATTATGCCCATGTCTTTTATCCCATGACCAACTTAACTGCCGAAAAGCATGATGGTTTTATTTCCGTGCAAAGTGACGGTAAAGTGATTTCGCAATTTTCTGGCAAGGTGCTGGTACAGGGAGAACCGGATGGGTCTTCTTTTCCCAATGGGGGAATTCGAGACACCTTTGAAGCACGGGGTTACACGGGATGGGATGTCACCAGTCCCGCCTACATTATGGAAACCGATAATGGGGCAACCCTTTGTATTCCTACTGTATTCGTCTCTTGGACAGGAGAAGCCCTAGATAAAAAAGTCCCTCTTCTCCGTTCGATTGGGGCAATGGATCAAGCAGCCCGCAAAGTATTGACCCTCCTTGGAAATAAAGATGTTGCACCAGTTAATTCCAGTTGTGGTGCAGAGCAAGAGTATTTTCTCGTTGATGCCAATTTTGCCAGTCAGCGTCCCGATTTACAGTTAGCTGGACGCACCCTCTTTGGTAAAGCCCCCGCTAAGGGTCAAGAATTTGATGATCATTATTTTGGTGCGATTCCGGAGCGAGTCCAGGTTTTTATGCAGGAGGTGGAAAATATCCTCTATAAACTGGGGATTCCAGCAAAAACCCGCCACAACGAAGTTGCTCCCAGTCAGTTTGAAATTGCTCCCTTTTTTGAAGCAGCAAATGTGGCTAGCGACCACCAGCAACTTATTATGACCGTACTGAAGCAAACGGCGAAGAAGCATGGTTTCATGTGTTTGCTTCACGAAAAGCCCTTTGCTGGAATTAACGGTTCTGGGAAGCATATTAACTGGTCTGTGGGTAATGCCACCCAAGGTAACCTTCTTGACCCAGGTGATTCTCCTCATGAAAATGCTCAGTTTCTCTTGTTCTGTGCAGCAGTGATTCGCGGTGTGCATAAATATGGTCCTTTAATGCGAGCCGCGATCGCGACAGCCAGCAATGATCACCGTCTGGGTGCAAATGAAGCTCCTCCTGCGATTATGTCAGTGTATTTGGGCACGCAACTGGAAGAAATCTTTGAGCAGATCAAAACGGGAACGGTTTCTGAATCCAAGCAGAAAGGGGTATTGGATATTGGAGTGGATGTTGTCCCTCAGTTAACTCAAGATGCTGGCGATCGCAACCGCACCTCTCCTTTTGCTTTTACGGGCAACCGCTTTGAGTTTCGCGCTGTCGGATCAAATCAGTCTGTATCAGGTCCGTTGATTGTTTTGAATACGATGCTGGCGGACTCCCTTGACTGGATTGGCAATCGCTTAGAAAATGAATTATCTAAGAATACAGACATGAATACTGCGATCATCACTGTGCTTAAAGACGTGATGGAACAACACAGTGCAGTCATTTTTGGTGGCAACGGCTATTCTGAAGAATGGCATAAGATGGCAGTTGAAGAGCGGGGATTAATTAATTTACCGACCACGGCTGACGCGCTCCCAACATTGAAGGAAGAAGCCATTGAAGATTTATTTAAGAAAACAGGTGTGCTGACTCCTGTTGAGTTGGAAAGTCGCTTTGAAGTCTATGCCGAACAATATATTCTCTCTATTGAAGTAGAAGCGAAACTGATGGTAAATATGGCGAAAACCATGATTTATCCAGTGGCAATGGAGTATTTATCTCAGTTGTCTGCTACACTCAGCAATCTTGCCCCTCTTAAGATCAATCTCGATCAAACTTTAATTGAGACGATCGCGAATTTAACGAATTCTCTGGTAGCAACAATGACTCGTTTAAGTGAGGCTTTAGAACAGCATAAGACCACCAATACCGAAGAAAAAATGCAGTATTGTGCCACAACCTTATTACCGATTATGAATCAGTTACGGGAACAGGCTGATGCTTTGGAAGGGGCAGTTGCGGATCACTTATGGCCCCTGCCAACGTATCAGGAAATGTTATTTGTGAAGTAAAGGAAGCAATTGATTACTCTTAGGTTGCGCGATCGCGCCTTTTTCAGCAAGCCCTGATTAAACAATCTCCCGTGACGGGATGATCTCAACGGGAGGTTGTTGTATCCTGAAACTGGACAAATTTCTAGGTCTTGATCTCCTGATTGGTAGGCTCAGGCGCGATCGCGCCCTTTGCTAATACCAGAAATGAGAATTAAAAGTGAATCCGTTGAGCCAACAGTTGTTCTTCTAAAGCAGCAATGCGATTGTAAGCTGCTGTGAGTTGCGTATTGAGACGACGAATTTGGATTTCAGGGGACACTTCTTCTCCATCGGAAGCTGTTGTCCGAGATGTATTCGTGTCATCATCCTGTAAAACGTCCTTATGTCCCATCATGGCACTAATGCCTCGGTGATGAGAGTCGCTTGTTTCCGCAGGAGATTCCTCGACAATGGCAGGATGGGATTCCTGATTTGTGCCTTGAGGGAGTTGCAAACTCTCATCTAAACGGTTGGTGAGGTGTTCAACGACCGCATAGAGCCGATCTATTTTTTGTTCGAGAGTGATAATATGAGTTTCCAGTCGATCCATGAACGATACCAATGGGAATTGTTCTACTGTTACAGGTGATAATAGACCTGCTCCTTTATCATCTTATTCGCTTGATCAAGATAAGTCTTAATATTACGGATTCATTTAATTTTTCAGCGTTATGTTAAACCGTCGTAAATTTTTATTAATGGCTTTCTTGACTGCCATTACCCCAATTTTGGAATCTTGTAGTTCTAGTAACAATTCTCTTGCCATCCGAGTGTTAAAAGACTCGATTCCGCCTCAGCTTTTAGGAAACTTTCAAAAACAATTTCCAGAGAATCGTCCCTTAGATATTAAGCCAATTCCGCAGTTAAAAAGTCTCTATGAGCTTCTAGAGAAATTATCACAAGAAGACAACCAAAAAACTGCTAATTTGGTAACATTAGGCGATATTTGGCTGGAAGAGGCGATTGCTGAAAATTTAATTCAACCTTTAGATCTAACCTCGGTTGACAATTGGAGAAAATTGCCATCGGTTTGGCAAAGGCTAGTCCAACGAGATGCACAGGGTAATTTGGCTCCGAATGGTAAAATCTGGGGAGCGCCCTATCGCTGGGGGAATACAGTGATTGCGTATCGAGCGGATCAGTTTCGGGAAGCGGGTTATGAGCCCATCACCGATTGGAAAGATTTATGGCGGGAAGAATTGCGCGATCGCGTTTCTTTATTAAATCAACCGCGAGAAGTCATCGGCTTCACCTTAAAAAAACTCGGACAATCTTACAACACAAGCGATTTAGAGCAAGTTCCCAACTTAAAAACTGAATTAGCGACTCTACACCAACAAGTTAAATTTTATAGTTCTCAAGCCTATCTTCAGCCTTTAGTGTTAGAAGATACTTGGGTTGCTGTTGGTTGGTCTAGCGATATTCTACAACTACAAACTCGTTACCCTGATCTGACAACGGTGATTCCAGAATCAGGAACATCTCTCTGGGCGGATGTTTGGGTGCAACCAACAGGCAAACCAAGCCTTTCAGAAGCAATGTTACAATGGATTAACTTTTGTTGGGAAGAGCAAGCAGCGACCCAAATTGGACTATTTACCAATGCTTCCTCCCCAATTTTACTGAATACAAAAACCGACCAACTCCCAGAAAGTTTACAACAAGATCAGTTACGAATTCCCCCGCAAACTTTAATTGAAAAAAGTGAATTTTTGTTGCCCTTATCTGCTCAAACCAAGAAACAATATCAACAGCTGTGGCGGGAAATGCGAACCAATACTTCTCGTTGAAAGGTGACACTCTAATTTGTAAATTGGGAAAAGGGTCAGGGGGCAGAGGAAAAGGTCACTTTAACATTCCTTGTTCCTTTCACCTTGTCCCCTTACTTACCCATTAATAAGAAGGCAAATTCCTCGAAGTATTGGGAGGTGAAGGGGTGAACAAAGAACGAAGAACAAATAAAGAAGTCTATGATTGAAAATCCCGCTTATGATTGGATTGAAAAATCTCTCTCGACCATTGAAAAAGCTGGGTGGTATCGTACCGTTAAACGCATTGAGAGCATCCCCGGAGCGATGATTAAACTGGATGGAAAATCACTTCTGAATTTTGCCAGTAATGATTATCTGGGGTTAGCTAGTGACCAACGGTTAATTCAAGCAGCAACCCGAGCAGTGCAACGGTATGGAACAGGAAGCACGGGGTCTCGGTTGTTAAGTGGTCATCGTCCCCTTCATGATGAATTAGAAAGCGCGATCGCGCAACTGAAACAAACGGAAGATGCACTGGTGTTTAGTTCGGGTTATCTGGCGAACTTAGGAACAATTACCGCCCTTGTCGGCTTGCGAGATTTAATCTTAGCCGATCAATATAATCACTCTAGCCTCAAAAAGGGAGCAGTTCTCACAGGTGGAAAAGTCATGGACTACAAACATTGTGATTTAGAAGACTTAGAACAGCAACTGAGTACCAATCGCGCTGCTTACCGTCGGTGTCTCATTGTGACTGATACCCTCTTCAGCATGGATGGAGATATTTGTCCCCTCCCAGACTTATTAGATCTGGCTGCAAAATACCAAGCGATGGTGTTAGTAGATGAAGCCCATGCCACAGGGGTCATGGGAGACAAGGGAGGTGGCTGTGTTAATTATTTCGATTGCAGCGATCGCGCCCCGATTCAAATGGGAACCCTAAGTAAAGCCCTAGGCAGTTTGGGGGGTTATATTGCTGGATCGAAGCGTTTAATTGAGTTTCTCCGTAATCGCGCTCCCAGTTGGATTTACACCACAGGATTATCCCCTGCGGATACCGCTGCTGCCCTAGCTGCCATTAAAATTGTCCGTGAAGAACCTCAACGCCGTCAGAAACTCTGGGAAAACATTCAGTTTTTGCAAGAAGCCCTCGCTGATTTGCCCCTTCTCCCGTCTCAATCTCCCATTCTCTGTATTCGTTTAGATAATCCCACAGAGGCGGTAAAACTCTCAGACCATCTCCAACACAAAGGCATTTTTGCCCCAGCGATTCGTCCCCCAACTGTCCCCTTTAGTCGGATTCGGATTTCTTTGATGGCAACCCATGAACCTGAACAACTTCAGTATTTAGTAGATGAATTAAAAGCTGTCCTCTAATCGAGGATGATGCTAAACCCCCTGAGTTGAACTCAGAGGGATATCTTTACGGGAACTTTAGGAAAAATCGTCTAATTCTGCGGGATAAACAGATAAGATTTCCATTTGTTCACCGCGTTGGACTTCAAAGTCGAGTCTTTCTCCAACATTGCTATCTTCGACCATCCGTTGTAATTCTTCCGCACTGGTAATGCGTTGCCCAGCAATGGCTGTAATCACGTCACCGCGACGTAAACCCGCCCGTGCTGCTGGGGTATCTGGTTGGACTTGCATGACTAAAACCCCTTCCGTTTCGGGAATCAGTAACCCCGCATTGGGATCGCGATTGATTTCTCTTGCCAACTCTGGGGTGAGGCTAACCATGCGAATGCCAATGTAAGGGTGAGAAACTCCTTTGCCTTCCACCAGTTTCGGATAAATTGATTTTGCTTTGTTGACTGGAATCGCAAAGCCAATGCCGTTGGCATCAGCACGAATCGCGGTATTAATGCCAATCACTTCACCGCGATCGTTGAGAAGGGGACCGCCAGAGTTGCCAGGATTAATCGCTGCATCCGTTTGTAAGAAATCAAGGCGTTTATCGGGAATGCCCACTTTGGCACTGGGACGGTTGAGGGTGCTGATAATGCCTAAAGTCACCGTGTTATCTAAGCCTAAGGGATTTCCCACCGCGATTGCCCAATCACCCACTCTCACTTGATCAGAATCCCCGAGAGGGACTGTTGGCAACTCTCTACCTTGAATTTTAATGACTGCTAAGTCAGTGACAGAATCGGCCCCTAAGACTTTCCCCTCAAAGGTGCGTCCATCTTTTAAGTTGACACTCACTTGATCCGCTTGATTCACCACATGGGCGTTGGTGAGAACAATGCCGTTACTCTCGACAATAAATCCTGATCCTTGACCCCGTAACCGTCTTTCTCGCGGTGTATTGGGGAAAAAGTCATCGCCAAAGAAGCGACGGAAAAAGGGATCATCAGCAAAGGGATTGGTTTGGGTAACTGTTCTTTCGGTGTCGATGCGAACGACCGCGCCCCCCACTTGTTCCACAGCCAAGCTCACAAAACGATTGGTAATCGCTTGCGGGCTGTTACTTTGCGCGATCAGTTCATTTTGGGGAACAGTGTCTGCTTTTGAGGGAAGCACTTGATAGCCTCCGCCACCAATTAAAACCCCAAACACAAGGACAATCAAATAGGTTAAAAATCTGCGTAAATTTGTTGACATTGCTATAAATTCCTGATGACATCAAATTGTTAGAGTTAATCCAGTTCTCCCTGGAAAAATTGGTTGAGTAATCCAGCAATGAACGAGAGGATAATTGAACCAAATAATGCTGGGAAGAAGCCATCAACTGTAAAACCAGGCGTTAAGTAGCCTACAATTCCGAACGTAATTGCATTGAGAACCAGTAAAAATAAACCTAAGGTTAGAATCGTTAAAGGCAGTGTAAATATAAATAAAATGGGCTTGACAATTGCATTCACGAAGCCTAAGACGGCAGACCCGATGATAGACGCAGAGACACTATCGACGACTAAGCCAGGAACAATTTTCGCCGTAATCAGCAGCGCGATCGCGGTTGCAATCCAAGTAATCAGAAATTGTGGCATAACTTTTCCTCTATGGAGTATGCAATATTAATTTTAGCCGTTCCGTGAGCGATTCCCCCCTAACGCAAGAAGGATAAGGGGGGTGACTCCTACCTAGCTTACACTGACAGAAACGACAAGTTTCATTGCAATAGGCATCCACAAACCATTACGATATTTAAATTAAAGAATTAATATAGCGTTTCTTAGGTTGTTGAGCTACGGTGGTACGCGCTGGGGAAAGGAGAGGGGGTGAACCAAGAACAAGATGAGAGTGAAAACTGCTATATAAGAACTAAAAATGACTGATTCTTCCTCAAACAGTGTGGTAATTATTGGTGGGGGTCCTGCCGGATTAGGGGCTGCCTTAATGCTAGCGAAAAGAGGCTGGACAAATATCAAAGTCATAGAGAAAAGACCCTCAGCAGATTATTATGAACCTGATAAATCGTTTAATTATCAAATTGATGGTCGCGGTCAAAAATTAACAGATTTATTAAATATTACGGGTCAACTGGCTGATTTAAGTGTTCCGAATACAGAATTTTATATCACTATCATTAAAAGCGATGGGACTCGTCAAATGAGGAAGCTGCCCATTGCTGATCCCAATCGGAAAACCGCTTACTGGCTAGCCCGACCCTCTTTTATGCGGTTACTTTATGATGAAATTCAAGAACATTGGCAAGAGGCAATTCAGGTTTTATTTCAAACAAAGTGTGTTGAGCTAAAACCATTTAGCAATCGTCTAGAAGTCCAGACTCAATCTCAAGATATCGAAGCCAAAACATTCCATCCAAAACTAATTATTGGTTGTGATGGCTTAAACTCAATTGTACGTCAAACCTTGCATCAAATAGAAGGTGATTCCCATTCCTTTGCTATGGAAAAATATCCTTCTCCTAGTTCGGGCTTAAAATATAAAGTTTTGACTTTTCCTCCTCAATTTCCATTGTCTGAACAAGCAGGAGATGTGGCAAAACCAACCATGGCTTATGCTTTTCGCTCTCAATTCAAAGAACGAAAAAAAGCTATTTCTCTCGGTTTATTACCCTTTAAAGATCCCAACCAACCCAGAACTGCCAATATTATTACCTATAATGATCATTATATTTGGCAATTAGAAACACCAGAAGAAGTGGAAGCCTTCCTCAAAAAATCATTTCCTCAACTTCCCCTTGATAAAATCATTTCTGATGAAGAAATTGCTCGATTTACTGCTAGTGAAGGTGGAAAATTTCCAATTCCTCAATACTGTTCAGGGCTCTATAAAATTGTCGGTGAACCTGAGAAAGAAAAAGGGACAGCCATTCTCTTGTTAGGAGATGCTGTTCATTGTTTTCCTCCTGATATTGGACAAGGGGTAAATTCGGCGTTAGAAGATATCTACATTTTCCACGAACTCTTAGCAGAAACGAATGATAATTTATTAGAAGCACTACCCCGCTACCAAACCCAACGAGAAGAAGATGTTAAAGCGTTAATTCGTCTAGTCCAAATTAGTTATCCTTGGCAATATAATCAAGATTTATTACAGAAAAGATTATGGACAGTTAATTTTTTAATCCGTCTCTTCTTGCATCGAATTTTACCTTTTCTCTTTCAGCCTCATTCCTTCTTACTTATTCAAAATCACGAACTCTCTTACTCAGATATTCTGGCGAAAAGTAATCGCACAACTCGCTTACTATTTTCACTGGGAGGCTTAGGAGTCTTGGTTTTATTATTCATAGTTTTCCGTAATCTTTAATTGGTTCCCTCTTGTGGATCTGATCTTTCTCCGAAGCGGTAGCCTTTTCCATAAACCGTATGAATCAAGGTAATTTCACCAGGAACTTCGATTTTACGTCGTAATAAACGCACTAAAGCTGCTAAAACATTACTGCTGGCTGTACTCTCTTCTCCCCACAGATGTTGATAAATTTGTTGATGGGTTAACAGTTGCTGGGGAAATTGCATAAAATACTTTAAAAGTTTTCCCTCTTTTTCTGAGAGTTCAATGGTTCGTCCATTGCGATAAGCCAGTTGATTATCAGGGTCAAATTCTAAATCAGAAACTTGGAGACGAGAACTGACAGGGAGTTCACAAGCGGAACGTCGCATTAAAGCGCGGACTCTGGCGAGAAATTCTCTTAACTCAAAGGGCTTGACAATGTAGTCATCTGCACCAACATCTAAACCCGCCACTCGATCATCTACCGTATCTTTAGCTGTTAAAAATAAAACTGGAGTTTGATTTCCGCGCGATCGCAGCGATCGGCATAACTCTAACCCTGATTTTTCTGGCATCAACCAATCCAAAATCAATAAATGATAATTATTGTTTGTTGCCAATTCTTCCCCAACGACTCCATTATTTGCCACATCAACCTGATACCCTTCTTGTGTCAAAACCCGAGACAGAGGCGTTGTTAACTCCCGTTCATCATCGACCAGTAAGATTTGCATGATCTCTCCCCCCATGGCAGGTCTCAAAGAAGAAACTTAGTGATAAGATAGCAAGGTTGCAGGCAATACCTGCCCAATTCAATCATATAAGGAGAGAAAGTGTATGGCATATAACGTCTATGGTTTAGGAAACGCACTATTAGACATTGAATTTAAAGTCACGCCCGATCTCCTGCAGAATCTAGGGATTGACAAAGGTGTGATGACCCTCATTGAAGCAGATCGTCAACAACAGTTGATCAATGATCTCAAAGAGTACATGGGGAAAAAAAGCGGTGGCGGATCTGCTGCGAACACAATGTTCGCCATTAGTCAGTTTGGTGGAAAGTGTTTCTATTCCTGTAAAGTGGCTAATGATGAAATGGGACAATCCTATCTCCAAGATTTAGTCGATTGTGGCATCAATACTAACTTAGAACATCATGAACCCGAACCTGGCATCACGGGACAGTGTCTGGTGTTTGTTACTCCTGATGCTGACCGCACCATGAATACTCACTTGGGAATTTCCGCACAATTTTCTGAGAAAGAATTAGTTCCCGAAGCGATTAAAGAGTCAGAATATACTTACATTGAAGGATATCTCGTTACTGACCCCAGTAGCAAAGCAGCAGCGGTCAAAGCGCGAGAAATTGCCCAACAAGCTGGAAAGAAAGTTGCGCTTTCCCTGTCTGACTTGAACATGGCAAAATTCTTTAAACCAGGTTTCCTCGAAATGATTGGTGATGGCATTGATTTAATCTTCGCTAACGAAAGTGAAGCCCTCACCATGGCAGAAACTGAAGACTTAGGGAAAGCAGCAGACTACCTCAAAACCCTCAGCAAAGGTTTCGTCATTACTCGCGGTCCAAAAGGGTCTTTAGTCTATGATGGTGAAAATCTCATTGAAGTTGCACCCCATGCTGTGAAAGCAGTGGATACGGTTGGCGCAGGAGATATGTTTGCTGGGGCCTTCCTTTATGGGATTACTAACGGCATGAGTTTTGCTGATGCGGGTAAACTTGCCTCGGCTGCATCCGCACGATTAGTCACTAGTTATGGCCCCCGTTTAGAACCGGAAGAAGCAAAAGAAGTTCTCGCGACAGTCTAACACTCTCCGCCTAAGCAATGCCCCCATTTGGGGGCAAAACAGCACTCATTTTTCAGCATCAGAGTTGATATAGGAACGGGCTTCTTTCTGCAATAAGTCTTCAATTTTAAGGTTAATCGGCGTTTCCCCTTCAAAAACTGTTCCCGTTTGTTTGTTTTCCATTCGTTTCAGGGCTAAATTATAAATTTCATCAGGGAGTGGAATTGAACCGACCACTTTCACGGAGGGTCGTCCTTGAGTCAAGTAATATTCTAAAAATTTACTCAGTTCTGGTTTAGTCTCCAAAGACTCTACGTTAACGTAAATTAAGAGAGGACGAGATAACGGCTGATATTCTCCCGTTCTCACTGTTTCCCGAGAGGGCATAACCGCACCAGAACCATTATCAATCGCAAGGGCTTTTAATTCTTTCTGGTTTTCTTCATAATAGGAATAACCAAAATATCCCAAAGCATAAGGGTCTTCACTGACTCCACGGACGATTAAGGTATCATCTTCACTATCAATATAATCTTGGCGACTTGCCCCTGCTTTACCAACAATGGCTTCTGTAAAATAATCAAATGTGCCAGAATCAACCCCAGGACCGTATAAATTAAGCGGACGACGGGGCCATTGCGAATTCACTTCATTCCACTGCATTACTGTCGTTTCCGCACTGGGTTGCCAAATCTTCGCTAAAGTCTCTGTTGTTATTTCACTCACCCAATCATTGTCGGGGTGAACAACAACACTAAGCGCGTCATAAGCCACAGGAAGCTCAACGTATTTTACGCCATTTTCTTCACAGGTTTCCATTTCTTCGGCATTAATCGGACGAGAAGCGTCATTAATATCGGTTTCTCCTGCACAAAAGCGACGAAATCCGCCACCAGTCCCAGAAACATTAACTCTAATTTCGGGTTGATTCGCCGAAATCAGTTGGTATTCTTGGGCGATTTCATTGGTAATGGGATAAACGGTACTTGAACCGTCAACTTCAATCATTGTTTTCCCAGTGTCAGAATTATTGGTACTCGTGGAACCACAAGCGCTTGTTAGGGTTAATACACCTAGAAAAACGACCACTGATTTCGTAAGTTTTTTAATGTGTCCTTGCTCATTAATCATTAGCTTATTTCCTAAATTAGAGGGCTTAAGGAATTAAATTTCAGAACAATTAATTATATTGAGTTGATCTCTGAAGTCTATAATTAGATTTTACAAGAGTTTTGCAATACATATTTTTTAACCTCTTCATAAATTGGCTTTAATCTTGTTATGATCGGAGGTGTAGGGTATCAAAATTTACAATCATGACTAGCTCTGATCGGCTTTTAGAGAGGATGAATCGCCCTGACTTTTATCCTCATTTTACAAATGATTCGATTCAACAGTTACAAACTCACATTTCCTATATTTTTCTGACAGGAGAGTATGCTTACAAGCTCAAAAAACCTCTTGATCTGGGGTTTTTAGATTTTTCAACCTTAGAAAAGCGACACTATTATTGTCAGCAAGAATTAGATTTAAATCAGCCGATCGCGCCTGATATTTATCTGGGCGTTTTACCCATTACCCAACAAGAAAATACTCTCGAACTCAACGGTAAGGGTCAAGTTATAGAATATGTCTTAAAAATGCGTCAATTTCCCCAATCAGCCCTTTTAAGTGTGATGCAAAGAGAGGGTCAATTATCAGAATCTTTGATTGCACAATTAGGAAAACGAGTCGCGACTTTCCATCAGCACGCCAAAACGAGCGACTACATCTCTCAATTTGGTAAACCGAGAGTTATTGCAGAAGCGATTAACAATAACTACAAACAAACCGAGAAATATATTGGTATCACTCAAACTGAAAAACAGTTTCAGGAAACAAAAGCCTTTACAGAGAACTTTTTAAAAACTCGGGAGTCTCTATTTCAAGCCAGAGTGGATCAAGGTTTGATTCGGGAATGTCACGGCGATTTGCACCTGAAAAATATTTGTTGGTGGCGTGATAAAATTCAACTGTTTGATCGCATCGAATTTAATGAACCGTTTCGGTTTGTCGATGTGATGTATGATGTGGCCTTTACGGTGATGGATTTACAGTTTCGAGGCTGTCCTGATTTTGCCAATGTTTTTCTCAATTGCTATTTAGAACAAACGGGAGACTGGGAAGGGATACAAGTGTTACCCTTATATCTCAGCCGACAGGCTTATGTTCGCGCTAAAGTTAATTCTTTAATGTTAGATGATCCTCATATCGGTGCAGAAGACAAACAACACGCCAGTGAACAAGCTAGCCAATACTATCATTTAGCGTGGGAATATACCCGACCCCAAACTGGACGCTTGTGGATGATGTCAGGGTTATCGGGTTCGGGGAAAACCACGATCGCGCAGGAAATGGCAAAACAGCAGCAGGCGATTCATTTACGATCCGATGCGGTACGAAAACATCTCGCAGGGATTGATGTTGAAGACACAGGAAGTGAGGAGATTTACACAGCAGAAATGAGCCAAAAAACTTATAATCGCCTGTTAGCGTTAGGGACTCTTCTTGCGTCTCAAGGTTGGTCAGTGATTTTAGATGCGAAATATGACCGAAAAGACTTAAGACAAGCGGTGATTCGTGAGGCAAAAAAATACCAGTTGCCTTTACAGATTGTCTATTGTGATGCACCAATTGAAGTCTTGCGCGATCGTGTTGCAAACCGATCAGGCGATATTTCTGATGCCACTCCCGACTTACTAGCAAAACAACGAGCGAATGCTGAACCCTTTACAAAAGCAGAACAGGCTTATCTCGTAACACTTGATACCAGTCAAGACTGGAAGCAACTGTCTGAAACCCTTGCCAATCTTTAAAACAGGCTGGAATTTTCCGTTTTTGCTTTAAAAGAGCAATGGATTAAGGCTTCTTGGGTTAGGCTATAATTAGCCTTAACGCTGGTAACTGCAAGCGCCAAACGGAGAAGCCCCAGTGGTTGGCTGCATAGATGATAGTCATACAGTGCAACGGAATGTACAGAAGCCAACATTCGGTTAGGGGCTGTAGTGAGCAGTTTACAAACAAGGTAATTAATGACTAATCGCCAAATCTCGATATTCTTGTTCCAACATTGAGAGTAAGTGCTCATTTCCTTGTTCTCTCGCCACAGAAATCCGACGTTCTAAGTTCCGACGGATACTTTCAAGATGAGCGTTAGCTGCTTCACTTTCCTCATTTTGCGTTGTAAAGTGTCGAGGACTGGGTAACTCAGAATGAGGAGTCACTGCTGGAATTGGAAGATCTGATCGGTGAGAAGATTGAACAACTGGACGCTTGCTATAATTGACTCCTCGATATTGTAACCAGAGTTTCGGTTCGAGTTCGGGAATGTGGCGCGGATAATGATCACGCCAAGGCTGTCCTCTATATGTTCCGACGACCTCGCCTTCTGTTGTTTCTAGAGGCATTGTTTCTGTTTCATAGTTAATCCCGCGATAGGTTAATCTCATGATTGTCTCCTTAGCAATCGATCCACTCCAAATCTCATTATAGTTTCTCATTCTGTATCGAATGTTACACTTTATAATGATTTTCAGAAATTCCTGAAATTTTGCTCGACGATAGCAGATTCTCCTGAATGCGATAAGCTAACAAGAGATTGATCGCACGTTATCGATATAGACAACTTATGAGATTTCAAACCATAGCCGTGATCGCCCTTTCCCTCATGTTTTGGCTAGGAGGACTGTTCATTTCTCCAGAGGCGGAAGCAAAGACACAAATTAAACTTTCTAATGTTTCCTACCAAGAGTGTCCCGAAGAATATGAAGGGGGATTACTCAGTGGGAGTTCTAATGCAGCCAGTTGTTTTCTGGTCACGGGAAAAGCGAAAAACCCCTCGGGTAAAACCATCTATGATGCAGACGTTTTTGGACGGATTTACGATGCTAATGGTAATCCCGTCCTCCAAAACCGCACTCGTGTCGGTTCTATTTCAGAAGTGCCTCCTGGCGTTAGCGAATTTAGCCTTAGAATTAGCGTCCCGGCTAATCAACCAACGCCATTACAGCTTGAGCAATTTAAAGCCTCGGGCTTCTCTAGCCGTGTTAGCCCGAGAGTTCGGTTTTAAACACTCGTTAATAAGCTAGAAATAATTTGCAGGCTAAAAATTGCCAAAATCGGAGATAAATCAATCCCACCTAAAGGAGGGATAAAAGAGCGGAAAATATTTAGATAGGGATCAGTAACCGGGCTGAGGAATGACATTGCTTGTTGGGCCCAGCCCGCTGTTTGAAACCAGCTTAAGAGAATCCGCACAAAGATCAGAAGAAGATAAATATTAAGAAAGTTAGCGAGACTATCCGTTAGTAATGCAGTTGGACTCATAAGGATTTATAGGGATTTCTAGATTCAATTGAGCAAGTCAGAGATTACGCCTTCTGTCACCGAAGGTGACCGTTGGTCGCTATTGCGCTTAGTTTAACCGATTTTCCGAGTTTTTCGCACCGCCCCAATGACAGAAACCAGCTAGCGAACAAACTTGGGTAATTCCACTGCTGCATAAGACTGGCGTTTTTTGCGGTTCGAGCTCACCAAGGGAGAGGGAGAAAAGCGAGAACTGCTTTCGCGATGGGGCAAACTTGGGGTGGTTTTAACACCGTTTTGAGAAGATTCAGCAGCCATGGTAGCATCTGATGGTTCTCCCTCAGAGGGCATCTTTGACTCTCCCTCCGACAACCCTGTTATCTCTAGTATAGAGTCTGGTTCTTCCTCAAAAGACACCTCTGCTACCGCAGGTTGATCTGGGTTCACAGAAACATGACTTTGTTGACTTGACCAAGGAGGAATAGGTTGAGATGAAACGGGAGGATTCGGCATTAGTTCCTGATCTGTTTTTTCCGCAGTGGTTTCTAGGCATTTATTCAGAGCAGACTTAAATTGCCAAGTATGACGACGCTGTTGCTGTAGGCGAAATGATAGATCCCGAGAATATTTTTCAGCTTGACACAATTTATAAGATTGTTCTTGAAATTGCTTTTGAATCAAAGCACATTCTCGTTCCAGTTGAGCGACTCGTTGCTGAGAGACTTTTAACTGATGGGTCAACTGAGTAATTTTTTCCGCTTGTTGTTGTTCTTGCAAACGATAATTTTTTAATTCTTGAGACAAACTTAAATTTTGTTCCGACGCAGCATTAATTTCATCATTTTGCTGTGCATTTAAGTCCTCTGCTTGTCGTAACCGAAACTGTTGCTGTTCTAATTCCGTTTGCGCCGTTTCTAAAGCTCTTTGCAGTTCAGCATTCCGGCGTAACAGTTGATGATTTCGTTCCTGAAGTTGAGTCACGACTGGCGTTTCTTCCGTTGCTTCGGTGTCTGCTTCCCAAAATAACGACTCATCTAAGCTAGACTCATTGTCATTGTTTTCTTCAGTCGAGGGAGAAGGTTCAAGTGAAGCAAGGAGTTCATCAAGCTCATCACTTTCGTCGTTATCCTCAGACGCAATGAGTTCTTCAATAGCATCATAATCATTGTCCGAAAAGGGGGAAGATTTAGGGGTATCAGCTTCGCTCATGGTTTTGGGTGGGATATCTATAGGATTTATCTTAACGTTGTTTGCAATTGATGATGAGCTTAGGGCTCACTGTTTCTGTTATATAAATAAATCATGCGAATATCATCTGGTAAAGCGGTTTCTAACAGTTGATATCCTTGTTCGAGTCCACTTTTGACTTCTGCTTCTGTTAAGGGTTCGTCCACTTCTTGTAAATAATCTGCAATTCGCGCTTCACTCCAATGAAACGTTTCCGCCATCAAAACCATGAGGCGAACAATCGGCGGTAATTTATTCAAAGCAATTTCCAGATGACACCAAAATGGCGGGGGGGCTGCTTCTAAACTATAGTTAATGTTTTCTACTGGAGGAATTTCTACTTCCCGCAATGCTAAGCCTGACATTTTAATGAGCCAACTTTGTAAAGAATTTTCCCCAGTTGCTTCGAGTTCAGCTGGATTTAAGCCTTGCATTTCATAATATAAATGTCGCCAAATCATCGCAAACAGATAGTCAGATTGAACGCGCGATCGCGCACTGTGACGAATAATGGTGTAGATCAAAGGACTATACCGACAAAAAATCGCCGTAAAATGTTTTCCCTGTTCAGGATGGTTTTGCAACAGTGTTAACAATTCCAAATCGCTATGATGAAATAGCGGTTGCACTAAAGGATGATTAGCTTCTGGAAAACGAGGTATCTGCACAGCTTTTCGTCAACCTATACGAAAGATAGAATAAGGTAAGCTAGCCTAGAGCTAGATTGAGACCCAAAGCTCAATTGACTGATTAATTGCACTTTACTCCATCCGATTTGGTTTGTCGGTGAGCTTTTATTGTATTTTTTAATGATTTGCTTATGCTTTCTGGAACGATTGTTAATTTAGTTTGGTTAGGGGCTTTTTTACCCGGACTCGATACCGTTTTTTCCACTCAAGGCATTATGGTATTGCTCTTGGTTGCCTATGCTGGAGCAATGTGGATGTTCCTCACCAGTGCTCCCAAGGTTTATACAGTTATGGTATCGGATTTAGAAGTGGCGCGCCAGTTTTATGAGGGAGTTTTAAATTTAACCATTGCGGAAGTTCCCCTCCATTATTATTACAACTATGAACAATCTCTAGGCGCAACGGCGATGGACCCCCTCTATATGTCCGCCAATCCAGGCATTTCCACCAATCCCAGTTATAATGGCACCGATGGACTCTGGTATCAACTGAAAAAGAATACGCAGTTACATATCATTGCTGGGGCTAACTATGGGTATAAAGACCGTGAGCGTCACGTCTGTTTTGATCACGACTGTTTAGAACAAATTTTAATGCAAGTCCAAGCGCGACGGTTAAAGTTTAAAGTTCGTCGCACCAAACCCTTAAATTTTTTAGTCAAAGATTTAGATGAACGAGTAATTGAAATGGCAGAAGTTTCAAATTAGTTTTTCCTTCTTCGTTTCTGGTTATTTGGTAACTGGTAATTGCTCACTGTTATTCCCCTTCTGAAATGAATCCGAAGTTCCTCAAATATTCTGAAATCTTTTCGTTTCTTGCCTTCATTTTTGTCATCTTTTTTGTCCTATTACGGTTAAATTTGCTGGAAACTGAGCAGGTGGCAAGTCAAGTTCCAGAATTAGAAAAAAAGTTAGCGCAAGCACAAGCAACGGCTGACAAAATCCCCCGTTTACAAAGACAATTAGCTTCGGCACAAGACACTGCAGAAGAAGTTTATTCTTTGCAAGAAAAAGTGGAGTCGTTGCAAGAAAAAGCCGAAAAAGTTGAGGAATTACAAGCTAAATTAGAAGCAGCACAAGCGACAACGGAAGAAGTGTCTGAGTTAAGAGCGCAATTAGCCGAAGCACAAGCAACGTTAGCCCAAACCCCAGAAAGTCCACCGATTATTATTCTCTCCGAACAAAACCAAAGTTATCGCTTTGCAGTGGGATCAGCAGCAATTTCTCCCGCATTTGAAAGGGCTTTAGATAATCGCATTATTCCAGTTTTAGATCGCCAAAGTCAACAGTGTGATTGTGATGCCATTGAAGTGATTGGACATACCGATAGTTTACCCGTAAGCGGTGGACGCTCCAATTTAGATGAAAAACTAATTACCGCGTTTAATCAAGAAGAAACTCCGAATTTAGTCCCTGGTAGTAACCTGGATTTAGGGATGATGCGAGCCCTCTCCATTATTCGTTATTTGAAACAAGCACAACAGGAAGGACAGTTAACTCAAATTGAATATTTCCTTCCTTATTCCGCCGGTCAAATGTTAAAACCAAACCATACCCTTGATACCTCTCCAGAAACCAGCGAAAATGAGGGTCGTCGTCGTATTGAGATGCGTTTACTGAAATCTACAGCTTGGCAAGAGCAGATTGGCAATAACCGCTAACAAAGAAATGATGATATAGTCATGCAAGTGAAGCCGTTGGGGGAGTTTCTTCTCTTTTCTCACTAGACTCAACCAATCACTGAAAAAGGAGAAACGGGAGTCACTTTTTGCCCATGATCAATTCAATTGACCACACCTAGGAGGCACGGTTTCTTCTCTTTACCTCCTCTGTTTTTCTGATGAGGGGGTGGGGAGTTCTCACCGTGAGTTTTAACATGGATGCGGATTGGAAAACCCTTGATGCTGTTGCGATCGCGCAGGCGATTCGTCATCGTCACTGCACCGCAACAGACGTAATTACAGCAATGCTGGCTCGAATCGAAGCGGAAAATCCCTCGCGAAATTGCTTTACGACAATCACCAATGAAGCAGCGCAAAAGCAAGCCCGCACCATTGACCGTCATATTGAGCAGGGGAGTCCTCTCGGGATCTTGACAGGAGTCCCCTTTGCCGTCAAGAATTTGTTTGATATCGCGGGAATCCCCACTCTGGCAGGGTCAAAAATTAATGCCGATCAGCCACCAGCGCAACAAGATGCAGGCGCGATCGCGCGTTTGAAGCAAGCTGGAGCGGTTTTAGTGGGGGCCTTGAATATGGATGAATATGCCTATGGCTTCGTCACGGAAAACAGTCATTATGGCGCGACTCCCAATCCTCATGATGCGTCTCGTATTGCTGGCGGGTCTTCTGGGGCCTCTGCTGCAGTGGTTGCTGCAGGTTTAGTGCCGATCGCGCTGGGATCAGATACCAATGGCTCGGTTCGCGTCCCCGCAGCGTTATGTGGGGTCTATGGGCTAAAACCGACCTATGGGCGACTGTCTCGGGCGGGTACGGTTTTACTTAGTGATAGTCTCGACCATATTGGTATTTTTGCGCGATCAGTGCGCGATTTAGCAACCGTAATGGATTTACTGCAAGGAGAAGATCTTGATGATCCTGTCTCCACTAAGCATCCCCCAGAGCCTTGTTTACCCCAACTCAATTTAGGGATTCGCGATGTGCGGGTAGCCGTTGCTGATGGTTATTTTGCCACTGGGGCGCAACCCGAAGCCTTAGCCGTGGTAGAAGAATTAGCGAGAATTTTAGGCACAACACAACGGGTGACGTTACCTGAATCCGAGCGAGCCAAAGCAGCAGCCTATATTATTACTGCAACGGAAGGGGCTTCTCAACATTTACACGCTCTTAGGTCACGCCCTCAGGATTTTGACCCTGCAACGCGCGATCGGTTTTTAGCAGGGGCATTAATTCCGAGTCAGTGGTATGATCAAGCGCAACGGTTTCGCAGTTGGTATCGCGATCGGCTGCGAGAAGTCTTTCAACAGTTTGATATTATTCTTGCCCCAAGCACCCCTTGTTGTGCGCCCTATTTAGGACAAAAAACCATAGAAATTTCAGGAGAAACCTTACAAGTTCGTCCTCATTTAGGACGCTTTACCCAACCGATTTCTTTTGTCGGTTTACCCGTTTTATCTATTCCTATTTATCCCTCGGGGAGTCTTCCTCTTGGCGTACAACTCATTACCTCTCCCTATAATGAAGCGTTGTTATTACGACTGGCTAGCATTTTAGAACGAGAAAAAATCGTCACTGTAACCAGTAATCAGTAATCAGTGACCAATGACTAATGATTAATTACCCGCTAATTTCTCCTTAAAGGTTTGCCAGAGGAGTTTTGCTGAACGTCGCAGTTCATATTTGCGTTTCCAGCTTTCAAAAGCGCGATCGTATTCTTCTCCTTGCAGATGATAGGTTTTCCAAATATCGAGAGAGAGAAATAACCCCCAAATTAAAAAGATAAATGGTGACCAGTTGAGTGTTGTATCTTTGAGGAGATCGAGAGTGACCAGAAAACTATTTGTAATCAGATATTTGCCAACTTTTTGTTTAATTTGATGCCAACGATAGTTATCAAAAGCCTTGCGTTTTTGGGCTTCTTGCTGTTGGTCTAACCACGCTTTTTCCGCAGCTTGAATCGTGGTTGGAGGAATCTCTAATTCCGCAGCCATTTCAAAGAGTTGATCGCGGGTGAATTCTCCTTGATTCGACTTTTGCGCGATCGCGAGTTGTAAAATTTCTTGAACTTCCTCTTGACGATAAGTGGGTTGGGTGTAGGTGTCTGTAACTGTCATCGTTGAGCACTGGGGTTAACCTCTAGTAAGTAAATTATTGTACATTTTTTGACTTAACTTTACTTTTTAGTGGGAAGGGAAATGGGTCAAAGCCCATCTCCCTTTCCTAAAGGGCTTGCTTTCGCCAATCTGAAAAACAGTTAGGTGGGCCTCGACAAACTTCTAATCGCTTTTTACATCTGTAACACGACCTTATAAAGCATCGGTACTTAGTTTAATTACAGACCACAGTAGCTAACGGCTGGCGTTCACCGAAAGGTGTGATCACGAAAAGAAGGTAGCCTACCTTGTTATAGGTTTTTAAGGCTGAGTCTGCACGCTCGTACCTTTCTAGGTCAACAAAAATCGACCCATGTCAATTAATGTCTAGCTTTTAACGAGCGGAAACTAAGAGAGCAAAAGGAAAAAGGGATCTGATCTCTATTATGCCTAATCTCTTTCTAATCAGGAAAACAGGGGAAATTGTCACCCAAGACGCGCCTCAACTTCCCCATTTTCTCTAGATTCAGTTCCCTTGAGCAAAAACAAATGATTAGCGTTTTTCAGCTTCAATTAATTCTTCTGCAGGAAGATCGGTTTCTTCAATACTCACCCGTTGCAATTTTGCCCCAAGTCCACGTAATTTGTCTTCTAAGTTATCGTAACCGCGATCGAGATGATGTAACCCTTGAATCGTGGTGATGCCTTTGGCTGCTAAGCCAGCAACCACTAGCGCAGCAGACGCTCGCAAATCGGTGGCGACAACTGGCGCACCCGTCAGCATAGAAACCCCCCGAATAATCGCTTGCTGACCCTTCAAACGAATATCAGCCCCCATCCGCTTAAACTCAGCAACATGACGCAGACGATTTTCAAAAACGGTTTCGGTGATAACACTATCCCCTTCACTCAGGGCGAGTAACGCCATCAGTTGGGCTTGCATATCTGTGGGAAAGCCAGGATAAGGAAGCGTTTCAATATCAGTTCCGTGAAGTGTACCCGGAATCAGACTTAAGCAGTTTGGTGCATCCGCGATAATTTTGACTCCCATTGCTCTTAATTTGGCAATGACAGGAGTTAAATGCTCGGGAACAACGGGTGATAAAGAAATTTCGGAATGGGTAATCGCACCCGCGACTAAAAACGTTCCCGCTTCAATCCGATCTGGAATAATCGGATAATCCACACTGTGTAGGGATTTAACCCCAGAAATCGTAATCGTATTTGTGCCTGCACCTTGAATTTTTGCCCCCATGGCGATGCAGAAATTGGCTAAATCAACGACTTCTGGTTCTCGCGCTGCATTTTCAATGCGGGTTTCCCCTTCGGCTAAGGTAGCAGCCATTAAAATGGTTTCTGTTGCGCCGACACTGGGATAATCCAGATAAATCTCTGCTCCCTGTAAGCGATTATTACTGCCAGGAATATCGGCATAAACAATCCCGTGTTCAATGCGGACTTTTGCCCCCATGGCTTCTAAGCCTCGCACATGAAGATCCACTGGACGCGCCCCGATCGCGCATCCCCCTGGTAAAGGCACTCGCGCCACCCCTAAACGTGCTAACAATGGCCCAATCACAAAAAAACTCGCCCGTAAACGAGAGACAAGTTCGTAAGGGGGTTTCGATGTTGTAATCTCTTGGGCGTTAATCTCTAAAGTGTCCCCGTTGCGGTTCAGTTTCAGTCCTAAACTGTTTAAAACATCTCCCATGTGATTAATATCGACGAGAGAGGGAATATTCCGCAAACGGCATTCATCCGCACATAACAGCGTTCCTGCCATAATGGCTAAAGCAGAGTTTTTTGCCCCACTAATAGTAACCTGTCCGTTTAACTGGGTTTCTCCCCAAATTTTTAGCACAGAAGGGGGTTGGGTCTCAGTTGATAAATTAATGGCTCTATCCTCCAAAAAACACACCACAATTAAAATCAAAACTTAGAAAGTTGCTTTGATTGTATCGGATTCGGGGAAATCGCAAGTAACTAATCACACTTTCTCCATTGATTTTTGTCCCAATTTCTAGGACTCTAGAGGTTGCTCATTTGATTACAGATTAAAACCTTAAGGAAAACTGATGTCATCACAGCATTTATCGGAAAAAGTTGCCATTGTCACTGGCGCATCTCGTGGAATCGGTCGCGCGATCGCGATCGCGCTAGCCCAAGAAGGGGCAAAAGTCGTGGTTAACTATGCCCGTTCCGACTCAGCAGCCAACGAAGTCGTGAAGGCGATTACTGAGGCAGGCGGAGAAGCCATTGCAGTTCAAGCTGATGTCAGTAAGGCAGAAGAAGTGCAAAATCTCATTAAAGAAACTCGCAGTCAATATGGATCAATTGATGTTTTAGTGAATAATGCCGGGATTACCCGTGATACTTTATTATTACGGATGAAATTAGAAGATTGGCAAGCGGTGATAGACTTAAACCTCACGGGTGTCTTCCTCTGCACGCAGGCGGTCAGTAAAATCATGCTCAAACAGCGTCAAGGCAGAATTATTAATATCGCCTCTGTTGCTGGACAAATGGGGAATCCTGGACAAGCGAACTACAGTGCTGCTAAAGCGGGAGTCATTGGCTTTACCAAAACAATGGCAAAAGAACTTGCTTCTCGGAATGTTACAGTGAATGCGGTTGCCCCTGGCTTTATCGCAACGGAAATGACCAGCGAGTTAGATGCGGAAGGCATTTTGCAATACATCCCCCTCGGACGCTATGGTCAACCTGAAGAAGTGGCGGGAATGGTGCGTTTTCTCGCTAGCGATCCTGCTGCTGCTTACATTACGGGACAAGTCTTTAATGTTGATGGCGGAATGGTCATGAGTTGATCAGAGGCAATGATGCTCAAAGTTTAAAATTGGGGTTCACCCCCCCCTCTCCCACTCACCCCATCTGATTAGCCTTGCTATCCCTTGAAACATTAATCTTTGATCAATAATGATTTTCTGGGAAAAAGTTGGATCTTTTTCTTGCAGATAATGATGGAGTAAAATGGCATCACCTCCAGTGAAAATGATTTGTCCTTCGGGGGATCTTTTTAACCAATCGGTCACGTAAAAATAAATGCCACTGATTAAAGTATAAATTACGCCACTCGCGATCGCGCTATCTGTAGAATTCGCCCACAACGGCGGTAAAATTTCTGGTAAACTCGCTTCAGAAAGGGCTGCGGTCTGTTGGTTTAAGGCTCGTAATTGCAACCTTAAACCAGGTAAAATTGCCCCACCGAGAAAATCTTTTTGCTGCCCTACCGCCGTATAAGTGAGCGCGGTTCCCCCATCAATGACTAAAACTGGATAACCATAGGTTTCTCCTGCACCATAAGCACACACTGCGCGATCGCTGCCTAAAGTAGCATAAAGATTATTCAGGGGAATCTGATCTTTAGTAATCACTGTTTGATCAGGATAATTCTGCCAAAGTTTTGTCTGTTCAGGAACAACAGAAATAATATAAATCCACGTTTTATTAGGAAGAGATTCCGTAACTGATTTTGGAAATAAATCTCTAGGGAAATCAGTAATAGGTTTCTTTAAGTGAGGTGTATCCCAAGTTTGTAACAGTTGTTTTCCCTTCAACCATCCCCAATGTAAACGAGAATTCCCAATAACTAACGCTAAATAATCCACAAGAATTTATATATATAGCAGTTTTCATCCTCATGAGGTACATTCTCAATTTTTGTTCTTTGTTCTTTGTTCCTTGTTCTTTGAAATACCACAAACCATGAACCAATGACTAATGATCGATGATCATTGACCAAGGACTAAGTTTAAGTTAACTCAATTTGAGAGTCATCCCCAATTAAAAACCGCATCGCTTTCGGACGTTTTGGTGCAATTTTTAATTCGACCCGTTCCCCAATTAAACTATCTACAATTCGCTGTTGAATATTGAGAACTTTTGCCTGTCTTAAAATCACACTATGTTCGAGATCCGCTTCGATTAAAGTCGTCTCATCTGCGATACTACTATAAGGGCCAATAAAACAGTTTTCAAGAAGACAATTTTCCCCAATAATAACTGGACCGCGAATCGTGGAATTTTTTATTTTTGTTCCCTTTCCAATTTTCACTCGTCCAATAATTTGTGAGTGATTATCAACTTCTCCTAACACCTCAATCGGAAGACGAGTATCAAGAATAATCCGATTAGCTTCTAACAAATCATCTTTTTTTCCCGTATCTAACCACCAACCTTGTAGTTGACAAGAACCCACTTTTTTATTTTCGTCAATTAGCCATTGAATCGCATCTGTGATTTCTAATTCTCCTCTGGCTGAGGGGTTAATTTGCGCGATCGCGCTGTGAACAGTAGCATTAAAAAAGTAAATCCCAACCAAAGCCAAATTAGACGGCGGATCTTTGGGCTTTTCAATTAATTGAAACACCTTTCCCTCTCCATCCACACTGGCGACCCCGAAAGCACTGGGATTCGACACCTGACGCAGCAAAATTAAAGCATCATCTTGTTGTTTTTTGAACTCGCTTAAAAACATCTTTAAATCTGCTTCCACTAAATTATCCCCTAAATACATAATAAAAGGGGAATCACCGAGAAACGGTTGGGCAATTTTTACCGCATGGGCTAACCCAGCTGGTTCATCTTGGGTAATATAAGTAATTTTTGCCCCAAACTGACTTCCATCTCCCGTTTTGTCTTTAATTTCTTGTCCAGTTTCGGGGCTAATAATAATACCAATATCGGTAATTCCCGCCTCTACAATTGCCTCAAGGCCATACCATAAAATGGGCTTATTTGCAACGGGAACCAGTTGTTTTGCGCCCGTATATGTGAGAGGACGGAGTCGCGTTCCTTTACCACCAGAAAGAATTAATGCTTTCATTTTTGAGTCGATAATTGGGTTAACATTTCTCTGAGGCTAATGCGCCACTGCGGGGGGCGTGTTCCTAAAACTTGACTAATTTTTTCTCCTGATAAAACCGAGTAAGCAGGGCGCTTGGCGGGAGTCGGATAGTCCCGAGTTAAAATTGGAGAAACACGATGCACTTTTAAGGGAAAATGTAACACTTTTGCTTCTTCAAAAATCGCGATCGCGAAATCATACCAACTGGCGACCCCACTATTCGTAAAATGATAAATCTCTTGCACCGAAGAAGCGGGTAACTTCAGAATTAATCCCACAATTGCTTTAGCGATATCATTACTCCAAGTCGGCGTTCCCACCTGATCAGAAACGACATTTAATTCTTCTCTTTCTTCCCCAAGACGCAACATTGTTTTAACAAAATTTCCACTACCATAAGCCCCATAAACCCAAGCTGTCCGTAAAATAATATAATTACTCGAATGCTGTTGAATTCCTCGTTCTCCAACTAGTTTTGATTGACCATAAACACCCAAAGGATTGGGGTCATCTGTTTCTGTATAAGGTTTATGTTTTGTCCCATCAAACACATAATCTGTAGAAATATGGAGTAATCTCGCCCCAATTTGTTCTGCACTTTCTGCTAAAACTGTCGGCGCATTACCATTCACCGCATACGCTAGAGACTCTTCACTTTCTGCTTTATCAACCGCCGTGTAAGCCCCAGCATTAATAATGACATTCGGTTGATGATGATGGATACAGTCTCGAATTTTTTCCTCATTACTTAAGTCAAGTTCTTCTCTCCCAAGAGCAACCACTTCCCCAACTTGCGTGAGTAATAATTCTAGCTCTTGACCCACTTGACCATTTTTTCCAGTTAAAAGAATTTTAGTCATAAAGGTCTGCGTCCTTTAAATATTTTCCCGCTTGATCTTTCGTCGATAAAATCGGTTCTTCCCTATTTTGCCAGTCAATTTGCAGATCTGGATCATTCCAAATGATACATCGTTCTTGTTCTGGTGCATAATAATCAGTGGTTTTATATAAAACCTCCGCCACATCTGAAATGACATAAAACCCATGAGCAAATCCTTCTGGAATCCACAATTGCTGCTTATTCCTCGCACTGAGAATGCAACTCACCCATTGACCAAAGGTAGGAGAAGAGCGACGAATATCAACAGCAACATCTAAAATTTCACCAACAATCGTTCGGACTAATTTTCCTTGGGCTTGCTGAATTTGATAATGTAATCCTCGCAAGACCTTTTGTTGAGAGCGGGAATGGTTATCTTGAACAAACTCAGTTTTGACTCCAGTTTTGTCCCGAAACTTGTTTTGATTAAAACTTTCAAAGAAAAAGCCTCGATCATCACCGAAAACTTGCGGTTGAATAATCAACACCTCGGGAATCTCAGTTGCAAAAATCTCCATTTTTTTTAAGAAAGCGCGAATTGATTTAATAGAAGAGGCATTTCAGAAGTTTTGTCAGTCAACTAGGGTCACCCCCTGATCCACCTACAGCAGACATTCACCTGATGACATTCTCTCATTTAATTGGTCAAGAACAAGCCGTAGAATTGTTAACTAGTGCGATTCATCGTCAACGCATCGCCCCAGCTTACCTGTTTAGCGGTCCCGAAGGAGTGGGACGACATTTAGCTGCTCTTGAGTTTAGCACTTTAATCCTTGCGGGAAAACAAGATGAAGCGTTGGTGCGCCGTAAAGTTAACCAACATAATCATCCTGATTTATTAGAAGTCGAACCCACTTATTTGCATCAAGGAAAATTGTTCACTGAAGCACAAGCCGAAGCAGAAGGCTTAAAACGGAAAGCCCCTCCCCAAATCCGAGTGGAACAGATTCGGGAGATTGCGGAATTTTTGTCCCGTCCACCCCTAGAAGCATCTCGTGCGGTCGTTATTATTGATTCAGCACAGACCATGGCGGAAAGTGCAGCGAATGCTTTATTAAAAACCCTAGAAGAACCAGGAAAAGCAACCCTCATCTTGATTGCGCCTAGTACAGATGCGTTACTACCTACTTTAGTCTCGCGCTGTCAACGGATTCCGTTTTCTCGTCTCGCAACTGATGAACTGAAACAAGTTTTACTCCAAGCCAATTATCATGAAATCCTTGAACAAGACACGGTTCTCGCGATCGCGCAAGGGAGTCCTGGAGAAGCCATCACCGCAACCGATCACTTAGATCACCTCCCTTCCCACCTATTAGAACGACTGACCACACTCATCTCTCCTCAAGACAACTCTTCTCTCGCCCAGATTGAACTCGCCCTGACTTTAGCCAAAGATATTACTCAAACCCTTGATTTCAATACGCAGCTTTGGCTGATTAATTATCTTCAACAATCCTATTGGCAAAACGCCCTTCAGGATGAATTTCCTCTTCGGATTCAGTTAGGATTAGAGCAATTAGAGGCAAGTCGCAAACAACTCTTAAACTATGTTCAACCCCGCTTCGTTTGGGAAGTCACATTTTTGAAGATCATCAACACAACACATTCTTGAAACAGTTATCATTGTTGCTTGAGATATCTTCGGTCAGAATAAAAAAATATTTTTCTCCTTGATTCCTGTTATCCTGAAAAGCGGTGTCGTCAAAATATAATCCTTTCTTAATGTCGAATTGGTTTTCTTGGGTTCTTCCCAATCGTCTTGCTGTGGGTTCTCTTCCCCAATCTGAGTACGCTATTGCTTACCTCAGTCGTATTGGTATCACCTCTGTCTTATCTTTAACAACACCCAAAGAAGTTAAAATTCCCCAAGAAATTCATAATCGGTTTGTTTGGAAAAATGTTCCCATCCCAGATGGCGCAAAGGGAGGTATTCCAGAAGTTAAACATTTTCAAGAAGCCTGTGCCACCTTATTGCGATGGCAACAACGTCATCATGTCACTTATGTTCACTGTTTAGCTGGTGTCGGGCGTTCCCCTGCCATCTGTGCAGCCTATATTGCAACCATCAAAGGAATTTCTGTCGCAGAAGCAGTTACTTATGTTCAGGACAGACATCGCAATGCCCATCCTGATCTCGCACAAATCTCTGTTATGCACCAGTTTCTCGGTTTATCTGCCACCGAGAAAGCTGAATTTTAAATTACCCTTTCGGCGCAGGATGACTCGTTCGGTAGAACGGCTTTTTCACCACTTGGGCGGGGTATTTTTTGCCCCGAATTTCTACTTCTAGGGCTTGTCCGACTTTAGCAAGCGATTTCGGGACATAACCGAGAGCAATGGCTTTACCGAGAGTTGGTGATAATGTGCCACTGGTGACGATTCCCACTTCTTTCCCTTCCTGTAAAATTGGATAATCATGGCGGGCAATCCCTCGTCCTTGCATTTCCAGTCCGACTAAACGCCGTTGTAGTCCTTCTGCTTTCTGCTTAGCTAGAACTTCTCGCCCGATAAAATCACCTTTACTATCAAGATGGACTAACCAGCCTAAGCCCGCTTCTAAAGGCGTAGTGGTATCGTCAATATCTTGGCTATAAAGAGATAATGCAGATTCTAAGCGTAGGGTATCTCGTGCGCCTAACCCGCAAGGAGTCACTCCTTTTTCTAATAACGCTTCCCAGAGTTTTCTCCCCGCAGCGATCGGAAGCATGATTTCTACACCATCTTCCCCCGTGTAACCTGTGCGAGAGATAAAAGCCGTTTCTCCAAAAACAGAAACTTCAGTATGACCAAAGGCTTTGAGAGAGGTCATGTCTCCTTCTAGCAGTGGATCAAGGGTGGTAATGGCTTTTGGCCCCTGTACCGCCAGTAGAATTTGCTCTTGAGAGACATCATGCAGTTGTACCGAAGTCTCTTTGAGTTGTTCGAGAAGCCAGGTTTTATCTTTATCTGTTGTTGCTGCATTGACAATGGCAACGGCGCGATTGTTGCCTTGGTAATAAAAGATAAAATCGTCAATAATTCCGCCTTGGGGGTTCAGTAAAACTGTATATTGCGATTCACCTGCACTCAAGCGAGACAGATCAGACGGAACGAGACGTTGGAGTTGTTCGCGGAGATGTTCTCCTGAGAGTAAAAACTTACCCATGTGGGAAATGTCAAACATACCAACGGCTTCACGAACCGCAGCGTGTTCTGGTTTTAAACCAGAGAATTGAACTGGCATTTCCCAACCAGCAAACTCAGTCATGCGAGCATTTTGCTGGAGAATTAAGTCATAGAGAGGAGTCTGTGCGGTTTGATTTGATGTCGTTGTCACAATAATGCTTTAACTTTCCTTAATCTACAGTGTCTTTAGCATACCAAGCTGACCCTTCTTTCCCAAGCGCGATCGCGCTTAACGACTAAAATGAATCGTGCTATAATCAAACGCTAGCTCTCTTCCCTATTGACACGCCATGGAACCCACCAACTTCTTCACCGCCATTGGTTTAGCTGCTGGTACCCTGACCACGATCGCGTTTTTACCCCAAGTGATTAAAACTTGGCAATCGAAATCTGCAAAAGATATTTCTCTTGGGATGTTTTCTACCTTTTGTACAGGTGTTTTTCTCTGGATTGTTTACGGCTTCAGCGTTGGTGATTTACCCGTTTTATTGGCCAATATTGTTACCTTTGTCCTCGCTTTCACCATTCTCGTCTTTAAATTTAGATATGGATAAAACTTAAAATTTGAAGCCTCAGAAGTTGAGAAATAACAACTTCAATAGTTAATTGGTCGGTTGTTATTGTTAAATTATATTGAGATTGAAAATTATTGAAGGCGATTCATGGTAGTCATGAAAACTCTTTTTTTAAATTGCTCAATTGTTTTTGAACAAAGAGTTCTGCCAACTGTTAAGTATTAATAATCACTGTTGTCCTCAGATCAAAAGTTGTGTATTCTAAGGATGTTAATAGCAAAAAACTAGATTAATCAGTCAAGGCAGTTCGTTTCAGTTATCAACTTAAAAGGGACATTTCACTAATAAGTTGATACGACTAATTGATGATTGAATTCATTTGAGGAACAAAGTTTCTCTGCAAACTTCGTTATGGTTTTTTCTGATTGATTCTTTCCTCATTGAAAAAAGCAAATCCCTGAAACCATCTGTCCTTGCCAAGTGATAGCGGGAGAAGAAAGATGGATATTCAATTGGGAAATGGGTCTGATTTTTTTAATGAAGAAGAAACCACACTAATCTTTGATCTATTGGCAGAAGCAAAAACGATGGCAGCTTCCCAGTTGCGAACTTGTGCCAGCAGTCCAGACTTTCTTTCCCAGATGGAATTAGCATTTGGGGAAGGCGTGGATGTTTCCCAATGGCAAGAGGCTTGGTTAACAGGGGACGTGACGTTTCCAGAGATTGAGATTTTATCAAGTTTAGAATTGGGGAATGCTTGGGGCGCTTCTGCGCGATCGACCGATAAGATTTATTTGGCAAAAGAGTTACTGGAAAATCAGCCTCTAGGAAAATTTGTTGCAGTTTTGTTGGAAGAGTACGGGCATTTTGTAGATGATCAAGTTAATTTGATAGATGCCCTTGGGGATGAAGGACAAATTTTTTCATTATTTGTTAATCAAAAAGAATTAACTACATCAACCTTCAATAAACTTCGGGAAGAAAATGATCAAGCCAGTATTTTTCTGGATAATCAACTGGTCAACCTTGAGCAATCTCAATCGCCTCCTTATTCTTTTCAAGTTATTGCCCAAGGAACAGATGATGACGAATCAGAGAGCGATAATTCTGGTTGGACGATTGTTAATTTAACCAATAACGCAGCTACCAACGCTAGTAGTTATTATCCCAAGATTGATGGAGACTATATCCTCTGGAAAAACGTTGATCAAGAAACATTGTTAGATGAATTAATCTTGTTTGATGGACACTCAACTCAGACACTTGTCAGTGATGTTTACATCGGGACTTACGACCTGTTTGGCGATCAAGTAGTTTGGACGCAATACACTGACCAAGACCCAGATTACGAAGTCTATTTTTATGATGACAACCAAACAATTCGGCTGACAGATAACGATTTGGAAGATTATGAACCCCTAGTCTCTGAACTCGGTGTAGTTTGGCACGAGCGAGACGTTGAAGCCAATACAGACGCAGAACTTTATTTCTTTGATGGTACTACTATTCAAAATTTGACTGATAACGATATAGATTACAATTTTGGTGTTCAAATTTCAGACACTCAAATATCAGGAGATTGGGTTGTTTGGAGTAATCGAATCTTTAATGAAGACTATCCAGTTGGAGAACCTGGTTCGATCCGTCCTCCTGCCGATGACTACGATATCTTTCTTTTTGATGGTAATAATGTCATTAACTTGAGTGAGGCTTACGGTACTGATACTTTACCTGGAACTGGTGATTCAATTATTTGGAGAGATTGGAATCCTCAAATATCTGACGATAAAATTTATTGGGCTTCATCAGGATATGATCTTGACTGGCGCGAACGTGTAGGTACAGCCAGTTACTTATTCGATGGTCAGTCAGTTACTCAACTCAACGAAGTTGAGGATATTCGGGCTGTTTCTGAAGCTGGTATTGTCTGGTTTGGTGACTCTTCGGGTGGTGATAGCGGTATTGCCTATTTTTATAACGGTGATACTGTTGAGCCAATTAACGACTCTGGTTACGTATATAATGTAAAAATTTCTGAAAACCAACTTGTATTGACTTATGCTCCCCAAGGTTGGGGTAGTGATTATGGAATTTACACATACAAGAATGGCGAACTTGTTGAACTCTTTTACCCCAATTCTGGTAGTTATGGTTTTGATCCCGAAATATCAGAATCGAATATAGTTTGGTGGGGTTATGAAAATAGTTCCAGCGGAATTGCTGATGTTTTCTTTGTTTCTCTAAATGATCCTGCTAATGACCTTGATACAGAAATTCCTGTTATTAGCGTGGATCAGAATTTCTACTTCCCTGAAAATCAAAGTGCAGGCTTTGAAATTGGCACAGTTGCAGCCAGCGATAATGAAGGAGTAACCAGTTACGCGATCGCGCAGGGAAATGAAGGGGGCTTCTTTAACATTAATACTAATGGTGTCATCACCTTAACGGAGGCGGGAGTCAATAGTGCAGCCAATGATTTTGAAACCACTCCTAACACTTTCAGGTTAGGCATTACCGCCAGTGATGCAGCAGTAAATACCTCTGATGAAGTGGATGTCACGGTAAACCTAGAAAATGATCCGAATGATGATCCAGATGATGCCAATCAAGATCCGATTGCCAATAATGATGCAGTTAGCACAGAAAAAAATACGATACTCAATGGCAATCTGTTCGCAGATAACGGCAATGGCATCGACAGCGACCCTGATAACGATTCCTTAACAGTAACCGAAGTCAATGAAGAAACAATCAACCTCGGTGAAACCATTACCTTAGCTTCAGGGGCTTTGCTAACTCTAGATGAAGATGGGGCTTTCACCTACAACCCCAATGGTCAGTTCGAGGAGCTCGATGATGGAGACACCGATCGTGATAGCTTTACCTATACCGTCAGCGATGGTAATGGCAATAGTGATACCGCAACCGTCACCATTACCATCAACTCTCCGATTCTTTCCAATACGTTGATGATCCTCACAGACAACTCACCGCAGGTAATTCCAGTGAGTTCTGGATTCTTCATGGACTTTGCGGGAACTCAAGACAGCACCCGCACCTTTAACCTTGAAGAAGGGGCTGGTGCTAACAATTTAGACGCAGGTGCAACCATTAATCTGACTGGAACTAGCAGCGATTTTACCTACCGACGGGATGGTTCCACTCTTCAAATCCTTGATGGCAATGACAATCTCACTGCTGAAATTCTAGCTTCTCCTGACACAACCAGTGCTGTCAATTTTGATGATGGTAGTACCGAGGTGGCGGTTGCTGGCGGTGAAATCACCTTTGGCGGAGAAAGTTTTGAGGATGGAGAAGAAATTGATGGCGCAATTACAGAATTAACCTTGCAGGAAACAGACGCTGGAATCAGTGAGTTGAGTGCCAACCTGATCAATGAACCTTTCCCGTCTAGCCTGATGATGGGAGGAGAAACGGATTTAGAAACTGGCAATGAATTGAACTTCATCTAAACCAGTGGTGAAAAAGACGCAACCCCTACCTGGATCCAGGTAGGGGCTTTTGAACTGTTGACGGGGAATGAGTTCTTGACTAAAGTTAATCCCCCTTCTGAAAGATCACGCATGGTATCACTCGTTCGCCCGATCGCCGAGGAAATACTGGCATAACTGCGCGATCGCGCTGCTGGCAATAATCTTCCCAAGCAAGAGTATAAATGAGACAATCAAAACCGTCCATTTGTCTATAAGTTTCCGCAAATGAATCTTCAAGCAAGTTAGATGAACTGTTTCCGATAAACGCGATCGCAGCGAGTGGTTTCTACCCCCTCCGCAGGCTGGTAACCAGATGTTTCATAAAGTTGGATCGCCTCGGTGAGGACACTTGCGGTTTCAATCCAAACTTCTTGATAATTTCGTTGCGCGATCGCGCGTTCTAATTTCTTTAATAAAAACCGTCCTAACCCCTTCCCCCTCACTTCAGGTAACAAATACATTTTCCGAATTTCCACCGCATTTTTCCCGCGAGAAATCGGGTAATAGCCCGCCGTTCCCACCAGTTTTTCCTCTTTTTCAACAACCCAAAACTCACCGCCTGTTTCTTGGTAGAACTGTTCGACTTTCACCACATCTTGATCTGCATCCGTTTCATCCCAAGGCAATCCATATTCCGCTAAAACTGTAGCAATAAGAGAAGAGGCGATCGCGCGATCGCGCGGTTTCCAAGAACGAATTAAGAAATTTTTATAAGTTTCCTGCATAAAATCGTTCCAAATGATCAATAATCATGTCTAGACTTTGCGAATCGCTAAGTCGGTGGTCGCCCTGTTTAAGGAGAATAACAGTAACCAAATCGCTGCCTAATTCCTGTTGTAATTGACAACTCTCTTGCCAAGGGACAACACTGTCTTGCAAGCCATGAATTAAAGTTACAGGACAAATAATTTTACCCAGACGTGCCGTTTCAAGAAGAAGATGATTCACAGACTCCTCTAGGAAATGCTGAGTCATTGGCAAAGAACTATAATTAAGAATCATTTCACCTTTGCTCTCTAAATCTTGCTTTTGTTGAGCCGTGAGAGACGGTTGGATCAAGCGCGAGGTGAAGTCGGTTGCAGTCGCTAAACCCATCAAGCCACACAGTCGCTGTGGAAATTCCAGGGCTAAGAGTAACATGATCCAGCCCCCCATGGATGAACCCACTAAAATTTGTGCTCCCGAGGTGATAGTTTCTAAAATATGACGGGCATGATCCATCCACTGACCGAGAGTTCCCTCGGTGAATCGACCGCTAGAATGACCATGTCCCCCATAGTCCATTAAGGTCACCTGAAGCCCCTGTTCCTGCGCCCAAGTCAAAATTTGAGTGGCTTTTGTTCCGTCCATATCTGAACCATAGCCAGGCAAAAACAGCAACCCAGGCTGATCTTGCTGTTGCTCTGATGCGGAATGATGGCGGTAGGCTAAGCTCGTTCCATCGGGATGTTCGCTATACTTGATCTGCATTATGATTGAGTTTTTTGATTCCTATTTCTGACTGGAAAGCGGTCAAGTTGCTATTCTAAACGACTGAAGAGGAAAGGACAAATAACAGAGATTTAAGATGCGGTCTTCAGGCTGATTAAAAGTGATCTAAACTTGATCTGTCGTCCTCGTTAACGAATCGTCCAACCAATGACTGCTCCAACTGAATTCACTGCTTTAGCTGACTTAACGTTTATTCCTTACCTTAATGATCAGGGAGAAATTGATCCGAAATTTGAGAAAAAAATTGGGGTTTACAGTATTTTTGATGCGGAAAAAAATCTACAATTTGTTGCCTATTCCCGAGATATTTATACCAGTCTGAAACAACATTTAGTCCGTCAACCCCAAGCCTGTCATTGGGTAAAACTAATAACAATTGATCGTCCCCGTCGCAGCACCCTCGACGAGATTAAAAACGCTTGGATTGAGGAAAATGGAACAATTCCCCCAGGAAATAGTCATCAAGAATCAGAATGGACAGACCCCATTGATGCCAAATTAACGATGACCGATGCGGAACAACAAGAGTATGCTAATGCGGATGAACTCACCCAAACTAAATTGCTAAAAAATATCGCCCGACGGGTAGAAGCTGAAATCAAAGAAACCCTGAAAGCACGGGGGGTGACAATGGAAATGCGGTTCAACCCGAAATTGAAAGAACAAGGACGGTTGGACTTAAAATAGTTGAAGGATGCGCTGAATCAAAAATGGGTGTGGGAATGGCTGCTGTTGTTTTAAATAATCGCTATCGTGTGGTTCGAGAATTGGGACAAGGGGGATTTGGTCGTACTTTTCTGGCGGTGGATACCCATCTCCCTTCAGAACGATCTTGTGTGATTAAACAACTCTATCCCATTGTTTCTAAACCAAAACAGTATCAATGGGTGAGAGAACGCTTTCAACGAGAAGCAGCAATTTTAGAAACGTTAAGTCGCGGAAATAGCCAAATTCCCCAACTTTATGCTTATTTTGCTGAAGCCGAAACGTTTTATCTGGTTCAAGAATATATTGAAGGAAAAACGCTGACGGAAAAAGTGGCGCACAACGGCGTGATGTCAGAACAGGAAGTGAAGAAGATTTTAATGAGCTTGCTGCAAGTGTTGGCTTATGTTCATGATCAACGGATAATTCACCGCGATGTGAAACCTGATAATATTATTTTAAGGGCGGGGGATCACAAACCGGTTTTAATTGATTTTGGCGTGGTCAAAGAAGCCCTAGAAACGGTTGTTGACTCGGATCGAACCCATTCGATCGCGATTGGAACTCCTGGCTATATGCCCTCAGAACAAGCTGCAGGACGACCCGTTTATTCCAGCGATTTATACAGTTTAGGATTAACTGCGGTTTTCTTACTCAGTGGTCAACCTCCCCAAAATTTGGAAAGTGATCCCAAGACGGGGGAGTTATTGTGGCGGAAAGCAGTTCCCCATTTACATGGTCAATTAGCCAGAGTGATTGATCAGGCGATTCGTTTTCATCCGCGCGATCGATTTGCTGATGCTAATTCTATGTTATCTGCCCTCACTACTAATGAAGCCGAATCAACTCGAACTCAGAAGCCTGAGCATAATCAGGAAACTGGAAATGCTACCAGTTATCCCACGGTTGCTGCGGTTTCTCCGACGGGGACTGTTAGTAAGGGGAATGGCAATAATATTTTAATTGGCAGCGCGATCGCGCTACTCTTAATTTTGAGTGCGGGCTTTGTTGGCTATGGTACAGTACAGATTTTAGAAAATCTCCGCAGAAGCAGCGATCAAGATTCTGTCGCAACTGAACCCACGAACCCTCAAGAAACTTCTCCCCCAGAGTCCAATCAACCAAAAGAAGAACCCAAAAAAGAGGATAAGGTTTCTCCTCCCTCCCCGCAAGTGGAAACCCCTCCCTTAAATTTAGACCTCAATTCTCCTGTGGTCGTTGTTCCCACTGTTCCTGTGAAAGAAACGCCATCTCCCCCCCCTTCGCCAACTCCCCCAACCCCCCAATTGACTGGGGAAGACGTTCCTATTTTCAGCACTGGGGTTAAAAAACAGGAAGTCCTCAAGACTTTAGGAGAACCGACTTCAATTCGCAGAGGCTACTGGGAAAATACACAATCGGTTCTGTATAAAAATTATATTCCCGACCAACTTGATTTAGGCTTAATTTTTGATCGCGATACCGAGAAACTCCGACAAACCGAGGCTTCTTTTTCTTCCTCCGTGGAATTAAGTATGATTGAAGCTGCCTTGACTCAGATGTTGCAAGGTCAAATCACTCCTGAAATCCGAGAAGCCCTTGTGCAAGTGTATCGTCAGCAAACAGATTTACGCTCGTTCGCGATCGCGGATTGGGAAGGAATGATTCAAAGACAGCAAGGAAACCAAATTTATATTGGCGTTTGGGAAAAAGAATTGCATTAAAATATGAATAGCATCACACTGCATCATTAATAAATCAATGGAACTGACAAAAACTGAGGCGAATAGTTTATTAGCAATTGATCAGGAAGTCGGAAAACATCGCTTTTCCCCTGCTGAATATGAAATTATACGTCGTGTGATTTATGAAACGGGGGATTTTGACTACCTATCTCATATTCATTTTTCCGATCGCGCTCTCAGTGCAGGGGCTGCTGCCCTAGCTGCTCGCACTGCAATTGTTGTTGATGTTCCCTTGATTCAAGCAGGAATTACTCAATGTGCTCAAAATAGTTTTGCTAACCCGATTTATTCTCATGTCCCCAATCATCGCAGTCACAAATTAAAGGTTTTAGCACAACGATATCCTGAGGCTATTTTCATTATTGGGAAGGAACAAAGTGCTTTTTCAACCTTCTTTCAATTATTGGAAAAAGAAGAGATTCAACCCGCTTTTGCCATTATCACTGCCCCGAAATTAGTTGATGTTGATAATATTGAAAGTAAGCTGGCTGCACTGACCATCCCTCATATTCGAGTAACAGGGAAAAAAGGGAGTGCTAGTGTTGCGGTGGGAATCTTTAACGGTTTAATGCACTTAGCATGGCAGGTTTACGCACAACGAGACACGATTCCCAATGATCAGTAAATCACTAATCTGGTTTCAGATGAAGACGAATGATTTGCTGTCCGCCTAAACGTTTTAGGTAATAATTGACCGTATTCGGCGGATCAGCACAAGCAGAGACTAAGTGACCGCGCCAACGGAAATAATAAATGCGGTTAAATGAACCCGACACTACTTGATAGGGTGCATTCCAACCCTGACCATAAATCACTTCACCAATATTTAATCGGGAATAACTGGACTCGATAATTACAGGAATCGTTCGCGCTGAGGTGTCAAAAAAACGCTCTAAGGCTAATTCCATACGATTGAGAAATTTCAGGGGATGACGTAACATTGTTTATCAGTCAATTAAAAGTCTTTCTTCTTCTAGTTTGCCCGATTCTTCAGTATGATGTAGCCTTTGTTACAGAAAATCTACTCTAGGACTGATCGTCCTTGGTTCTCCCTCACGATTCGATTTCGGCTAACTCTAACCAGCGTTCAGTTGCTTCTTCAATCTGTTGTTCCAAGGTTGCGACTTGTTCGGAGAGTTTTTGCAATTCACTATATTTTTGGGAAGGGGTATGATAAAGGGCTGTTTCTAATTCTGTTTTCTCGGCTTCTAGTTGGGGAATTTTTGTTTCTAAATCTTCTAACTCTCGTCGTTCCCAGTTAGAAAGTCTCCTGGGTTTATCTGTTTTTTGTTTTTTTCCTTTACCGTTGACTTCAGTTTTTGTTTTTTCCGCTTTTGCAGCTTTTTTTTCAGACGTATTTTCCGATGCTTCTTCCGCTTCTTTATAATCTAAATAGGTCGAGTAATTTCCAGGATAAAACTTAATTGTACCGCCTTCAGTAAAAGCAAAAATTTGGGTAACCGTTCGGTCGAGAAAATAGCGGTCGTGAGAAACAGTAATCACACAACCATTAAATTCTTGCAGATAATCTTCTAAAATACTTAAGGTCTGCACATCTAAATCATTGGTCGGTTCGTCTAAAATTAAAACATTCGGCGCACTCATTAACACTTTTAAGAGGAATAAGCGTCGTTTTTCACCGCCAGAAAGTTTATGGAGGGGAAGATATTGTTGATTGGGCGGAAACAAAAATCGTTCTAACATTTGCGAAGCAGTGATTAATGTTCCGTCTGCAGTTTTTACAAATTCTGCTACATCTTTGAGATATTCAATCACTCGTTGATTTTCATTTTTTGCCTGAAGAAGATTTTCTGAATGTTGGTCAAAGTATCCGATGTGAATGGTTTCACCGATTTCAACTTTTCCACTGTCTGGGGGAATCCGTCCCGTAACAATATCCATTAAAGTTGATTTCCCCGCACCATTTTGACCAATAATTCCCACGCGATCGCGCGGATTAAATTCATAAGTAAAATCGTTAATCAATTGTCGATTTTGATAAGACTTATTGACATTCTCCACTGCAATCACTTTTTTCCCAATGCGACGAGTGGGAGTGGAAATATCCACATTTCCTTTCGCTTCTTTAAACTCCTGATTTTGCAGTTCATCAATCGCTTTAATCCGTGCTTTTTGTTTGGTTGATCGCGCTTTTGGTCCTTGTTTTAACCAAGCCAGTTCCCGTCGTAATACGCTTTTATATTTTTGGTAATGACTGGCTTGTGCTGCTTCAATTTCCGCTTTCTTTTCTAGATAGTAGGAATAGTTTCCATCATAAGTATATAGATCCGCGCGATCGATTTCGATAATCCGACTTGTGACTTGATCTAAGAAATAGCGATCGTGAGTAACTAACAATAACGCGCCTCGGAAGTTTTTTAAATAATCTTGTAACCATGCCACAGAATCAGCATCCAAATGGTTAGTCGGTTCGTCCATTAAAAGTGCGGATGGTTCAGACAGTAACGCTGCTGTTAACGCCACTCGTTTCCGTTCGCCTCCTGATAAATTCTTAACAGGGGTATGAGGATCACCTAATCCTAACTTATTTAAAATAATCTTGGCTTTCGTATCTAAATCCCATGTTCCCATCGCATCCATTTGTTGCGTAATCTTGGAGAAACGCGAGAGAAGTTGATTATTATTGGGAGCGGTCGCCAGTTTTTCCGAAAGGGTTTCGTATTCTTGAATTAGTTTAATTTGTTCGCCACTACTGGCTAAAACTTGTTCTAAAACCGTCTTGGTTTCATCCACTTCTGGTTGTTGGGGAAGATAGATACAACGAGCATTTTGATTGACCTGAAATTCTCCCTCATCAATGGGTTCAAGTCCCGCTAAAATTTTGAGTAGTGTTGATTTTCCAGACCCATTGGTTCCAATTAAACCCACTTTTTCGGTTTCATTAATACTGAACGTTGCATCGCGGAGAATCTCTTTAATTCCAAAGTCTTTTTTTACTGATTTCAGGGTAAAAATTGCCATAGTTTAATTTTGTTATTGGTTATTTGTTCGTTATTCTTTGGTCACTGATCTAAGATAGGAGAAGGTAATTAACAATCCTTTACAAAAAGACTGATGACTCAATCGCTGACAAAAGACACAACCTTAACGCCGTATTCTTGGCAATGGCGGGGCTATAATACAGTTTATACGGTACAAGGAGAAGGACAGCCCTTACTTTTAATTCACGGTTTTGGCGCATCCATTGGACATTGGCGGAAAAACATTCCCGTTTTAGCAGATGCTGGCTATCAAGTGTTTGCTGTGGACTTACTCGGGTTTGGCGGATCGGATAAGCCTGCTATTGACTATAGTGTTGAGTTGTGGCAACAGCAACTGTATGATTTTTGGGAAAGTCAGATTAATCAGCCGACAGTTTTTGTCGGAAACTCCATTGGGGGGTTATTGACGTTAATGATGATTCGCCAATATCCCACAATTAGTGCGGGTGCGGTTTTGATTAATAGTGCGGGAGGCTTAAACCATCGTCCTGAAGAGTTACAGTTTCCTCTGAATTTTATTATGGGAACATTTACCAAGCTGGTGAGTACCCCCAAAATCGGTGAATTTGTATTTAATCAAGTCCGTCGAAAATCGCAGATTCGCAGAACCCTACAACAAGTGTATCGCGATCGCGCTGCGATTACAGAGGAATTAGTGGCGTTACTCTATAACCCATCTTGTGATTCGGGAGCACAAAAAGTTTTTGCATCCGTCCTCAGCGCCCCCCCAGGACCGAAACCCGAGGAGTTATTACCCCATCGTCCTTGTCCTTTACTAGTGTTATGGGGAGAAGATGATCCCTGGACACCGATTGCAGGCGCGAAAATTTATCAAGATTTAAGTGAGACAGAAACCGATGTTGCATTTTATGCGATTCCAAAAGCAGGACATTGTGCTCATGACGAGAAACCAGAAGCAGTGAATCACTTAATCCTCAATTGGTTAAAACAAATTTGTGATTAACGGCGAGGAGAAAGGAGAGAGAGGGGAAGAAACAACAAATAACAAATAACCAAGAACCAAGAACAAGAACAGATTATGTGATATTTTGAAGAATGCCATATTCTCTTCTCTGTTATGTCCTCATCTCCTTTTTCTCAAGATCAACCCCCTTCTTCTCCAGAGATTAAAGTTCTGATTGATGAAGATGCGCGATCGTTATATTGTTATGTTGAACAGTCCTTTACCTCAAAAGGGGTTCAATACTATCTTTTAATGCCCATCGATTCTCCTGTTTCAATTATTATGTGGGATGAGGACGAAGAGGCGGAACAAGCGATCTTAATTGAAGATGAACGAGAAATTGATAAGTTATTCTCGAAAGCAGAAGCGAGTTTAGCCGAAGAAGATTTGACTCTCAAGCGCACCTCCTTTACCCTAACGGTTGCAGGAGAATTACCCGAACCCGAAGATGACGATGACATCTTAACCTTAGAAATTGAAACAGAACGGGGTTGGGAAACAGAAGAATTTCAATTGCTAGCAACCTTCTTTCATCATGATCAAGAATATGGAATTTACACGCCGTTAGTCCCCTTACTATTTTTCGCGAAAGCGCAACCCAATGGGAAATTAGAATTACTCTCTCTCGATGAGTTAAAAACCATTCAGCCGATTTTAGAAGAATGGATGTTTAATTAATTCTGATCAGGAGTCTAGGAAGTTTTAACGGTCGTGATGTAATCTAATAACTTTTCTAATTCCCTCATCAAGGCTTGCGATTCATTTAAGTATTGAGCGGTGCGCCGAGAGGCTTGAGCCACTTCCGCGAGATTATTGGTGGCTAAATCACTATTATTTTTCAATTGGGAAAAACTGTCTAAAAGCGGATCGAGATGTTTCATTTCTTCCGTTGTCCGAGCGACTAAGGTTTCTAGTTCCTGTAATCGTTCACTGGATTGGGTAAAGAGTTGATTTAATTCTTGAGTCGCTTCTGTATTAGTCGTGAAGAGATTATAGTGGAAGTTTTGAGTTTCTTCCATAATTCGAGATTGCAAATCCTGATGTTGTCGGAGAAGATTTTCTTGTTCTTCTTGTAATTGTCGATAACTGCGATAAACCTGCGTCATCGTACTTAAATAAGTGCTGTGTACTTCTTGAATCGCGCCAGTGAATTCTTGAATCTCATCAATGAGTTGCTGAAACTCTGATTTCACCCGTTTCTTTTCATAATTTTCCCCTAAACTTGAAATTTCTCCCCCTAATAACCAACCGACAATACTGGTCGATAAGGCACTTCCTAACGGATAGAGAATCGCATTGAGTTCCCCTTGATTAAACGCACTACTTCCCAGCAAAATTAAAGCGGAGGCAAAGCCAATTAACGTATGAAGATAGCCCGCCGTTTGAATCCGATTTCCTGCTTCTTCCTTTTGGGATTGGGGAAGAAAGAAGAATCCCCAAATTACCAAAATGAATAAATGAGATAAGCCTTCAATGAGTAAAATTTCAGTGGAAAAAACTTGGCTAATGGCGATGACCATACCAAGAAGAATGCCGAGGACATAAATAAAGGTAAAACCAGCTAAACTAGATTGAGGATACTGCATTGTTTTACTGGGTCAGTTGCATAATGATTTTCTCTAATTTTTGGATCTTGTGTTGATGCCAAAATTGAAGTAAATTATCCTTCTGCTTTTGATAATTGCGCGGTTGCACTTGCTCTAAAATTTCAATGACATCAAGTGCTCTTTGAAAGGCAAATATGGTATTTTTGAAGTCAGCTAAATCGTGAGTCGAAGCTGAGTCGTAGAGTGGGAAATCATTAATGGCTGTGGTTGTCCAATCATAATCTTTCTCTAGTTCCATGAACTCTTGAATGATGTCTTGACCCAGTTTCTGTTTTTCTGCATCTTGAAGTAACGTTTCATAAGAAAAGTTGAGTGCATTGAGAAAGGTCGCAACTGCGGTAAATGGGTCACAATACGGAAGCAAACTTTCTAGACGATGAGGAAGATAATAGAGATTAACTTGCTTTAGAATTAACTCCGCTGTTCTCAGTTTTAGGGGGTCAATCCTTCTCTCTTCTGTTGTCTGGGAGAAGGTTTGTTCTGGAAATAAATCGCAGTGATATCTTTCCAGAAACTGTAACGGTGGGTGGGCTGTTTCATAGCTAGACTCCTGAGGATGATGCGTCCAAATTTTTTTAAAGATCTGGCGCGATCGCGCGAAAAACTGATTGGGAAAAGATTGATGACTCATCAAGATCTTAAGGGAGTGATGGAAGATGACAGTTAAAGGAAACCTTTCCCCGACCAAGAATTAAAAACACTATAGCGCTACTGGAAAAGGGAAAGGTAAGCCATGAGTTGGTTGGTGGATCAAGAAAGATCTTAGTCTGTTGTTCGTTAATGTATCTTCCCAAGAACATCCACCAACTCAAGGTGTACCTCAAGGACTAAGAAACACTAGGATAACGCTTTTAACAAGGCTTCTCCCATCTGCTGACAACCAACAAAGGTCATCCCATCTGACATAATATCTCCCGTGCGATACCCTTGGTCTAAGACTTGAAACACCGCTTGTTCGATTTTGTCCGCAGCCGTGGCTTCATCTAAACCATACCGTAACATCATCGCTGCACTTAACACTTGCGCTAAGGGATTGGCTTTATCTTCACCGGCAATATCAGGGGCTGATCCATGAACTGGTTCAAAAACAGCGGGTTTTCCTTCTCCCATACTTGCTGACGGTAACATCCCAATACTTCCCGTTAACATCGCAGCAGCATCAGAGAGAATGTCTCCAAATAGATTTCCCGTGACAATCGTATCGAACTGTTTCGGGGCGCGAACCAATTGCATGGCTGCATTATCCACATACAGATGGGACAGTTCAATCTCAGGATAAGACGAAGAAAGAGCACTCACGCGATCGCGCCACAATTGAGACACTTCTAAAACATTCGCTTTGTCCACAGAACACAACTGCCGATTCCGTTTCTGGGCAATTTCAAACGCCACTTTCGCAATTCGATCCACTTCAGCGTCAGTATAAGCCATAGTATTAACCCCACGCTGTTGTCCCGTCTCCGTGCGAAAAATCCCTTTCGGTTCGCCAAAATAAACGCCACCAGTTAATTCTCGCACCACCATAATATCGACACCCTCCACAATCTCACCCTTGAGGGGAGAAGCATCTACCAGTTGCGGTAAAATCTTCGCTGGACGCAAGTTGGCAAATAACTCTAAACCTGCCCTTAACCCCAGTAATCCCGTTTCTGGACGTTGGTGACGAGGTAAGTGATCCCATTTATACCCGCCAATGGCTGCGAGTAAAACAGCATCACTCTCCCGACAAGTTTCTAACGTTGCTTGCGGTAAGGGCTCGCCAGTTGCCTCGATGGCAGCACCTCCCATCAGGGCTTCAGTAAAGGTAAATTCGATGTCGCACTGTTTCCCCACTGCTTTTAGGATCTCCACGGCGACGGCAATAATTTCTGGGCCAATGCCGTCTCCAGGCAGCAGGGTAATACGGTAAGAGTTTGTCATAACTGAATTCTATCGTTGATTTGAACCGACTAAGCTGCTATCTTACCGAATTATTTCCCAGCGCGATCGCGCCGTTTTTGTTTTGATTCCTATTTTTATTAGGAGTTCTCTCTTTTTTCCCAACTTCAATCATTCATTAATCTCCCGATTTCAGCCATTTCTCATCAGTCTGTTGACGTTAATTTTTCCGCCAATTACAATATACTTACTATGGTTTTCGCGACGCGGGTGTCTGTATATATGTATAAAATATAACGATAATACCCGTTTTTTCCCTGAATAAAAAGACTGAAAAACATTAAAATAATGCAGTATAAAGTTAGAAATAATACATTACAGAATATTAAGCGAAAATTATTCCTTTAGAGAATATTGAAGGAACGCACGAATTTCTGAGGGGTCTCAGCGAGAAATGATTCGTTGGAGAAAAAAGACTGATTGGGGGAGAGGATTGAAGCGATAAACTCTCTTATCAACCAGCATAACCGATAAGAGAGAAGACAGCAAGCACTCCTCAGTGAAGTCCCCCAACTTGGCTTCGCTGAAGTTTCCCACTTCATCCGCTGGGGTAACTCTGCTATAATCTGTTACCTCGTCTTAAAGTATCCCGTTCTAAGCCTCGCAATTGAAATCTCACTGCATTCACATAGCCTTGATCCTCTAAAGCATCTGGTGAGAGTCGCCCTTGTTGAATTGCCACTTCCATCAGATCTTCTGCTTCAACTTGACCAGCACGGTAAGCCATTACCAACCCCTGAAAACCAGGAATCCCTTCCGCAGAGAAATGACCACTGTAAGCTCGATGAACCAGATTAAACGGTTGAATCTCTGGTGATGCTGAAGTGATCTCATTAACAGCGACCTCCTCTGCCATTGCCGAAGAAGCGGTAGTTACCAAGACTAGGGTACAAATTGCCCCTGTCAATAAGGATTTCATCGTCTTTCCCTCCAACTGATTGGTTGTGGTTTCGGGAGGAAAGAGAGAGGGACAAAGCCTGGACTGATCCCTCTTTTGCTGTATGTGAATGTATCTTCCTTCCCTTAATTCTTAGGATCAGTGTTTTTTCTGAGTAACCCCTAAGTGGGAGTTAAGCAGAAAGTAATAATTGTCTGAGAAAGCTGAGAAGCCAAGTTAGTTAGAATCAGGAGAAGGGATAGTTATGGCAGGTCAGGGGAACAATGGCAGTTCATCGGATTCGCATTGCCAAGGAGCATGGCAATCTCGTACAAGCCCTAACTACGGGGAAAGAAAGCAAAGGTGCTTTTGAAACTTATGCGGATGTTATTATATTTGCTGCTGCCTATGGAGAGAAACATGAGCGTTATGTTCCCATTAGCAGTGGGATTAGTAAAGATCCCGCACCGATTAGTTTAGAAATCTTTTTGTCTCGGGGATACGAGTGGGTGATAAAATTAATCGCGATCGCGCATAGCCAAGACCCTACCATTCTATCACCCTATGATGCCGAAGCACAAAGGCAACGCCTCTTGTTGATTGAAGGATTAGCCAATGGGGGTTTAGAGTTATTAGAAGATGAACTGCGCGGAGCCGTGGATTATAGTGATCGGTTATTGTTAATTCTCAATCAAGAACGTTTTCCGATTTCCCAACCGCCTCCCGACTTTGATCTCACTCGTTTTCTTTAAACTAGGTTTTGCAATGAGAGTTCCGTAACTGTGACACATACTTTTTTACTCGAACCTGGACAATGGAGTCTCAAAGGAGTTTGGTGTGAAGCTAAACTAGACCCATTGACAGTAGAAGGGACAGTAACCATTATCTGGAATCAACCGAACTGGTTTCGTTGCCATCAACAACTGAGATTTACCAATGACGAAATGATTTCTGAGCTTAATTACTCCCTGAGCAGCCCAGAACTGACTTTAACTTACCGAGGATATCTTGACTTTCAGCAAAACCAATATACATTCGTTCTCAAACATAATATTCTTGGACACTTAGAAGGGAATGGCTGGATTACTCCCACTTGGATTATGCAAAGATATTGGGTTTTAAATGACCGCAAGCGTCGTCAAGGGTTCGAGACTCTTTATCAAGAAACCGCCGATACCTATCGTTTATGTAGTGGTCTCAACCAAGGACATCGGATCATGAATACTCTTGAAGCGACTCTGGTTCGTTCTTCTACCTAAGACAATCTGATCCTGAGATGCGATCAGGGAAGAATTGGTAATGAATTAGTGATCAAGACATGATCATCATGACCAAGAAGAGAATTAAAATTAAGCCAGAGTGATCTATAAAAAATTAGGAAATATATGTCACTCGCTCCATTGAAGTTCTTCTCTTCTCTTGCTGAGTTTTCTTGTTCTTCATTTGTATGTTACTTCTGAAAAATGACTGAAGACCGTAACGAGGGTCGTTTACTCGCGAACCGTTATCGCATAATCGAACTGGTGGGAAAAGGTGCAATGGGTCAAGTCTATCGCGCCGAAGATACTGTCTTGGGAGGCTTGACGGTTGCGATTAAATTCGTTGCCCAAGCGGTGCTCAATGAAAAACGACGCACTCGCTTTGAACAGGAAGCAACCATCTGTGCCTTACTGGGAGAAAAAAGTATTCATATTGTCCAAGTTCGAGATTATGGCTTGGATGAATATGATGTTCCCTTTTATGCGATGGAATTTTTACAAGGAAAAGGGCTCAATGATTTAATTAAGCATCGTCCCCTGTCCTTAAAACGGTTCTTACGATTAACTCGTCAAATTTGTCTCGGACTACAGTGCGCTCACCAAGGGATTTTCTTTAAGGGAGAACTTTGTCCAATTATTCACCGCGATATCAAGCCTAGTAACATCTTAATTGTTCAAGATTCCACCTTGGGAGAAATGGTGAAAATTCTTGATTTTGGGATTGCAAAACTGATTCAAACCGGTGGCGATCAAACCCATTCTTTCCAGGGAACGTTGGCGTATTGTTCCCCAGAACAAATGGAAGGAAAAGAACTCGATAATCGATCTAATATCTATAGTTTGGGCGTGATGATGTATGAAATGATTACTGGGGAAATGCCCATCCTTCCTGAAAATAATTCCTTTGGGGCCTGGTATCAAGCGCATCGCTATTATTCTCCAGAACCGTTTCGAGATGATCTTAACCTTCCCTCCTCCCTACAAGATTTAATTTATCAATGCTTAGCGAAAAAACGAGAACAACGTCCTCAGGGCATGGATGAAGTCTTGGAAGCGTTTACAAGTATTGAAGAAGAGATTGAAAAAAGTAAGTCTGCTAGCGATGGTTTAACAACAAACTCTCTGGATTATGCCAGCACTTATCCGACTCAAACCGCAACGGGAAATGATGAACATTATTACTTAAATGCAGCTTGGCCCCCCGATAAACCCCGACAAAAAATTGTTTTCCCTCGTTTGATTAATTCTGCTCATGGTGCGTTTCCCTCCTTATGGGTGATGTTAGATAAAGAGGATATTGAAAAGCGTTTGTTGAGTACGCGATATAATCAATTTTTATTTATTATGTCCCCTCATCCCATGGTACTTTGGATTACAGCGCTGCATAATACGGAATGTGGGACGCGCTGGCTACCCTGTTATTTAGATTTAAAGACCAGTAGTGGACAACGCACCGCTCGCTCTCTCGGTGAGTTAGGATATTATCGGATCTTATTTTTTGCTCTCGAATCAGCAGATACCTGTCAGCACGTTCTGACTTCTACGATTGCAGGACCGCAACGCCAAAAACTTCATGACTGGGCGCAATCGAGTCAGACTTGGGAATCTCATGCGAGTCCCCAAATGAGTAAACAACTGTTGCGACGAGAATTTGAAAATATTAAGCCTAAGATTCAGTTTAAGTTAGAATCTCTCGGAACTGATGCCCCCAGTAATGTTTCTGGATTATAGCACCTCGGTGCGCGATCGCGCTTGGGAGAAAAAGAGAACTGGATACCAACTGCTACGAAGGATTTCATTGGCTAAACTCTGTACCGTCCACTCTAACAGTCCTCCGCGATCATCAGATCCCACCGCGATCGCGCTGACATCTTCGGTTAAAACGCCATTCAAAATTTCTAAAGTGGGATTTCCCACTCGTACTTGCGTAGTCACTTTCAAGCCGATCGTTTCTAAATCTGCTCTGACCTCTTGAATCCGTTTTTCGGCTTCTTGTTTTCGGCTTTCCAGGGTTTCTTTTGGCATCCGTCCCGCTTCACTGATGACCCATAAGAGAATACATTCCCTTAAGGTGGAAGTCCCATCTTCTTGGACATATCTTTTAATTTGCTGTACGAGATACTGAGCCGCTTCGCTATCATTATAAGGAATCAGCAGCGATCGCCACAAATGTTGACAGCGCAAATCTAATTCTTCTTTCGTATAAACAGAAATCTGATTGGGGCGAAAAATCATCAACGGTGCAGAAGTCGCCCGCGCTAGACTAAGGCTGGTACTGCCAAACACTTTTTCTTGTAAAAAACTGCGAATCGGCGTTCCCGCTAAAACCACTTCAATCTTTTCTTGTTCCACAATCCGAGGAATTGTATCGCTAGGTTTTCCCGTGGGAACTTCCACTTTTACTTCCACGCCTTCTGGAACGTTTTCCAGCGCAATCTCCAGATGTCTCTTTGCTGCTGCAACCTTTTCTTCGTCAACGTGGGGAATTTCTCCTTCTTCCCAATAAGGAACACTGTGGAGAAAGACAATATAATTCAAACCTGAAGCACTGAGACTGGGAACAAAGGATGCAAACCGGTCTAAGCCATCAGTAAAATCGGTGCAAATGAGACAACGCTTAAACATGAGTTAAAGAAGAGTTTCGATTCAGTTCTGAATAGGATAGCTGGAAAATTAACCTAAATTATCCTCACTCTACCATAGACCCAGTTGTATGCAGTCATTGTCACTGGTTTAAGAAATTTTACCCTCCTGATTTGGGTTGAGAACTGAAACGCCCCGTTTCCCCAGCTTCTTCAATCCCGATGAAGCAAGCAAGAGAGAGAGGTCGCTCAGCTTAGATGAGCGGGTTGCTCAGGCTATGCTGAGTAGCCTTGATCGATTCCCCATTCATGTTTGAGGAATTCTTTATACATATTTTCTCGTGCAAGCATCTGTTCGTAAAGTTTCACGAGAAACTCTTGGGCTTGTTCACGACTCATCTGCTTCACTTGCGATTCAAAGGAGCGAACGTTGAACTCTTGCTCTAAGGATAGTTCCATAGTTGACCTCACTACGAATAAGAATGGATCATCTGATTTGTTAACAATTATAAAGAACACTTGACATTTTTTACCATCTTTCCCAAGAAAGAGTTTCTGATGAGAAAGATTGTGGTTCTGGTTACTATAGCGAAAGAGACGCAGAGAAGTTTGTTCAGCATGAACCAAGGGGAAGGATTAGGTTTTTTTCCAAAATAAAATCCCAAAGCAGCAGCAATAAGAACTCCTTGAATGGCAATTAAAAGGGTTAACTCTTCTTGGCGTTGTTCGATGGGAAGGGCTAAGGTAATGACAAGAAATGACCCAATCAGGCTTAAACCATAGATAATGACCAGTAAAATCAAAACAGAATTCATAATTTGATCCGAGGAAATTAATGACTTTTAATCAGCAATCGCAATGGGATTCTGAAACCAATCCTGAGAGCAGTAATGATTATACTCTGATATTAAAAAGTTTAATGGAAACCGTTAAAATTACTAATTTTAAGCAGTTGAGTGAAAGGGCTGGGGTCTCACCCAAACAAATCCGCAACTTGCGTCGGGGGAAGGTGAAGTCAATGCGGGTTGAGGTTTTGCTAGCGTTGAGATCTGTGTTGGGGGTGAGTGTTGATGAGTTAATTGCGTTATTTTCTGGGGAAACGGCTACTTCTTCTCGGGAACAGTTTCAGCGAGAAAGTTTACAAATCATTGAGTCTTGGTTATTACAGTGGCCCACTGCTGTCAGCGCGATCGCGCAAAACCCCGATTTACCCGCCCAACGCATTATTAAATTACTTAATCCCTTAGAAAAGTTACTTCAATCTTGGGGCGTGGAAAGAATTGGACAAGTGGGGGAAGAAGTCCCTTATAATCCTCAACAGCACCAACTGTTATCAGGAAATGTTAAACCCGACTCAACAGTGCGAGTGCGCTACGTTGGCTACCGACATGGTGAGAAACTTTTGTATCGAGCCCAAGTCGAACCCATAGATTAGGTACAATGGGAAGTATAAGTTTTGGGCGCAATGGAGACAAAAAGAGGGACTGCACCTCTCCCTCTTTTAATTAAAGTCTAAAAAAGTCCAGTCTTGTTTAGTGAATAACCGATGAGGAAGTAGCAGGAGAAAACAAAATGCCAGTTGCTGTGGGCGTAATTCAAACAGATGGGTTTCCAGCCGTCTTAGCTGCTGCTGATGCGATGGTGAAAGCAGCATCAGTCACCCTAGTTTCTTTTGATAAAGCGGAAAGGGCTCAATTTTATGTGGCGGTACGCGGTCCCGTTTCAGAGGTAGAACGTTCGATGGAAGCGGGAATTGCTGCTGCTGAAGAAACTTACAACGGAACAGTCATTACCCATTATATGATTCCTAACCCCCCTGATAATGTGGAAACGGTGATGCCGATTGCGTATAGCGACGAAGTTGAACCGTTTCGAGTGTAGAATTATCGTGGAATTGTATAAAAAACGTCAATTAATAAAAATTTAAGGAGAAATGTGAATGTCTTTAGATGCAGTCGGTAGTCTGGAAACAAAGGGCTTTCCAGGAGTTTTAGCCGCCGCCGATGCGATGGTAAAAACAGGACGAGTGACGCTGGTTGGTTATATTCGGGCGGGTAGTGCACGATTTACGATTATTATTCGCGGTGATGTTTCGGAAGTAAAAACCGCAATGGATGCGGGAATTCATGCGGTGGATAAGGCGTATGGTGCAGCTTTAGAAACTTGGGTGATTATTCCTCGTCCTCATGAGAATGTGGAGTGTGTCCTCCCCATTGCTTATAACGAAAATGTGGAACGCTTCCGAGAATCTACTGAACGTCCCCTCATTGGTTCGTCTCAAAATCGTAGCTAAATGGGTTCTTTGTTGTTGGTTATTTGTTCTTTGTTGTCGGTTCACTAACGAATGACAAATGACTAATGACAAATGACGAATAATAAATGATGAAAATTGTTTTTTTTGGTACACCAGAGTTTGCTGTTCCCACTTTAGAAGCCTTACTCCAACATCCAGAGGTTGACGTTGCTGCGGTGGTTACTCAACCAGATAAACCAAAAGGGAGAGGGAAAAAATTGATTCCTTCTCCAGTGAAAGAAGTTGCAACCCGCAATGATTTACCTGTTTTACAACCGAAGCGGGTGAAGAAAGATCAAGAGGCGTTACAGCAGTTGCGGGATTTTAATGCGGATGCTTTTATTGTTACCGCTTATGGACAAATTCTCTCCACAGAAATTCTGGAAATGCCAAGGTTAGGCTGCATTAATGTCCATGGGTCGATTTTACCGCAATATCGCGGTGCAGCACCGATCCAATGGAGTTTATATTATGGTGAAGCGGAAGTGGGGGTGACGACAATGTTGATGGATGCGGGGATGGATACTGGGGCGATGTTAGAAACAGCAACTACCCCTGTGGCGTTGTTAGATAATGCAGAAACGGTGGGGGGAAGATTAGCACAAATTGGCGGTGAATTATTAGTTCAAACCCTGTTTCGTTGGGAGAAAGGAGAAATTGAAGCAACACCACAAGATGACAGTTTAGCCACTTACGCGCCATTAATTCAAAAAAGGGATTATGTTTTGGATTGGTCAAAAAGCGCGATCGCGCTGCATAATCAAATTCGGGGCTTTTATCCCAACTGCATGACCCCATTACGAGAAGAAAAGATCAAGATTCTAGAAACCATTCCCCTCGGCGAAGAGTATTGGTCACAACTTTCGGATCAATACAAACCCCTAATACAGCAATGGGATAATCTTTCAGCAAAAACAGGAGAAGCAGGAGAGATTGTCGCAATTGTCAAAAAATTTGGCGCGATCGCGCAAACAGGTACAGGCTTATTATTACTCTCAAAAGTACAACGGTCTGGAAAACGCCCCCAGTCAGGCTGGGATTTTGTCAACGGAATGCGATTAGTACAAGGGGAGACATTCAGGTAATGGGCTGATAATCGGGACATCCCTCACAAGGACCTTCGGGATTGACCGCACAGCGTAACAATTCTGATCGCGCATTATACTGACAGGTAATGTCCCCAATCACCCACTTTCCTTCTAAATAACTCCTTTCCTCTGGTCGTTGGGCTGATTGCACATAAACAGACATTTTATCTAACTGATATCCCCCCACTTTATATTGATAATGGTGATGGCGTTCTAAAACGCGATAGGTTTCGCCGTTAAATTCAATGTGCTGTCCAGGTTGTGGTCTCGACTCCAAATGAATTTTTCCCAACGACTGACGGGGATGACTCAATATAATCTCAGTGAGAAGGGACTCTAGCTCCATCATCACCTGCCTTTCTAGACTACATTACATGATGTTAACGCATTTTACAGAAGTCGCCGCACGCACCCACGCGCTTTTAGCCGTTGGATATAAGGCGGTGAGTTGAAGGCTTCAATAGCCTGAAAACGAACAAACCCTACAAGTTTGTGTACAATGGAATTATCTTCAATTTCGCGAGAAGTAAAGTTCCGGTTGTTGAAGATATTGAGGTAGGGTGCTATCTCAGGTGTTAGAGAGAGTAAGACAGGCTTGTCCTGCGTCTCTTGTTTGATCGCCGTAGGACGAAGTCCGCGCGAAGCATCAAGCGCGTCTTTAAGACGTGGGAGTGCGTCAAGTTATAGAATCCTCGCGCTTTCTGTGCTATCCTTCCTCAATCCGCGATCGCGCTCGATTGAGGACTGTCGCACTTTAGTTCAAAAAAGAGAGTAATTTCCTGATACAACTATTACTTGATATTGTCGAAATCGTTTAATTTTTTGGAAAAGTTCGCTCGCTTGTTGACATTAATGGTTTAGGTCTTTTAGAATTAGGGAATAATTTGGATTGACTTGTGTGTCAGTGCGCTAATCAGAAGCTCGATTCTGACCGCCAAGGGAAAAACCAATTTGATGAGCTTTAGGGAACTTCCTTAAAGCGTTGTGGGACACCACCGTGCTTTCCAAAGTCCGCTATGACTGCTTTACTTTTACAGTTAATGTCGAGTATTGTCCAGTCTTGAAGTGTCAGGAAATGATTGCATGAGGCTCAAACATTTAGGGTTGGGGTTGGGATTAATTTTATTTTCTGCATCCCCAATCATCGCTTTGGAACAGAAAAAAACATTTTATCAGGAATCAGAATTTCTCATTGCTCATGTGAATCCAGAAGTGATGAGAATTCTCAATGAGACGATTGAAAAAAATCCTGATGATCCCCAACCTTATTTACAGCGAGGATTAGCATTTAATCATTTAGAAGAATATCAAAAAGCGATTCAAGATTTTAATCAGGTGATTAAACTGGATTCCGATAATGTGGATGCTTATAATTTTCGGGGAACAATGCACTATCGTTTAGGACAGTATGAGCAAGCCCTTGCGGATTATAATCAAGCAATGAAACTTGATTCTGATTATGCGTTGTTGTATTTTAATCGCGGTTATGTCAAGGTTGAATTAGGGGAAATTGAAAGCGCGATCGCGGATTTTGAAACAGGAGCAAATCTGTCCAAACAACAGGGGGATCTCAATACATATCAGCAAGCCCAAGCCCTGATTGAAAAAGTCAAAGTGTCCCCTGAATCGATTCGTCCCACTGAACCCAATCATACCCATAATTAAGAGAATTAGAACGCGCGATCGCGCTATCTTTCTTAAGAAGTTTCTTCACTTTGAGTGGTTACTGGTGTCTTTTCTTCAGCAGGAAAAACAGATAATAACTGATCGACACTTGCATTTGGATCAAGAAAAGAAAACAGATGTTTATACAGTAATGTTCCTTCTTGATCTAACACAAATTGGGCGGGTAAAGGTGCGCCTAAAGCCTGACCAACGCCATACTTACGGAAGACACTGCAAGTGGGATTACTCAGTAAGGGTAACTTCATTCCTAAGTCTTGAACCACTTGTTTGCTTTGTGGAACATCTGTACTCGTAATCATTAAAACTTCAATCCCTCGCTCTGTAAATTCTTGATAGCGTTGGTTTAATTCAACAATATGAGGGTAACAAAGGGGACAATATTGCTTGTCAGTAAAAATGCGCGTAAAAGCGATTATGACTGGTTTTTGATCGCGATAGTCATTGAGTTTGATTTGTTGATCATTTGTGATATCAGGAAGTTCAAAATTTGGCGTTTTTAAGCCAAGAATCAGAGGACTACTCGCAGGAAGGGGAAAAAAGTTATTGAAAAAGCGTTGATTCAATAAACCGCTAAAATTAGTTAAAGTTAACATCTTGACCTATAAAAAACTGCTACTTATATTTTTTATTTTAAGGGATACTTCCTTGCCCTTTACTCCTCACAGGAGGTGATATAGCAGTTCTCAATCATTCGTAATGGGAGGAAAGCTCAGGGATTGCGCCTCAAGAAAAAGGGTATCATAGAAGTAATGTGATTTCAAATCTCATTAGCCATCGAATCGGTTTTAATATCATGTTCCCCTTTAAATTAAGCCTGTGTGCTGTGAGTGTACTACTTTTTTCCTCTCTGGTCACTCTCAATGCTAAATCTTCACAAATTCCTGCAACAGTAGCGTCTGTTATCGATGGGGATACGATTAAGGTCATTGAGAAGGGAGAAGAAGTTACAGTGCGGTTGGCTTGTATTGATGCGCCAGAAAGAGGACAACGGGGAAGAGAAGAATCAGTACAGTGGATGGAAAGGTTATTATCAATTGGTGATGCGGTGGAACTACGTTTAATCACAACGGGTCGTTATGGGCGACAAATTGCGGAAGTGTATCAGCAGGGACAACTGGTGAATTTGAAACTGGTGAGATCAGGACAAGCTGTGGTTTATGAAGACTATATTGACCCCTGTGATGCCAACCGTTATCGTAATGCTCAAGAACAAGCGCAGCGATCGCGCCAAGGAATCTGGGCATATCATAATCCCATTATGCCTTGGAATTATCGCCGAGGAGAACGTCATCAGCCCATTCCGACCACAACAACGGCTGAAAATCTTCCCAGTTGTATTGATGGCGACTGTGACTGTAAACATTTTTCCACACAAGCCCAAGCGCAACAGGTTTTAACTCGCTTTCCCGAAGATCCCCATCGCTTAGATGGAGATAATGATGGTGTTGCTTGTGAAAGTCTTCCCTAGATTCACTGATATCGCGCCCAGTGGAGTGAGATTTTGATTTCTCCTCATCCACTGGCTTCAATGACCCCCACCTACTTCGTGAGGTGGGGGAGTGGGGAGAGATCACCTCCCCGTAGCTGCGAATAGAGCCATGAGCGGTTAACGAATAAACACCTCCAGATGTTTCTCTAGTTTGGATTAAATGTGAGGGGGTGGAATCTCGCCCAACTGGGTTAGTCCAGGACACAGCGTTAACCGTGGCGTAAGAGACGTAAACCTGATTCGGAGGGATTATCTCCTATGAACCGAATTCCCGTAGTTTCCAAAGATGGGCAACCGCTAATGCCGACCAAGCCCAGTCGGGCCCGTAAATGGATAGAGTCAGGTCGTGCTATTAGCAAGTGGAGCGATTTGGGCCTGTACTACGTTCAGTTGCTTCAAGAACCATCAGGAACTGAAACTCAACCCGTCGTGGCGGGACTAGACCCTGGCAAATCTTATTCTGGGGTTGGGGTACAGTCGGCAAAATGCACACTGCTCCAACTGCATCTCATTTTGCCATTTGGTAGAGTTCGATCTCGAATGGATCAACGTCGCTTATTGCGTCGTAGTCGTCGTTCCCGACGCATCAATCGGGATGTGCCCTTCAAACTGAGAAATCATCGCCAAAAGCGGTTCGATAATCGCAGAGGCAAAAAGCTAGCTCCCTCTATTCGAGCATCCAGACAACTGGAAATTCGAGTGGTGAAGGAGATTGCCAGCATTTACCCCATAACCGCCATTGGTTATGAGAAAGTGAGGGCTGATGTTGACCTGACCAGTGGGCGCAAGGGTGCGCGTTCTGGTAAGGGCTTTTCTCCCGTGATGATTGGACAGCAATTCTGTATCTCAGAACTCGAAAAGATAGCTCCTGTTTATGTGCGTGAAGGATGGCAGAAAGACGGCAACGGCACTTCTCAGCTTCGCACTGCATTAGGACTGGTGAAGGATAAGCAAAATAAGTCTGAAGCCAAGCCCGAAACCCATTCTGTTGATGGTGTTGCTTTGGCTTGCGGGTACTTCATTCAATTTCGGCGTTTTCACAGTTCTTGTGGTCACGGTAAAACTTGGAAGGGTAAGGTAACCACAACCAATTCTCAGTTTCGCATCATCACTCGCCCTGGTGCAGTCAAGCGTGGCAAGGAGTACGGCGTATTCCGTCGCCAGCTTCACTTTGAGATTCCAGGTCAAAACGGAGTTAGGAAGCGCAAAGGCGGAACTATTACCCCTTGGGGGTTTAGGGTGGGTGACTTAGTTCGTGCTACTAAAGGTAAAACCGAGTCCATCGGGTACATTGGCGGCTACAGCGAAGTCAATAAAGTTATGTCGCTGTATGACTGGCAATGGAAGCGAATCGGGCAGTTTTCGGTGTCAAAAACAACGTTAATCAGGAGGTCAAATGGTCTATGCGTAGCCTAAGAGGTGGTGAGTCTCAACCGCATCGAGCGGTATCGACTCACCCGCTTTCCTCCCCCACCTGTTCCGAGGTGGGGGAGTCCCACGGATCTTTTGTTGAAATTGGTTATTGCAATTGTTCCCGCAACTGCTTTTGCGCGTTTTCCAGTGCTTCTGGTAACTTAGACGCATCTTTTCCGCCAGCTTGGGCGAGGTTTGGGCGACCCCCGCCACCACCACCGCAAATTTTAGCGATACCGCCAATAAATTTACCAGCTTGTAAGCCTTTTTCATTCACTTTTGGGCTAAATGCAGCCACTAAACTAACTTTTCCTTCTGCGGGAACTGATCCTAGAACCACCGCTGCTTCTCCTAGTTTTTGTTGGAGGCGTTCGGCTGCGGTTTGTAGGGCTTTTGCGTCCATGGCTTCCACTTGGGTCACTAAAACTTGGAAGTCTCCCACTGCTTCTGCTTCAGCAAGGAGTTGATCCGATTTAGCAAGGGCGAGTTCTTGTTTTACCGCATCCAGTTGTTTTTGGGTTTGTTTCAGTTCCGATTGTAAGTTTTCAATGCGATGGGGAACTTCTTCTGGCTGGACTTTGAAATGTTTACTGAGATCGCGCACAATTTTTTCCCGTAGGTTGAGATATTCTAAAACAGCAGGACCAGCGACGGCTTCAATGCGACGCACCCCCGAAGAGATCCCAGTTTCGGAGATAATCTTAAACAGTCCAATTTCCGCGGTGTTATTGACATGAGTTCCGCCACAGAGTTCCATGGAAACCCCGGGAACATCAATGACGCGAACAATATCATCATACTTTTCTCCAAACATCGCGATCGCGCCTTTTTCTTTAGCATCATCAAAAGGCATCACATCCGATTGCGTGTCATGGGCTTCAGCAATCCATGTATTAATGGTATCTTCCACTTGCTGTAACTCGTCAGGGGTAATTTGACGGGGACAGTTAAAATCAAATCGTAAGCGGTCAAAGGCGACCAAAGAACCCGCTTGGGAAACAGAAGGGTCAATGATTTGTTTGAGGGCTGCTTGTAGTAAATGGGTTGCTGTATGATGGGCTTGAGCGCGACGACGACAGGCGCGATCGATGGTTGCGGTAACGGTATCCCCGACGCGGATGATTCCCCGTTCAATGCGTCCGATGTGAACAAAGATGCTAGATTCTTTTTGCACATCTTCAATACGGACTAAGAGATTATCTCCTGAAAGATAACCGCGATCGCCAATTTGTCCTCCAGATTCGGCGTAGAAGGGGGTTTGATCCAGCACCAGTTGCACCTGATCTCCTGCTTCTGCTTCTTGGACGGTTTTTCCTTGTACTAAGACTGCTTCCACTCTTGCGCTAGCGTGAGGATTGGTATAGCCAACAAATTCAGTGGGATGAACACTTTGCGCCAGTTTATCCAGACTTCCCTGTACCATTAAATCAATGGTTTCATGGGCTGCTTGGGAACGCTGACGTTGTTTTTCCATTTCCACTTCAAACCCATCGAGATCCACGGTTAAGCCTTTCTCTTCCGCGATTTCTTGCGTTAATTCTAAGGGGAAACCATAGGTGTCATACAGAACAAACGCATCCTCGCCAGAAATCTGTTGGCTTTCTTTTTGCAGAATCTCCCCTAAGAGTTTCTCCCCTCGTTCTAAGGTTTCCAAGAAACGGGATTCTTCGCGCTGTAATTCTTGTTTAATTTGTTTTTCTCCTTCGCGCAAATTAGAATAATGGTCTTCCATCAGCGCGATCGCGCTTTCAGCAACATCTTGGGTAAACTCGCGGGTAATCCCTAACAACCGTCCATGACGCACCACCCGACGAATCAAACGGCGGAGAATATAACCGCGTCCCAGGTTAGAAGCTGTTACCCCATCTGCAATCATGTGAACCACAGCACGCACGTGATCGCCAATTACTTTCAGAGAGACTTGTTGCTTCTCATCCGCTTGCGAATAATCTAAATTGGCAATTTCTGCAGCGGTTTTAATAATCGGGAAAATGAGATCCGTTTCGTAGTTATTGGGGACTTGTTGTAGGATTTGCGCCATCCGTTCCAATCCTAACCCTGTATCAATATTTTGATTCTGTAACGGGGTGAGATTCCCTTCACTATCTCGATTAAACTGCATGAAGACAAGATTATAAAACTCAATGAAGCGGGAGTCATCTTCTAAATCAATCTCTTCGTCCCCTAATTCGGGATGAAAATCATAATAAATCTCGGAACAGGGACCACAAGGACCGGTGGGACCCGCAGCCCAAAAATTATCCTCTTCACCCATGCGTTGAATGCGATGCGGTGCAACCCCAATTTTATCCCGCCAAATGGCAAAGGCTTCTTCATCCTCTTTATAAACACTGGGAACGAGGCGTTCTGGGTCAAGACCAAATCCTTCAGTGGAGAGTTCCCACGCCCATTGAATCGCTTCTTCTTTGAAATAATCGCCAAAACTGAAGTTTCCTAACATCTCAAAGAAGGTATGGTGACGTTTGGTGCGTCCCACATTTTCAATATCGTTGGTGCGGATACACTTCTGAGACGTTGTCGCGCGATTGTAGGGGGCTGTTTTTTGTCCGAGAAAGATCGGCTTAAACGGAAGCATTCCCGCAATGGTCAATAAAACCGTCGGATCTTCTGGAACGAGAGATGCGCTGGGTAACACTTCATGTCCCCGCTTGGCATAAAAGTCGAGAAAGGTTTGGCGAATTTGATTCCCGCTAAGATATTGAGGAGCGTTAGGCATTAGTCTTTTAGTTTAGAGAGTTAAAATAACGACAGTTTATCTCCCATTCTAAAAACTTTTGTTGCCATTGCTTGGGCTTAACATTTCGAGATGTTTCTTGACAGGGGCGAAATATTTGCAGTAATTGCGCTATTACCGTAATCTTTGGGTTTAACGCTGCTCACTCGCGCCGACGTCTCGAAGTTAACAAACCTAGAAATTTCTGCTACGATAGACCTACCTTGGGTGATGTAATGTAAACAACAGTTCCTTCTCATGTCTGACTTAACCATACCGCTTGAGAAGTTTCCAGCGACCGTCCTCGAACTGGATAATGGCTTAACCGTAATTCACCAGCAACTGACCGCAACACCAGTGGTGGTAACGGATGTTTGGGTGAAAGCTGGGGCAAGACAAGAACCGTGGTGGGGAACGGCTCATTTTCTAGAACATTTGATTTTTAAAGGAACCAAACGCATCCCGCCAGGTTGGTTTGATCATGTCATCGAAAATTGTGGGGGAATGGCAAATGCAGAAACCAGTTATGATTTTGCCCATTTTTTCTTGACCACAGCAGGTTGTTATTGGCATCAAACCTTACCCTATTTAGCAGAGTTGCTGTTACAAGCAGAAATTCCTGAGGAAGAGTTTCTCTGTGAACAGGGTGTCGTTTTAGAAGAGATTCGACAAACGGAAGACGATCCCGATTGTTTTGCCTTTCAAGCCTTATGTGAAACGTTATATGACCAACATCCTTATGGACGTTCGATTTTAGGGACAGAAGAAGCCTTATTAGCGCGATCGCCCAATCAAATCCGCTGTTTCCATCGGACGTATTACCAACCGCAAAATCTGACCATCGTTGTTGTGGGAGATGTGGATCAAGAAACAGCATTAGCAGGGATTGAGTCGGCTTTTAATCCCTTTAGTGTGCCTTCGGAATGTCCCCCGTTTGAAATTGCCCCACAACCCCAATTAACAACCCCTCAACGGCGAGAAATTCGTTTACCCCGTTTAGAAGTGGCTCGGTTAATTATGGGCTGGCGTGGGGTGGGAATTGAAGACTGGGAAGATGCGGTGGGGTTGGATTTACTCTCGGTGTTACTGGCGCAAGGGAATACGTCTCGTTTAGTGCGAGAATTACGAGAAGAGAAACAGTTGGTTTATGAAATTGGCAGTGGCTTTTCTCTGCAGCAAGATTCCAGTTTGTTTACGATTAATTGTTGGTTAGCCCCCGAAAATTTGGCAAGGGTTGAAGCTATATTGCGCGATCGCGTTTTAGAATTGCAAACCCAACCAATCACGGAAAAAGAACTCAACCGCGCTAAACGACTCCTCTGTAACGATTACGCCTTTTCCACCGAAACCCCAGGACAACTGGCTGGCTTATACGGCTATTACAGCACCCTCGCCCAAGTTCAAATGTCTTTGAGTTATCCCCAGCGCATCCAACAGCTACAACCCGAAGAACTGCAACAGTTAGCAAAAACTTACTTATCTCCCGATCGGTATGCGCTCACGGTCATGAAACCATTTGAAACAGCGTCTGGTACAAATGAGTGATTTCGCATCGATCAAAAAATCTTCTTTCCTCACCGTTAAGATCAAATCAGACCAAACCAGCCATAGATCATGAACTCAATGCTGATTCGCCTTGAAGATATTTGTAAAGTATATGGGACGGGAAACACTGCGGTTCATGCCCTCAATCATATTAATCTCATTGTTGAAGAAGGGGAATATTGTTCCATTATGGGGGCTTCTGGTTCAGGAAAATCAACGGCGATGAATGTGATTGGTTGTTTAGATCGCCCCACCAGTGGACGCTATTACTTAGAAAATCAGGACATTTCCCAGTTACCCAACGCAGCGTTAGCTGAGATTCGCAATCGAAAAATTGGGTTTGTGTTTCAACAATTTCATTTACTCCCTCATCTTAGTGCGGTGGATAATGTGATTTTACCGATGATTTATGCGGGGGTTTCTCCTGATGAACGGAAAGAACGGGCGATTTTAGCGTTAGAAAAAGTGGGATTGGGGAGTCGGTTGTATAATAAACCCAATCAACTCTCAGGGGGACAGCAACAACGGGTTGCCATTGCTCGCGCGATCGTCAATAATCCTCGTTTATTGCTCGCTGATGAACCCACAGGGGCGTTAGATTCCCGCACGGTGAGAGAAGTGTTAGATATCTTTAAAGAACTCCATGAAGGAGGGATTACTGTAGTCATGGTGACTCATGAAGTGGATGTCGCCCGTGAAAGCAAGCGCATTATTTGGTTCCGTGATGGGGAAGTGATTTATTCTCATCTCACCCCCGAAGAAATGTTAGAAGTTGCGGTATCCTGAAAAAGAAAAGTAGAAGTGACTGCCAACAATCCTTTTCTCAACCTAACCTACGAACCTGCCCTCGAAACTCTTGGCGAAGACTATTATGATGTGGTTTCTGCAGCAGAGTTTCCTCAACATTTCCTCCGTTTTCGCAATGATGACCTCCTCCTCTCTCTGCTCAATTTAGATCCAACGCAGGTGGATGATGAGCATTTTATTGAAGCCTTTGGACAATTCCAAGGGGTGCGCCCATTCCTCGCCTTGCGTTATCACGGCTACCAGTTTGGAAATTATAATCCCTTTCTCGGTGATGGACGGGGATTTTTATATGGACAAGTACGGGGAAAAGATGAACGACTCTATGATTTTGGCACGAAAGGATCCGGACAAACGCCCTATTCTCGCAATGCCGATGGACGGTTAACCTTAAAAGGGGGGGTACGAGAAGTCTTAGCATCAGAAGCCTTACATCAATTAGGCGTGCGAACGTCTCGTTGTCTCAGTTTGATTGAAACGGGGGAATCCCTCTGGCGTAATGATGAACCCTCTCCCACTCGCGCTTCTGTGATGATCCGCATCAGTCATGCTCATATTCGCTTCGGAACATTTGAACGGTTAAGCTATTTAAACCGTCCCGACTTAATTAAGAACTTATTAAATCATGTCATTACCTATTATTATCCCCACTTAAAAACTTCTCCTGATGCCTATGGGGAATTTTACGCGGAGTTGGTGAAGCGAGTGGCGGAGTTAGCAGCACAATGGATGGTTGCTGGTTTCTGTCATGGGGTTCTCAATACGGATAATATGTCAATTACAGGGGAAAGTTTTGATTATGGCCCCTATGCGTTTATTCCCACCTATAATCCTGCGTTTACTGCTGCTTACTTCGATTATTCGGGTTTATATCGCTATGGCAATCAAGCCTACATCTGTCACTGGAATTTAGAACGGTTGCAGGGTCCCCTAAATCTCGCCATGTCGCAAAAAGATTTAGACTTGGGCTTGGCTGAGTTTGACAGCCATTATCAGGCAACCTATCGCCAGTTAATGAGTGAGAAGTTGGGCTTTGTTTCTCTCTCCACTCCCAATGCGGAAGAGTTAGTGGCAGCAACAGTTAACTTATTACGAGATTCTCAAGTTCCCTATCATCGCTTTTTTGCAGAGTTGGGGAATTGGTTTAGTCCGCAGTGGCGAGACCACTCACACTTGATTTTAGAGAATGCAGAGTTTGTGAAACAACTGCGAGAACAGTCTAGTCTTTGGGAACAGTGGCAAACGGTTTATCAGGGCCTATTACAACAGTGTACCGATGCGGAATTGGAACAGGTGGAGTCGCGTCTGCAAGCCAAAAATCCGCAAACGGCTTTACTGCGTTCTGTTATTGAATCGGTCTGGGAACCGATTAGTTTAGATAACGAGTGGGATCCCTTTTATGCGTTATTGGAACAGATCCGACAGAAGAAATAATCGGAAGGGGGAAAATCACTTCGACGGTTGTTCCTGGTTGATCCGCTATCACCAAAAATGAGGTTAACTTTGTTTCGCTTGCTTAACCATCGCAATTAAGGTGTGGTGTGCATCTTCTGAATCCTGGAGGGGATGATCAAACGGAATGCGTAGTGGAATCGAAGTTCCCCCAACGGTTGCCGATAGATTCATGCCATCGGTATCCACAGAATTGAGAATTGCAGATTCTGCTTCTGGTGTCTTGCCAAACGTTTTTGCATAAAGTAGAACCGCATCACTGTGATCTTCATTCATGTGTTGACAAATGCGATCGCTGATTTGGGGCGTTAAGGGATCAGCCATAATCGAGACAAAAATTAACGACATCTTCCAGTTTACTGGTTTTCTGGGGGTAGGCAAGGTGAGGACGGTCAATAATAATTAAAGGAATATCAAGGGCTTTGGCGACGGCTTGTTTCGTATCTTCCCCCCCAGCACTTCCTGAAGCCTTAGTGATGATTAAAGAAATTTTCCATTGTTCACAGAGGGCTTTTTCTAAGTCGTAACTGACGGGAGGACGTAACGCCATCAGTTGTTTGTGAGTAAATCCTGCTGCTAAAGCATTTTCGAGAGAAGTCACCGTGGGTAAGATGCGGGCAAATAAAAGGGCATCTTCCTGCCATGATTGAAAGTAAGAGAGGGCTTTATAGCCAACGGTGAGTAAGACTCGCTGTTGATGCAAATAATCGCCGTTGATGAGGGTGTCGAAACTATCTAAAATTAGGGTATGAGGATCGTTGTCTGAAGATAATGCAGGGCGTTCGTAGCGTAAGTAAGGAAGATTGAATTGATTCGCCAGCGCAATTACATTTTCCGAAACCACGATCGCGTAAGGATGAGAGGCATCAACAATTATCTTAATTTGATTCTCTTGGATCAGTTGCGCCATTTCCTCTCGGGACAGTGCACCCACTTTAATGGTCATTAATTCTGATTTTGGATACAGCGCGATCGCTGCTTCTGTGGTTACACTCACTAGACAGTGATAACCATAACCCATTAATTTCTCGGCAATCACCACACTTTCACTTGTTCCACCAATCAACCAAATCTTTCTCTTCATCTAGGAATTGCCACTTTTCATTCACCCTTGTTTAGAGTTACCAAAGAACAAAGAACGAATAACAAAAACCAATAATTTTGTCTTTTAAGCCATTAAGTAACAACATTCATAAAAAAAGGGTTAACCAAAATGGTCAACCCGTTGCAGCTTGGGAACGCGCAGTAAAGACGTTTTTAGAAAACGCCCCTACCAAGTTAGGATACTGATTACTGAACCACTAACTTAACGTTGGCATTTTCCAGACCACGTTGCTTCGCTTCTGCGAGGGTTTTATTAACTGCATACTTTTGGTTAATGGAGTTAATTAACTCAGTTTGATTATGCTTTTTCGCAACACCCCAAAGATCAGCAATCAGGTCGTAAGTGCCATCACTGTTTTCAGACCAACCTAAATCGTATTCCCCTTCTAATTGCGCTACGATATCCGCACGAAGACGTTGACCATTATAGCCACGAACATCCGCATTAGTTTTAACGGTTAGACCCAGGTCGCTTAAGGACGTTTTGAGAATTTCCGCGTTGCTAATTTTGGTACGGAGAGTGCTAAAGTGGGACATTGTGATTTCCTCCTAAAGTTGAGAGATGAACATTAACTGGTTTTGACATAGGCGATCGCACCATGTTACAATCGGTTACGATCTTTGGTTTTAGACTGCTAGCTAATTTGCTAGCCCTTCTCCCTGTTGGCAGCAGGAGAGAAAGCCTGTTAGAACTCCAGTCGCTGATATTCGGCGACGGAGGATGACGCAGGTCGTGCGCGTTGGTGCGCCCATTCTCGTAGTGCATTGACCTGTTCTGTCATCGTTCGGGACAGTGGAAGTGTGGACTTCAATGCAGCAATAATATCAAGCTGCGTGAACTCCCGATCTTGAGCAAAAGCATCATACATTGCAGCGATTAGTGCTTGCTCAATTTCTGCCCCAGAAAAACCTTCAGATAGTTTGGCTAATTGATCCAAATCGAAGCGAGAAATATCGGAACGCCGTTTTTGTAAATGAATACGGAAGATATCTCCTCGTTCTTCAGTATTGGGTAAATCGACAAAGAAAATTTCATCAAAGCGTCCTTTCCGTAAAAATTCCCCAGGTAAACGTTCGACGCGGTTTGCCGTTGCCATAACGAAGACGGGAGACTCTTTTTCTTGCATCCAGGTGAGGAAAGAGCCAAAAATTCGGCTAGAGGTTCCGCCATCAGAGTCTGATGAACCGGCACTTCCCGAGAAGGCTTTGTCCAATTCATCAATAAATAAGATCGCTGGAGAGATGGACTCAGCAGTTTTCAGTGCGTTGCGGAGATTCGCTTCTGACCGTCCAACAGTCGAGCCATCGTAAATGCGACCCATATCGAGACGCAACAGTGGGAGTCCCCATAGGCGAGAGGTTGTTTTCGCAGTTAAGGATTTTCCGCAACCTGGAACGCCTAAAATTAACATTCCCTTCGGTTGGGGAAGCCCATAGTCTCTTGCCTTTTTGGTAAAGGCTTCCGACCGTAATCTGAGCCAACGCTTCAGTTCCTCTAACCCCCCAATGTTATCTAAAGTTTCGTCTTCTTCCAGAAACTCTAGAATGCCATTGCGACGAATCAGTTGTTTTTTCTCGGAGAGAACGACATCCACTTCCGATTCACTAAAGCGTTGCGAAGTGACATAAACCTTGCGGTAAACTTTTTCTGCTTCATCACGAGTTAAACCCAAGGTAGCCCGTAAGAGTTTCTCGCGCACGCTACTGTCAAGACGACTTTGCTTAGTTCGTTCCAGTTGCTTGGTAAGAACCTGATCTAACTCTGCTAAGTCTGGCAAAGGATAGTCGAGAACCACCACTTCTTTTTCTAACTCGATGGGAACTTGTTGCACTGGGGACATCACAACGATGATCTTGTCAGTACCCTTAAAGCTCGCGATCGCGTCCCGTAACCAGCGCGTTGTTGCTGGGGAATCAATAAACGGATGCAAATCCTTAAAAATATAGATTCCAGCTTCTTTTTGGCGAACCACCCACTCAATTGCTGCTTCGGGAGACACAGTGTTACGCTGGGGAGTTTGCTGGGACTTTCCGTATTCTGCGATGCCATGGGTGACCGTCCAGACATAGACGGGGCGGGACTTGGCCTGTTCCGCAATCTCGGAAATTGCTTGCTCAGCCCGTTCCTCCTCAGGAGTAATGAGGTAGATAAGAGGATATTGAGCTTGAATTAGAACACTGAGCTCTTCGCGCATGGCTTTTCACCTTATCGTTTGATGTTTTCCCTTGATGAGCAACGCACCATCTGGGGTGGGGTGTACCTAGCAGGGAACGAGTTGTTCCTGATCTTGAGATTGGTCGGTGTCAGCAGTTTTAACCTGTTGACTGACTTGTTCAGTGGCAATATCTTCCGTTTTCACGGTGGGTTGTGATTCGAGAGGGGTCAGTTCACCATCTTGCATAATCAATGGACTCTCGCATTGAGGACATTCATAGAGGCGATAGGTTTGACCGTGCTCTTGTTGTTCTACTTCTTCAACCACTTCGGAGTGATTGAGATAGAAGACAACGGCTTGTTCAACTAAACCTGACATTGATTCACCACCCGTGGCAGCTTTAATTTTCAGGTTGCGGTGAACGTCTGGCGGAAGATAAAGCGTAACTTTTTGCTTATCTGACATCTGTTTCATTTCTGATTTACCCGGGTATTAGTAGCCACTTTAGCTATATTTTCAGAAACCGTCAAGCTGTTAAGACAGAATGATGGTATTTTTGTAATATTACTTAATATTTTAGCGTAATTAGAGAGTAAATCGGCACTAGCCCAACATTTGGCAGCACTTCGCGCTGGGACAAGAAACAAGGGTTACCTTTTCCCCCAATTTATAAATTAGAGTGTCACCTTTAAATAAGAAATATTGGTCTCTTGATACTTTTCCCGATAAATGAAATAAATTTTCATCTGTCTTAACCCAAATGAGTAGTGCGATCTGTCAATAGACCCTAGAAAATGCGGTAGTATTAATAAGAGCTAGCATAAATCTATCAATTGCCTTTTTGGTTAATGTTCAACAGGAGTAGAACCAGTTGACTCATTCTGCATCCCTCAACATTTATGTAGTCCATCATTGTCTGGGTCGGGCCAGATTCCGCATCGATCGCGTAACTCAGGACAAAGATTATGCCCTGCATTTAGAGCAATTTTTATCAGAACAACCCGACATTAAACAGGTGAGAGTGAATCGTGCAGCCGCTTCGATCGCGATTCAGTATCGTTCCCTAAATCTCTCTCATTTAACGGCTTTAATTGAGAAAGCCACAACTGAGAAACCCATTTCCACACAGCCTACGCCACCTGAGACTGCAAGCAAGGAAAACTGGTCAAGTCTTGCCTTACCCATCTTTACCACCGTCGCGAGTTGGTTAAGTCATCACAACCGATTGCTCTGGTTACGCCCCATTGCTTGGACAAGTTTGATTACCCTGACGTTACCGATTGTGAAACGAGCCAGTCTGAGTTTGTGGCGCGATCAGAAACTGAATATTGATTGTTTGGATTTAGTTGCCCTAGGGTTAAGTTATGGTCAAGGCAAGTTAGTGACTCCCGCCTTAGTTCTGACCTTGCACGAATTAGGGGATTTAATTCGCGATCGCACCGCCCGTTCTACCGCGACTCAAACCAGTGATCTTCTTGATGCCATTGGACATTATGCTTGGGTGATTCGAGAGGGAAAACCCATTCAAATCAGCAGCGATCGCGTTGAAGTCGGGGAAACCGTCATTGTCTATCCAGGAGAACAAATTCCTGTGGATGGAGTGGTCTTAAAAGGTTCAGCAACCGTTGACCAACAAAAACTGACAGGGGAAGCCATGCCCATTGTTGCCGAAGTGGGAACGATTGTCTATGCCTCAACATTGGTACGTTCTGGACAGCTTTATCTCCGTGCCGATCGCGTGGGAGAACAAACTCGCGCTGCAGCAAGCCTCGAACTCCTGCAAAAAGCACCTGTTCACGACACCCGCATGGCAAACTATGCAGCCCAACTCGCGGATCAATTAATATTACCTTCCTTTATCTTAGCTGCTGTCGTCTTGGCGATTACCCGAGACCCAGGGAGGGCTGCTTCGATTCTCACTTTAGATTTTGTTACGGGAATCCGCGTTTCCATTCCCACTGCATTTTTAGGCGCACTCAACCACAACACCCGTCATGGCATTTTAGTCCGCAGTGGACGCACCATTGAACAATTAGCAGTAGTGGATACAGTTGTTTTTGACAAAACGGGAACCTTAACCCAAGGGGAATTAACCGTGGTCGGTATTCAAACTTTCTCGGAAGGAATGCAACCCGAAGCAGTTTTAAGGCTAGCTGCTGCAACAGAACAACGCATCGCCCACCCCGTCGCAGAAGCCATTACCCATTATGCCGAAACTCAAAATCTGACGATTCCCCCTCGCGACGAGTGGAATTATGAAGTGGGCTTAGGGATTCGCGCCACAATTGAAGGAAAAGCAGTGTTAGTGGGGAGTGAACGCTTTTTAGTGCAAGAAGGGGTGGATTTAAGCGGTTTAGATACGAAAACCTTCCCCTTACAAGAGATTTGCCATTTAGAAGACCAATCAAAAACCTCCGCTTGGCTCTCTTTAATCTATGTCGCTTGTGACGGTGAACTTGCCGGGGTGATTCAATACGCGGATCCCTTGCGCCCCGAAAGCCCCGCTTTAATCCGAGCGTTGGAAGCCTCTGGTCGCGAAATTCATTTATTAACGGGCGATAACCCCGAAAGAGCTAAAATGGTGGGAGAGGAACTCCAAATTCCACCTGCACAAGTCCACGCTCAAGCGTTTCCTGAGCAAAAAGCAGCGATCGTTCGCGACTTAACGTTGGCTGGCAAAACCGTTGCCTTTGTAGGTGATGGGTTGAATGATTCCGTTGCTTTAGCCTACGCCGATGTGTCAGTTTCGTTTGCCAATGGTTCCGATATTGCCCGAGAAATCGCAGATGTTGTCTTGATGAACAATGATTTGGCAACCTTGCTCGAAGCCCTCAATATCGCTAAAGAAACCAAGAAGCTGATTGAGCAAAATACATTTCTGGTGGTTGCGCCGAATCTCATGGCGTTGGGGTTAGCCTCGACAGTGGGCTTAAATCCGCTGATTGCAACGATCATTCACAATGGTTCCGCGATCGCGGCGGGGTTAAACAGCCTGCGCCCACTGGTGCAACATCAGTTAGAAGAACAAAAAACTTAAGGAGAAAATTGTAAAATGCCACAACCGATACAACCGAATGGTCATTCCCTTGTCAACCAAGTTACCAATCGCGTCACTAATCATCCCATGCAAACTTTAGCGATTGGCTTAGGCGCAGCGATTCTCGCCCCCACGGTGATTCCCCTTGTGAAACCCTTTGCCAAAACAGTGATTAAAAGCGGAGTCGGTTTCTATGAAAAAACCAAAGGCGCGATCGCGGAAACGGGAGAATCTATCGGGGATATTGTTGCAGAAGCCAAAGCCGAAGCAGCAGCAGAACAAGCAAAAAAAGCCAGTGTGCAAGCAGGTTTAATGACTTCAGCCCAGCCCAAAGCTGAGTCACCGGATAACTAATTGAGGCTAATGAGCAAAAACCAAGCTGGAGGGGGATTTGGTCTCCCCATCCCCCCATCTCCCCACCTGAAGGTGATTTCAGGAGAATGAAACGACCCTGCCACTGGGGGGAGGTAAGGGGCTTTTAACAGAAAGTTAAAAGTTAACCATTTCTTAACTTAGTTGGTCAAATTAAATACTATAATCGTGGGGTGGCTAAGTTTAACTGATCGATAACCAAGACAGTTAAAGAATAAGTCATTTTTAGCGGTGAGTTACATCGTGTTAGCCTGTGGACTAGATAACGCCGACGTTGCTAGAAAAGATCCAATGGAAAGGAAGCAGGAAGTGGACATCAGACTCTATCAGGCTTTTAGAAGCTATGGTCAAGTTTGAGTAAGTTCCTCATAACGGCGGCTGAAGCACGTTGGTTTTACGGCGACTTCTATAATGCTTTCGAGGCGCGATCGCTGCTAGACCCGCTATTTTGCGTTGCGATCGCGGCTTGTTGCCAGATTTGTCTCACATCAGAGGCATCGGTTGAGATGACGGAGGCGGTTGGAGATGACGGTAAAGTCTTTTTAATGGCAGCTTTGAGAACTGGTTTTCCGAGTTTCATGACCGCAGGAAGGAGGAGGGTGTTGGCTGCAATCACACTTAAACCTGCTACTGCGAGGGGATGACTCCCATTTCCATCTTCAATAATTTCTCTCAGGTGAAAGGAAAGAACGGACTTATTCCAGTGAATTAATGACATCATTCGACTCCTCAAGCGCGATCGACAAGATTGACGGTAATATTCTTTTTTATCACTTGATCAGACTTAATCGCAGTTGATCCCAAACAGTGGGATTAAAACTACAGATGACCTCAGCAACAGTTCTTTTAAATCGTTATTCTAGAAATTCAAAGCCATATTAGACTTTGCATCATTTACAAAAATTCTACCAGATTTGATGAGAATTTTATGCAAATATTGGGAATCTTTCCAGACACATTACTTAAAAGTAAACTATCAGACATCTAAAATCCAAGATCGGGAATTGCAAAATGATTACAGTGCGACCATCTAGGTCGCTAGAGGACTCGGAACTATAATTGGCTTGGTGCATATCGTGAACGAACAAAGATGAACATCGATCAATTTCTAGCCTCCTTTCAACGCTTTGGCGTAAATATGGGGTTGACTCGCATTAAAAAATTATTGACCCAACTGGGAAACCCTGAAAACAATGTGCCTTTAATCCATGTTGCGGGAACGAATGGAAAAGGATCAGTCTGTGCTTATTTATCTTCGGTGTTAACCACAGCAGGGTATAAAGTCGGGCGCTACACTTCCCCCCATTTAGTCACTTGGACAGAACGGATCTGTTTGAATGAATCACCGATTTCAGAAGCAGACTTGCTTGCGGTTTTAGAACAAGTGAAAGCAGCTATTGGCGAGGAAGATCACCCCACCTTATTTGAAGTGGTAACCGCAGCAGCGTGGCTTTACTTTGCCCAACAAAAGGTTGATGTTGCAGTGATGGAAGTGGGGTTAGGGGGGCGTTTAGATGCAACCAATGTGAAAGAAGAAGTCATTGCATCCATTATTACTCCCATCAGTCGCGAACATTGGCAAGTTTTAGGCGATACCATTGGTAAAATCGCAACGGAAAAAGCTGGAGTTCTCAAACAGAATTGTCCTGCCTTGATTGCACCACAAGAAACAGAAGCCGTAAGCGTAATTCAAAAAAGAGCAGAACAATTAAATTGTCCGACCACTTGGGTGCAACCCGCAACCCCTGTTTCTGAGAAATTCGATCGCGCCACCTATCAAGGCTTAACCTATCCCTTACCGCTATCGGGAACTGTGCAACTGACCAATTCTGCGGTTGCTGTGGCAACTTTACAATATTTACAGCGACAAGGTTGGAACATTTCTGATGCAGCCATTGAAGAAGGAATGCAAAAGACGCGCTGGTTAGGACGCTTACAATGGGTAACGTGGCGCGATGTTCCCTTCGGGAACCGGCGAAGCCATCGCGCTCTCCTTTTAGATGGGGCGCATAACCCCGCAGCAGCCCAAGGCTTACGAGACTATGTGGATCGCTTACCGCAACCGGTCACTTGGATTATGGGGATTTTAGCGACCAAAGAACAGGAAAAAATCTTGAAGATTCTCTTGCGTCCCAATGATACGCTTTATACCGTTCCGGTTCCCGAGCATCAAACAACCCCACCGGAAGACCTTTGTCAGATGCAGCAAACTGTAGAACAATGTTTTCCTTGTTCAGATTTAGAAACCGCCTTAGAAAAAGTTGCAACCCGCCCTGAAGCCCCCACAACCATCCTCTGTGGGTCTTTATATTTAGTCGGTTATTTTTTAGGGACAATTCCGCACAAATCGGGTTAAATTTGCCAAAATAATAAACACTATGGTTACTTCAACAACGTCTCTCTCCAATCCTACTTTTCCCCTGACCGCCGTGGTCGGACAAGAAGCCATTAAGCTGGCGTTACTCCTCAGTGCTGTTGATCCCAAACTGGGGGGAATTGCCATTTCCGGTAAGCGTGGAACCGCCAAATCCGTGATGGCGCGAGCGATTCATTCCTTGTTACCTCCCTTTGAAATTGTTCAAGGGTCGATGTCCAATTGTGATCCGCAAAACCCAGAGGAATGGGATGATGAAACGTTTGCCCAATATGGCGATACCACAGACATCCCCACTGAGGTGATTCGTGCGCCTTTTGTGCAGATTCCCTTAGGCGTAACGGAAGACCGTTTACTGGGGTCGGTGGATGTAGAAAAGTCCGTGAAAGAAGGAAAAACCGTTTTCCAACCTGGACTACTGGCGCAAGCCCATCGGGGAGTTCTCTACATTGATGAAATTAACCTCCTGGATGACCAAATTGCCAACCAGTTACTTTCGGTAATCAGTGAAGGGCGCAATGTGATTGAACGGGAAGGAATTAGTTTTCAACATCCCTGCAAACCGTTATTAATTGCCACTTATAACCCAGAAGAAAAGCCGTTACGAGAACATTTATTAGATCGCATTGCCATTACCCTCTCCGCCGATGGCGTTTTAGCCCTCGATCAGCGTGTGCAAGCGGTGGAACAAGCGATTGGGTTTGCCAACTCCCAACAATCCTTTCTCGACCAATATGAGGAAGATTTAGAAGGACTGCGGACGGATATCATCTTAGCGCGAGAATGGTTGAAAGAAGTGACGATCGCGCCAGAACAGATTAATTATTTAGTAGAAGAAGCCGTGCGTGGGGTTGTGCAAGGACATCGGGCGGAATTATTTGCCGTGCGCGTGGCAAAAGCAGCAGCAGCCCTGGATGGGCGCAACCAAGTCACAGGAGATGACTTACGCCGTGCGGTAGAATTAGTGATTGTCCCCCGTTCCACTGTGGCGCAAAGTCCCCCGGAACAACAAGAACAAGAACCGCCACCGCCCCCTCCACAAAATCAAGAAGAGGATCAAGATCAAGGGGAAGGAGAAACGCCACCAGAAGATCAACAAGAACCAGAACAACCCCCTGAAAATGAACAGGAGGAATCCCCACAAGATGAAGATGGGGAGGATGACGAGGAACAAGAAGCCCCGCAAATCCCGGAAGAGTTTGTCTTTGATGCGGAAGGGGTAATTATGGATCCCACCGTGCTTTATTTCAGTCAAATGGCACAACAGCAGGGAACTTCTGGGAGTCGGGGGTTAATCTTCTCCGATGAACGGGGACGTTATGTGAAGCCAATGCTTCCGAAAGGGAAAGTGAAGCGGATTGCAGTGGATGCGACTCTTCGCGCTGCTGCACCTTATCAGAAGGCACGACGGCTGCGTCAACCCCATCGGAAAGTCATCGTGGAACAAACTGATATGCGCTCAAAACGCCTAGCTAGACAAGCGGGGGCGTTAGTGGTGTTTTTAGTGGATGCGTCGGGTTCAATGGCGTTAAATCGGATGCAATCGGCAAAAGGGGCGGTTTTACAACTGTTGACGGAAGCCTACGAAAATCGCGATCAGGTGGCGTTGATTCCGTTTCGTGGGGAACAAGCAGAAGTTTTATTACCGCCAACGCGATCCATTTCCATGGCGCGGAATCGCTTAGAAAAACTCCCTTGTGGGGGCGGTTCACCGTTGGCGCATGGTTTAACGCAAGCGGTTCATGTGGGAACGAATGCTCAAATGTCGGGCGATGTGGGACAAGTGATTTTAGTCGCGATTACCGATGGACGAGGAAATATTCCCTTAGCGCGATCGCTGGGTGAACCGTTATCTGAAGACGAAAAACCCAATATTAAAGAAGAATTGCTGGATATTGCGGGTAAAATCCGCGCGATCGGTGTGAAGTTACTGGTGATTGACACAGAAAACAAGTTTGTTTCCACAGGTTTTGCAAAAGAATTGGCTAAAGCAGCAGGCGGGAACTATTATCATCTTCCGAAAGCAACCGACAGCGCGATCGCGGGAATGGCAAAACAAGCCATTGCAGATATGAAATAACATCAAGGGTCGGCAACATCTGGAATGGATGATTGTCTCATCTTTTGATCAATCTGTTGTTGTAAGTGGGTGACGGTTGTTTCGTTATCCAGCACAACATCAGCACGAGCCATTTTTTCGGGGAGAGACATTTGGGATTGAATGCGCGATCGCGCTTCTTTTTCTGATAAACCATCTCGCTGCATCACCCGCCTCAACTGCTGTTGCGGGGAACAAGCGACGACCCAAATTTCCGTCACTAAAGCGGTCATCTTGGCTTCAAACAAAAGCGGGATGACCACTAACACTATCTTTGCTTTCAGTTGCGATAACTCAGTTTCAATGCGCTGACGGACATAAGGATGAATTTGTTGTTCTAACCATTGTTTTTCCGAAGGGTTATTAAAAATAATCTCTCCCAAGCGCGATCGATTTAAACAACCATCCTGTAAGATCTCATCGCCATACCGTTGTTGAATTAACCTTAAAATTGGCGACCCTTGACGCACCGCATCTCGCGCATATTGATCCGCATCTAAAACAGGCACTTGATAAACTTGATTTAAATAATCAGAAACCGTACTTTTTCCCGTTCCAATGCCACCCGTTAAACCAATAATCCGCTGTTTCATCGTAAAATGAGATCCGATTGATGGGCTAAAATTAAATCTCGAATGTCTGCTTCAGGTCGGGGTTTTCCAAATAAAAAGCCTTGACCATATTCACAATTTAAAAATTTCAGGGCTTCCCACTCTTCTTCTTTCTCAATCCCTTCTGCAATCACTTCCATATTTAAATCATGAGCCAGATTAATAATTGTCTTTATGATTTGCTTAATTTCGGGATAATTGAGCATTCTTTTGGTAAATGACCGATCAATCTTTAAGGTATTAATCGGAAGTTGATGTAAGCGTTGTAGTGAAGAATATCCCGTTCCAAAATCATCAATTGAAAGTAAAACTCCCATCGCTTGTAATTGTTTTAAGATTCCTGTTGTTGCTGTTTTTCCTTCTAGAATAATTCCTTCTGTGACTTCTAGCTTTAAGCATTCTGGTCTAATTCCTGTGCGTTGAATAATCTGTTCGAGCCGTTCTAAAATGCCAACTTGATTAATCATATTTTCCGATAAATTGACATTCATTGATAAGGTTTCTCCTTGGGGAATCATCTCTTGCCAAATTGCTAACTTTTCACAGGCTTCTGCTAACACCCACCAATCAATAAAACCAATTAATCCTAATTCCTGAGCAAGGGGAATAAAATGACTCGGAGAAACTAATCCTTGTTGGGGATGTTGCCAACGGACTAACGCCTCAAAGCCTGTTAATTTTCCCTCAGCAAGGGTCACGGTTGGCTGATAAAAAACATCGAGTTGTTTTAACCTTAAAGCCCGTCTCAGTTCAGTTTCTAATTGGACACGGGTTGCAGCAGAATAACGTAATTGAGGATGAAAAATAACGCAAGGTGACATCGCTTCTCCTCGTGCTGCATTCATCGCTGTATCTGCTGCGTGCAGGAGTGCTGAAGGGTCTTGGAAAAATTCGTTATTCTTTAAACTATCCTCATAAATAGCAACACCAATACTGACTGGACAAAATAATTCTTCTCCTTCAATTTCAATCGCTGAACTCAGTTGGGTATGAATTAACTGAGCGATTTGTTCTAGCTTCTCTTGTTGTGTTAACTGAGGGAAAAACATAGCAAGGGCTGCATCTCCAACCCGAGCAAAATCAGACTTGAGTTGTAAAGTTTGCTTTAATCGTTTCGCGACTGCAACCATTAATTGATTCGCAAACTTATGACCCAGACCATATTTAATGATTCTATAGCGTTCTAAGCGTAATAAAAACACCGCAACCCCTTCTTTAGAAAAGGTTTTAATATGCCTTGAAAGCTGTTCTAAAAACCAGATTTGATTGGGTAAATGGGTCGTCAAGTCATAAAAAGCGTGTCGATCTAATAAGGCTTCAAATTGCTTACTCAACGTCTGATTTTTAATCATGAGAAAACCGCCGATGATCTGCTCTTTTTGATTACGCAGAGGATAGCCTTGTAAATAATAGGTATATTGATGATATTGAAAAGAATAGCTTTGTGGATAACCTAATAAAATGTGTTCTTGAAGAGGAGCGAAAAGTTCTCTAATGTAAGGCGAAAAAACTTGAGAAATCTTTTTTCCTTCAATGCTTTGTTCTCCTTCTGACATGGTAATCTGGGTAATTTGACTCAGCGCATTACCAACCGCAAGGGTATAATTCCACTCCCGATTAAATCCTAAAATGCCACAAGGGGGAAAATGGGGGGTGAATTCAATTTCTGAGTGTTGTTTTTCTTTTAAAGCTATTTTGGTGTAGTGATGTAAGGCAATTTTAGTGTAACAATATTCTGTGATATCTTGAGCTAATAGTAAAACGGTATTGGTGTTAGCAGTTCGTATCGGATAAGCGGTCAGTTTAACATAAATTAATTTTTTATCTTTGCGACAATTTTGCCACTCCCCCGTTACTAAATCTGATACATTTTGAAGACGAGTAGGAGTCTGAGAAGAAGGGTATAATTGTGAAAGCTGCATCTGTAGAAATTCCGCTTCCGAATAACCATATTGCGCGATCGCGCTTTGATTAACCGCTTTAATCTGTAAGGTTTCTGCGTCGTATAGTAAAACGGAAAGAGGAAATAATTCAATCGCCTCTTGTGTGAACTCACCAGCAAACTGCTCCACAGGTTGGGCAATGAAAAGAACCGAAGCCAGAGAAAGGGGAAATAAATAACCAAAGTAGGGTTGAGATTCACCTTGTACTAAAAAGGAAGCGGAGACAGGTTTTGGGGTTTGTTCAGTGAGAACAGTTGTCATTTGAATCTGAATCGTCTCTAGATTGTCCTGTGTCAACCAATCCATGACAGAGAGAGAACAAGATTCCCCAACAAAAAAGTCTTTGACCTGATTAGGGCTTTGAATGATCCGACAGTTGCCTTTACGATTAATCACCAAGATGATTGGTGCTAAACTTAACGGTGGGGACTTTTTTAATGACATAACCCTTATGTTGGCATTCTCCGCACAATTACTGCTCTCTTTTTATATCCTATTATCAGAGCAAAATTCCACAATCGCTTGTGTTAACCCTTCTAGAGTATAGTGTTTCGCCTCAATATCGCATCTTCCTAAGAACTTGTAACAGGCTTGGGAAGTTTGAGGACCAATTGAAGCAATAATCACTTCTTCTAAGATACTTTTCAAGTTTACCCCAGAGCCAAAAGTCGGAATCAAGAGCTCATAAAAATGTTGAACCGTTTTAGAACTAGCAAAAGTAATCACATCCACTTGTCCAGTTCGTAAGGCTTGCACCGCAACGCGATCGGCTTTTTCGGGACAACGGGATTGATAAGCGGGAACTGCAATCACTTCCGCATTCTGTTGTTGAAATTCCTCAATCAACACCTCTCGCCCTCCAGTTTCTACGCGCGGGAATAGGAGTTTCTGTCCTGATAAAGCCTCTGGAAAGGTTTCCACTAAAGAATCAGCTACAAAGTGCGGGGGAATAAATGTCGGTTCCAGTCCTTTTTTCTCCAAAACACGCGCAGTTTTTTGACCCACTACTGCAATCTTGAGAGATTTCAGGAGATCAGGATTCATATTTAACTCTTTTAGACGTTCCCAAAAAAAATTAACCCCATTGGCGGAAGTTAAAATCAACCAATCAAACCTTGATAGATTATGAATTGCTTGGTCAAGCGCTTCCCAACTGGAAGGAGGACAAATTTCTAAAGCTGCCATTTCAATCACCGTCGCCCCCTGTTGTTCTAGAAGTGTGCGAAAAGTTGGGGCTTGGCGAGCAGCCCGTGTGACTAAAATTGTTTTGTTGTTCAGAGTCATTGGTTATTGGAAAACAGGCAATATCGCTATTTTCGCACTGGTGAGGAAAATTTTAAATTTGTTCTTCAAAGAGAGTCTGGATCAATTCCTAATTCTCGCAATCTTCTGGCGTAACGTTCCGCTTTAGTTTCTGCTTGTTGAGCTTTAGTTTCCGCTTGTTGCTTTTCCAATTCTGCTTGTTGTTTTTCAAATTCTGCTTGGCGCGATCGTTCTTCTGGAGTGAGGAATCGCTCTCCATTTTTATCGTACCAATACAGCCATTCTCTGGTAACTCCTTGATCTGTTCCTCGATCTAATCCGATTCCCAAACCAATGTCTTCTAGCCAAACTGGGGACTGATTTCCTAATAACACATAATCATTATTTTCCAAAGAATACACTTCTAAACGGGGCTTTCTTTTCCGTTGAGGATTGTAAATGACATAATATTGAATCCCGATTGTTTGATAAATTTCTTTCTTTTTGGTGTATTCCTGATTCGAGGTTTGAGAGATCACTTCTAGAGCTAAAATGGGAACATTTTCTTCTTCCCACAACACATAACTGAGACGCAAGTTTTCATCTTTAACACGGGGAACACCCAGACTTAAAAATCCATCAGGGACGATCGCGCTTTTATTTGGATCATAATAAATTCCCATATCAATTCCGAAATACCAATCCCAACGGTCTGACCAAATCAGAGCAAGGATACTTCTCAGCAGATGGGGAATTAATTCTTGCAGTTCATTATCCACTGGGGTATCGTCGCTATCAGGAAGGTCTTCGGCGGTAGGGAGGTTTTGAAGTCGCGAATAGTCTAGCATTTTTTCCATCCTAAAACCCCTTTGGGCGTTGGCTATTTTTAGGATAACAGTGTAACTTTCACGATTTGATGTAATCTAACTGATAAGCCATCACAGCGACTCAGGATCAATTCCTAATTCTCGCAATCTTCTGGCGTAACGTTCTGCTTTGGTTTCCGCTTGTTGTTTTTGAAATTCTGCTTGTTGCTTTTGAAATTCTACTTGTTGTTTTTGAAATTCTGCTTGTTGTTTTTGAAATTCTGCTTGGCGCGATCGTTCTTCTGGGGTGAGGAATCGCTCTCCGTTTTTATCGTACCAATACAGCCATTCTCTAGTAACGCCTTGATCTGTTCCTCGATCTAATCCGATTCCCAAACCAATAGCTTCTAGCCAAACTGGGGATTGATTTCCTAATAACACATACTCCTGATTCTCCAAAGAATACACTTCTAAACGGGGCTTTCTTTTCCGTTGGGGATTGTAAATGACATAATATTGAATCCCGATTGTTTGATAAATTTCTTTCTTTTTGGTGTATTCCTGATTTGAGGTTTGAGAGATCACTTCTAGAGCTAAAATGGGAACATTTTCTTCTTCCCACAACACATAACTGAGACGCAAGTTTTCATCTTTAACACGGGGAACACCCAGACTTAAAAATCCATCAGGGACGATCGCGCTTTGATTGGGATCATAATAAATTCCCATATCAATTCCAAAATACCAATCCCAACGGTCTGACCAAATCAGAGCAAGGATACTTCTCAGCAGATGGGGAATTAATTCTTGCAGTTCATTATCCACTGGGGTATCGTCGCTATCAGGAAGGTCTTCGGCGGTAGGGAGGTTTTGAAGTTGGGAATAGTCTAGCATTTTTTTAAGCCTCAACCCATTCAGCAGTTGACTATTTTTAGGATAACAGTGTGACTTTCACGCTTCCGAATTCAAGATTGATTTTAAGTATTGTCCCGTGTAAGATTGACTTTCAACCGCAACGGTTTCTGGGGTTCCTGTAACAATCACTTCTCCCCCTTTGTCTCCCCCTTCGGGACCTAAATCAATCAACCAATCTGCACAACGAATCATATCTAAATTATGTTCAATCACTAAAATGGAATTCCCTTTATCTACTAAACGCTGCAAAACATTTAAAAGTTGGTGCACATCATAAAACGATAAACCCGTTGTTGGTTCATCAATTAAATAGAGGGTTTTTCCTGTTGCGCGTCGGGATAACTCTGTTGCGAGTTTGATCCGTTGTGCTTCCCCACCCGATAAAGTGGGTGCAGGTTGTCCGAGGGGAATATAGCCTAAGCCCACATCAACCAGAGTTTGCAAGCGAGTGGCTGCGCGAGGAATATTTTCAAAGACACTTAAGGCTTCTTCTACGGTCATGTTGAGGACATCCGCAATGGAATACCCTTTATATTTCACTTGTAAGGTTTCACGGTTATATCTTGCCCCTTTGCAGACTTCGCATTCCACATAAACGTTGGGGAGAAAGTTCATTTCAATGACATTTACCCCCTGTCCGTTACAGGCTTCGCAGCGTCCTCCTTTAACATTAAACGAAAACCGTCCCGCCTTATACCCTCTTGCTTTCGCTTCTACGGTTTCGGTAAAGACAGACCGAATGGGGTCAAATGCGCCAGTATAAGTGGCTGGGTTCGACCGTGGCGTGCGACCAATGGGGGATTGATCAATCACAATCACTTTATCCACTGCATCGAGTCCTTTCAGTTTTCCGAGTCCTTTCGGAAAGGGGATTTTATAGCCTAAGCGATGTTGCAAAGCGGGATGTAACAGTTCGTTAATTAAGGTTGACTTCCCCGAACCAGAAACCCCGGTCACACAGACAAATTTTCCAAGGGGAATCTCAACATCAATATGTTTTAAGTTATTAGCATGGGCATCAATGAGAGTTAGAGATTTGCCATTGCCTTTGCGCCGTTCTTCTGGGGTGGCGATAATCCGCCTCTGGGCGAGATAATCCCCTGTAATCGAGGTTTTAGACTTCGTAATCGCCTTTAAGTCTCCTTGGGCGACAATCTCTCCTCCATGAATCCCCGCACCAGGTCCAATATCCACCAGTTGATCGGCGCTGCAGATGGTTTCTTCGTCATGTTCGACAACAATTAACGTATTTCCTAAATCTCTTAGTTTTTTCAGGGTTTCTAAGAGTCGTCCGTTATCCCGTTGATGTAAGCCAATACTCGGTTCATCCAAAACATAGAGAACACCGGTTAATCCCGATCCGATTTGGGTGGCGAGGCGAATCCGTTGCGCTTCCCCACCCGATAAAGTCATGGCGGGGCGATCGAGCGTGAGATAATCTAAACCAACATCAAGCAAGAATTGTAACCGTGCTTGGATTTCTTTTAAGGCAAGTTCGCCAATTTTCGCTTGTTTGGAGGAAAGTTTCAGGGTATGAATGCGGTTTAAACATTCGGTAATCGCAACGCTAGTGAGTTGAATAATATTGTATTGTCCCAATCTCACAGAGAGAGAGGCGGGTTTGAGTCGTTTTCCCCCACAGACTTCACAGGTTTGATCGACGCGATATTGTTCGAGTTTTTGTCGATAGGTTTCGGAAGCACTTTCTAACGCCCGTTCTAACCCCGAAATTACCCCATAATATCGCTTATGATAGCCTCTGGGTTGATCGCCTCTGGCATCTTCGTAGATAAAAATGGGTTCATCGGTTCCATGTAAGATAATCTCTTGCTGTTCGGGAGTCAGTTTTTCCCACGGGGTTTGTAGTTCAAATCCATAAGCCTCGCCCAGACTGTAGAGGAGAGAGAGATAGTAACTGTTGTCTTTGTCTGACCAGGGCGCGATCGCGCTGTAAACGGGCTGTTTCGGGTCGGGAACAATGAGTTCTGAAGAAAACATCCGCAGTCGTCCAATCCCATGACAATGAGAACACGCGCCATAAGGAGAATTAAAAGAAAATAAACGGGGAGAGAGTTCTTCAATCACCGCACCATGTTCGGGACAAGCAAAGTTTTCCGAAAAGATGATTTCTGCGGGTAAATCGCTTTCTGCTTCCTCTGGCGGGTCTCGTTTGATAATCTCAATAATGGCGATACCACTCGACCGATGTAAACAAGTGGCGAGAGAATCGGCTAAGCGTTCTTCAATTCCCTCTTTTTTTACCAGTCGATCCACCACCACTTCAATAGTATGCTGTTTATTTTTGCTGAGTTTAATCTTTTCCGATAACTCTTGAATTGTCCCATCAATCCTGACGCGCACAAACCCTTCACTGGCGAGACTCGATAGCAGTTGCTGATGAGTTCCCTTTTGACCGCGTACCACAGGGGCTAAAATTTGGAAACGGGTGCGATCTGGCAATTCCATGATTTGATCGCACATTTGATCAACCGTTTGGGGAGAAATCGCGCGATCGCAGTGAGGACAATGAGGTTCTCCCGCCCGTCCAAATAGTAACCGCAAATAGTCATAAATTTCGGTTACCGTTCCCACCGTTGACCGTGGATTGTGAGACGTTGATTTTTGGTCAATAGAAATAGCAGGACTCAAGCCTTCAATCGCATCCACATCGGGCTTATCCACTTGTCCGAGGAATTGTCGCGCATAAGCACTTAACGATTCCACATAGCGCCGTTGTCCTTCTGCAAAAATCGTATCGAACGCCAGCGATGACTTCCCTGATCCCGAAACACCCGTAAATACAATCAGATGATCGCGCGGTAATTCTAAATCAATATTTTTCAGATTGTGTTGTCTTGCGCCACGAATACGAATGCGAGAAGAAGACGGATCAGACATAAGCGTTGCTGAGTTAGGCAATGACTATCAGGATAGCTTATCTCATCCTATGTGTTAGGAGATTAAAAACTAACCTCTTCCCTTTTGATAGCATATTTGCTATCATTTTTTTATGGATGCAGTCATTGTGGTTGACACCAGTATTTTTATCAGTGCTTTAATTGGAACTAAAGGTCCGAGTCGAGAAGTGATTCGACGCTGTTTGCAAGGGGTTTATCAACCTCTGATGGGAAATGCGCTTTTCTTAGAATATGAATCAGTCATTGAACGCGATTCAATTCAAGAAGATTGTCCTCTTTCTGGCTCTGAAATTCAGGAACTACTAGAAGCCTTTCTTAGTGTTTGTCAGTGGGTTAATATCTACTATTTATGGCGACCCAATCTGATCGATGAAGCGGACAATCATTTAATTGAGTTAGCAGTAGCAGGGAACGCGATCGCGCTGGTAACAAATAATGTTAGAGATTTTCAAAACACCGAGTTACTATTTCCAGATTTATTAATCTTAAAACCAGAAGACATTATTCAGAGGTAATCAACATGGCAACGCTCACCATTCGCATTCCAGACGATAAACACGAACGTCTCAAAGCCTTAGCCAAAAGCAGGGGCATCAGTGTAAATAAACTAATGGAAGAACTTTCCACTGTTGTCCTTGCTGAATTTGATGCCTATACTCGTTTTCAAGCAATGGCAGCAAGAGGAAACGCATCAGAAGGGCTAACGCTACTCGATAAACTGGATGCCTTCGAGGAATCATGATCCGCATTGACTAATCATCAAATAGATCATCATCAAACTCTGCTTTTAGTTCTCGCGCCATCAGGGCTTGTACCGCCTGCTGTGCCGTTGATTTTCCTCTCAAGAGGCGATACACTTGCGCTGAAATGGGGACGGGAATTCCTTCTTTGCGGGCTAAACGGACTAAAACTTGGGTGGTGTTGACTCCTTCGGCTGTTCCTTCTAAATGCTCTAAAATGTCTTCTAGGCTTTTCCCTTGGGCTAAACCATATCCCACTTGATAATTCCGTGAGAGAGGACTATCGCAAGTGGCGAGGAGGTCTCCTAAACCCGATAAACCAAAGAAGGTTTCACTAGAAGCCCCAAGGCTTGTCCCAACGCGGATCATTTCGGGAAGGGCGCGAGTGAGTAGTCCCGCTTTGGCATTGGTTCCTAAATCTAAGCCATCACAAACCCCAGCCGCGATCGCGATAACATTTTTTAACGTTCCTCCTAATTCGGTCCCAATCGGGTCATTATTGATATAAACTCGAAATGTCTCACAAGCAAACATTGCTTGCGCGGATTCGGCTGCTGCTTCATCTTCACTCGCCATGACGGTTGCTGCGGGAAGGTTTTGTTGAATTTCTTTCGCTAAGTTGGGACCCGATAAGACAACTACAGGATGATCGGGAAAGGCTTCTTTCCAAAGTTGCGAAGGAGTATGAGTGGTTTCCGAGTCTAAACCTTTGGTGGCGGTGACAATAATGGTATGTTCAGGAATTCCAATTTCTTTGACCTGATCAATAATCGAAGTTACTCCCTTCATGGAAACCGCAGAGAGAATAATTTCTGCATCTTCAATCACCGATTTCAGGCTTTCTCCACTGCGTCGCGACCATAAACGGACATGGTGATCGCTACGTTCAGCAACTGCTGCTAAAGTCGATCCCCAAGCCCCCGCACCGAGAACGGTTGTAATTTTCTGAGACGTTGCTTCTGCTTCTGTTAAGTGATTCGATTGAGATGTTGTATTAACCATTGCTTTAAAAATTAATGATTGATTTAATATTTTTTTGACTATAGCAGTGCTAAATCTTATGTAAAAAGTTGATAAACCGTTCCCCCCCTTGCGAAGGGGGGTTAGGGGGGATTAATTTACAATTCTTATGGGATTGCTATATCGGGATACTTTCTTAAGTTTTGTTCTTCGTTCGTTGTTCGTTGGTGTCTTTTTAGATAGTCAACAAGATAGTTAACGTTTTATCATCTGTCAAATGACTCAAACTGGTTAAGGATTACTCTGATTATATCGGCTAACATTTGTAGAGATAACAAAGAACCAATAACAAAGAATCAATAACCAATAACAAACAATGTCTTACCGTAATCCCGCCCCCACTGTTGATATTATTATTGAATTGCGCGATCGCGCTCATCGACCGATCGTCTTAATTGAACGGAAAAATCCTCCTTTCGGTTGGGCGATTCCAGGCGGATTTGTTGACTATGGCGAATCGGTAGAAACCGCAGCCAGACGGGAAGCCAAAGAAGAAACGGGATTAGATGTTGAACTAATTGAACAGTTTCAAGTGTATTCTGATCCGCAACGAGACACCCGCAAACATACGATTAGTATTGTTTTTTTAGCCAGCGCGATCGGCACTCCCCAAGCCGATGATGATGCCAAAAACTTAGATCTTTTCTATCTTTGGGAACTCCCCGAAAACTTATGTTTTGACCACCATCAAATTCTCACAGACTACCGCCATTATCGAGATTACGGTTGGCGACCTAACTTAATAGGTTCTTCAATGGGGGAATAAACTTGATAGTCAATGTTGGGGAAAATATTATCGATTTTTTCTACTTTTTCTAACCAAGCGCGATCGATAGTTCCCCCCATAATTTCATCATACAGTTTATTAAATCGCCTTAAATGCGACTGTGTTCGCCGTACTGCATAAGGAACCATGGTTCCCGTTCGCATAATAAACGCCCAATCGGAAGACTGCGCCAATAATAACTCTCTCGCTGCTTGATTCAACGCCCGTTTTTCCCATTCATCTTCAGTTTGACGCTGACTCAACTCAATCATCCGTTCCGTTGCTTCATGTAAATGGGGATAAATCCAAGCATTAGCTTCATTAACCCAATATTCATGAAACCCCTTATAACCCCAACTCGACTGGGAAGGCTTACACACTTGCTGTACAGATTCCAAACGCAGATACTCCGCTAAATGCACCATGCGATAAGTGGTTTGATCATACCAAGACTTGCGAATTAAATAATCAATAAACCAGGGCCCCTCATACCACCAGTGACCGAATAATTCTGCATCATAGGGAGACACCACCAACGGCTGGCGCTGCATAATTCCCGATAAATGCTCAATTTGTCGTTCTCGATTAAAAACAAAGTTCCCTGCGTGTTCTGCTGCTTTTTCTCGCGCCCAGTAAGGATCATACAGTTTCTTTTCTCCTAACCCTGCAGTGCGACTGGTAATCTTATGATATTTAATCCCAGTGTTCTTGCGTTGTCCATTGGGGAGGATATAAGGCTTAATATACTCATATTCTGCTTCCCAACCTAAATCCTTATAAAATTCCCGATAAACGGGATCGCCAGGATAACCCACCTGTGACGACCACACCTGCTGCGAGGATTCATGATCGCGCCCAAACGCTGCAACCCCGGTTTCGGTATAAATCGGCGCATAAGTCCCGTAACGTGGACGAGGACTCGCATATAAAATCCCATGTCCATCCATGAGAAAATAGCGCAATCCTGCATCCGCCATGAAACGCTCTAAGCCATCATAATAGGCGCATTCGGGTAACCAAATTCCTCTCGGTGGACAACCAAAGTTTTCTTCGTAGTGTTGACAAGCAATTTCAATTTGCGCCCGTACCGCTTCTGGGTACATTTTCATTAAGGGGAGATAGCCATGAGTGGCTGCTGAGGTAATAATCTCAAGGTTATTGCTATCTTGAAAGGATTTAAACGCCGTGACCAAATCACGCTGATGCTTCTCCCAAGTCTTACGAACTCGTGCAAACTGGTTAATATAGTGTTGAGCTAAATATTGTAAATGTCCATTATTAGCATTGTGCTGAAGTTCTTTTGCTGCTAACTCTTGCAACTTCGCCAAGTGACCATCATACCGCTCTTGTAAAAAGGAATCTCGCAACATCGACACCAAAGGCGGTGTCATACTCATGGTTAACTTAAATTCAATCCCATCTTGTTTCAACTCCTCAAATGTCTGCAAAAGAGGGATATAGGTTTCTGTAATCGCTTCAAATAACCATTCTTCCTCTAAAACATAGTCACTTTCAGGATGACGAACAAAAGGGAGGTGAGCGTGTAAAACAAGTGCAAGGTAACCAAGAGCCATAAATTAAAGTTTCCTTATAGAGACTTATTCCCAATTTTATAACTCTCACGGGAAAAATGTGTCCTTTAGCTTATCCTGTTCGCCGTAAAACCCTGACTGTTTTGGTGTAGGGATATAAGGCGAGGAAAGTTGAGGAGTTCGACAGTCCGAAAACAAACAAACCTTAACTGTGTTATTGGTTAAAAGAAAAGTAGTGCGACCAAGATGGTCGCTAGGAGGGAGCATTTTGCTCCCCTGACGATAAACTTGATAGGTTGAATTTGGAATTATTCAATCACAACGAATTAATGATTGCCTGAACTTCGGATGACTGACTTATGTAGCTTCATAATTCACAATGCGAGCAAATCCCACTGGATCTAAACTTGCGCCACCGACTAAAGCGCCATCAATTTCGGGTTGCGCCATAATTTCATCAATATTCGCTGGTTTCACAGAACCGCCATATTGAATCGGAACATCACTACTACTCAACTCAGAGCGAATCATTCCAATAACACGATTGGCTTCTTCTGCTTCACAAGTATCTCCTGTTCCAATTGCCCAAATCGGTTCATAAGCAATGACCAGTTGTGAGAGATCTACACCCACTAAATCCGCTTTCAGTTGTTCCTTAATCACGGTTTCAGTTTGTCCAGCATCTCGCTGTTCTTTACTCTCCCCCACACATAAAATTGGCGTTAATTCCGCTTTTTGGGCAGCACGAGCACGGAAATTAACGGTTTCATCAGTTTCGCCGAAATATTGACGACGTTCACTATGTCCAACCACAGCATAGGTGACACCAATTTCGGTCAACATACTCGGTGCAATTTCCCCTGTAAATGCTCCTGATTCTTCCCAGTGAACGTTTTGTGATCCAATGCGAACCCGAGTGCCGTGTAAATTTTTGGACATGACCCCTAAAGCCGTATAGGGGGCACATAAAATGACTTCTCTATCTTCAGCAGTGTTTTCCAGTTGAGGGAGAAAACTTTGCAGAAACTCTAAGGATTCTGCTTGCGTTTTGTGCATTTTCCAGTTGCCAGCAATAACAATTCTTCGCAATGTCTTTACCCGTTATTAATAATCTTGCACAACTTAGTTTATCTCCCAAGGGCAAATGCTTCCAAATTCTTAACTAACTTCTGTTTGTTCTTCGAGAAGGGTAATCGGTTCTCCTTGTTGCGGTTCAATAATTTTCGTGTCTAAATTCTGCTGTTGGAGGTGAGAACGAACGTCCTCTGCACTCCCTTTTGCTTTTAACAAGGAAAGTAACACTCCTTCAAAGTCAATTTTACCCCCTGCTGCTGTACCAATAATCGCTTGTGGTTTTAACCATTGGGCGAGTTGGATGGCACTTTCTCGTCCTTTAATCAATGGAAGCGACAGAGGAAATTCTAAATTCACAATCGGATTAATCACGATATCCACTGGAGAATAGTCCTTCACCTCTTCTGGTGGGAAACCATGAGGTTCGTAGTAGAGACGCTGATGCGGGGTTAACGCTGTGAGAAGATAAGCATTTTCTTGATCTAACCCGATGGGCGCACCCGGAAGGGCGCGAATTTCAATTTTTTCCTGTAAAATATAGGTTTCGCCATGAGGAAGCGAGGTCACGGTTTCATATCCCAAGTCTTCCGCCACTGCTGCTGCATTAGGAGACCCCACCACGGGAATCCTTTTATCCAGCATTTTCAGGGTTGGTTTATGGGCATGGTCTTCTAAGCCTTGAGACAGTAAAATTAAATCGATGCGTTCTGGTAATTGGGGCGGTTTTTCCTGACGAATCCCACGAAAGAGCCAAGTTAAGTTGCCAAAGACCAAATCATCCACCAGCCACGGATCAACTAAAATGTTGAGGTTTTCCCATTGCCAAAGCCAACTGTTTGAGCCAAGATATGTTAATTGCATGATTGTCAAGTGATTTTAATGTTTTGTTACTTCTTACTTTCTAACTAATCATAGTTGGTTTGAGCAATCATCACCCCTAAAATAGAAATTTCCCCATCCGTAGGGGCTTTCTTCCATATACCAGCTACTAAATAGCCAAGAACAATATGACCCCTTCCCCAACTTCTACCGAGATTCAAGGTATTTTTGACCGCATTGCCCCTGTCTATGACCAACTTAATGATAATTTGAGCTTTGGACAACATCGAATTTGGAAGCGGATGGCGGTAAAATGGGCAAATCCACAAGCGGGAGACAGGGCTTTGGACTTATGTTGTGGAAGTGGGGATTTAGCCTTCTTGCTGGCGAAAATGGTGGGTAAAACGGGGACAGTCATCGGTGCTGATTTTTCCTCGGAACAACTAGAAATTGCCCGTCAACGTCAACAGCAGCAAGGGCGATCCGTTTCGATCGCGTGGGTGGAAGCAGATGCGCTGAGTCTTCCGTTTCCAGATGATCAGTTTGATTGTGCGACGATTGGTTATGGGTTACGGAATGTAACGAATATTGCCGATTGCTTAGGAGAACTGTATCGCGTCTTAAAACCAGGTGCAACGGCTAGCATTCTCGATTTTCATCGTCCTTATACGGACTTGATGCGACAGTTTCAGGAATGGTATTTGCAAGGGTGGGTTGTACCTGCTGCGGAAAGACTGGGGTTAAAGGAGGATTATGCTTATATTAGTCCGAGTTTAGATCGTTTTCCCCAAGGACAAGAACAAGAACAGTTGGCGCGATCAGTTGGCTTTACAAAAGTTAAACATTACGCGATCGCGCTAGAACTTATGGGGGTTTTAGTGATTACTAAGCCTGCCTAAAATAGAAAGAGTGTACTGCTAGCAAACGCGGATTAATTTTGAATTTCTCTGAAGTTGGGTTACTCGTTGTTCCACCTGTTGCGGGGGCGGTGATTGGCTACTTTACCAATGACATCGCCATTAAAATGCTGTTTCGCCCTTACCGACCGATATATATCGGAAACCGTCGTCTTCCCTTCACCCCTGGTTTAATTCCCCGTAACCAAGCGAACCTCGCCAAGCGAGTCGCAAATACCATTATGGGGTCACTTTTAACCCCTGACGAACTCCAAAAAATTGCCCGCCGTCTCTTACAACCCGAACGAGTGAAAGCAGCAATTTCTTGGCTTTTAAAGTCTTCTTTGCAGCAAGTTGGACAAGATAAACAAGAAAAAAGCGCGCAAGTTTTAGGGAATGTGCTTCGGGATTTGTTTAGTGAATCGTTACCGCGTTTGGTGAAAGTTTTAGCGCGACGGGAAGATTTTTTAGAAGCCCAAATTAATCAGATTTTCGATCAAGTTCTCATTGATTTTCAGTTTACAGATAGCCAAGCCAAACAACTGTCTGATTGGTTAGTGGATGTCGTTCTTCCTCCCAATCGGATTCGCCAAATTTTGATTGATCTCCTGACGGATCGTAATATTCAAGTCATCGATGAAACCTTTCGAGAAAAATCAAGTGGGACGTATTGGGTGGTTGCGAATTTATTTGGACTTCGTAATACGTTAAGTCGCCTTCGTGCTTTCTGTCTCGATGAAAAAGAGACAGCAAATATGAGAATTGAAGAGTTAGTTTTAACTCTAGAAATTCGTTCCCGTTTACGAGACTGGCTACAAAGTTTATCCCTACAAAATTTACCCGTTTCTACAGTACGCCAACTCCGAAGCAGCGTCCGAGAAGCAGTACAAACCTATTTACAAGATAAGGGTGCGAATTTGCTGCAATCGTTAGGAAATTCCATTGATTGGGAAGATGTCGCTGTTTTAATTATTAAACGTTTACAATCTTCGGAATCAGTTGATCAATCTTTAGATGTTATTAGTGAAGAGTTATCATTAATTATCGAACGGTATTTAGAACAAGAGTTGGAAACCATTATTACTAAAATCATCCCGATTCTTTCCATTGACGAAGTGATTATTAATCGGGTTAATGCAACCACTCCCAAGCAATTAGAAACAACGGTTAATTCAATTGTTAAAAATGAACTGCAAGCGATTGTTAATCTGGGAGGAATTTTAGGTTTTATTGTGGGGAGTTTTCAAGCGGGTTATTTTTATTTCACGTAAACCATAAAAATTCTTTAGCTTCATAGAGGAAGGTTTGATGATAAATCTAGACAACGAGTTAGCAGATTAGTTAGGGCTTGCTGAAAAAATTCCCAAGCTCGTTTTGGCAAGGCTTAATACTTTGAGGGAGTTGCCTTTTTATTAATTGGTAAGGAAGGGGACAAAGTTAAAGAGACCCTGATTTTGGGGAATGTAGCGCTAAGCTGACCGATGAGTGAGAAAAATCATTTAAGCCAACACAGAAGTTTGGGGTTTTGCAAAAATCATCCGACCTGCAGAGGTTTGCAAAGCAGACGTAACGACCACAGGTAATTCCCCTCCCACGTACTCTTGTCCGTCTTCCACAACCACCATTGTGCCATCTTCGAGGTAGCCTACACCTTGCTCTGGTTCTTTTCCTTGTTTGAGGATTTTTAATTCTAAGGTATCCCCAGGCAGATAAATCGGACGTACAGCTTGGGCTAAGTCATTCACATTGAGAACGGAAACTTTCTGCAAATCAGCGACTTTATTCAGATTGTAATCATTCGTCAATAAAACGCCATTGATTTCTTGAGTGAAGCGGACTAACTTCGCATCAACCGTATAAACATCCTCATAATCGGAACTATTAATTACAATCCGTTCAGGATATTCTTCTTGCATACGCTTGAGGATATCTAACCCGCGACGACCCCGCACTCGTTTTTGATCATTGGCGGTATCTGCAAGATGCTGTAACTCCTGTAAGACAAATTGGGGAATAATCAATTGTCCTTCAATAAAACCGGTACTCAGGAGTTCTTCAATCCGTCCATCAATGATGCAACTGGTATCCAAGACCTTAGTGGTTGCTGATTTGAGTGTTCCTTCCGCAACTAACAGATATTCCATGCTATTGGGATTAATCAGTCGTAAAAACGTCCGTCCATGAGTATCGGCGAGGGTAACTCCAAGGAAGCCCAGAATAACGCTACCTAGAATGGCGATTAAGGGTTTGGTAAAGGTTAATTGGTTGGGAATGGGAAAGAGGAAAACCGGTGCTAACATCAAGTTTGCGATTAACAACCCAATGGCAAGTCCCACAGAACGGGTTAAAATAACTTCGATGGGGGTTTTGCGAATTTGGGTTTCTAAACGCCGATAAAAGGTTTGCGCGGTTAACCCGACAGCTAAGCCAATAATGGCTGCAAAACTGCCCATAATCCAACGCAGGGCTTCGATATTGGTAACGGATTCTAATGCGGTTTCTGGGAGTAAATCGATACTACCAAATCCCAGACTGGCAGCAGTGAGAACGAATAAAATTACGATGATGACATCAATCATGGGTATTGTCCGATGGAGAAACTATGATCGCGATTAGGATAGAACTTAAACTATCATTATATCTTTGCTCGACTAACGGTCAGAATCTGCACTGTTAATTTAAGATTGCGTCCTCTTCGTCACGTTTCGACTTCTTCATTTCCTATTGTGAACCCTTCTCTGAGAATCATGTCTTCCTTGAGAAGGGAATTATCTCTATTCAGTCGATTTGTTAATAATTAATTAATGATTTCTCAAGCCAGTTCTGCTTATATTCACATTCCGTTCTGTCGTCGTCGCTGCTATTATTGTGATTTCCCAATCAGTGTCCTTGGTGATGGTGGGGGAAGCGTGAATCGGGTTCAGGCGATGGAACGATATGTCGCCGTCTTATGTCAAGAAATTCGTCGGACTGCACAGTGGTTTCCGAGTTCGGGTTTAAACACCGTTTTTTTTGGCGGGGGAACCCCCTCTTTATTACCCGTTTCAGAACTAGAAAAAATCTTGGTTGCTTTAGATCAAGTTTATACCATTGCTAAAGATGCAGAAATTTCCATCGAAATTGATCCGAAAACTTTCGACTTGGATCAACTGAGGGCTTATCAGCGTCTGGGAATTAATCGCTACAGTCTCGGGGTACAGGCGTTTCAAGATGAGTTACTCGCCCAAATGGGACGGACGCATCGCGTAGATGATATTTACAGCGCGATCGCGCAATTTGAACAATTAGGGATTGACAATTTTAGCTTGGATTTAATCTCAGGCTTACCCCAACAAAGCCTCTCTCAGTGGAAAGCCACCCTCGAAAAGGCGATTGCTTTGTCTCCCCCTCATTTATCTTGCTATGACCTCATTGTTGAACCGAAAACTGTCTTTGACCGTCAAGCAGAAGCGGGAACATTACCCTTACCCGCCGATGAAACTTCTGCACAAATGTATCGTCTTACTCAACAACAGTTAACTGCTGCTGGTTACACTCACTACGAGATCAGTAACTATGCTTACCCTAATCACCAATGTCGCCATAATCGCGTCTATTGGGAAAATCAATCCTACTACGGGTTTGGCATGGGAGCAGCGAGCTTTTTAGGAGGACAACGCTTGACTCGACCTCGTACCCGTCGTGACTATTCGAGTTGGGTGCAAAACCTAACTAACCCGAATCATGAACTGAATCAAACCATCAATAAGGATTCTGATGAGCAACTATTAGAAATCCTGATGCTGGGTTTAAGATTGCCAGAAGGCATTGATTTGAGCGCGATCGCGCAGCAGTTTGGAGCAGAGAAAGTGGGACAGATCACGCAAACCCTTCAACCTTATTTTGATCAAAATTGCGTCATTTTGGGTAATATAGATCACGATCAATGGGGACAGTTAAAGTTGACTGATCCTGAAGGGCTTTTGTTCTCCAATACAATTTTAGCGGACTTATTTAGCGCGTTTTCCCCCTGAAGTTCGCTAAAATATTAACTTCAAATAAAAATTTCGACTCTTTTTATTAAGAAATATTTAATTTTTGAGTCAGCAACGACTTTGAATAATTCTCTTAGGAAACTTAACATGAATGGTATCACTCCTCAACTCGAATTTACTCCAGAAGAAGCCTTTGTTGCCCTTGCCATTGTTACCGTTGCCATTGACGGCGAACACGCAGAAGCAGAAGAAATGGCAGTGACCCAAGCGATTTTAAGTGCTGAATTATTTGCCACTTATCCTGCTGATCAATTAATTGCTATGATTAATCACTCATTTCAATGTATTCAGGACAAGGGGATTAATACAATTCTAGAAAGCGCGATCGGGAATCTGCCTAAGAATTTATGTTCAGAAGCACTGGAAGCACTAGCAAAGATTATTATGGCGGATGGAAAAGTTTCCTCAGAAGAAAAACAATTACTCAATCATTTTGGTCAAGCCTTTGCCATCCCTGAGGAAAAAATCACCGCCACTTTAGAAAGCTGCTCTTAGAAAATCCTGTGAGGGGATTACTCCTCCTCTAGTCCGACGTTAATATTGTTCAAGGGGCGACGTTTTAACTCTTTCGATTTCGAGCGAGGCAGTAAGTCAAAAACCTCACGAAACGCATCGTCAATGCGCTCAAAACTCACTTGTCCGACTTCATCAAACGCAACTTCTCTCTCTTGATCGATAATCACAGTTTGGGGGACGAGTCCGCGATAGTAATAACCCGCCTCTGTTGGCGTGAACTCATTTTCATCCGCCAGCATATCGACGTTAATGGGGATAAAACTTGCTGCTCGTCCATAATAGCGCTGTAACTCGGAAACGGTTACGGAAAAGGCTTTGCAATCTTTGCTGTCTTCCAGATAAAAAACGAGTAAACTCGGCTTTCCTCCACGCATCGATTCCGCAAGAGACACTTTAGGAGGCACTAAAGCTCCATTTCCTGCATACAACGCAAAGATATTGCCATCATAGCGATCATCCTCTAAACTCGCCATGGCACTGGATGTCATCCCTAACCAGAGCGCGATCGCGACAGTACAAACTAAGATCACAGTAGAAACGCATTTGCCAAGAGCAGTTATTTTAGACATAAATCAATTGAAGGGGATTAAATCTATAGTATTTTCACTAATTTTAAGGAAAGATTAATTGCTTATTATCAATGATTAGCGTCAGCTAAGCAAGAAACCATTAATTTTTCTAACGAGGAGTCCTGTCTGTTGCACATCATTTCACGATTCAGTATAATATAGGTTTACTATAGTAATTTCTTTTTAGATCAATTTTCTCTTCTCGGGAAATTCATCCTTGGCTTCTCCCCCCTGCTGCTGATCCCATCCTCGATGCAGGATCACTCAAGAGATAGAGTTAGCAAAACCTTAATTTAAACTAAACTTTTTAATTAGTCTTTGCAACCAACATAATCGGTAAAGCAGGTTTAACTTCTGACGCGGTAATGGCTGAGGAAGAGGTAACTCTAACCCCAAGACTATTCTTTGAAAGTTAAGAAAAGGTTAAGCGATTACTAAAATGCTGGCGATTGCTCGGAGTGATTTTGTTCTTGGGCTTAGATTGCCCAAACTGCAATTTCTCAACTCATCCATCGTTCACTTAATTTTCACATTTAACCGTTAACCTACTCCTAAGATTTTAAGGAGGTCAATCCCATGATGCCAACAACCTATGCCAAATTCTTACGATTTTTGAAAGAAGAATTAGCGATCTCTAATGATTCGATCGCGATCGCGCAACGTCACTCTCAACGCAATACAGATCCTTTACCGATGCTGCTGTGGCAATATGGTTTAATCACCTTAGAACAGCTAGAACGGATTTATGATTGGCTAGAAACGGTATAAGTCATAGTTGAGAGATGACTGACCGTTTCCAAAAGATGTCAGTGTCTAAGTTCCCTAGGGACTTTGAGGCTGTGCTGGTGAGGATTCAGAGTAAGAGGGGTCATCAATCAGATTAATACGACCAAGGGGCCAAAAACGGACAGCAGCGCGACCAATAATATTTTTGCGGGGCAAAAATCCCCAAGAATGGGAATCATAGCTATTATTACGATTATCCCCTAAAACCAGATAGTGATTCTCTGGAACAGTGACTGGACCAAAACTATAATCGGGTTCATCAGCGAGGTAATTTTCAGAGAGGGGTTTTCCATTAACAGTTACCACTCCTCCACTCACCATTATGGTTTCTCCAGGAAGACCAATAATCCGCTTAATAAAGGCATCATGGTAGCCCTGACTTTTCAAAGTTTCTGTGGGAGAGAAAACAACAATATCCCCTCTTTCTGGAGAGGTAAAGCGATACCCGATTTTTTCAATCAAGAGGCGATCATCAATTTTTAAGGTGGGCAACATGGAAGTCGAGGGAATATAACGAGCTTCCGCAACAAAAGTACGAACGCCAAACGCCAAAACAGCACTTAACGCCAAGGTTTTTACCCCTTCTACCCAAGGATTTTCAACATTATTTTCAGACATTGAGTCACAAATCAGTTCTAGGCTAAGTATAAGCGATTCATAGTTGACACTTTTACATTTTGACACTCCGCGCGATAAATCGACGCGGATTCTAGAGGTTGCCTAACACGAGGCGGGACGTATAAAGTTCGGAAATGAATTCCGAACACAGTCCCTTGCTAAAGCCGTCGTGTTAGACTTCCAGCTAGTTTGGGGGACTGTCATCGACCCCGTCCTTAGAATCGACCGCATCCATTACAGAGACGGTTTTCTTAAGATTCAAAGGACATGAGAATCCAACCCATTTGCCGATATTCTGGGCTGCATTCCAATCAGCGTTACATTTATAACCATCAAAACCCGTAAACCAATGACGGTTCCGTTTACCAATCACTCCATTGCGATGGTCTGACTTGCTTGTATAAGGCGCAGGAACCGACTCGACTGGTACTCCAGCCAGACTTGCTTTATATCGGGTAAACTGTTCTAGCTGATAGAACGCCCAGTGGTCACGGTTCTTAGAGGCATCAGACTTAGTTTTCTTCCGTTGCTTGGAAGTTTGTCTAATTCCTGATAAATCTTCAAATCGTAACCCCATTCCATAGTCCTGAGCCAACTGCACCAGTTGCTTAGAGACAATGTGGTTAATGTGGGTCATAATTGGAGCGTTCTCGTTGCTCTAACTGCTTGACCTTTTTGAGCTTTTTGGCTTCTTGTAATTGCTTGCGAGTTTTTTGAAACTTTCGTCTGAGCTTCTTCACGCGCCCTGCTTTCCAGAATTTACCAAAACTTTTGGGTAACGCAGCTACAGCGAGATTATTCTGTCCTCTATCGACTCCAATCCAACCTTTAACTTGATTCGGCTCAGGAACGTCCATTGAGACACTAATCAAGACATACCAAATTCCCTTCTTAGACTTGCATATCTTCAGGCTCCCTAGTTTCACCTGACCCAATATGGCTTTGTCTAGAACTTTTGCCTGAGAGGAGGAATGGACTTCTAGAGGGATGCGTTTCTTTCTGCCTCGATAAAGGTTAAAAGAAACCGTGTATAACTCTCCAGACTTGGTTATTTTGTAACCTTGGTTGTTAACTTCTAGCCACATCCGCTTAAAACGCTTTGCTTTGGTTTTAGCGTTGGTGTTGCGGATGGTCTGGTTAATCCACATTGAGCCAAGTTCTAGATGGCTAAAGCTAGCACTGGTCAACTCTCTGCGCTCCTTCTTGCTAAACCTGAGCAGGTCATTAGCCACTTGCGTGTTGAGGGCGGTTAGCCTCTCAAATTCGCTGGCTTTGACCTGATTTAGTCGATAGAAGGGAAGTTTTAGAGTTAGTGTTTGCTTAGCCATACTTTCACAATAACATATCCTGCATAAGTTTGTAGGATACAAAAGGCTAAAGCCTTTAAGTGTCATTCATGAGGGGCTGTGTGCGGAGGTTTCCTCCGCACCTAGAAAGCCCCGTCCATCCGTTTGAAACGGATGGCTCTCTGACTGTGTTCCTGTAGAACTAAAAAATGTCTGAGCCTACTGATCTAATTATTCATCACGCCGAGATTCTGTATCCTGATGGTCATCTGGAAAAAGGAGATGTCGCGATCGCGCAAGGAAACAGACAAGAAATTGCATCTGAGATTGATCGTCATGCTTCTGAAGAAATTAATGGCAAAGGTTTAACGCTACTGCCAGGTGTTTCAAGCCCTCTCCTCGATCCTTATGTAGCAACCATAAATGGATTCCATATCAATTTCCACTTAGTTTAATTGTGTTTGACTTGGTTTAGAATCCCGAATCAGAAGGAAAATTCGAGTGATGATGATACCAAAAACTAAACCGAAAAAATGTCCTAAAAAACTCACATTTGCCACACTTAAATCAAAGATGATTTGTAAACCAATAATGACAGCAACTAACCGTAATCGTTCTTGAGCCAGTTTTGATTTATCCTGTCGCCATCCCCGCCACAAAATCATAAAAGTTGCTCCCATTAACCCCATAATTGCAGCAGACGCACCGACTAAGATTTCATCTCCTTGTCCCGTTTTTAGAGTCACTAGCGTGAAGATTGTAATCGCTGCTATGCCACTAATGACATAGATGATTAAGTAACGAACCCATCCCAAATAACATTCTACATAAGGGCCAAGAATCCATAATCCCAAAAGATTACTTCCTAAATGAATTGAACCATAATGGAGAAAATTAGCAGTAAAAAGTCGCCAAGGTTCTCCAGAAATAATTGCCTCAGGAACTGCTGCTCCTAATTGATCAAGGGTTTCTAAATTTTGACTGCCTCCTTGTTGAATTTCCAAGATAAAAACCAGAATATTAATCAGCATTAAACTATAAGTAATATTGGCTTGAGTCGGTGCTATCTTGATCGCGCCACCATAATTAATTTCTTCTTGTAAGTCCTGTTTCAAAGCTGCAATGATGCGGAGTGATTCAGCCGTTAAAATCAATTGTGCCTCAGGACAAGGTTCACTCAAGCGAGCAGCGATCGCTGCTTCTAAAGCCAAGTCTTTGTTGTTGATATTGAATAAAATCTTCTGTCCAATTTCTTGATTTCCTGCTGCTATTTCTGCTGTAGCAAGCCAAAAGTTCTGGACATTTTTGGGATAAACTTTTAAAGCAGAAGCAAAAAGTTTTTGCACTTCTTGAATCTCTCCAGCAAAAGCAAAAACATATAAGCGAGCCAAATTAACAGTCATTTCATTCCCTAAATGTTTCAGTTGATGCTGATGAGATTGAACCGCCCAAATCAAACCATTTAAGTCGCCAACTTCTCCTAAAGTTCTTAGATAAACTGTGGCAAGGCTTGAATTTTGCCATAATTGTTGATGAGAAATTTCTGTTTGTAGCCAATTTAAACAATCTTGCCAACGGGCTTCTATACGAAAGCGAATCGCTTGAGCCGTATATTGAAATCCATAGTGGGGTGGTTTAGAATACCGATTCAAAAGTGCTTCTGCTGTTTCGATATCGCCTTTTTGGGTTAATGCTAATGCTCTTAAAAATTTGGGTTGTTCTTGCCAGCCATCTCCCAGATGAAGCCAAGATAAACAAGAAGCGAGTTGTTTGGCTTGCTGAAACTTTTCTTGGTAAACCCAATGGTTAACTTGCCTTAAACCAAGGGTTGGTATTAAAACAAACACCAACCATAAAAATAAACCAATGAGACCCACTTTTTCGGGAGCAAACCATAAGGAAACTCCCATAATACTCAGAATCCCGATTGCGACTCCTAACCATCCCCAATTACTACGAGAACGTAAAACTCGTATAATTAACGAACAACAAGAAATGATCACTAAGAAACGCAAAATCGTGTTTAAGTCCATTAAGTATTTGGAGTCTCAAAATAAACCAGTCAAGGGAGGCAACTTTCCCAAGTATAACTTATATAGCAGTTTTCACGCTTCTTGGGGTACATCTAAATTTTTGTTCTTTGTTCTTTGTTCTTTGTTGGTTGTTAATCAATGAACCACGAACTATGAACCATGAACATCCACCGACTCGCATTACGTACCTCAACCAACTAGGAAACGCCATAGCAGTTTTCACGCTTCTTGGGGGACATCTAAATTTTTGTTCTTTGTGTGCAGACTTTCCAAATAATAATGACCTGCTTTGCCAGACAACCGTGTCGATGAAAGCAGGTCATTAGTCCTGTGAACCGTTTATGCCTGATTAAGGTTGATTCCCATTTCATCTGCCATTTTTTGCAAGCCCTTCTTTTGCAAGGTTTTAATGGCTTTGGTGGAAAGGGTCAGTTTGACCCAACGATTTCCTTCGGGCCACCAAACACGCTTCGTTTGTAAGTTAACATTCTGTAGCTTTTTTGTTCGGCGGTGAGAGTGGGAAATGGCAAAGGCGTTATTTGCTTTCTTTCCAGTTAGTTGACAACGACGACTCATAAATCATTTCTCCAAAAAAAGAATCCGTTCTCCATCATACCAAGCAGAAAGATAGAGACAGCCCGATCTGATTCAGATTATCATTGTGGACATACGATGACAATTTTTTCAAAGCCCCTGTCCTTTTAGATAAATTTAATGCAGAATCATGTCTATTGCTCCCCCAGTTCTTTTAGTTGATGGCTATAACATCATCGGTGCTTGGTCCGAACTCAAGTCCTTGCGCGATCGCGATTTAGAAGCTGCCCGTGACCGTCTTGTTGATACGCTAATCAATTATACGGCAAGTAAGGGCTATCACACACAAGTTGTATTTGACGCTCACTTCCAGACGACTCCTAAGTTTCGTGAAACGCAAACCCCTTATTTGTCTGTTTACTATACCGCTTATGGCGAAACAGCAGACACTTATATTGAGAAATTTTGTGCAACTAATTCTCGTCAAGGAAAAGTGGTTCAGCAAAGGTTGATTGTTGCCACTTCAGATCGCGCTCAACAGCTAACGGTTTCTGGTTATGGTGCAGAATGGCTTTCTGCCCAACAACTGGCTAATGATGTCATTGGTGCAAAGCGAAAAACTAAAAGCAAGCAGCGATCGCGCCGAAAATCCCAAGGGCGTTTTTTAATGGATGCTCTTGATCCTAAAGCGCAGAAACAACTGTCAAAACTGCGTCAGAGCTTGTAGGAATTGGGAAGATGGAAAAAAAATTCAGATTTTTTTGGAAAAAGTGTTGACAGTCCCTAAAAGCTACGTTAGATTATTAAAGGACTGAACGACGAGCCCCCATCGTCTAGAGGCCTAGGACACCTCCCTTTCACGGAGGCGACAGGGATTCGAATTCCCTTGGGGGTACTCAGCAAGAGAGCTCTAGAATTTATCTAGGGCTCTTTTTTTTGATTGCGAGATGATTGCTAGAGACTTTGATCATCAAGTAAAGAACAAATTAAGAACATTAAACAACGAAGAAAAAAGAGACTTGTGACAATCAGATAAGTGGACTATTAGCTGAACAAAGGAGAGGGCTGAAGTACGCTATAGATAAAAGATAGCACTGATTCAATTCATCGCGTTCCCACCGTATTTGATATTGATCTTCCCTGAAGTTTGCACTAAAATCAGAAACGTTAGAAGATTCAATTTCGTGTTGATTACTAGGTCTTAAATTTTGGTGTGAGGTATGATGTCTAATCTTAAGTTTACTCATTTATTTAAAGCTGCTCCCATCCTCCTCGGTGCATCTTTCATTGCTGCTCAAGCACAACCCGTTTTAGCTCAAAATGCTGGCAGTTCTGAACAAGAACTTTTAGAGCAAATTGACAACTATAACAATCAAGGAAACACTGACTCCTTAAACCAAGTTAATAGTGTTTTCCAACTTCGTGATGTTTCCCCTGGAGACTGGGCATTTGAAGCGCTCCGCAACTTAGTTGAGCGTTACGGCTGTATTGCAGGTTATCCTGATGGCACTTATCGCGGAAACCGTGCTTTAACCCGTTATGAATTTGCTGCTGGGTTAAATGCTTGTTTACAGCAAATTGAACGTCTCATTGCTGCTAACGCGGGCGGTGAAGTCACTCGCGAAGATTTAGCAACTCTGCAACGCTTAACCCAAGAATTTGAAGCTGAACTTGCTACTCTCGGCACTCGGGTTGATAATTTAGAAGGTCGCGTTGGTTTCTTAGAAGATAATCAATTCTCTACCACCACTAAATTAAGCGGTTCGGTTGTCTTCTTCGGGACTGCTGCCTTTGGTGATAGCGATCATGATGGCAATCTTGCTGGACAAGAGACCGACAGTAACCCTGGTTTTGTTTATGATGCCGTTTTAGACTTTGAAGCCAGTTTTACGGGAAGAGATGAATTAAAAGTTAGTCTCCAATCTGCTAACTTTGGTGCTTTTGAAGATGGTGGTACCGGTGTTGGTGATGCAGGTCTTGATAACGCCGAAGATACTGGTAACAGCTTCGAGATGGAAGACTTAATTTATAGCTTCCCACTCGGACAAAACATCCAAGTTGAAATTGGGGCCCTTGACTTTGACCCTGACTCTGCTTTTGACTATACCTACGGTAGTGGCGCTGAACTCAGTGACTTCACCATTGACGGGGAAGAAGCCATTTCTGATGGCACTGGCGCGGAAGATGATGTCGGTATCAGCACGAATATTGCCTTAAGCGACCGTCTCTCCTTTGGGGTTGGCTACACCACAAACGACTCCAATGCCACTGATCCGAGTGTTGGTCTTTTCCAAGATTACAGCGCTGCGGCGGGTCTGAATTATGGCGGTGACAACTTTGATATTGGGCTTGCCTATAACTACACTGAAACCGTCGGTGACAGTACAATCTTAGCGGATACCCTCGATGATGTCGGTGGTGCTGGCACTGCTGCTGCCTTCAATGAAGTCACTCAACATGCGGTTGGTGCTCGCGGTGCACTTCGTCTTGGGTCTCGTACAGAAATCGGTGGCTTCGTTGAATACATCGACTTAGCATTTGAAGATACAAGCACTGATACCGAGCTCGATACTGATGGCTGGTCTTTTGGGGCTAACATTGCCTTCTTCGATCTTGGTAAAGAAGGATCTAAGTTAGGGCTTGCTTTTGCCAGTCGTGCTCAGTTTGAAGATGGTGAAATTTCAGGTGCTCCCGATATCACTTTACAAGAAGATCGGACTTACATTGGTGAAGTTTCCTACGATTTTCCTGTTAACGATAACGTCTCTATCACTCCTGGTTTAATCGCTGTCTTTAATCCCAACCGCGATTCCGATAATAATGAAATCTATATTGGTGTTATCCGCACTAGCTTCTCTTTCTAAAAGCTAAAGCGAGTTATACATACAATACAGAAAAAAACTACCCCCCCATGAGGGAGGGTTTTTTCTTTCTGGATTTCTACAGCAATCCTGAAGAAATTTTGATTTAAGCAATAATGCGAACTTGCTCTTCTCGTCGGGTTAAACTATCACACAAGAAGCGCACAATGTATTCTTGGAGGGCATAGGCGAGGTCAGGGTGCGCTTGTTTCATCTTTTCAAAGGTATCGCGATCCAGGCGATAGAGTTGACTGGGATGATCCGCAACCACAAGGGAAGAAAGGGGCGGTTTGCCATAAAATCGCATTTCTCCTAAAACTGACCCTTGACAGTGGGTTTGCAAGCGTTTGGTTTGACCATTGGGTAAATCTAAAAGCACACTGACTTGTCCCGACTCAATAAAATATAAACATTGTTGATCCGCTCCTGCTTCAAAAATGACTTCCCCCGCAACAACACTTTGAGGAACTAGATATTCCGCAAAATCTTCTGCTTGTTCTGGCGTGAGAAATAAATCGGTTAGTTGTTCTTTTAAGGAACTTTTTTGACCTGTTTCTGGACTATTCTCTTGTAAGAGTTGCTTTTCACACCACTCTAGACCGCGATCTAAATCGGGTAAGATATGGCATCGTTGTTCTTCATCATCAATCCCTCCCCCCTGGCGAAGCTGCGTTTCTAGTTTTGGCAGAAGATTGGTATAGACTAAAGTCAAATTTTGTTGACGGGCAATTTTTAACAGTTTAATAAAGGTGAGAACGCCAGATGCATCGAGTCCTTCTACTTCTCGAAAATCAACGATAATGTAATTTAAGGGCTGTTCTTTAATTTTTTCCACGCGATCGCGCACTTGTTGTAAGAGATAATCTGCTGTCCCGAAAAAGACATAGCCTTGCAATTCTAAAATATAAACTTTGTCGCCTTTTTTGCTTAAACTTTCCCGTTCTAGTTCGGTGCGATGAATATTACTTCTAGTGGTAGCAATGGAAGAACTGTGTTTAACAACATTTAATTGGCTATAGTTAAACATGAAGGAAATAACGCTCATAATAAAACCAACTGCAATTCCTTCTAAGAAGCCAACAGCATTGATAACAATTAAGGTGACAATAACAATTAAATAATCGGAGAAGCTAAGTGTAAACCAGGCCTTATAAACCCATTCTAATAGAAGAGCAAGCCCAAGATATAAAATCAATCCCCCTAAAATGGGTTTGGGAAATAAGGAAATCAATGATGATCCTAGAACCAGAACAAAGAAACAGAAAATTCCAGAAAAAATACCAGATAAACGGCTATTTGCTCCAATTTTATTCACCAGTAGTGTGCTGGGTAATGCTTGATTACCCGTCATCCCAGTGCCGAAACCTGAGGCTAAGTTAGCAATACCAACGGACTCTAATTCTCGGTTCAAGCTAATATCGCGACCAACCACTAATTCAATGCCACTATTACTTAAAACTAGAGACAGCAAACTAACCAGCATTAATGATAGAATTAATCCCCAATGAGAGGCAATCGCTGACCATTGAATTGCACCCAAATCAGATAAGGTGAGTGGTTTCCAAAGTCCACCAGAGGCAAAGGTTTCTAACAACCACCCTTGTTCTCTCGCTGCGGTTAGAGAAGTTCCAGTTCCCCACAAAACAGCATAGAAAGCAATCATGAGCCCAAACAACATTCCAGGCATGACTAAGAAATGATGATAGCGACTGGAAACAATTAATAGAATTAAACCAATGATCAATGCTGCTCCCCAATGGAGAAGCGGATCGGCAGTTAAAAAAGTAGATAGATTGGTAAAAGTTAAAGAGATATCAGTAGTAATTTGAATAGAACCAGATACTAATAACCATCCTGTTCCCGCCATAAATCCACCGACAACAGGATAGGGAATAAAGCGAATTTTACTGCCTAATTTTAAGCGTCCTAAGATAATTAGAAATAAGCCAGTTGCTAAAGAAGACAGCGCGATCGCTGCTAAAACAGTCACTAACATTTCAGACGAAGAAAGATTGACTTTTAAATCAGCAACAATTTCACTTGCCAAAATGGCGGTAATTGCTGTTGGTGCAGCTAAAGGGGTGGCAATCATTCCGGGAAGCGCACTAAAAATCGCAGCGACAAAACTAACAATTCCTGTGCTAAAAACCGTTAATCCCACACCCACACCTAATTCTGATCCTAAACTACCAGAAAAAATTAAAGCTGCATAAGAAATCGCTCGGATCACACCGATAATACCAGTAATGCCACCCGCCATTAAACTTAAAAACAGGTCTTTGGGTTGCAGACTTTGCAGCCAAGATTGTAAAAAATTGAAACGAACTTGTTGACGAGAGCTAACCTGATCAGTCATTCATCCCCCCTAAGGTACTCTGATCTAGCCTGAATTGCTTAGAGAAAACAAACTGTATTCAATGTAACGAAAACTAAGAATGAATTAATGCTTGCACGAATAGAAAAGATAAGCCACCACTAACCAGGGGAACCGTTAAATTATCAATTCCTAATTTAGAAATTGCCTCCAAACTGGTCGCGATCGCGCTGACCATCAATGAAATCAGCCAAATTTGCCAAAGATTACCTTGCGTCACCAGTAAAATTTGCCAGCAGATCAGATAGCTGACGATTGCCATAGTTAACGACCCTTCCCAACTTTTAGTGTTGCCAAAAACTTTGTAGGGATGACGACCCAAATCTTGACCAATCAATGCAGCCATACCATCTCCCCAGGCCATGGTCAAGATTCCAATGGCAGCATACTCTGGTGTTTGTGGGAAGAAGCCAGCAATTAAAATTCCCATACTCACCGCATAAAAAAACGTTCCCAGACTTTTCCGTCCCACACTGTTGATACTGGGTAAAATGGGGACAAAATAAGACAATAAGGCAATAATCGCCGCGATCGCTGCTGCACTCATCCCGATCCAAGCAGGAATGTGAAACCACCAAGCAATTAAGATCACGTTCCCTGCACCAATATGCACCACTTTGCGGGTTAATTCCACTTCTGAGGTCATGATTCGATTCAACACTTCTGCAAGGAGAATCACACCGCCTAAAAAAGCAATAACAATCACTAAGGGGAAAATCGGAACTCCCGAGGTCACTGATAATAAGAAATAAGACAAGGATTTCAACCGTTGCTCAATTGGATAATTTAAAGTTGACCGATCATTTTATGGGTTTGGGGGATCACCCGCACTCTGAATAAAGATTCTTTCAATAAACCTTGCCAAGCGAGCACTTGTTCTGGATTCGGAGGGAAAATTGCTTCTCGCGAAATCGGGGTAGCTGGCTGCAAAATCACAGGAATCTCTGCATTGATCTTAGCAATAATGCTTCTGGCTTGGACTAAATCTTCTTCACTGGTTTGATCCGAAACAATTAACTTGACAAAAAGGTTTGTTTGTGGTATGCAAACCCTTAAAAAGTCAGCATGAGCTTGCCAATGCTTTTCCCCACTAACACTGGGTAATTTCATATCCATGCCAATACAGTCAATATAATCAAGAAGCAGAGAGACCTGTTGTGGGCGATGTCCTCCCGTTTCCAAATAAATGGGTAAAGCAACTTCCGCTTTCAGTTGCGGTAAAAATTGCTGTAAAAACTTGGCGTGTAAAAGCGGTTCACCCCCAGTTAAGCTAATACTATCATGAAGATGATTTTGATTCTGTTGGCGAATCCAACTCAACAGTTGCTCTTGGGTAACTGGGTTAGCATAGACTTCAAAATCTCGCTGACCTGAAGTTTTCTCAATCCGACATTGAGAAATTTTTTCCCAAGTTTGCTCACTATCGCAAAAATGACATCGTAAGTCGCAACCGCCAAAGCGAACAAAAATTTGTCTTGTCCCGACGTTTAACCCTTCTCCTTGAATCGCGGAAAAAACTTCAACTAAATTAGCAGTAGCTGTCTTAACGGCGGTCATAAGTCTATGAGAATGATCTGAAGCTGGTCTTTCAGTGTATCGCAGAATTACAAAACTTACTTACCAGCCAATTAGAGGGTCACCTTTAAAAGAGTCGTCGGGTGGGCATTGCCACCCGACAAGGTAGTCCTTCTTTGTTAAAAGTGGTATCACATCACTGAACAGACAAAAAAATAGAATGAATAGATTACTCTAAAACAAACACCTTCGCTTCTTCAGGTTCAAGTTGAATCGGGAGCATCCCATCGGGTAGTTCTAATTCTTGATCCGTCTCCACAACTCGACCATGGGTGATTCCTTCGTCTGCCAAGGAAACGAGAAACTCTCCTCCTCCTGTGGAGTAAGTATAAAGGATGCGAGGATTGTTCTCTCCTTCTCGCAACATAAAAATATCTTCTTTTTGATTTGCTCCTTTTGGAGACAAATAACGAGTTTCCCCATATCGCAATACAGGATAATCCTGACGTAAATGCGCCATCCGTTTGGTCGTATCGTGGATATCAGCTTTCCATCCTTTATGTCCAGGCCAAATCATCATCGGACGATTAAAGGGATCGCCTCCAGCCCCAAACAAACCATCATGATCAGGATGATAGGGAATGGCAAGCTCAGTTTCTGTTCCATACATCACTAAAGGAACACCTCGCGCTGTGAACTGAAACTTAAGCAGACTTTTATAGGCTTCATCAGAAACATCAGGATAATAAGTTTTTAAGCGGGGTTTATCGTGGTTTTCCACAAATGTCACCCAGCCTTTCGCCTCCTCATCTGAAATATCATCGAGAGAAGCTGTGGGAATTTCTAGGGTTTGCGCTGGATTCATGATCCAATGCAGAAATCTGGTGAGGGCATCATAATTATAGAATTTACCTTTGCGTCCTAATGTGGTTTCCCGCAAAATATAAGTCCGTCCATCCCAGCTGCGATCGCGCGAGAAAAAGCGTCTGGCTGCTTCACTTAAATTAAAATCATATTGGGTAATCTCATCGGTTTCTCGCAGAAAATCAATACTGGCTTCGGCGCGATAACCGCCACCAAAGTATTCTCCGAGTAAAACCGCTTTTGGGTTAATCGAGAGGACAAAATCTTCAAAATCTTGCCAGAATCCTTCATTAATATGTTTGACTGCATCTAAACGAAACCCCGCGATCGGATATTGATCTTCATTAAAGGTTAACCAAAACTTCGCTGCATCTAATAAATATTGTTTCACCTGCGGGGCATCTTGATTTAAATCAGGCATACCCCCACTAATTTGCCCTTCTTCAATCAACTCCTTAGAAGCCGTATCAAAATCCCAAATAATCTTCGGTTCATGAAACCACCCTTGTGGATCTCGTTCCCCTGTTTTTGGATCCCAGTGCGTCGCCACTCGTTTTCCATGACGATAAACATCCCCATTATCGGCAAACCATGATTCTCCAAACAGAAAGCCACCCGCCCCTAAATTGGGGGGTTCTGTGGAAATATGCCCAGGTGCAGTTTGGTTCATCGTCAAATCAAGAATGACACCAATCCCCCGTTTTCCCGCTTCATTCAACAACCTACGGAAAATTTCATAACGGTTCTCGCCCTCATCATCAGGAGACCGAAAATGCTCATCAATTTCAAACCAATCTTTTGTCCAATAGCCATGATAAGGAGTCGAAACATGATTATAAAAATCATCCTCAACCGTTTCCGTCTTGTCGCGATATAAATAAGAATGAATATCAGGATGATAAAACAAGCCATTAGAATTATCCTGAATCGGAGATAAGACGAGCTTTGTCACTCCTAAATCTTCTAAATAATCTAATCGGCGAATCACTCCCTCTAAATCACCCCCCCAATACATTCCCATGTGACGATGAGTGGGATCATAAGTATGCCGAAGTAAGAGTTTATTCATCTTGTTATAAACTCGTTTTTCTGGGTCTGAGGTATTATCTTCAAAGGCATACTCAGGAATATTATTTCTGGCATCTGCATCTAAAAACCGATCAACCACAATGTAATACAAAACATCATTTTCTAGATTGCCGATGCTATTGTGATCATTTTCACGGCTAATGGCGGGTTGTTCTTGAATACTAGGGAACTCCGCTGCTAACGCACTTGAGGGAAGCAGTAAAAAGAATAGCCAAAATATAACCGCAACCACTAATAAAACCAGTAACGAGACTGAAACTCCGAGAATAGAGATAAAAACTCCTCTTCGGCAACTTTCCATAACAATAATCTTCCTAACTATTGGTATCTGCTTCTGCGTCCTTCACCATAGAAGGAACATCATCCAAGGCAATATTCTCAAATTGTGTTTCGGGTGTATAGAGGGCTTGCCAAAACTCAGGGAATTGAGCAATGATGACTTCTGAGTTGGGAAGGTTGATTTGATCAGACATTGAAGGCTCAACTTGAGCCACTTGTACTTGATCCACTTCTCCTAAGCGATCAAACCAAAGATCGCTGACATTATTCCCAACTGAAAACATTACCCCTGCAAAACCAGGGGCAATCAAAACAACGGCAAATACCCCACTGACTGTCGTTAAAAACCACTTGCGACCAATGCCATATTGACCGAAAAACATTTGTAATTGCCATAAGTAACCATACTTAAGGTTTTGCCAAATTTGATGTATCGACTCTGACAAATTGTAAAACTGTTTTTGCAAAGATTGTTTCTCTTCATTCCTTTCTTTTTCCAACCGATAGGCTTGTTGACGTTTCCAACCCGAAAACCGTTCTTCTAATGCTGAGATTCCTACATCAATCCACTCACCAATGTTATAACCAATGACATAGCCATAGGTATTCACCAAATAAAACGTCAGCATTTGGAAGAACGTAAACTGAATCACTGGTGCGAGATTCATTTCTCCCGACTGGAAAAAGAAAATCCCAACATTGTAAAGCGACCAACTGAGAACCAATCCCCCATAATCAACAAAGGGTTTGAGAAACACTTGTCGCAGAGGAACATATTCATTGGTTGTATTTAAGTCCTCATGAAGATATTTAGACAGTAACCGTTTCCACCAAGGACGAGGTTCTGGTGTCACTGTTTCACCAACTGTTTCACTAAACGGATTGAGTTGTCCATCCACCAACATCCGTCGTCCAATCAAAAAATAAACAAAGTATTGAATAATTGTATAGGGCAGTAACCCTGACCAAGTGAAGGCGCGTTCCCAAGGTCCCAAACCGGTCACAATCAAGAAAAACCCTAAATCGCATCCTACTTTCCAAGACAGAAAGCCCACCGTTTGGTCAAAAATTTTCGGTAAATCAGCACGAAACTGCTCAAAGAATTCATTTTTAGGAAGAATTTGGTTGATTTTCTCAACTACTGCATCCCTTAGAACCAGCTTCTTTAAAAAGATATCTCGTAACACAACATAGCTCGTTAGTGGGACTAAAATTTGGAATAATTTACTAGATCCGTAACGAATGCCCATTGGGTCAATTGATAGGCTAGGCAAATCGATCATAGGTTATTGTGAATCGCGTTATTTTTTTGGGACTGTTTGAGTTTGTAAACATTTATATTATCTTACCAGTCTTTCATGGAGTTGAGACGACAATTGTAGAATGAAAGGGTAGAAATTGAATCTAGAACGAATGGCTATCAATATTAAAAACCCAGATGTTGACCGCTTAATCCAAGAATTACGAGCAATGACGGGAGAAGGGCCTACAGAAATTGTTAAGCGAGCGTTAGAGCGAGAATATCAAGAATTACGACGAGAAAGACGACAAACTCAATTAGCGGAAAATTTATCTAAACTGCAAGAAATCGCTCAGACGAAAGTACAATACTTTGATCCCAATACGCTCTATGACGAAAATGGACTTCCTTTATGATTCTTGATACATCAGCCGTCATCGCGATCGCGCTGCGAGAAAAAGGCTGGGAAACGATTTACCAACAAGCGATACAAGCCCCAAAACTCCTCATCTCTTCAGGAACGTTACAAGAGTTACTGATTGTTGCTTGTCACAAAGGAATACTAGCGGAGGTAAGAAGTCTTCTCAATTATTTAGATTTAGACTATGTAGCGGTGGATCATGATTTGGCTTTGAAAGCGGTCGAGATTTATCAACGGTATGGTCAGGCTGGAAATCACCCCGCTCAACTCAATTATGCGGATTGTTTTGCGGTTGCTCTCAGTGAGGTTCATCAAATTCCGTTGCTATATGCAAAGCAACACTTCTCAGATGTTCAAAATTGAGGGATTTCTCTAACTGTTGTCATAAATTCCACTTTCCCGAGCGGATTATGGGAGATTCTGTTTTAAGATCAAAGTGGGAGGTGGTAAGCTAAGTGGGGAAATCACTCTCAATTCACAGAGTGGCTACTGCAATCTTTGACTTTTGCCTTCAATGAATCAAACGACCCCCAAGTCTTCTTCTCAGTCCTCGCACCTCCCAGAAAATCATGATGAGACTCAACACAAGCATGAGGCGTTAAATTCCATGACTGTTGCAACTTTAGAGCAACCTCAACTTAATTTACAAGAACTCAACAATCAATTCCAGAATGCGGATGCAAAAGAAGTGATCCAATGGTCAGCGCAAACCTTTGGTGATGGTTTAGTGATGAGTACCAGTTTTGGGATTCAATCCGCTTTGATGTTACACCTTGTCACCCGCATTATTCCTGATATTCCCATCATTTGGGTGGATACAGGCTATCTTCACGCTGAAACCTATCGTTTTGCGGACAAGCTAACCCAAAGACTGAATCTGAACTTAAAAGTTTACCAATCTCCCATCTCCCCTGCTCGGATGGAAGCCCTCTATGGGAAACTGTGGGAAAAGAAAGATCTTGAATCCTTAAATCTTTATGATCAAATTCGTAAAGTTGAACCCATGCAACGGGCGTTAGACGAATTAGGCGCAACCGCCTGGCTGGCTGGATTAAGGCGCGATCAAACCCAACATCGTCAACAACTTCCCCGCATTGGCGAACAATCTGGAATCTATAAGATTTTACCAATTTTAGATTGGCACTCCCGAGACGTGCATCGTTATCTCACAGAATATGATCTCCCCTATCATCCTCTATTTGATCAAGGGTATATGACCGTTGGCGATTGGCATTCGAGTCGCCCGATTTCTCTGAACGATGAACACGAAAGAGACACCAGATTTCAAGGGGTGAAGCAGGAGTGCGGACTACATCTCCCAAAGACAGATGGGGAAGCCCAAAGTTTTGATTCGAGTTCGTTATGATAAAAATTCTTCACGTTTCGGATCTTCATATTGGGAGTGGCTTATCTCATGGACGCACAAATCCAAAAACGGGATTGAACACTAGGCTTGAAGATTTTAGAAACTCCCTTCGCACTTGTATTGATCGCGCTTTAGCCGAACCTGTAGATTTAGTTTTATTTGGAGGGGATGCTTTCCCCGATGCGACTCCTCCACCTTATATTCAAGAGACATTTGCTTCAGAATTCCGACGGTTAGTGGCTGCGGAGATTCCAACCATTCTTTTAGTGGGGAATCATGATCAACACTCACAAGGGAAAGGAGGCGCAAGTTTATCCATTTATCGCACTTTGGGCGTTCCAGGCTTTATTGTTGGCGATAAAATTGAAACCCATCGCATTCCTACCGCCAAGGGAGATGTTCAAGTGATGACGCTTCCTTGGTTAACTCATTCTGCTTTATTGACCCGCCCTGAAACAGAAGGGCTATCCTTAGCAGATGTGAATCAATTACTCTTGAAAAAATTACAGCCGATCCTAGAAGCAGAAATTAGACGGCTTGATCCTAACCAACCAACGATATTATTAGCGCATTTAATGGCGGAACGGGCGGAACTGGGTGCGGAACGATTTTTAGCGGTGGGAAAAGGGTTTACGATTCCGATGTCGTTTTTGATTCGCCCCGAATTTGATTATGTTGCTTTGGGTCATGTTCATCGCCATCAAAATCTAAATCCGAAGGGACAACCGCCAGTGATTTATCCTGGAAGCATTGAACGGGTTGATTTTAGTGAGGAGAAGGAAGAGAAGGGCTATGTCTTACTTCATTTAGAAAAAGGGAATCCCCAGTGGGAGTTTTGTCCGTTACCCGTGCGTCCGTTTTTAACGATTGAGGTGGATGTGACGGAAAAAGAAGACCCGCAGGAAGCAATTATGGGCGCGATCGCGCGGAAAAAAATCCCTGATGCTGTTGTCCGCCTCAAATATAAGCTCCGTTCAGAACAACTGGACAAAATTGAAACCCGCAGCCTACAAAAAGCTCTCAATTTTGCCCACAGCTATACGATTTCACCCGAATTAGTCAGTCAGCTAGCCCGTCCTCGCGTCCCTGAATTTGGGGAACAAGTCAGTTTAGATCCCATGAGCGCCCTCAAAACCTATTTAGGGAATCGGGAAGATCTGCAAGAGATGTCAGAGGAGATGCTAGAAGCAGCAGAACAACTCCTCGCGGGACAAGCTGAGGAAGATACTGCTCAAAACAGTACCAAGGAGCAGTTAAAGTTACTCTGAGTCAAATGCTAACCACCTGTGTTCTCATTGACCAGTTACCAAAGAACGAAGGACAAATAACAAATAACAAAAGACATATAACTAACATAAATATTAATTTATTATTGCAGTTTGTAACAAATAAAGAATCTTGCCTTGACTTTTGGAAAGACATAAAAAAGGCACAGTGGTTATTTCAGCAAGTTTTCTCAAGTCTTTAAGTATTGTTAAGGAGTGTCAACAGTTGTCGAAACCACCCTCTATTATTTACAAGTAAGGTACAGCAGTGAACCGTAAAAAGGGATCAATTTGTTGTATCGAAAGACAACAATAGTGATCATAAATTTACGAAATGATTGTTCTTTAACGGTTCATTCCCAATCACGGGAATAACAGTTAAAACTGTCTAGAGAGGAGACCCCCTATGACAATTAGTCCTCCGGAAAATGAGGAAAAGGTCAGGGTAGCAGTGGATAAAGATCCAGTTCCAACTTCTTTCGAGAAGTGGGGTAAGCCTGGACACTTTGACCGCTCCCTGTCCAAAGGACCCAAAACCACAACTTGGATTTGGAATTTACACGCAGACGCACACGACTTTGATAGTCAAGGCAATTTAGAAGATATTTCGCGCAAAATTTTTAGTGCGCACTTCGGTCACTTAGCCATCATCTTCGTTTGGCTCAGTGGAATGTATTTTCACGGTGCTCGCTTCTCCAACTATGAGGCTTGGTTAGGCGATCCCACCAATATCAAACCGAGCGCCCAAGTCGTTTGGCCCATTGTTGGTCAAGAAATCTTGAACGCAGATGTCGGCGGTGGCTTCCAAGGAATTCAGATTACGTCTGGGTTCTTCTACCTCTGGCGAGCGTCGGGTTTCACCAACAGCTTCCAACTCTATTGCACCGCGATTGGTGCATTAGTCATGGCAGGGCTGATGATCTTTGCTGGGTGGTTCCACTATCACAAACGTGCTCCGAAACTGGAATGGTTCCAGAATGTGGAGTCCATGCTGAACCACCACCTCGCTGGTTTACTTGGGTTAGGCTGTTTATCCTGGGCTGGTCACCAAATTCACGTTTCTTTACCCGTGAATAAACTCCTGAACTCGGGAGTGGCTGCTGAGGATATCCCGTTACCCCACCAATTTATTTTGGATCGGAGTTTGATGGCAGAACTCTATCCCAGTTTTGAGCAAGGTTTAAAACCCTTCTTTACCCTCAACTGGGGAGAATATGCTGACTTCTTGACCTTCAAAGGTGGGTTGAACCCGACCACTGGTGGTCTCTGGTTATCTGACACCGCACACCATCACTTAGCCCTCGCGGTTCTGTTTATTATTGCGGGTCATATGTACCGCACCAACTGGCGCATTGGTCACAGCATTAAAGAAATCTTAGAAGCGCATAAAGGCCCCTTAACCGGTGAAGGACACAAAGGTCTTTATGAAATCCTGACCACTTCCTGGCACGCTCAGTTAGCAATCAACTTAGCAATGCTCGGTTCGGTCACGATTATTGTGGCGCAGCATATGTATGCGATGCCTCCCTATCCCTATTTGGCGACGGATTATCCGACCCAATTGTCTCTATTTACTCACCATATGTGGATTGGGGCCTTCTTAATTGTGGGTGCTGGTGCACACGGTGCAATCTTCATGGTCAGAGACTACGATCCAGCGAAGAATGTTAATAACTTACTGGATCGGGTATTACGTCAACGGGACGCACTCATTTCTCACTTAAACTGGGTTTGCATTTTCCTCGGCTTCCATAGCTTTGGACTTTATGTCCACAACGACACCATGCGTGCGTTGGGTCGTCCGCAGGATATGTTCTCCGATAATGCGATTCAACTGCAACCGATTTTCGCACAGTGGGTTCAAAATCTTCATACCATCGCACCGGGTGGCACTGCTCCCAACGCGATCGAGCCTGCAAGTTATGCCTTTGGTGGCGATGTTGTAGCAGTTGGCGGTAAAGTTGCCATGATGCCCATTGAGCTTGGCACAGCCGATTTCATGGTCCATCACATCCATGCCTTTACCATTCACGTTACCGTTCTGATTCTCCTGAAAGGGGTATTATATGCGCGTAACTCCCGCTTGATCCCCGATAAATCTGAACTCGGATTCCGCTTCCCTTGCGATGGTCCAGGTCGCGGTGGGACTTGCCAAGTTTCTGGTTGGGACCATGTATTCCTCGGCTTATTCTGGATGTATAACTCCCTCTCGATTGTGATTTTCCACTTTAGCTGGAAGATGCAGTCGGATGTTTGGGGAACGGTTTCTCCAGATGGCACGGTATCTCACATTACCTCTGGTAACTTTGCGACTAGTGCGATTACCATTAATGGCTGGCTCCGCGACTTCCTGTGGGGACAAGCAGCTAACGTCATTAACTCCTATGGTTCGGCACTGTCTGCTTATGGACTACTGTTCCTCGGAGCGCACTTTATCTGGGCATTTAGCTTGATGTTCTTGTTCAGTGGTCGTGGCTATTGGCAAGAATTAATTGAGTCAATTGTCTGGGCTCACAACAAACTGAAAGTTGCTCCTGCGATTCAACCCCGTGCGCTTAGCATTGTGCAAGGACGTGCGGTGGGCGTTGCTCACTACTTGCTAGGAGGAATTGTTACCACTTGGGCGTTCTTCTTAGCGAGAATTATTGCCGTCAGTTGACGGTTTCCCTTAAAAGCGGTAACACTGGTTTAAAAATCAGTAAACCAACTGAGGGCTGACCCTTAAAACGATCGTTCTCGGGGTTAGCTCTCCCAAACCCAAAATGAGTTTCAACTAAACTTATTTACTCATTCATCTGCAAAGAGGATTTCCAAAAAAGGCTATGGCAACCAAATTTCCAAAATTTAGCCAAGACCTTGCTCAAGATCCAACAACACGTCGGATTTGGTACGGGATTGCTACGGCTCATGACTTTGAAAGCCATGATGGCATGACTGAGGAGAATCTTTATCAAAAGATTTTTGCTTCTCACTTTGGTCACATCGCCATTATCTTTCTCTGGACTTCCGGCACCTTATTCCACGTTGCTTGGCAAGGTAATTTTGAACAGTGGATTAAAGACCCCTTAAACGTAAGTCCGATTGCTCACGCAATTTGGGACCCTCACTTCGGTGAAGCTGCAGTTGATGCTTTCACGCAAGCCGGCGCTTCTAACCCAGTGAATATTGCTTACTCTGGTGTTTATCACTGGTTCTACACCATTGGGATGACCACCAACGGCGATCTATACCAAGGCGCAGTCTTCTTATTATTACTCTCGGCTGTGTTCTTATTCGCTGGCTGGCTTCATCTCCAACCGAAATTCCGTCCCAGTCTCTCTTGGTTCAAGAGTGCTGAACATCGCCTCAACCACCACTTAGCGGGTTTATTTGGCGTAAGTTCTCTGGCTTGGGCGGGTCACTTGGTTCACGTGGCAATTCCTGAGTCTCGTGGTCAGCACGTCGGTTGGGATAACTTCCTCTCGGTGAAGCCTCACCCAGCTGGTTTAGGACCTTTCTTTAGCGGTAACTGGGGTGTTTATGCCCAAAATCCTGATACTGCTAACCACATCTTTGGCACGTCTGAAGGTGCAGGATCTGCAATCTTAACCTTCCTCGGTGGTTTCCATCCTCAAACGGAATCTCTGTGGTTAACCGATATGGCGCACCACCACCTCGCGATCGCGGTAATTTTCATCATTGCCGGTCATATGTATCGCACCAACTTTGGTATCGGTCACAGCATCCGCGAAATGCTCGATTCCAAAAAAGGTTTAATCGGTGGTCAAAGCGAAGGTCAGTTTAACCTGCCTCACCAAGGACTCTATGACACTCTTAATAACTCCTTACACTTCCAGCTTGCCCTTGCCCTGGCTGCGTTAGGAACCGTTACTTCCCTGGTGGCGCAGCATATGTATTCCCTACCGCCTTATGCCTTTATTGCGCGGGATTACACCACTCAAGCTGCCCTTTATACCCACCACCAGTACATTGCAGGTTTCATTATGGTCGGTGCGTTTGCTCACGGGGCAATCTTCTTAATCCGTGACTACGATCCCGAACAAAATAAAGGAAACGTGCTTGATCGCGTTCTCCAACATAAAGAGGCGATTATCTCCCACTTAAGCTGGGTTTCCCTCTTCTTAGGATTCCACACCTTAGGACTCTACGTTCACAACGACGTTGTAGTTGCCTTTGGTACCCCTGAGAAACAAATTCTCATTGAGCCTGTGTTTGCCCAGTTTGTGCAAAGCGCACACGGTAAAGCCCTCTATGGCATGGATGCACTGCTCTCTAATGCAGACAGTGTTGCTTCTAATGCTGGTGCTGCTTGGTTACCAGGTTGGCTCGATGCGATCAACAGTGGCGATAACTCCTTATTCCTCACTATTGGACCTGGAGACTTCTTAGTTCACCACGCGATCGCGCTCGGACTCCACACCACCACCTTAATTCTGGTCAAAGGTGCTTTGGATGCCCGTGGCTCTAAACTCATGCCCGACAAAAAAGACTTCGGTTACAGCTTCCCCTGTGACGGTCCGGGTCGGGGCGGTACTTGCGACATCTCCGCTTGGGATGCCTTCTACCTCGCCGTCTTCTGGATGTTAAACACCATTGGTTGGATTACCTTCTACTGGCACTGGAAACATCTCGGCATCTGGCAAGGAAACGTTGCTCAGTTCAACGAATCCTCCACGTATCTCATGGGTTGGCTTCGTGATTACCTGTGGCTCAACTCTGCTCAGTTAATCAACGGTTACAACACCTACGGCATGAACAACCTTTCCGTCTGGGCTTGGATGTTCCTCTTCGGACACCTCGTTTGGGCAACTGGTTTCATGTTCCTCATCTCTTGGCGCGGTTACTGGCAAGAATTGATTGAAACCATCGTTTGGGCACACGAGCGCACTCCTCTGGCGAACCTCGTTCGTTGGAAAGACAAGCCCGTTGCTCTCTCCATCGTGCAAGCGCGTTTAGTTGGATTAGCTCACTTCGCAGTCGGTTACATCCTGACTTACGCTGCCTTCCTCATTGCCTCAACTTCCTCATTGTTTGGTTAATGAGTGGTAACAATCATCTTGTGCTTGAGTAACAAGCGTTAACCTTAAATCCCCTACCCCAGTGGTGGGGGATTTTTCATTAGAGTTCCCTTCCCGTTTGCTAAATTGGGATAAATGCGATCGCGCTGGAAACCTTGCTTATGAGCTATACCACCGAAGAATTGATTGAGATTTTAGATCAAGAGTTACGGGCAACCTGGCAAGGGAAACGGGTTTTATTTTCTTCTTCAGATCGTCTCAATAACCCCGTTTTAGCGAAAGCAATTGGTACAGAGAAGTTAAGTAAAGTATTTGCCTATCGCGATTTCCGAGCGCAAATTCATCAATATCAACGGGAACACGAAGTTTCAGGATTAGTGTGGCGGGTGTGTCGATTTAATGGCTATGAAGTGGAGTGTCCAGAACTTCATAATCAACTGATTGCCATTCCCCAAGATAAAGAGACTTTAAAGCAAGTGAAACCGAGAATTTTTGAGTTTTGGCAAAATGCAACACAGAACTTAAATCTCTGGACAGACGCAGATCCCCCAACACCGATTGATACAGCAACCGTTGCCGAACGAGTAGAAGCAACAGAATGGCTAGAGGTGGAAACGACGCGGGAAGAATTGATTTTAAACTTGTGCTGGGGGAATCCCAAAGAATGTCATTATCAGTGGGCTTTACCGTATTCGGGGCGCGATCGCGTGATTGCCACGGCAAAAGGTCAACCCTCACAAATTTATCAGTAGTGGAGAGGTAGTAACAACCAATCTGAATGATTAAGATCGTTAACAATACCGTTAACAACTCAAGATCAAGTGAAATGAATGTATTGCTTTTAACCCTAGGAATTCTATTATTCCTTTTTATGATTGGATTAATTGTTTATCTAGTGACAGCCCGTCGCTATCAATCTGCTGACTCCGTGGCAAGTTCTTACGACACTTGGACAGAAGATGGCATTTTAGAATTTTACTGGGGGGAACACATCCACCTCGGTCATTATGGGTCTCCGCCACAGCGTAAGGACTTTCTGCAAGCAAAATCTGATTTTGTTCATGAAATGGCACATTGGGGAGGGATTGATCAGTATCCGAAAGGAACAACCCTTTTAGATGTCGGTTGTGGAATTGGGGGAAGTAGTCGTATTCTTGCCAAAGATTATGGCTTTGATGTTACGGCGGTAACGATCAGCCCACAACAAGTGAGACGGGCGCAAGAACTGACCCCTGACGGTGTAACTGCTAAATTTATGGTTGGGGATGCGATGTCTTTGCCCTTTCCCGATGCGAGTTTTGATGTAGTTTGGTCAATTGAAACTGGACCCCATATTCCTGATAAAGATAGTTTTGCCAGAGAATTACTGCGGGTGTTAAAGCCAGGGGGTCGTCTGGTGGTTGCTGATTGGAATCAACGAGATGATCGGGAAAAACCCTTGAATTTTTGGGAAAAACCCGTAATGAAACAATTGTTAGATCAATGGTCACATCCGGCTTTTTCTAGTATTGAAGGTTTCGCAGAACGCTTGGAAGCAACAGGGATGGTGGAAGGTCATCTGATTACCGATGATTGGACAAAACCCACCCTTCCATCTTGGATTGATTCGATCTGGCAAGGAGTGATTCGACCCCAAGGTTTTCTTAAATTTGGGCTTTATGGCTTTATTAAATCGGTACGCGAAGTGCCCACGCTTTTACTGATGCGACTCGCCTTTGGAACTGGCTTGTGTCGCTTTGGAATGTTTCGAGCAGTTCGTGCGGAAACCTCTAATCAAGTGGTAAGCACTGCGACTAGCCAAGCCGTTAAGCATTAACCAATAATCTTTTTTGGGTAGAGCGACTAACTGGAATTGGTAACCCAGATGGTAGTACAATAACCTCGTTTACCTAATTGGAGGAGGATCAGTGACGACAAAGGTTGTAATTATCCGTCATGGACAAAGTACCTATAATATCGAACACATCATCCAAGGACGTTGTGACAAATCGGTTTTAACAGAACAAGGTCGCACCGATGCAGAAAAAGTGGGCGCTGTGTTGCGTCAACTCGATATTGCAACACTCTATACAAGTCCTCTCCAAAGAGCAAAAGAAACGGCTGAGATTGTTCATCGCTGTTTTCAGGTTGCTCCTCCCCTAGAAGTGTCGGAATTACTCCAAGAAGTGGATCTTCCCTTGTGGGAAGAGATGAAAAAAGATCAGATCGCAAGCCAGTTTCCAGAAGATTATCACTGTTGGAAAACCCGTCCCCATAAATTCTATATGACCGTTGATGGGAATAAACATTATCCCGTGTTATCCCTTTATGAACAAGCTCAAAATTTCTGGAAACAAATCCTTGCTAAGCACAAAGGAGAAACAATCGCCATTGTTGCTCATAATGGGATTAATCGCTGTTTAATTAGCAGCGCGATCGGTGTTGAACCCAGCCTTTATCATTCCATTCAACAATCTAATTGCGGAATTAATGTTCTTAACTTTAAAGGCGCATGGGGAGAACCAGTTGAACTCGAATCTCTCAATCAAACCTCTCACTTGGGAACAGCTTTACCGTCTCCTCGGAAAAATCAAGGGATACGGTTACTTTTAGTGCGTCACGGGGAAACAGATTGGAATAAAGAGTCTCGGTTTCAAGGGAAAATTGATATTCCCCTGAATGACAATGGTAGAGAACAAGGGAGGAAAGCTGCTGATTTTCTCAAAGAAACCCCGTTAGATTTTGCCATTTCGAGCCCCATGTTACGCCCAAAAGAAACCGCAGAATTAATCCTCGCTCATCATTCAGAAATTGAATTAGAAATTCAAGAACCATTACTCGAAATTAGTCATGGTAAATGGGAAGGGAAATTAAAACCAGAAATTCAAGCCGAATATCCAGAACTCCTCAAACAATGGCAAGAAACGCCAGAAATGGTACAAATGCCCGATGGAGAGAACTTACAGCAAGTTTGGGATCGGGCTGTTGCTTGTTGGGAAGACATTGTTGCCGAAAAAGGACACTCTCCTGAAGAAATAAAAACTGGAATCGTTGTTGCTCATGATGCCATTAATAAAGTCATTCTCTGTGCTTTATTAGGGCTTTCTCCTAGTAATTTCTGGAATGTGAAACAAGGGAATGGTGCCGTCAGTGTCATTGATTATCCTGACGGGAAAGAGGGTGCGCCTGTTTTGCAAGCCATTAATATTACCAGTCACCTTGCAGAAGGCATTTTTGACCAGACCGCAGCTGGTGCTTTGTAACCTTAACTCTCATCATGAGGTGATACAATTCTCCACTGATTTCGACTTAGAGAGTAATGCTGGAGAGGTCACCAAGGGATCATAACCCAGTTGCTGAGTAATTCGCTCTCGGGTTAAAACACGGTATTCCCAAAAGTGCTCTCCAGCTGCACATAATCCCAGATATAAGCTCAACAATTGGGGTTTCGTTTTCAAGAGCATCCAAAATTGATGCCAAAACTGCTTACGAATTGCTTTCATTTGAACTCCTTGTTTCCAGATTACTTGTGTGATCAGTCTGACTGCGGTTGTCATCGGGAAAGAAATCCGTTGTCGGAAATGCGGATTTGGGGTAATCTTCAAACAGTGTTGAAAGCAACGCTGGAGATAAGCAGCAGGTTCATACATTGTCCAGAGGGCTTGCATATACTCCTGTGCAATTTCTGATAGGGGACGGGTGGGGATAAAATTCATTAATGTATTTTGTTCACCGAACTTTGTCCAGCCTATATCTTCTAAAAGCCGTTGCTCTGTCTTCAGTCGCTCCCAAAGGGCAGTATTCTGAGGGGCTTGTAAAAGCCCTAACATCGGTTGTGGAATCGAGGTTTCTTCCACAAAGGCTTGAATGCGTTCTCCCGCCCCTGAGCGTTCACCGTCAAAACCAATGATAAAACCAGCATAAATCATCAATCCCGCTTGATTAATTTGATGACAAGCTTCAGCGAGAGGGCTGCGAGTGTTCTGGTGTTTCCGCGTTACTGTCAGGCTATCTTGATCTGGGGTTTCAATACCTAAAAAGACCCCATAAAATCCTGCTTGCTTCATCAACTCTAATAATTCTGGATCTTCAGCAAGATTAACTGATGCTTCTGTTAAAAAGGTAAAGGGGTAATTGCGCTCTTGTATCCATGGGATTAAGGCTCGCAATAAACGTTTCACGTTGCGCTGATTGCCAATAAAATTATCATCCACAATAAAAACAGATCGCCGCCAACCTAAATCGTATAGCGTTTGTAATTCGGCTAAGGTTTGATCAATCTCTTTGGTGCGAGGCTTACGGCCGTAAAGGCTGATAATGTCACAAAATTCGCAATGGAAAGGGCAACCCCGAGAAAATTGCACCGCCATCATCACGTAGTCCTCTCGCTGGAGTAAATCAAAGCGAGGCAGGGGACTCTGTGTTACGTCTGGCTTTTCATTTGCCCGAAAAATACCCTGTTCTTCTCCGCGAGTAATGGCATCGACAAACGGAGGGATCGTTATTTCTCCTTCATCAAGAATTAGATAATCTGCTCCCGACTCCATCGCATCTTCAGGAACAGAGGTCGGGTAAGGACCCCCAACAGCTACTTTTTTTCCTTTTTGAACTGCTTTCCGAATTAAATCATGAAAGTCTTCTCTTTGGGCAATCATTGCCGAAACCATAATGAGGTCACACCAGTCCCAATCCGCTTCTGTTTCCAAGGTGACATTACGATCATAAAAGCGAATGTCCCAATCTTGAGGTAGAAGCGATGCAACCGTGATAATTCCTAAAGGGGGAATGGTTGCCTTCATGTTAACAATGTCCATAAACCGATCATAAGACCAGAATGTTTTTGGAAAGAGAGGATAGAGTAGTAAGGCTTTCATATAGTCTCCTCAACCAATCAGAGTTTTCTCAAGCAAAGCAGTGGAAAAAATATCACTTATTACTTAGTATATTGAGGAGTTCTTTGAATCTACTTACGTATCTTATTTTGTAATAAAAATTAAGTAAACTTTTGAAGAAATAACTATCAACATAATACTGCTAGAAAAATTACTAGATTTGATAAGTTTCAATCAGGTGCATTAACTGAATAATGCACCTTGGTAATGATGACTACCATCCCTTTTCAGCTTGGTTTAAAACATAGTCAGCCACAGCTTCAATTTGGGCATCATTTAAGCGTCCGAGAAAAGCAGGCATCGCACTTTTTCCATTTTTGACTTGAGTGATAATTGCCTCTTTAGAATCCATGTTATATCGCTCTAGAGCCTCTTGTTTCAAGGTTTTATTTGCCATGATTCTGTTACCCCCATTGGCATGACAAACGGCACAATTAGCTTGAAAAACTTGTGCGCCATTAGCAGCAGCATGAGCGGGAGCAGCAATGAGAAGAGAGAATCCTAAAATTAGAGAAACGATGATGTTTTTGATCATTAGTCTTCAGATTTAAACAGCCTTTTAGAAGATAGGATAAATAACATCAACAATCAAAAGACAAATTGTAATACTTTAAGTTTTGTAACTGATTAGTTAGCAAAATTGATTTTCCAGCCCAGACGAGTCGGTTGTTGATAAATCTTTTTTAGAGTGTTGATATCCCGAGCCGAAATCGAAGGAAAGTCTCGCACTTGTGAAAAATAAAGTGCATCTTCTGAGTGGGGGCTATGTCCCCAGATTCCTAAAGCATGACCCATTTCATGGCGTGCGGTTGCTAGAGTTGCAGCTTGGCGTTGATGAGGACTAATTTCAATAATGATGCCATGAATTAATTGATCATTTGCTACCTTGAACTGGTAACGGGTGCGTGCAGTTCGATCGCGAGAAAACTCCATTAATCCTGTTTCTGGGTTGCGAGTGGTATTCAGAGGCGGGCGCGATCGCGCAATGATAATATCTGCTTGTGCGCGATCGTTCACTGGTTCCAACGGTAAGTAAACAGCCCATTCCTCTATTGCAGTAGTGACCGCTTCCACCCAGCCTTGCACCCCTTGATCCCTAGCAGATTCAGATAAGTCGAGATACACCTTCACCGGAAACTCTGACCACACCAAATAACCCAACGGAGTTGCTTCCACTTCTGAAAAATAATCCCCCACCTCAGCCACCGTTTCCCACTGCGCCAAGGTTGGGGGTAAAGGATGAGCCTTTAAAGGCGGGAGACTGGAAGAAGGCTGTGAAACAGTAACCTTTGAGATAGCAACAATAACCACTATTGTCAAAAGAAAAATATAAGCTACCTTGAGTTTCATAATGGATCACTGATCACTGTAAAGGGAACATACATTGATCAGTGTCACATCCTGTCGGACCCGCTTCTGAAAGTTCTCCCAGATCATACTTCAGCAATGCGGAATGAAAATCGTCCATTTTCCGCCGTTCTTCCACCTCTCGCATCAGTTGATTATAGGTCGCCTCATCCACTGGTTCAAACGGTAAACGCGGGAAAGTCTGATACGCATCAAAACGGGCGAGTAACGCAGCAGAAATATAGCCCTCATTATTTTTGATCGCGCTATAAATCGCTTGTCCTAAATCCTCAATTTCATGTTCTCGCAGTTCCAACGTTGCCGATGTATTGTGCGTGACATAGTGTTTCTGTACTTGCATGGCAAAATCAAACTGAGCTAAGACAGAGAACTTAGAGATATCAACCTCATCCGCACCTGGTAAATCCGCCCACGGAACCGCAACAGGAATCTCCACTAACCATTCTGTACACCGCTCATCAAAAGGATCTTTAAGCAGGTTTCCGTTTTCATCTTTATCCGACTGCGAGGGAACTACACTATAACCATAATCAATGCAAGCCAACGCCACAGGATCATTTTTCCCAAATGTTACCCGACGGATAAACCGCACCGCTTTCGGGGGATGCCAACCAGGAGAAGCCCCTGTCAGCAGAGATTTCGTGCCACTGGGTTGGACTGTGGTGCAACGGTTGGGCCGTTTAATATTATGGCGGTCACAATAATCCCAAACCGTTTCATGGACAATTTTGCGCCATTTTTCCAGATACGCTTGTTCTTTTTGCTTAAAGACTAATCCTGCTTCCGTCTCTGGGCGACCTTTCTCCCACCAGCGTAGCCATTCCACACCAAACGCCTGCACAAAGAAATCAAATAATCCCGTGAAGGAAACCCCGACAATCGGATCGAGTTCTCGACTATACTGATAGCGCGGTTCTTGGAACTGATGATTCAGTAAAGTGGCAACGGCTAAGGCACCAGCTTGGAAGGCTTCAGTTTGTTCTTGTTCGTTTTCTGGATCAATGAGATTTAAGTGGATCTCGCTAAGATTACAGTGAAAATTACTACCCGTGATCTCGCCACACGGATTAAGAGCATAGCGTTCTAAACGATGATTAAGTTCTCTCTGAGAGGGACTTTCAGGCAATAAATTTCTTAAGAATTTTTCTCCGTGTCCCAATTGATAAGCCTGTATAAATTGTTCTTTAAGTTCAAACGTATTTAATAAATCAGCATTGCCTCGCGCGATCGCCTCTGGGGCATACTGAATCGCCCCTTCTCCAGAATAGAACTGACTTCTAACTGCTTCAACACAGTCTTCTAAACTGGGCTGATGGTGATACACTCGGGTATGATTTGCCATTCGCAGTGCATCGCGATCAGGATCAATGCGCCAGTTTCCCTCTGCATCCGGTTGCCAAAGATTTTGTTTTAATAAGGGGGAGTCACTATCAAACTGTCTCATCCCTGCACTGTTGTGCGTCAGATAGCCATCACAGTAGAAACAGTGAGCATCTTCCACTTCAATATCATAGGTTTGAACAGCGAACACTTGACCCAGTTGCTTAAACGTAACAGGGATGTCCATTTCTACTTCCGACTCCACCCGATAACGTTCATAGTTAGAATCAACTTTTCGGCTACCTTGGAAACCCATTTTCTGCATTTCCGAATAGGTATAGGCTTCACGCATCATTTCCCCAGTCAAGGTAAAACCGTACATCTTCAAACCGACTTTTAATTCTCCTTTGACAGCATGAGAAGCAATTAATTTGTTATATTCTCCTTTTAAGGCTGGAAGACAAACATGATATCTGGTTCGCCAGTTCAGCTTTTGCGGAATCGTTTTCTTGATTCGTCCCGCAATCCCCAAACTTGATAAAACGGAAGCAATTTGACGGGCAAATTGAGGGTAAACTGTGCAAACTAAATGAGGAGGACGATTTTTTACAGAACCATCACTATCCATGATTCCTGCTAAATAAGCAGCGCGAGTCTCGACACTTCCCTGTAGGATAAAATCTGGAATCTCGATGGGTTCTTTTGGGCGTTTGATATTTTTGAAGAAGTATTCTGTCAGTCGAATTGAGGAACAAACAAAACGAACGGTGTTTTCATTTTCAGAGGTTTGTTTAGTTGCAGATACCCCAAAATTTGCTAAAGCGCGATTTAGCTTTTCTTCGATCAATGGCGCAAGTTCAGCATCTGTCGCCCAATTGATGCTCCCATAAGGCTTATTGTGCTTATTCCGTCCGAGACTGACATATCCATCACCATGAGTAAAACCAATCAACCAAGCGACATCAGGATTTAAATCTGGAATGGAAATTGCTTTTGCTGTTCGACTTTGAAGGGGACGAAGACTGGTTTCATCTGCTGGGAGTTGCGTAGGAATCCCCGCTAAAATTTTGGTATTGTGCAGCAGTCGATCGCCCGATTCCAATTCTCCTACTTGTTTCCAGACATAATCCCCATTGGCTGAACTTAAAACCGCCATGCGATGATTCTCCGTTGCTTGAGGATATGTTCCATTGGTTTCGATTTCTCGAACATCTTGGATTCCTTGATCGAATTTATCCACCACACGACGGAAACCCAGAGGGGTTTGCACGCGATCACCCACTTTAATATCTTTAATCGCCACTAATCCTCTTGCCGTATGAACTAACGCATATTCTGGCAAACAGCGCCGAATATTGCCGGCAACCACAGTGGCAGCAGCCTCATCAATCAACAAACAGCATTCTTCTGCGTTGAGTTTCCGCCCTTGCGCCCGATTGAGAATTTTCGCAAGACGAGGATAGAGTTCTGGAATTTTGATCGGATTGGCGACACCACCAAAGCCTTTTAAGACTTCTCCTGCGGGACGCACATGACTGGGATCGATTTCAATATTAACCGTTGTGTCCAAGTCTTCATTGCTCGAGAGTTCTAATAACGCCTGATACGATTGCACCCAGCCCTCGCGGGAGTCACCAATACAAATTTTTACCTTTTTTGGATCACTAATTCTAACGGTTGTTTCTTCTTGACGGGCTTCTGGAAGTACCGTGCCAATTTCATTGACAATAGAAATATTGAGATAATTACGAATGGCGGGTAACTGGTTAATATATTTTTCTTCCAAGACAGCCCCAGTTCCACAACCCATCATAGCTAAATCCATCATCAAGCCAAAGGCTCGCCAATCTACAACATTAGTAGAAGTGCAGTTATACGCGCCAGAATAGTTTTTGGGGTTTTCCAGCCACTGGGTTCCCCCCACCCACAGCCAACGCCCAGCAGGAAGACTTTTGAGGTGAGTCATGGTTTTTTCTAAGAGTTGGGCTTCCTCTGCGGTGAGTTGACCGAGTTTGACTAACCCAGAAATGCAGCGATCGCGCACCTGTTCCCATGTTTCTCTTCCATCCTCGGTTCGTCGGCTATACGTCCGAAAAAACACAGGATTCGCCACAGGTGCGTTTTCTGGGAAGTTTGTCGATTGTTTACGCTCAAGCTCTCTGACCATTGATTTGTCTCTATCGTAAGGGCTGATTGAATTAGTTGATGTTCCAGTAATGACTGAGATTCTGATCTTAAATTAATTCTTGCAAAGGGGTAAAGGTCTTAGAAAAAGTGTTGCTATTCCGTGAAAATTACGCTATGTCAACCCAATGTGTCATCGCCATAATCCGAAAAGAGATAGATGTTTTGCCATGTTTTTCAAACTACCCTGTGAAGGACAACCTCGAAAAATTGTATAAGATCTCATGTCTTTAGCCCCTTGGCGTAGCGCGATCGCGCGATCGCTGCATCAAAATCGCTCTCATCCCGACTCCCGTTTTTTTCAACTCGCCACTGTTACCCCCAACGGTCAACCCGCCAACCGTACCGTTGTTTTTCGGGGCTTTCGAGACAACAGCAACGATCTTCAAATCATTAGTGACGCTCGCAGCGAGAAAAATCATCATCTCCAACAACAACCGCAAGCCGAAATTTGTTGGTACTTTACTAAATCTCGCGAACAGTTTCGCTTTCGGGGAATCATCAAAGTCATTGACTCAGAAAATACCGCCTTGGCTTCTCTGCGACAAACGGTGTGGGAAAATCTCTCTGATAACGCCCGTTTACTCTTTGCTTGGCCCCATCCCAAAGCCAAACGTACCGCACCCGAAACCACCTTCACTGAAGCAAATCCCTCTCCACATCATCCCCCTCAAACCTTCACCCTTTTACTCTTTTCTCCCCACCACCTTGATTACCTCACCCTGAAAGGAAACCCCCAAAATCGCTATCTTTATTCCTGTGATGATCAGGGGAACTGGTTTCAACAAGAAGTCAATCCCTAGTTTAGTTCTTAGTTCTTAGTTCTTAGTTCTTAGTTCTTTGGTAACTGGTAACTGGTAACTGGTAACTGGTAACTGCTCACTGGTCACTATTCTCAACAGACACAGAAACGCTATCTCTAACCAACGACCAATAACCCATGATAGAGGACGAATCACTGATTTCTAACTCAAGGTAGCCGTTTTTAGAGCCGATCAGCGCGAAGATCGAGGTATAGAACAAAAGAAGGTTGAGAGCTAACATCAACCTCTCATCCTCGACAGTGAGGTTCAAACAAGTCGAAAGACATGGTTACAGAAAACCCAAATAAGAATAATTCTCAAAATAAAAATAATAGCAAGGAAAAACCAAGGTTTAACGGCAGTTGGCTCTTTCCCATTATTGCCTTAACCCTATTAGTAGCGAGCTTCTTCTCCAGTCCAGAAGGAAAAGAAGTCCCCTATAGTCAATTTATAGAGCAAGTTAAAAATAATCAAGTTGAAGAAGTCAGCATCGGACCCGAACGCATCGAATATAAACTCAAACCCGATGCAGTGGAAGAAGAAAACGCGCCTCTGGTTCGACAAACCTTTAACGTTCCCAGCGATCGCGATTTAACAGACGTTTTAGAAGCGAATAACGTTGAATATAGCGGACAACCCGCAGGCGGTGGCGCAGGCTGGCTCGTCGGCGCACTGAGTTGGATTTTACCCCCATTACTCTTTTTCGGTCTTGCCTATTTCTTATTTAATCGCGCTCAAGGTGGGGCAAGTAACCCCATTATGTCTGTCGGTAGAAGCAAAGCACGGATTTACTCCGAAGGCGACACTGGCTTTACCTTCAGTGACATTGCTGGCGTTGATGAAGCCAAAGAAGAATTAAAAGAAGTCGTGGATTATCTTAAAAATGCCACAAAATACAGCCGACTCGGCGCGAAGATTCCGAAAGGCGTTCTCCTGGTCGGACCCCCAGGAACTGGGAAAACCCTTCTTGCGAAAGCTGTCGCAGGGGAAGCCAATGTTCCCTTCTTTAGTATCTCTGGGTCTGAGTTCATTGAAATGTTTGTTGGGGTCGGTGCATCCCGTGTTCGTGACTTATTCCAACAAGCACAACAACAAGCCCCTTGTATCATCTTTATTGACGAACTCGATGCCCTTGGTAAATCCCGTGGTGGTAACGGTGCAATGACGGGGGGAGGCGGAAATGATGAACAAGAACAAACCCTCAACCAGTTACTTAACGAAATGGATGGCTTTGATGCCAATACTGGGGTTATTGTCTTAGCAGCAACGAACCGTCCCGAAGTCTTAGACCCTGCATTACAACGCCCTGGACGCTTTGACCGTCAAGTAGGAGTTGATCGTCCTGATAAGAAAGGACGGAAAGAAATCTTAGAAGTTCATGTTCCCAACATTAAACTGGCTGAAGATGTGGACTTATCCGTCATTGCAGGTCGCACCCCTGGTTTTGCAGGGGCAGATCTGGCTAACTTAGTCAATGAAGCAGCCCTTCTCGCAGCACGGAATAATCATGAATACGTGACAAGTGCCGACTTTGATGAAGCCTTAGAGCGGGTCATTGCTGGCTTAGAGAAAAAATCACGAGTGCTGCAAGAGGAAGAAAAAACCACCGTTGCTTATCACGAAGTCGGTCACGCCATGGTGGGTAGTTTGATGCCTGGTGCGGGTCGTGTGGAAAAAATTTCTATTGTTCCTCGTGGGGCTGGTGCGTTAGGCTATACCCTTCAGTTGCCCGAAGAAGACCGTTTTCTCGTTGCGGAAGATGAGATTCGGGGCCGTATTGCCATTATGTTAGCGGGACGTTCTGCTGAAGAAGTGGTCTTTGGGAAAGTCTCCACAGGTGCAAGCGATGACATTCAAAAAGCAACGGATCTTGCAGAACGCTGTGTGACTCTCTATGGCATGAGTGACCGTTTAGGTCCGATCGCGTTTGAAAAGCCTCAACAGCAATATATTCCTGGCTTAAGCAGCCCCCGTCGTTCCGTTGGTCCCCAAGTTACCGCAGCCATTGATGAAGAAGTGAAGCGGATCGTAGAAGATGCCCATACCATCGCGCAACATATTCTACAGGAAAATCGGGACGTGCTAGAAGAAACCGCCCAAAGTCTTCTCGAAGTAGAAGTGTTAGATGGGGATAACTTAACCGAAAAATTATCTCAGGTCAAAGCCCCAGAACATTTCCAAAACTGGCTCAAAACTGGGACTTTACCCGAGGCTTTAAAACCAGAGTCTTCCACGGACAACCATCAGGAAAATGGTCAGGAAGCCTCTGCACTCAGCTATTCTAAGCTGAACTAGCCAATTGATTACTCACTAAGGTTTCAAGGGTGCGATAGAGTTCATCGCGCCCTTTTAATTCTTCTAAACGACAAACCACTTTCCCTTGATCAAATAAAATTAAAGTCGGTAAACTTTTTAAGCGATAAGTATTCGCTAACTTAAAATTTTCATCAGCATTAATACTTACTAATTTAATTTTTTGATCCCAACTATTTTGGAACGTAATCAAAGTTGGCATAATTAAACGGCATAAACCGCACCAAGGAGCCCAGAAGTGAACTAAGGTGGGTTGTGGTGAAGAGAGAACTTCTTGGGAAAAATTATTTTCGTTAACGGTAGCAACCATAACGGGGATAAAGTTTTATTAAAATGAATGATTTCGCTTTTGGATCATGCTACATCGATTTGGGATCAAAGTGCCAGGGGAGATCCCCGATTTCTATCAATTTATAGAATCAGTGTTTCCGATTCAGTTGAGGGGGACGAATGACCAGTGACCATTTTTTGTCCCTTGTCCTTCGTCCTTTGTCCTTTGTTGTTTAATAACTAATGACGAATGACGAATGACGAATGACCAAACAACAAAGATTAAGAAGTTTTCCAAGACTTTAAGAAACCTATAGATTAAACAAAATTTGTGTTGTTTAAATCGCGGTCAAAATAAGAGAAAAAAAGCTCAGAGTAAAGGGTTGGGCGGTTTTGGCTAGGAAAGATCTCCTGAAAAGTTTGCAACAGACATTTGAGACAATGCAACGTAAATGCTCACACGGAAAACAAACGTTAATCTATGAAACTGGCTTATTGGATGTACGCGGGTCCGGCTCATATCGGGACATTGCGCGTGGCTAGCTCGTTTAAAAATGTTCACGCCATTATGCACGCCCCTTTAGGAGATGATTATTTCAATGTTATGCGGTCAATGTTAGAGCGCGATCGCAATTTTACTCCAGTGACCACCAGCGTTGTTGATCGCAAAGTTCTCGCCAGAGGGTCGCAAGAAAAAGTGGTTGATAACATTACTCGCAAAGATTCAGAAATCCATCCCGACTTAACGATTCTTACTCCCACTTGCACCTCAAGCATTCTGCAAGAAGACCTAGAAAACTTTGTCCAACGGGCGCAGTTGGATAGTCAAGGGGATGTCATGTTAGCCGATGTCAATCACTATCGCGTTAATGAGTTGCAAGCTGCGGATAAAACGTTGGCGCAGGTGGTGAAGTTCTATCTGAATAAGGCGCAGAAAAATGGCGACCTTCCAGAAGGGAAAACTGAGAACCCTTCCGTTAATATTATTGGCCCCACAACCCTCGGCTTTCACAATCAACATGATCTCACTGAGTTGAAACGGTTAATGGCTGATCTCGGAATCGAAATCAATCAGATTATTCCCCAGGGTGCTTCGGTGCATGAGTTAAAAACCCTTCCCCAAGCCTGGTTTAACTTAGTTCCTTATCGGGAAGTTGGCCCCATGGCTGCAAGCTATCTCGAAGAAACCTTTGGGATGCCTTCTGTACAGGTAACACCAATGGGAATCGTGGAAACCGCCCGTTGTATTCGCACGATTCAGAAAGTGTTGAACGACCAAGGGGCAAACGTCGATTATGAGAGCTATATTGATAATCAGACGCGGTTTGTTTCCCAAGCAGCCTGGTTTTCTCGTTCCATTGATTGCCAAAACTTAACGGGGAAAAAAGCGGTTGTCTTTGGCGATAATACCCACGCGATCGCGCTAACTAAAATTTTAGCCCGTGAAATGGGCATCCGCGTTGTTTTAGCAGGGACTTACTGCACTTATGATGCTGACTGGTTCAAAGAACAAGTGCAAGATTACTGTGATGAAGTCTTAATCAGTGATGACAATGGGGCGATTGGGGACGCGATCGCGCGTTTAGAACCCGCAGCTATTTTCGGCACACAAATGGAACGCCATGTCGGGAAACGCATCAATATTCCCTGTGGGGTGATTGCAGCACCGATTCACATTCAAGACTTCCCCGTCGGCTATCGTCCGTTCTTAGGGTATGAAGGCGCGAATCAAATTGTTGATTTAGTGTATAATTCCTTTACTTTAGGAATGGAAGATCACCTCTTAGAAATCTTCGGTGGACACGATACCAAAGAAGTGATTACAAAAACTGTCTCTGCTGAATCTGACCTTAACTGGACAAAAGACGGCTTAGCAGAACTCAATAAAATCCCTGGGTTTGTCCGTGGGAAAGTGAAGCGCAATACCGAAAAATATGCTCGGGAAAATGGCATTGAAAATATTAATGCTGAGGTCATCTACGCAGCTAAAGAAGCGGTAGGGGCATAATTTTCATCTAGAGGGGTGGGCAGTATAATTACTTTTAAGCTCCCCCTGTGCTTTATTCTTAAAAACAGCATCAATGATTAGTTATTTACGAGGAAATGTTATCAACCTTGTCAAAATTACAGGAAACCGAGTCCACTTAATTTTAGAAGTGAATCAGGTGGGATATGAAATTCAAATTCCATCACGGTTAGCGCGAGAGTTAGATCAAAAAAATTCCGAATCAGTGCAAATTTTTACCCATCAGCAAATTCGAGATGATGCGATTGTGTTATATGGATTTGATAGTGCAGCCGAACGAGATTTATTTCGGAAACTTACTGCTGTTAGCGGGATTGGAACGCAAGTCGCGATCGCGCTCATTGATACTCTCGGCTTAAGAGATTTAGTAGAAGCCATTGTCGCCGAAAATACCCAACTCTTAGCCAAAACCCCCGGTGTGGGTAAAAAAACTGCCGAACGCATTGCCCTAGAATTAAAAAGTAAGTTAGCACAATGGCGCACAGAAGCAGGTTTAGTCGTCACTGGAGAGGAAAGCGTTGCACCCAAACCCGCCATCCGCGAAGATATTGAAATGACCTTACTCGCCTTAGGTTACTCGAAAGAAGAAATCGAACAAGCCCTCTCTGTCATCAGTCAAGATTCCTTACTCGCCAAAAATCCCAACCCTGAAGAGTGGATTCGCAGCGCGATCGCGTGGTTAAGTCGGTGAACTTCTAACTGACCTTCGTTTCGACAATTAAGGTTAAACTAATCCAAGTTCCCCGTTCATCATAGCGACGCATGAGGCGTTGACGATGAGTTGCATCCACTAACCATCCTGCTTCTAAGAAAAACGGTTGACGGTTTTCAATTTTCAGGGGCGTGGTACAAGATGCGCCACCTGGTAACAATAAAACTTGTACCGTCTGCGCCCCTTGGGTAAATCGTAAAGCGCGATCGGTAATGGTTGCAGAAGAAGTCAACTCCCACTGATCCATTTTCAACGTTTGCTGTAACTGATTTCCCTGTTGAGTAATGTTTAATCGCGTCCTATAACTTTCTCTCGGTCTTAGATCAGGATATAAAGTAATCGCTTCTCCTTGCCATTCTCCTAACAGTTGTTCTACTTTTAAAGGCGGAGAAGGTTCAACGGTTACCCCTTGGCGATGTTCTCGGATCAGGGTGATACTGCTAAGTTGACTTTGTTGGTCATAAAGAGGAACTAACCGCAAACGACGATCGCGCTCAATAAAGCCTAATTCCGCCCCAAACTGGCTAAACGGGGAAAACTGGCTCGATCCCACCGAAAACGCCCCATTTTCAAAAATTAGCGTATTTCGATTTAGGCTTTGATACTCCATACTCTGTTGAGAGGTAGCTTCTCCTCCCAGTGCAGAAAATTTCTCAATCGTTTGGCGTACCGTTTGCTGTTGGTTTAATCCTTCTAGCGACACCAGACTCGGTGTATCTTCAATAACTTCACCTTGAGGAGACAGACGAGTAAAAGAGCCTTCCCAAACGCCAAGATGAGTCAGTAAATTATTCCATTGTTGAGTCATCATTATGATCGGAATTCTTTCTTCCTAAGCTACCCCATAATTTGTAAAAGGACGTTTGAACGGAGGCTGAAAGCCCAGAATAATATCCTCTCTCTCTACCCCTAATGTGATCAAATCCTCCGCAGGATTTAAGTCTGTTGAATTTTGCTGTAACCAGACTTTTCCATCTTTAATATCAAAATGAATGACACAATGATAAATGCGCTTAGCCCCATTCCAGCCAACATCAAACCATAAATAATGATCCCGTTCTTCATCAAAAATTAACTGTAATTCCCGGTCTTCTTGATCTTTTTGATAAGAAGCATATTTCGAGAGTAACTCTTTAATCAATTTTCGATATTTGGTTAATTGATCCATTGCGTCAATCCCCCCTTAAAGGAATCATAAACAATTAATTTCAGTTGATATTCTCTTATTGCTAACTGAGCAAAAGTGGACTGAAAAAAAATCTCATAAGTATCTAAAGGAACTGCTAAATGCAAACTTCTTTCAGGTTCAGTTCGTTCCAACACCAAACGATAACTGAGAAATTGCCCTAAAGCCCCATAAAAATCAGTAACAGCAGAAGCATTCACAAAACTTTGAATTTCCACAGCAATTTTTTGATGGTCTTTTTCGGCTGCAATCATTCGTTCTGCTGCTAAATCAACCTGAAAGTTAATGCTATCCAGACTGATCAGATAGGGATCATCTGTAATGATCCAACCCTCATTTTCTAAGCCGATTCGTACTCAATCATGGAAAATATCCCTTGCCATTCTAATGCCTGATTCGATCTTCATTCTAAGTCATCTTAAATATTAAATTGAGCCAAGGAGTTATTTCTCTGGCACGACTTGCTGTAACAGTAGCAAAACAAGTTAGGATCAAGATAAAATAAAAGGCTGATTGTAAGCGAGGTGAACACCTTCCCTATGCAACGGACGTTTCTTTTGGGAAAAATTCATAACTGTCGGGTGACAGACAGTAACTTAAACTATATGGGTAGTATTGGGATTGATCAAGTGCTGTTGGATGCTTCGGGAATTGCACCTCATGAACAAGTCCAAGTCTTGAATATTACCACCGGGGCGCGATTAATGACTTACGCGATCGCGCTGGAAGCCAACTCAGGTAAAATTGAACTCAACGGTGCAGCAGCCCGATCTGGCGCAATTAATGACCGCTTGATCATCCTCACTTACGGTTTACTGACCCCAGAAGAAATGCAAACCCATCACCCGCAAATTGTTTTTGTCGATGAAAATAACCTCCTCCTCGATCCAATTCTGGCACAATCTGGGACTTGGGTTTAATATTCGTTAAAAATCATCAAACTAAGAAAGAAAGTTTTCATCACTGTAAAATTAAAATAAGATTGAATCCCAATGGTGATATTCCATGAGCAAACTGTCTTTGCGTGTGGCGAGAGAAGAATCTGATCTTTGGAGTGGGATGGGGCGTTTGATTGCTTTAATTCCTCTGATTCTCTCAGCCATCAATTTAATGATTGCGATTACACTACCCATTTTCCACTATGATCGTTTGTTAGAAAACGCAATCCGAAAATTAGAAGGACGAGGATTTATACGAAAATTGTTCGATCACTTATCAGGTTTCTTTTGGCAACAAGTCACTCCCGATCAACTGGCTCAAGATGAAATTTGGTGGAATCAAACTTGGGCTATTTTTTATTTTATCATCTCCCTGCTATTGTTTTTTATCATTTTTCGATGGCAGGAAGCCAAATATTTTATCTCAGGAGTAATTACAATTAGTTTTGGTGTCATTTATAGTCTGCTTCCGATTGATATCTTTCCTGATTTTATCCCAGCTGCAGGATCATTTGATGACGCGATCGCGCTGTTAATCAGTACTCTCCTCGGTCTCACCATTTTAGGAGAAGGAAATAAAAGGAGACGACTCCTCAAAAAAGTTCGCTCTCACGCTGAAAAAAATCCCCTCAAAGCTCTAGAACTTTTGTGTGAAGAACATGGCTTAGAAATGGAGATTACCTCTGATCCCAAAAATAAATAATTTATAAAAACATAACATGACTGATCGCAACTTCTCAAAACTAACAGCACTCATCCTTAGTTTTTTTCTCCTGTCGGGATTTACCTTAGTAGGACCAGATTATAAAGAACTTTATCAGAAACTAGAGCAAAAAGCCCAATATCTCCAAGAACAATTAGAGGATTATAAAAACCAATCTGAAACCTTACGACAAAAACTAGATAACCTCAGAGAGGAAAACAATAAACTCGGCAACAATATTTCATCAATCAGAACCGAAAATGAAATTTTGAAAGAAGGACTTGATCCTTTACAAAAAGCACTTATCGAAAAAGAAAAAAGACTCAATCAGCGTCAAGAGGAACTGAACCAAGAGCGAGAAACATTGAATCAGGCTCGGGCTAGTTTTAATGAAGAAATTAGAAAAATGGGACAATTAGAAGGAGAACTTACAGAACTGCGTCAAGACAAAGAAAACTTAAACCAGAGCTTAAATGAATTAAAAGCAGAACAACAAAAAGCAGAAAATGGAAAGAATTGGTGGAAAAATTTTGCTTTTATTGAGCCCGTATTTTTTATTCTAATCTGGGGAATTGTTTACTTAATCAGGAGACAAACTCAGCCCCAATCTTATCCACAACAGCAAACCATTGATCTGGGCGAAAATTATGCTAATAATAAGCAGTTAAGTGAAGAGACCCAAGAAAATAAAAGTCTCCCAAAAAGTGAAGAGAATTAAGATATAGTGCTACGTGCTGGGGAGAGGGGGAGAGAGGGAGTTAGGCTGAATGAATGACCAATGACCAAAGAACCAAGAACAGTTAGAAAAATTATTGATTGATGTCAGTAACTCAAAATACACCCCAAAAATGGCAACAAGGTAGTTTAATTGAAGTTGAAATTACCGATCTCAGCGATCGCGCGGATGGAGTCGGACGCTGGGAAGGGCGTGTGGTCTTTGTTCCCGATACGGTAACTGGCGATCGCGCTTTAGTCCGTCTCGTCAGAGTTAAACCCCAATACGCCTACGGTCAAGTCCAAGAATTACTCACTCCCTCTGAGCACCGCATTCGCCCCCAGTGTATCGTTGCGGATAAATGTGGGGGCTGTCAGTGGCAACATATTGATTTAGCTTATCAGCAAAAAGCAAAAGAACAAGTGATTCTCGATGCCCTACAACGGATTGGAGGCTTTGCAGATCCCCCCCTTGCTCCCATTTTAAGCAGTCCCAGTGGTCTCAACTATCGCAATAAGGTAACTTATCCCTTACAACGGTCAGCAGAAGGAAACGTGCAAGCGGGATATTATCGGAAAGGGTCTCATAAGTTGGTCAATCTGAATCAATGTCCCGTTCAAGATTCGCGCTTAGACCCCTTTTTAGCCCAGATTAAGCAGGATATCGAAGCCCAAGGCTGGGGAATCTATAACGAAAGCCGAGGGACGGGAAAATTGCGTCATTTAGCCCTGAGAATTGGGCGGAAAACAGGACAAGTTTTATTAACTCTGATTAGCACCGATGATAATTTAGAGGGACTGGAAGCGCAAGCACAAACTTGGTTAAACACATTTCCCCAGTTAGTGGGAGTCTGTTTGAATGAAAATCCACAACGCAATAATATTATTTTTGGGAAAGAAACCCGTTGTATTGCAGGAAAAGCGGAAATTGAAGAAGAATTTGCGGGTTTAACCTTCTTTTTAAGTCCCAACACCTTTTTTCAGGTGAACACCGAAACCGCCGAAGCCCTCTGTGAGTTGATTTTAGACCAACTGGCGCTCACGGGAACCGAAACGGTTGTTGATGCGTATTGTGGAATTGGGACATTTACCCTTCCTTTTGCGCGTCACGCTAAAACCGTTATTGGTATTGAATCACAAGAGAGCGCGATCGCGCAGGCTGAACGTAATGCCCAACATAATCAAATTGAAAATGTTACCTTTCAGGTGGGGAAAGTGGAGTCTCTACTTCCGCAATTGGAAATGACCCCCGATTTAGTCTTTCTAGATCCACCCCGCAAAGGCTGCGATCGCGCCGTTTTAGAAACCTTAACTCAAACCAAACCGCAGCAAATTGTTTATCTCAGTTGTCGCCCAGCAACACTCGCCCGTGACCTTAAACAACTAGCTAGCGCAGGCTACAAAATCACCCTTGTCCAACCTGCGGACTTTTTCCCACAAACCGCCCATGTGGAATGTGCCGTTTTTTTAGAACAGGGAAATCCCGACTTATAATTAGGGGGTTTTACCCTTGTCAATCTTCTGATACAATGAAAGAGAAAATTCTAATAAAAAATCAATCAGCTTCTATTAGCTGAAGCAGAGTTTTTTACTTAATTTTTCCCTAATTAATCTCTTCATTAACGGCTAAAAAAATAGTGAGGTCAGAGCGTGTGATTGCATTATCACCCCGTCCAACAAAATGCAACTGGGGAACCGTGAGTTTTGCCTCAACTCTCTATCTTTGTCCCATTTTAGATCTCTTAGTTGCAAAAGTCCCGCCAGATTGGCAAGCGGAAGTTCGGTTGGGATTACAAGAGGCGTTAGTGAATGCAGCCAAACATGGGAATCAACTGGATCCAGGAAAAACCGTCATCGTCCAATATGCCATTATGGCGACCTCTTGCACCTGGTTGATTACTGATAATGGGACAGGCTTTGTTCCAAGTTGTGGCTGTCAACAAGATCCCTATAGTTTCCTGCCCGATGATCACTCAGAAAGTGGTCGCGGGCTTTGTCTTTTATATCATATTTTCGACGAAGTGGAATGGAATGAAGCAGGAACAGAATTAAAATTAACGAAACATCGCCGTTGACGATTTCTCTAGTCAAAAAGCAGAAACAAGTCACCTTAAAATGGTAAAGTAGGTGATTAAATACCTAGCAGAAAATACCGAAGGAAATTCAATCCAATGATGATGAAAGCAAAAGAGATCATGACCCAAGAAGTGGTCAAGATTAAAGGATCAGCAACAATCGCTGCTGCTGTAGAATTAATGAAAGAAAAGAATATTAGTTGCTTGATTGTTGATCGCCGTCGTGATAGTGATGCCTATGGAATCATTACCGAAACCGATATTGTAAAGCAAGTTGCAGCTTTCGGGAAAGATCCCCAGCAAGTGAGAGTGTATGAGGTAATGACGAAACCTTGTGTCGTTGTCAACCCCGATCTGGGCGTGGAATATGTGGCGCGGTTATTGAGTCAAGTGAATATTCACCATGCCCCTGTGATTCAAGGGGAATTATTAGGCTTAATTTCTACAGCAGATATTCTCAGAAAAAGTGATTTTGTGGAAAAACCGAAAGAGAAACTATTAGAAGAAGAAATTAAAAACGCCATCACCAAAGCCCGTCAAGCCTGCGAAATTCACGGGAGAAACTCTTCAGAATGTGCCGTAGCGTGGGATGTGGTAGAAGAATTACAAGCCGAAGCAGCCCATCAAAAAGCAGAAAAAATGGAGGAGATCCGAGGCTAAATCAAAAATGGATCAAGAGATTGATATTGCCCGCACCATTGATCACGCGCTTTTAAATCCCGCAGCGACAACAGAAGAAATCCAACGCTGTTGTAATGAAGCCTGGCAACATAATTTTCCCACCGTTTGCGTTTATCCCAGCGCCGTGCGGGAAGCAACAGAATATTTATATGGAAAAGCCCCTGCTGTCTGTACTGTGATTGGATTTCCCACTGGTGCAACCACCAGCGCAACCAAGATTTATGAAGCAGCAGAAGCGGTGGAAAATGGCGCGTCAGAGTTGGATGTGGTGATTAACTTGGGCTGGCTTAAAAGTGGATTTCCTGAGCGTGTCAACCGTGAAATTGCTGAAATTTGTGAAGAAACTGGGGTGATTGTCAAAGCCATTATTGAAACAGGGCTGTTAACCCAAGAAGAAAAATGTCTAGCCATTGAAGTGTGTTTAGATGCTGGCGTTGACTTTATTAAAACCAATACAGGCTGGTTTGGGGGGGCGACCGTGGCGGATGTGGAGTTGATTCGAGAAATGAGTCGCGGACAAGTGGGGATTAAAGCCTCTGGAGGGATTCGGACGATGGAAAGCGCGATCGCGCTCATTGAGGCGGGGGCGCATCGGTTAGGAACATCTCGCGGAATCCAACTGATTCAGCAACAGGAAAAAATCAGTTATCCAGAGGATGCAGATGCCTAGGGATTCCTTGCTATGGTGAGAGTTGGTGTCTTAGAAACAGCACATGAGTAAAACTTATCAAGTTACAGGCATCAACCTGAAAGGCGTTCCCTTTGGCGAGCGCGATCGGCTCCTCACCATTTTAACCCCTGAACAGGGTCTGATTCGGGCGGTTGCTGGTGGCGCACGGAAATATCAATCTCGGTTGCGCGGACGCAGTGAGTTATTCGTCATTAACCAACTGTTACTGGTGAAGGGACGTTCCTCACTGTATCGTCTAACGCAAGCAGAAACCCTGCAGACTTACCCCAAACTGAGTCAGCATTTGGGAAAACTTGCAGTCAGTCAATATCTGACCGAAATTATCCTCAGTTTCGCCCTCAGCGACCACCCCCAACCTGAACTCTTTACCCTTTTACAAGAACATTTAAATCGCATTGAAACTTGTGCTGTTTCTACTGAGGCTTTTCCCCCTAATCTTTTCCCTTTACTCAACCAAGGGATTTTTCATCTCTTATCTTTAGCGGGGATTGCACCCCAGTTACATCAATGTTCCTTGAGTCAACGCCCTTTACAGCTAGATGAAAGTAACCCTCATTGGCGAGTTGGGTTTAGTTATCAAGCTGGGGGGATCGTTCTTAACAAGGAAGAATCGGTTAATCATCTCCTTAATGTTGGAGAATTAAAGTTATTACAACAGTTATCAAAATCGACGCTTTCGGCTGATTTCTCCGCAGAAACCAGTCATTTAAAGACGGTTGAAACGCTGTTGCGAAATTATACAGAATATCATTTTCATCGTTCGATTCGTTCTGCAAACTTAGTGGATACCTTACTGAGTCCAACAAATAACGAACAACAAATAACAAGGAACAAATAACAAATAACAAATTTAATGAAACTATCTGAAGAAGAACAAACCAACACGACCCCTCAAACCACTGATAATAATTCCTCCCAAACCCCTGCTGATGAAAACACACAGGGGTTTCTTCCCGTATTGAAAAATTACCGCTTTTTAACCCTTTGGAGTGGACAAATCTTTTCTCAACTAGCGGATAAGGTTTATCTGGTGTTGATGATTAGCATTATCGCCAGTCACTTTCAACGGGCTGACCAAACCATTAGCGGTTGGGTTTCCGCCATTATGATCGCGTTTACCATTCCCGCCGTCCTGTTTGGCTCTCTGGCTGGGGTTTATGTCGATCGCTGGTCGAAAAAAGGCGTTCTCGTCGGAACCAATCTTGTTCGAGGATTATTAGTTTGGTCAGTTCCCCCCTTACTCTATTTTGCTGAAGATTTACCGCCATGGTTTAATTTACCCGTGGGCTTCTGGTGTCTTTTAGTGATTACCTTCTTCGTTTCCACCCTGACCCAGTTTTTCGCGCCCGCAGAACAGACCGCAATCCCCTTATTAGTTAAACGACAAAATCTGCTTCCTGCAAACTCCCTTTACACCACAACCATGATGGCTTCCGTGATTATTGGCTTTGCGGTGGGAGAACCCTTATTAGATTTAACCGAAACCTTTGCTCACGGGCTAGGATTGACTTGGGATTTTAGTAAAGAGATTGTTGTTGGCGCAGGTTACGCGATCGCGGGATTGGTTTTACTTCCCCTAAACCCCAAAGAAAAAATTCACGTTAAGGAAGAACGTCCCCACGTTTTCCAAGATATTTGGGAAGGCGTACAATATTTACGGCAAAATCACCGCGTTCGCAATGCCATGGTACAGTTAATTATTCTTTTCTGTGTCTTTGCTGCCTTAGCCGTGTTAGCGGTTCGTTTAGCCGAAACCCTACCCAACTTAGAATCCGATCAGTTTGGCTTTATTTTAGCTGCTGCGGGCGTTGGCATGGCAGTGGGGGCAACTTTCTTAGGCAATTGGGGACAGGCTCTCTCTCGCGCACAATTGGGCTTATGGGGCTCATTTGGTATGGCGGGTGCATTAGCTGGTTTAGCCTTTTTTACAAGCAATATGACCCTCGCCTTTATTATGACCACCCTTTTAGGCTTTTTTGCCTCCTTGGTGGGGATTCCCATGCAAACCACCATTCAGGAAGAAACCCCAGAGAACAAACGGGGAAAAGTATTTGGCTTGCAGAATAATGCTGTTAATATTGCTTTGAGTTTACCTTTAGCGTTGGCGAGTGTTGCCGAAACCATCTTTGGTTTAGCAGCCGTTTTATTGAGTTTAGCTGGAATCGCGATCGCAGGAGGACTCTTAACTTGGTATATTTCTCAGGAGAAGACTGGTAAAAATTAATCCTTTGTTACCCGTCGCGGTGTTTTCAAAAAACGCCGTTCTCCGTTTGGCGGTTGGTCATTATAATCTTCATCTAAGATGCGGGATTAGTGTCCAATCCCCATTATTCATTGTTGAGTTTTTAGTTGCATGCACATCGCCTGGTTGGGAAAAAAATCACCTTTTTGTGGGAATGTCACCTACAGTCGTAACATCACTCATGCCTTGCTAGAACGCGGGTATGAGGTCAGTTTTCTTCATTTTGCCCAAGAGGAACACCCCTCAGATAACTGGCCCAACTGTCAGGAGGTGCTTTTACCGTTTATTTATAAATCTCAAGTCTATACCATTCCCACCTTAGGCTCAACCAATATGTTGCGGCGATCGCTGCAAGAACTGAAACCCGATCTAGTTCATGCGTCTCTGACGCTTTCTCCTCTGGATTTCCGTCTTCCTGAAATCTGCAAAGACCTCAATATTCCCCTTGTCGCCACGTTTCACCCGCCGTTTGATAGCAAACTCCGCAATCTCAAATCCAGCACCCAATTCCTCACCTATCAACTCTACGCGCCCTTTCTCGCCCATTATGACGGCGTGATTATCTTTTCTCGCATTCAACGGGATTTATTAATGCGTTTGGGGGTTCCCGAAGAAAAATTAGCGGTCATTCCCAATGGCGTGGATGAAACGCGATATTCTCCAGGACAATCCGATTTAAAGGCTCATTTTGGGGCGGAACGCTTATTTGTCTATCAAGGGCGTGTCTCGGCGGAAAAAAATGTTGAATCGTTGCTGCGGGCTTGGAAATATTGTCGCTTTGATAATGACTCCAAGTTAGTTATTGTGGGAGATGGCCCCCTCGTGAGTTCTCTGAAGCCTTTTTACAACAAGCGTCATGGTGTGATTTGGCTGGGGTTTGTCGCTGATGAACAGCAACGGATTGATATTCTCAGGGCTGCGGATGTGTTTATTCTGCCTTCTCTTGTCGAGGGGTTATCCTTATCCTTACTGGAAGGAATGGCGTGCGGAATCGCTTGTGTGGCGACGGATGCTGGTGCGGATGGAGAAGTGTTAGAAGAAGGGGCGGGGGTTGTTTTAAGTACCAATCGGGTAACAACGCAACTGAAAACCTTACTTCCTGTATTGAATGATCATCCTGAGTTAACGAAAGTCTTAGGAGAAAAAGCGCGATCGCGCGTCTTAGATCGTTATACCCTCAACTGCAATCTGACACAGCTAGAAAACCTCTATCAAAAAGCCGTCCAAGCAAAATCAATGCCGATTCGGTAATTTAGGGCAGTCTTTAAAATAGTGGAACTGCCTGTTTTAGGAATTGACGGACTTCTTCATCACTGGTTTGAGAGAAGTTTTCGTACCATAAACCAATTGCCGAAAGCCACTCTGGCGTGAGAAGACATACTACTTCATCCACCTGCGCTTTCAGTTCCTTGCAAACAGTAGGCGGTGCAACTGGTACAGCAATGACGAGATGTTTGGGCTTTTGTTGTTGAATGGTTGATAAAGCTGCTTTCACCGTGGAGCCAGTGGCAATGCCATCATCAACCAGAATGACGGTGTGATCACGGATTGCAGGTGCAGGACGATCTCCCCGATAAGCGCGATCGCGCCGTTCTAATTCCTCACGTTCTGAAGCTGCCACGCGGTCAATAGTTTTCTGAGAAATGTCTAAGGATTGCACAATCTCTTGATTCAGTACCATCCCTTGCTTAGCACTAATGGCTCCCATGGCTAACTCTTCATGTCCTGGCACCCCCAATTTCCGCACCAAACAGACATCTAAGGGGGCTTTGAGCACCTGAGCAATTTCATAGGCAACGGGGATGCCACCGCGAGGCAAGCCTAACACGAGGACATCAGAGCGATTGCCATAACTGGATTGAAGCTGTTGCGCCAGTAATTGACCCGCTTCAGCGCGATCGCGAAATTGTTTGTTCATTGGTTTAACCTCCTAACCTTTAATCACAGCAACGGGATGTAACCGAGCCACTTTCCGAGCAATTCCCGCTTGACTGACCGTTTCCACCACTCGATTCACATTTTTATAGGCTTGTGGGGCTTCTTCCGCCAGTCCAGGCATGGAACCGGCACAGATGGCAATACCGTCTTTTTCGAGTTGTTCCCGCAAGCGATCCCCGCGAATCGTGCGTTTTGCCTGACGACGACTCATGACGCGCCCCGCCCCATGACAGCTTGATCCAAAAGAAAGTTTTTCATTGGTTGGAGTGCCTAAAAGAATCCAACTTTCCGTTCCCATAGAACCCGGAACAAGCACCGGTTGCCCAAAGGGGCGATATTCAGGGGGTAATCCGACAAATCCCGGACCAAACGCTCGCGTTGCCCCTTTACGATGGACACAAACCGTCATTTCTTCCCCACCAATGACATGAGTTTCAATTTTTGCCATGTTATGGGCAATATCATAAACTTGACGCAGGGGCGGATAGTCTGCTTGAGCACCAAAGACGGCTTCAAAACTACGGCGGGCATGATAAGCCAGGGCTTGACGGTTGGCAAAAGCAAAATTAGCTGCTGCTTTCATGGCAGTTAAATAGCCTTCCCCTTCTGGAGAATTCAACGGCGCACAAACCAATTCTCGATCTGGTAATTGAATTCCATAATTGAGGACTGCCTTTTGAAAATCTTGCACATAATCAGTACAAATTTGATGTCCAAATCCGCGAGAACCACAGTGAATTTGTACTGCCAGACAGCCTTTTTCTAAACCCATGACTGCTGCTGCTTCGGGATCAAAAACGTCCTCAACTACATCCACTTCCAGAAAATGATTCCCTGCACCGAGAGTTCCTAACTGGTCTTTTCCGCGTTGTTTTGCCCGTTTACTGGCTTGTGTCGGATCTGCCCCTTCTAAGCAGCCAAATTCTTCTGTTCGCTCTAAATCTTCTGGAATTGCGTAGCCTTGAGCGAGATCCCAACGCGCCCCTTCTCGACAAACTTCACTAAATTCTTTGGGTGATAAGGGTAAACTACCGCCTCGACCAACCCCACTGGGACAATTGTGATATAACGTTTTTGCTAAATCATGTAAATAGGGAATCGCACTCTGGTAGTGAATTTGAGACGCTAAAACCCTGACCCCGCAGTTGATATCATAACCCACGGCTCCTGGCGAAATAATTCCGTCTGGGAGTTGGGAAGCCATCACCCCACCAATGGGCATTCCGTATCCTTGGTGAACATCAGGCATGACCGCGATATGCCCCACTAAACTCGGTAAACAAGCAACATTAACCGCTTGGGTAATGGATAAATCACCGAGGGCTGCTTCCATTAATTCTTCATCGGCAAAAATCCAAACTGGTATCTTCATCTCGGGATGGAATGATGTTGGAATTTCCCACAGATAGTGATCGAGACGATGCAAATCTTGTTTTCTAATCATGATTCGCCCTCCTGTGCTTTAATTGGGTGGGCGTATTAAAACGTTATACATCCAAGACAATCGTTACTTCTAGCCCTGATTTAGTGTTACGAATGGATAAATCATGATAGGTGACCGCTTTGATCTCCTTTTGCCATTGCTGAACAGGCGCACCCGTGAGTTGAGCTTCTAAACGGGTGTTATCCAGATGCTTAATGCTGATTTCCTCAAAGCCTAACCCCTCACTGTCATGGAAATACAGCAACTCATTTAACCAAGCCACTAATAGACTTTCGGGATCAATTGCGTTCAGTTTAATGGTTCGCGTGATCCGAATGCCTAGTGCTAAGTCCATTCCTGCTAACGTATAAAGCCCCCAAGCTGCTTCAATGAACAATTCTGCTAAATTCTTACCCCTCACGCGATATGCCCAATCCGCAGTATGTTCAATTTCTTCAAAACCCTTTCCTTGAGACGGTTTAAACCTTAACATCATTGATGGCTATGCCAGATGGTTGAAGAGGCTAGAGTACCCTCTTCCATTGTAAGAAATCTGAAACCTTTCTCAAAAGCGTAGATAATACATCAACTGAGCGGTTAATTGAGCATCTAAACCAAGGCGTTGATGAAGGTCTGCTAAATGGCGATAATTGCCGTAACAGAGACGATTCTCAACAACAGTCTCCGCTAGGGTTTGATCGAAGAAAGGAAGTGTAACCAATTCTTCTGGCGTTGCTGTATTAATATTAACTAAAGCTGGGGCTAAGGCACTTTCTGGATCATTGAAGGTAAAACTGAGAATGGGCGCAAGAGGTTTTAGGCGTTGTACGGGGAGGTTTAACGCTGCTGCAATATCTTCCACAGAGTAGAATTGAATGCCACTGGCGGTTAATTGGGTCAGGGTTTGGGCTTGACGAATAGAAAACCCAGGCAGACGCAACCAATCATCAACGGTGGCGGAATTCACTTCAATTTTAATCTTTAATTGTTGCGCGATCGCGATTTCTTCTAAAGATTGAAAGCGATAGTAGGGATCATTTTTAATTTTATTTCGCAACCACAATAACCGAGGATTCAAAGACACCATCTTATTTCTTAATTCGATCGAGCAACTGACGACGCTGTTGTTCAAATTCATACTCTGAGAGTAACCCGTTTTCCCGTAATTGATCCAACCGTTGAATGGCTTCGGCGGTTTCTCCTACTAATTTCGGGTTAAATTTAGCTTGACTTGGGTTTGCTAGGTGAGATATAGGATGAGAATTAAACCGTTGCTGAAAACTTTCTTCTGGCTGCATAAAATACCAAATTCCTTCTAGGAGACTTGCAACTTGTGCAATTCCAAAATAAGACAAAATCCCCATTTCCGTTATTGGTGGCGTTAAGGTAATGGATAGAAATAAATAAGCTAACCCCCACCACAGTTGTCCTAAATAAAATTTATGCAGCCCTGAGAGTGGGGTAACTGCACTCACCATGGCTAAAATGACGGCTAACTTCTGACTTTTTTCTTGCGCTAAGAACATTGACTCATTTGTTATTTGTTATTTGTTATTTAGAGACGTTCCATGGAACGTCTTTACATTGTTGTTTGTTCTTCGTTCATACTCTCACTCTAAACTCAAGTGACGAGAATAAACTTGTTGTCCATATTCTGTCCAGTCAGCTTGTGTCCAACGGTGACTATTCATCGTTGCAGTTTGCATTTTTTCCATAAAGGGACGACGCTCTTTTTCATACTCTTGAAAGGCGCGATCAATTGCTGCTTGATCATCTAAGTTTTTATTTTTAAATAAACGGATCAGTTGTTTGACAATCACTAAAGCATCTTCAAATCCTTGGTTCGTTCCTTGGGCATTAAATGGAGGCATTCCATGAGCAGAATCTCCCACTAAAGCCACTCGTCCTTGGCTCCAAATTTTATCAGTTTTAACGGGAATATTCGCAGGATGAATATAGTAAGGGCGGGTGATTAATTGTTCAGGATTTGAGAGTTGAACCAGTTGAGAAAACGCTGGCGGATAACCTGCAGCTTTTAAGGTTTCTACTGCTAGATTAATTAATTCATTCCGAGAAGAATTAAGCATCACATCAAGTTGGACGGGAAAATGCAGGAGATATCCAAATGTATTTGTATCTTTACGAAGTAAAATAATTCTGGAATTACTGTTGTTTTCTTCTGGGGTAACCGTAACAACGCGATCGCGCTGTAAATAATTAGTTTCTAATCCTTCTACTGTTTCATCAGGAATATTTTCAACACTCAAACAACCAATCGCGCCATACCCTGAATATTGCGGTTTTGCCCATTTTTCTAACGCTGTATTTTCATATAAAAGTTTCCGAACCGTAGAATTAATTCCATCCGCAGCAAGCACCAGTTTTGCTTTTATCGTTCCCTCAACTGATTCATATTCATCTCTGGTTTGAATCGTTTGAGTGGAATCATTCCAATGTGCAAAGGGATTCTTTTCACTCGGCTGGTTAACAATACAATCAATTGCGACTAAATTATTTTCTTCTTTGACATTGACACAGCGCGTATTAACTTTTATTTTTTCTGAGGGTAAGAGTTGGCGTAATTGGGTTTGAATCTCATACCACGGGAGAGAAATTCTTCCTTCCCCATACGCTTGAAACCAATCATCAAAATTGATAGAAACAGAAGAACTCACTTCTCCTTGTAAGTTCCGACGTTTCCAAGTGGAATTAGAAGTAGCAGCGTAAGCAACAAATTTACACTTTTCATACGCCTCATTACTTAAACTTCTTAGCGCTTTTAAGCCATTCGGTAATAAATCAACGGTTTGTCCAGCTTGACGAAAAGCACGAGTTTGATCAATGATTAATAGATTCTGAATCCCCCGTTGATACAGTCCCACTGCGGTTGCTAAACCCACAGGACCCGCGCCAATAATTAATACATCGTAAACGGAATTTACCGTCATTTTATTTCCTGATTGAACTTGCCATTGATGTTTTCTAATATAACAAACTGATCACATTTTATCTAAAAAATCAGTCAGTGAAGATGATGAACAAACCAATTCCATTATTAACGAAGAACAAAAAACAATCAACAAATAACAAAAATAATGTCAGAATAGAGTAAGAGCCGATAAACAGACGTGATATCAAATGGCAAGTTTAACCGTTAGCGGATATGGCAGTTGGAAATCTCCCATTAGTTCCGATTTAATTGTTTCAGAAAGTATTGGCTTAGGAGGTGTCGTTTACGATCATCAAGATATCTATTGGATCGAAGCACGCCCCTCTGAAGGCGGACGATATGTTTTAGTGAGACGGACTCCCCAAGGAACAATAGAAGAGGTCACGCCACACCCTTACAACGTTCGCACGCGAGTCCATGAATACGGAGGAGGCGCGTTTCTAGTGGCTGCGGGGACGGTTTATTTCTCCCATTTTTCGGATCAACGTCTCTATCGTAAATCGCCACAAGTGGATCCCGAACCTCTCACCGCAGAGGCGAATCGTTGTTATGCTGAACCTTTACTGGACAAACAGCGCGATCGTTTAATTTGTATTTGTGAAGACCATGACACCGTAGATGCTGAACCTGAAAACTATATCGCTAGCGTTGACTTAAACACAGGAAAAGTTCATTCTCTGGTTTCAGGTTACGATTTTTATGTTTCCCCTCGCCTCAGTCCAGACGGAAAACAGTTAGCGTGGGTACAGTGGAATCATCCGAATATGCCTTGGGATGATACCGAACTTTGTGTGGGAACGGTTAATGCAGATGGAAGTGTCAGTGATATTAAAGTTATTGCTGGCGGGAAAGATGAAGCCGTTTGTCATCCTCTATGGTCGCCTGATGGACAATTGTATTTTGTCTCGGATCGGAATAATTGGTGGAATTTATACCGTCTCAATGCTCAGGGAACGGTAGAAGCATTATATGAGATGGAAGCAGAGTTTGGATCGCCGCATTGGGTGTTTGGTCTGTCTTTATATGATTTTATTTCCTCAGACGAAATAATTTGCACTTATACCCAAAATGGACAGTGGTATCTGGCGAGATTAAATACGCAAACCAAAATCTTAGAAACCCTCGATGTTCCTTATACGGATCTGGGTTCGATTCATGTCCAAGGAGATGAGGTCGTTTTGATTGGCGGATCCGCAACGGAACCCACAGCAGTGGTGAATCTGAACTTATCGAGTGGAGAAAGTCGCATCTTGAAACGGTCAACGAGTTTAGAGATTGACACAGGTTATTTATCCGTTCCCGAACCGATCGCGTTTCCCACCACAGGAGACAAAACCGCTTATGCGTGGTTCTATCCCCCGCAAAATAAAGATTATACTGCACCCGAAGGCGAGTTACCCCCGTTAATCGTCAAAAGTCATGGCGGTCCCACCGCAGCCACTAGCCCTCGCTTCAACTTAAAAATTCAATATTGGACCAGTCGCGGATTTGGTTTTGTAGATGTCAACTATGGGGGAAGCACTGGTTATGGACGAGAATATCGAAAACGGTTACTGAAAAATTGGGGGATTGTGGATGTTGATGACTGTGCGAATGCAGCGCGATATTTAGCCGAGATGGGAAAAGTGGATGGAAATCGCTTAGCCATTACTGGGGGAAGTGCTGGGGGTTATACCACTTTGGCTGCGTTGACGTTCCGTGATACTTTCCAAGCGGGGGCGAGTCATTATGGTGTCAGCGATTTAGAAGCGTTAGCCCAAGAAACCCACAAGTTTGAATCGCGGTATTTAGATCGGTTAGTGGGAGATTATCCAAAAGAAAAAGCAATTTATGATGCGCGATCGCCCATCTATCATACCGAACAACTGTCTTGTCCCGTGATCTTTTTCCAAGGCTTAGAAGATAAAGTCGTTCCCCCGAATCAAGCCGAAAAAATGGTGGAAGCAATTAAACAGAAAGGCTTACCCGTGGCGTATGTCCCGTTTGCAGGGGAACAACATGGCTTCCGTCGCGCTGAAAATATTAAACGGGCTTTGGATGGCGAGTTTTATTTCTATTCGCAAGTGTTTGGGTTTACCCCTGCGGATGAGATTGAACCTGTAGAAATTATGAATCTTTAGTTCACTATGAAATCATCATCCCTGTATGAAACGGATTATTATCATTGGGTGCAAACCACAGTTCATCATCTTCAGGAACAGAATTTTGGCGCGATCGAGTGGACTCATTTAATTGAAGAATTGGAAAGCATGGGAAAAAGCGAAAAACGCGCCCTTCTGAGTTTACTAACCCGTTTGCTAGAACACTTATTAAAATTAGCCTATTGGGAATCAGAGAAAGGAAGAGTGGGTCATCACTGGGCTTCTGAAATTGTCAATTTTCGCGCTCAAATTCAAGATCTGCTTGAAGATAGCCCTAGTCTTCGTCCCCAGCTACCCACTTTGTATGAAAAGGCTTATCCCACTGCGATTAAATCCGTTTCCAAGTTATTTTCTCTTCCCTCTGATGCTAGAATTACTCTTTCTCAAGCCCTAGATGATGATTGGTTTCCTCAATGAGTGTGTCGGAAAAGGTACTTAATGTTTACTGATTTAAAATCACTATGCTTCCAGACTTAAATAATCTTTGGCAAACCACTTTAGACTGGTCGCCTTCTCCCCAACAGCAAAAACAGTTTGAACAACTTTATCAAGGCATTTTAGCGGGAAATCAACAATGTAATTTAACTCGCATCACTGAACCGGAAGCCTTCTGGGAAAAGCATTTGTGGGATTCATTATGTTCTCTGATTCCGTTAGGCTTGGAGAATTTAACCACAGCTTCTTTTATTGATATTGGCACAGGAGGGGGGTTTCCTGGTTTACCTTGCGCGATCGCGCTGCCTCAATCTCAGATCACACTTCTCGATTCCACCCAAAAGAAAATTGCTTATCTCAAGACCTTAATTTCTCAGTTAGGACTCTCAGGCGTAAATGCAGTTGCAGCCCGCGCAGAAGCCTTTGCTGAACAACGAAAACAGCAAGAAAATTATGATATTGCCCTAGTTCGGGCGGTTGCAGCAGCCCCAGTTTGTGCCGAATATGCCTTTCCCTTTCTGAAAGTGGGGGGAATGGCGATTTTGTATCGGGGACGCTGGACCGTGGAAGAAGAAGCAGAATTAAGTGAAGCCTTAGCAGAATTAGGGGGTGTCATTGAGGATGTACAGGGATTTTCGACCCCGATCAGCCATAGCGAACGCCACTGTTTATACTTGCAAAAAACTGAACCGACGGATGCTCGTTTCCCGCGTCCCGTTGGTGTTGCGAACAAAGAACCGTTAGGAAAAAAGCCAAGCAAGAAATGAAAAGACTCTAGGGAGTCTTGCCTTGTTTCGACCCCTAGAGCCTTCCCGTTCGATTACTCCTCACTCACCACTGATTACACAATAACGATCTCTAACCCGAGAGCGACAATTTGAGGTGACAGTTTTCTAATTGACACTATCCCTAACCATTACCCGATGTAACTTCCTCTTTCATTTCGGGAATCCCCGCTTTTTGGTCTTTTGTCCAAACTGAGGTGCAAGGAATTTTAGAGAGATCGGCGTTATCCGCATATTTTTTAGCAATTTCGGTCACTTCATGAAGTAAACCTTCAGCGAGAGTCGTTGGTTTTAATCCCATTTCTAGGAAGCAGCTATTATCAACCTTGAGATCGTTTTCTGCTGCTTCTTTACGGGGATTTTCCACATAAGCAACTTCACTCTTCGTTAAACTGGCAATCAGCTTGGCTAAATCGCGAACGCGGTGGGTTTCGGTCATTTGGTTTAAGATTTTGACCCGTTCGCCTTTTTCAGGGGGATATTGCAACGCCAGTTCAATACAGCGAACCGTATTTTGGATATGAATAAAGGCGCGAGTTTGTCCTCCTGTCCCATGGACGGTTAAGGGATAACCAATTGCAGCTTGCATTAAGAAACGATTGAGAACCGTTCCATAGTCCCCATCATAGTCAAAGCGATTAATTAACCGTTCATCTAATTTGGTTTCTTCGGTATCGGTTCCCCAAACAATTCCTTGGTGTAAGTCGGTGACGCGAACGCCATCATTTTTGTTGTAATAAGCGAACAATAACTGATCTTGAGTTTTGGTCATGTGATAGACACTACCAGGATTGGGGGGATACAGAATCTGTTGGGGAATCCGTTGTCCTTCCTCAGTAACGACTTCAATATCGAGATATCCTTCTGGGATTTTCATCCCTGCTGTACCATAGCCATAAACGCCCATGGTTCCGAGGTGAACCAGATGAACATCTAATCCCGATTCCGCGATCGCGCAGAGTGTATTATGAGTCGCATTAATGTTGTTATCTACAGTATAACGGCGATGACGGGGGGATTTCATAGAATAAGGCGCAGCCCGTTGTTCTGCGAAATGCACGATTGCATCTGGTTTTTCGTCACAGAGTAATTTCAGGAGGCGATCATACTCTTGTGCAATATCGAGATTGTAAAATTCAATTTTCTGACCACTGACTTCTTCCCATGCTGCAAGACGAACCCCCATCGGAGAAACGGGAGTGAGAGAACCTGCTTCTAACTCATTGTCTATGTTGCGTCGAGACAGGTTATCTAGAATAATCACCTCATGACCTGCTTTCGACAAATGTAGGGAAGTGGGCCATCCGCAAAAGCCATCGCCACCGAGAATAACTACTTTCATAATTTAAGCCTACTTTTTAAAACCACGACATCGATCCGAGTTCTGCACCCGTGACCTTGATCCTCTATTCTTTTAGGTAGTTCATTATACCATGGGTTTTCTCTCCTGCGCTGCGCGATCGATGGGAATGAAAAGAAGCCCCCTTCCACAGGGGAAAGGGGACAACTCAGTTACCTAAGAGGCGATCCCGTTAGGACTGTTGGCTTCCTGCAATGGCTTGATTAGACTGAGCACCTAAGTTAATTTTAACTTTGCGGTTCACTGCATCATCCACTTTCGGGAGACGCAGGCTGAGAATACCGTTAGTATAGTCCGCTTCTACTTGGTCTTGCTTGATTCCCACTGGTAAGCCAATGGTACGACTGAACTTACCATAGCGGAATTCAGAGCCATAGGTGCGTTCACTATGATCTTCGTGACGATACTCGCCACTGATGGTTACTGAGTCGCGGTTAACCGTGACATCAATATCATCTTCGCTAAGACCAGGTAGTTGTGCTTTTAGCATCAGGTTTTCCCCAGCATCGTTTAGCTCGATCGCAGGATTCCATTCTTGGAGATCAAATGGACGTTCACCTGTCATTTCATCAAAGAGGCGATCCATTTGACGACGGAAAAGATCCATATCAGCCGTAGGATTCCAGCGTACAAGTGCCATACAGCATTCACCTCCTAAAAGAGATTCACCGTTTACACTGCTTTGCTTTACCTCTTAGTTCAATTTTCATCATGGCAAAGAGATCGCGATGGAATCAGTGAGGCGAACCGAAATCTCAAATTCCGTTTTACCGTAATTCACTCCTGAATGACACCATCCTCAACTGACCGCACCCGATCAAACGCATTTGACGATCCATTCCAGTTAAAGCCATTAATCCGAATGGAAACCGAACCGATTTCTTGCGTTGGATTATAGCGGAGGCGTAGGTTATAACTGCGACGAGAGTATTCAAGGATGAAATTACTACTAATCACGTCACCATCATCCAGATTGATGGAGGTTTGAACTCCCGCGAGAAAGGGACCATAAACTTGTTGCAGAACCCCAAAAGAAAGGCGTTTGCGATCCACCAACCGATCAAATTCAAAAGGGGATTCGCCATCGCCAATCGCTTGCGTATAACTGATATTAAAACTGGTGTAGTCTAAGGTTTCTCGGGAGAAGTGACCAAATTGTCCGTTCAATCCTAAACTTAAACTCAGGGAGTTTTGGTCATCGCCATTACTGTAAAGACTGGTGACTCCTGTGACTCCTGTTTCTAAACGCAGGTTGGGACGAACGGGACTGGGGGTATAGCGTAATCCTTGTTCTGCGGTTGCGGGTAATGTTTCCCCTTCCCAGAGAGAGGTTTCCCAACTTAACCCAGTTGCTGCTTGATACCGAGTCAAAGTCACGCGATCGTTTTCGCGGTTCGGTTCTAGCAATTCTTCCACATCTGTTTCCGCATTAACGCGCTGAACGCCTCCTTGGTATCGTAAATTAATCCCACTCTCACCCAAAGTAAAGTTGGGAGATGCAATCACAGCCCCAATACTGCTTTGAACCGTTTGAAAACCCAGAGACCCATTAAACAGCCGATCGCGAAAACTAGCTTCTAAACTCAGATTATGTTGTCCGCTTCCTCGTCCAACTGCTTGTTGTAAACGCAGACTTCCTCGTAAGTTATCTTCTAAGACATCCTCTTCAAACCCTGTCAGTTCCCCTTGTGCGGTTAAACGAGTGCGAGGACTAAACTGTCCAGTGAGTTCCCCTTCAATTCCAAATACACCCGCATCGGTAATGGAATCATCTAACAAGGCTTGTTGAACAAAGTATTGCGGGGTAACCTGAAAATTCCAGGTCGGTGTTTCAAATAAGGTAAATTCTCTTTCAAGATATAAGCCACCGCGATCGTCAGAATCAAACCCAAAATCAACCAGACCTGGCGATCGTTCCCGTCGGTCTAAAACAATGCGGTTACGGGGAATGGGAACAGATAACCCATCATCAAACACTAAACGCTGATCCGAGGTCACAATTTCATCTCGTAAGGGACCCAGTTGACGAAACTGTGCTGTATCCGCACGCAGTTCTAATTCTGGTGGTGAAAAGGGATCATTGGTAATCCGAACATTAGTGGCTGTCCAGTTTCCCCCATCAATGACAATTTCATCCGCAGCAAAACGCAAGCGATTCAGTCCCCCTCCTGTCTCGGGAGAGGAAAAGTTTTCTACTCCGCGTCCTCCTCCCACAGAGAACTGATATTGGGTTTCTTGCGCCACATCCTGAATCGGTTCATCTTCCACTGGCGTTGGGGGTAAATTGTCTTCACTCCTCCCCCTTAAGCCAAAAGAAATATCACGGCTGAGAGTCGGTTGATAAACTTCTCCACTTCCGTTTTTAATAACCCCTTCATCTTGCAGAAAATTGTACTCGAAGCGATCGCCGTTTAAAACTTGTTCCCCGCGCTGAAAACTGACATTTCCAGTTCCCACCGCCATCCGAGTTTCCGTATTAATTTTTAACTGATCCGCAACCAAAACTCCTTGCGCGAAGCGCACCGTCACATTTCCTTCTGCTGTAATCACCTGTGTTTGCGGATTATAAGTTTGACGATCCGCCATCACTTCCAACACCCCTTGAGGAGAGGAGGTCTCCCCCTGTGCAATTTTCCACTGTTGGGTTTGTCCCCCTCGCACCTGAATTTGAACATGGGTAATTTTTTCTCTACTGTTAATGGGATCTAGCGGTTCAAGGAAAGCCACTTGATCGGGATTATGGGTGGGAACAATCGTTTCTAGGGCGGGTTGGGAAGAAGGAGGAACATCAGCAAATAACATTGATTGACAGCGATAATATGTCATTTCTTGCTTATTAGTTGACTATCATTGGAGCAGAAAGTGCCCTCATTATCAATTCTTGATGTCTCACTTTAGAATGTGACCATGAACGATTTAGCCATTGAAACTCGCGGACTCACAAAACAATACGATCGCGCTTTAGCGGTTTATGATGTTGACTTAACCATTGAAAGTGGAGAAGTCTATGGATTAATCGGACCTAACGGCGCGGGAAAAACCACACTCATCCAGATGCTAGCAGGGGTAGAAGAACCAACAGTAGGCGAAGTCTATTGGTTTGATGAACCAGTACGCTTTAATCACTCTTATTTTCCTCTCAAGCGTCGCTTAGGCTATCTTCCTGATGATTTTCCCCTTTATGATGATCTAACGGTTTGGGATTATTTAGAATATTTCGGTCGCCTTTATTATCTCCGTCAACCGCAACTCCGTCGTCGCTTAGAAGAGGTGTTGGAGTTAGTTCAACTGACCTCGAAGCGCAAAAGTCTGATTTCAACTTTATCCCGAGGAATGCGTCAACGGTTGAGTTTAGCGCGAACCATTATTCATGAACCGATTGTATTACTGTTAGACGAACCTGTTTCTGGACTCGATCCCATTTCTCGTCAACAGTTTCGAGAGATTATTAAAGTGTTACAAGAAGCGGGAATGACGATTTTAATCTCTTCTCATGTCTTAAGCGATCTCGCCGAACTTTGTACATCTATTGGCATTATGGAATTAGGGTATTTAGTCGAAAGTACCTCTTTGGCTGATCTTTACCAACGTTATCCCCAACAAGAATTAATCATTTCTACTGTTGATCGAGTGGAAGAATTAGCAAAAGTGTTATCGCGATTTCAAGGCGTTGAAACTTATGAAGTGATGGCTTCTGAAAAGCAAATTAAAGTTGAGTTTAGCGGAACGGAAAATGATCAATCAGAATTGCTGCGATCGCTGCTGGATTTAGGCTTTCAAATTACCGAATTTCACACGCAAAAACAAGATTTAGAAAAACTCTTTTTACAACTGGATCATAAACAAGCCAGTTAAGCGAGATTGAAATCAACTCCATCGTACAAATCCAGTAAAGTGATTTCAAACTTTAAGGATTCAAAAACAATTTTTGCGGTTTGATCTTGATATTCAGTTAATAACCATTGCTGATCATTTTGCTTGACATATTGCATGACATGATATCGCGTTTGGTCAATTAAAATATATTCTTGCAGTTCGGGAATAGAACGATAAGCGGAGAATTTATCTCCTTGATCATAGTTTTTAGTCGAGTTCGATAAAACTTCTGTAATTAAAATGGGATTCATGACGGTTGTTGTTCCTTGATCTGCATAGATCGGATCACCGGAGATGACCATCACATCAGGATAAGTATATTGACGATAACGAGGAATCCATACTTTAATATCGCCAATATAAACTCGATAATTACGTTTTCTTAAGCCAAATTTAAAGTGAGATGCTAAATTGAGTGAGATTTCATTGTCGTTGGTTGTTCCGCCCGTCATCGGAATAATTTCTCCATCGCGATATTCAGATCTTTCTTCTGTTGTTTCTTCTAACTCTAAGTATTCTTGGGGAGTGTAATGAGGAGTTGTTGTAACCATTTTCTTCAAGTTGAAATACGAATTAATCATTATGTTAACTCAATAACTTAACTAAGATTATTCGTTGTCAAAGTTGAAACGAGCTATACTGAAGCCAATTCTATAACGACCGCAAGCAGTGGGACAGATGGTCAAGTGTCCATGGTTAGGGTAGTCTAACGCTCGGTCATAACGAGAAAGCAATAAGGAGTTGTTGTTGATATGCTAGAATCCGCGCGATCGCGCATCAGTGACTGGAATCCGCAACTGGTGCGAGAAATCAAAGGACGTTGGAAAGGTCGCAATCTTTCCATTGCAATAGTCGCATCTTTATTAAGCCAACTGTTGATTTTTTTGGGATTTATGGGGGAACTTCCTTCTGTAGCGAATCGAGTGAATCGCTACTGTATTGGAACCCCACCTGCAAAAGATTTAAGTGCAGCGCAAATGCACAATCCTCCGAATAATTATTGTTTGGAAGATACGGCGGGAAATTTAATTGTTAATTGGCCCCTGTGGTGGCTTGATTTATTTACGTTTTTAACGGCTGCTTTTTTAATTGTTTTATTAGCAGCAGGAACGTATGTTTTAATTAGTGATCTTGCTCAAGAGGAACAAAGTGGAACTTTAAGTTTTATTCGTCTCAGTCCTCGTTCGGTGACCAATCTTTTGGTCGGAAAAATTCTGGGAGTTCCGATTTTAATTTATACAGTGATGTTATTAGCATTACCGCTGCATTTAGTCGCTGGAATCAGTGCTGAAATTCCCCTCAGCTTAATTTTAGGGTTTTATTTAGTGGTAGTGGCAAGTTGCGCCTTTTTCTTTAGTGCAGCCCTTCTCTATGGCTTAGTGACGGCTGGTTTAGGTAGTTTTCAATCTTGGTTAGGAACAGGAATTGTCTTTTTATTCCTTTGGCTAACAACATTAGGTGGATATAATGATGCTCTGGTTAATCATGATCCATCCGATTGGTTGACCCTCTTTTATCCAGGAAAAGTCTTACCTTATTTAGTTGGAGAAACGCCTCATTCCCTAGATACCATCGACTACTTTAATCTCAAAGATGCGATGACGTTGCATTGGTATAACTTCCCCGTTTGGAACTCTGCTTCCAGCGCGATCGCGCTGTTAATTGTTAACTATGCCTGGTGGACGTATTGGATTTGGCAAGGCTTAAAACGACGCTTCCATAATAACCATGCCACCCTTTTAAGTAAAGCCATGAGTTATGGGGTTAGTGCTAGTTTAACCCTTTCTTTGTTAGGGTTTATGACCTTTAATGAGTACCGAAGCGGAGACAATTTTCCAATCCTATTCACGATTGAATTTGTGGGATTTCTGTTATTAATTGTTGCCCTTTCTCCCCATCGCCAAACCTTACAAGATTGGGCAAGATATCGCCATCAAAAAAATAGTAAAGCAGGTCGTAATCTCTTTGTAGATTTAATTCAGGGTGAACAGAGTCCAGCAACTGGGGCGATCACGCTAAACTTACTTCTCAACTGCTTAATTATTGCTACAGCGATCGTTTTCTTCCCCTTAAACAATAATGAACGGGCTGAGATTGGGGTGAGACTCTTGTCGATTGGTAGTGTCTTTTTAGTCTATGCTTGTATTACTCAACTGGTGCTGCTGATGAAAACCCAGAAACGAAGCATTTTCGCCATGATTATCCTCAGCAGTTTGATGTTTGTGCCTACTGTTGCTGGCAACATTCTACAACTACCCGATGTAATCACTTTTACCTTTTTCCCCCTGTCTGCATTTCTCATTAACTCATCTGCTTTTGGCTTCTCCTTACTGGTTCAATGGGTCGCCATTATCGGTTCCAGTGTGCAACTGACGCGCCAACTGAAACAAGCAGGAGAATCGAACAGTAAAGCCTTGTTTGGACAAGAAAACCTCAAGGGATCAGTTTTGGGTTAACTCCTTCGCTGTCATTGTTTCCCCTTGCGTTCCAAACGACCATAATGCAGCCGCCGCCTCAGCACGGGTGACGGCTTTTTCAGGTTGTAAGAGTTGGGTATAGCCAAACACCCGCCGTAAGGTGGATTGTTCCCCATTAGAAAAGTCAGCAACGATCGCGCCTAGGGCTTTAGGATCAATTTTTCCCGCATCTTGAAAGCCCCAAGTTTCCTTAACTGTATTGACGGTTGCAGAGGGGAGATTACTGCGGGTATCGAGGGGAACTTTCCAGAGTAAAAGCGTTTCTCGGGTTAAGGGTGCATCAGGGCGAAATCGGGTAACAGTACTATCACCCGTGAGACGAGACGGAATTAAGCCAGCTTCTGCTAAACCTTGAATGATGCCAAAGTCGGGGTCTGAGGGAGAAATATCGGTAAAAGCAGGGGTTGGTGCTTGTTGGACTCGGCGAATTTGTTGGCTGGCGCGATCGCGATAAAATCGGTTATTCGCGTTAAAAAGCCAACGGGCAAAGGTACGACGGGTAATCACTTCATTCGGTGCAAACTGCTTTCCCTGTGCGTTGTCACTCTCAACAGGGCTTAAAAGTCCCAATTGCGCCATATCCTGCACATAAGGTTGTAAGGGGTCAGGGGTTTGCTCTAAATCGGTAAAGGTGCGAGTGGTCGGTGTTTCAGTTGAGGACTCTTCTGGTGAGGTTTCGGTACTGCTGGTTTCAGTAAGCGGTTGATATTCAATTAGGATTTGATTCGTTTCTTCTCCAGCCTCGGCTTCAAAAATCGTCACCTTGAGTTCTAGTGTATTCGATTCCGCCCTAACAATACGCTTACCAATCGTTGCACCACTAGAAAAAGGCGTAACAATCTCCCAGTTTTGCTGTCTTAATTCTTGCTCATAAAAACTGGCAATCGTGTCCATGCCACTGGTCGCCCTTAGTTCAATCGTACCCGATTCAGTTTCTGTACTGGTTTCTTGACCCGTTAAGGTTGCGTCTGGGTATAATGGAATATTGTCGGGAACAGCTTCTGAGAGTTGGGGCGCGGTCGGCTCTTGCTGAGGTTGATTTTCAGGTTGCGGGGAAGGTTCTTCATTAGAAGTTTCTTCAGGAGAGGATTCAGAGGTTGTATTTTCTTGTTCTTGGAGTTTTGGATCAGGGGCAAGGCTTTGTTGAATACTCTCACTACAAGCTGTCAGAAGAGTGACAGTGATGAAGAGACTTAGACTGAATTTCTGCTTGAATAAAGACATGAAACTATAGTAACGTTGTTGTTGGTTCTTGGTTCTTGGTTCCCCAAGTCCCTTTCTCCCGCTCTCCTTTTTCCAGGGCGTAGCGCGATCACTGGTCACTTAGATTATCGCGCAGTTTGGATCTCAGATTAATGGCTGCTTGATAATCGGGTTTGATTTGCACCGCTTCATCAAATGCTGCAAGTGCTTTTTCTTTTTCGTCCATCGCAAGAAAAGTCAGTCCCTTATTGTACCAAGCCTCATAAAAGTTAGATTTGAGTTCGATCGCTTGATCATAGTCAGCAATGGCTTTCTCGTAACGTCCCAGCTTACGGCGAGCATTTCCCCTTCCATTCCAAGGATAAGGATACTCAGGATTGATTTCAATTGCTTCATCATAAGCAGCGATCGCCTCAGCATAGCGTTCAAGCTGAAATAAGGCGTTCCCGCGATTATTCCAAGCAAATAAGTAGTCTGGATCATACAGTTTTGCTCGATCAAAGGCTTCTAAAGCCTCTTCTTGACGCTTCAGTTCCATTAAGACTTCCCCTTGATTATTCCAGGCTTGATAGAAATCTCGGTCGAGTTGCACTGCTTGCTCAAAGAAGGTGATCGCCTCCTCATTTCGTCCCAACTCATCAAGGGCTAATCCTTTGCAATTGAGGGCTTCCACAAACTCAGGATTAAATTCTAACGCTTGATCGCAGGAGGAGAGTTGTTCTTCAAATCGTCTCAACTGAGCCAAAGCAAACCCCCGATTCAGCCAGGCTTGTGCCGAACTTGCATATTTCTCTAAGCCTTTGTCATAGAGCGCGATCGCGTCCCGATATTCTCCCTCTCGCACTAATCCATTTGCCTTATTAAATAAATAAACGGCTCGGATCGTGGGAAACAAGAAGATTCCTAAGCCCACCATCACTGCAACTCCCCCTAATGGCAGCCAAGAATACCATTTTTTCCCAGCGCGATCGCGCTTCTTTTGTTTAATCCGTTCTTTTAAGTCCGTTTTTCCAGTCTTATTTAAGTCTTCTAAATCTTTGATCACTGCTTCTGCAGACTGATACCGTTCCCCAAAATCGGCTCGGGTCATCGTCTCCAAAATTTCTGCCAATTCCTCAGAAACCTCTAGTCCTTCTCGCCACTTTAAATCTCCCGTCTCTGGATCTTCTTCCAACTGCGTCGCTGCTTTTCCAGTTAACGCCTCAATACAAATCACGCCCAACGCATAAATATCGCTATTGAGTCGGGGTCTTCCTCGTAACTGTTCTGGGGGCATATACCCTTGAGTTCCCGCAACAATACTGGGTTTCGGCTGCCCATCTCCTGTCAAAACGAGGGTTTTAATTTCTTTCACTGCCCCAAAATCAATTAAAAACAAAGATCCATCTTTTTTAGCGCGACGAATATTAGAGGGTTTAATATCGCGGTGAATGACATTATTCTGATGGATAAAACTGAGCACTGGCAAAAGGTTATTGAGAATGGCAATGATTTGTTCTTCATTGAGGGGATGTCCCACTCGAATTTCTTTACTTAAATCATGCCCATCAACAAATTCTTGAACTAAGCAAAAATTGTCACCATAATAAGCAATGAGACTTGGGATTTGAGGACTATCACTGAGCTTACCTAATACCTCCGCTTCACTGACAAAGAGTCGTTTTGCCTCTTTTAAGGTTAACTCATCACTGGCTTGCGGTTTCAGGTGCTTAACCACACACTTGGGTTGAGTGGGTTGCTGCAAATCTTGGGCGAGATAGGTCTGACCAAACGCCCCTCTCCCTAGTTCCTTAAGAATTTGGTAGCGTTCACCAATAATTTTTTCTAATTTTTTGACCATGAGAGTTACACAACGTCCTAATGGCTTTGAGGATCAGCAATGGCTTGTAAATACGACTATAAGTAAAACCTTTTAACTATTATCTCTGATCAATGATGTCCTATCAATTTTTAGGATAAAGTCTTTCTCCATTCGTCTGGCGAAAAATCAATAATTGATTGACATCCACGTTGACACTCAGGTGTTCCCCCCGTTGACCCTGCCAGATCCCCGATACCAAGAAATTCAGACTCTCATCAGTACCTAAAACCTGACCGCGCAACAAGGTTTCTCGACCTAAAGGTTCAATGAGGTCTATTTTAACTTTTAAGGTTTCTAAGTGTTCCTGAGAAGAAGCATCAGCAACGGAAATGGCTTCTGGGCGAATGCCAAGAGAAAATGTTTTTTCTGCATTGAGATCAAGGGATTGCTCGATCCGATCAGGACTCACTAAAGACTGTTCGCCACAATGGAATTGCCCCTCAGCATATTTCACCAATAAAAAGTTCATGGGAGGGCTACCTAAAAAGCCAGCCACCATCTGATTCGCTGGAAAACGATACACAGTGTCTGGTGTGCCGATTTGCTGAATGTGTCCTTGCTCAAGCACCACCAGTTGTTCAGCGAGGGTCATTGCTTCTCCTTGGTCGTGGGTGACGTAGATGGTTGTAATACCTAGTTCTTGATGCAGGCGTTTGAGTTCAGCACGGGTTTCTTCTCGCAGTTGAGCATCTAAGTTAGAAAGGGGTTCATCGAGTAGAAAGGCTTGTGGTTGCCGAATAATGGCTCGTCCAAGGGCAACCCGCTGTTGTTGTCCCCCAGAGAGTTGTTTCGGTTTACGATTGAGCAAGTGCGTAATTCCCAAAGACTGGGCGATTTTTTGCACTTGCTGTTGAATCGTTTCAGGGGGAGTTTTCCGCATTTTTAAGCCAAATCCTAAGTTCTCAGCGACGCTGAGGTGTGGGTAAAGGGCGTAATTTTGAAACACCATGGCAACATCGCGATCGCGCGCTGGAATGTCATTCACCAGTTGATCCGCGATGTAAATACCGCCTTCAGTTACCGTTTCTAGTCCCGCGATCGCGCGTAACAGGGTTGACTTTCCACAACCAGATGGCCCCACCAAAACACAAAACTCTCCATCCGCGATTTTCAAGGAAATCTCCTCAATTGCACTGGTTTTACCATAACGTCGTGAGACTTGTCGCAGTTCAACTTTTGCCATTCGTTTGATTTTGATCCGATTCCGCTAAATTTATTACAGCAGATGGAAGCAATTTGCTTTATTTTTGTTAAACAATGTAAAGTGAATACCAAAAAAGTAAACTTTTCTGGTAAGGCACGTTAGCGCGAGGATATCCGTGAAAGTACAATCAAGCCCCGTTTTAACCCAAACCGAACCCTTAATCAGCCAGTTTTTCCACAATACCGCAGGTCACTGGCTCTCCCAACGCCGTTACTATACTTTAACCGATGGTAAGGTGAAAGAAGTCACTAGCGATATGCAAATCGACTTTCTAGAGGCGGGAAGTGAAGAACTGGCTATTTTAGAAGGATTACATCATTTCCCCCGCAATACGTTTTTGTGTGGTGCAAAAGTCAGTTGGCACAGCACAGATGACGCAACAGGAAAAGTCCTGTCAGAGGATTCTACATTATTCGGAGCATTAGGAAACACCTTATATCGCGATCGCGGTTTTGCCATTGCAACACCGATTACTGCAGACTATACCCTAAAAGATCCCAATACTCTTTGGTTGCGGACTGCATATAACGGATCTGCCTTTGAAGAAGAACTGAAACTCATTGGTGATCGTTATCGCACTCGCCAAACGATTATCTCCCGAGCCGGAGAAGAAATGATGATCATTCAATATCTAGAAACACGGATTAGTTAATGATGGAGAGAGGAGGAGTTGGAAGTTTCCTTTGATCTCTTATGCTAGAAGAAGAAAACGCTTGATGGCTTCTCCACTCTCATGAAACTTTCTCCCCGTTTTAGCCAAGCTCTCACCTTTGCCAATGATCTCCATCTGAAGCAAAAGCGCAAAGGTTCTCACAGCCCTTATATTTCTCATCTTCTGACCGTATGCAGTCTGGTGCTGGAATATGGAGGAGATGAAGATTGCGCGATCGCTGCTCTGCTTCATGATGCCATAGAAGACCAAGGCGGGGCTGCCACCCGAGAAACAATTCGTTTACAGTTTGGGGAGAGAGTGACCACTCTAGTGGATGGGTGTACGGAGTCGGATCAAACCCCAAAACCCCCGTGGCAAAAACGCAAAGAAGCCTATATCGCCCATATTCCCAAGATGTCAGATCAGGTCGCTTTGATTTCTGCTGCGGATAAGATTCATAATGCCCGTTCTATTTTGAGAGACTATCAAACTCTAGGTGAAGAGATCTGGGAACGCTTTCGGGGTGGAAAAGAGGGAACGCTGTGGTATTATCGTAGTTTAGTCAGTGCTTTTCGGAAAAGAAATGTGACCCCGATTGTTGAAGAATTGACAACTGTCGTAGATCAGTTAGAAGCTATCGCTTATGGTTAGGGTGTGGTGAGTTGAGGCAACAGGCAACGGTAAGATTGAGGTTGATAACACTCAACAAATAGCGAATAACCAAGATAATGCTCATTATTCATAACGAAGAGTTACTCAGTTTTATACAATCGCGCTACTCTGATTCAGATCTAAAAGCACTATTAGATTTACTGGTTGAGAAAAAGACCTTAACGTTTCCAAGATTAGAAAATGGTTTGTTTCCGGCTGCAGTCTTAGATGATAAAACCGAATATACGGGATATTCTAATGTGTGGGTGCGGGATAATATTCATGTTGCCCATGCCCATTATATCTGGGGAAAAACTGAAATTGCGGTGAAAAATGCACAAACTTTGATGGCGTATTTCACGAAGCATCGATCGCGCTTTGAAAAGATTATTAAAAAACCCAGCCTCGCCCAAGATGTGATGAACCGCCCTCACATTCGCTTTCAGGGAGAAACACTGGAAGAAAACCCAGAATATTGGCCCCATGCCCAAAATGACGCTCTGGGTTACTTTTTATGGTTTTATTGTCTGTTAGCGCGAGATGGGTGGCTGAAAGTGAGTGAGTCGGATGTGGAAACTTTAGCCTTGTTTCCTCTTTATTTTCGCGCGATCGCGTACTGGCAAGATGAAGACAGTGGACATTGGGAAGAAACTCGCAAGATTTCTGCCTCTAGTATTGGAACCGTTGTCGCAGGATTAAGAGGACTGAAACAACTGAATCTCAAGGCAGATTTTGTCGCCCACTGTTGTCAGTATGACGGAGAAGTGATTACACCGCAACTGTTAAATGATTTAATGGAAAAAGGAAATACAACTCTTCTTCAAATTCTCCCAGCAGAATGTTTGCAAACTGATCCCAAGAAACAGCGAGAAACCGATGGGGCGTTACTGTTTTTAATTTATCCCTTGCAAGTGGTATCCCAGACAATGGCAATTAAAGTGCGCGATCGCGCTTTAGAGATGTTAAAAGGGAACTATGGCATTTCTCGTTATCTTGGTGACTCTTTCTGGTTTCCCAACTACAAACAGATTTTAAGTCAAGAACAACGCACCGCAGAATTTAGTAATGAAATAGAGAAACGGGACGCTTTCTTAAAACCAGGAGAAGAAGCACAATGGTGTATTTTTGATCCCATTGTTTCTGCTATTTTTGGACAGCAATATCAGCAAACGCCTGCTCCCTATTATTTACAGCAACAAACCCATTATCTGAATCGTGCTTTAGGACAAATTACGGGGAAAAATCGTGAATTTAGTGCTTACCAATGTCCAGAATTATATTATCGTGAAAATGGAGAATATATTCCCAGTGATGCCACCCCTTTACTGTGGACACAAGCGAATTTGGTTTTAGCCCTAAAAGAAATGGAAAACAGCTTGAAGAATTAATATTCCCTCTCTGAGAAAAAATATATAATGTAAAGACGTTCCCTGTAAAGAAGTTCCCTAGAACATCTCTACCCAAAGAACAAATGAAGATGTCATTGCAAAAAACGCTCTCTCTCATCTCTATGATTCCGTTGTTTTGGGCAAACTTAGCAACAGTTGTTTGGGCTCAATCCTTAGCAAAAACCAGTTGTGAAATTGCCCCGTCAGAAAATGGGACTCGGGCAGGTTTTCAAATTCGCAACCAAGAGGAGGGCGACAAAGAAATTGTCAGAGCAACAAACCCCTCACAAACTGAAATTAGTAGTCCAAGTTTATGGTGGGCCGTGGAAAAATATGATCCCTTAGATGGCAAGTTAGTTACCGATTGGGAAGCCAATCCTGGGACGAAAATGATTCATTTAGTCGTAAATAATCGCTTTTGGCAAACTTTAGACTATTTGGATCAATACAGTTTAATTAATCAATTTGGAACGGTGGCTCGGGAGTATAATTACAATTTAAGTTTAGTGAGTCAGCAAGAAGATTGTCTCGCAACTTATACCTGTAATTTACAAGGAACTTCTCCCAATTGCAAAATCAAGTTTAATACGTTTTAATTCAACCATCAATCACTATCTATAGCATTTCTTAGTCGGTTAAGGACAGAGAGTAGGTTGGGTGAGAGCAACTCGTAACCCAACGAAACTCGGTGAGTTGACAGAGAGTAGGTTGGGTGAGAGCAACTCGTAACCCAACGAAACTCGGTTAGTGTTGGGTTTCACAGTATTCAACCCAACCTACTGCTGGTTAGAAGAGAAGTTATTGTCGATCTGGAAATGGTTATCTTCCCTGTATCAAAATCCAATGACCAGTGACCAGTTATCAGTGGATAGTTGACAGTGGATAGTGGATAGTAAAGAAGTTAGCATGGTAGTGACTCGTAACCCAACGAAACTCGGTTAGTGTTGGGTTTCACAGTATTCAACCCAACCTACTGCTGGTTAGAAGAGAAGTTATTGTCGATCTGGAAATGGTTGTCTTCCCTGTATCAAAATCCAATGACCAGTGACCAGTTATCAGTGGATAGTTGACAGTGGATAGTGGATAGTAAAGAAGTTAGCATGGTAGTGACTCGTAAGCCAACGAAACTCAGTTAGTGTCGGGTTTCACAGTATTCAACCCAACCTACTGCTCCTAATTGCAAAATCAAGTTTAATACGTTTTAATTCAACGATCAATCACTATTTATAGCATTTCTTAGTCGGTTAAGGACAGTGACCAGTTACCAAATAACAAATGACTAATGACCAATGACTAATGACTTGTTCTGAAAGAAAATGTCAGAGACAATCCTGAATCAAGGGGAAGCTGCGTTAGAAGCGGGAGATTATCAAAGCGCGATCGCGCATCTAGAATCTTGCTGTCAAAATGAGAATGACCCCACCTTACTCACTCGCGCTCAAAAAGCTCTTGTCTCCGCGTATCTAAAAAATGGCAATCGGGCGAAAGCCGTGGCTTTATGTCGGAGTTTAATCCAAAGCGATTCAGAACACCCTTGGGCGCTGCAAATCTTAAAAAACATCCAAAAACAGTCAAATCGGGCGAAAAAATCAGCTACAGTTGCGTCTTCTCCTTCCCAAAAGCGGGAATGGCGTAACGCGGAAGGGGCAAAACACTGGCAACGTCTCAAAAAACCGAAAATGAGGCGAGTTTGGATGGCGGGACTGCTGGGCGCGATCGCGCTGTTCTTTCTGATTGAACTCACTATTGTAACTTGCCTAAAAACAATCAACTGGATTTTATTTGAAATCCCTTGGCTTCCGACGATTCCCGAAGAAATTACCCCCTATTTACTGGTTAGCCTCGGTCTGTTTGCGATTGCTTCCCCTTGGCTATTGCAGACTCTTTTACACCGCCTCTATCAAGTCCGTCCCCTCAACTGGGAAGCGTTTTCCCGTGATTATCCTGAAAGGGCTCGTCACTTAAAACAAGTCTGTCGTCAAAGTAAAAGATCGGTTCCCCATCTCGATTTTGCAGCAACAACAGTCCCCCTTCTCTTTTTGTACGGTCATCTTCCAGGAACATATCATTTAGTGCTGAGTAAAGGGATTCTAGAACAAATCTCAGCAGTGGAGTTAGGAACACTGGTTGCAGCAGAAATAGGACACCATAAAACAGGAGATGTGATCTTTTTCTCGATCGCGGTTAGCCTGCTTCAAATTCCCTACACTGCCTATCAAGCCCTCTCGAAGTGGGGAGATCAACGATCTAGACTCTGGCGTAGAATAGCTGCGGTGGGCGTGGGCTTAACTTACGGGATTTATTTACTGTGGCGATTTCCCCTACTCTGGCTCTCAAAAACTAGATTTTATTACAGTGATCGATTTGCTGCTCAAGTCACTGGTGATCCGAACGCATTGACGCGGGCTCTGGTCAAAAGCGCGATCGGAATCAGTGAAGACATTACCCAAACCCAACACACCCCTAACCTATTAGAAGGCTTTGATCTCTTACTCCCCATTAGCTATCAGCAGGGAATCACCATAGGTAGTATTCCCCCCAACATCACCTTTGAAACTGCCCTCTCTTGGGATTGTCTCAACCCGTATCGTCACTGGCTGAATTGGCTCAATTCTCATCCACTTTTAGGGGATCGGCTTTATGTTCTCTCTCGCTATGCCATCATGTGGAAGCTCCAACCCGAGTTACAACTTCCCAGTGCTACTCCTCGGGTGAAAACCAATGCAGAGCGTTACGAAAAATTAAAGGACAGTTATCTCGCCTTACCCCTATTCCAAAGTGCTTGTCTGACCAGTTTTATTTTCTTTGCTGTGTTCAAAATTAGTTTTTGGTTAATCGAACTTTTTGGCGGACAACACATTTCTTGGGTCAATCAAGCCTTACCTTTTCTAGATGCCTTTGCTTTAATCACCTTTAGCTTTTGCATTATTTTTTGGATTAACCCCTATTTTCCCAATATTTATAATCCCACAGCAGCCCCTTCTCTTCCTGCATTACTCGCAAATACTGAGATTGTCCCGCCAGACGGTCAACCGATTTATCTAGAAGGTAAACTATTGGGACGAAAAGGCATTAATAACTGGTTAGGCCAAGATATTATCCTACAAACAGAAGAAGGATTAGTGTCCTTGCAATTTCTGTCTCGATTTGGCTGGATCGGCAACTTACTCTTGTCCTCTCAACACCTCAATGATTTCGTTAATGAAACAGTGACTGTCCAAGGCTGGTTTCGTCGCACTGGCAAAGTTTGGATCGATGTTGACCAAATCATCCTCAAAAATCAGGAGAGCCTTGAGACTGGTTATCCAGTTTGGCTCACTGGCTTAGCCCTTGCAGTGTCCGTGTTTGCGTCTTACATCATTCTTACAGCTTAGTGAAACAACCAACTGGTAAAGGCATATTTCACGCCCCTGTGAATGGGTAGTGAAGCATGGGGGTGAGTGTAGTATGATGGAAATATCAAAACTGATCCTTCTTCTGGAGTGACCTTAATCTGTTGCCGATCAAAATAGGTCTCACCGCCCTCAAAACCATGGTTGAGATACCCAACAACGCTAATATCACGGGTGGGAATCCCTTGTTTGACTTCCTCAAAGCGGTTAGTCAGCAGTAAATTATCAACATGACGTTGATAAAATTCTCCCGCTTGATAGCGCAAGATGGTACAGGCTTCTGTATAAGGAAACTCCAGACCATAGTGTTGGAACAACAAGTCTTGAATAATCTTAATTTTATTCATGAGGAGTTGATTGGTTGATTGCAAAAGTGAGTCGAAACCGCCTAACTTCAAATAGCTATTTTTACGGACATCGGAATCAATTTCTTGCACGCCAATGGCAGCTTCTTGTAACTGACAATGTTCAGTTACTTGGATGAGATGTTGACAGAGAAATGGCTCTAAAAGTTGTTCCACTAAATAAATTTCGTGACCCAAAGGAGTCAAACTATAAGAATGCTGCATGATCTTTTTAACTTCATCTGTTGATTGCAGTAGAGATTTTCCATGGAACGTCTTTACATTATTTGTTATTCGTTCTTGGTTGGATCTTGTTCTCTAAGTTGGCGATAGGTGTCTTGATATTCTTCTGAGTATTCGGGAGGAGGCGCAAAATAAGACTGCACCGCAAAGTCCCATAAATAAATAATGACAAATAGCCCGACTGTGAGACCAAGAACAGCAGCCATATTAAAAGGACGCTGTTTTTTCTTGCCTTTGGGACTATTCCTTTTTTGATGAAACTTAGACATAATATAGCAGACCTAATTCATTCGTAAAAACTTGATTAATTGATCTTTCCTTGTTTCTCCCCTTTACCAAGGGGGGCGAAAGGGGGATTAACTTACAATTCTTATGGGATTGCTATAGGCTTTCAAAGAAATATTAAACCCGCAAGGAAATATGATTTGAAAATCGAGAATTGATCATTCATTAATCATATTTATTATGGTACATTCTGTTAATCCTCATGATTGGTTGTATGCCTTATTCCCGTATTTTTACTTACTTAATTACATAGAAAAAAAGATGTTTTTTATAATACCAGCCATCGGAATGTATCAAAGTATATAGATTTAAACGATCATGATATAAATCGTATAATAATGGGGAATCATAAGGCGAGGATAGTTAGAACTAAATATTTAAAAAAATTGATCTGTGTCTGAAGGATGACTCGGTTAATTCATGATCGAGTGAGTCTTAAGTGGAAAGCAGTTGCTTCCCTACTTTAATATCAACCAGCTAAGCGAAGGCATCAGAGATAACCGAATTTATAAAAAGAGGGTGTTATGGATAAGAATAAAAAACACAAAACCAGCCAAATCTTGAACCAGTACTGTGCTCAAATCCTTCAGCAGTCTAAAGTTGTGACTCAGAGACAGCTAAACTGGTTATTGCGAGCTCATTTTTTGAGTGCTCGCCCGAATGCTCAAGCAGGATTTCTGTTACCAACGATTACCATGTCCTTGCTAGTTTTCAGTTTGGTGGTGGGGTCGATTTTGATTCGGACGACTAATCGCTCTGTACAAGTCATTCGCGATCGCGAGAATACAATTATCTACAACTATGCCAGTCCTGCCATAGATCGCGCAAAAGCAAAGTTAGAATACCTCTTTCAAAGTGACTCTCGCTTCCCCACCAGCATTCCAGGGGAGGACTATCTGTCCGCTATGATGAGGAATCAGGCAGTGGATTTAGATGGTGATGGTACTAATGATGTTACTGCTTTAACAGAGGATTTATATACACTTCCCGATGAAGAACGAGTTGATATCAACAACGACGGTATTTTAGATAATGCTTGGTCTTACACCACCAACCTAGATGGACAGGGCACAGAAACGATTACTTACTCAGTCTTAATGGATTCAGAAGTAGATACTGATGATGATGGGACAGCAGATGTTTTACTTCAATCTTCTGATAGCGACAAAGCCTCTCACTTAATCACCCGCTCAGGTCCTCTCTCTATTAATAAAAAAGTGACGAGCTCGGCTGATTGTACCGTCGAAGTAGGAGATTCAGCCCAAGGCTGGTTTCCAATCAATAGTGCCACGGTGCGCAAAAACTTTCAGATCAATGCTGTGGTTGTCAATCAAAATGATGCAGCCAGGAGTGTTTCTGCTCTAGAATTTCAGCAAGATCGGCAGCTAGATAAAGGGAATAAGTTTGGTGCTTGGTTTCGCTACGATTTACTGGTTCACGCAGGTCCCGACTTTAATTGGAATGGGGCAATGCACACCGATGGCAATTTAATAATTTACAACAAGAAACATCGGTTTTACTTAGCCAGTGCTCCCCAATCATGTATAGACCCGAAGAGTGCTTCTGATATCACCTTAAATCAAGTGGTTGATGAAAACAATAATATCTTGTTTCAAGGTCAACTCATTATTGAGCCCTCAGGAGGTAACAATAAGGTTGATATTGACTCAAACAACAAAGAAGTTTCACTAACTAGGGGGAGCGATTCTAGAAAGGACAGTTACAAAAATGACGGCAAGTATAAATTTTCCGTCGATCCGCTGAAATTATTTACAGAAGACACGATGGAATCGCGCTACGATAGTGATGATTCCGACGATAACGATGATTATAGCAACACAAGCGTCCGCGACCCTGACTGGAAAGATACAAATGTCGCCAAACGAATCTTTAACGAACGACAAGATAAACCGTATGTGGATGATACCTACCGCGCCGATGACCGTTGGGGTCCAAGACCTAACTATGGGCGAGAAGCCTCTGATCAGGTAACCATCAGCAATATCGGAACTCAAATCCCAAGCAGTCGCGATGACTTGCTTGAACTCAATCCCCCTTCGGAAGCATTGGATGAAGTGGGGTTAGATGGTTACTGGGAACGACGCGCCTATGTGGAAGGGCTGCGCGTGATTACTGGACAGCGGTTAGAGTTAGGGAATGCCTTTGGTTGGCAAGGGAATGACGATCCCCTGTATCCCGCAGAGAATGGCTTTAGCGGTCAACCGATCAGCGATCGCGATAATGAATATCGCCAACAACGGACTTGGCGCGATAATCTCGCTGCGGTGCAAGCAACTGCAATTTATCATCATGCGGACAATAAAGATTTCCCTGTTGCTTGTCTTGCGACGACTGCTCATGCAGGAACAGCAGAGACAATTACGAATAGCACCACCTTTAACACTGACAGCCTTGATTTGACTGATGATGGCACAGATAACCCCACAACAACGATAGTCACCAACTTCTTTGAAGGACAAGGAACGAACGGTTGGGAGTTTAACCCTCCCGCAGCCAGTGCCAGTGATTTTGCTACAGCTATTGATGATGAAGATGGCGCTCTTCACCTTGCGCTGACTAATCTCGCCAACTTTGCTGGAGATCCCAATGGCGCGTTTCCGCCGACACAGGAAACATCGGGTAACATTACTCATCCTTATCCTCATTTGACGATGTGGGGAGATTTCTCCAATTTACGACGGGTGATGGATCGGCTAGATGATACCGGGATTAAGTATGCGGATTTGAGTTTAGCGGATAAAACCACGCTTCACACCGCTGCTTGTAACTTGGGGATGCTCGGGCATAATATCCAGTTGGAAAAAGCACTGACAGAAGAAGAACAAGCAACCGCAGAGACTGATGCTAATAACCTGACAAGTCCTTCTGCTGTTGCCGTCGGTCAACACTTAATTTCCTTGATTAAGATGCCAACAGGCTCTAGTCAAAGAGTATTCAACTACATCGAAAATGAAGATGTTTTAAATGATGATAATCCAGCTAATGACGGCTTAGCGAGTTCGACTGATAGTGAGGATAGTGATCAGCTAATTAAAGATCCAGTTGCTTATTTCGGAGTTGCCTCAGAAAGCGATTTGACTAAGGCACAACTAGAGGAATACTTTAACCTGTTCACTTCGGAACAATATCTGGAAGCCCTTCAAGAAGACCCAGGGTTATCCAGCTTTGACCAAAGTGATATTGACACGATAAAAGCCTTTGTGGAAAGTCAAACCACTGGCGGATATTCACAAATTCAGCGCGATCGCGAGTTGGGCTTTAAGTCTGGTTTACCCACTACAGAGGGCTCAAGTTCTAATTGGAATCCGGCAACAGGTCAATCCGACTATACAACCACCTATAAAACCAATGGTGGTGGGGGTAGTAACAATGCAAGTCACTTGTTAGATCAATTTTTTGCTTTCGCTCATCAAGTGAAGTCCCATCTGGGAAGTATGCTGAATGGTACTCCAGAAAGAGACGATCAGACGGTTCAACTTACTGCTTTTGATCGACACACTCAGCGATCTGAGTACCAACAGGCTGTATTTGATAACGCTAATTCACATCATTTAATGCTTGCCCAAGGTCAAGGTCAAGGTCAAGATAAGGATAAGGATAAGGATAAGGATAAGGATAAGGATAAGGGCGGTGGTAGTGGAATCACTATCAATCCTAAAACAGGCTGCGATCCAGACATTTTTGACCCACTGGTCAAGGGGTCTGGTTCAGGTCTAGAAGAAAAGAAATTAGGACTTGCCATTACCTTCTGTGGCGGTCATAGTGGTGCTAGCTTTGAACCCAAATATCCATCTCTGTACTATATCTTTCCCACCGATAGCCATGATCACGATGGAACTGGGGATGGAACGGGAGTAACACAACCTAGTGGCGAAGAGTATATCGCTGATCCTCATATCAGTGGCACGGTTAATCCGAGTACAACGGGTAATGATCGATATAAAGTAGTTGATCCCAGCGCGATCGCGCTGCAACCCAAGGGGATAGACAGTTTGAGTTTACCGATGACAACCAGTGCTCAGACTGGTGTTGATGAAGTGAGTCTCAATGAGATTACTTATGACGGGACAACTTACTATACCTCAATGCTCGATCGCGTGATTCAAAATGGTCGGCAACTGATGGCAGCACGCACGCTGACAATGGATCTCTCCTTGCTTACTGGTAATCAAAGCGGTTCGGTTGATAAGGGATCAAGTACTATTGGCGGAGAAAGTTGGATCCCCAATAGTGGGGTAGTTTATGCCTTTCGAGAAGATGCGGTTCGGGAAGACGCGATCGCGCGACCAGCAGGGGATACTTGGGCAAATTGTAATACCGAAGAAAAGTTAATCGACTTCAAAAACGACAATACCTGTCACATGGATATCTCTGACAATAATGACCCTCCCGTGAATGCCACAACTGGCATTAGCCCGAAACCCGTCGATGCTTTCCCCGACCCGGATCGTCGCCCTCATGGCTTCCGACTCATCAATGGGATTCGCTTAGACCGCAGTGGGACAGACCGCGGAATGTCTTTAATCAGCGACCAACCGATTTATATCCAAGGGGATTTCAATCTCCATCAGGATAGTAGCGGTAATAAGCTCGAAGAATTTGAAGAGTCTCTGAACAACAACTGGGGTAACTTCTATAACCGCAGCACAATAGAGACTAAATTTGCCAACCCCGAAAAAGACTTGTGGCGACCCACAGAAATTCTGTCTGATGCCATTACTGTTCTTTCCACGAACTTCTGCGATGGCAATATTGAAAGTGGGATTACACAAGACGATGCCTCGGACTGTGATGCCAGTAAGCAGAAGAGCTCTTTTCTTAATTCCCCGCTCAAGGATGAAGACGGTATCGATGATCACTGGCGACGAGAAAATCCCGATGATGATACTTCCCCGATTCGGGTCTCGCGCAACGGGGAGTTTGAGCACGGGACAGACAGTAACCCGACGACTTGGGAAACCTTTGATAACTATAAAGGAATCACTGCTGGCCGAACTCTAAACAAGAGTAAGGAGTCGGTAACAGTGAATACGGTCTTTGTCAGTGCCATCACACCAGTCATGCCTAGTGGCGGGAAGCATGGTGAGCGCTCTTACGGCGGATTACATAACTATCCCCGCTTTAATGAAAATTGGAATCATGCCCTGAATATTGCAGGTTCTTTTATTCAGTTAAACTTCAGTACCTATGGCACTGGACACTATGACAATGGCAACTGGGAGCCTGGCATTAATGCCGGTGGCAATAATAACTACTATGGTGCACCCACTCGCCGTTGGGGCTATGATGTAGGGCTACTGTATAACCCACCTGGACCTGTAGCCGATCGTCTCTTTTCCACTAGTGCTCGTCGGAGTGAGTTTTATAAAGAACTCCCCGCCGATGATCCTTATAGCCAAGGTTTACTCTGTGCCGAAGATAGCGACGGCGATCAGATTTACCCTGATGAAAGTTGTCCTGAATAAGTTTGTTGTCACCTCAGCTTCAGTTGCCAAGGGGCTGAGGGCTTCACTAAAAGATTGTCATCCCAATTAAGCTGTTATGAACAAGAGACCTTCTTTCCCCCAATTCATTACAAACCAAGCTAGCACTGAGGGCATGAGTATCATGGAAGTGTTAGCTGGAATTATTGTTTCTGGCGTTTTAGTCGGCGCGATCGCGCCCATTTTCCTACTCTCCACAGCCACTCGCTTACAAAACACAAGAGCCGAGCAAGCAGCCAGCCTCGCCCAAAGTGAAATTGATCGCACCCGAGCCTTGATTATGCAAGGAATCGAGCAAAGTCAAGAAGCGAGCTACTTACCCCCTGAAAATACCTCCACCAGCTTACCCTCAACTGCTGCCCCCTCGCAGACGGTTTCTGAAACCACCAATCCTGATGGAATTGCCAAAGCAAGGGAAGTGGATATTAATGAGGATGGAAAAGCTGACTTTTTAGTGCAAACCTTCCGAGATGAGGGGATTCGCTTTGACTCAGGAAGTGCCGAAGACCAACTTGCAAACTTTAAAATGGGAGTGCGAGTGTATGCCATCACTGCTAAAAACAATTTGGGATCTCTCGGCACTGAACCTGCTTCTTTGGGATTAACCAATGGTTTAAGCCAAATCCAAACTCGTCCCTTAGCCGTGGTTTATACCGATGTTAGTCGCAGTGATATTGATACGTCTTTAATTAAACTCAAAAGTTATACGTGCGACAATCAGCCTAGCCTTCCCTCTTGTTCTTCACCTTAAATCAATCATTTGCCATGAAACACAAAGTTGAGCAATTAACAAGACTCTATTTCCATCTCTTACCGTCTCCCAAACGATCACAAGGGATGACTCTCACAGAACTGTTAGTGGCGGTTTTTGCTGGCGGGATTATTATTTCAACTTTATTGGCTCAAACCGTTGATTTCCTCAAAATTAATCAGAAAGATTCCGCTCAGGCAAACACACAACAAGAGATGAGAAATGCGTTAACCTATATCTCCCGCGATCTCAGAGAAGCCGTTTACGTTTATGATGGCACAGAACTGGCGACCCTTGAAGACTATTTACCCGATTTTGGCTCCAACCGTAAGCCCATTCTTGCCTTTTGGAAAATTGAGCGTGTGCCTTATATTGACGACAGCGATGCCAAATATCAATTACCAGGAGATTGCGAAAATGACACCCTAACAGACAATAATAGTGATGGGGATCTTGACGAAGAAAGAACCGCCTGTGAGAGTCTCAAAATTGAACGGACAACTTACACCTTAATCACTTATATCCAAAACACCACTGCACCCACTGCAAACGACGTTTGGCAGGGACAGTCACGACTAGAACGGTTTGAGTTGCGTAAGTATAAAGCAGATGAACTGAATAAACTCACCCGCACCACAGGATATATTGATCCGCGCCTAGAAAGCACCTTTGATAACTGGCCCAATGATCCGATTACCTTAAGCAGTTTGCAGTCTAATCTTCCTACTGATACGGCGGAAACCTTAGCTGATTTTGTCGCTGCTCATAATGATTCCTCAATCACTGCAAGCAGTTGTCCCACTGATTACACTCGCACCCCAACTGACAGCAATTATAAGAGCTTTTACGCTTGCGTCAGAAGTAGCACTGCGGACAAGGCAATGAATCAAGATGCCATTCTCTATCTAACGGGTAATGCTTATGGTCAGTCGGGCATTCTGGATGAGAATGCTTATGTGCCTCAACTGGAAACCCAAGTCATTAGTCGTGGTGTAATTGACAAAAACCCTACTAACTAGACTCATGATGCTCAAAAAAGTTACTCCCGCTCAACCCTCTCTCACCGGTTTTACCCTGATTGAACTATTGGTAATTACGGTCATTATTGGCATTTTAGCAACATTTTCCATCTCTGGTATTCTTGGGTTAGCGAAAACGCAACGCCTCAGAAGTGCTAATAATGAAATCAGCACTGCCATGCGAGAAGCTCAAAACAATGCCGTTAGCGAGAAAGTCTCTTGGCAAGCAAGTTTTCGTCAACAAGGAAACCAAGTTGAATGGGCTGTCCATCCTGATAGCGTCTCCGCCAGTGATGCCACTTGGAATGCACTAGAACCTAGTATCACGATTGATAGCGAAACAGATTTACCCCAATCAAGTGGGGTTTATCGTGTGGTTTTTGATGAGCAAGGAACAGTAGAAACAGATTTAGGAGGGATCACCCTGACCTTAGAAAGTGAAAGTCAACAGAAACGGTGTGTCCTTGTTTCAACGATTTTAGGAACGATTCATACTTCTCAAAACCAACCCACCCAGAAAAATGGAAAATCTTGTTATTAGAATCCTAAACGCCCCGTCTGGCTCTAACGAAGTTCACCAGGGGAGATGTCACTTGCTTAATTCCACTGCATCTCTGTCATCCAGGGCTTCTAGATAAACTTTGACTTGTTCTTCACTAGCGGTGGGCAGTTTTTTGCCAGTAAAATCGGGATGAATGGGGAGTTGTCGATGTCCACGATCAACTAAGACAACTAACCAGATTGCTTCAGGTCGTCCATATTCGGTGACAGCATTCAGGGCAGCGCGTGCGGTACGACCTTTATAAATGACATCATCTACTAAAACGACAATTTTATCCGTTAAATCAAAGGGGATATCAGTTCTGGCTGGGGTGCGGGTTTTGATTTGGTCAAGATCATCCCGATAAAAGGTAATGTCTAACGCGCCAACGGGAACGGTAATTCCTTCTAAGGTTTCGATTTGTTCGGCGAGGCGTTGAGCCAGAGGAACCCCGCGCGTATGAATCCCTAACAAGATTAGTTTTGAGGGAGTGCTGGCTTTTTCCAGAAGTTGTGACGCTAATCGCGTGATTGACCGTCTAATTTCTGCTGCGGATAAAATTTCAATGACTTTCATAAGAACGATAAGAATTCCTAAACTTAGGATTTAGACTGGTTTCTGAGGCGAGGAATGAGCCATAAACCAAGGCAATAAGCAAGAATAGCCGCGATCGCGCCGACAACAGTGCAACCTAACAGTAAGGTTACCGCAAAGGCTTGTCCTGCTTGCAGTAATTCTGCACTTGATGTCCAATCGACATCAGTTGATAAATCATAAGTTCCGAGCAGTCTTTGTCCCACTTTGAAGTTAAATAAATAAATGGGAACATAGGTGAGGGGGTTACTAATCCAAGTCCCAACGGCTGCCGTTAACTTATTCCCTCGCACTAAAACTGCTAGGAAAATCCCTAGAATCGTTTGCGCCCCAAAAAAGGGAAATAAGCCCGCAAAGACCCCCGTTGCTAACCCCCGCGCGATCGCGGGAGTGGTACTGCGTAACCGAATAATCCGCAGGTAAAGATAGCGGAGTTTTCGTCTCCACCAAGGCTGTCGTTTCTTACTGAGATAATAAGTGGGTTGCATCGGTTGACTAGCAGCGAGATGAGTGATCACAATATTATTTCTCATCTTAACCAATCGTCACAAAAGTAAAGCTCAGACAGAAGGCGTAATTCTCCAGCTTGCCTTGGTTTTGGGATGACTATTCCTTACCATTGGAAAAAAATGAGAGAATAAAACAATAATTACTTTTGTTCAAGGGAGAAATTGCGATGCGGATTTTAATTATGGGTGGAACCCGCTTTATTGGCGTTGCCCTCACTAAAATTTTAGTGGAACAAGGACATGAAGTGACCCTATTTAATCGCGGGAATAACCCCTCTCCAGTAGAGGGAGTGAGAGAAGTTCATGGCGATAGAAAGGATACTGATCAACTGAAAGATCAACTGGCCAAGGAAAGTTTTGATGCTATTTTTGATAACAATGGACGGGAGTTAAGTGATACTCAACCCTTAATTGAATTATTTAAGGATCAAATCCAACATTTTGTTTATGTGAGTTCGGCTGGGGTTTATTTAAAATCCGATCAAATGCCTCATTATGAAGCGGATGCCATTGACCCCAAAAGTCGCCACAAAGGAAAACATGATACTGAAACTTATTTAAGTGAAATGGGCGTTCCTTGGACTTCAGTGCGCCCTGTTTATATTTATGGTGCTGGGAATTATAATGATTTAGAAGCGTGGTTTTTTGATCGTATTCTGCGCGATCGCGCGATTCCCATTCCAGGTCATGGAGAACATATTACTCAATTGGGTCATGTCCAAGATTTAGCCCATGCCATGGCATCCATTTTAGGCAATAAAAAAGCCTTAGCCCAAGTTTATAATATTTCGGGTGAGCGTTATGTTACCTTCAATGGTATCGCTCGCGCTTGCGCCAAGGCAGTGGGGAAATCTCCTGAAGATTTAAAGTTAGTTCATTACAACCCTAAAGATTTTGACTTTGGTAAAAAGAAACCCTTTCCCTTAAGAATGCAGCACTTTTTTGCCGATATTAGTAAAGCAAAAACGGATTTAGACTGGCAACCTCAATATGATCTGATTAGTGGCTTAAAAGAATCATTTGAAAAAGATTATCTCGCCAGCAATCGTCACGAAGCCGACATTGATTTTTCCCTTGATGATCAGATTCTTTCTGCTTTTTGAAAGACTACTAGATATAGCGCTGGGGATATCGGGAGATGGGGGGGAGAGATTTCATGACTCTTTTTTCTGATTAAGTCTGTTGTTTTCCTTGGTTAAAAGTCATAACTAGGGGAGTCTTGAAAATCTTTGGCAAAAGCTAACCAGAGGGGAAACTGGAGTAATGAAAGATCGACTTCATTTTCACTTTGATCAATAATAATCAACGGTAGATCTTCATCTTCCACAATCCGATCTGCTCTCTGAATCAGTGCTTCTGGGCTTTCAAACAAGACAACTCCCCGATTCGGTCCAAAATCACTGCGAGAAATGCCTAAGCAGTCTTGTAAACCCCGTCGCCATTCTCCCAACCGTTCGGGGGAATCAGCTAACACAAGAGTTCGTAACTGTTCTCCATAGAGTTCTCGCAACACGGCAATAATTGCAGAAGCGACTAAAATATTCTGTAAGCGACTCCCCATGGTAGGAATTGCTCCTCTCCCTGCGAGGGTAAAAAACCATTCCTGAGCGCGATCGGCATGAATCGGTTCAAACGTCCGTCTTAATTGCCAAGGGGGGCCATAGTAGTCGGGAAAGGCGCGATACTGATCCAGTAATGTCCGAATTTGTCGGGCTTCTTCTTGCCATTCCTGCTGTGCAAACTGCGGTGAGGGTTTTTTCTCTTCTGGGGGTGGGGTTGTGGGGAGGGGATTTTCTTCTACAGCTGGTTCTTCTAAACTGGGTAAATCCAGTTGTTCGGCTGCTACGGCTAAATCTTGTAAACTTCCCACTAAATAGTCTTTGAAACCTTGCACACGCACCGCCAGTTCTTGAGAAACACCAGCAAAAGTCGTCCGCATTTCTTCGGCTGCGCGATCGCGCCGTCGTTCTAATTGTTCCACCGATTGTTGCAAATTTTGGCGTTTTTCTTCTAGTTCTTTCACTCCATCTTCCACCATTTGCGCGATCGCGCTTTTAATGGCAGTAGTTTCCTCAGCAATCCGTTGCTGTTTTTGGGCTTCTAAGGCTTTAATTTCTTGTTTTAATTGCGTTTTTTGGGCTTCTAACTGTTCTAAATCCGCCTTTAATTTCCCTTCTGGAGATGCCTGTTTTTCTCCTTGTAATAGGGCTTGTTCATGTAGTTTTTTTCGCTGTTGATCAACTGCGTTTGAGTCTTCTTTTGACATAAATTATATTGTGTTATTGGTTCATTGTTCTTTGTTCTTTGTTATGAGATTGAGAACTGCTATATTACTTTTGGAGATTAACTTTTTCTTCTAAGCACTGCTTGAGTTGTTTCGGGTTAAATAAAAAAGGAACAAAATGAATACTTTTCACTTCTCGAAAATAGAACAAAATGGGAACAGGTTGCCAAAAAAATTCCCAATTTAACCAATCACTATAAGGAAATTGACGAATTCTTTTTTCTGAACGATAGACATCAAGAGACGTTTCCGTAAATTGCAAGCGAATAATGACTGTTTGCAACATCAGGAAAAATGAAAACAGACTAATAATAATTCCCAAAATAATCGCAATTACAGAAAAGAGTTTACTTCCCAATAAAAGGGAATTCCCGAGAAAAATAAAAACCAGACCAATGGCGAAAATAGCAACAGATAAACGATAGTCTGGAGAGAGAGTAACCGTCTGTTGGCTTGAAGTGGATGATGTCATAATCAATAAACCTTGTTCATAGTCTTTTTTTCTATGATCTCACGAAACGCCTTGGAACGCACTGCCTGACCCTTGAAACATTAGCCAAGATAAGACAAAATTCGCGATAAAAATCGCTAATAGTGCCGTGACCACTGCTGTTGTTGTGGATTGTCCCACACCTTTTGCCCCACCTGTGGTTGTTAATCCCCAATTACAACCGATAATGGCAATTAACGCCCCAAAAACGCTGGCTTTGATAATCGCGCTGACGAGATCCCATAACCCTAAAAAGTTCCGTGCTGAATCTAAAAAGACCGTATCTGAAATATTATAAATCGTGGTCGAAATTAGTAATCCTCCTGCCATCCCTGTAATTAAAGATAAAATTGTCAGAATTGGCAGCATGGTACAACAAGCAATGATGCGGGGAACAACTAAGTATTTAATGGGATCGGTCTTTAAAATATAAAGGGCATCAATTTGTTCCGTTACTTGCATTGTGCCAATTTCCGCAGCAAATGCTGATCCCACTCGTCCTGCAATGACAACGGCGGTTAACACCGGGGCCAGTTCTCTCGTCAGCGCGATCGCGAGAACCCCTCCCACAGCAGTTCCTGCACCAAAATTAATAAACTCCCTCGCCACCTGAATGGTAAACACCATCCCGACAAAACTTGCCGTAATTAAAGCAATAAGGAGAGAATCCGGACCGACCACCGCCATTTGCTCCAAAGTGTTACGACGGTGAATTTTGTGGGGCTGCAAGTGTAAGAGGATTTGTCCTCCCAAGAGTAGGGCTGCTAAAACCCGTTGCAGCCATGACCCAAGCCCAGTTTTCAACGTCATCTTGCCTAGTTATTCTGCTCATCTTCAGGATTAACGCGGAATCGTTCCACCGAAGCCAGAAGATCCCCCGCTAAACTTACCAGATTTTGCAGTGCTGTGGAAACCTGCTGGGATTCTTGGGACGTTCCTTGGGCTGTCATCTCCACTGATTGCATCACCTGAGCCACTGATTGCGCCGTTTCCGATTGTTCAACGGTGTCTGCGGTAATCGATTGTACCAGGGAGTCAATACGGTTCGATACCTGAATAATATCCTCTAGCGCATTTTTCGCCTGTTCCGCCCGTTCCGTTCCTTCAATCACCTGTTGTGTTCCCTCTTCCATCGCAATCATCACCGAACTGGTTTCACTTTGAATTTGCAGTACAATCTTTTCAATTTCCCGCAACGATTTCGTAGAACGATCCGCTAACTGTCGCACTTCATCGGCAATCACCGCGAAACCGCGTCCTGCTTCTCCCGCACGGGCTGCCTCAATAGATGCGTTTAATGCTAAGTTGTTAGTCCGAGTTGCAATCTGAGAAATGACCGAAACAATCTTAGAAATTTCTTGAGAGGACTCCGCCAGACGCTTTACCTTACGGGTACTTTGGGCAACCGTTTCTCGAATTTGCAAAATACCAGCCACCGTACTATCTACCGCTTCCCCCCCTTTGAGAGCCGTTTCGGAAGCAGTGCGAGCAACGGATTCCGCCTCTTTTGCATTATCCGCAACCCGTTGAATGGACTCGGTCATCATTTGGGCTGAATTCAAACTCACCGCTAACTCTTCCGCTTGACGCAGGGCATCTTCCGATAATCCCCCCGCAAAGGAGGCACTTTCTGCTGCTCCTTCGTTCACTTGTCGTGCTGCTTCTTTTACCTGTTGCACAATCGTCCGTAAGCTGCGAATGGTTAAGTTAAAAGCATCCGCCACCGCCCCTAAAACGTCAGCACTGACCTGAGCTTGTACCGTTAAATCTCCCCGTGCTGCCCCTTCTACATCATCCAGTAAGCGAATCACCTGACGCTGTAAATCTTCTTTCGCTTGTTCTTGTTCTTGTGCTTTCCGTTGCGCTTCATTGGTCGTCGTTGAAACCACCCGCGTCATCTGGTTAAAGCCAGACGCTAACTGTCCAAACTCATCCTGAGAGTAAACCGTTGCCTTCGCCTCTAAATTCCCTTGCTGCACCGCATAAAGCTGGGCTTGTAAATCACCCGTGGATCGTTTCACTTGTTTGACCACAACACCGCCCATCACCCAAGTGATAGCACCACTGGCTGCACCTCCGACGAGCCCGACTGCTGTGGAGCGAGCTAAATTACCAAAAAAGCTGGGTTTATTTTCTCCCACCGTCGAGACAGCAAAACTGCCCACAGCAACCACAACCGCAGAGGCAATCCCCACTGCGCCAGAAATAATTTGTTGCTTTTTCGCTAAAGAAGCATTTTCTAAAAATGCAAGTGAGCCTTGTTCCTGTTCAACAAACGGTTCATTATCTTGAGTGTTGGTATCAAAGGAGGAATCAGTCCCTTGCGTCTCAGTGGCACTAAATAATTCTGCACCTTCTTGTGCTTGTTCGGTTGCACTCGTAAATAAACCTTGACCGTTATTTCCTTGATTCTCTTCACTGAGTGTTGCTTTCCCTTCTTGGGATGAACCTGAGGGATCTTTACTCTGGAGAGGTGTCTTCTCTTCCTGTTGCAAGGAGAAAGAACTAGAGGGAACTTCTTCTGCTAAAGAACCTGTTGCCCCTTCCTTCCCAAGGGGGGACTGTTTCGTTTTCTCAGTGTTACCATGACCAAAAGTATTAACATCATCATCATCTTCCTCTTCTCCTTCTTCAAGGAAGTCTTCATTCGTGTACTGGCTAAAGTCAAATTCTTCTTCAACCAAATTGCCCTCAGTGTGATCATCGTCTGATGAATCATCTTGAGGACGAAAGAGGAAAGTTCCTTTACTTTCTTGATGCTCATCCTCATCGGTTGGGTCACCATCAGTTGAACCATTGATTTCCGTCTGAGATTGATTCCCAAAATGATCTAATTCCTCAGAGTAGAGCGAGTTAGCTTCTGACTCAGCTAAATTGGTTACCTCTTCATCATCTTCATCATCAAAGTCATCATTGAGAGCCGAAACAGCAGTCATTTCATCCTCTGAAAGCTCAGTGAAGGGATCTGGTTGCTCTTCTATCCCTGTCAGATCACTCTCAGCATTGGAAAACGGATCTTGATCATGACCTAAAGCCCCTGTCGGTTCATCTTCATCCGCTTCAAACTCCCAATCCTCTTCTTCCGACCAAATTCCCGTAACATCTTCTTCTGAGTCAGATCGATTGGTAACAGAGGTAACAGACCTAGCTTCTGTTCCTCCTTGAGTTGAGGCAGAAGTAAAATTCCCCCCTCCTCTACTTTGCCACTGATCAACGGTTTCTAAACCTGAGTATGCACATTCAACATAATCTTCACTATCCGTATTTTGAATCACTAAGTTATATTGTTCCTTAGCTGCTTCAAAATCTTGAAAATAGCAATAAATGTGACCTCGCAGTAACAAAATTTCAGGGTCATCTGGCGAGTCTTGCGCTAGCTTTTCAATAATCTCTGCAGCTTCTTCATAATTGGCTGTGATATAAGCTGTTTTCGCCCGCTCATACTCTTGTTGATTTTTTTTGTACTTGATGCCATTTCCCGTTGTGCCTCCCAACTGGCTATTGAATAATATCTTTTTTAGGAGAGATTATTTTTAGAACTTTTAAGAGCGTAAAGACTGCTTCTCCAGCTTAACTTTCTCCTCAAGAAATTGACTGTTTTCTTCCCAATTTTGTTATTCGGTTCACGCAGCCCACCGCGCTGAACGCAGAATTGCTGAAGGATCGAGTAAAAATAAGGAAGAACGATCCCATTCCCATTCTCCTTGAATAAAAGGAGCCATTTCGTCAGATAAGTTACTGGCTACTTCCAATTCTTCTGGTTCTAGCCATTCCATCCCAGCAATTTTTTCCACCGCCAATCCCATCATCATGTCTTGGTCTTCAATGGTAATTACAGGAATTTCTGAACGTTCAGTGGTTAAGACTCCAGGATCTCCTAAAAATTTACCGAGATCAGCAACCCAAATGACTTGTCCTCGCAAATTCATTGTTCCTAAAAGCAGAACCGAAGCATTGGGAATGGGAGTAATTAAGTTTGGAGATTGGGAGACCACTTCTCGAATTCCGGTTGCTGGAATGGCAAGTTCTCTTTCTGAAGGAAGGTACAGTCGTAAATGTAGTTCTCCTTCTGGCGGTTCGTATGACTGGATTTCTGAACCGAGATCATCTTCTTCTGCACCGAAAGGGGTTTGCTCGTTGAATTCGGCTGGATTCACCATGACACTCGCACTCTATCCCCTCAGCAATTGCTTAATTGTACCAATGAGTTCGGTAGGTTCAAAAGGCTTAGCAATATAAGCATCTGCTCCTTGTTTCATCCCCCAATATTTATCAAATTCTTCTCCTTTAGAAGAACACATGATTACTGGGACATTTTCGGTGTTGGGATCAGTCTTAATTTGACGGCAAACTTCATAACCATTCATGCGAGGCATCACAATATCTAAAACAACGATATCGGGGGGTTGCGTTTGAATTTGCTCTAGAGCCTCCACGCCATCACCCACACTAATCACTGATGCGTTTAACCCACTCTCTTTGAGCAAATCGGAAATCATTTGTCTCTGGGTCACGCTATCTTCAACAACTAAAACCGTACTCATTTCCTGTTTTGTCCTTACTACTGGTTTAAATTATGACGATGATTGATCGTTAATTTCAATCTGATTTTAATGGAATTTGGAGCGTTATGATTGAGAAAGTTTAACTCGATTCTTTCCTTGAGATCAAAGGAATTGATGTTGTTGATCTTTGGGGTTCAGATGAGTTCTTAAGAGATGAAGCAAATCTGAGTCTTGAATCGGGGGCACTAAAATCTCAGTGACTCCTAAAAGCTGAGCACGAGTTAAGCGGATCGGATCAGGATTTTCTGGCGTGACAAGAATGATCGGGACTTGGCTTAAAGTGGGAAGGTTTCTCAAGCTGTAGCTGAGTTGTTCCCCAGACCAGGTGGATAGTTCTAACGCGCAGAACACTAGGCTCGGCTGCGATCGCGCAATCATACTCAGTGCATCAATGGGATCATCAATGATCATGGGGAGATACCCCTTGGACTTTAAAATATATTCTATCTGATCCCTGACTTCATTTTCTTGACCAATGTAAACCATCTTAGTGGTAGCAGAAGCCTCCTGAATCGATTGAGAGGGAAGGGCTTCTTCTTCCGCAAGCATTTGCAGCCAACCCCGTTGAATGTACGGGTAGAGGGCTTGGCTAATCGTCAGTAAATCTTTGTTCAAATAACGAGCAATTCGTCGTAAAGAAAGTTCACCTTGACAAGCAACAGCGAGACTCCGATAGGCTGATGGCGTTAGGGCTTGTTTCAGTTCATGATTTTTCGTGAGAAGCGGACACTGTTCTGGAGAGGTAACGTAAGGAGAAAGTTGCTTCCACTGTTGAAGTTCCCGCATCACCTGCGTTAAAAGTGGACTAATCTCAAGAGTGGTTAGTTGAGGCTCGACAACAGTGTTACTCTGAAACCTAAAGAACCCTTGTTGCAGGCTCAATAAGTCAAACATGGTTTCATGAACAATATGTTCAAGAATTTGCTTTCCTTGAGTGGCTGTCAAAACATGATGTTCGAGGAGAACCCATAAATAGTTATATTCGGGTAAGGATCTTGCCGTAGCTTGGAGAAAATTGCGAGGTAAGGCAACCCTGTCGGTTTTTGGTAAACGTTCCACTACTGTCTCCACCTGATAGCGACGGAGATAGTCTTGTAGTCGTTGGTACTGTCTCAGGTTGCCATCAACAGCATAAGTGATTTGACCGTTACTCAAAGAGAGTAGCCAAAAGGAATGATCTTCTGAGGCGAGCGACCCCAGATCAGAAGGGGAAAAGGCAGAAGCAGCTTGAATTAGGAGTTGTCCTGTAGCTTGGCTACGTTCAAGCAACTCTAACAAACTACGGAGATCCAGTTCGTGCAGGCTACCATACATATGATTTAGTAAAGACTCCCATCGGTTGCATAAGAACAGAATAAATGACTAGATTAGTGCTGGAGAGGGACAGAAAAATTTGGGACTGACCCACTTAAATTATGAAAGTAAGTTAAGATCAATCGCATCTATTGTTGTATCCCTGATGTTTTTTCCCTCAAAAATGGATTCACAGTATGTAAAATTTAGCAGAAGCCAAGCGAGCAAAACATTAACAAGAGGATTAGGGTCGTGCTGTATATTGCAGAAGTGAAGAAACAGAAATACCTATTTATGGGCGGGACGAAAACCGTTCTTCATTTACTGGCTTGTCAACAAAATGATAATCGCTGGAGTGCAATTCCGGGGGAAGAGGTGATCTCCACTGAAGATGTGACACAGCAGTTTGCAGAGGGAGCTCTTGTCACGGTTAATTTAGGACCCAATCGTCAGGTGCAGGGCTCGTTAAATTTAGCTGGTCCGAGGGTTGCCAATTTGTTACAAACGTTTTCTCGGCAGGTGGAAAAAACAAAGGGACAAGAAGAAGAGATTGAAGAATGGAAACAGTCTCTCACCATTCAAGCGCAAGAACTGAACCGTCGTCAGAATGAGTTACAAGAAGCTGAGGCTCGCATTGAAGATAAGGAAGAAGAACTCAGTGCTCTAGAAAAGGAACGGGAAGAAATTCAGCAATTACGGGAACAATGGGAGCGCGATCGCGCTGAGTTAGAAGGGGCTTGGGAACAACTGCGAGGAGAACAACAACGCTTACAAGTCCAACAAGAGGAATTACAAGGAAAACAAGGACTGACTCCAGAACAAGGAGAAGCTCTCCGCAATTTAGTCCAACAAGTAGAAAGCGCGATCGCTGCGACCCAAACCACTCTTGATCCTCTCAATACGGCGGAGACTTTAGTCAAAGAACAAACCGAAACTATTCAAGGACAATGGAAAACGTTAGACCAACAACGTCAGCAAGCGGAACAGAAACAGAAGGATGCTGAACAAATCAATGAGAACTTAAAAACTCTGCGCCAACAATTGCAAGAAAAAGAAGGAGAATTATTACAAAGGCAGCAGCGTTTGGCGACGGCTCAAAGTCAAGTTGACACCAAGCAACAGATTGTCACTTATCTCGCAGCCCAACTGCAAAAACAAAGTGAAGCCAGAGATATTTTATCACGGTTAGTTATCAACTCACCCCAATTAAAAATTCAGCAAGAAATTGATACTCAATCACTGGAAAAAATGCCTGTTGAACAGTTGGAAGAAGAGTTTAATTCGATGCAAAAATCCTTTGAGCAGGCGGTTTCTTTTGTGAAAGATCAAGAAGAGGAATTAGATTATCAATTACAAAGTGTTCGGGAATTAGAAGAGCAATTGAAGCAAGCACAGAGCAGTGAAAAAGAAAATATTCGGAATGAGTTAGCAGAAGAAGAGGATCGGTATCGTTTCTTGGAGAAGACGTTAGTGGGCCAGCGTCGTAACTTAATGTCACGAGAAGATATTATGGAACAATATAAGAGAGTTCTCAAACGTCGTCAAGGAGAAACCGATTGGACCCCAGATGTGGAGAAAGTTGATCTCAGTCCGATTTTTAATAAAATTGACGACCAGCGTGATTATAGCGAAGATGAATATCATCAGGTCAATGAGGAATTGAAAACCTTACAAACTCAAGTTGAAGAATTAGAAACCACAGTTAAAGAACAGCAACAAGAATGTGATAAAACTCGAACAGAAATTGATACTCTGGTCGCTAATTGGCAAGATACTCAAAAAGAAGCGAATGAATTATTGACTCGGGTGGAAGTGAATGGAGAAACGTTACATCATCAAGAAGAGAAATTGCAAGAAATTCGGGAAAAATTAGACGCGATCGCGCAAGCTATGGAAAAAATTAATATTTCAGAGCAACAAAAACAGTTATCACAGGTACAAGAATTATTGAATAGTTTATAGTCATTAGTCATTGGTCATTAGTCATTGGTCATTTGTTCTTTGTTCTTTGTTCTTTGTTCTTTGTTCTTTGTTCTTTGTTCTTTGTTCTTTGTTCTTTGTTCTTTGGTAACTGGTAACTGGTAACTGGTAACTGGTCACTGGTCACTGGTAACTGGTAACTGATCACTGGTCACTGGTCACTGATCACTGTTATTCCAAACAATTAAGTTTTCTTTGACTTCTGCATAAACATTGCCTGGAAAGGAAGAAGTTCGGCTTTTATTCGGAGCATGAATTAAGGCGGTTAATTCTTCAATTTGCTCGAAACGGGGAGAGGCTTGAAAAGACTGTTGCCAAAATAACCGCATCACGCGACGTTTTAGGGCTAAGGGCGCAGTTTGGAGAGGAAGTCGAGAAAGAGAGTGTTCCGGGGTTTGTGTGGAGGCTTTTAAGAATAAATCAGTGGCTAGAGTGTGCAGATAGTTCGTTTCGGCTTGTAAAACTTCTGCGGTTTGGGCGAGAGCAATTTCCACCTGAGGATTAAAATGGGCTTTAATTTGGGGCAATATTTGCTGTCTGATGCGATTTCTAGCGTAGGCAAGATTTTGATTTGCAATATCTTCCCAAACGGGTAAGTTTAACTGCGTACAGACTTGTTGGGTTTCCGCACGAGTAAAGTTGAGTAAGGGGCGAACCAGAGCAATATTTTCTGTCAGTGGTCTTTGCCAAGTGAGGGCTTGTAAGCCATCTGTACCGCTACCTCTGATTAAATTATAGAGTAGGGTTTCCGCGCGATCGCTGCCCGTATGCCCTGTCACCAAATAATTATATTCATTCTCTTGGCAACAGTCCGTTAACATTTGATAACGCCACGATCGCGCACTGGCTTCGGTTGCGACAACGGGAGTGGATGCAGTCATCCGAAAAAAGGGAAGGCGGTACGCTTCAACCACTTTCTGCACATGATCCGCCATTCCCACATCTCCAGACCAACGATGATCACAATGAGCCACCCCTAATCGCCAGTCCCACTTTGCTTGTAAATCAGACAATAACCGCAGCAAACAAAGCGAATCTTGTCCCCCTGAAACCGCGATCAAGACTGAGGCTTGCTTGGGTAAGAGTTGTCGCTGACGCAGGGTTTTATGCACTCGCCCATGAAAATCCGTCCAGATGATGGTCATTAGTCATTAGTCATTAGTCATTTGTTCTTTGTTCTTTGTTCTTTGTTCTTTGGTAACTGATCACTGGTAACTGGTAACTGATCACTGGTAACTGGTAACTGTTAAAAGAACCACCCGTAGGAATGTAAGCCTTTTCCGAGTAAGTTCACGCCTAAATAGCAAATCCAAACGACAATAAAGCCAGCACTGGCAAGAATCGCAGGTTTTCTACCTTGCCATCCTTTCGTAATTCTCGCATGAAGATAAGCAGCAAAAACGAGCCAAGTAATTAAAGCCCAAGTTTCTTTGGGATCCCAACTCCAGTAAGATCCCCAGGCTTCATTTGCCCAAACTGCACCAGCAATAATGCCAATGGTGAGAAGAGGAAAGCCTAAGCCAATGACACGATAGCTGAGGTTATCTAAGGTTTGCGCTAAATTCAGTCGTTGTGGCGATAACTGAGTTGTTGTGCCGGTTTCGGATTTATCTAAAACGGCGGTTTGAGTATTGCTAGAACTAGAACTTGCAGTGGCTGTGGCGTATTCGGTTTGATTTCGGATGGCGCGGAGACGTTCATTTCCTGTGCCGTAAGAACTCCCTTGCAGTTGGACAGAATTGCCTTTAGTGACGATTAAAAACGCGATCGCGAGAAGAGATCCCACCATTAATGTGGCATAACTTAACATCATGACGCTAACGTGCATCATTAGCCAATTCGACTTTAAAGCAGGCACTAGCGGTTCAGAAGCCTGCATTTCTGGAGGCAAACTCAAAGCAGCAAAGGCTGTAATCCCCATTGCCAAAGGCGCACTAAAAACACCGATTAAACGATTCTCAGTGCTCAATTCCACAACTAAATGAACCGCAGTCACTCCCCAAGCGAGGAAAAAGAGGGATTCATACAAGTTACTGATGGGGAAATATCCCGCTTCAATCCAGCGCGCACCGAGTAAACCAGCAATACAGAAATTCCCAATTGCCATTCCAGCAGTTCCCAGAGGATTCAGAAATGACAAGTTACGAAAAGCAGTGCCAACCCAATAAATCAGCATTGTCAGGAAAAGCACCAAAAAAGAAAGATTATCCAGTTGATGTTGTAGCGCAATTAAATCCATTATGATTTTTAGTTAAAAAGCTATTTTGTAATCTCCAGTATCCCATTTTAGCTGTAGCATAGATAACCATGAGTGATGATAACCCTCTAATCAAGCAATGGCAGCGCAAAATCGAACTTGCGAACCACAACAACATCTTCTGTCATTGTCGAGACTGTGGCGAGGATTGGGTGGACTCCACTGAGGAGGTAACCTGTCTTCAATGTGGGAGTCGTAACTTGGAACAGATTCGTTGTTGGCAGTTTCCTGATGACTAAAGCGTATTTTCAGAAGTGGTTTGAAACAGTAAGGCTTCTTCTAGCGTCATTGGCGCTGCTTCGGGAAAGGTGCTTAAAGCTAAACCCGTTTCTTTCTTCGCTTTGCTTCGCGCTTGCTGATAGACAGCTTCAAAAGAATCTTCTAAATATTGTTTGAGGCTAGGACTGTCTTTAAGGATATCAGTAATTTCTTCTTGGGCTTGTTCAATGGTGACTTCCCAACTTCTAGACCGTTTTTGGGGCTGATATTGCCACTTGAGAATGTGCCATAGTAATAATTTAAGATAATTTCTAAGCTCACGCTGTTCTTGTTTGGTCAAGCCTTCCACCTCATTGACTAGGTTTTCTAAGTCAATTTGTTCCCATTGTTGATGTTTTAATTGCTCAACTGTTGTTTGAACCCACTTAGCAAAATCTTGGTTGTACAGTGTTTCTGAAGTCATCACATTTTCCTAAAATGAGTATCCCCTCTCCATCATAGGAAAGGGGAATCAAGAACTGGACAACTAACCGTTTGCCTTAATTGAGATTAATGATGGTGGTGGTGATGATGTCCATCATGATCATGGCTGTGGCTATGATCATGATCGTGGGAGTGAGTGCCTTTTTCACTCGCCAGTTGTGGGTTCACAGCGATCGCGGTTTCAGAGAGTAAAGCCTCAATTTGTTCATCCGCCCAGTTTGCTGCCATTTTCAAGAACTCAGGATGGTCATTGGCACAAGCCATTTGCACAAAATTAACATCTTTATATTGCCGTTTGACATCGTGAATGATGTGGTCAACGTCTAAGATGGTTTCGTGGTTTTCAGTGGCAAAACCAATGGGCATCATAACCACCGCTTTTGCACCCAGTTCAATCAAGTTTTTCGCTGCTAAATCAGCGTTGAGTTGTGTCCATTCAATGAGAGGGGTGTCATGGTTTAACCAACCCACAGAAATTAAAGGATATTTATTAATCAGTTTTTCCCGTACACTTTCATACAGGGCTTCGCTTTCGGTGATGCCAGAGGTAAATCCTTTGGCTTTGTGAGGACAACCGTGATTCATCAAGACAATCCCAATTTCGGAAGGAAGATAAGCATCGGAAAGTTCACTTTGAATTTTTTCTTCCACTAACCGCGCCATTAAGTCAATGTAGTCGGGTTGGTTATAGAAGGAGGGAATATAGCGCATCCCAGTTACCCATTGTTCTTCACCCGAATTGAGTTCGTGCAGGGCTTCGTTGACTTGTTCTACCGCAATACCGCTAGTGAAAATGGAATCAACGACAAGCAAGGGATAGATCAAAATTTTGTTATATCCCTGTTCTTTAATTTGCGCTAACACTTGATTGGGAAGATAGGGCTTACAGAAGTTAAACGCCTTAAAAACAGAGACTTTTTCGCCCCAAGTTTTCTTTAACTCTTGTTCGATGCCTTCCCGTTGCGCTTCAAAAATTTTGTTATGAGGGGAGATAAAGTTACCGTGTTGGTGACTCCATTCGTGAAAATCAAAGATCGCGAGTAACTTTGCAAGGGGAGGATACATCCAAGTTGGAACAGGAGCGAACTTTGCGGTGAGTAAGTTCAGGGCTTGTTCGTTATAGTTGGCGAAGTCCTCATAACTTTCTACCTCACCATAACCCATTAATAGTACAGCCACGCGATCGCTGCTGTTAATATCTTGTTGGCTCGTTTGTTCTGTTTTTTCTGGTACTGCAACCACGTTTCAATCCTCTTTGCTGTCTAGATGTTATCCTGAAAGATTAACAAGGGTCTGAAGCGTCTAAACTCCAGATTATTGTCAAATTTCTAGGGATATGCTGAAATTTATTACTGCTTCAATGTTAGCCTAACATCCCCTCCTAGGGCATCCGTTGCCAGAGGAAGATTCCCGAACCCCATGCGACAACTGCTGCGGTATTAAATACCCCTGTGAATCCTCCCACTTCTAAAACTGGACTGAGAAAAACGGGCGATAAAAATTGTCCTAAGAAACTGGTTCCGATCGCGATCGCGAGAACACTTGATCGCACGCTTTGCGGGGCAATATTGGATAAATCGCTATAAAGATTCGGTAAAACCAGTCCAAATCCCACCCCAAACAGCATCGCAGAAAGCAACAGAAGCGGAAACTGTTGTAGGAAGGGAATACTGAATAAACTCAAGCCCATTAAGGTAAACCCCAGCGCGATCGCGCTACCATAAGACCATCGTTTTGCCAGTTGTTTCGACCCAAACACAGAAATTAACGTTGCCCCTAACGCTCGTGTGGCGAGTAAAATCCCATTGGGAACTGTGCCCAAGCCAAGGGTTTCTTGCAGGTACAGTGGCGCGTAAATGACCACAGAATACATAATCGCTGCTGTTAGCGCAACGAATAAAAGTAGTTCTATTACGACTGGGCGCGATAATACTTTTTTTAATTCTACAGACAACCCACTGTTGTTTTCTTCTTGAGACTGGAGTTGAAACTCTGGAAACGCATAATAACTCATCACAGCAAGAGGAAACGCGATCGCGTAAAGAGCAAAGGAATAACGCCAATGGATTGATCCCACTCCCCCACCTAGCAACGGAAAAATAATCCCTGTCACGGTTAAAACTGCTGTGGAGTATGCTATCACTTGCGCCCGCGTTTCTTTATCGTATAATTTCCCCAATAAGCCCAGACTTCCTGCTGCAATCCCTCCTGCGGTTGCCCCTAATAAGGCGCGACTGACTAACAGTAGCCAAAAGTTACTCGCAAGTGCAGGAATGATACCAAAGACACCGTATAAAATTAAGGCGGGAATTAGCACTCGCACGGGAGAGATTTGATCCGCGACAAAGCCCAATAAGGGACTAAACAGCGCGATCGTTAAAGCATGAATACTCACCAAATGAGTGGCAAAAGCGCGATCAAACTCTAATGTCGTAATCACTTGGGGTAATACAGGCGCAACCACTCCCCCAGTCATCGTGATTAATGCACCTGTGGCTAAAATGAGAAACATCTGAGTTGGATCACGCTGGAATCGCTTCATTGTTCTTGGTTCTTGGTTCTTGGTTCATTGTTATTTGTTCTCCCCCTCACCTTGTCCCTTTCTCTTTTCAAGTAGTCCTATAGTTGTTCCTGCCAATTATTCAAGAAGATCTGATATTTTTAAAGCAAAATGTCTCTGGGTGTGAGCAGGTGATACAAACTAAGTTATGGCGAGACGTAATTACAACGTCGGGAAAAGGGTTACTCGTTGTTTTAATCATGACGATTATTGCAGTTGCAGTGACTTTAGATTATCAGGTTAACTTGCAATCGGGAATTACACTTCCGTTACTCGTCTCACTTTTAGGAAGTGCAGTTGGGGGAACAGTGGTTATTCCTGTCTTAAAACGCTTAAAGGCGGGGCAATTTATTCGCGAGGATGGCCCCCAAAGTCATCTTAAAAAAGCGGGAACACCGACCATGGGCGGTGCATTTTTTATTCCGATCGCGCTGTTGATTGCGGTATTCTGGTCAGGGTTTGATCCGCAAGTGATCGCAGTTTCTCTCATCACCCTCAGTTACGCCCTGATTGGCTTGGTAGATGATTGGCAGATTCTAGTTAAAAAATCAAATAAAGGGATTTCCCCACGGGCCAAACTCGGGTTACAGATTCTCAGCGCGATCGCGTTTTGTGTGTGGCTAGGGGTTTCCTCTCCCGCTACCCTTACTAATGTTCCCCTTCCCTTCAATATTATTTTGCCTCTAGGCTTTCTCTTTTGGCCCCTGGCGGTGTTTGTGTTTGCAGCCGAAAGTAATGCTACAAATTTAACCGATGGGGTGGATGGTTTAGCTGGGGGGACCTGCGCGATCGCGTTTTTAGGCTTAAGCAGCATTTTACTCGTTTCTAATCCGCCACTGGCTTTGTTTTGTGCTTGTCTGAGTGGGGCTTGTGTCGGCTTTGTCGTTCACAATCGCAATCCTGCTAAAGTATTTATGGGCGACACAGGATCTCTTGCTTTAGGTGCAGGTTTAGCAGCCGTGGGAATCAGCAGCCAGCAACTTTTTCCCTTATTTATCATCAGTGGAATTTTCTTTGCCGAATCCTTATCTGTTATTGTGCAAGTGGGATATTACAAAGCAACAAAAGATGAAAACGGAGTCGGGAAACGCTTATTCAAAATGTCACCATTACACCATCATTTAGAATTAAGTGGTTGGTCAGAAATTCAAATTGTTGGGGCTTTTTACGCGATCGCGCTTCTTTTAGCCCTCTTAACTTTTTTCCTTCATTAGGTAGAAACGTTCCCTAGAACGTCTGTACATTAGTCATTTTTTATTTGGTCACTGGTAACTGTTGCCGAGGGATTGTAAACTGATATCTTCCTGCTGCATAAGGAGCAATTTCATAGGTGTTATAAAAGAAGAGTAATCCTTCTTGCGTAATGGCAAAATTTTCGGGTAAGGTCAGTTGATTTTCAAATAAGCCTGCTTCAGTTAACGGTCGATTCGGTGCGACATCATAGACTTCTCGAAATCTTTTTTCAGCCACTTCAAGAACTGTTTCTTCTTCCGTAATCAGATCTTTTAGTTGAATAATATCTCCAGTTTTTTTATTAAAATTGAGATAAGTTTGATAAGAATTGGGATGAGCACCCCCCATATAAGAATACTCCGACAGGACAACAGTAATTGTATTTTCGGTTTCGCTGATTTGTTCTCCAGTTAATTCAATTGTCCAATGATTCGCCACCTGCATGGTTGCATCCTGAAAAGTTTGGTTAAAATCAAGAAAAATTGCTTCAACAATTTGATCTAAATCTTGCTGCTTATTTTCATCATCCTCAGAAAAGTTGTAATCACTGATTGACTGGAGGACTTGCTCTTGAATGGATCGATTAACTCTTTTCAAAATTTCATCATTGCTCCCTTGGAATTGGGGATAATTGACAGTAATTTCAAAACATGGTTTTCCCTCTGCTTCACAGTTTCCAGTTTGCCATTTTTGTTCACTGATTTTAATTGTCAAGTTTGGTTGTTCTGTGAGGATAAAAGGAGAATTACCCGATGATTGAAAAGACTGATTTTTGATCTGATCTCCACAGGAAATAAGGAGAAGAATACAAAGTAAACTCAGACTATTTTGAAGTTTCATATTCTTATATAGCAATCCCAAATGAATTGTAAATTAATCCCCCCTAGCCCCCCTTAGAAAGGGGGAACGGTTAATCAACTTGTTACAAATGATTTAGGATCGCTATAGCAATCCTAAACAGTTGTAACTTCCTGCTTATGATCCCCCCTTTAATTCTCCTCTTAATAATGAGGGATAGGGGGGATCGTAAGTTAAGCTACTTTTTAAAAAATGAGATTATAGCAATCAGCAACGATTCATGAGAATTGTTTGTTGCCTCTTGCCTGGGGCAACTTGCCTTAAACCAGAATTGCTGTCTCACAACTGATTCCTGACTGCTATATATGGCTATATTTTCAATATTAACTATAGCATTTCTTAGTGGGTTGAGGACAGTGACCAGTGATCGCACTAAAGACCTTCCATGGAACGTCTCCACAGAACAAAGAACAAAAATAATGTTATCTTACTGTATTAAAATAAAAGAAAAATTGAACTGGTATCATCTAGAAACAATGGATGAACTGCGCTTAAAGGAACTCATTCACCAAATCAAAACCCAACTCCGAGGAAATCTTCATATTGCAAGCGTTGATCCTCATAATCCTGTTGTTATCTATCATATCCCTCAACCATGGGAAAAAGTCGGAACGGGAAATTATGCAGCAGTTTTTTCTCATCCAGACTATCCCGAAGTCGTTGTTAAAATTTACGCACCCGATCGTCCAGGGTTTGAAGAAGAAAAGGAAGTGTATCAACGTTTAGGGAAGCATCCCGCTTATTCCCAATGTTTTTACGCCGAAGATAATTGCTTGATCCTGAAACGATTACAAGGGGTTACCCTTTATGATAGCGTCAATCGAGGATTGAAAATTCCGAAACAGGTCATTGAAGATATTGATTCCGCCTTAGATTATGCCCGAGAACAAGGCTTATTTCCTCATGATGTCCATGGAAAAAATGTCATGATGTGGCAAGGGAAAGGGTATGTGGTGGATGTGTCTGATTTTCTGAAGCTGGAATCTTGTTCTGCGTGGGATAATTTGAAAACGGCTTATTATTGGCTCTATCGACCGATTCTGGCCCCCCTCAATCTCCGCATTCCTTATTTACTCCTTGATGGCGTGCGCAGTAGTTATCGCGCGTCTCGGAGTTTATTGGATATTCGACGGAATCGCTAAACTTGAATGGATCATGCTCAACTGGAGTCAAGTCTCGCAGGAGATTTTATCGTTATTTTTACATCCTAATTGTCCCTTATGTGGGCGTAGTGCAGAACAGGTGATTTGCAAAAATTGTGAGCGTCAACTGCAACAGTGTCGGTTATCTCAAGCTCAGTTTAAGGGAAAAGGAGGGATTTCTGTATTTGCTTGGGGAAACTATGGGGGATTGCTGAAACGCGCGATCGCGCAACTCAAATATGAAAAGCAGCCTCAATTGGCGCGTCCCTTGGGATCATATCTTGCTCAAACCTGGTTAACGATGAATGCTGCGACTGTGTCTCGTCAGCCAATTGTTGTTCCCATTCCCCTGCATCGCAAAAAACAAACGCAACGGGGGTATAATCAAGCGGAGTTAATTGCTCGTTCCTTCTGTGAAATCACTGGCTTACGATTACAAGCACAGGGTTTAAAGCGGGTCAAAAATACGGAGGCTTTGTTTGGTCTCAACCCGAAAGAACGAGAAAAGGCGGTCATGGAGGCGTTTCAGGTGGGGAAAGGGTTAAAAGCTCAACAGAGGGTAATTTTGATTGATGATATCTACACCACAGGAACAACGGTACAAACTGCTCAAAACACCTTGCAGCAAGGGGGAATGAAGGTCATCGCTGTTGGCGCGATCGCTGCATCACAAGCGGAATCAAGGGCTAAATTTTGACATCAGAAAAAGATTCGCGCTCCCTTGAGGATAAGGTACAATCGAGAGCGAGCCTTGGTTCCTCGGACAGATGCAAGAACATCAGGATTACTATACAATTCTCCGTCTTTCAGAAAACGCAACTTTGGAAGAAATTAAACGGTCTTTCCGGCGACTTGCTCGGGATTGTCATCCAGATTTACATCCCAATGATGCCAAAGCTGCGGAACGGTTTCGTCTTCTTCGAGAAGCCTACGAAGTTTTAAGTGATTCCGCAAGGCGCAGTCGCTACGACCGTCGTCGCGGTACGAATTTATCCCAGAGTGAGGAAAAAGCCAGCCCTCAAGTGTATTATGTGCGGGGAGTGGAAAAAATTCTGGTGAGAGATTATCGGGGGGCAATTACCGCACTTTCTGAGGCAATTCGGCTCAATAGTCGTTTTATTGAAGCCTATCTGAAACGCTGTGAAGCCTATATTGCGATTGGGAACGAACGGGCTGCTTTAGAAGATTGCCAATTGATTTTAAGATATCAACCAGATAGCGCGATCGCGTATTACTACCGAGGACGAGCTCGTCAACGTCTTGGCTATGCTGACTCGGCTCTCAAAGCCTATACGAAAGCCATCCGCTTAGATCCTAACTTTGCTCCCTCCTACTATTATCGTGGGGTTGCTAACCACGAATTACGCTATCGCCAGCGAGCTATTTCTGATTGGCGAGAGTACACGGAACTGTGCAAGAAACAGGGAAATCTCCAAGGCTACCGACTTGGGATGAGAGCCTTGAGTCAGTACAGTTGGCTGCCCCTGAAATTTGGTAACCGCACCCTAGAACAGTGGTGGTATAAAGGAGTGGACAGTTTTTCTCCCAATGGTAATGACCGCAATGCTCAAGCCTGGCATCAGTTTCAACATCAGTTAGCAGGGGGAATGCGTTTTCTGCAACTGAGTGTACAAACGGGGATTCTGACGTTACTACAACTCTTAAAAAACCCGGTCGGTGGGATTTTATCAGCTTATGGCTCTTTAGAACCTAAAATGGCAATGCTGATTTCTTTTGGGTTTATTTTCTTGGCAGAAGCGGGCTTTTGGGTGGGAATGTCATCTCGGTTTTCGGAGAATGAAGGGGCAACATTCCGTTGGCTCATACTGGGGATGATCCCGATCATCAGTTTATTTCTAATTATTGGGCTCACCCGTTCTCTGTTCCAAGCCTCTCGCCCTTGGACTGGAGATTTATTTATGGCGAGTAGTGCGATTTTACCTTTAGCAGCGTTTTCGTTTTGTAGTGCCTTTTTTGATTTGATGCCAAACCTGATCGTTTTCGGACTTGCTGTTTTTAGCGTCTCCCACACGATTTTACTCCTGTATGGGGGGTGTTCCCAACTTCTTAATCTCTCAGAATCTCTATCAGCACTGATTGTGCCCACGATGATTATTGTGACCACCTTCCTCACTTGGCTGGGACTTTCTATTTTCTTCTAGCCCCTGCTTTGCCCAACTTTAACCTCTCAGGCGACACCTAACCGACCAGAAGTGCGAGTCAAGGGTTGATCTCAAAAATAAAACTGCTACAATTAAAGTTTATAGTAAATTAGTGTTGCCGGCGATAAATGTAAAAAACGATCAACTCAACATGACTTTAGGGAAAGATGAGGGTAAGGAAACTCTCCCGTCTTGAAAAACGTCCCATGAAATCAGTTATCATATCAATAAAGCAAACTCGTAACTACTTCGCATAATCAAACATGATGAGAATAGCAGATTAGGCTCGATAATCTTGCTGCATCCAGACGCGCTCAGGATCAATCCACCAGCCAATTCTCTATGGATCTGTCAACAGCAGGATGTAAGGTTTGATTAATCATAGCTATGCTAGGGGTAAGGGATGAGTCCCCACCCAGTGAAAGCAACCCAAGTTTCCAAAAACAACTGCTTATCAACGGAGTCACTGACAATTACAGATGCCCACTGCAAAACTAGACCAAAACAACGATAAGCCAATCTTTTCTGCTGATATGGTGCGAACCTATCTCCATGAGATCGGTCGTGTTCCCTTGCTAACCCACGAGCAAGAAATCATCTTGGGAAAGCAAGTGCAGAAGATGATGAAGCTAATAGAACAAAAAGAAGAATTAGAAGAAGAGCTGGGACGAGAAGCGACCGACGAAGAATGGACGCAAAAAGCTGGAATTAGCCAAGAAGAGCTACAGAAGGCAATGCGGGAAGGCAATCGCGCCAAACGCAAAATGATTGAGGCAAACTTGCGTTTGGTCGTCGCGATCGCGAAGAAGTACCAAAAGCGTAACATGGAATTCTTGGATTTGATTCAAGAAGGAACGCTCGGGCTCGAACGGGGTGTTGAGAAATTTGACCCCACCCGTGGTTATAAGTTCTCCACCTATGCTTACTGGTGGATTCGCCAAGCTATTACTCGCGCGATCGCGCAACAGGCTCGGGCAATTCGCTTACCGATTCACATTACCGAAAAACTGAACAAAATCAAGAAAGTTCAAAGGGAACTGGCGCAGAAACTGGGGCGAAATGCCACTCCCACCGAAATTGCGGAAGAACTGGGCTTAGAACCCTCGCAAATTCGGGAGTATCTCAGCATTGCTCGGCAACCGATTTCTCTTGATGTGCGTGTCGGGGATAATCAAGACACGGAGCTTTCAGAATTACTAGAAGATGATGAAAACTCCCCTGAGACTTATCTCACCCAAGAGTCCATGCGTCAAGACATTGATTCCATGCTTTCGGAATTAACGCCTCAGCAGCGAGAAGTGCTTTCCTTGCGCTTTGGCTTAGAAGATGGTAACGAGCTTTCCTTGGCAAAAGTTGGCAAAAAACTGAACTTGAGCCGAGAACGAGTCCGTCAACTGGAACATCAAGCCCTCGCTAAACTGCGCCGTCGTCGCGCTGGCGTGCAAGAATATATCGCTGCGAGTTAAAAGTCTCGCCTCAGTTGATAAGGTCATCTTAGCAAGGGGGGAAACTCCCTTGTTTCTTGACGCTTGCCCCAGAAAAAGCCCCCTTAGCCTCACGCCAAGGGGTCACTTTTTTACTTACCGCAACGCCGTTTTACCTCAGTTTATGACCTCCTGTAAACAGGTGGGTACCGACATCTCGCTTTAAGTTTCCGGGTACAAGCCCGGTTTACTGCCACGAGAGGGGTTGGTTCCCTTATAGGTCTTGCTTGTAGATCAAAAAACTATATTGGCAGTCACCAACGTCGCAGCAATGATTTTTCAGGATCAGAATATAACCAATCCAATTCAGTATTGATCATAACTTGTCATGGGGGGGAATTGACAAGAGATCAAAGAAAGAAGACAATATTTAATTCTCCTCATCTTCCAAGTCATCTTCATCGTTAAAGCCACTGACTTGTTTAAGATGAATATGTTTACGCCCCAAGGTGATTTCAAATTCATCCCCTGGTTTCAAGCCCATTTTTTTCGTGTAAGCAGCCCCAATTAATAAGTTGCCATTGGACTGAACACTAATTTTATAACTTGCTGAACGCCCACCGCGCCCTTGCCCATTTCCATTACTATCTAAGCGAATTCCTTCTGCATCCATTAGAGCATTAAGAAATTTCATCATATTGACTCGTTGGACACCGTTTTTTGTTTCGGTGTAGTAACCACAAGCCTTAGCTTTTTCTTCCCTACTGAGGTTTCCCAAATCTTTAACTTTTTGGAGCAAAGCCTCACCAGTTAAGGGGTTTCCTTTTTTTTGTGCCATCAACTGGAACTCTTAATTGATTAATTTTCACCTTTCTACTTTAGCTGTTTTTTATGTCTAAGCGCAATTAAATTATTAACGCTTAGTCCACCAGCTTCTACAAACTATATTACATTTGTTTGAAGAAATCAATCATGAGCATTTTCTACTTGGAAAATTTTCAAATCTTGCTGGGAATGATCAGGGAATCTAAACGGTAACATTGATAACAGCTTTCTTTTCCAGATAGCATTGATCTCACTCTTTGACCCGTCAATTGAAAACTGACTTCCGAGTGACAAACCCTCTTTCTCTCCTGGTGGAATCAATGAATGATATCGTGATAGTATTTTCCTTGGGATCAGGAACTGTTTCCGCTTAAGGTTAGGGCTTCCCTTGTCCTCATTGTTATTAACTTGACCAAAATGAAATTGACGACTCGTGGACACTATAGCGTTAAAGCATTACTGGATTTAAGTTTACACTCACGTCTCGGTCCCACGTCTGCTGGCGCGATCGCGCAACGCCAAGGATTACCACCAGCTTATTTAGAAAAACTGTTGATTGCAATGCGGAAAGCAGGTTTAGTCCAGTCTGTCAGGGGAGCGCAAGGGGGTTATCAACTCGCCCGAGAACCCCAAGAGATTTTTTTAGGGCAAATTCTAGAAGCAGTTGGTGAGACAATTGACCCTTTACCTCGTCATACTCCTGATGCTGAACAAACAGAAGATTGGGTTACTTATAGCCTCTGGCGACAACTGTATCAAAAATTAAAAGAAGCCTTATATAGTATTAGTCTTGCTGATTTATATTATGATGCTCGGAGTTGGCAAGCAGCCCAAGGGGAAGAAACAAATTTTGTGGTTTAAACATGATTGATTATGGTGCAACAGCTTTACTAATTTCTGCCTTTGTTGATTATCTAATTGCTGATCCACCAGCTTTTCCTCATCCTGTCCAAGTGATGGGAAGTCTGATTTCCTTTATCACTAAAACCGTTACCCATTTGACTAAGAATTCCACCCGGCGTCGCCTTGCTGGAATCGGTCTGGGAATTGGTTTAATTTTTGGGAGTGGGGGCTTGGTTTGGCTAATCCTTGAACTAACTCAACAAGTCTCTCTCATCCTTCGTTTGACCTTAGAAGTTATTTTACTCGCCAGTTGTTTTGCGGGGCGAAGTTTAAGACAAGCAGCGAGTGCGGTATTAACGCCATTAAAGAATAATGATATTGAAACGGCTCGCACTCAACTGAGTTATTATGTGGGTCGAGATACAGAGGGCTTATCCTCAACAGAAATTTCCCGAGCAGTCTTAGAAACAGTTGCTGAAAATACCACTGATGGCGTAACAGCACCTTTATTTTATGCGATTGTCGGGTTATTCACCGTGGGTAGTGTTCCCCTTGCTATGGCGTATAAAGCAGCAAGCACTCTAGACTCAATGGTTGGGTATCAACGAGAACCGTTGATCGATATCGGGTGGTTTAGTGCTAAATTTGAAGATATTTTGACTTGGCTTCCCTGTCGCCTGACAGTATTGACGATTGGTTTAAGTGCCCGTCAACCCCTTAAAGTGTGGCGAATTTGTCAGCGAGATGCCACAAAAGATCCTAGTCCCAATGCGGGCTGGAGTGAATGTGCTTATGCGGTCGTGTTGGGAGTACAGTTAGGGGGAAGAAATACTTATCAGGGGGTCATCAAAGAAAAGCCTTTATTAGGTGATCCAGATGAACCCATTACAGAGGAAAAAATTGAGCAAGCCTTACACTTAACTCGCCTCTGTTTTCTGACCTGGTTATTCTTAGGGTTGATATTATTTGTTTTCGTGAGGGGGCTTTTAACAGAAAGTTAAAAGTTAACCATTTCTTAACTTAGTTGGTCAAATTAAATACTATAATCGTGGGGTGGCTAAGTTTAACTGATCGATAACCAAGACAGTTAAAGAATAAGTCATTTTTAGCGGTGAGTTACATCGTGTTAGCCTGTGGACTAGATAACGCCGACGTTGCTAGGAAAGATCCAATGGAAAGGAAGCAGGAAGTGGACATCAGACTCTATCAGGCTTTTAGAAGCTATGGTCAAGTTTGAGTAAGTTCCTCATAACGGTAGTTGTAGGTTGGGTTTCGTTCTGCCCTTGTTTCCCCCCTTAGTGAGCAGGGGGCGAAGGGGGCATTAATTTATAATTCTTATCGATTGCTGTATATAATTAAGAAACAACTCTTCGCTTCCAATCAGAAAAATGGGCTTGCTCAGATGAGTTTTGGTCAGAGGTAAGTTCTTTAATTTTGGCTATTTTGGTTGTACTAAAAGTTTGTAAATAAGATTGAAACAGGGGAGAAAGGATAATAAATCCAGAGCTTATTTTCAGCAGCGATCGCGCAGCTAAGAACTGTAGAGCTTCATCAATTTGATCCCTTGATAGCCCCGTATTGAGAGAATATAAATATTGGTTTGGAAACGGATTACATTCGTCTTTTAGAGATAAGAGTACCGTTTTTTCTAGATTGGATAAACGCTTAAATTCTTGATGAAAGCCTTGGATGATTTCACCAAATATAAACTTTCCATCTTCTAAAAATGCCGATAACTGTCCCGAGTAAGTTTTTTTAATCTCGAAAGCAGCTTTCTTTAGAGCCCAAGGATTCCCCTCATATTTAATCCATAACTTCTGTAATGACTCTGGATCTCCCTTTATTCCGAATTCAGCTAAAAAATTTTCACTCTTTTCTCCTAATAATCCTGTTAATTGAATAGCATAAAAACCAGATTGCTTTTTGAGTTTTCTGGTATAGTCTTCAGGATGATCTCTTGATGTAAAAATTAAGTAGCTCTGATGCTTTTCTGTTACTAGACGTTGAATTAGATCTCGATAAGGTTGATACTTTGTATAATACCGTCCTGTTTTTAATCTGGATGAAAAAAGCTGTTCTAATTGATCGAGAACCAATAAACAACGCTTTTTTTTAACCACGTTGATTAAGTTATTAATTCTCTGCTTAATACTGAGAGAAGTAGAAGGTTGTGATCGTCCTGTTAGAGACAACATCGTCTGATCATACCAGTCTGGAAAGGAAAGTTTTTCCGTTTGAAAAGAATGCCAAACAACTACTTCAAAATCGCGCCCAATGTGTTGCGTAATCCCTTGCGCTAAAGTGGATTTTCCCGTCCCGATCATGCCAAAAATACCAATGACCTGATAATAATCATCAATGATGGCTTGGCTCAAATGGGTTTCGTAAAGGTAGGGTTGATAATAGTAAGGTAAAGGAATCAGTTGATTATAGTAATAAAAGGGTGCGTAAGATGCGAACTGAGAGTGGTATAAAACATGATGTATTGTCTCCTTATTCATTCTTGCTTGAAATAAATTAGAAAGACGCTTCCACATTTTACCAGCGAGATAGCGAATATAATGAGGACTATAATTTAGTTTCTGAGCGATTCCTGAATAGGTAATTCCCTGCCAACTGTCAGCAAGAATTTGACGCTCGATCGCGCTGAGAAGAGGACGGTGACATTGCTTCAGAGCAATATTCACTAAATTAACTGCTTCTTCACTATTCATGATCAGACTTTCCTTGCCATTATTTTTTAGGGAATTTTTCGTATAATTCATTACGGAAATACTCAACTTTCCAGCTAATTTTATTTCCGAAATATAGCATTACTGAATTAGAATTAGCGATGTTTTATGGCTCAAAAATAAAAAATTATGAGTTTTATTAGTTTTCGCTTTCCTAAATCTAGAATCAGTGAAAAACAATATGACTTTTATATGAAGTTTAAAGCTTGTCTTTTGAGGGAAATTAAACTACAATTGTCTTCTATAGCGTTTCTGAGTCGGTTGAGTGGGGAAAGGAACAAGGAGAGGGGGTGAGCAACGAACAGTTACTCGTGATCAGTGACCAGTTACCAAAGAACGAAGAACAAAGAACGAAGAACAAAAATTTAGAATGTACCTCAAGAAGCGTGAGAACTGCTATAGGATAAAATTGTTTCCGCAGGTCAAGGGTGAGAAACGCTCAACGGGTTGATTAAACTAGAAAGGCATCGCTTTATTGCCGAGAAACCTATGCAGCCTGTTGATTTAACCACTCTCCGAGCCGTTTGTGCAGAACTACGAAGTCTTTGGCTACCAGCCCGTTTAGAACAAGTGTATCAGCGCGATCGCGCGACCATTGCCCTAGCCCTCCGCACCCTGCAAGGACGAGACTGGTTAACCCTCTCTTGGCATCCCCAAGCTGCAAGAATTTGTATTGCCGATCCCCCACCACGGACACCAGATACCTTCACCTTTAGCGACCAACTCCGCCATCAACTGCAAGGGTTAGCCCTCACTGGGATTCCTCTCATTTCCCCATGGGAACGGGTAATTGACTTTCAGTTTGCCCCTCGCCCTGGGGATGACCCCCTATGGCATCTCTACGCCGAAATCATGGGCAAATATAGCAATGTCATTCTCACCGATGCTAAGCAACAAATTATCACTGCAGCCCACCAAGTCAGCCCTGAAAAATCGAAACTGCGTCCCATTCAAACTGGACAACTGTACGAACCCCCACCCGCCCTCACGGGTGACATCCCCAGTCGTGAAGAATCACAAGACCGTTGGCAAGAAAAAGTCAGTCTGATCCCAGGAGAACTGAAACGACAACTGCTTAAAACTTATCGCGGGTTAGGCCCCAATCTCGTTACTGCGATGATCCAACGAGCGGGCTTAAACCCGCAACAAACCACAGATACTCTCACCTCTGAAAACTGGCAAACCTTATTTCAAGTCTGGCAAGAATGGTTAGAGATTCTCGAAACCGAACAATTCCAACCGGGATGGACAGAAAACGGCTTTACCGTTCTCGGTTGGGGAATGATAGAAGCCGTGTCTTCCGTGCAAGTTCTCCTCAAAACTTACTATAGCGAACAACTCAATCAACAGAGCTTTCAACAACTACATCATCAACTGCTGCAAAAAGTGGGTAGTTTGATCAAAAAACAAGTTCAGAAACAACAAACCTTTCAGGAACGCCTCCAACAGTCAGACGATGCAGAAATGGAACGGCAACGAGGGGATTTACTCATGGCATATTCCTATCAATGGCAACCCGGACAAACCAGTATGGAATTGCCTGATTTTGAAACGGGGGAGTTAGTTAAGATTCCCCTCAACCCTGAAAAAAATGCCGTGCAGAATGCCCAAGCCTACTATAAACGCCATCAAAAACTGAAACGCGCCCGCCAGGCTGTAGAACCCCTTTTAGAAGAAACCAATCGTGAAATTAAGTATTTGCAGCAAGTAGAAGCAGCCCTCCAGCAATTAGAACGCTATCAAAAAGATGAAGATTTACAAACCCTAAAAGAAATTCAAGAAGAATTGATTGAACAGGGGTATATTATCCCGCAACGAGAACGGGGGAGCACCGAAGAAGCGCAACCGATCACCTATAAAACTCCCAGTGGTTACGAAGTCTTAATCGGGCGAAACAACCGACAAAATGATCAACTGACGTTTCGGACTGCCGTTGATTACGATTTATGGTTTCATTCTCAAGAAATTCCAGGGAGTCATGTTTTATTACGATTACCCCCAGGAGCAGTTCCTGATCAAAATGATTTGCAATTTGTTGCTAATATTGCAGCTTATTATTCCCGCGCCCGAGAAAGTCAACAAGTTCCTGTGATTTATACTAAACCTAAGTATGTTTATAAACCGAAAGGCGCAAAACCAGGGATGGCACTTTACGATCATGAAACCGTAATTTGGGGGTATCCAGAAATGGTTGCTGATCGTATCATTGAAAAGTGAAAATGAACATCCAATTGTGGAGATGGCTGAGTAACAAAAAACTTATTACTTTCCATTGCTAGCAAAGGGGGCGAGGTGGGGAGTGGACGAATATGAGTTCCCCTAATTAGAAGTTCAGCAAGACTAACCGAATCACTGGACATTAACTGACATGATCGTTAGTTAGGTTTTCAATTCAAGTCAAAACACAGTCCAGTCTTGTCAAGTAAATAGCCTATTTAGGAGTTAGCAGTTTAAGCAGATGACAGACATATTGTTGGAAGAGCTTACTGAAAAAGATTTAGAGTGGCTTGTTTCCATCGGTGAGAAGCAAGACCTATCAGCAGGGACGATGTTAATTCAACAGCAGAAGACCCTTAGCCAATTTTATATTATCCTACAAGGCAGTCTGAATGCAGTGGTTGCGAATAACCCAGAAAGTGTTCTCGGACGAGCCTATTCTGCACTGTCCAGTGACTCAGAATTGGAGCAGGAATTATTCTCATTAGGGGAAGGAGATATTGCTGGAGAAGGCGCAATGTTAAGGGATGTGGGTTCTCCGATCGCGATTCGTGCTGAGACGGAGGTGAGTGCCATTGCTGTGCCCTGTCAATCTCTGCAACAGCAGTTGAAAAAATCTCCAGAGGTTGCCTCTCGATTTTATCGCGCGATCGCGCTGCTGTTACTGACCCGTTATGAATCTCTGTTAGACCAGTTTATCAATCGCAAAGGGATTCAAGTGTCTCCTTTAGAAGAAACCCCCTTGATCTTCGGGGAACTGTATGACAGTGACGTGGATTGGATGATCGAACAGGGGACAGTGCAAGCTGTGCCCGCTCAAACCACGTTGATCCAAGGGGGGCGAGCCACCGATACCCTTTATGTTGTCTTGCGAGGTGTGTTGTCGATCTCAGTTAGCGAAAAAAATCCACCGCTCTCAACACAGTGTTTACGAAGTTAATGAGCTCAGACACAGAAGGAGAAGCCCCCTTAGGACGAGAAATTTCCCGCGTCTCTAAAGGAGAAATTGTCGGGGAAACCAGCTTGTTAGACTCCCGACTGTCTAAATTTACAGTCACCGCTGCCGAAGATGCCCTCGTTCTGGCTATTCCGCGTCAGACTCTCTTCCTACAACTGCAACAAAAACCAGCAATGAGTGCTCGCTTTTATCGGATTTTAGCCCTTTTGCTCTCAGAACGGTTGACAGGATTTATTAATCGCATCAGCTATGGTAAACGACCTTACAAGTCTGGTCAATCCCTAGCTGCGGATATGACTTATGAAGACGAAGCCGATCTGGACGCGATCGATAACCTCACCCTCGGTGGGGCGCGATTTGACTGGATGCTCCGACGTTTACAGGTAGAACGGAAATGAGTCAAAACACAAAGCAAAACAATCAACTCTTTCGTCAACAAGCCTTAGAAGAACTGTCTTCTCCCGAACAACTGGATCAAGTGGTTCAGGTAGTCAACCCCAGAGCATGGATTCCCTTAACCGCCATTGGAGTTTTGATTACCGCCACCGCCATCTGGGGCTTTATGGGACGCTTACCCTTAAAAGTATCTGGACAAGGGGTCTTAATGCGACCAAAAGAAGTTGTCCCCGTGGAAGGATCGGGTCGCGGAAAAATTCTGACTTTGAATGTGCAACCGACTCAACCAGTACAAAAGGGACAAGTGATTGGTAACCTTGACCAATCTTCCATCAAGCAGCAATTACAGCAAGCACAAGCAAGACTACAACGGTTACAAAATCAAACGGAACAAACTGAGACCCTAGAAGAACAACAAGTCCGTCTTCAGCGAACCGTGATTGAACAGCAACGAGCAGCACTGAAATCCAATCTTAGCACTTTAGAAGAACTGAATCCGATTATACGGGAACAGGGATTAAAAACGATTCAAGAAAATCGTCGTAGCTTGCAAGTGCGTTTAGACCAGTTGCAAGAATTACTCCCCAACTTAAAAGAGCGGGTGGATAGCTTACGTCGTTTATCTGAAGAAAAAGCAATTAGGCGAGATCGCTTCCTCCAAGCACAGCGAGAATACTTCCAAAGTCTGGCTCAAATTTCTGACGCTGAAACGCAATTGCGCGAGTTAGATCTCAAAGAAACCCAAACCCAACGCCAATATTTAGATAATCTTAACCGCATTAAAGAGATTCAAGCGCAATTAGGGGATCTCGCCAGACAAGAAAAAGAATTAGAGCAACAACGACAGCGCACAGATTTTGATAGTGAGAACAAAATTGAAAATGTGCGGGAAAAAATTGCTCAGTTACAGTTAGAACTGGAAACACAAGGGAAAATTACCAGCCCTGACCAAGGAAAACTCTTGGAGTGGTCTGTTGTGGAAGGAGAAATGATTCAGCCAGGACAACGGGTTGCTTCTTTGGAAGTGGAAGATGATGAGGGGAAACTCCTCACCTTGGCTTATTTTCCCAGTGAAGATGGGAAAAAAATTAGTGCGGGGATGAAAGCACAAGTTACTCCCACCACTGTGAAGCGAGAGCGATATGGGGGAATTATGGGGGAAGTGGTCTCCGTTTCTCGTTTCCCTGTTACCACTGAGCAAATTACCTCGGACTTGGGAAATCAGGAACTGGCAAGAAATTTCACAAGGAATCGTGCTCCGCTTCAAGTCACTATTAAACTACAATCTCGAACCGAAGGCAAGGAAGGATATCAGTGGACATCTTCCGATGGTCCCCCTCAACCGATTACTTCTGGTACTACTGCAACAGTACAAGTGCGAGTGGGCGAAATTGCTCCTGTGGCTTATGTGATTCCTCTCTTTCGCTCTTGGACGGGGATTTATTAGGAGGCAGTGATGAGTATTGCATTGATCAACACATTAAAATCGCGACTTCAACTCAAATCTAGTCGCACTCCTACTTTAATTCAGATGGAAAATGTGGAATGTGGGGCTGCTGCCTTGGGTATTATTTTGAGTTATTACGGTCGCATTGTTCCCTTGGCTGAACTGCGAGGAGAGTGTGGGGTCTCTAGAGATGGCACAAAGGCTTCTAATATTTTGAAAGCAGCGAGACTCTACAGCCTAGAGGCAAAGGGATTTCGTAAAGACCTAGAGGGAGTGCAACAAGTACGCCTCCCTTGTATTGTCTTTTGGAACTTTAACCACTTTCTGGTAGTGGAAAAGTTTACGAAAGAGGAAGTTCATCTCAATGACCCTGCATCGGGACGACGGAAAGTTTCTTACGAGGAATTTGATAAGTCTTACACTGGTGTTGTGCTGGTGTTTGAACCAGGGGATAACTTTCAGCGCGGGGGTAGGAAAAAGGGGATCTTACCGGCGCTGTTGAGGCGATTACGTCATTCTCGACAGGCGGTGATTTTTGCTTTAGTGGCGGGGTTATTACTAACATTACCCCGTTTGGCAATTCCCGCATTTACTCAGGTATTTGTGGATGAAATTTTAGTCCAAAATCGCACCGACTGGCTACGACCGCTGATTATTGGGATGTTGATTACTGCGTTGTTTCAAGGTCTCTTGACGCGATTGCGACAGACGTATTTGCGACGACTGATGGTGAAATTATCGGTGGCGATGTCCGGTCAGTTTATTTGGCATACCTTGCGCTTGCCGATGAGTTTTTATGCTCAGCGTTACGGAGGAGAAATTAGTAATCGTAGTCAGTTGAATGATCGCGTGGCAAGTGTTTTGACGGGTCAGTTGGCAACCACCGTCATTGATGGAGTCATGATTGTTTTTTACGCCCTGATCATGTTTGCCTATGATTGGGTCTTAACTTTAATCGCGATCGCCTTTGCTGGGTTTAATCTCATTGTCTTAAAACTCTTATCCGATGCTCGTACGGATGCCAACAGTAAAGTGGCTCAAGAATACGGAAAGACCGTTGGTGTTGCCATGGGAGGGTTATCCTCCATTGAAAGCATCAAAGCCTCGGGGTTAGAATCGGATTTATTTGCCAAGTTTGCGGGGTATTATGCGAAGTTAAATCAAGCGCGTCGGGAAGTGGGTCTCCCCAACCAGATTTTAACGGCGCTGCCGAAATTTGTGGAAGCAATTGCGGTTGCCGTGATTCTTCTGGTAGGAGGCTTGCGCGTGATGGAAGGCACGCTGACCATTGGGATGTTAGTTGCCTATCAAAGTTTAACCAAGAACTTTCTCACTCCCGTTTCCACCCTGCTCACGTTTGGTAGCACTCTCCAAGATTTAGAAGCAGATCTCAATCGTTTGGATGATGTCCTCGAAAACTCGGTTGATCCAGAAGCGGAACGAGTGGTGAGGGATAATCATCATCAACTGGTGGACGTTGACCAAAACTCCTTTCAACTGCAAGGGAACGTTGAACTACGGGGACTCACCTTTGGCTATAACCGTCTCAATCCCCCCTTGATTGACGATCTCAATCTCAGCCTACAACCGGGGCAACGAGTGGCGTTAGTCGGGGGGAGTGGCTCTGGTAAATCCACCGTGGCAAAACTGGTCACAGGACTTTATACGCCTTGGTCTGGGAGCATTTTACTCGATGGCATCCCCCGAGAAGAAATTCCTCGGGATGTGTTGGCGAACTCGCTGGCAATGGTGGAGCAAGAAATTTTCTTATTCGCGGGTAGTGTTCGGGATAATCTCACTCTTTGGGATCCCACCATTCCCCGAGAAGATATTATTCAAGCCTGTAAAGATGCCGAGATTCATGATCGCATTGCGTTGATGCCGGGGGGATATGATTCTCAGTTAGCAGAAGGAGGAAGCAATGTTAGTGGTGGGCAGCGTCAACGTTTAGAAATCGCCCGGGCTTTGGTTCGTAACCCTGCCGTTTTAGTGTTGGATGAAGCCACCAGTGCTTTAGATGCGGAAACAGAAATGATCATTGATCGGAATTTGCGCCGTCGCGGATGTTCTTGTCTAATTGTTGCCCATCGACTCAGTACCATTCGCGATTGTGACGAAATTATTGTTTTAGATCAGGGTAAGGTCGTCCAACGAGGAACTCATGAAGAGCTACGAGAACAAGCTGGACTGTATCATGATTTAATGGGTACAATCACATCATAAAATTGGTGAGTTATTAAAGATTATCCATGTTACAGTTTAAGCCCCCATCCTCTATCTATGCGATGAAGGGCAACCAGCCTTTACTGCTACAAAGTGAAAAAACAGCGTGGTATGTTCATTCAGGTTCGGTTTCTCTATTCACCACCACTCTCAACGATGCAGGAGAAGTGATTACTAAACGTCAATATTGGTTTACTGTGAGTGCAGGAGAGTGGATTCTAGACACAGGATTAAGTTATGAAACCGCCAAACAAAATTATGGAATGATTGCGATTGCCAATGAAGCCTCTGAGTTGGAAGCTCACGCCTTAAGTGATTTCATGACAGCAGTGGCTAAGGGTCAGCCCGAGGCGGTACAGGGGCTACAAACTTGGCTGCGATATTTGAGCAACTGGCGCAGTGAGCAACGGTTGGATTTAGCTGGGGAAAGCAACGACTCCCTCTTCTTGAAAAAATCTCGATATGTGTCGCTCCGAGATCAACAAACCCTCTTTCCCCACCGGGATACGGTGCAATGGGTGAGAGTGCAAGAAGGAAAGCTGCAATGGCTGGGATGGGAGAACTTTACTCTGGATGAAACTGTTTCTCTGTTCCCACTGACAGTGGATTTGTGGTTAAAGGCGGAAGGGGCGACGGAAGTTGAAATTGTCCCTTGGGAAAATTTGCCTTCGGAGGGGGCAGTTTGGGAGGGATTGAAACAACTCCATTCTTATTTATTTTCTTATTTAGATTGTTTGAATCAGGAAGCCACAGAAATTGAGTTTCGACGGTTTCAACAACGGCAAAAACTGAAAGAGCAGACCACAAGCAGCGCTATGCAAGAGTTGTCTGCGGTATTAATGCCACAAACTGTTCCTGTTGCTGCGGAGGGAACACCGTTACTGATTGCTGCGGGGGCTGTGGGTCGCGCTTTAGGGATTCATGTTTCTCCTCCGACAGATTCAGAAGATTTATATCGCGTAGCAAACCCTCTAGACGCGATCGCGCGGGCTTCTCGATTTCGCACTCGTCGGGTGTTATTACTGGGCAAATGGTGGGAACAGGATCAAGGCTCTCTTTTGGCTTACACAAAAGACGGACAACCCTGTGCCCTACTGAAAGAGTCGGGGAAACCCTATGCTTTATTCGATCCAATCACCCTCACCCGTACTCCCGTGGATCAGTCGGTTGCTGAGACTCTCAGTATGCAAGCGTATATGTTCTATCGACCGCTCCCGGAACAAATTAACCGAGCGGATGAGATTTTTCGCTTTGCAGTGCGCGGTTATCTCGGGGATATTGTCTGGTTGATTGGTCTGGGGGTCATTGGATCGTTATTAGGGATGGTGATCCCTCAAGCCACAGCCGTCTTAGTCAATGATGCTATTCCCAGCAGCGATCGCGCTTTATTATGGCAGTTAGGACTAGCGTTAGTGATTGCTGCCTTTGCCCGTGCCGTTTTTGCTTTTGCTCAAGGTTTAGTCTCCCTGCGTCTGGAAAATGTCACCGATGGTACACTCCAACCCGCAGCATGGGATCGCCTCCTGCAGTTACATCCCACTTTCTTCCGTCAATTTGCCAGTGGGGAATTATTGGTGCGGTTGCTGTCCATTAATCAAATTCGGAAAAAACTGAGTGGGGCAACGCAAACGTCCTTACTGAATGGGGTTTTTGCTTTACTCAATCTGGGGTTAATGTTCTTTTATAGCGTGAAATTAGCCGTCGTAGGCGCGATGATCGCTGTGCTGACGACCATCCTCACTGTGATCACCAGTCGCAAACTCGTCCAAAAGGCGCGTCAACAAGAAGTCATGGATGGTCAGATTAATAGTCTCAATGTGGAATTGATCGGAGGGGTGGCAAAACTGCGAGTGGCAGCAGCCGAAGAAAGAGCGTTGGGAGCTTGGGCGAAGTTATTTGCAGAGCGCACCCGACTCAACTCAGCGATTCAACGTTTAAACGATAGCATCACGGTGCTGACAGAAGTCCTCCCCTTACTCAGTTCCGTGCTCATTTTTTGGTTTGCGATTCTCTTTCTCCAGAATAGTGATGGACAAGCCAATGTGGGCTTAACCCTAGGGGGATTTTTAGCGTTTAACGCTGCTTACAGCACCTTTTTTGGCGGTGTCACCTCCCTCGGAACAACCGTAACTGATGTTCTGGAAATTATCCCCTTGTGGGAACGGGCGGAAGTGATTGTGCGCGGGAAACCAGAAGTCGATAGCACAAAAACCGATCCTGGACGGCTCACTGGTCGTTTAAAGTTAGACCAGATTACGTTTCGTTATCGGGATGATGGTCCTCTGATTCTAGATGATGTCAGTATTGAAGCCGAGCCGGGGGAGTTTATTGCTTTAGTGGGCCCCTCGGGAAGTGGGAAGTCAACGGTATTTCGGATGTTATTGGGCTTTGAAACCCCTTATTCAGGAACGGTGTATTATGACGGTCAAGATTTAGCGGGATTAAATATTCAAGCGGTGCGCCGACAACTGGGGGTAGTGCTACAAAATGGCAAAATTGGTGCAGGTAGCATTTTTGAAAACATTACAGGGGGCGCGATGGTTTCTCTGGATGAGGCTTGGGATGCTGCCTATTCTGCGGGGTTTGCTGATGATATTGAGCAGATGCCCATGGGAATGCACACGGTTGTCAGTGAGGGGGGAACGAACTTATCTGGTGGACAACGCCAACGTTTATTAATTGCCCGCGCGATCGTTCTCAAACCTAATATTATGTTGTTAGATGAGGCGACCAGTGCCCTAGATAATCGCACTCAGGCGATCGTCACCGAAAGTTTAGATCGACTGCAAGCCACCCGCATTGTTGTCGCCCATCGACTAAGCACTATTCGCAATGCGGATCGCATTTATGTTCTTAAATCTGGCTCTGTTGTTCAATCGGGAACCTTTGAAGAATTAGTGGCGCAAGACGGGTTATTTGCCACCCTTGCTGCGCGACAACTGGATTAATCTTCCCCTAAAATATCGGGTAGCCATAACACCGCGATGATTAATAAGCAGAAAATAACGAGGACAACACTATAAGCAATTGCATTTTCCATGAGCTTAAGGTTTGGTTTCGATACTACAAAGAAATAACCCCGCTAGAATAAAAATTAGCGGGGAAGTTCCTTATTTTCATCTTTAAAGATAGCTATTGGCTTATTGAAGCAATGGTTATAGAATTAGTCACCATCATCATACTTATCCATGATCATATCTTTAATCGAACCACCACCAGCAACAGCTTCCAAAGCCTCATCACTAATTTCGCTATTAACTTTTTGCAGTTCTGACTTTAACTCATCAGCAGAAAAATTATATCCTTTTGACTTAGCCATTTCTGCTACTGCATGGAAACTATTTTGCTTTACTAGGTTAGTTACTTCTTCTTGTAAAGACGTATCAGATTTCATTTGGTTTAGAAATTGTTGTGCTGAGTTAGTTGTCATTAATTTACTCCCCTGATTATCTTCACTTTTGGGTGTTTTTTATTACTACTCTAATCTTATGCGAGCTTAATTAAAATAGCAACCTACTTAAACTAATATTAAACTAATATTAAACTAATAAGCTCGGTTTTTTATGATTATGAAATATTGAGATAGTAATAAAATAATACACTTGATATTTAGATCATTCAATATCAGTGTAGTAGTAACCTATGAGTAAGTTTGTTAAAACCTCTTATCACTTCTAACAATTAAAAATAGAACACTCAATTTTTATCGTGTTCTGATTAAGTTAACTGACGTTGCTTACGACGTTCACGCCAGAAAAACAATAAGCCGATAGCTACAAAGCCCGGTAAAACATCTGTTTGCCAAGGAACAGCTGTTGTTTCCACTTCCGAAGTGCTGGCATCAACAGGATCAAAACCTCCGCCACTACTACTTCCATTCAAGTACTCATCAAGCGCTATCGCAGTTATTTCTCCACCACTCTCAGCTGCAAATATATTGTAAGAAATACCATTTATAGAAGGACTACTTTGATCAACATTGACATCATTATCAAACCCACCTATAAGGTTATTATCTATATCGAATTCAAAATCAACAACACGGCTTACAGTGTCACCTGTTAAGGTTTCAAGAGGTTGAACAACTCCGCCAGAAATAGCGTTATCTGTAAAGATTGTCCCAGAGCCTCCATCAGTATCCACTAAGCTGAAAGTCAAGTTCGTTAGATCCGCTTCTGTAATCTGACCAGAGGTTACATTGGTAGAAAACTCGACAATAATTTGTTCGATAGTTCCATCACCATTTAAAGTATCGTTATTCGGGACATCCACAGGATCTTGAAACTCGTTAAGATTGCTGATAGGAGAATCCGGTGTAACTGTTGTTGTATATGTAATCGCTTGCGCAGGATTGACTGCACCTAAAGTAGCCAGTAAACCTGCACCTAGCAGAAAAGTGGGAGCAAGATTAATCTGTTTCATAACATTAGTATTTTCCGTTTACCGTAAAATTATGTAGAGATGACCCTATATTACAGACTTTTATTAGTTTTGTCAATTACTTCACGTGATATTTTCTTTAACTCAGTTTGATAAATGTGGGATTCAATCGTGACCTGTCTTTCAGGCTTTTTCTCTCCTTTTTCTGAAGGGCTTTCAATCTTGACGAATTAATAACTTAAATGGTATTTTAAATCACATTAAGAATCGAATTTTTCATGGGTCAAAGATCAATAATGAGTTACCAAGCTGTGCAACTGTTTTTACAGGAACTGGATGCAAACTCTGCACTCCAGGAAGAAGCAATGCAAGTCCTCGAAACCACCACATCTCCCGAACAACAAGCTGCTGCGATTACCGAACTGGCTGCCAGCAAAGGCTATGAGTTTAGCAAAGAGGAACTCAAAACAGCAGTTAAAAATCGGCAACGTGACTGGAAAGAACGGAAAGCAAAAGGCGAACTCAGCGAAAATGAGTTAGATTCTGTCTCAGGAGGACATTCTCCAGAATTTAGTAATAACTGCGATGATGATTTTTACTAAACAAGAGCAGTACAAAAATTAGTCTGTTTTAATCATGAAGGAAATTTCAAGGATGAGTGATCGACCTGTCAAAAAATTTTTAGATAAACTGAATTTTGATTCTGCCTTACAAGAGGAAGCAACGAAGGCTCTAGAAACAACCACATCCACGGAAGAACAAGCGATTGCAATGACCGAACTGGCTGCCAGCAAAGGGTATGAATTCACGAAAGAAGAACTGAGAGTAGAAGTAGAAAATCGACAACTGGAACGAGAAAAACGGAAAGCAAATGGTGAACTCAGTGATCAGGAGTTAGAAGCAGTGGCGGGAGGGTTTTACTATCCTTCTAAAGAATCAGCCTATTGCTATTAAATGACAGATGAGTATGACCAATCAAAATTCATTAATTGAGGCTTTAGAGCCAGTAAAACCGTTTATTTCTGAAGAATTAATTGATGAAACAGGCTGGCAACAAATTAATGCCCTTGCTAAACAACTCCCTTGTTCGATTACTCGTTTCTTTGGCTTTGAATGTCGTTTAGGGGTTGCTACAGCTGAGACTGATTTTTTACTTTGTATTACTCGGGATGGAAGAGGGAAAAATTTTCTAGATGGTAGCGAAGTGAGCCCTTTTTTCTCAGAAACTATTTTCCAAAAACCAGTGTGGTCGCAACTGCAAAACTTTGTAACTGCTTGGCAAGATCCATCTTCTCTCTTTCGTAAGCGGGGAATGATCAATCAAGTTTTTACCAATGAATTAGAACTACCCTATAGCAATCCTAAATCAATTGTCAATTATCCCCCCTTCGCCCTCTTTAGAAAGGGGGAAAATCAGCAAAGATCGATTAATCAAGTTTTTAGCAATGAATTAGAACTGCTCTATCACCACATTCAGAACATTTGGTTAGAATTTGATCTTCCTCGAAAAGGACAACCTGATTTGCTTCCAAGTTGTTTTCTAGGTTTATCTTCTCTGGGGTCGCAAGTGATAACTAAACAATACGCTTGGCTGACAAAAACGACTCTTCCTCTCCTGCGAGGAACGCCTCTTTCTTCCCAGTTGGAAAAACAGTTATTATCTTGCATTAATGCTCTTCCCAAGCAAGGAATTGTTAGTTTTATCGGATTAATGCTCGCCCGCCAATGGCAAACTATCAGAATTTGTCTCAAAGGCATTGCTCCCAGTGAGTTAATTAATTACTTAAAAAAAGTCCAGTGGTCTGGTTCAACAACTGCTTTACAAACGGCTCTCAACTCAGGGTTATTTCTTGTGGATGACATCACTTTAACCTTAGAGATTGGTGAAATGGGAGTCATGCCTAAAATTGGCTTTGAGTGTTATTTCAACCAGCAACCAAAATTTGAATCCCGATGGGAACAATTTTTAGATTACTTGGTAAAAACTGATTTATGTTTACCTGAGAAACAAGAGGCGTTGCTTTCCTATCCAGGGTATCTTCAGCAAGGTTCTCCTTGGCCTGGTCATTGGGTTACTCTTGCCAATTTTTTGGGGCGTGACAGTATTTTAATTCGACGCATTAACCATATTAAACTCACTTTTGAACAAGACAGGATGTTAGAAGCGAAAGCCTATCCTTCTGTGCGCTACATGATGCTTTAAGATCCTAAAAGGAGAACACAGGGTAATTGTTGCGGAAAGGCCACTCTTAAGCAACTGTAACCGATTCCTGATAAACCATGAAAAAAGCCAAGATGGGTCACTGAGGTAGAAACGGAATCGAAAAGCCGAAACGATCCCCGATCTTGCGCTTGGTTGAGTACGGTTACGGTTGCTTGTTCAGCGATTGGGAATAAGTTGGGATCATGGAGTGTTTCTGCACCAACCAGTAAGGTTTCCACACGCCCCATTGTTCCCCAGCAGAGAGAATCAACGCCCCACACCAGATGCTTTTGTGTCGTTTGCAGCCCGATCGCGCTGTGTTCTCTTATTTCAGGAGTATCTAACACAGACAAACCTCCCAAACGGGCTAATGCAATCCCCGCAGCCCCTTGCGCCCAACTGACCTGATATTGAGCATGATTCTCTCGTAAATCCTGCCAGTTTTGAGCCTCAGGAGAAAAAAGGCTTTGTTCCTGCGCGATCGCGCTTTGAGCAGACTCTAAAAATCGTTCATCTTCTGTCACAGCAGAGAGTCGTAATAAAGCATAAGCTATCCCCGCAGCCCCCTGAGAAAACCCAGTCAGTTGTTGTTCGTGCCCAGTCTTCCAAGCTCTCAAACTGCCATCGCGCCTCACTTGCTCAGCCAGGAGATGTTCCCCGCACACTGTCGCCAATTCTAGCAAACGATAGGACTCCGATTCCGACACCGCCTCCGCCAAAGCCAGCAGCCCTAAGAGATAACCCGCCGTTCCACCAACCACATCCAAGATTTCATCAGACCTAATTTTTTCAGGAGTGACACAAGAACTTAATTCTAGGGCGATATGTTGTAAACTGACATCATCCAGCCACTGACTCAAATGAGAAAGACAATAGAGTAATGATCCCACTCCAGTTATTCCCCCGATGCCAAAACGTCGGAGCACGCGCTCTCTATCATCTGCTTTTAACTGAGTAAGAAAGCGGATCGGCTGGATTGTTTTTTGAGCCACGTCTCGCCAATGGGAATCATCGGTTACCCGAAATAAAGCAGCAAAAAATAAAGCCACTCCCCCATAACCATCATGCAGATTCGGCTGTAACTCCCGCAGTTGGAAACTTTGAGCGCGGTGTTGATAGGTCATTCCGAACCAACTGATAGCACCGTCGGTCAAGGGAAAAGCCTCTTTTTCTAGCGTTTGCGCGATCGCGATCGCTGCTTCTATCCCCCTCTTCGCGGTGAATGATTCTCCTTCGATTGCGATTTTGTCATTCGCATCAACATGGAGTTTCGGTTCTCGAAAAAAACGACTGGCAAAAGAAAGCCGAATCAAGTGACACTGCAACTGTAAATTCTCTTCATGGAGAGATTGCACCCGAGACATCATGCGCTCAAACCCTGACGCTTCAAATAAATCAGGAATCACTGTTCCCGTTGATAAGGGCAAATTTCGACTGGAAGTATTCACCGTAAACATGGGAATATCTAACTGTTCGAGATCCTGCTTTTCTGCTGCGAAAATTGACCAATAATCGGGCTTCTCAGCACTGGTAACATAAGCTCGACTCAATAATTCCAAACTCAGACTATGAACCACGCCATTTTCCAAATGCTCAGGTTCACAGGATTGGCGTAAAACTCCCCCATAAGTTTTCGTGTTGCGAAATAGCAATCGGGCTTGTTGATTAGCAAAGCCTTTTAACGGGCTCTCATCACTCAATAATTCTTTCTGTTTCCCCATCAGCAAGCGATACACCTGCTCAAAGCCCGTGATAATCTCTTCGACAAAATCTTCTGCTGAGGCTGTGTTGTCTCCCAACTTGGGTAAATGACGCTCACGACGGAGAATGGTTTCTTCATAATCTAATGTCATCCCATCGGTGTTGATATTTTGGCATCTTAAACGGGGCTTGCTCACTTCCGACATTCCCGCCAAGCCACTCATATCCAGTGCAATTAAATCATTCTCCAGAAACATAGTTTCATAAGGTAATAAGCCCGTGGGTAAGACAGAACTTAATAATTTTTCCCGCATTTCTCTGATTCCATCAGACTCTAATCGCAAGTCTGGGGAGTTCATGTAAGGATGGTTCAGGGTTTCGGTATCCACTAAAACTGGGTATTCTCCATGAGCAATCAGGTTTTCATAGTGACAATCATTTCCCGCCAGCAAATACACTAAAGCGACTAACATTCCAGAACGCTGATAGAATCGTCTCAGACCGTCCTGACTTTGACAGGGCGCGATCGCGATAAATTTGACCCAGCCATAACTTGAGCGATTGATCACTTGAGGGATATAAAAATCAAGTCCCCCTCCTTGCTCATTACACCATCGCAATAAATTACCAAATGCAATCTCTAACCCCAGATTTTTCGGTTTATAGACGAGTTTTAAGCCTGTATCAAAGACGAGAATGGCAACTGTATGTCCTCTACTATGGGGATCAGAAGCTCCTGCTTGAATAGTAACGACGTGGCTTAAGGGTTGGTCTGGAGAAAATTGATTGTTGATTTCCCACCAATCTTGGTTTAAACGAGTGACTAATTCTGCGGTGGCTTCAGCCCAAAATTCAATTCTGGTTACCGCCAGACGCGCTAAAACACTATACTGCTCAAACAAAGATAATAATCCCTCTTCAAGATGGTGTTCGATAAATTTCTGATATTGCTCCCGTTGCTTTTTCCCCTGTAGGGTAAGGTTGAAATAATCTTCTAAAGCGTTACCAGAAGAACGGAATTGTGAAAACTCTTTCATCAGCGTCGGTGTAAACAAAAGCGCAAGCCAGTTCAACAGATGACGCTCTAATCGGCGTTGGGCTTCTTGGGTAAAAATGGTATTGTAGGCTTCTCCTTCCTCCCTCAGTAAGTGTTGCAGTCGATGTTGAGCCACCAACAAACAAGGAAGCAATAACTCTTGAAACGGAATCGGATGCTGAGCATCAAACGCTCGATGTTGACCTAGTTGAGGCTGATTGTGCAGCGATCGCGCAGTTTGAATCACTTGCTCTAGCGTCTTGATCCAAGTAAATCCTGTTGATGGTAAAGCGATCTCATCACCATCACTCACCAGCAAACGAGCTTGTTCTAAACTGAAATCATCCCAACTTAGACGTTTCTGGAACTTGTGGTCATCGCCTTTTCCCACCTTCTGAGACCAAAACTCTAAGCGTTGCTGGATTAAGGCTGAGGCGGAGTGATGAACCGAAGCAGGTGCAGGATCGTCATCGGATAAACTTCCCGCGCGATCGGACAGGGAACAAGCCTTGAGCGCAATCTTGCGAAGAGCATCACCAAGATCAGACATAAACAAGTTAATCAAAGATCTACTAAATGAGGGCCTTGAGCAGCATAGCACACAGTTTTTTGTTCTTTTGTTCTTTGGTAACTGGTAACTGGTCACGGCTACCCTCAACAGACCAAGAAACGCTATATAATGATCAGGCAAAATATATTATTTACTTTTATGTCTTTATTTGACTGGTTTGCTAATCGTCGAAAATCAGAGCCTGACCTCAAACAAACCCCAGAACGAGAAATTGCTGACGGCTTATGGAGTAAATGCGAATCCTGTGGCGTACTCACTTATACCAAAGACTTACAAGCGAATCATTTTGTCTGTAGTGAGTGTAACCATCACCTGCGCGTTGATAGTGACGAACGCATCCGTCAACTAATTGATTCTGATACCTGGCAACCCTTAAACGAACAATTACAACCCATTGATCCCCTCAACTTCACCGATCGTAAAGCCTACGTAGATCGCCTCAAAGAAGCCCAAGAAAAAACGCACCTCACCGAAGGTGTACAAACGGGAGTGGGTTTAATGGATGGGATTCCTGTGACTTTAGGCGTGATGGACTTTCGGTTTATGGGCGGAAGCATGGGGTCAGTTGTCGGTGAAAAAATTTGTCGCCTTGTGGAGTATGCAACTGAACAAGCCTTTCCCCTTGTGATTATCTCTGCATCGGGAGGCGCAAGAATGCAAGAAGGAATGTTGAGTCTGATGCAGATGGCAAAAATTTCGGGTGCGCTACAACGTCACCGTGAAGCAGGGTTACTTTATATTCCAGTGCTCACTCATCCTACAACCGGGGGTGTAACCGCAAGTTTTGCCATGTTGGGAGACATCACCTTAGCTGAACCGAAAGCAACCATTGGCTTTGCCGGGCGACGAGTGATTGAACAAACGCTCCGTGAAAAACTCCCTGAAGGCTTCCAAACCTCTGAATATTTACTACAACACGGGTTTGTTGATGCCATTATTAATCGCCTCCAACTGAAAAAAACGATCGCGCAACTGATTTGTTTACATCAGCCCTACTTCCCCACCTTCGCCACTTCAACAACCGCCTAAGACGTTAATCATAAAGGAGAGCCTTCAACAATCCATTCCGAGGCTCTTTCTCCCAAATCAATGGGAATATTCACCGCCTTTCCTAAGCGAGGACGTTCCTTCGTTTGCTCAATAAACTGTTCTACTTGGGCGGTGCTTCCCCACGCTTCGAGGTAACTAGCGACCGCATTCAAATGTTCCAAATATTCGATTTCATCTAAAGGGAAAGAGGCTTGTTCGAGATAACGCCACATCACTTGCAAATAAATCTTATCCCGAACGCGACGTAACTGCACGTCAAAGGAATAGCCCCATTTACTTAAAATCAGTTGTTGCAGTTCTTGTCCCGTCATAAGATCAAATGAGTAAATGTTTGCTAGAGATTAATCGAGGAGAGACTAAAAATGAACTTGACTTAGAATATAGCGTAACCGATCATAATCGTCTTTCAATAACGTGCTTAACTTTCGTCCCGCTTCCACTAACCACTCTCGATCCGCTTCACGTAACCGATAAACTTCTCGTAAAACCGCAGCCAGTAAAGAATCCACTGGAACCGTTTTCACATCTAAAAGGATGCGGAGAAAATCCAATTCTTCCGTAAACCGAATAATTTCGCTAGTCTCACAATGATAGACCCCTTGGTGAACTTGCGGGGGACGAGGCGGAAGATATTGAAAACATTGTCCTCCCCGCCGTCCATTACCATTGCGACCGTGTTCAGTCGTGAAAAACCCCAGCATGGACACCCGAAACTCTGTCTTTAACATGGCAAAAATTTGGGGCTGTTCTTCTCGCAAATCTTGCAACGATAATCCCAAAGCCCGCGCCCGATGCACAGAATCAATCGGTGTGGTCGTTACATACGTCACCACTGCTAACACTTCATTTCCCGACTCTTCATCAAACGACTTGACCCAACTTCCAAATGGAGGCATTACTGGGAAAGAAAGCTCTTCTGGTTCAAGACACTGCGCCAGAAAATCCGTGGTTGTGGTTTCAATGACTTCTGCAAAATGATTGGGATGACGATTATCTGTGGAAAATTGTGGAAGAGGAATCCGCATTAATGCCCCCTAATCTCAATGGGTCAACAGATCTTAGTGAGAGGGAGAGGGAGTCAAAATAATCCTAAATCCCACTCATTCCCTCATTATTATTGATGAACAAATCTTATTTACCTTTTTTACGAGGTTTGACTTCTTCTAGTTCTGATAAACGAAAGGTGACAAGTTTATCCCAGTTTCCCCCTTCAAATAAGACAGCAGCATTATCATCAGTAATGCGTTGTACTAAACCTTCAAACCGATAATAGATATCATCAACGTTGGTTACAGTCACTTTGCTTCCAGGTAAAATCATTGGTTTCGTTCCTAATCAGCTTGTTGGTCAAGAAAAATAAATTTATTAATAGCTTATCAAAGAGTAGAGTGCGCTTCTAACACACTCTACCGAAATGTTTGCTTTGATTCTTAAACCGTCTGGGTTTCACTTAACCCAGGATAAGCAACACGAGTTCCCCCCAAGCCACAGTAGCCATTGGGATTTTTCGCGAGGTATTGCTGATGGTAATCTTCTGCATAATAAAATTCTGGGGCATCAACAACTTCTGTGGTGATATTGCCGTACCCTTTTGCCATCAACGCTTTTTCATACGCCTGTTTTGACGCTTCTGCTAAGCGACGTTGTTCATCATTATAAACATAAATCCCAGAGCGATATTGCGTCCCCACATCGTTTCCTTGACGCATCCCCTGCGTGGGATCATGGCTTTCCCAAAAGGTTTTTAAGAGCGTTTCATAACTAATTTTCTGGGGATCATAAACGACGCGCACCACTTCATTATGTCCAGTCATTCCCGTGCAGACTTCTTGATAAGTGGGGTTGGGAGTCATCCCCGCAGCATAACCAACGGCGGTACTGTAAACCCCTGAAAGTTGCCAAAAGGCTTTTTCCGCGCCCCAAAAACAGCCCATCCCAAATAGAGCGAGTTCTGTTCCTTCGGGGAAGGGAGGCTGAATGGGATTTCCATTCACATAATGTTTATTTGTGATCGGCATTGCTTCCTCTCGCCCCGGTAAGGCTTCTTCATGAGTGGGAAGACTGAGTTTTTTACCGAAACCGAATAAACCCATAAGATTCATTTTGCTTAATATTGACTGTGCTCCTCTATTGTGACTTATGTTTTCCTTTCCCTTTTCAGTCATTGGACTTAAACAATGCTCAGTTTGCTAAAGTAGAGGATAGAAAAAAGCTGGTGAATCTAGGGAATATGACACAAGCAACTCAGTCCCCACAACAAGGAATTCAACTTTCGGAAACGGCGCTTACGCATTTAACGAAATTACGAGAAGACCAAGGAAAAGACCTCTGTTTGCGCGTCGGTGTTCGTAACGGCGGGTGTTCTGGAATGTCTTATCTGATGGATTTTGAAGACCCCAGTAATGTCCGCGAGGATGATGAGGTCTTTGATTACGATGGCTTTAAGATTATCTGTGACCCGAAGAGTTTACTCTACATTTATGGGTTACAACTCGATTATAGTAATGCTTTAATTGGCGGTGGGTTCCAATTTACCAACCCCAATGCTTCTCAAACTTGCGGTTGTGGCAAGTCTTTTGGTGTCTAAGGGCATTTTTTGCTAAAGTATCTTCTGGGCAGACAGTGCTGATTGTCTGCTCTTTTGTATTTTAGGAGTAGAGCGAAGAATGAGTGAGTCGATTAATGAGTTATACGATAAAGGCTTAGAAAAATATCAAGCGGGAGAGCCTGTGGAAGAGTTGATTGATTATTTTCGGGATTTGCGCGATCGCGCTCCCAAAAATTCTGCAGTCTTATGTAGTCTTGCCTGGCTTTATTTACTCGCTGACAAGCCCAATTCTGCCCTGAAAGTCGCGCAAAAAAGCGTTAAATTTGATCAACAAGCCCCACAAGCTCGGGTGAATCTCGCGATCGCGCTATTAGAAGCAGGAAAATCAGGGGTGCGAGAACACATCGACGCAGCCCAAGAAGTGATTGGTATGAGTTCACAACTGCGGGAGGAAATTATCAAAAATTTGGATGACGGTTTAGCCCGAAAACCCGACTGGGAAGCGGTGATGCGGGTAAAAAAGTGGCTTACCTAATTCTCTTTGGTTAGCGTTGAAGATCAACAGAAACAACTCCAATGAAAAATAGTCGCCAACTGAGTGAGCGCTAAACCGTAGTAATACGGGGCATTTGGGAGGAATTCGGAATGCTCTCACGCCAGACTAAGTGCTTAATTCAGGTGAGTCTTCCGCCTGACGCGGTTGGGGAAAAATTGGTTAACCTAGGACATAGGTGAAGAGATTTTAAGGTTGCGCGATCGTGAAACACAAATTAATTGGACTGAAAGCAAACGAATTCCGTCATCCCCTCGATCTAGAAGCCACGCAATCCCTACAACAATTTCCAGGCTGGGATATCGCTGTGAGAACCGTGTTAGGCAGCGTTGCTGAACAATTCTTTTATCTAGAGAATGTTGCAGCTAGTGTGCAAGTGAGTGAAAAACAATTGCCTCATATCCACAAACTGTTAGTGGAAGCCTGTGAGCGTTTAGATTTAGATGTCCCAGAACTCTATATCAAGCAAAATCCCGCCCCTAATGCTTATACCTTCGCCATGCGTGGGAAACAGCCCTTTATTGTTCTTCATACCTCCCTGATTGAACTCTTGACCCCAGAAGAGATTCAAGCGGTGATTGCCCATGAATTAGGACATCTCAAGTGTGAACATGGGGTTTATCTCACCCTCGTTAACTTACTGGTGTTAGCAGCAGGATTATTGCCAAACTGGGGCGTGATTCTTGCCCAATCCTTACAAGACCAAATGCTAGAGTGGATTCGTTGCGCGGAATTTAGCTGCGATCGCGCGGCCCTTTTAGCCGTCCAAGACCCGAAAGTGGTCATGTCTGTCTTAATGAAACTGGCGGGCGGATCGCCCACCCTCGCCCCCCAATTAAACCTCGATGCGTTTATTGAGCAAGCCCGTGCCTATGATCAAATGAGTCAATCCCAACTGGGAGAACTGCTTAAAAATGCTCAAACTCAGCAACTGAGTCATCCCGTTCCTGTTCTTCGCGCCCAAGCCATTGATCGTTGGGGCAGTTCTCCTGACTATCAACGCTTGCTAGAGCAACATCAAACAGGTTATAATGAGCAAGCGGAAATCAAGGGCAAGTGGCGGAATTGGTAGACGCACCACACTCAAAATGTGGCGGCCACTGGTCGTGAGAGTTCGAGTCTCTCCTTGCCCACTTTAAGCGGTTAAGCACTCTCGAATCTCTGCGGGAAAAGGCGAACGCTTGCGAGTTTGTGGGGTAATGCAAACGTGGCGAGTTTGAGCTCGCGCTAAGATTTGCTCAGAATTAGACTCTGCTGTTAATTGATACTCAATTAATAATTCGGTTTCAGAAAGAAATTGGGGAGTCAAAGTGATCAAAATCAAATCTCCCCAACCAATTGGACGCAAGCAATCTATCTCTCCATGAATGATCGGGAGCGCAATTGTTCCCTGTTTCAGATAATCTTGCAGATTAATTCCGCCCTGAATCAGCACTTCTTCATAAGCAGTGTGGCACATCTGCAAAAGATGAGCAAAATAAACGACCCCTGCTGCATCGGTATCCGCTAAGCGCACTCGATAAGGAACACTGAAATCTTGCTTCATTAACTTTACGTTTTAGTGGAAAGGGAAATGGGTCTTAGCCATCTCAGTATCAAGCCCTAGCAAAACAAGGCTAGCATTTTGTTCAGCAAGCCCTGATTAAGGATAATAGATAGTTGCTGTAATTCCTCGTTGGTCTAATCGTTTTTGTAAGTTTTTGGCTTCCGACTCTCTCTTAAAAGCCCCCACTTGCAACACCTGACCGATTTCAGGAAACTCTCGTAAATAGGCATCTGCAACCAACTGGCGAGTTTTGTCATACTCGGCTTGATTGGGCTTTTCAACCATCACACAATAAAACTCTCTGCCACAACTGGGGGTTTCCGTCCTCGGCTGGTCTGCACTTGGTTCAGCTTCTACCAAGTTATCAACATCGAGTTGAACAAATTCATCTTCCGCCAAGTTAGGGCGGTTAGGAATCTCAGGAGAAGAGGAGTCCGTTGATTCTGGAGTGGATTGCTCCGATTCTGAGGAGGAACGATCGGACGTTTCTACGGTAGAAGAAGCATCACTGAAACGAGCTTGAGCAAGATTAACTAACATCATACTCAAAAGCGTTCCCGAAAGAAAGAAAATGAGGACTCCTGCAACTCCTAAAGGCGTTAATAAATAATCTCGCCAAGAGGAATAAGACGAGGGGGGGATTGCTGATGATTTTGATTTTGAAGACGTTCTGTTGAAGGAAATGTCCCCTTCTCCCCTTCTTGATTGAGATGGCGCAATAACTCTTCCGAAGAAGCAAGATAACTGTCTGGTGGAGAAAAATCAGTCTCATGGGAGGTTTCACTTTCTCCAGAAACATCCGTCGCAGATGAGATGAGAGAAGCATGACCAGTAACAGGAGGCGATTCCGATTGGGATTGAGCAATGGTGATCCCTTTTCGCTGTTTTTGTTCTTGCCGAAATCGAGCCAACTCCTCTTCTAAATTAACGTTGAGACTACTCAGAGCTACTTGCAAGTTCGGGTGTAAGGTTGCTTTAGCTGGCGAAACCTTGGGAGAAAAATCATTAGGATTCATCGTAAATTAGGTTGGTAAGGGGAAGATGGAAACCCCTATCGTTTAAAGACGTTAGTTTGATTTGCTCAAAATAAGCCTTTGCTATTTTATGTGATTTGTCTCCAATTAGCAATGATTAACATCAAGTTTTTCGGACAATTTAAGTTCTTTTTTGATTTCTGAGATATCAAATGAATCGGGGATTCCTCACACAATTGAATTAGGAATTGATGAGATCGAACTGAGATCTAAGTCTAATATTATTGTCTGGCGAGTGGATTTTAAATCTGTGTTTTCAAGCTGAGTATTAACACTGGCAAAACTCGATAATTAGAGGGATTTTAAGGAAATTATTTCTGTTTATAAAGTAAATATAAAGAAAAAATAAACTTGTGATTCCATTTGGGGATCACTAAAGGAAGACAGGGTGAGACTTTTAGGGGATCAACGAAAAAAAAGGAAAAATGGATAATAAAGACATGAGATTTAAGATAAAAATATATTCAACTAAAGCAAAGCCATGAGAACAACTAACCATTTACCCTCAGTTTGCAGATATTGCCGACACTACTCCCCCCAAGGTCGTCGCGGTGGAATGTGCCAAAAGTTGAGTGCTCCCGTTAGAGGAGATTGGCAAGCCTGTTCTTTAGCCAATGCGCCCTTCCTCCCCACTTGGGAAACTTGGGAAGAAATTACAATCTTAAAAACCCACCATTTCCAAGTTGCTCAACCAATTGTTGCTCAGAATACAGAATCTGAGGTAGAAGTTGCGGTTGAAGCACAAGAGGAAGAGGTTAAACCTGCTGCACTACGCGCTTAGCCTGAATTATTGTTCTGTTACTTCTAATCCACTTTCATAAGTCCAAAATAAATTTAGAAAGCCAACTGTTTTGGTACTGTAGGCTGGAAGGCTCTGGTTTAGAGAAAACTGGGTTTCATAAATACTAAATAAAAAATAATTGTGTCGCCGAGTCGAGAGGTTAATAATCGGCTTTAAAAGGGGCTGACTTCCTTGAGCGATCGCGTTACATTGTTGTTCTAAAACGTCACCGAAAAAGTTGGGTGTTTTTGTGCAAGCATTTTCTTGTAAATAAAAACTTGCTTGTCGTGCAGCATAGGTTTTATAAGCATTACGATGGGGGTTCGTCAGAGCCATAATAATTCCCACGCCAACAACAGCAAGACTGCCAATAAGAGTGCTCGATTGCCAAGGGTGTCGTTTCATTGTTTTGAGACAGGAATGATTCTTGCTCTTCTAGTGTAGTGAGTTGAGATGATAGTGTGATCAAGCTCTTGATTTGATCCCGTTATTCATTCTGCTATTACTATGATTCCCACAAAGAACTGGAAAATAACCTGATTTGCTTTCATTAACATAGGGTCTGCTGAAAAAGTCGAGAGTCGGGAGTTGGAGTTGATGGAGCTCTTCTATGAAACGTCTCTACCGATCAGTTTTTCAGAAAGTGCAAGGTTTTCTGCTTTTTCCTTCAATTCCCTTGCACTTTGTCCAAGAATTAAGAACCTTAAAAGCTAATTGAGTCGCAGATTACACCTTCTGTCACGGAAGGGGCACTCTGCGACCGTTGGTCAGGGTTTCAGTTTGATTCAGCAAGCCCTAATTAGTCTTGAGTTGCTCGAAAAATTTGATTAGCTGTTTGATGAAAAGCGGTAAAAGTTGGGGCAACAATCGGATCATCTTAATCTTGGGGCGAGGGGGCTGGACGCGCTCTGGAAAAATCTTTTTGATACACTTCTTAATAAATTCCCTAAGAAACCCCAAAACGTTTTACTCTAAAAGCTGACCCATGTCTTATGTCTGGATGTTTGACCAAGCATCGCAATGACATTAAGCCTATGGGAGGGTGAGATGGGGTAGAATTTTCAATCGTCATCCAATCTAGGGCAACAAAAACGATACAAGGACTAAAAATATATGAATCCATTCGAGAAAAAACGCTTATAATCTCAAGATTTGACATCAATCCCTAGAGATGACTGAAAATTTCGCTCATTTTCACCAACGGTTAAAGCAAGCGCTTTCTGTTGAAGACAGCGTAACCTTTAACTTTTATTAAAAGCTCAAACAAGTAACTGTTGTGACAGGAGATAGGTAAAAAATAATGATTAGTGCCTCCGGTGGAAGTTCAGTCGCACGTCCTCAGCTTTATCAAACCGTTCCCCTTTCTAAGTTATCCCAAGCGGAACAACAAGACCGCTTTTTGGAACAAGGGGAGTTAAAAGAACTTGATACTTTCTTCCAGTTGGGAACACAACGGGTGGAAATTGCTCAAGTGATTACTCGGAATTCCGAGTTGATTGTTTCTCGCGCTGCGAACCGCATTTTTACAGGGGGTTCCCCGATGGCTTATCTGGAGAAACCCAGAGAAGAAGCCCCAGTAATGGTTCCAGCAGGTGGCGAAGAAAGCGAGGATGTCAGTCGTCAGATGCAACTGGGAACGGTTAGCTATATTGAAAGCAGTGGCGGTGGTTTCTTAGAAGGGCTGCGATCGCTGTTTACAGTTTCGGGTAGCAGTGTTCCTGTTCCGCCAGGATTCCGTCCCATTAACGTTTCTCGTTATGGTCCCCAAAATATGCAGAAATCTTTGCGGGACTTATCTTGGATGTTGCGGTATGTCACTTACGCGATCGTTGCTGGTGATCCTAATATTATTACCGTTAACGTTCGCGGTTTGCGGGAAGTCATCGAAAATGCTTGCTCTAGCGATGCGACTGTGGTTGCTTTGGGAGAAATGCAAGCAGCAGCTTTAGGTTACTTCAAGCAAGATGAAGCAGCCCGGGAAACGGTTGAGCAATACTTCCAAGTTCTGATCTCAGAATTTAAAGCACCAACCCCCTCCAATAAACTGCGTCAGCGCCCCAGTGGAGACCAACAAGGGTTAGAACTGCCTCAAAGCTACTTCAATGCTGCGGAAAATCGCCAAAAATACGCGATGAAACCTGGACTCTCTAGCTTTGAAAAACAAGCGGTGGTCAAGGCTGCATATCGCCAAGTCTTTGAACGGGATATCACTCGTGCTTATAGCCTAGCGATTTCTGATTTAGAATCCAAGGTTAAAAATTCTGAAATTTCGATGAAAGAGTTTATCCGCCGTCTGGGTAAATCTCCCCTTTATCGCAAACAGTTTTATGAACCCTTTATCAATAGTCGTGCTTTAGAACTTGCGTTCCGTCACTTCCTCGGACGCGGTCCCTCTTCTCGCGAAGAAGTCCAAACCTACTTCTCCATTGTCTCTGAAGGTGGTTTACCAGCACTGATTGATGCTTTAGTTGATAGCAAAGAATATTCCGATTACTTTGGGGAAGAAACTGTTCCTTATATTCGCGGTTTAGGACAAGAAGCGCAAGAATGTCGCAACTGGGGAATGCAGCAAGACCTGTTTAACTACAGTGCACCCTTCCGCAAAATTCCTCAATTCATCACCACTTACGCCCAATATAATCGTCCTCTGGCGGATCAACACCCCTATGGTAGCGGGAATGATCCTCTCGAAATTCAATTTGGCGCGATTTTCCCGAAAGAAACCCGCAACCCCAGCAAGAGTCCAGCGCCATTCAGCAAAGATACCCGTCGGATTTTAATTAATCGCGGACCAGCCACTTATAACCAAACGGGTAATCCCAAAGCTCGCGGTTTATTCCCTGGATCTCTGGGTCCGAAAGTCTTCCGCTATGACCAAGGTGCATTTTCTGGCTTAACGGATAAAACCAACAACAGCTATGGCGTTAAATATTCTGAAAGCAGCACGCAGAAACTCATCCTCGCTTGTTATCGCCAAGTCTTTGGTCGCGATGTCTATGACGGACAACGCATGAAGACTGCTGAAATCAAGCTGGAAAATGGGGAATTGACGGTGCGCGAGTTTGTGCGGATGTTGGCAAAATCGGAACTCTTCCGCAAACTCTACTGGACTTCCCTTTATGTTACGAAGTCCATTGAATACATCCATCGTCGGCTTTTAGGTCGTCCCACTTATGGTCGTCAAGAAATGAATAAATACTTTGATATTTGTTCCAAGAAAGGGTTCTACGCCTTAGTGGATGCGATTATTGACACCACAGAGTACAGTGAAACCTTTGGGGAAGATACCGTTCCCTATGAGCGGTATTTAACGCCTGCTGGCTTGCAACTGCGGACTCGGACGAATAACCTCCGTCAAGATGTGGGTACGGAAATCAAACCTGAAGAAACTCCTCGTTATCAAGAGTTGGGTCAAGTGGCTTCAGATCGCAGTGAACCTGATGTGCAGTATCGCATTCAGCAAGGGGTGAATAAACGGCGTGAGCAAACCAAGCAATTTAAGCTCACAAACCTCCAAGATAAAGTTGCGCTAGAAACTGTGATCAGTGCTGCGTATCGTCAAGTCTTTGAACGGGATATTGAACCTTATGTTGTTAAAGCAGAGTTCACCAATCTCGAAAGTAAGCTCGGTAACGGCGAAATTACTGTGAAAGAGTTTATTGAAGGACTCGGTTGCTCTGATTTATATATCAAAGAGTTCTACACGCCTTATCCTAATACGAAGGTGATTGAGTTGGGAACAAAGCATTTCTTAGGGCGTGCGCCTTTGAATCAGAAAGAGATTCAGAAATATAACCAACTGTTGGCAACACAAGGGATTCGCGCTTTTGTGAAGGCTTTGGTTAACAGCATGGAGTATGTGCAAGAGTTTGGTGAAGATGTGGTTCCCTATCGTCGCTATCCCACCTTACCCGCAGCCAACTTCCCCAATACGGAAAGCCTGTATAACAAGCTGACAAAACAGGATGATGAGTTGGTTGTTCCTAGCTTTGAACCCACTCGCGCCAAAATGGATAACAGCAAGTTACCTTTAGCGAGTCAGGCGAACGGACAGAATGGTGCGGGACAAGTCACTAACTATTTAGAGTTAGCGCGATCGATGAATACGCTAGAAGCTGCTCAAGAAACGGCAACTGTGGCGCGTATTTTCCGCCATTCTCCCCAAGCCAGTGCAGCGAAAACTCAATCGGTCATTAATGGGATTTATGCTCAAATTCTGGATGTTCCTTATGATAATGTTCCTGAGGACTTCCGTTTAGAAGCATGGGAAGCAACCCTGCTCGCTGGCAATTGCACTGTGCGGGAGTTTGTGAAAGCACTAGCAACATCTGATGTTTATCAAGAACGTTTTGTTTCTCCTTATCCTGATCCGAAGGTCGTTGAGTGTCTCTATCGCCATCTATTGGGACGGAGTGCAAGCGGAATTGAAGTTCATCAGATGACAACTCTCTTCGCTGAACAAGGTTTAAGTGCAGTGGTTGATTATCTGGTTGATGGTGCAGAATACAACCGTTTCTTTGGAGACATGGTTGTTCCTTATGCGAAGGAAAATAACCGCTAATGGGTGGATGATGTAGTCCAATCAATTGATCTTGATAATGACTCCCTTTTCAAGTTTGGAGGGGAGTCATTTTTATGATGATAAGGGGAGATCGCGCAGTTGTTTAGCTAATAATTCCGCACTTAAAACGCCCCCATATAACCAAGTATCTCCAGATAAACGATACACTTGATTGTTTTTGAAAAATTCTAATTTTTCCCATATAGGATGAGTCGTAATTTCTTGTTCAATCTCTTGGTTTTCATCAGGGGGAACATAAAGAAAACTAACGTCTTCAAGTTTAGTTAAGGCTTCAATTCCAATGCGGTTAAAGCCAAATTGACTAAATTTTCCATCCCAAGCATTTTCTAATCCGATCGCGCTGAGAATTTGAATCGCTAAAGCATCATCAGTAAAGATCCGAATCGGAGAGGTATCAGGAACAAATTCCGCTAAAACAATCGGACGTTCTGTGACGGCTTGTTCTTTTAATTCTGCTTTAGTCTCCTGAAATATTGTTTCCAGTTGTTGGAGTTGTGTCTTTCCTGCTTCTGTCTGATCCGTTAATTTTGCCACTTCTAAAAAGATTGCTTTCATGCGTGTCAGTTGAGTGACTTCATCGGGATACGCATTAAATAAGCGGGTGGGTGCAATGCTTTCTAACGCTGATAAAATCCCTTGATGACGAAAATTAACCCCTAAAATTAAATCTGGTTGCAGTTGCGCGATCGTTTCTAAATTCGGCTCTTGGCGGGTTCCCACCTCTTGAACATTTTCTGAAAGTTTAAGCGGAATATTCACATATTCCTGATATCCCTTGATATCCGCAACACCAACGGGTTGAATCCCTAAGGTTAATAAAAAATTTATCTATGAGACAGTTTAACGTAATCATGGGCGTTAGCTTAGGGACGGTTGCGTCTGTTTTTAGCGCTCATACCGCTTATGCCCAAGCTATTTCAATCACAGATGTGGAGATTAATTCCACTGCAGAGGGGATCAATCTTGTTTTAGAAACTAATAATGAAACAACTCCTGAAACCTTTGAAACCCGTTATGGGAAAACGATCGCGCTAGATTTAATCAATACCCAACTCAATCTCCCCCAAGGAGAGAGTTTTCAGCAAGACAATCCCGCCCCTGGTATTGCATCAATTGCAGTCAGCCAACGTTACGCTAACAACGTCCGCGTCACGATTACAGGGGAAACGGATGTTCCTGATATCGCGATAACCACTGAAGACAATCAGTTAGTGGTAGGTCTCAATCAAAGCACACCCACCGCTTCTAACCCTTCCCAACCCAGTACACCAACTTCTCCTGTTGGCGGTGAAACTGAGGGCGAGGTGATTGAATTAGTCGTCTTACGGTGGAGTCGTCGGATGCGCGAGACCTTTGCTCAATTATCCCTTGTATGAGTGAACTCCGTCCATGTTTCGCAAATGCGCTTGTTTTTAAATAACACCAGCAAGGTTAAAAATCCTAAACTCCCAGATTCACAATCCTCTGAGTTGGGCTAAGATTCTAGTAAATACCTCTCAATAGCTTTTGTCGCTAGTCCAATCCAGCAGTCTTAAGTGCCAGTGCTGAGGTTCTAGTCATCAGTGTTAAAATTTGCCACCTTGATCTAGACTGATTTTGCCTCGCATCAGATACATCAAGCCTATTTTCTACGAAGCAGTACAAGTGCCCAGATGTGTCGGCAACCTTCATGTTGGCTTAGCCTGATTGCAAGGGCTTCTAACTAGGTATATATCACAACCCTATACTCTTTGTATCAACAAGAGGAGGATCAACATGACGCTGCAAACGCTTCAATCTGACCTTGGTCGCTTTCGTCAACAGTTTAACGGAGAAATTATTCTCCCCGATCAGCCTACCTATGATGAGGCGAGAACAATCTTCAATGGGATGATTAACCGCCACCCTAGCGTTATTGCTCAGTGTGCTGACGTTGACGATGTTATACATTCAATTCATTTCGCTCGTGACCATGATCTTGAGATAGCAGTCCGTGGAGGAGGACATAGTGTTGCGGGTAAAGCCCTCACAGAGAATGGTCTAGTCATCGATCTCCGACGGATGAATGCGGTATCTGTTGATCCAGAAGCTCGCACGGTAACTGTCGCTGGCGGAGCAACGATGAGCCATCTAGATCGCGCTACTGAACCCTATGGGCTGGCGACAACTGGGGGACGGGTCTCTACCACTGGCGTTAGTGGTTTGACCCTGGGTGGGGGTGACGGTTGGCTCGCTCGTAAAATGGGGCTCGCTTGTGATAATCTCCTCGCTGTCGATTTGGTGACAGCAGATGGCAGTGTCATCCATGCCAGTGAAACTGAAAATCCTGCATTATTCTGGGCGCTTCATGGTGGAGGTGGTAACTTCGGAGTAGCAACATCATTAACCTTCCGCCTACACGAACTATCGGTGGTGACAGCAGCCCTCTTGCTGTGGTCAGCCGAAGCAGGAATCAACGTTCTGCCAGCTTACCGTGAGTTCATTGCCTCAGCACCAGATGAAATCGGTGGTGGTGCAATTTATCTAACGGGACCTGCTGAGGAGTTTGTGCCAAGCCATCTTGTCGATCAGCTGACGTTCTTAATGCTTGTGGTTTACGCTGGAGTAGAAACAGAGGCGCATCGCGTTATGGCTCCACTACTTGCCCTCGGTCATGAAGGAGAGTTCATTGCCGAAATGCCTTATGCTGAACTCCAGTGCATGCTCGATGGTCCGCCTGGTTACCGCAACTACTGGTCTGCTGAGTATTTAGACACGTTTCCAGATGAAGCAGTTAATCGGTTCTGTGCCCGAGCCCAAGACATGATTATTCCTTCTCCTTCTCAACAAGTGCTGATTCCTCAAGGAGGCATGATTGCCCGTGGCCCCTCCAACTACCCAATTCCATGGCGGAAAAGCCCTTGGTGTGTTCATCCCTTTGGTCTTTGGGAGAATCCTAATCATGATGATCAGGGCAGACAATGGGCTCACGACATCAGAACCGATCTGAAACCTTGGGCAAGTGGTAAGGTGTACCTCAACTTCATTGGCGATGAGGGCAAGGATCGTGTTGTCGCTGGGTTCGGACAAGAAAATTATCAGCGATTGGCTATGGTCAAAGCCCAATATGATCCAGAGAACATCTTCCATTTGAATCATAATATCAAACCAGCTTGATAATCCCTGACGCGCTTATGGTGAGGTGACGGGTTAATTTAGTCTTGCTTTGCTTGCCAGCTTAACTGAGCACGACTTTCAGTAATCATATTTTCTAAGGTGCGTCTTAAACTCAGGACTCCTTCTACATGAGTCGGAAACTCAAGGCGCAAGGATTGCCTTTTTTCACAACCGCTTACATCTAGATTAATGCCTGTAGTATCGAGACTGACAACGGTTGCTTGTTCAGCCCAAGTTAATCCTCCCATGACTCTGGCGCAGGCTAGCAGATCGTCTAAGTGATCTTCATTGAGATGCGCTGAGATTTTTGCCAACAGTTTCTCATTCAAGGGAGCACCTTGGGACGCATGATTTGACATGATAGACCTCAATTAATTGATTTTTAGTCGCACTTGACTTTTGTGGCGAGCCAAGCCCCAAGGAGACAAAATAGGAAACTCATCGAAAAGACTCCTGTATATCCGACACTAGAGGCCATAAAACCGCTAAAGGCAGGCATACCAATATGATGACCAATCATATAAGCCGAAGATTGCAGCGTATAGTCACTTCCTGCACTTTCACCACGGCTTTTGTCCATCATCACCGTAAAGAGAGCCGTGCTGGTTAAGCTACGAGCAAATAACTCACCACTGGAAACCGTATATAAAACCGCTTGATGGGTGATGCCAATGGCGGGTAGGATTAAAGCTAGCACCGCCATCGCCTGAAACAATGCAAAAATAACCAGCGATCGTCTGCGTCCTAAAGGCTGAATTAACCCTCCTGCGACAAAAGAGCCGATAATCGCAGCCCCTGACCCAACAATTCCCACCATCCAGCCAATCTCACTTAGAGATAAGTCAACATCAACCAGTAAGGGGCGAAACATACTGCTGGCAATACTGTTACCCGTGACATAGAGCCAAATAAATAAAAGCCACGGTAAGACACCAGGGCGACGAAAAAAGCTCAGCAGGGTTTGGAAATAAGCGGGCGTTTTCAATGTGTGGTAGGCAGCGCTTGGAGTTTCTTTTGGGGAACTGTAATTCTCATTTTCCTGATATCTTAATAAGGGGAAGAGGGCAAGGAGAACTGTTGCAGCAAGAATCCACAAACTGAGATGCCAACCGAGTTGATTCAAAATCAGTAGCATGACTCCCCCGCCGATGATACCCCCCACAGCGCGACCGGCACTTTGAATGCCATTTCCCCAACCCCGTTCACTGGGCGCGAGTAAGTTAAATGCTAGGGCATCGGTTGCGATATCTTGGGTTGCAGCTAAGGTGACAATTACAAATACCCCTCCGAATAGTAACGCTGCATTTTCTGAGACATCAATATTAGAACAAATGACCAAGACAGAGGCGAGTAAACTTTGGGTTGCAACAATCCAAGATTTATAATGTCCCCACTTTTTCGAACCATAGAGATCAACTAGAGGGGCCCAAAGAAATTTCAGCATCCAAGGGAGAGTCAGGAAGCCCAGTAAACCAATCACTTCGAGGGAAGTGTCCTGCTGGCGCATAAAGATGGGTAATCCACGAAAAAAGAAAGCAGAGGGCAGGAATTGTGAGGTGTAAAGACTGGTGAGAAGGATAAACTTAGTACCGCGTTGCATGGTTTGAGCCATAACTGTGAGATTTTGCTAAAACTGGTAATTAAATGAGCCAATGATGGTAAACGGATCTCCTGGTTCAATGCCTCGGGTGCGAGTGCGAGGTGTGCCAACGATATATTCCGTATCGAACAAATTTTTCAAATTGAGGGCAAACTGCCAGTTCTCTCGCTGATAAGAAACCGCAGCATCTAAAACGAAATAGGGATCAAGCTCAAAGCTATTGCTCAAATCGCCTTGACGTGCGCCCACCCAATTGAATCCAAAGCCCAACTCTAGTCCCTCTAAATTCCCCGATTGAATCTGATAGGTTGTCCATAAACTGGCACTATGTTCGGGAACGCCAGCGAGGGAGTTACCCATTTTAAACTGATTATCTTCTGTGATTTCGGCATCAATGTAAGAGTAGGAAGCGATAATATTCCATCCCAGTAAAATTTCACCACTGACATCAAGTTCAATACCTTCGCTTTGTTGTTCTCCTGTGGCAACGGAAAATCGGGGATCCGTTAAGTCAGCTGTGGCAACGTTACGCTTGGTTAAATTAAAGTAGGCAAGGGTTGCTAGGAGATTTTGGTTGAGTAATTCTGTTTTGACTCCAATCTCAAACCCTTCTCCTGCTTCGGGTTGCAGGGGATCTCCTTCAATAGTTGTCCCAGAGTTGGGCAGAAAAGACTGGGAATAGTTGGCATACAGGGAAATATTTTCCACAGGCTGATAAATGACTCCGATGCGGGGGTTAAACGCATCTTCCTCTAGGGTTTCGCTTTCATCATTCAAGATGTTTTCTTGATCAACGGTTTCATAACTAAAACCCGCGACTACAGTAAGTTCATCTGTAATGTCAATTTGATCTTGCAGATAGACCAACAGACTATCGGTGTTGATGGTTTCGCTGCGACTGGGTTCGTCAGCGCGATCGGGTCGGGGAACTTGTCCATAAACGGGATCAAAGATATTGAGGGTGGTTCTAAAAGGAGGGGCGAAATTGGTAAAAGAGTCTGATTCTAACTCGTACCGTGCTAAATCCAGACCCAACAGCAATTTATGATCAATGCTACCAGTATTAAATCCTCCAATCACATTAGTTTGTAGGGCGTTGGTTTCATTGACCACTTCTTGCCCAGCAAAAACTCGATTCAGGGTACCTGTGGTTTCATCAAGTCCGCCAATAAAGGGAAAACTTAGGACTGCGTTAATATCATCCTCATCGCGGATATAGCGGAAGGCATTTCGTAACTGCCAATTCTCACTAAATTCATGCTCGAACGTATAACCCACGTTCAGATAGTCACTGGAGATTTCATCGTCAGGTTCGCCTAAAACGCGATCGCGCGGAATATCGGCAACCTCATCGCCAAAGGCAACTAAACCCGTATCAAATGGACGATCATCGTTGAAATACTCTAACCGCAAATTAAGATTAGTACGATTGCTGATATTCCAGGTTAAAGCGGGTGAGATAAAAAATCGTTCCGTATCCTCTTCAAAATCTCGAAAGCCATTTTCAGTGGAATAAACAGCATTGAGGCGATAAAGCAGGGTATCATCTTCGGTTAGAGGTCCTGAGAGATCAATGCGGGGTCGTACAAATCCATAATTCCCGCCCTGTAATGCAACCTCAGCAAAGGGTTCAGCTAGGGGTTGTTTCGAGACAACATTAACCGCACCTCCAGGATCAGTTTGACCGTAAAGCACGGAAGCGAGACCCCTTAAAACCTCAATGCGTTCGATGTTGGCGATTTCTGGGAAACTCTGTCCAGCCCCATCCCCGTTATCATTCGGACTGTAGAGGCGAAAGCCATCGCGAAGCACAGGTACACCATCAAACCCGCGCAAACTGACTTTAAAGCCTCTGCCTTCAGTGGAATCAACAGCAACTCCGCTCAGATTCCGTAAGGCTTCATCAATATCCGTTACCTGCTGATCTGCCAATACTTCTTCTGGAATTACTGCAATGGATTGTGGAACTTTCAGAATTGAGGTATCGGTGCGCGTGGCGGTGCTGGCGTTGGGAACAAAGTAATCTTCCCCTGCTACAGGAATGACGACTAACTCGATTGGTTCTATTAAGTCGGGGGTAACACTCACTGTAATTCCAGAGATAGTGGTGCGAATGTCAACAGTGGGTGGTGTATCCGTTCCCGCGATCGCGATTTGAACTTGGTTATTGTCTAAAGGCGTGACCTGAACCGAAGCAATCCCTTCTATTGGATTACTGGCAAAAAATTCTTCTCCTTGGGCTAAAACCGCATTAGAAATTTGCGTAATTGTGCGATTCCCTTCAATGACCGTTTCAGAAACCGACAACTCCCCATCAGTTTCCATTTGTAGCGTCAGTCCGTCTGCGGTTTGTTGAATCTCAATATTTATAATCTCAGTAACGGCTGTCTGCTTAATTTGAGCGAAGCCAGCAGGATTTTCTACCACTGTCTCCGCCCAACTTGGCGGAGTTGTCCAGAGTCCTAGCCCAATCATTAAAGACACAGCCCGTAATGTTTGCATTCTTCTACACTCCTAGATCAATCCCAAGATTCATTGTTGATAAGTTTTCTTGTTAATCAAAGACCATCATAGGCGGTTAACGAGATTAATATCTTTGTGAGACGGACTTTTTTTCTGTGTTTGTCGGACTTTTTTTTGAGAGCACGATCGCGCAAGCTCCCCATTATTGCCGAATTTCTCTTTATCTATTTCCGAAATTTTTAGATGAAATAAATGGGGACTCGGAAATAATTCTTTTGAAACTTTAGCATTGGTTGCGATCGCGCTACCGATGTTGCATTTGATACGTTTTAGGCGTAAGGTTAAAAGTACGACGAAAGGCAACACTAAAGGCTTCAGGGCTTCTATATCCCACCGCTTGAGCAACACTCGCGATCGTTGTCCCTGGGGTTAGTAAAAGTTGCTTGGATTGTTCCATCTGATAATTACGCAAATAATTAAAGACTGTCGTACCAAAAACACTGCGAAACCCTTCTTTGAGCTTGCGGTCATTGAGTCCGACCTGATGGGCTAACTCGATGAGTCTTGGCGGATTGGCAATACGATTGACTAATAAATCTCTTGCTTGAAAGATGCGCTCAACATGGTCTGAGGGCAAGTTGTCAACATTCTGTCGCAAACCATGATCATTCAAGATTTGATCCAAATATAAACCGATTAACTCAAAAGTTTTCCCTTCCAAGTAAAACCGTTTAGCAAGTCCCTGATACGGACAATTGAGAAGTTGCCAGACCGTTGTTTTCATCACAGGTGTCATCGCACAGCTATGAAAGTAAGACGGGGTACTAATGCCACTAAACCAGTCTTGAAGATGAGAAGGAATTTGTTCTATCATTTCATCACTCAGCAAATTAATTGCAGTGGGATGAATATGGATATGAGCCAGCCTCACTCGCTGTTGAGCCATATATTCAACTTGTCTCGGCTTCATTGAACTGCCCAGACTTGCTTGTCCCGCCTGTAATTGAATGGCTTGATTGGGATTAGTGAAGAAACTTTTGACTTGTCCAGCGACACAAAAACTCAGTCCTAAAGTAGCAGGATGACTGGAATGTTCTCTTTCAAGCGTCACCGATTCTACAAATTCTAAATCCCGAATCATCAGGCTTAACCCAGAGCGCAGCGACCATCGTTGAACCCAACCATTACAAACTGGGCTAGAAATATTAGAACTGTCGTATTGACTATCCTGACCATTCACAGAAATCGCATCTGGACTTTGGTTAAGCTCCTGAAAGATTTCATCAACAGACAGGATAGAGTAACTTGGTGACACGGGAGCATTAATTCAGCGAATATCAATAGCTCCAGTTTATCAAAAAATATTTGCAATAGCAAGGTAATCATTCCAATAATTCTGGCATTTCTTCCCCTTCTTTAGGTTGCAAGAGTTCAGGGAGATCGTTATTTTCTTCTGTTTGTCGTTGCTGTTCAAGTTGAAGTTGGCGTTCTCTCTCTTGTTGTTCCGCCCGTTCTTTTGCTTCCCGTTCTTCTCGTGATCCTTCCTGAACAAAATTGACAGCTATTTTTCCAGCGCGACCATTGGGAGAATCTTGAAACCGACAGCTACGAGCAAAATTAAGGGCTGCGCGATCGAGCCGACTATTACCACTAGAGCGAGCAATATTTGCACCAGTGACAGATCCCCCAGGATTCACTTGAATGCTAACAATAGGTCGCACTTGTACTGCAAAGTCAATCTTGGGCGGACTTCCACACCCTAACAGCGTTCCCCCTCCTGCGGGTAAGCGACTCGGTTGAGGGGGGTTCGCTCTGGCTGGTTGCTGTTCTCCAGTGGGATTATGATCAGGATTGTCTCCTTCATTTTCAGATTGACCTTGATCAGGCTGATTTCCCTCTGTTTGAGTTGCAACTTGTTCTTGCGTTTCTGCTTCTTCCAAATTGGACTCTGAACTGCGATTATTACTCTCGTCTCGCTCAGATCGAAGCCCACTATTATCTAACAAAGGCTTCGGTGCTGGTCTTGTGGTATCTAGCTCTGGTTCGGGCTGAGGCTCAGGTTGAGGAGTCGCTTCGGGTTCGGGCTTCGGCTTCGGTGCTGGTCTTGTGGTATCTAACTCTGGTTCGGGCTGGGGCTCAGGTTGAGGAGTCGCTTCGGGTTCGGGCTTCGGCTTCGGTTTTGGCTCAGGAGTGGGTTGAGGTTCGGGCTTCGGTTTAGGTTGAGAAGTGGTTTGAGGTTGCGGTTTTGGTTCAGGTTGAGAGTTGCGCTTCGGTTTCGCTTGGCTCTGGCGAGGAGTAGTGACACTTGTCCTTTTTCTAGGTTGAGAAGAAGATGGGCTCGGTTGGGATGTCTTTGGTTGTGGTTGTGGTTCTGGTTCTGGTTCAGGTTCTGGCTTAGGTTTCGGTGGCTCTAAAACCAATAACTCAATCGGGTCTTCTTTTTCTTCGGGTGATTGCTTAGGCTCAGCGTTCCATTGCAGGAAACTCAGCCCTCCATGTAACAGCAGAGAACTGAAAAGACTGATTATGAGCAAACGTTGGCGCGATCGCTGCTCTTGGGAACGTTGATGAACCGAAAACTGAGAAAGACCCATCTCTCGACTTTTATTGATAATATTTATAAATAACTTTGTCTAGGTTAAAAGAACAACTGACTAAAGTCAAGCCTTGGTCAGAGTGAGTGATCCATCTCTGAAAAATCTTGAAATCAGGTTATTTCCAACCTAAACGTATAAAAGTAATCACTTAAAACTTGCATTTAAGTCTAACTATTGCTTAATATTTTACATTAGTGTTGCAAACAATTAGCATCTGATGCCGTCATGGAAATCAATAATTTTTTTACTGCGGGAGGGGTGGTCGCTTATCCCTTACTAGGATTCTCCATTCTCTCTTTCGCCTTAGTGATCGAACGTTTAGTGTTTTGGCTACGCTTGAATCGTCGTCAACCGAGATTAGTCCGCGACATCTTACGGGTTTATCAAGAAGATCCTCATTTAGCCCTCCAGCGTCTGCGGAATCATGGCGACTTACCGATCGCGCGGATTTTTTTAGAGGCTTTAGAATTAGATCAACCCACCCCAGAAGAATTTCGCTTAGCCTTAGAAAGTGCAGCCCAAGCGGAAATTCCCACCTTAAAACGGTCTTCTACAGTCTTTGAAACCATTATTAGTCTCGCCCCGCTTTTAGGACTGTTAGGGACAATTTTAGGCTTAATTACTGCCTTTTCTAACTTACAAATTGGAGAAGTCGGGGGTGAAAGTACAACGGCTGTTACAGGGGGAATCAGTGAAGCCTTGGTTTCTACAGTTATGGGTTTAGTGGTTGCGATTTTCACCCTTTTATTTGCCAATTTATTCCGAGGATTATATCAACGACAACTGGCTTTAATTCAAGAACATGGCGGTCAGTTGGAATTGCTATATCGTCGTCATTATGAAAAAGGAGAACAGCCCACTTATGCAAATTCCTAATGAACCTGATCAGAATTTAGAGATTAATATTTTGCCCATGATTGATGTTATTTTTTCAATCTTGGCGTTCTTTATTATTTCCACTTTATTCTTAACGCGATCGCAGGGGTTACCTGTGGATTTACCGCAAGCGAATACGGCTCAACAACAATCTAAAATAGAAGTCACGGTTACCATTCAAGCCAATGGAAAACTTGCGCTGAATCAAGAAGAAATTTCCATCCAAAAGCTAGTCCCAGCAGTTCAACAAATGAGTGAAAACAGTCAAGAAACAATTATCATTGTAAAAGCAGACAAAGCCGTTTCTCATGGGGGAGTAGTAAATGTTATGGATCAATTGCGACAAGTGGAAGGGGTCAAACTCGCGATCGCGACGACAAATCCATCGAAATCAGACTGATGATTACAAGACTAAGCATTCTGACTCGGGAACAACTTTTGCTCAAGATTTAGACGTGATTGCCACACCAAGCGCGATCGCGCCTTTTTGAACAAGCCCTCATCAAAAGTTGTTCTAAAATAGCGGGTAATAGCAACTCACCAAAAGCCCATGAAACGACTTCTTATTTTCGGCTTGTTTTTCCTCGGCTTAACGTTTGCTCTGTGGAACTTTTCAGGCGCAGCCAATCAAGGAACGTACCAGTCTTATGTTCTGGATTTTCGAGAAGATATTCCTCAGTCTGTTGTCGAGGATAAATTAAAGGCACTGCAAGAGAAATATTCAGTGACAACGAAATTAAACAGTGAATTTTCCGAGCGCGATCGCGTTTATATTATTAAATCAGAGGAAGAACTCCCCACACTCAATTCTCTAAGAAAACTGCTCAAAGGAACAACTGAAGCGATTGACCGTAACTACCAGTATCATACTTTTGCCATTCCTAATGACCCCAATTATAACCAACAGTGGAATTTTCGGAGCATTAATGTTGAACAGGCTTGGGATGAGACACAAGGGGACGGCGTTACTGTAGCCGTGATTGATACTGGAGTGAGTCCAGTTCCCGATCTCAAACAAACGGAATTTGTCAAGGGGTATGATTTTGTCAATGACCGCGTGCAAGCCGATGATGATGTAGGACATGGGACGCACGTTGCTGGCACGATCGCGCAATCAACCAATAATAATTATGGTGTTGCTGGGATTGCCTACAAAGCCAAAATTATGCCGATTAAAGTCCTTGATGGCAATGGTGGGGGAACCGTCGCTGATATTGCAGAGAGCCTCCGTTTCGCTGCCAATAATGGGGCTGATGTCATTAATTTGAGCTTGGGTGGTTTAGGAGATAGTCATATCTTATCCGAAGCGATTAAATATGCTCACAGTAAGGATGTAGTGATTGTTGCTGCTGCAGGTAACTCGAACCAAAATTCTGCTGCTTATCCCGCTCGTTATCCTCATGTCATCGGGGTTTCCGCCTTAGATGCTGCGGGGGTAAAAGCCAATTATTCCAACTTTGGGGCGGGGGTTGATATTTCTGCACCAGGCGGGAGTGAAGCTGGAAAAGTCGTGCAAAATACCATTAGCGCTGATACAGGAGAGGGAGTTTTTACAGGCTATCAAGGCACAAGTATGGCAGCCCCGCACGTGGCTGGTGTTGCAGCATTAGTGAGAAGTACAGGGATTACTGAACCAGCAGAAGTGCTCAATGTCTTAAAACAGTCGGTGCGGAAAGTGCAAGAAGATCCCATGAATCATTATGGTGTGGGACAACTGGATGCTGGTCAAGCGGTAAAACTTGCTATGCGCGGACAAATCAGTGTTCGTGACTTCTTCCGTTGGCTGCGGGATAATGGTTATCTCAATCCCCGTTTCTGGATTGATGGCGGTACAGTAATGCTACCTTTTAAGCTAGCCACTGTCATCGGCGGGTATCTCTTGGCTTGGTTATTACGGACTTATTTTCCCTTTACTTGGAGTTGGTCGCTAGCCAGTGGTATTGTGGCTGGCAGTTCGGGCTTATTTTTCCTCAAAGGTTTCTATATCTTTGATTTACCCCAAGCCCCATTTCGGGTGCTGGGCAGTTCGATTCCAGAGTTAGGTAATGCCATTCCAGGAAGTCCCGTTCTCAATCCGTTCTTTGCTAGTGTTTTAATTCCTTTAGGGTTAGTGCTGTTACTGTTGCAAAACCCGCGTTGGCGTTGGTTTGCGGTGGGAACGAGCTTAGGCGTTGCTTCCTTTCTCGCCATTAGTGCGGTTGTTTCTCCAGCCGTCTGGGGGTTAGGCAGTGGTTGGCTAGCAAGAAGTTATCTCCTACTCAATGCCTTATCCTGTTGGGGATTAGGACGTTTAGCCAGTCGTCAAGACCAAGTGCTCTCTTAACTCAACCTGAATCAGCTATGGGAAACCGATCGCGATAAAGGTGGATAATTTTCGCGATCACTTCTTCAATGGTTAAACCATCTGTAACCAGTTCGATCGCGTCTGGAGCTTTTCTCAAGGGCGCGATCGCGCGAGCGCTGTCATAGGTATCTCGCTGTTGAATTTCTTGCTGCAATTGCTCAAAATCGATATTCTCTTGACCTTGTGTCACCAGTTCCTTTTGTCGTCTCCGCGCCCGTTCCCCCACAGAAGCCGTCAAAAAGATTTTTAATTCTGCATTGGGGAAAACATGAGTGCCAAGATCACGCCCTTCTGCAACCAATCCCCCTTTTTCGCCCCACTGACGTTGTTGTTCCAGTAATTTATCGCGGACTGCTTTTTGCGCTGAAATTACAGAAACATTACGGGTCACTAAAGAACTGCGAATCGCTTTTGTCACATCTTTCCCATTCACACTCACTTTTACAGGGATTTCTGGATCGCTACTTAAAACTAATTGTAAATCGGCTTGCGAGACTAATTCTGCAATTCCCGCTTCATCATCGAGAGCAATTTCTGAGTTTAGCACGAGCCAAGTTAACCCGCGATACATTGCGCCAGTATCCAGATGCAATAATCCCAGTTGATACGCAACCTGTCGAGTAACCGTTGATTTCCCCGCCCCAGCAGGACCATCAATAGCAATAATCGGAGCGCGATCGCGCAAAATCATATTATCAATCAATCGCGTCTTTCCCACATAAGCTGCCAAAGCCAGTAATGCTTTCTTATTCACACTGGTTAGGGGTTGTAGGGTATCAGGGTCAACTAGGGCTGTATAATCCAATTGCAAACCAGAAATATTTTCTTGGAGGTACAACAGCAATTTTTCAGCCGTGCGGATATTTTCTTCTTGAAACGCCTGTTTTGCCCGTTGTAAGCCTTGATATAAACCTTGGGCTTGTTTTTTCTCATCTGAGCTTAAATATTGATTGCGAGAGCTATAAGCCAGCCCTGAGGCTTCCCGAACAATCGGACAGGCGCAAATTTCTACGGGAAAATTCAAGTCAGCAACTAAACGGCGCACAATCGCTAACTGTTGGGCATCTTTTTGTCCAAAATAAGCCCGTGTCGGTTGGATAATATTCAACAGCTTGGTGACAACGGTTGCGACCCCTTCAAAATGTCCAGGGCGACTGTGACCACACATCTGAGAGGTCATTGCAGGGGGAGGAATCACCCGTGTCATTTCTTCTTGAGTCTGCGTTCCTTGGGCTGAAGGCGTATGAGGATAAAGTTCTTCCACAGTCGGTGCAAAAACAATATCCACTCCGACTTCTTCGCACAATTGACAATCCTGTTCGAGTTGACGGGGATATTGCTCTAAATCAGAACTGGGTTCAAATTGTAAAGGATTCACAAAAATGCTGACGACAACTACATCATTAGCAGTTACCGCCTGCTCAATCAAACTGAGATGACCAGAATGTAACGCCCCCATTGTGGGAACTAGAGCCAGATTTTGATCGGTTTTCCATGCGGGTTTGAGTTGGGTTCGGACTCCCGCGATCGTTCTAAATAGACGCACCGCCTTTTCCTCTGTGAATGGTACTAACCAGTCATTGATACTCTACCGCTAACAAACGCAATAGCGGGAGATTCTTCAGATCTAGCCTGAACGGTTCTATCAAGCAACCACTAATACGTCGGAGAAACAGGTTCTCCTTCGCTCTTCTTATTAATTGCCCAGGGAGGGGAAATGAATGTTAAAGTTTCCTTTTCCCCAATTGACACGCTTAGAGGGTCACCTTTAAACGAGAAATATTGACTAACCACTAACCTACGCTGTAAGTGTTTCTGAGCTTTCTGTTTTAGCTTATCTTAGTTTTGAGTTAACGCCCGACCACTTCGATCCGAACAGGTGCTGTTCCCGAACGAAGCATTCCAATCGCTTGTGCAGCAGCTTTTGATAAATCGATCACCCGACCTCCAGAATAAGGACCTCGGTCATTAATCCGCACGACAACAGCGCGATTATTTCTCAGATTAGTGACTCGGACTTTTGTTCCAAAGGGTAAACTGCGATGGGCTGCGGTGTAAGCCCAAGCATTGAAACGCTCTCCGCTAGCGGTACGACGACCGTGAAATCTGGAACCATACCAAGAGGCTCTTCCTCGCATCCGAGCTAACAACTGGTTTTCAGAGAGAGAACTTTGCATGGTTTGGGATGGATTAGAAGCAGTGGGCGTTTTCACCCCTCGGGCTTCTCCCAGAAAACCGATACTAAATGCACTAGTCAATACAGTAATGGTTAATAACTTTTGTAGTTGATTTTTCATGATTTAATCTTAAACACTCCTCAATCTTCACTTCATCCTGAAACTGGAGAGCCTTTTTTACCTCTATCTAGACGTATAAATGAGAAATCTGACGAAATACAGATTTTTGGGCTGAATGTGAGCGGATACTCCAAGAATATCCGTTCTCTCGTCTTATTATCTCTTGATCTAAAATCAAACCAAGATTCGATAAGCTGAGATGGGGTCAGGGATTAAGCCGAATCTCATGATAACCTTCCTTTAACAAAAACTTAATGAACTAAACATTACAGAAGTTTAACAAATATTACATAGGAGATTGAGTAATGGATTACCAACAGGCTGGAGTTAATATTCAAGCTGGACGCTCTTTTGTTGAGCAAATTAGTGATTTAGTGCAAAAAACACACCGTCCTGAGGTTTTAGGAGAATTAGGCGGTTTTGGCGGTTATTTTCAGCTTCCAACTGGCTATTCAGAACCCGTTTTAGTTTCAGGAACTGATGGCGTTGGCACGAAACTCAAAATTGCTCACACTACAGATCACCATAACACAGTGGGAATTGACTTAGTAGCTATGTGTGTTAATGACATTTTGACTTGCGGGGCTGAGCCACTTTTTTTTCTGGACTATATTGCAACTGGGAAACTGGAACCCGAACAGTTGACAGCAGTCGTAGAAGGAATTAGTGCTGGGTGTGAAGCCAGTGGGTGTGCCCTGTTAGGGGGAGAAACAGCGGAAATGCCAGGCTTTTATCAAGGAGGAGAATATGATTTAGCAGGCTTTTGTGTGGGAATTGTTGAGAAAAGTCAGTTATTGGATGGTTCGCAGGTCAAAGTAGGCGATCGCGCGATCGGTTTAGCCAGTCAAGGCTTACACAGCAATGGCTTTAGTTTGGTGCGAAAAATTGTTTCCGATCAAAACATCAGTTGGTCAGATCATTTTCCAGAGTTAGGGGAACTGTCTTTAGGAGAAATCGCACTGACACCCACACAAATCTATGTCAAACCCGTTTTAGCAGCCCTCCGCGCTGGATATGATATTCACGGAATGGCGCACATTACTGGCGGGGGATTACCTGAAAATCTTCCCCGTTGTCTCGGTAAAAATCAATCAGTGCATCTCAATCCTGAAATGTGGACTGTTCCACCAATTTTTACTTGGTTAGCGCAAAAAGGCAATCTCACTCCAGAAACCCTTTATGACACCTTTAACATGGGACTTGGTTTTGTGGTGATTGTTCCCAGCGCGATCGCGCATGAAATTATAGAATTCTTCAATAGCCAACAAATCTCCGCTTATAATATTGGCGAAGTGGTTTCTGGCACTGGAGAAGTAACAGGATTAAAATAAAAATCCCATAGTAATACGCTGATCAAAAGGCGGCACCCAGATTCGAACTGGGGATAAAGGCTTTGCAGGCCCCTGCCTTACCGCTTGGCTATGCCGCCACATAGCTGGACTTTAATTATATCAGATGAACACCAAAATGCGTCAAGAGGCAAAGACTAATTTTCCAAAAGACGATCGCGCTTTCAAGCGAGTGCGCCGTCTCAGCGATCTCCTCGATAATGCGATTACAGTTCCTGGAACATCCTACCGTGTTGGAATTGATCCCTTATTAGGTTTATTTCCAGGAATGGGAGATTATTTCGGGGCTTTTTTATCAGGTTATATTGTGTTTGAAGCAGCCCGTTTAGGGAGTTCTCGCGCTACTTTAGGGCGTATGGTTTTTAATATTATCCTTGAAACTATTTTAGGTTTAATTCCAGGCATTGGTGATATTTTTGATGTCTTTTGGAAAGCTAATGCTAAAAATACCGCTCTACTAGAAAAACACCTTGCTTCTGCTGAAACTCGACAAAAAACAGACTGGTTCTTTTTAATCGCGTTACTGGCGGGACTCGGTTTTATTATTATTGCTTTCGCGAGCTTAAGTCTGTGGATTTTGATTTCTCTTTTGCAAGCTGGCCCCTTTCTTTTGATTTAGGATGGCTAGATTAATAGTTTAACGTCTTTTAACAGTGGTTTTGACGAGTCATTGCAATTAACTCATTAACAGTAAGAGAAGGCAGGGCTGTTTAATTAACTCATGGCGGTTCTGCTACGATCAGAACTCTCGCTGAACTTGTTAGGTGTCATCCCTTGCATTTGGCTGTGATAGGACGTGACATCAGCCTCTAAACCGATTTCTCCTCCACTCCGCAGTAACATGGACTGTTCCCGATTACAGAAGTCGCCGCACGCGCCCACGTGCTTTTAGCCGTGGGATATAAGGCGGGTCATTCGACCGGAGCAAAGCGTGAGGAGGTTCAATACCCCTGAGACTAACAAACTCCATCAATTCGTGTTATAATCTAGTTACGCTAGAAGGACAGCGTAATGTTTGTTATTGAATACAAAGTCAAAGCCAGCAAAACTCAATATAATGCCATTGATGAGGCGATTCGCACTGTTCAGTTTGTACGAAACAAGTGCGTTCGTTATTGGATGGATAATAACGGTGTTGGTAAGTACGACCTCAGTAAACTTTGCAAACAGTTAGCTGAGGAGTTTGACTTTGCTAAAAAGCTCAATTCACAAGCAAGACAAGCATCTTCTGAAAGGGCGTGGGCAGCTATCAACCGCTTCTACAAAAACTGTAAAGCAGGTATTAAAGGAAAAAAAGGTTATCCTAAATTCCAAAAGAACAACCGCTCAGTAGAGTATAAAACTACTGGTTGGAAGCTCGACCCAAACACCAAAAAGCACATCACCTTCACCGACAAGAACAACATTGGTCGCTTAAAACTCATAGGAAGTAGAGATATTTATTTCTACTCTCCTGACCAAATTAAGCGTGTTCGGTTGGTGCGTAGAGCAGACGGCTACTATTGTCAGTTTTGCATTAACGTTAATGTAACTGAAGATGTTAAGCCAACTAAGCAGATTCTTGGTCTTGATGTTGGCTTGCATGACTTCTATACCGACAGTGAAGGACACAAAGAGCCAAATCCTCGATTTTTTCGTAAAGGAGAAGAGGAGTTAAAACGCTGTCAGCGTCGTCTGTCTCGAAAACAAAAAGGCTCAAATAACCGAGGGAAAGCAAGACAGAAACTAGCTAAAAACACTTGAAGATAAGTAGACAACGTAGAGAACACGCCAGTGCGACTCGTTGGGTGGTGAAGTCGCAGGGGTCTCAAACCTCTTTTCGAGCCATCCCAGACGAAAACTCCCCTTGGAGTCCGTCTGAACTCTATCTCCTTATTGGTGAGGCTCATTTGCCAAGTCCAATCATCCCAATGTGCGGGATGACATCGCTACCCTTATCAAAGCGTTGGTTACGTGACGATAAAGCAGGGTAGTTAAATGTGGGATAAGTCTGAACTCGCTTGACGACCTCCTGCTAGAACGTGACTATGACTAGGAAACGAACTTACGCCTGAACCATCGTAATCTTCACCCTGAGAAAGGAGTTGACACTCAGGACACAAAAAGTGAAACGGTTGGATTTAAGCATTGGCGTTCTTAAATCGCACATCAAAGTAACCGTCGGTGGATAGTAAGGGTCTAAGGTCACAATCAAAGGAAATAGGGAACGAGTTAACCCCTCGGATATCTCTCAGTCAAGGTCGATAGACTGAGTAGCCAAACCAAAGGCGCAAAATCTGGGTCATCTGTCAGGATACCGAAGGGTGGGATTGAGTTAGAAGCGAACGCCCTCTATAAAAGGAGGGATATGCTGACAAACTCACTGTAAGACAAAAGATAGAGGTACTCAGTAGAGTTAATAAGTTATGAGACAGTCCTCTGGGCTAGTTACTAAATATAGACGATGGTTTTGGCTTTCCTTCTTGACCTTCCGAATGGACGACCCGACGTGGTTGTGGCGGAATATCAATTGGAAGAAAGTTGAAGTCAAAGTTTTTAAGCTCCAAAAGCGCATCTATCAAGCGTCCCAACGTGGTGATGTCAAAAAGGTTCGTAAACTCCAAAGATTGTTGTCAAAGTCCTTTTACGCAAAGCTGTTCGCAGTGAGAACCGTATCGCAGGACAACCAAGGAAAAAGAACGGCTGGTGTGGACGGGGTTAAATCGTTAACTCCTCCCGAAAGGTTGACCTTGGCTGGTTCACTTCAATTTGCCAATAAATCAAAGCCTGCTCGAAGAGTATGGATACCAAAATCCGATGGTTCTAGACGCGGGTTAGGAATACCGACACTTTATGAACGGGCAAAGCAAGCTGTACTGAAGATGGCTCTAGAGCCAGAATGGGAAGCAAAGTTTGAACCTAACTCTTATGGATTCAGAAAAGGACGGGCTTGTCACGATGCCATAGAAGCAATATGGAATGGATTGAGAACTAAGGGCAAATACGTCCTAGATGCCGATATATCCAAATGTTTCGACCGTATCAACCATGATTACCTACTAGGAAAATTGAATACATCTCCGACTTTCGCTCGACAGATTAGAGCGTGGCTAAAAGCAGGAATCGTTGATGGTGGGTCATTATTTCCCACAGAAGAGGGTACTCCACAAGGCGGGGTCATTTCTCCGTTATTAGCAAATATAGCCCTTCATGGGTTAGAAACCGTAGTCAGGGAATATATTGTCAATCAACTCCCCGAAAGGGTTGGGGTAAAAGGTAAACGGGACAAAGTAAGAACCCTTGACTTTGTTAGATACGCAGATGATTTCGTGTTAATGCACTGGAATCGAGAAATTGTGGAGGAATGTAAAGTAATAATTGAGGATTTTCTCTCTAAAATTGGTTGTGAATTGAAACCATCGAAGACACGCCTTTGCCATACCGCCAAAACTGTAGAAGATAATCAAGTGGGTTTCGACTTTTTGGGATTCACAATAAGACAGTATGAGGTAGGAAAACATCAGCATGGCAAGAAGAAATCGAATTTAATGACAATAATCAAGCCCTCGGACGAAAAGGTGAAGCTACATTATAAAAAGCTAGCTGATACCATCGACAATCATCAAGCATCGAAACAGATAGATTTAATTAAAGAATTAAATCCTATCATCAAGGGATGGTCTAATTATTACTCAGCCTGCTGTAGTTCTGAAACCTTTACAGACTTGGACTATAAAATTTGGTCAAAACTTCGTCGATGGGCAAAACGCCGACACCCTAATAAGGACTGGGAATGGGTAACTAAGAAATACTGGAGACAAGCTGTTGAAGGCAGGAAAGATAAATGGGTCTTCTCGTTAACAGATGGACTCTACCTAATAAAGCATAGCTGGACACCTCACCAAAATTACGTGAAAGTGAAAGGAGATGCTTCACCGTTCAACGGGGACTGGCGTTATTGGAGTTCCAGAATGGGTTCATATGCTGATATAAAGGTTGAAGTTTCAAAACTTCTTAAAACCCAAAAAGGAAAGTAGTGCAATCTGCGGACTACACTTCCAAGATGGAGACTTGTGGGAGGTTGACCATATAACACCTCGTAGCAAAAAAGGTAAAAACACCCTAAGCAACAAACAACTTCTCCATCGACATTGCCATGATGTAAAATCTCGTAATGATGGTAGTTACGAGGGATGTGCCTAATGACAATAGGTTGTTTTAGAGAGGAGCGAAGTGAAGGGAAACTTTCATGCTTCGTTCTGAAGACCAGTAGGGAGGGCGACTTCCCTGCTGAGTTTAACAGAGAACCGCGCGTTGCGTAGCTCAGTCTAACGACTTGATCGCCTATGAAGACTTGCAAGTGAGAAACTTAGTTAAGAATCATAATCTTGCTAAATCAATTTCCGATGTTGGTTGGTATCAGTTCCGAGTCTGGTTAGAATATTTTGCTCAAAAGTTTGGGAAAGTGACAGTGGCAGTACCTCCCCAATATACTAGTCAGGAATGTTCTAATTGTGGGCGGATTGTTAAAAAGTCTCTATCAACTCGCACCCATACTTGTAGATGCGGTTGTCAACTAGACAGAGATGAAAACGCGGCTATCAATATCCTAAATAAAGGACTAAGTACCGTAGGGCATACGGGAACTTGGGGGTTAGACTCCCTAAACGCTTCAGGAGACATCACCTCTACTCAGGCTGGACGGACATCTCACGATGCGGAACCAAGTTCCGCATCCGTGTCCTCACAAGTCTTGTCTGAGCAAGTGAAGTCACAGAATGAAGAATCCCACGGCAAAGCGCGAAGCGTAGCCGTGGGAGTGTCAAGAATTAACTGATGGTGGCGACTCATTAAAGCGCGAGCTTTTTGTTGAACAGACATGATCCGATCCTCCTAAGCCTTTACTTTAATAGTAATCTATTGTCTGTATAAAAAGTTACAGTTTTATAAAAATTTTATAATTTGAGCAATGGCTTCATGATTACATAATTGTTCAGGAAGGTAAAACCGCAACCAAATCCTGAAATGACTGTCAAGAAAGAGTTTAAGGTGATATTTCTCTTATAACTTGATTTTTGATTGCATAATTTCATTTTAAATTCGGTAAAATATGTAACAAAATGTTTAATCGTTGATTATTATGCAATTTTTCGAGTTATTGTATAAGAGTACACAAAAAAGGAGGAAGTTGTGAGCCACAGAGTTACCATCGCCGTTCCTGATGAGCTATTTGAACGGTTACAAGCTGTCAAACACAACTTCATTCAATATTTCTTCAAGTTGCCAGGAGGCTTTAGACATGGCTATTACATATCAAGAACTCAAACAGCAAGTACAAAGACAAGATAATCTGGTAGAACGTTTACAAGCTGAAAAAAATGTCCTTCTCCATAAAGTCCATCAAGAAGGCTTTGAACTCGGAATCCGATCCAGTTCCAAACTGTCTTACAAAGATTACTGTCACTTTGAAAGGGTGAGTCCTTTAGCCGATTCTTTAGATGAAGATGTCTTAGATTACTTATGGAGTTTTCTCGACATTAAGCAATATCCACAACAAGCCAGACTCCATGACCCCGATTTTGCTGATTTATTAGAAGCTGACCCCGAAAGTCGTATTGTTTTTGCTCAAGGTTGGATCGAAGGCGTATTATCAATTTGGGAAACCATTAAAACTCAAGTGGATACGAATCTTTAATGGTTACCGTGCTAGATACGGGAGTTTTATTTTCAGAGTAGGAAAAGACTCCCGAAAAACGTTAGCTTAGGGGAATAGTTTCAACACCATTTTCCCAAGCCTATGCAAACTAACACGCAAAAAATAAAAGGAATCGTTGTTTCTCATACCCATTGGGATCGCGCTTGGTATCTTCCCTTTCAGTCCTTTCGTTATCGTCTCGTGCGAATGATTGATGAGTTAATTGATCTCTTAGAAACCGATTCCAATTTTTGTTCTTTTACCCTTGATGGGCAAACCGTTTTATTAGAAGATTATCTCGAAATCAGACCCGATCAAGAAACTCGTCTCAAAGATTTAATTCAGTCGGGAAAGATTTTAATTGGTCCGTGGTACACCATGCCCGATTTATTTTTAGTAAGTGGAGAAGCCGTCATTCGGAACTTACAGAAAGGGAAAAAATGGTGTCAGAAATTCGGGAATTATATGGCAGTTGGTTATCTTCCTGATCCCTTTGGACATTTTGCACAAATGCCTCAAATTTTAAGAGGATTTGAAATTGATAGTTATATTTTTATGCGGGGGTTAGATGCAGAAACCAAACAACAATGCGGTGCTATTTTTAATTGGAAATCCCCCGATGGTTCGACGGTTTTAGCTATCTATGAAAGAGAAGGTTATTTTCCTGTGGGGTCTTTGGGTCATCCCAGTGTTTTTGGACGGTTTGAAGGACATACAGAAAAAGCTGATCTGGCTAAAGAACAATTAGAACAAGCCTTAGCAACAATGCTTCCCTTACAACAGGAAGAAACGGTTTTACTCAGTAATGGTTTTGACCATCTTCCTGTCCAGAAAAATATCCCCAGTTTATTATCTCAATTGAATGAAACTTTAGAAGGAATCGAACTTCATCACGGAACAATTCCTGATTTTATTGAGGCGATTAAAGTAGAAAATAAACCACATCGCACTTATAAGGGTGATCTGATAGGGAATGCGGATCAACCCATCTTAGCCAGTGTTTATTCGACCCGAATGTATCTGAAACAACAGAATCATTTCGGACAACAATTATTATCGCGGTATGTTGAACCGATGAGTGTCTGGTTAGAACAGTTTGGGTTAGGAAATGATGTGCGTCCCTTTATTAATCAAGCATGGAAGTTCTTATTAAAAAACCATGCTCATGATGATATTTGTGGTTGTAGTGTGGATGGCGTTCATGATGATGATGAGTTTCGTTTTCGTCAGATTGAAAAAATTGGAGAAGCGGTTTTAATCGAGCATTTAGAAACCCTTTTAAAGCAAGGTTTTGTTCCCCCAAAACAGACCCGAAAATACACCACAGATGTTTTTGTTTTAAATCCGCATCCTTGGGAAGCAACTTATCAAGTGGAAACTTCCATTTATTTTCCCAACCCTGATGGAGAATGGGGAGATCCTTTACCGCCTTTGGCTTTAGTCGGATGTGATGGTCACGGAAAGATCATTAAAATTAGTGTACTGGAAACAGAAGCCCCCAGAGCGCGATCGCGCTACCTAGAAACAACTTGGGGACGACGCTACGACATTACCTTCTCTGTAACACTTCCCCCATTAGGCTATCAACTGATTCACATTTATCAAGACCAGCAACTGTTACCTGAAACGACACCTGATCAACCATTAGTTTTAGAAAATAACCGCTATCAGCTAGCGGTCAAAAACAAACAAGTTATGCTCACTGAGAAAGCAACCCAAACCACTTTTTCTAACTTTCTCCAATTAGAATATCAACTTGATGGCGGAGATACCTATTCCTTTAGTCCTGTTCCTGAGTTTACACCCGTTTGGGGAACACTGGAAACCGCAACCTTTCACCCGCAAAAAACAGATACCCTACAACTCACCTATCATCTCACGATTCCTCAAGGATATAGTCAAGAAAAAGGAATCTTTGGAGAAACCAGTCTTAGCATTACTATCGATCTCACCCTCACGCCACAAGCCTCGGTGGGGATTACAATTAACTATGAAAATACCGCCGAGAATGGAAGATTACGTGCTATCCTTCCTTTAGGCTTCTCCACACAAGAATCCCTTGCTGATGGACATTTCCGCCTCGTTTCGCGAGAGAAACCAGCCTTACGCACTCCAGAAAGCGATCCGAAACGATATCAAACTTATCCAGGGGAGTTAGACTATCCCACCCATCATCAGGGAGACTTTGTTATTTTTTCAGGAAGTGATTATCAGGTTTGGGTGGCTAACCGAGGTTTACCCGAGTATGAAGTAATCAGAAATCACGTAGCAATAACCTTACATCGTGCGGTGGGTTATCTCTCAGTGGGAAAAGGTCGCATTCGTCCTTGTCAAGCTGGTCCCTCTGTCCCGACTTCGGGCGCACAATGTCAACGGAAAATAAGTGCGGAGCTAGCGTATGGGATAGCAACTTTAAATCAAACACAGATTATTCGTTACGCTCGTGAGTTTTCCCATCCTGCTTGGGTGCGAGAAATGCCTTATCTTCCTTATGTTAATTCTATCGGACAACTGGAGCGTATGGGGTCTTGGTGCGCGATCGATAATCCAGATGTGATTTTATCCGCATTGAAACCAGCAGAGGAAACAGGAACATTCATTTTGCGATTGTATAATCAAAGCCTGGAGAAACAACAAGCAACGATTCAGTTAGGCTTTTCTACTGATCGTTACTGCGAAACCAACTTCTTAGAGATTTGGAAGGAAGAGAATCACTTTTATTTGGAAAATAATCAGTTTGTAGCTTCTTTCCTTCCCCATCAGATCAAAACTTTTCTCTTGACCTAACTATCACCAGATTAAAGCATTTCCCTTTCGTCGGTCAGTCCCATATTAGTTAAGGAAGAAGTTCCAATGTAGCAAGTCAAGCGAGTAGGGATCTGTCAAAACTTCGATTTCATAGGAGTTTTAGAGAAAGTTGAGATTTTTTCCAAAAAAGGGTTGACACTTAGAGAAATAAGCCCTATATTGGTTAATGCGCTCGAAACGGAGGCGACCACAAACGCCCCAGACAGCGCACTCTGAACCTAGAAAAACTTAATAGTTGGAAAAGCCTAAAGTTAACATTATAACGTTAACGCTTCCACGTCAATGAATTCTTAAAGAAACGAAGGAAAAGACGAAAGCAAGGCTAAAAACGCCAAGCAATTGTCAAAACTTAGAGCCACAGGCTCTCAACATGGAGAGTTTGATCCTGGCTCAGGATGAACGCTGGCGGCGTGCTTAACACATGCAAGTCGAACGAAGCCCTCGGGCTTAGTGGCGGACGGGTGAGTAACGCGTGAGAATCTACCTTCAGGATGGGGACAACCGTTGGAAACGACGGCTAATCCCCAATAGGCCGAGAGGTGAAACAGGTTTCTGCCTGAAGAGGAGCTCGCGTCCGATTAGTTAGTTGGTGGGGTAAAAGCGTACCAAGGCAGCGATCGGTAGCTGGTCTGAGAGGATGAGCAGCCACACTGGGACTGAGACACGGCCCAGACTCCTACGGGAGGCAGCAGTGGGGAATTTTCCGCAATGGGCGAAAGCCTGACGGAGCAACGCCGCGTGTGGGAAGAAGGCTCTTGGGCTGTCAACCACTTTTCTCAGGGAAGAAGTCCTGACGGTACCTGAGGAATCAGCCTCGGCTAACTCCGTGCCAGCAGCCGCGGTAATACGGAGGAGGCAAGCGTTATCCGGAATTATTGGGCGTAAAGCGTCCGCAGGGGGCGCATCAAGTCTGCTGTTAAAGGTCGGAGCTCAACTCCGGTAGAGCAGTGGAAACTGGTGCGCTAGAGGGCGACAGGGGTAGAGGGAATTCCCAGTGTAGCGGTGAAATGCGTAGAGATTGGGAAGAACACCGGTGGCGAAAGCGCTCTACTGGGTCGCACCTGACCCTCAGGGACGAAAGCTAAGGTAGCGAAAGGGATTAGATACCCCTGTAGTCTTAGCCGTAAACGATGGATACTAGGCGTGGTTTGTATCGACCCAAGCCGTGCCGAAGCTAACGCGTTAAGTATCCCGCCTGGGGAGTACGCACGCAAGTGTGAAACTCAAAGGAATTGACGGGGGCCCGCACAAGCGGTGGAGGATGTGGTTTAATTCGATGCAACGCGAAGAACCTTACCAGGGCTTGACATCCCGCGAAGTTTGGGGAAACTCAGACGTGCCTACGGGAACGCGGAGACAGGTGGTGCATGGCTGTCGTCAGCTCGTGTCGTGAGATGTTGGGTTAAGTCCCGCAACGAGCGCAACCCTCGTCCTTAGTTGCCAGCATTAGGTTGGGCACTCTAGGGAGACTGCCGGTGACAAACCGGAGGAAGGTGAGGATGACGTCAAGTCAGCATGCCCCTTATGCTCTGGGCAACACACGTCCTACAATGGTCGGGACAAAGGGGAGCAAGCTCGCGAGAGTAAGCGAATCCCAGCAAACTCGGCCTCAGTTCAGATAGCAGGCTGCAACTCGCCTGCTTGAAGGAGGAATCGCTAGTAATCGCAGGTCAGAATACCGCGGTGAATTCGTTCCCGGGCCTTGTACACACCGCCCGTCACACCATGGAAGCTGGCCAAGCCCGAAGTCGTTACCCTAACCGTTTGGAGGGGGGCGCCGAAGGCTGGGCTGGTGACTGGGGTGAAGTCGTAACAAGGTAGCCGTACCGGAAGGTGTGGCTGGATCACCTCCTTAATCGGGAGACCAAAAGGGACGAAGCTCTGAAACAGAAGTAAGTGTGAAAGAACCAACTCCCAAGGTCGGTCGTGGGAGAGAAGGCTTTTCCACCTAGGTTTGGGGAACCTGGGCTATTAGCTCAGCTGGTTAGAGCGCACCCCTGATAAGGGTGAGGTCCCTGGTTCAAGTCCAGGATAGCCCATCAGGGGGGTATAGCTCAGTTGGTAGAGCACCTGCCTTGCACGCAGGGAGTCAGCGGTTCGAGTCCGCTTACCTCCATCTCCAGAAGAGGAGAAAGCCCAGAGAAAACTAAGAATCAGCACCGTTAGAGCCCCTAACGACTGCTGGACTCTTAGTCCAGACCAGAACCTTGAAAACTGCATAGTCACCAAAGAAAGTCAAAGACCGAGGTCAAGCTACAAAGAGCTAACGGAAGAGCCCTCGGCACACAGAGGCGAAGAAGGACGTGGTAACCGACGAAACACTGCGGGGAGCTGGAAACAAGCATTGAGCCGTAGGTATCCGAATGGGGAAACCCCAAGCACGATCCACTGAATCAATAGGTGGGAACGAGCGAACGCGGTGAACTGAAACATCTCAGTAGCCGTAGGAAAAGAAAACAAAAGTGATTCTCCCAGTAGCGGCGAGCGAAAGGGGAAGAGCCTAAACCAGTCCCTGCGGGGATTGGGGTTGTGGGACAGCAAAACCCGACTCAAAGCGTTAAACGAAGCAACTGAAAACTGCACCAGAGAAGGTAAAAGTCCTGTAGTTGACAACGCAGAGAGCGGAGCTGAATCCCGAGTAGCTCGGGGCACGTGGAATCCCGAGTGAATCAGCCAGGACCACCTGGTAAGGCTAAATACTCCTGTGTGACCGATAGCGAACCAGTACCGCGAGGGAAAGGTGAAAAGAACCCCAGCGAGGGGAGTGAAAAAGAACGTGAAACCGTTAGCTTACAAGCAGTGGGAGGACGATTCAACGTCTGACCGCGTGCCTGTTGAAGAATGAGCCGGCGAGTAATTAGACTGTGGCCGGTTAAGCTGTTTTAGCAGCGAAGCCCAAGCGAAAGCGAGTCCGAACAGGGCGCTAGTCACAGGTAATTGACCCGAACCCGGGTGAACTAACCATGGCCAGGAGGAAGCTTGGGTAGTACCAAGTGGAAGTCCGAACCGACCAACGTTGAAAAGTTGGCGGATGACGCTGTGGTTAGCGGTGAAATGCCAATCGAACTCGGAGCTATCTGGTTCTCCCCGAAATGCGTTTAGGCGCAGCAGCGAGGATAAGCCACTGGGGGTAAAGCACTGTTTCGCTGCGGGCTGCGAAAGCGGTACCAAAGCGAGACAAACTCAGAATACCAGTGGGGAACTCGCCAGTGAGACGGTGGGGGATAAGCTTCATCGTCAAGAGGGAAACAGCCCAGACCACCAGCTAAGGTCCCGAAATGATGACTCAGTGAGAAAGGAGGTAGGAACGCCGAGACAACCAGGAGGTTTGCCTAGAAGCAGCCACCCTTAAAAGAGTGCGTAATAGCTCACTGGTCAAGCGTTCCCGCGCCGAAAATGAACGGGGCTAAGTCATCTACCGAAGCTGTGGACAGTATTGGACTGTGGTAGGGGAGCGTTCTATCAAGGGAGAAGCACTAGCGGTAAGCAGGTGTGGACGAGATAGAAGTGAGAATGTCGGCTTGAGTAGCGAAAACTTTGGTAAGAATCCAAAGCCCCGAAACCCTAAGGGTTCCTCCGGAAGGCTCGTCCGCGGAGGGTTAGTCGGGACCTAAGGCGAGGCCGATTGGCGTAGTCGATGGACATTGGGTCAACAATCCCAAACTACTGAGTGGGAGCAACGTCGGGACGCATGAGGATAGGTGATGCCCTGAATGGATTGGGAGGGAGTTACGACTCCCGTATCACTGAAAGTAGTGCCAAGAAAAGCGATTGTTGTGAAGAAAGCCAGTACCCGTACCCGAAACCGACACAGGTAGGGAGGTTGAGAATACCAAGGGGCGCGAGAAAACTCTCTCTAAGGAACTCGGCAAAATCACCCCGTAACTTCGGGAGAAGGGGTACCAGCGAGAGCTGGTCGCAGTGACCAGGCCCAGGCGACTGTTTACCAAAAACACAGGTCTCTGCCAACTCGAAAGAGGAAGTATAGGGGCTGACGCCTGCCCAGTGCTGGAAGGTTAAGGAAGTGGGTTAGCCCTGCGGGGCGAAGCTAGCGACCGAAGCCCCAGTGAACGGCGGCCGTAACTATAACGGTCCTAAGGTAGCGAAATTCCTTGTCGGGTAAGTTCCGACCCGCACGAAAGGCGTAACGATCTGGGCGCTGTCTCGGAGAGAGACTCGGCGAAATAGGACTGTCTGTGAAGATACGGACTACCTACACCAGGACAGAAAGACCCCATGAAGCTTTACTGTAACCTGAAGTGGGGTTCGGGCTGAGCTTGCGCAGGATAGGTGGGAGGCGAAGAAGGTTTCCTCGTGGGGAAACCAGAGCCATCGGTGAGATACCACTCTGGTTCAGCTAGAATTCTAACCTTAACCCGTGAACCGGGGAAGGGACAGCTGCAGGCGGGCAGTTTGACTGGGGCGGTCGCCTCCAAAAAGGTAACGGAGGCGCGCCAAGGTTCCCTCAGGCTGGTTGGAAATCAGCCGTAGAGTGCAAAGGCAGAAGGGAGCTTGACTGCAAGAGTGACAACTCGAGCAGGGACGAAAGTCGGCCTTAGTGATCCGACGGCACTGAGTGGAAAGGCCGTCGCTCAACGGATAAAAGTTACTCTGGGGATAACAGGCTGATCTCCCCCAAGAGTTCACATCGACGGGGAGGTTTGGCACCTCGATGTCGGCTCATCGCAACCTGGGGCTGAAGTCGGTCCCAAGGGTTGGGCTGTTCGCCCATTAAAGCGGTACGCGAGCTGGGTTCAGAACGTCGTGAGACAGTTCGGTCCATATCCGGTGTAGGCGCAAGAGCATTGAGAGGAGCCTTCCTTAGTACGAGAGGACCGGGAAGGACGCACCGCTGGTGTACCTGTTATCGTGCCCACGGTAAACGCAGGGTAGCCAAGTGCGGAGTGGATAACCGCTGAAAGCATCTAAGTGGGAAGCCCACCTCAAGATGAGTGCTCTCATTCTGGTAAGGAAGTAAGGTCACAGGAAGAACACCTGTTTGCTCGGCGCTAGGTGGAAGTCTGGCAACAGATGAAGCCGAGGCGTGCGAACCGACCGAGGGCTTGACCTCAAACTTTGGTGACTTGCAGTCTTGAGGGTTCTGCCCTGACGGGACAATCAGAACTGAAAGGCTTTCCTGGTGCTCAAGGCGCGGTGGAACCACCCCGACCCATCCCGAACTCGGTGGTGAAACGCTGCAGCGGCGAAGATACTTGACGGGTCACTGTCTGGGAAAATAGCTCGGTGCCAGGTTCATGATTCCCTAATCCCCTTCTTCTCATGAGAAGGGGATTTTTGTTTTTATGAGTCCGATTACCGCAGGACTAATCGCAAGTTTCTGCGCGGGAATGGCTACGCTGTGATGATGGTCTTGCATATTGGCTGGGGTTAATTCCCCAAATTACCAACGAGCACAATAAACAGTGATTGTGCGATCAATGCCTTTAAATTTTGATTTTCCAATGGGAGAAAACGGTTGTTTATTCTCCAGACGATGATAAGTTTCTTCACTGATCACGCAAGCTCCAGGACGACACACCGCCTCCAAACGAGAGGCTAAATTGACCGTTCCCCCCAGTACCGTATAATCTACCCGTTGTGAACTTCCCACATCTCCCACGACCGCTTTTCCACTATTAATTGCAATTCGCAACTGTAACGGATGAGATAAAACGTGCTCTTCATTAAGTTGTTCTAGTCGTTCTAGCATCGCTTTTGCCACCTTCACCGCGCGATCGGCATGATCGGATTGGGGTTCTGGCGCACCAAAAAACGCCATAATACAATCACCAATAAACTTGTCTAATGTTCCGCCCATGGCAAATAACGGCTTGAGCATCTCTTCAAAAAATCGATTCAGTAAGTCTGCTAATTCTTCTGGGCGTAACTGTTCTGAAAGAGCAGTAAAACCGACAATATCTGCAAATAAGACGCTGACATCTGCCTCCATTGGCGTTAACAGCGCATCTTCCATTGCCCCAAAAGTGATTAACTGTTGCACCACCGCCGGGGAATGATAGCGTTCTAAGCGTTGACGAATTCGTTCTTGTTCTTGTAAACGCCGTGTCAGTAACCAACGTTGAACACTCGCAGCCACTAAATTGGCAATCGTAGAAAAGAAGCTCAAGTCTTGATCCTGAGTGGGATCTAATTTGTCAAAGCCCATACTAGCATCAGCATATAATACCCCCACCACATCTTTTTCATTCCAAAGTGGCACCGCTAAAGCACCACCAATGCCTTTCAATAAAATACTTTTTTCATCAGAGAACCGTTGATCAACTTGAGCATTTTGTGTTTTAATCGCCACTTTTTCTTTTAAAACTTTGTTACAAATGGACTGACTAATCCAATCTCCTTTATACAAGTCATTTTGTTCTTGATGATGCTGATGATTGTTCTGTTTCCTTTGCGTTTTGCGAACTGCAGCTTTGTATAACTCTGGATTTCCTGAGCCATCCACATCAATTAATAAGGCTAAACGATCAATATGACGGAGTTCTTGAAAAATGACACTTTCCACCTGATAAAAAATTGCCTCAATGGATTCTGCACTATTTAATCCTTTGGCAATTTCAACAATATACTGTAAGCGAGCATGAGTAATATGATCGGTACTGAGAGGGTCTTTTCTTTGATCTCCCTCAATCCAACGCTGTCTCAACTCTTCAGCGTTACGGAGAATGGTTTTAACTGCACTATGTCCTTCCCGAGGAGGGGGGTCAATCTTTGAAGAAGATGACAATTCTTGACTGGTTAATGTGACTTTAATCGTGACATTACCAATTTGGATCGTATCTCCATGTTGAATTAAGGTTGGTTTTTCAACTCGAACTTGGTTTAAAACTGTTCCATTGGTGCTTCCTAAATCTTCTACTCGCCATTTTCCTTGAGCAACCCGACGAAACTGACAATGACGGCGAGAAATTTCCGAATAAGGTAAATAGACATCACATTCTGGTAAACGACCAAGAATCAGTTGATCCTGAGCTACATTGCGAGTCTGCTCGGGACTCCCATCAATATAAATCTTTAGGGTAAGCTCAGTGGTCAGTTTCATTATTATGGTGCAAATCCTCGGTTAGAGTGAAATTAAAGACAGTATTGGAGTGAATCGTGATTTTGCTGAATTGAGATGAAATCGGGGTAGCACAAAAATTAGAATCAGCTTCGATTGGAATCACAGAATAGGTTTGCTCGCCAAGAAAGAGTTGGACAGAGGGAATGACAGGGATGCAACGAGTTCTTGGGAAAATCGTTTCCAGATCCCCAAGAACAGGGAGTTTTCTAGAATAAGTCACATTGCTTTTGTGAGTTTCGAGAGCATTTTTCAAGAAGAAGATTTCTTGCCCCTGTTCTCCTACTTCTAATGTTAAGGGGTTTTTACCACGATCGCGTAAACTAAATGTCCTTTTTTGTGAGAGAGTCGGACTAGGCTGTTGCAGTTGAGAAGACCTTTCTTTTGTGATGGAAGGAGGAGACGGGACTTCCACGGTAACAGGTAAAGTGGGCGGTTGAGGGGTCACTGGTGGCATTTGCAGCAATTTGGACAAGGGAAAATGAATTTTTTTAAGCGGGGGGTCAATTGCCATTCATTTCCTTGCGGTGTGGAATTTTTTTCAAAATTGACGTTCTGGGAAAGGAGTTTTGCTTCTGGAGACAGTTCAAGGACAATACGAGTGATCTCAGGCTGAAATTGAGCAATCCGAACTGCTCTCACTAGTCCTCCATAAGTTTTATCTACTGTTTTTCCTTCCCATGTCACATCGGGAATATCAATTACGATCCGAGTCGGGTTTTCCAGTAAAAAAGACTCAGGCTCACTCTGTGCTGTAAAACGCAATTGGTAAGTCTTGGGATTAAAACTCCATTGCTCAAGGACTTCGGCTCTGAGTTGAGGACAAAAAGAAAACCAACTCAGTCCTAGCCACATTAACGTACAGAGGGGAGAAAAAACAGGACAACGCTGACTCCGCTTAGCTAAAGGAACTACAACCATCACCTCCCGAGGACAAGTGAAAAAAATCACCTTCTATTGTGCCACGTTGTCCTAAACATTAAAAGTCCACAAGACAGGATTGTCGTCTAAATAATCAGTCACCCCACGTCCAATGTGATCAATTTCAGCTAATTCAGTTTCTGATAGCACGACACTGGGAGCTTGAGCATTCGTTAATACTTGTTCAGCATTTCTCGCCCCCGCGATCGCGCAGGTATTCGGTTGAGCAATTAACCAAGCCAAAGCCAGTTGCGACAACGTACAGCCTTTTTTCTCGGCAATGGGGCGTAGCTGTCCCACTGCTTGCAACACCCGTTTATAATTCTCTCCTTGAAACAGCTTATTTTTTGCCCGATGATCTCCTGCTTCAAATTGATGATCAGGTCCAAATTTTCCCGTTAACAAGCCTTGTGCCAAAGAAGAATAAGCCAAGACGGTTATATTTTGTTCAACACAATAGGGAATCAATTCTTGTTCTGCTTGTCGCCAAAACAGAGAATAGGGGGGTTGCACACTATCAATTTGTCCATATTGCTGGGCTTCGGCAAGTTGCGCCTGTGAAAAATTAGACACCCCGATCGCGCGGATTTTCCCCTGACGTTTCAACTCATTGAGAGCTTCCATCGTTTCTGCAATGGGAACAATTTCACTATTAAACGAGCCAGTGGGCCAATGAATTTGATATAAATCGAGGTAATCCGTCTTTAAATTCTTGAGAGACCCCTCACAAGCCGTTATCACCTGATCATAATGCAAGTGAGTGGGAAACACCTTACTCGCCAACTGTACTTGATCTCTGACATCAACAATTGCTTGGGCAACAATTTGTTCTGAATGTCCTTCGCCATAGATTTCAGCCGTATCAATCGTTGTGATTCCCGCTTCAAACCCCGCGCGGATGGCTTTAATGGTTTCAGTATCTTCAATTCCCGTCCACATGGCTTTTCCTGCTTGCCACGTCCCCATCAAAATCGGGGTAATTTTTACCTTGGATTGTCCCAAAGACCGCGCTTCCATAATCACTCCTTGTCCCTAAACTGCAACTACTGATCCGTGTTATTTTTCGAGGCAATAAACACTTGATATCCGACATATCCTAACGCACCAATAATTGCTAAAGTTAACACCGAGGTAATAAGTTGGAACACAGTTTTTAGCAGTGAAAGACTAATTCCCACTGCTACTGCTCCGACAATGACCTTGCCGAATAGCGGAAGCTGATCAAACCAACGCCGAACTTGTAAAGCCACCCCTTGGACTCGACGAGAAAATTGGCTAGACTGAGCATTAACGGGGGACGTGGCATGAACTGAATCCTGTTTGTTATTGGTTTTTTCCTGTTGGGTACTAGCGTTAACTTCTGCTTCTAACTCTTGCAGTCGTTTTTCCCAATCAGTAGGAGAATTTGGTTGATTCATTTTGAATTCCTCATAATGGACAGCTAACAAAGATGAACAGAACCTAGAGAGAGGTCAGTCAGTTAAGGGATAATAGAGATAGAAGTCCCCCAGAGGTTTATCCATGCTTCCGATCAAACGCCAACATCACAACCTCTTTCTTACGACTGCTCTTGCTACTATTTTATTCGGTTTAACGGCAACTCGTCTGTCTGCGGAGACAATCACCGTTAATGGAAACTTTACTGGACCGATGACGACTCAAGGTCAATCGGGAGGAGGAGTTAATAGCAATGATTGTGGTTTTGTTCCCAGCACCCCGCAGGAAACAATTAAAGTAACCGAGAAGATTAATTATCTGCGCTTGAGTGTGGAAAGCGGAAGTGGTAATCCGACTGTTCTTATTGATGGTCCCGATGGGCGCTTTTGTCTGTTAGCCGATTCGGTAAATAAGCCCTCTCTGTCTGGAATTTGGATGCCTGGAGAATACAAAGTTTATGTTGGGGATGAACAAGGACAACAGCATCAATATACCCTTCGCCTTTCTACCCAACGTTAGACGGAGCAAAAATCACAATTCTAAAACTGAAATTAAATTCTTTCGAGAGAGATGCTGATCGGATAATGTACGTTAAGGTGGTAAGAGAAGATAAGGGTTACTGCTAAATTTCTTTCCAGTTAAGAAAACTTCCATTAAAGGAGTCAAGATTTATGAGTAATATTGAAGAACAAATTGAAAAACAGCGTGAAGAAGCTCGTGAAGTTTGTGGCAGCGAAGGAACTGAGTCTCAAGACTGTGCTGTCGCTTGGGACACAGTAGAAGAACTGCAAGCTGAGTACGCTCACCAACGCTCTGACAAACCTAAGAAAACTTCCTTAGAGCAGTATTGCGATGAAAATCCAGAAGCTGCAGAATGCCGTGTTTATGATGACTAATTTCTAGCTTAGAAAAATCATAGTTGCTAAGCAGTAGAAGTCTTATCTTCTACTGCTTTTTTTAGCGATCAAAATTTTCTCCTAGATAGTGTTGACGTACTAAAGGATCATTGTAGAGTTCTTGGGCTTGACCAGAGGCTAAAATCCCCCCATCGCTCATGATATAAGCCCGATCTGTAATTTCTAAGGTTTCGCGGACATTGTGATCAGTAATGAGAATTCCCATATTTTTTGATCGCAGCTGATTAATTAGCGTTTGTAATTCTGAAACCGCGATCGGATCGACTCCCGCAAAGGGTTCATCTAATAAAAGAAATTGGGGTCCTGTTTCTCCCACTGCTAAGGCGCGGGCTAACTCTGTGCGTCGGCGTTCCCCCCCTGAGACTCGACTCCCTTCAGTATTGGCAATATTTTCTAAGCGGAATTCTTGTAGTAAGGTTTGCAGTCGGTGCTGTCGAATGCGCCCAGAAAAATGGTTTTCTTCTAAGGCGAGGCGTAAATTATCCGCAACAGTGAGATAGCGAAAGATACTGGGCTGTTGTGGGAGATAGCCAATTCCTAAGCGCGATCGTTGATCAAGAGGCAGATCAGTAATATTTTGTTCTCCCAGCCAGACACTGCCTTGATCAGGTTTCACCAAACCCGTGGCAATATAAAAAGTGGTGGTTTTTCCCGCACCATTGGGCCCCAATAAGCCGACAATTTCCCCTGGGGAAACCATGACACTAACACGACTGACAATGGTTAACTTGCCATAAGACTTATAAATATTTTTTAGCACTAAACTCACGTTGCACCTACTGAGGAGAGGATGTCGTATTATTCTGCTGGGGTTGGGGGACAACATAAGTGGAAGTCACTTGTTGTTCATCTTTTGGCGTGGCGACAAATCGTCCTTCTTCTAATAAGTAAGTTACTTTTTCCGCACGAATGCTATTCTCTCCTTGTAACACATAGACATCTCCCGTTAAAACAAGACGGCGTTCCTTGCGAAAATATTGAGCTTGGGCTGCAGTGGCTTGTAACTCCTGCACAGGATAATTAATCTGAACATTTCCTCGGGCTGTAATGACCCCCGTTTCCGAATTGGCTTCTTGGACATCAGAACGAACTGTCATCGTATTGTCAGTACCACGGTTGATCGATTGCGCGATCGCGCTGGAGTTCGGTAAAATTAGCGTTCCAAAGAGAGTTATGGCTAGTAAGCCCTGTTTCAAGGGAGAAAAATGTTTTTTCTCAAGCATAGTCGTGTGGAGGGGTGATGGATCTTTCCCTAGATTAACCCAAAGCAGACTCAGGGTTGTGACCAATGATTTGGTTACTCAACAACAAGCAAACAGCAATGATAACATAAGTAGGAGATATAAAAACAATTAACATTAAGGTAATTACTCTCCTCCCCGACTATGTTCTTACAAAAACTCTTTGGCGACCCTAACGAACGGAAGCTCAAAAAATTACAACCCACCGTTACAGAAGTTAACCTCTATGAAGAAGATATTCAAGCCCTCTCTGATGAAGCGTTAAGAGAGAAAACCCAAGAATTTAAGGAAAAACTGGCGCAAGCCAAAAATGAAACTGAAGAAGATGAAATTATAGAAGAAATTTTACCAGAAGCCTTTGCCGTGGTTCGGGAAGCAGCCCGCCGTGTTTTGGGTTTGCGTCACTACGATGTGCAAATTTTAGGTGGGATTGTTCTGCACAGTGGTGAAATTGCGGAGATGAAAACAGGGGAAGGAAAAACCCTTGTTGCAACCCTTCCTTGCTATCTTAATGCCTTAAGCGGGAAAGGAGTCCATGTCGTAACCGTGAACGATTATCTGGCGCGGAGGGACTCGGAATGGATGGGACAAGTGCATCGGTTTTTGGGGTTAAGTGTCGGTTTAATTCAACAGGGAATGTCTCCTAGAGAACGTCAAGAGAATTATGCCTGTGATATTACTTATACGACAAACAGCGAACTCGGTTTTGACTATTTACGGGACAATATGGCGACTTCCTTAGAGGAAGTGGTGCAACGTCCCTTTAACTATTGCATTATTGACGAGGTGGACTCCGTTTTAATTGATGAAGCGAGAACGCCGTTGATTATTTCGGGTCAGGTGGAACGTCCCACCGAAAAATATATTCGGGCTTCAGAGGTAGCAAAAGAACTAAAGCGCGATCGCGAGGGAGAATTAAAAACCGAAGAAGCTGTTGCCCTAGAAGAGGCAGAAGCAGGACAAGAAGCCCATTATGAGGTAGATGAAAAGGCAAAAAGCGTTATTTTAACCGATGAAGGATTCGCCAAAGCAGAAGAACTCTTAGGAGTCAATGACCTCTATGATCCCGAAGATCCTTGGGCGCACTATATCTTTAATGCGATTAAAGCGAAAGAATTATTTATCAAAGACGTTAACTACATTGTCCGTAATGGTGAAGTGGTCATTGTTGACGAATTTACGGGACGGGTGATGCCTGGTCGTCGCTGGAGTGATGGCTTACACCAAGCGATTGAAGCTAAGGAAGAGGTAGAAATTCAAAAAGAAACTCAAACCCTTGCCAGTATCACGTATCAAAACTTCTTCTTGTTGTATCCCAAACTGTCTGGAATGACAGGAACCGCAAAAACGGAAGAAGCCGAATTTGAGAAAATCTATAATCTGCAAGTTACGATTATTCCCACCAACCTACCCTTAGCGCGTCGAGACTTAGCTGATTCTGTTTATAAAAATGAACGGGGAAAATGGAAATCGGTGGCGGATGAATGTCAAGAAAAGCACGAACAAGGGCGACCCGTTTTGGTGGGAACAACCAGTGTCGAAAAATCGGAACTCCTCTCCAAGTTACTCGATGAACGAGAATTACCTTATAACGTCCTGAATGCCCGTCCTGAGAACGTAGAACGGGAATCGGAAATTATCGCGCAAGCGGGACGCAAAGGGGCGATTACCATTGCAACCAACATGGCGGGGCGTGGTACTGACATTATTTTAGGGGGAAACCCCGACTATATGGCGCGGTTAAAACTGCGGGAATATTTCATGCCAAAAGTGGTCATTCCTGAAGAAGATGATGACTTAGCAGTCAGTGTTCCCAATGGTAAAAAACGCAGTGGCGGACAAGGCTTTGGCGGTCAGAATAAAAAGAAAAAAGTGAAGACTTGGCGGGCTTCTCCCCAAATCTTCCCCACAGAGCTATCAAAAGCAACAGAACAGAAATTAAAAGAAGCGGTGGATTATGCCGTTCAAGAGTATGGCTTGCAGAGTTTACCTGAATTAGATGCAGAAGAAAAAGTCGCGATCGCGGCGGAAAAAGCGCCCACAGATGATCCAGTGATTCAAAATCTGAGAAATGTCTATCGCGATATTTATCAAGAATACGAAGCCTACACCAGCCAAGAACATGATGAAGTAGTCGAACTCGGTGGCTTGCACGTCATTGGGACAGAACGTCACGAATCCCGACGCATTGACAACCAACTGCGCGGACGGGCGGGACGACAAGGCGACCCTGGTTCCACTCGCTTCTTCCTCAGTTTAGAAGATAATTTACTCCGCATTTTTGGCGGCGATCGCGTCTCAGGAATGATGAATGCTTTCCGCGTGGAAGAAGATATGCCCATTGAATCAGGAATGCTGACTCGTTCTCTGGAAAACGCGCAACGGAAAGTGGAAACCTTCTACTACGACACCCGTAAACAAATCTTTGAATATGACGAAGTGATGAACAATCAACGTCGCGCCATTTACGCGGAACGTCGCCGTGTCTTGGAAGGGAAAGACCTCAAAGATCAGGTTTTAGAATACGCCCGCCGAACCATGGACGATATTGTCAACGCTTATGTTAACCCTGAATTACCCCCTGAAGAATGGGATTTAGAGTCGATGGTGGCGAAAGCCAAAGAGTTTGTTTACCTCCTAGAGGATGTTGAACCGTCGCAAATGGAAGATATGACCTTTGGAGAAATGCGGGCGTTTCTCCACGAAGAAATTCATAAGGCTTACGACATTAAAGAAGCAGAAGTGGAAAAACTGCAACCTGGTTTAATGCGTCAAGCCGAACGGTTCTTCATGTTACAACAAATTGATACCCTCTGGCGGGAACACTTGCAAGCCATGGACTCGCTGCGGGAATCAGTGGGGTTACGCGGTTACGGACAGCGCGATCCTTTAGTTGAATATAAACAAGAAGGATACGAAATGTTCCTCGAAATGATGATTGATATTCGGCGGAATGTGGTTTATTCTCTCTTCCAGTTCCAACCGCAAGTGCAGCAACCGCAAACCGTTTGATTGCTCATCCCATCTGTGATGCGACATGGGGACTCCCGTTATGGTCGCGAGACGTAACGGGAGACTATTAGTCTTGGAAAATTAATTCTAACCGTCGTTGAGATTCTTTTAAGGCTTCTTCTGGAGCTTTTTTGCCCAATAAACTGGCTTCGATCGCGCGACCCAAGTTTTCTGATAAACGACTATAATTGGCAAGAATTGGACGCACTTCTGCAACTTCCATTTGTTCTAAAAAGACCTTTAATACTGGATTTTCTTCCACAAACTGCTGATAGTCCTCGCTTTGTTGCGATTTAAGATTGATCGGTAAATAACCCGTCCGTAATGCCCATTCTGTTTGAAACGACTCACTTAAAACATATTCCAAAAATTCAAAACAGGCTTTTTCTCGCTCTGGGTTTGTCTTAAATACAAATAAATTTTCCCCACCAACTACAGCGGACTGTTGCTTTTTCTTGGGAAAAGGAAACACATCATAATCCACATCGGTTTGACTCAGTTGTCCTAATGTCCAAGGGCCAGTCACTTGCATAGCAGCCCCCCCTGATAAAAATTGATCGAGAATATACCCTCGCTCAGGTGCGGATAAAGTTGCCCAGTTATTTTGGACTAATTTCGACCCGAATTCTAAGGCTTCAATTGTTCCTTCATTCACTAAATTCGGTTGTTTTTGCTCTGTTAAAAGCTCTCCCTTAGCACTATACACAAAGGGTAACCAAGTAAAAACCGTCCACTCCCCTTTTCCTAAAGAGAGAAACATTCCATATTGATCAACTAAACCATCTTGATCAAAATCTTTTGTTAGTTTTTCTGCTGCTTCTTCCAACTCTTCCCAAGTTTGAGGAGGGGTTTCAATTCCTGCTTTGGCAAATAAAGAGGGACGATAAAAAATCGCTGCATTATTGGTGGCAAAAGGCACAGACCAAATCTGATTATTTAGTTCCATGCTGTTCAATAAAACGGGATCAATTTCGTCTTTTACAGAAGATTGATCGAGCCAATCATTTAAGGGACGAATCGCGCCTAACTCCACCAATTGACCCGTTAATTGGGGAACAAACCACAACATATCAGGGGGTACTTCGCCCACCACCGCCGTTAAAATTTTCGGGAGTTGTCCATCGGGTTGACCGATATAAATCGCATCAATTTTCAGGTTTTCATGCTTCTGATTAAATTGAGCAACAAGGTCTTGAAAAACCTCGCGATTGGACGGGGGATTAATGCCATGCCATAGGGTTAAACGAGTGACATTGTCGGTTTGAGGAGACCCATTAAACGGGGTACAACTTGCTAAAAGGAAGGTTAAAGTAACACAAAAAATCCAGAGAGAAACTTTGATTGCAGAAATCATATTAAATGTATTATTGCCTTAAACCAGAATTGCGGTCTCATAACTGATTCCAGACTGCTATATAGCGCTACTTGAAAAGGGAAAGGGTAAAGGTAGATCAAAAAAGCGGGCAATGTGCCCGCTCTGTTCGTATTTTGTGAATTACTTATCAGGTTGAGGAGTCATGCGTAGATAAGGCTTAACCTCAGTCACTCCTTTCGGGAATTTCTGTTTGGCTTCTTCGGTGGAAATGCTAGGAACAACAACCACATCATCTCCTTCTTTCCAGTTGACAGGGGTCGCGACTTGGTAATTATCAGTTAACTGTAAAGAATCAATCACACGCAATAATTCTGGGAAATTGCGACCTGTGCTCGCGGGATACGTTAAAGTCAAACGCAGTTTCTTCTGAGGATCAATAACAAAAACTGAGCGTACTGTGAGGTTATTGAGAGAGTTGGGATGAATCATCCCGTAAAGATCAGAGACTTTACGATCGCCGTCGGCCAAGATGGGATAATTAACAGAGCAGGATTGGGTTTCATTAATATCATTAATCCATCCCTGATGAGACTCTGCATCATCCACACTTAACGCTAAAATCTTGACATTGCGCTTATCAAACTCAGGTTTCAGACGAGCCACTTCCCCTAATTCTGTGGTGCAAACAGGGGTATAATCCGCAGGATGAGAAAATAAGATCACCCAGCTATCTCCCGCCCATTCATGGAAGGAGATTTCTCCCATACTTGATTGTTGTTTAAAGTCTGGAACAACATCACCAAGTTGTAGTGCCATAATTTTACTATCCTCCGCAACATAATAATGAACACTGTGCAGTTTAAAATTTTACCGTTAAAGACCAGTTTTCCGCTCGGGATTTCGTTCTTTCTTAAAAATTAGCCCTGAAAGAGAGGGCGCAATTGTTCCCAGTCACATAAGATGAGAAAATAGCAAAGAAAAGTTGCAGTTAACTCTAGAAGCTATACTCTGGGGTGTGCTGTAATTATTGGCTTACGGATCGCGCTTGAGGAGAAAAATTATGCGAAAGTTAGTATCACGATTGCTGTTTGTACTATTCAGTATCAGTTTAATATTAGGTGTGGGACAATCTTCGGCATTAGCGCTCAATGCTAATCAAATTAATGTATCGAGCGTTTCTGTTCTTGCGGAAATTCGCAATGATGCGGATCAAAAATTACAACAAATTGGCAACAAAATTGACCTCAATAACACGAACATTCAGGCGTTTCGTGACTTGAGAGGGTTTTACCCCACTCTGGCTCGCAAAATCATCGAAAATTCTCCTTATGAGAAGGTAGAAGATGTTTTACAAATTCCTGATTTAAGTGAACGCCAACAACAGCGCTTAGAGGAAAATTTAGACCAATTTGTCGTCACTGATCCAGAAGCAGCATTTGTGGAAGGAGATGACCGCATCAATAATGGAGTCTATGGCGGTTATTAATTTCCGCTCACTTTTCATCTGATACGGACTAGAAAAAAGTCTGATTAATACCGATCCCCCTTTGAGAAGGGGGAATCATTTATTTGTGGGAAAGATGAATCCAGAAAGATATCGCACGACTCATTCAGGTATTTGACAGATGAAAATCCACTTCATTGTCCCTTTAACCTTTGACGTTGCCCCAGTGCGTAGTGCTAAATTAGGAACGAAACTGAGCCATTTCTTCTCGGAGTGTCGTCACTTCATCAGTTAAGGCTTGTAAGCGAGCGGGAAAATCATCACGAGCGGGTTCAGGGCTGGTTGTTCCACTAGGGGTCGATTCACTTTCGGGATTAGATGCAGAGGGTGAGGAGGTCTCAGAGCCTTGGTTGATAAAATTTTCAATAAAACGACGGGCTTCAGTGGCTGTCGCTTCTCCTTTTTCTTCCCATTCTTGAGCGCGTTGGTTCAGTTCCTGACTGAGTTCAGACACTAATTCCATCCGTTTTTGTTCGTTTTGTAGAGTCTCAGTTGCCACAGAAATCGCGCCGAGAGTAACGTGAAACCCCTGTTCAACCACTTTTAAAACTTGATTTTGATTGCTATCCATGCTGATCATCCGTGCTGTTCTAGATATTCAGTGACATCTTCAACTAAGCGCGTCAGTTCTGCTTCTGTCGTGAGGCGGATTCGATCATCACGAATGGTTACTAAAACTTTAGCAGCGAAAGGAGTGGGATAGATATTAGGGTTACAAAATACCTCTAAAAAAACTTCTCCAGTATGGCGATATTCAGTGGGAGGTTGCGGTTGCGGTTTATCCCCAGCGTTGACCGCTTGCGTTGTCACTTTAAATTTTTCCATGAGTTCAGACAAAGCTTCTCGCAGTTCTTGTGCTGCTTCCGAACTGAAGTTAAAGCGAATCGAACCTTGCTCCAAATTGAGAGTTAATTGAGATGACGAATTCATCTGGGCTTAATCATATTATATTTACTATTTAAGAATTAAAATATATCACATTCTACTTATAAGAATCAATTTTTTTAGTATTTAATTTCTTCTTCTTATTTTTGAAGCGTCGCCTTCTTTCTTTATGAACCCTAATTCCCTCCCAACCACAATGGGTACAGTGATAACGACGGACAGGAATAATATAGCTCAAGAGACGCTGATAGGATGTACGATGTCGCTGATGAACTTTATGATCACAAATCGGACAATCATGATGATAACTCGCACAACGAGTTAAATGATAGCGGACTCGTCTTATTATGAAATATATCACCCCGATTAAGATAATTATTCCGAGAAGAGTTGATGGCGTAAAAAACCACTTTATAATAATTGAGATTGCTAAAAAAAATTGTTTTATATATCCAAAAATAATTGATTTAAGTGAGGCGGGTAGGAATAAATAAATAACAAAAAAGGTGAAGAGAACGGAAGCAATGATATCTGGTATCCACTCTTTTTTGATTTGAGTCCACCAAGGTTTCTTTTTCTCTTGAGACATATTATTTCATGGAAAATTAAGTGCTTAAATTCGTGTTGGCAAAGTTGGCGGGAGTTCTAAGGGAATTGTTCCCATTAATCCTTTGCGAAAGTCATTCAGGAGTTCCCGAGCGGTTCGTTCCTTATCGTTGTGATGACGGCGTTCGGCGAGAATTGCAACATAAGCATAACCAGTTAAATTATTGACTGGAAGATTATAACGCTGGGTAAAAATTTCATTATCATCGAATTGTTTTAATAATTCAATTAATTCTGCTGCCGTATTTTGTAAATCATACGCTGCTTCTCCAATATCATCGCAGATCGCCAGTTTGATCGCAGCATTTTGATCTTCAAGTTTGGGGGGAATTACTCCTGGTGCATCTAATAAATCAATTTGTTGCGAAATGCGGACCCATTTCAATTGGCGAGTGACCCCCGCTTTGCGAGCACTGCGGACAACTTTACGACCAACTAAGCGGTTAATGAGTGCCGATTTACCGACATTAGGAAAGCCCATGACAACTGCACGCACAGCGCGATCGCGCATTCCTCGACTTCTCCGTTTTTCATTGATGGCTTCTCCTGCTTTTTGTGCTGCTTTCAACAAAGGTTTAATCCCTTTTCCTTGTTGTGCATCCGTTAAATAAGGAGAATACCCCTGAGTTTGAAACCAAGCCATCCATTCTGAATGGAGGCTTTCTGGAATCATATCCTGACGATTAATCACTAAGAGACGGGGTTTATTTCCCACCCATTGCGAGACTTGAGGATGTTGGGATGCAAGGGGAATTCTTGCATCCAGCACTTCTAAAACCACATCCACATTTTTTAACTGCTGTTTTAATTCCCGTTCCGCTTTTGCAATATGACCAGGATACCACTGAATGATTGCCATTTTCAATTCCCCTTAAAAAATCTCACTATAGCGTTTCTTAGCCTGTCGAGGACAGTGACAAGGTGACAAGGTGAGGGGGTGAACAAAGAACAAAGAACAAAGAACCATGAGAGTGAAAACGACTGAAAAAAGAAAAACATTGCTTAGGGAACGACTAAAACAGGACAAGGAGAGAGATTAATAACCCGATTACTGACACTATCGGAGGCTTCTTCTTCAATGAGACCGACCCCACGACAGCCCATCACAATCAAATCGGCATCCAGTTCATCCGCAACATCGCAAATGATAAAAGCGGGTCTGCCTTCTCGTTCTAAGGTTTCAGCGTTGATATTTTCTTCCGCAAATAAGGATTTGACCCCTTCTAGGAGTTCAGTCACCGAACTTTCTGAGGTCATTTGTCGTTTATCTTCTTTGTCTGCTTCTGCTGCTTCTACCACGGAGAGTAAAACGAGACGGCTATTATAGGTTTGAACTAAGTTGGTTACAGTTGCAACCGCTTCTTGGGTTTCTCGACTACGGTCGATGGAAAAGAGAATCGTTTTAAACATGGGATTTTAGCTTTGATTCATCAATGACAGCTATGATTAAGCTAGCATCATCATTCGATGTTTGTTATCGGTGATTTGTTATTTGTTAAAAAAGGGTAAGAAAGAGGCTAAATTATGAATCAATTTGGCTTTTAAATTCGCTCTTGACTTTTGGATTTTTTTCATGGTGGTAACAACCGCACAACTTTTGAAGTGGAAGCAACAACAACGCCCGATTACTGTCTTGACCGCTTGGGATTACGCCTTTGCTCAAATTTTGGATGAGGTGGGGCTAGATATCTTGCTGGTGGGAGATTCTTTAGCGATGACGGCTTTGGGACATGAGACGACACTTCCCCTCAGTTTGGAGGCAATGCTTCATCACGCAGCAGCCGTGAAGCGAGGGGCAAAACGGGCTTTGGTCGTTTGCGATCTGCCGTTTTTGACTTATCAAGAAAGTGAACAGCAAGCGATTCAGACCGCAGGACGGGTGTTGAAAGAAACGGGGGTGCAGGCGGTGAAGTTGGAAGGGGGAAACCGCGCGATCGCGCAAACGGTAACAACGCTAACCCGCATCGGCATTCCTGTCATGGGTCATATTGGTTTGACCCCACAATCAGTCCATCGTCTCGGTTATCGCCAACAAGGGAAGACACCAGAAGAAGCAGAACGGATCTACCAAGAAGCCATGAATCTAGAGGAAGCAGGAGTCTTCGCGATCGTTCTTGAACATATTCCCAATGAACTGGCTGCTAAAATTACGAGTACGCTTTCTGTTCCGACAATTGGTATTGGGGCGGGAAAACAGTGTGATGGGCAAGTTTTAGTGACTTCAGACTTACTAGGCTTAACCCCAAAACAACCGCCATTTGCGAAAGCCTATATTAATTTACGGGAAATGATTACGGAAGCAGCAGAAAATTATATTGACGACGTTAAACATCAACACTTCCCCTCATGAGTCTTGTGTCTTTTTCTGAACTGGTAACAGGTGCTAAAGAAGGCAAAGTGGTAAGTTTTCCCACAGATACCGTTCCCGCTTTAGCCGTGCGCCCTGACTGTGCAGAAGCAATTTTTGAATTAAAACAACGGGAAGCCACCAAACCTTTGATCTTAATGGGAGCATCTCCAGAACAGTTATGGGATTATGTAGAAGGAACTCCCGAGGAGTTTCAAGTGTGGGAACAAACCGCACAGCAGTATTTTCCAGGACAGTTGACTTTAGTGTTACCCAGTTCTTCTCTTGTACGGCCAGAAGTGAATCCGAAAACAGCCGATACGATTGGGATTCGAGTTCCTGATTGCGCGATCGCGCGCCAAGTTTTTGCTTCTACAGGCGTTCTTGCGACCACCAGCGCCAATCGGTCGGGACAACCGCCCTTAACCACGCCAGAAGCGATTAATCAAGCCTTTCCTGAAGTTTTAGTCCTTGCGGATACAGAACCAATCGTGAGTAGTGGTTTACCTTCTACTGTTGCGAAATGGACAGGTCAAGATTGGGAAATTCTGCGACAAGGAAATATTTATTTAAAATAAAATTGATAGGTACAGAGTTCTGTACAGCTAGCAAGAGATTACTTTTAACCAGTCATGTTAGAGCCAATTAACTATACTCAGACACGGGAAAATTTTGCCAAAATTCTTGACGCAGTTGTAGAAAAGGGAAAAGTTTACGCGATTTCCCGACGGGGAAAACAGCAAGCTGTCTTGATGTCAGCAGATGACTATTCCAGTTTGATGACAACATTGCATTTGCTGCGATCGCGCAATAATGCTTCACGGTTATTTGAAGCTCTAGAAGCATCAGAAAGAGAGGAGACTCCAACTCAAACCTTAGATGAACTCCGAGAGGAGATGAGTTTTGTCGAAAAAGAAGAATAAAAAGAATCAACTCAACTCTCAATCTTCTACGCTTTGTCCTATTTTCTATGATCAATTCAAAGAAGACTTACGTTGGTGGGCAACTCATAACAAAAAAGTTTATGGGAAGGTTTTTGCTTTAATCGAAGACATATTAGACGGTGATCCATTTCAAGGAAAAGGTCATCCCGAACCTTTGAAATATATGAATTATCCAGGCGTTTGGTCTCGGCGCATCGATCAAGAACATCGTCTTGTTTATCGGGTTCACAATCAGAAAATTCATTTTCTTCAAGCACGTTACCACTACTGAGGGGGTAAACCACCGCTTACCCCCAATTGGTTATCTAAAATAACTTTCTTTTAGTTCTAACGTCCTTGTTGTGGAATCGGATAACCTTGTTGTTGCAACATTTCTCTCGCACTAGGACTGAGTTGATAATTGCTACCGTAGCCACTGCTCCCTAAAGAGTCATCAAGAATATTGGGTGTGAGTAAAACAATCACTTCTCGACGAATGTTGTCTCTGTTGGTGCTTCTGAACAAAGAACCAATAATGGGAAGATCACCCAGAATAGGCACTTTACTAACAGTGGTTCGATCTTCATCTTGAATAATCCCTGCAAGAATCAGCGTTTGACCATCTCGTAAGCGAATTTCTCCAGAATTAAGCTCACGTTTATTCAGCAATGTAATTTCACCAAATCCCGTGTCAGCTGAACCCGATGGTGCAGAAACAGTGGGATTAACATTGAGGGTAATAAAGCCATTATCATCAATCCGTTGCACATCAACATTGAGCGTTAATCCTGCTTCTTTAATCACAGGAACTTCAACCTGAATACTTTCTTCACCCACTTCCCGAAACTGAACTTCACTTCCAGCAAAGACTTCTTGCACCAGATTCACCCCAGCCGTTTGCCCTTCTTTCACCAAAAGGGTGGGATCGGTTAAAATTTTCGCATTACCGCTTGTGATTTGAGCTTCGAGTACCCCTAGAAAATCACTAGGGAATTGAAAGAGACTGGGTAAACCCGCAGTCGCATCTCCTATTGTTCCTTCTGCGACATCAAATTGAAGATTGCCTTCATCATCTTCAGAAATTGTTATCACTTGGTTTTCTGCTAGGGTAACCTCAGTAAAACCTGCTTCAAAGGGATTTTCAGACACTCCCGCATTGCGCGTAAAGAAATCAATCCCTCCCCGAGGGGTTTCCGTCAGTTGACCAGTTCTGGTATCAATTTCTACGACTCCTGGATCGGTTGACGGAATAAATTGGGTTTCATTAAAATCAAGGAACGTATTAGCATCAGCAAAGGGATTAGGAATCACAGGGGGAGAAACGCGACTTTGGGTGACGGTAGAACGACTCGGTGGTGCACTTCCGCCAAAACTGATCGCAGCTGCTCCACCATCATTGACGAAAAAGCTATCATTAATCCCAAAGGAAAAACTGGAACTAAAGTCTTCAGTATTATTCAGATTAATGTCAATAATCTTGACATTGACCGCAACTTGACGACGACGGGCATCTAACTGTTTGAGTAAATCAACGGCTGTAGCAATTTTGCGGGGTTCCCCAACTAGGGTAATGGCATTTAAACGTTCATCGGTAGAAACCGACATTCCCCGTAATAGTAAAGCCCCCGTGGAACCTTCGGGTTGATTCACGGTTAATGGTCTTAGTTCTGAGGGCAGTTCTCTTTCCCGAACTAATGCGCCCGTTTCTTGGTTAAATTCTTGTTCAACTGGAGTAACAACTTGTTGCACTTCCGCCCCTTGTGTGGCGAGGAAACCAGAGGCAGCATCAACACTGACTTGGTTTAAGCGTAAGGTTCGAGTCATAACATTCCGTACTGCTTGCGGAAGGTTCGCCCCGACAAAAATGGTATTTCCCCGTCGGTTAGCTTGCAGTCCAGACAGTTGCAGAATGGAGTTAAAGGCAGCTTGTACGGGTTCGTTTTCCAAATCCACAGAAATCGTCTGTTGAGCGGGATTATCTCCTTCTCCTCCTTGATCGGCAAACACAAGGTTCACATTCGCCGATCGCGCTAGTAAAGATAACACTTCTCGCACTGGTGCTTCCCGCAAAACCAAACGAGGGACTCTCGTATTCGTTCCTAAATCGACCAGATTCGGAGAAGAATCAATCGTAGAAACAGCAATATCCCCCACTGGTGGGGCAATCGCTCGCGGGCGTGTCGGTTGTAACCCAGGAGAAGGGCGTTGGATTTGCCGATTGCTTGTGGGTTTGCCATCTACGGTAATCTCAGGATCAGGAAACATCACCTCTGGTTGTGCTTGAGAAGAAGATGAACTGGGATTTGCTGGAGAGGCTTGAGAAAAGGTTTGTTCTGATTGAGGTGACTGTCTTGTGCTAACAGCAGAACCGCCTCCCCCTTCCACGGCAAAACTGAGGGTCACCTCACCGTTGGCGAAGGATTGAATGGTTGCATCTGGGGCATCATTAGTTCCACGAACGATCACCCGCACATTATTTCCTTGGCTTTGAGCAATCTCTAAAAATTCTACTCCTGGAAAAGGATTGCTTTTCTGCATTGGTTCACCGTTACCAAGAGTTAACTGCGTGTCGGTTAAATCAACAACGAGAATATTATCACGTTGAATCGTAAAAATCTGGGGACGGCTAGAACTGTTGGTATCAAACGTTAAGGCAAATCCTTCTTCAGTGGGTTGGGATTGTACCTGTTGCATTTGTGCCAAGGCTTCTCGGGCGAAAGGTTGGGCCACTAAGATTGCGGTTGCGCCGAATAAAATACCGATTTGCTGCGAATAATATTTCACGTTTTCCTCACTCCTCATCACTCATTATTGATTACTTTTGAAAGGGATTGATTGGCAATTAATTATTATTAGTTATTTTCCTGATTTTCCTCCTCTTCGGCTGCTGCTGCTGCTTCTTCTTGGGCTCTTAATTCTTCAGGGCTAATCGGTAGAATAGCCTCTAATTGAAAGGTTGAACGCAGTTGCGGATTTCCCGTAGCAAGAAAGCGGTTTTCTTCTAAAGAAAACTCTCCTGGCTGTTGTTCAGTCACTTGCGTATTAAAGTTATTGACCAGTAATAAAGGTTGTAACCGTTCAATACTTCTAATCAGCGATCGCGTTTGGGTAAATGTTCCGACCACTTCTAAACTATAAGTTTTGCGCTTAATTTTACCATTGACTGCAGCACCAAAAGAGCCATCATTAACCACTTCTGGATTTGCCATTAGCGGTTCAAACCGTTCTAATTGAAATTCACTAATTTCTTCGGTTGTGGTTTCACTATTGGTGGCTTGAACGGTCTGTTCTAAATCGAATAGTAAAGTATCTAAGCTCTCTTCATTTGACAAGAGATTTAAGACTTCATTTTGTTGTGATCTTGCAGTTTGAATTTGTTCTTCTAACTGTTGAATTTGCCCTTCTAAAGCGGGTTGGTTTTCAATTTGAGTTTCGAGTTGATCTCTTTGATCAACCAGTTCACCGTATTCTTGTCTGGCGGGTTGTAGGAAATTCAGCCACATATAACCAGCTACTCCAATTCCTACTAACGCAATAGCAATTCCCGTGACTTGAGGGGTAAAGGTAATCCCAAAGGCTTCTGGGTATTCGGCCCCTTCTTCCTCTTCCAGTTGTTCTTCTGGGGTTAATTCATCACTAAAAGTCATAGTTTTTGTCTGCTAAATTCTTGTGTTTTATTGTTAGTTATTGCACAATTCCTTTTTGCTCTAAAGTCCTAATTCGAGTCACAAGACCGATCGCGCCTTGTTCTTGAAGAACAGGTAATAACTCGGAAGCCGACTGATCATTGAGTTGAAAGGAAAGAGTATAGTTAACAATCGGTTGTGGTGATAATTCTCCGACAATCGGTGGCAAATCACCAGTTAATTCCAAATTATAATTCCCTTGGGCTGCTGTTTCTAAATTCACTGTTTTTGCTTGCACTAAAGGTGAGCGCTGCAAGGTTAAAGCAAAGTAATTCACTGCTTCATAAGACTCTCCCACGCCTTGTAGATTAAAGGCAATTGTGCCTTGACTTTCCGATTGTTGGAGATTATTAATTTGAACATTATCGGGAGCGCGATCGCGCACATCTTCTAAAATAGCCGATAATGGTTTCACTTTATTAAAAATATTGGCAAGGGCGGTTAAATTGCTTTCTGCTTGGGCTAATTCTTCTTGTTTTTGAGTCACTTGTTGCTGTTGACTTTGCAACTGACTAAATTCTTGTTCTAAGGTCGTAATTTCACGCTGCACTTGTGCTTTTTGGAGGTTGGTTAAATACCAAAATCCTCCCACCGTCGCAGGAACAGCTAAACCCACAACTGCACCAATAATCAGTGGTAAATTTCCCTCTAAACTTGGTAAAGATTGAGTTCCTTGATCTTCGGTTACTTTTGCGGGTTCTTCTCTTTTTCGACGCTCTCTTAAAAAATTGACATCTAAACTATACATAGTCTTTAAATCTCCTTCAATGCTAAGCCTAAAACTGTTCCTAAACCTGGACGTTGTGAATTATTAATGTCGATTTCTGTTTCTAACGATAAAGCCTCAACGGGATCAATTTGTGTGGTTGGAATATTTAAGCGTTGGTTAAAAAAGGCATCAATTTGTCCAATGCCAGCCCCAGGACCTGCTAACAACATTTGTACAACTTCCATGCCCTCACTTTGATTCAGATAATAATCAACGGAGCGACGAACTTCATCCGTCAATTCCCCTAAAACACGCTGTAAAGCATTCATCCCTGGATTAAGAGGGGTAGTTTCTTCTTTCGCTTCTTTATCCGAAATGGGCAGTGTCATTTCTTGTAAGGTTTCAATATTGCGAGAGGGAGGCAAACGCATCGCTCGGCTTAAGGCACTTTGCAACTGAAAAGTTCCAATGGGAATGGTGCGATTAAATTCTGGAACACCATCAACAATAATGGCTAATTCTGTATTGTCAAATTCGATATCGACCAAGACCACTGCTTCCTGAGAGGGATACTGTCGTAATTGTTCCCGAATCGTGCGAATTAGAGCAACCGTGTTAATTTCAAGAGCATCCATTCGTAAACCGACTTGTTGCTCAAAGATATCAAGATAAGTATCCGTGACTTCACGGCGCGTGGAAATCAGCAAGACTTGCACTTTTTCAATGCCATCTTCATCGGGAAAGTACCCTAATTTCTGATAATCTAAATCTACTTCTTCGATGGGATAGGGTAAATAAAGCCCCGCTTCTTGATTAAGAACCACATCCCGCAGTTCCTCCTCAGAAAGTTCTGCTGGCACGGGAATTAAGTTCAGCATTGAATCCCGCATGGGCACAGCAGCAGCCACACTTTTTGCCTTAATATTATTTTCAGAAAGGGTCTCCTGAATTAAATCGGCTAAGGTCGGTGGATCGATGATTTTACCATCGGAATAAACCCCTTCGGGAACTTCTTTACTCGCTAGAACTTCGAGTTCATACCCTCGATCTGTATTACGAATTTGAGCGACATTAATTTGGTTTGGGGTTAGCTCAATGCCAACACCTTTTCCTTTTTTTGAAGAAAACTGGGAATTAACTTAGAGAGAGGCTGTAACATTTTTTCACTAATGTCTGGGTTTGGAATCAATAGACTCCATAGAATTATCCCTTATTCTAGTTGACATCTCTACCGTTAAATCAACAGGTTTTATGGGTGGAATTGGCTCACCTCTTAAGCTCATTTGGGGAGGAGTCGCGTGTTTTCCCATGATCAGACGTTTACAGCTATAGTGCTGCGTGCTGAGAACAAGGGGAAAGGAATGTTAAAGTGATCTTTTCCCGTACCCCCTGACCCTTTTTCCGATCAATGAGGTGGATTTCGATCTGTCTAACACCTGAATGAGGAGTGCTATATTGCAAGGATCTCGTTTTCGGGAGAAAATGTCTAAGATTGTAGTGAAAGTAACCAAAGTTCCGAGCCTGAGAATGATAGATCAGAACTGTCAATTGTTTGTTTGTTATCCTGACCAACGGTTACAGCCAGCGCCTTCTCTCTAAGGGGACGCAATCTGTGACTGACGGCTAGAGGTTACGCTTTCTTAAACAAAAGCCATAATCTCGAACTGAAAAGTTATCACTAAAAAACATGACTTGTCGTTATCTATATTGAGGAGATTCAATTTTGAAAAAAGTAGAAGCAATTATCCGACCTTTTAAGTTAGACGAGGTAAAAATTGCCTTGGTTAATGCGGGTGTTGTAGGAATGACGGTTTCTGAAGTCCGTGGTTTCGGTCGCCAAAAAGGTCAAACTGAGCGCTATCGCGGTTCGGAATACACTGTTGAATTCCTACAGAAGCTCAAAATCGAAATTGTGATTGAAGAAGATCAAGTGGATACCGTGGTTGATAAAATCATCAATGCTGCTCGCACGGGCGAAATTGGAGACGGAAAAATCTTTATTTCGCCTGTGGATCAAATTGTTCGGATTCGGACAGGTGAGAAAAATCTAGAAGCGGTTTAAGCCTCTGATTGCTCTGGGAGTAGCTCAACTGCTCCCTTTTTTGTCACTGTAAAACCAAGCTTTGACACTCCGCGCGATAAATCGACGCGGATTCTAGAGGTTGCCTAAGACGAGGCTCAAGCCGTCGTCTTAGACTTCCAGCTAGTTTGGGGGACTGTCATCGACCCCGTCCTTAGAATCGACCGCATCCATTACAGAGACGGTTTTCTGAAGATTCAAAGGACATGAGAATCCGACCCATTTGCCGATATTCTGGGCTGCATTCCAATCAGCGTTACATTTATAACCATCAAAACCCGTAAACCAATGACGGTTCCGTTTACCAATCACTCCATTGCGATGGTCTGACTTGCTTGTATAAGGCGCAGGAACCGACTCGACTGGTACTCCAGCCAGACTTGCTTTATATCGGGTAAACTGTTCTAGCTGATAGAACGCCCAGTGATCACGGTTTTTAGAAGCATCAGACTTAGTTTTCTTTCGTTGCTTGGAGGTCTGTCTAATTCCTGATAAATCTTCAAATCGTAACCCCATTCCATAGTCCTGAGCCAACTGCACCAGTTGCTTAGAGACAATGTGGTTAATGTGGGTCATAATTTTGCGTTCTCGCTGCTCTAACTGCTTGACCTTTTTGAGCTTTTTGGCTTCTTGTAATTGCTTGCGAGTTTTTTGAAACTTTCGTCTGAGCTTCTTCACGCGCCCTGCTTTCCAGAATTTACCAAAACTTTTGGGTAATGCAGCTACAGCGAGATTATTCTGTCCTCTATCGACTCCAATCCAACCTTTAACTTGATTCGGCTCAGGAACGTCCATTGAGACACTAATCAAGACATACCAAACTCCCTTCTTAGACTTGCATATCTTCAGGCTCCCTAGTTTCACCTGACCCAATATGGCTTTGTCTAGGACTTTTGCCTGAGAGGAGGAATGGACTTCTAGAGGGATGCGTTTCTTTCTGCCTCGATAAAGGTTAAAAGAAACCGTGTATAACTCTCCAGACTTGGTTATTTTGTAACCTTGGTTGTTGACTTCTAGCCACATCCGCTTAAAACGCTTTGCTTTGGTTTTAGCGTTGGTGTTGCGGATGGTTTGGTTAATCCACATTGAGCCAAGTTCTAGATGGCTAAAGCTAGCACTGGTTAACTCTCTGCGCTCCTTCTTGCTAAACCTGAGCAGGTCATTAGCCACTTGCGTGTTGAGGGCGGTTAGCCTCTCAAATTCGCTGGCTTTGACCTGATTTAGTTGATAGAAGGGAAGTTTTAGAGTTAGTGTTTGCTTAGCCATATTTTCACAATAACATATCCTACATAAGTTCGTAGGATACAAAAGACTAAAGTCTTTTCCTGCCATTCATGAGGGGCTGTGTGCGGAGGTTTCCTCCGCACCTAGAAAGCCCCGTCCATCCGTTTCAAACGGATGGCTCTCTGACTGGTCTATTGTAGAATATCTGGAAATAAGGCGGAGAAGGCTTGACCGCGATGACTGAGTTTTTCTTTCTGATCGGGTGTCATCTCAGCAAAGGTTTGCTGGACACTGGGAACATAAAAAATGGGGTCGTAGCCAAAGCCGTTGTTTCCTCGGGGGGCTCTGAGAATTTCTCCTTGACAAATTCCTTCTTTTTCCAGCGCGATCGCGCCATTAGGGTCAGCAATGGCAACAGCACAAACAAATTTGGCAGCCCGATCTGGCGTATCACCTAACTCTCTCAACACTCGTGCAATCCGTTCTTGATCCGTCTCTGCATAACGTGCCGAATAAATGCCAGGTGCGCCATTCAGTGCTGCCACAGCCAAGCCCGAATCATCCGCGATCGCGCATTTTCCAGTAGCTTGAGCGACGGTTTTTGCTTTTAACCTTGCATTTTCCATAAATGTTGTTCCCGTCTCTTCTACGTCCAATTCTGGGGGTTTGAGGGCAAGAGTGCAGGGCAAGTCCCGCAGATAACTTTGCATTTCTTTGAGTTTCCCTGGGTTACCCGTGGCAACAATTAACTGTTTCATTGAAAAATTCCCTTCTAAAATGAGGATAGTATGGATCAATATCTCATACTGGGGAGTTTTTGGGAGGAGCAATCATGCTAGTGGTATTAATGGACGAACAAGTTTTATCGCCGAAGCAAGTTTGTCAGAATTGCTTACTCGCTGACCGTCGCGGACTCCCCCGTTGGCGTCAGGGACATTTAGGGTGTGGACACCTCTTAAGACGTTTGAGCGAGCAGCAGCCGGAACTCTATGAATGTCAAATGGGATTTCGTCTGGCTCGTTTAACCTCAATCAACGGCGATCACACAACACTAAAACCTCAATAAAATTAAGGAGTTAACTCTATGGCGGGTCGTGGTAACACTGAAATTCAAGACCGATTTTTTGCTGCTTTGCCTTATGTTTTACCGTTAATTTATGTGCTACCGTTTGGTAATTTTTTGCTCCAGCAGTTTCCCATTCTACAAGTCATTTATGTCCCGCTGCGACCAGTTATTCAAATTTATTACGGCTTTCCCTTTGCGGGTCTGATTATTTTCTTTGTTTTGCTGTTTGCAGTGGTTAGAAATGAAAATATTAGCCATTTTATTCGGTTTAATACCATGCAAGCGATTTTAATTGATATTTTGCTGGTTTTAATTCGCTTTGCCACTCAAATTTTAGGGGCTGGTTTAAGAGCAGGTGGCGGATTATTAATTGAAACGTTTTTCAATATGATCTTTATTGGCACTTTAGCAGCTTGTATTTATGCCATTGTGCAATCAGCACGGGGGATTTACGCTGAAATTCCTGCGATTTCGGAAGCGGTGGCGGGACAAGTCCGTTAATTGTTATGAAGGATTTTTGCTTTTTTCGGGACTGAGAACATGGTTTTCTAACGCGCCAATGCCTTCGATTTCAATCCGAACGCGATCGCCAATTTGCATCGATCCAATTCCTTTCGGGGTTCCGGTGAGAACGACATCTCCCGGAACTAACGTCATCACCTGAGAAATATAAGAGATTAATTTCTCAATGGGAAATACCATTTCTGTTAATAAAGCCGATTGTCTGGGTTCGGTTTCGTCATTAATAAACGTTTGTAGGGTTGCGCCTGCACTTAAATCCCTAACAATCCAAGGGCCCAGGGGACAAAAGGTATCAAAGCCTTTGGCGCGAGTCCACTGACCGTCTTTCCTCTGTAAATCCCGTGCGGTAACATCATTAGCAATGGTATAACCCCAAATTTTTGTTCTGGCTTCTTCTGGGGTACAGTTACGGGTTCGTTCTCCCATGACGATCGCGAGTTCTCCTTCATAATCCACGCGCTGACTTAATTGAGGGTAGTAAATAGGCTTGAGATGCGCGGTAACCGCCGTGGGAGGTTTGAGAAAAATTAACGGTTCTGTGGGGACTTCTCCCCCCATTTCTGCTGCGTGTTGCTGATAGTTTTTTCCCACTGCAATGACTTTGGTTGGGGCGCAGGGGGCGAGGAGTTCATAAGTTTCTGGTTCTAGCTTTAAATCTGTTGGTTGTCCTCCCAACCAAGAGGGAGCGTCTAAGACTTGGACACTGCGATCAAGCTGTAACAGTCCGTAGTAAGTTTGGGCTTGGGTCGTTTTAACTCGGACGTAGCGTTGCACCATAAGTCGGTTCATCATTAATAATTGAGTCATCTGTCATTCGTCATTCGTCCTCAGTTATTAGCGAGTTGTTCTTGATTATTTCTAGAAATCGTTAACTAACTCTGAACAAGCCACAGAGGACGAACGGCAATAGACAAACGACTAATTGTTAATTTTAGATCAAATATCCAAGTCAGTCAGATTGAGTTGGGGACCGTAAGTTTCAATGAACTCTCGGCGGGGGGCAACGCGATCGCCCATTAAGACGCTGAAAATGCGATCGGCTTCCGCTGCATCTTCAATTTCCACACGCTTCAGTGTCCGTGTTTCGGGGTTCATGGTGGTTTCCCACAGTTGCAACGGCATCATTTCTCCTAAGCCCTTAAACCGTTGCAGGGTATAGTTAGCATTATTCGGGAACTCTCTAACTAAATTCTGCATCTCGCGATCGCTGTAGCAATAGTAATGTTGTTTTCCCCGTTCTACTTTATAGAGAGGCGGACAAGCGATGTAAACATAGCCTTGTTCAATGAGCGCCCGTTGATAGCGATAGAAAAAGGTTAATAACAAGGTTCTGATGTGCGCTCCATCAACATCAGCATCAGTCATAATCACTGCGCGATGGTAACGCAGTTGCGAGAGATCAAACTCTTCTCCTTTCACCCCTAAGCCCAATGCAGTAATGAGAGATTGAATCTCATTATTTTTATAAATTTTGCTGTCATCGGTTTTTTCAATGTTCAGGATTTTACCTCGTAAGGGCAGAATCGCTTGAAATCGTCTGTCTCGACCTTGTTTAGCACTGTTATGAACAAAAACGCCACTGGCGAGGGCAAAGTTATGGGTGTGGGGAACTTCAATGTCATAGACATCTCTAGTTTCCGAGAAAGATTCTACTGCGACTGCGCGACGCTTATCATCAATAACTGCTGTTGTCGTTAAAAGATTCTCTCCATCAGATAACCGTTCAAAAATTCTCTGTGTTCTCTGTGACTCTGTGGTTAAATCAAACATCAAAGCATCATCAGGAGTCAACCGTGAAGCAGCCTTATAACTCCCATCACGCAACATAAACGGATGGTCTGGCGTACAAATGATCGTTTCTCCATTATCGAGAGTGACTTTAACGACTTCAGCATTTGTTTTAGTAATCCGAGCGTTAATAATTCTTTCTAGCCCAACTGTGCCATCTTTACGGATCGTGTAACAGAAGTTTTGTTTTCCGGCTGCTTCTTCTATAACCAGTTGCTTAAATGTGACATTCCGTCCATCTGCTAAAGCAACTTCTGTATCACCATCAAAACAACCGCCTGCACTATCGCCTTCCACAATAAAGATTTCCGACTCTGCGGGATCGCGGGAACTGCAATCAGCTAATTTCCCAGGAAGGGGAGAAGATTCTAAAACCGATTTGCGACGGACTAACTCTCTGGCGCGACGGGCTGCTTCGGCTGCTTTGAAGGCTTGTACAGCTTTTTCAATAATCGCATCGGCAACATTGGGATTAAAATCTAAAAACTCGGTGAGGGTTTCTCCCACTAAAGAGTCAACAATCCCTCTCACTTCAGTGTTCCCTAACTTCGTCTTGGTTTGCCCTTCAAATTCGGGTTCTGGAACTTTTACGGAAATCACGGCGGTTAACCCTTCTCGGATATTTTCCCCCGCCAGATTAGAATCGTTTTCTTTAAGTTTGTTGCGCTTTCGGGCGACATTATTCATGGTGCGGGTTAAAACGGTCTTCAACCCCTCCAGATGCGTTCCCCCGTCAACGGTGCGGATATTATTAGCAAAGCCTAAAACATTATCACTATAGGCATCCACACACCATTGCAGGGCGACTTCCACTTGTACCCCTTCTTTTTCCCCTTGCACGTAGATAATGTCAGGGTGAAGGGGCTGTTTTTCACCGACGATGTAACCGACGTATTCCTTAATTCCCCCTTCATAGCAGTAGGTTTCCTGACGTGGCTGTTCTGGGTTACGGTGGTCAGTAAAGGTGATTCTCACCCCAGCGTTGAGATAGGCGAGTTCTCGCAGTCGTCCCGCAAGGGTGTTATAGTCAAATTCAATCCCTGTTGTAAAAATTTCTGTATCAGGAAGAAAGCGCAGTGATGTTCCCGTTTCTGGGCTCGGATCGGGTTCGCTTTCTAACTCATGAGTGGGAATCCCCCGTGCGTAGCGTTGCTTATAGGCGGTGTTTTCCCGTCGGACTGTCACTTCGACCCATTCGGAAAGGGCATTAACCACAGAAACCCCAACCCCATGCAGTCCGCCAGAAACTTTATAGCCTCCGCCTCCAAATTTACCGCCCGCATGGAGAACGGTCATTACGGTTTCTAATGCTGATTTACCCGTGCGGGAATGGACTTCTACTGGAATGCCACGTCCATTATCAGTTACAGTAACTGAGCCATCTGCGTTAAGATCGATTTCGATATGGGTGCAGTAGCCAGCAAGGGCTTCATCAATGGAATTATCCACCACCTCGTAAACCAGATGATGCAGTCCTCGCGGTCCAGTTGAGCCAATATACATTCCAGGGCGTTTACGAACTGGCTCTAGACCTTCAAGAACTTGTATCTGTTCAGCACCGTAACTGTTTGTCATAAGAGTCTCCGAAGAATTAAAGCATCCAGCCCTGTCGAACAACTTTTAGGGCAAAATCTTCGGAAATTCTAACACAAAAGGGTTGCAGGCGACATAACCGTGTTTTGAATTAATTTTTATTTGACCATACAGGGGGCAGTTAATCGTGATGAAGCGGTGAGCCCTCGTTGTGTCTAATTGAAGAGTGAGTGCAGTGCGCTGTGACCTGTTATAGCGCTACGCGCTGGGAAAAGGGGAAAGGTAATGGATGACTTGGTTTTGGAATTTCGATCTGTCCTAACCTGCATGAGTAGTGCTATACCTTAACCGTGTTCAGATTAGTTTGATTGACAAGTTTGATTATAAGTTCCTAATACATATAAAATATCATCTCCTGAGTTATATTCATAAACTCCTGGTTCTGAATATACTTCTTGATTGGTGGGGCTTTCGCGATCGCCATCTTTACCAAAAAATGTAATTTGAATATAACATTGATTTCCATTAACCTCCCAACTTTCGTAGTCATATTCAGAGTCAAAGGGAACCACACCATCAGAAGTTTTAGGAAAATAACTGATACCGTCAGGGGTAATATTAGGATAAACATCAGGTGGAAAGTAACCTTTTTCAAGACGATGAGATTTCAGTTCTTTTGCCATTGCATCCATCTGAACTCTCGCTTTGGTATAACGGGCTTTGTCGGCTTGGGCGACTAGAGAAGGGAGGGCTACTGCACTTAAAATTCCTACAATAACAATGACAATTAACAGTTCAAGTAAGGTAAATCCTTCCTCATTTTTTCCCTTTTGAAGATATTCAATTATTTTTTTTATATAAACTAACTGACTCATTTTATTATCATTATTTTTTACGATTAACTTTAAGTTACCCAGATTTAATATTAAAAATAACAACACTATTGTGATAATTAATAATCATGCTTTGAGAGTAAAATGAAAAATTGTTTTCTTGAGTTCAGGGTGGGGAGTGAGGATTCCCTTGAGGAAAAGAGAAGTCTATGTGATTTATATATAATCAAAATTGTCCTTAAAAACAATTAAAAAGAAACTGAAATTAGGTTGTTTTTGTAATTTAAATTCGGAACTAATGACAAGCGGGTGTCGCAAAACTTGAGCGATTTCAAGGCGGGAAGTACAGGTAATTTATGACGGGATTGAAGAAGTGATCGCTTCTTGCGCGATCGCGCTCAGAGTTCTATCAGAGGCTTGGGGTAAGTAGTAATAAGTCCCTGCTGCTTGTTGCGCGATCTCTTGCGCTAACCCAGAAGAAATGTATTTGCGCTCAGTATCAATCACCAGTAACTGCATCCCTAAAACACGGATTTTTGCTGCAATATCCAGCAGTTCTTGTTTGAGATTCGGTTGTTCTTCTTCTGACAAAGGTTGAGCCACTGATCGCGAGAGAGAAATATTACCACGACCATCAGTAATCGCAACAATCACCACTTGACTGACATCTTTACTTTGTCTCGCATTACAACCCAGTCGCACCGCTTGCGCCAAACCATGGGCGAGAGGCGTTCCCCCGCCACAGGGAAGGCGTTCTAGGCGACGACGAGCAGCAGTGACGGAACGAGTTGGAGGTAATAAAACGTCCGCCCGTTCGCCCCGACAAACAATCAAAGCAATCTGATCGCGATGTTTGTAAGTTTCACTTAAAAGTTGTAGGGTTGCGCCCTTTGCTGATTCCATGCGGTTGAGCGCCATTGATCCCGAAGCATCAACCACAAAAATAACCAGTGCTTTGGCTTTGCGAGCGAGACGTTTCACTCGTAAGTCATCCTTTTTGATAATGACGCGGTGTGTGGAAGCAGCATGAGAACGTAACTTTTGATAAGGGGCTGCTGCTCGTAAAGTTGCATCAACTGCGACTCGTCGCACTTCTCCTCTGGGAAACATGGGCTTGACATAACGCCCGCGATCTTGAGAATAAATTAAACTGCGTCCCCCAGCTTGACCCCGACGGCGACGCGCCATCAGACCAAAGTTAAGCAGCATCGGATCTAGGGCTACTGTCTCGGGTGCAATCACTAACTCTGCGGGGATAGTTTCGGACGCTTGAGGAGGCGTTTCTTCTTGTTGGTCTGTTTTTGACTCGGACGTTTCGGGAGTAGATTCAGGCGGTGCTGTCGGCGGTGTGGGCGGTTCTTTTGGCATCGGAACCATGGTTGCTCTGGGAACAATCGCCAGTTCAACAGCGACTTGCAAATCTTCAGTGTTTACTTCTACCCGCCCTAAAAGTGCAGCATGGGCTTTTGCAATACGGACAGCACAGATTTCTCCGCGATGACCTTCAATCTGGAAGCGTTCGGCTTCTGCAACCAGAGTGGTCATTTGTTTTTGTTGAATGATAACCTGTGGTAGTAACTCCCGAGCGAGAGCAATTTGTAATTTCAGTTCGTTAATCTCTTCAGCGTGTTGTTTGAGAAAGGGATAGGGGGCATTTTGGAAGTGAACCACACGCTCGACTCCAGACACCCGTTGCGCCACAGTTAAGGGACTGTCCGCAGAAATTCCGATCGCGAAAAGGTCTAAAAGCTGCGATCGCAGTTCTTTTTCCTCTGGATTATAGGTTGCAATCACCAGAGGTTGACAGGGATGTTCAAAACTAATCCCCTCTCGCTCAATGCAGTTCCGCCCTTGAGTCAAAATAGTGAGTAAGAGATTGGTAATACTCTCATCCAGTAAATTAATTTCATCAATGTAGAGGATACCGCGATGGGCTGCTGCGAGTAATCCAGGCTGAAAGATGGTTTCTCCCTTTTCAATGGAACGCACCACATCCACAGACCCCAATAATCGGTCTTCTGTTACCCCTAGAGGAACTTGTATAAACGGGGTTGGTCTGACTTCTACTTTAGGGATTAAGTTGGGATTCGCCTCTCGGGTCAAATCATCCCATTCCTCAGGATGCTGCGGATCGCAGTTGCAACAAGACCCTTTGACCACTTCAATCGGCGGTAATAAAGCGTGTAATCCTCTAGCGAGAACGGTTTTTGCAGTTCCTCTTCGTCCCGCGATCGCGATTCCCCCTAAGTTCGGATCAACAGCAACCAACAGTAATCCCAATTTAATTAAATCTTGATTGACCACTGCTGGTAAAGGAAAAGCAACTGGGGAAAAGTATAATTGTGGCGATGTCTGTTCTCTCATAATGTTCCCCTCAGACCTACTTCCATTGTCTCTCATGAAGTTGGGAGATCGAGATAAATAGCGATCGCGCAGAGAGAGGGGGTAAGATGATGAAAAGTTTTCTCTCTGTGTCCGATAAAAGGGTTTTCTCCTGTGATCATGAGTCAATTGCAACAGACTATTCAAGATATTCTCGCCAACCTGAAAGGCTTATCCTCCCTGAAAGAATTACTGGCTGAACTTAACTACGATCGCGCAAACGTTCCCCTTTCCACTCGCCACTGGAGTGAAACCGCCACAGAAAAACTCGCAGATCATCCCCTTTTACTCGCCACTGCTGGGGAAGATTTCCACATTATCTATTGTCGCCTTAACTCAAACCAACTACGACAAACCGATGAACGCCCCATTATTACTCAACTTCTGAAAGAACATCCTTACATCAACTGCATTGATACGAAAGGAATTAACTGTGAGAAATGGGAAGAAGAAATTGATGAAATTGTCGCTGTTTTATATGGCTTGTAAACGGGTCACTGGTCATCTACAAGGCGCAGCCAAAAGACTGGAAAGCAATTTTGCACTTTATACCATTTTGGAGAAGTCAAGTTACATTAAATCCCCCCTAGCCCTCCTCACTAAAGCTCCGGTTGGAAAGGGGGGAATGATGGGTTGGTGTGTAGCGCCAGTTTATCAAAATGGTATTAGTATGACTCCAGAAGCAATCTCCCGATTATTTTTGTCCATAAACTAACTGATGTGTTTTGAGAATTTCTTGGCGACGATAGGGATTATTTAATTCTTTTTTTTGCACAATATCAACGGGACGACTAAATAAATTCTGTAATTCCTCTTGTAAATCTATTAAATCAAATAAACTCCAACTAGGTTTCTCTTGAAAAAACACTAAAACATCAACATCACTATCTTCATTAAAATCTTCCCGTAAAACTGAACCAAATAAAGCCATTTCCTCAATTTTCCACCGTTAACAAACATCTTCAATGTCGCTGTAAGAAACATTCAGCCTCTCACTTAAAATTAATTGTAGGTCTGTTGTTAATGAAGTCATAATCACACCATTATCTCTAATATTCCATGATATCGTTGTAAACTGGTAACTGGTCACTAATAACTGGTCACTTGGGAAAATGGGGAATTTCTTTATTTGATGATTCCTTAGAATTGGAAGATTTAAAGTAGGGTGGGCAATGCCCACCCTACGAGGTGTAACATCTGGTCATAAGAAGATCATTTAATATCAGGTTCGGGTAATTGCTTATGATTGTTGTTGGGATTCACTTTGCTCCACCCAACCTACTTTGTTGGCTGAAGCTAGTATTTTTCGAGCAGGTGCTATGATTGAAAAAGGACATCGATTTACAATTGATTTAGTAGAAGCAGAAAAAGCGAAACCCCATATTCTCAAAGCAATTGAACAAGGAATAGAGCTTTGAATAATCAAGAAATGATTCTGATATTGACCTTTTAATTGTCTTGAAAGACCCTGTTAATTCTGAGGAAGAAATTGAGCGAACAGGAGAGTTTACATCTGATTTTTGTTTAGAACATGATGTGGTTATTTCTCGCGCTTTCGTCTCGTTATCTCAATTTAATCAAGAGTCCCTTCCTTTCTTTCGGAATGTTCACCGTGAAGGAATTTTAGTATGACTCCTTCCCAAAATACTATCCTTAAAAAAGCAGTTCGGAGTTATCGTTGTCAACTGGTAACTGATAACTGATTGGTGTTGGGTTTCGTGACCTCAACCCAACCTACGTTTTGAATCTTTTGTCAGTCAATGAAGAAGCGGAAGATTTCAACGCCAACTTAATGGCGGAAATGAAGCAATCATGGGCGATCGCGCCAACGTCTCCCTATGATATCTATATGAGAACCTTATGGGATATTTACAACCAGATTAAACTTTTCCATAGAGAAAGAGATTCAAACTCTAATTGCAACAGATGTTCTCGCAGAAGGATTGAACTTACAAGATGGCAATATTATTATTAACTATGATTTGCACTGGAATCCTGTTAAATTAATTCAACGCTTTGGAAGAATTGATCGCATTGGTAGCGAAAATGATGTCATCTATGGCTATAACTTTCTGCCAGAAACAGGATTAGAGAAAAACCTCTGTGGCATGAGTAACACGATTAAAACAACTCTATCATCAACATAATATAGGAGAATGGCGGGATAAAAAACTAGCAAGAGAAGAGAAACCAATTGCAACCATTATTTGTAGCGAAGCCTTGGTTTAATTTAGTTTTTTTTCACGGGATTTTGTATAAAATGGATTACTTTTCTAAACGGGGTGAAGAAGGGATCAGAAAGGGAAACCCGTTAAGATCAAAGTAGAGCGTTTCTGCGGGAGGGCGGGGATGACACACCGGATTGTTTTAATTGCTGGCTTTGAATCGTTTAATGCCAATTTGTATCGGGAAGCAGCAAAAGTTGCTCAGCAACACTGTCCTGAGTTAGAAATTTTTGTCTTTAGTAATCGCGATTTAGCCAATTCTCCTGACAAGATAGAAAAGGCTTTAAAAGGGGCACAAGTCTTCTTTGCCAGTTTACTCTTCGACTATGACCAAGTGATGTGGTTGCGAGAACGGATTCAAAATATTCCCATTCGCCTGGTGTTTGAGTCTGCACTGGAACTGATGGCGCTGACAAAGGTGGGAACGTTTACTCTCAGTGAAAAACCCAAGGGAATGCCAAAACCCGTTAAATTTATTCTTAGTAAGTTTGGAAATAGTCGGGAAGAGGATAAGCTAGCAGGTTATTTGAGTTTTTTGAAAGTAGGACCGAAGCTGCTGAAGTATCTTCCCGGTCGCAAAGTCCAAGATTTACGCCATTGGCTGACGATTTACAGTTATTGGAATGCCGGGGGGGCTGAAAACGTTGCCACGCTGTTTACTTATATCGCGAAAACTTATCTCGATTTACCCGTCGGTGAGATTCCACCGCCTATAGAAACGCCCAATATGGGGTTGTTACATCCCGATTATGAGGGTTATTTCACTTCCCCTCAAGATTACTTGCAGTGGTATCAGAAGGAGAAACCAGAAGCAACCGATCGCGCTGTAGTTGCCATCCTCCTTTATCGCAAGCACGTTCTTACCCAGCAACCTTACATTCCCCAACTGATTCGCGCCTTTGAAAGTGCAAACCTGTTACCGGTTCCTTTCTTTATTACAGGGGTGGAAGGTCATATCGCCGTCCGAGATTGGCTAACCACCGCTTATGAACAGCAGCAGCGGGAGTTAGGCAATATTGCCACGCGATCGCTGCGAAAAGAAGCAGTAACAGTTGATGCGATTGTCTCCACTCTTGGTTTCCCGCTAGTGGGGGGTCCTGCTGGGTCTATGGAAGCGGGACGACAAGTAGCAGTCGCCACCCGCATCTTAAACGCCAAAAATGTCCCCTATATCGTCGCTGCACCGCTATTGATTCAAGATATTCACTCTTGGACCAGACAGGGGATTGGTGGGCTGCAAAGTGTGGTATTGTATGCGTTACCCGAACTCGATGGCGCGATCGAGCCGGTGCCTTTAGGGGGTTTAGTCGGAGATGATATCTATCTGGTGCCAGAACGGATGAAACGCTTGACAGGACGGGTGAAACGGTGGATCGCCCTGCGGGAAAAAAGTCCGCGCGATCGCAAACTCGCGATCGTTCTTTACGGTTTTCCCCCTGGATATGGCGCAACAGGGACAGCAGCTTTACTCAATGTTCCTCAATCTTTGATGCGCTTATTACGAGAACTGCAAGCGCAAGGATATAACCTCGGCGAACTGCCAGAAAGTGGAGAAGCATTGATTCAGCAAGTGCGAGACGCAGATGAAGCCTATTCGGGTCAACTCCCGCACACATCAGACTTGAGTGCAAGTGGGATTACAACCGTTAACGCGAAAGCCCTCCATAAATGGCTCAAACCCATTCAAAGGCGACGGATTGAGAAGCAGTGGAAATCGTTAACGGGGAGTGGAATTCGGACGTTGGGCGATCACTTTTTACTCGGGGGTGTCCAACTGGGGAACATCTGGATTGGTGTACAACCGCCTTTAGGCTTGTCTGGCGACCCCATGCGCTTGATGTTTGAACGGGATCTGACCCCGCATCCCCAATACGCAGCGTTTTATAAATGGCTACAGGAAGCGTTTCAAGCCGATGCTGTGGTTCATTTTGGCATGCACGGGACTGTAGAATGGTTACCTGGTTCTCCCTTGGGGAATACGGGGTATTCTTGGCCCGATACGTTACTCGGAAATATCCCCCATCTCTACATTTATGCGGCAAATAATCCCTCTGAGTCCATGTTGGCAAAACGGCGAGGCTATGGGGTTTTAATTTCTCATAATGTCCCGCCTTACGGTCGCGCTGGTTTGTATAAAGAACTGGTAACCCTACGAGATTTAATTACAGAATATCGCGAAGATCCAGAAAAGAATTTCCCGTTGAAAGAAGCGATTTGTACTAAGGTGGTTGATACGGGCTTAGATGCAGATTGTCCACTCCCTGCGCTACAAGAGCAAAATCTCACCTTTTCTTACCAAACGGTCAGTCAACTTGCACCAGAGATTTTTGATAACTATCTCAAAGATCTCTATGATTATCTGAAAGTGTTAGAAAATCGTCTGTTTTCTTCGGGATTGCACGTTTTGGGTCAGCCTCCGAATTCAGAACAATTGGCGAGTTACTTGCACGCCTATTTTGATGGGCAATTATCAGAAGATGTTTTAGACACAATCGCGCAAGGGGAAACGCCTTCTGATGTTTCTAATCAATCCCTTTTAGAGGAAGCCTTAGAGATTCGCGATCGCCTGAACCAGACAACAGATGAAATCACGAATTTACTACGAGGTCTAAACGGGGAATACATCCCCCCTGCGCCTGGTGGCGACTTGTTGCGAGATGGTCCGGGTGTGTTGCCTACAGGACGGAATATTCATGCCCTTGATCCCTATCGGATGCCCTCTCCTGCTGCTTTTGAACGGGGAAGCGCGATCGCGCAACAAATCATTTCTCAACATTTAGCTGAAAATGGCACGTATCCCGAAACCGTCGCCGTGATGTTGTGGGGCTTAGATACCATTAAAACCAAAGGGGAATCTCTTGGCATTGTCCTCGGCTTAGCGGGGGCAAAACCCGTAAAAGAAGGGACAGGGCGCATTGTTCGCTATGAGTTAGACCCGTTAGATCGCCTCAATCATCCGCGCATTGATATTTTAGGCAATCTCTCAGGAATTTTCCGTGATAGTTTTGTGAATGTGATTGAATTGTTAGATGATCTCTTTCTACGGGCAGCAACCGCAGATGAACCGCGCGATCAGAACTTTATTCGCAAGCACGCTTTAGAATTACAAGCCCAAGGTGTGGAAAATCCCTCAGCACGACTGTTTTCTAATCCTGCTGGCGATTTTGGTTCACTGGTCAATGATCGCGTTTCCGACAGTAACTGGGATACAGCAGAACAACTCGCAGACACTTGGCAAGGGCGCAATGCCTACAGTTACGGTCGCAACGATAAAGGTCAAACGCGCCTAGAAGTCCTCAATAACCTCCTCAAAAGTACCAGTCGTATTGTCCAACAAATTGATTCCGTTGAATATGGACTCACCGATATTCAAGAATATTACGCCAACACAGGCGCACTGAAAAAAGCAGCAGAAACACAAGGAGGAAAACCCGTTACGGCTAGTGTGGTGGAAAGTTTTTCCAAAGATTCTACGCCCCGCCAACTAGAAGATGTCTTGCGTTTAGAATATCGAACAAAACTCCTGAATCCCAAATGGGCGCAAGCAATGGCGGATCAAGGATCAGGGGGGGCTTACGAAATTTCCCAACGGATGACTGCGTTAATCGGTTGGGCGGGAACAACTGACTTTCAGGAAAACTGGGTCTATGACCAAGCTGCTGAAACCTATGCCCTTGATCCAGAAATGGCAGAACGCTTACGGAAAGCCAATCCCGAAGCCTTTCGTAATATTGTCGGCAGAATGTTGGAAGCCGAAGGACGAGGATTCTGGGAAGTCGATGAGGATCGCTTGCAACAGCTACGAAACTTGTATGATCTCACTGATGCGGAATTAGAAGGAATTGTGACTCCAACATCAAATTAAGCTGAGGAGAGAGAGGTGACAATATGCTGAGTTTTTATTAAAATAATATGAGTAAATAACTAAATAGTTATTAAAAGTAGTTTACTAGAGGGTGTGAGGAAAAAACCTGAATCTAGCAGTCTGATCCTGTTGCCAACAGCTGTTCACCTGATCCTTTCTTTCAGGTAAGGATTGCTAGATTCTTTCTCTAGAAGTTACAGCTTCAATATAAATCATCATTATGACTACACTTCCAAGCCTTCAAATTGGTAATCATGTCGCTCAATCCCCGATCATTCAAGGGGGAATGGGAATCAGAATTTCTGGTGCTCGTTTAGCCAGTGCTGTCGCCAATGCAGGCGGTATCGGTATTATCTCTGCTGTTGCTTTGGGATTTGGTTCATCCTACTTTGATCCCAAGCAACGGGGTAAACGAAACATTTTTGAAGCCAACCGTCTCGCTTTAATCGACGAATTGAAAAAAGCCCGTGAACTCAGCCCCCATGGTCTGATTGGCATTAACTCCATGGTTGCAGGACAAGACCATGAAACTTTGGTGAGGACAGCAGCAGAAAATGGGGCAAATTTGATCATTGCGGGTGCAGGGTTACCATTGCATTTACCCGCCTACACCCAGGATTATCCTGATGTTGCCCTAGTTCCCATTATTTCTAGTCCCCGAGCAGCAAAAGTGATTTGTCGCAAATGGCAACGTCAACATAGACGCTTACCCGATGCGTTTGTAGTGGAAAATCCCAACTCGGCTGGGGGTCATTTGGGGGCAAAAAAAGAGGAGTTAGGAGAACCGAATTTAAGTGCAGAACAAGTTATTCCAGAATTAATCAGGTATCTGCGAGAGGAGTTACAAGTGGAAATCCCTGTGATTGCTGCGGGTGGGATCTGGGATCGCTCGGATATTGATCGCGCTCTCAGTTTAGGAGCAAGTGGCGTGCAAATGGGAACTCGCTTTATTACCACAGATGAATGCGATGCCGATTGGAAATATAAAGCCTATCATCGCGATGCCAAGCCAGAAGATGTGGTGATTGTTCCTTCCCCCGTTGGGCTTCCTGGACGCGCCCTGAAAAATCCCTTTGCTGAACGCGCGATCGCGCAGTCTCCTGATTTAGATAAACGTTGTTTCGGCAGTTGTTTGCAAGTGTGTAGTTGTCGCGATCAGAGGGAACATTATTGTATTGCCCGTGCTTTGGATAAAGCAGCCCGTGGCGATGTAGAAAATGGCTTAATTTTTGCGGGGAGTAATGCGGGACGTGCTGATTGCATTACTCCTGTTGCAGAATTAATGGCAGAGTTGGTGAACTAACTCAAAGTGATCAATATTTGCTGCAAATTGATCGGGGAGAGATTTCTTTCCCCTAACTTCACCAGCCAATTGACTTTTTCAGCAGACCCTACTTAAGCTAGTTTATCGACTTTTTCAACAGATCCGAATTGGCGTTGCCGAGGAATTTCATAAGCCATAAAATCATAAGCGAGACAAGTCTGGGGAAAAATGGCTTGTGCTTCTTCCAGTAAGTGGTTGAGTTGCAAAGGATTGCCAGGGGCATAACGGGGACTAAAATGGGTCATAATCAGTTGTCGGACATTTGCTTCTAAAGCCACCTGTGCTGCCATAGTGGAAGTAGAATGCAGGCGTTCAAATGCCATTTCCGCATCTTGATGAGCAAAAGTCGCTTCATGAATCAGGACATCTGCATTTTTAGCCAGATCGATCGCGCTTTCTGTAAAGACCGTATCAGTACAATAAACAAACTTACGGCCTGGTTCATCAGGATCACATAAATCTTTTCCAGCAACACGACGACCGTTATCCAAAGTAATCGTTTCTCCTTTTTTTAAGCGACCGTAAATCGGACCTGGGGGAATGCCTAAGGCTTTAGCCCTCTCCACATTAAAACGCCCTGGTCGGTCTTTTTCCATCACTGCATAACCAAACGCGGGAACTCTGTGTTTCAAGGGATGACAAGTGACTGTAAAATCTTCATTTTCAAACACAACGCCTGGTTCTACCGTATGAACCTGTACCCGATTCGCAAAATAGGTATGAGAATAGCGTGTACAGGCTTTGAGATACTCCTTTAAATCGGGAGGGCCATAAATATCAACTTGTCCCTTACTTCCCGCCAAGCCTGTGCTGGCAAGTAATCCGGGCAAACCAAAGGTATGATCGCCGTGCATATGAGTAATAAAAATACGGCGAATCTGAGAGGATTTGAGGTCACTACGCATCAATTGGTGTTGTGTCCCTTCACCACAATCAAATAGCCAAATTTCCGACTTTTGCGGAAGCCGAAGGGCAACACTAGACACATTGCGCGATCGGGTTGGGACACCAGAACTTGTTCCTAAAAAAGTAATTTCCACAACTTTTGTTTTTCGTTCTTCGTTCTTTGGAGACGTTCCATAGAATATCTTGACATTGTTCCTTGGTAACTGGTCACTGATCACTGGCTTACATTCCAATGCCAAGTTTACCGGCTAACCCAGGGCTGAGAGGAATCAAAGTGGCTAACATCAAAAATAATGCTAACAGTCCTAACGCTGCTCTGGCATCATCGGGTTCAGTTAATTCATTTAAACTAGGACGCTCTAAACTGCGTTGTAAAAATAGAATCAAAATGCCCCAATAAAGAGGAATCGGGTTACTGGGGTTCGTAATCGCCACAATTCCTAAAACAATTAAAGTCGCAACTGTGGTTCGGCGAGCGGTTTTTCGCCCATAGATGGCTTGCACAATTCTCCCCCCGTCAAGTTGACCAGCAGGCATTAAATTCAGCGCAGTAATCACCAGCCCCAGCCAACCGACAACAGTTAAGGGATGAACATCCACCACCGATTCTTGTAGCTGCGATCCGAGAACCACTTTGGCAAGAGAACCGACGAGAATTGATCCCTGAAAGAATTGGGTGGGAACTTGAAACAAACTTCCTGGTTGGGACAAAATCAAACCAGCCACCAACATCAGTAGGGAGACGAGTCCACCCACAGCAGGACCGGCGAGGGCTAACTCAAATAAAACGGTTCGCGAAGGAAGTAAAGACTCAATGCGAGTAATCCCACCAAAAGAGCCGATTTGTAAACTGGGAATAAAAAAGGGCAAACTCAAACGAATGCCGTATCGTTGAGCAATAACCCGATGACCCACTTCATGGCTCCCCAGAATAATCGCCAGTCCAACGGCAAAGGGAACCGCTTCCTGAAACCGTTCCCAGTTATTAAATAAATCAAACCCTAATAATAAGCTAAAGGCTTCGACACTTGTCACCGCAGTTACCACCATCAAAACAATCGCTAGAATTTGCTGGCTCGTGGTGCTCGGTTGCGGATCATTGGTACTGGGTAAAACAATCACGACTGGCTTGTTTTCGGGACTTTCCACTAAAAACAGACGATACTTTTCACCTAAGGCAGCGTGCAGCTTCTGAGAGAGTTGTTGATAAACTTGGTCTGGATCCGCTCGTAAGTTCCCCTTAAAAATTGCCCCATCTTGATAGGGAATGGTTTCTGTACTGAAAAAGGTATCAATGCCAAATAAACCTTGGATGGTTTTTAAGTCTTCTTCGGGAATGGGAGGTTTGGTCGCTCCAGATGCTGCTTCTGCTTCGGCATTGTCTGGGGAGTCCTCTTCTGAATTTTCCTGAGCGAAAGACTGTTTTTCTCGTAACCGCTCATTGGCTTGTTGGCGAAGCATCACATCTTGACCTGCTGCCCGCAGACGACTTCCTAAATAAATATAAATCCCAGTGGAAGTTAATAACAACAATAAAACTCCCACCAAGTTCAGATAAATTCCTGCTGCAAATAAACCAAAAAATAGTAACCACGGAGCCATCAGGACAACGGACTGTAACCAAGACAGGATACCAATTTTTCCATAAGGTCGAGCGCGGTTAAACCCCCAAACGAGGATTAAAACTGCGATCAAGATAATTGCGCCCGTGGCGAGAGTTTCTGAGTTATTAAACATTATTCGTTAAAGATTATTTGTTACTTGTGATTCCTTATTGTGTTACCACACCATCACCTTAGGTTGACAAGTAACTCATTCTCAATTATTAGTAGATGAATGATCAAATGCCCCCTCCTGAACGCATCAAGGAGAGGGAAAGAGAAGCTGGATGCAGTGGTTAATTTAAGACTTGTTCCACTTCCGCAATTTCTGGAATAAATTCTCGCAGACGGCGTTCAATGCCCATTTTAAGAGTCATTGCCGAACTAGGGCAAGAGCCACAAGCCCCTTGCAGCTTCAGTTTGACAATGGGGCCTTCAATTTCAACTAAATCGACATTACCGCCATCTGCCATGAGATAAGGACGGAGTTCATCTAACACTTTTTCTACGTTTTCTGGGGTGAGGGCGAGTTTAGTATCAGCCATAATCTACCTTTTTTTGTTGATCAGTCTAGTTTCCTTATATCTTATTTTGGTAGGTTCTGACATGAGAAACAACCGCTTGGGGTGAGAGGAGCGACAATCGTTTGCCAACTGGATGTTGTGTTTTTTTCTATGCTAAGAGCGATGCAGCGATTAGGATGGTAAAGGATGTGAAAAGAACGAAAAGTATTGATTTATGCACGCACTTTCAATTCCCACTTGGATTGTTCATGTTTCTAGTGTTGCTGAGTGGATACTCGCGATTTGGTTAATTTGGCGCTATGGAGAAATTACGGGAGAAAAGAAATGGTGGGGATTGTCTCTAGCCATGTTTCCCGCCCTGATTAGCGCCATGTGTGCGGTGACTTGGCATTGGTTTGATAATGCGGAAGCCCTAGATTGGTTAGTGATTATGCAGGCGGGCACAACCTTATTAGGGAATACAACCCTTTGTGCAGCAGCTTGGTGGATTTGGCGGACTGCTGAGTCTTCTGCGTCGCGTTAAACTGGATCTTGTAGAATTGTCATCAAAGTTGGAGCCGAACACACATTGACTGAAAACGCTTCTCCGCAAGCTGAAAATAGGGAAAGTTCTCACTCTCACCCACACTCGGATTTTGACAGCCATCCCCATGTCCACAGTGAAGAGTCGTTACGGCGCATTGTCAATCGTCTCTCTCGTTTAGAAGGACATATTCGCGGGGTAAAAACGATGGTTTCGGAAAGCCGTCCTTGTCCGGAAGTCCTGATGCAAATTGCTGCGGTGAGAGGGGCGTTAGACCGAGTGGCGCGGATGATTCTGGATGAACATTTGAGCGAGTGTATCACTCGGGCTTCTAAAGAAGGCAATATTGATACTGAATTGGAAGAACTTAAGGCTGCTTTAGATCGCTTTCTCCCTTAAAAAAGACCAAACCGCTATAAAGTTGAAAGGCAGCATCCCAACTGGTTTCATACCGTCGTTTGAGATCAATATGGGATGTAATTTGCTGTAAGGTTTGGGAGAAGGCGATCGCGCTTTCGCCAAAGGGGGTAAAATCTCCCCAGCGCTGAATCTCAGGCATTTTTTCTTCTAAGTAATTGAGTAACTGTAACCAATTGCGGGTGATGGTTTCTCCTTTTTGAATCGTATCGGTTAAGGGCGCACTTTGTTGAAACTGATATTTTTGATCGCACAACCGCAGAATAGTTTGTTCTGGGAAAAGATGCAAGTCACAAAACTGAACATAGTCTAAGGTTTGCCTTTTTGAGGTTGGTTTCCCTTTTTTATCTTTGGTTATAATTTCTTCAAAAATGGGAACTCGCCCTTGGACTTGTTGCTGGATGTCAGACCACTGAAACTCGAATGTTCCTTCTTGACCTTTAGCATTAACACAACGAGCAATAACGCGATCTTCCTGAGTGCGAAAATACTGAACTTGTAAAACGTTGAGGCGATCAAGGGCGTTGAGGGGGACACAAAAACAGGGGACATTTTTCTTTTGTAAGGCTTCACTATAGTAAGAGAGTGCTCCCTTTTCTCCAATGCGAAAGAGTCGCCAGCCTCGACTGGGAATTTGTAAGCGAGCGTTGTAGGGGTCAATGGAGAAGGTTTTGGCGAGGGTTTGTGCTGCTTGTTGCTTTTCTTCTAAGGGAAGCGCACTGAGAATAAAAACGGCGGTATCTTTTCCTCCTGGTTGGGCTAGGGCTTGCGCGATCGCGCTTTGTTGGCTTTCACTTTCTGCGGTTTCTAATTGACGCAGAGCTTCTCTAATTTGCAATAAGAGTTTACGATTGCTGCACTCCTGTAAGAGTTTTTGATAGATTTCTTTTGCGCCCTCTAGGTTTCCTTGGGCTGCTTCCACTTGTGCTGTGTAGAAGGTCAACCAAGGATGGTCAGGGTGTTCTTGTTTGAGGGTGTCGATTAATTGGGTTGCAGTGGTATAGTCTTGTTGCGCGATCGCGCTGGCAATGTCCTCAAACATGATTGTCTGCATCCGATACACTGTTTTAAACCGATCTTACCCTGTAGCACTTCATGCAACGACAATTGCCTTTTTTCTTTCTTCTCACCCTGACCACTGCATTGGGACTCAATAGTTGCCAAAATCGTTCTATTTCAGAAGAAAATAAGAGTAATCTTCCAGGTGAAGGCGTGACAGTAACGCCAACTTATGTTTCATTAGAGGAACGGTTTCAGACTGAAGTTGTCAATATTGGCTTAGAAAAGCTGGGTTATAAAATTGGCAAAATGCGAGAGTTAGAACCAGCTTTAATGCACACGGATCTCGCAGAAGGTGGACTGGATTACACCGCAGCCCATTGGCAACAATTAGGGCGTAAATTCTATGAAAATAGTGGTGGTGACCAGAAACTGGAAAAAGTGGGGGTGATTGTTGATAATGCGGTACAGGGGTATCTCATTGATCGTGCTACAGCCCAAAAATACGAGATTACGAATTTAGAACAACTACAAGACCCAGAAATCGCAAAAATCTTTGATACGGATGGCGATGGAAAAGCAAATCTCGTGGGTTGTAATGCCGGTTGGGGCTGTGAAACAATTATTAATCATCATCTCGAAGCCTATGACTTAAACGCCACCGTGGAACACGAAAGCGGGAAATATTTTGCGCTGATGGCAGATGTGATGGCACGCTATCGACAAGATAAACCGATTTTATACTACACTTGGACTCCGCTTTGGACAAGCAGTGTGTTAGTTCCTGGTCAAGATGTGCAATGGCTGGAAGTTCCCTATACTTCTCTCCCTAAAACCAGTACCAGCAGTGCTAATCTGGATACCACCTACCAAGGGAAAAATTTGGGCTTTGTCACCGATAAAATTATGATTCTGGCGAATGAAACTTTTGCCCAATCTCATCCCAGCGCGATCGCGCTTATGGAACAAGTTCAGATTCCCATTGCTGATGTCAGTGCTCAAAACCAACGTCTGCGGGAAGGAGAAGACAGTGCTAGTGACATTCGTCGTCATGCCCAAACGTGGGTCAAAGAACACGAAGAGAGGTTTCAGCAATGGCTTGATAACGCCCAATCCAAGTCAGGAGAGGCGGAGACAGGGAGACAGGGAAAACCAATGATGATTAATGACTAATGACTACTGTTTCACCAGACGTTTGAAAGTGCGATACATTTCCGGAAGCCGTTTATAAATCGCGCTGGATCGCAGATAAATCTGATTAGCAACAGCAGGCGAACCAGAAACCACTTCTCCTGGTTTGACATCACGAGTAATCCCAGATTGAGCCGTAGCCCGTGCGCGATCGCCGATAACCACTTGATTCGTCACTCCAGTTTGTCCCCCTAATAAGACATAATTACCCACTTTGACCCCACCAGCAAGGGCGACATGACCCGCAAAGGCACAGTTTTCGCCAATTGTGCAACCATGTCCGATATGAACCCCATTATCTAATTTGGTATAGCGTCCAACACGGGTTTCTCCCACGGCGGGGCGATCAATGGTGCTGTTAGCCCCCACTTCCACTTCTTCTTCTAACACCACACAGCCCGATTGCTGCATCTTGTACCAGCCTTGGGAGGTGGGAACAAAACCAAATCCTTCACTACCAATTACCGCACTACTATGAATCATACAATCTTTTCCGATGTCGGTGCGTTCATGAATGGTACAGTTGGCGTGTAAAACAGCGCGATCGCGAATTACAACCTCGGGATAAATGACGACATTACCATAAATGCAAACCCCACTACCAATGGTCACATTCGGATAAATCACGACATGGGGACCAATATAGACATTTTCCTGAATGACCACTGAGGGGTCAATTACTGCTGTCGGATGAATATCAGGAGAGGGATGAAACGGTTTATAGAAAAGATCGATCGCGCGTGCAAATAATAAGCGGGGATAGGGATTCGCAAGCCAAGGGATTCCCCTTGCATCCGCTTGGGCTTGTAGGGTTTCATCTTCGGGTAAGATTAGCGCACTGGCAGGGGTGTGGTCAATATAATCAGCAAATTGTCCTCCTTCAATGTAAGATAGTGTGTTGGCTGTTGCGTCTTCGATCGCGCTCATGCCTTTAATTTCAGGATCATGATTGAGGTTACTGGTTGCAGTTGTTCCTGCTTTGAGCTTTTTGACAATTTCACTAAATTTCATCGATTATTCTCCCATGGCTTGTCCTGCTAACCAGCCAGTTGTCCAAGCATTTTGAAAATTAAAACCGCCGGTGATGCCATCAATATCTAAGATTTCGCCTGCAAAGTAAAGTCCAGGTACTAACTTACTTTCCATGGTCTTAAAATTAACTTCTTTTAAATCGATACCGCCACAGGTGACAAATTCTTCTTTAAACACGCCTTTCCCCTGAATTTTAAAGTAACCTTGAGTTAATTCTTTGGCTAAGGTCATCAGTTGTTTTTTTGAGAGTTCTGCCCAACGTTGAGTCTTAGCAATTCCTGACGCGATCGCGAGTTTTTCCCACAGACGACGAGGAAGACCAACTGGAGAAAAGTTCATGATTTGACGACGGGGTGTGGCTGCTTTTTGTTCCGATAATTTTGTTTTTATGGTTTCTAAGTTTTCTTCAGGAAGCCAGTTAATGATCAAACCGATTTGATAATTCTGATTATATAAAACTCTTGCACCATAGGCGGACAATTTCAACACAGCAGGTCCACTTAACCCCCAATGGGTCATTAACAGTTGTCCGCTTTGTTGATATTTTTCTTTTCCTTTTGTTTCTAATTTTAAGTCAACATTTTCGACGCTAACTCCTGCTAAGTCTGCTAATCGTTCATCTTTAATATTAAATGTAAATAGAGAGGGAATTGGAGGAATAATTTTGTGACCGAGTTGGGTTAACCACTGATAAGAAAGCCGTTGACTTCCTGTTGCTAAAAGTGCGCGATCGCTGCGGAAAAAGTCTCCATTTTTTAATTCAATCATAAATTGTCCGTCTTCATAACTCACCCCTTTCACTTTCACCCCTGTTTTTACCTTTACCCCTGCTGCTTTTGCTTCATTCACCAAGCAATTAATAATCGTTTCTGAGTTATCGGTAACAGGAAACATCCGTCCATCGGCTTCGGTTTTTAAGGGAACCCCGCGACTTTCAAACCAATTCACAGTATCTTGAGGTTGAAAGCGTGTAAACGCCCCTCGCAAGGCTTTTCCTCCACGGGGATAGGCTTGAACCAGCAATCGTGGATCAAAACAATGATGAGTGACATTACATCTCCCTCCCCCAGAAATACGGACTTTTGCTAAAGGTTGTTTTCCCGCTTCTAGCAAAATGACTTCTGTTTCTGGAGTTACTGTTGCACAAGTAATTGCAGCAAAAAATCCTGCTGCACCCCCGCCAATTATAATTACACGCATTCTCTTTTAATCGGTTCTTTGTTGATTTCAACACTTAAATATTCGTAGAAATAGTCTAAAATGATTTTATCAAGTTTTGACTCAATTGATAGTTTTGGTGATGTGATAGCAGGGGGGGCTAGGTTTTACCCTGAGCCTGTCGAAGGGGGGATTGATTTACCATTCATTTTGGATTGCTATATAATATTATAGTAATTGTGGCAATTTGAATTGTATCATGGCAATTTTTACTTTAATCGTTGGCATTATCTTGGGTTTGATTAGTGGCGCTTCCTATCTTCAATATCGGAAGCTGCAAGAGGAATTTTCTGCAATCATTTCTACGGAAACATCAACAGTTGAAGACTTAAAAAAAATTAGCGAAGAAGTAGCGGAGGAGTTAGGAAATACAGGTTATTTTCGCCAGCAAGCAGAGGTTAAAGTAACAATACAATGTGAAAATCCTCTCACCGCTAACCTTTCTCACGAGTCTTGTATTTACTATCAAACAGTGATTAATGAAAGATACGAGAAAACGGAGTGGGTAGAAGATGACGAAGGAAATTTTGAACCGAACAAAAGCGAGGGGAGTAAGAATCTGGTTAATAATTTTAGGTGTGTTGATTTCTTCCTAGAAGATGACACAGGGCAAATTTTAGTTAATCCTGATCATGGAAAAATTGAGGGGGTTCAAGTCTATGATTATTATCAACCTGCTGATTCTATTGATGAATTAGAAATGTCTTGTGGAGACATAGAGATTGAGTTTTCACCGCGAAACGACGCGGAATATCAAACGTTAGGATATCAATTTCAAGAAGTCATTCTTCCTGTGAATACACAAGTTTATATTATTGGTGAAGCGAGCGATCGAGTAGGGGATTTGGAATTGCATCAGCCTAGTGAGGAAAATCAGCTTTTTCTGATTAGCTATAAATCAGAGGAAGAACTGTCCGAAGAGAAAAGAGAAGACATTAAAAAGAATAAGAAGATTGCCCAACTTTACTTATTTTCTGCGATCGCTTTTCTCATTTTCGCTTTGATCAACTTGTTAAATTAGTAAAGGTTGTTTGTGCTATTCTAAAATCAATAAATATCTCTCTAATATTAGGTTCAGGTAATTGCTTATAATTGATGTTGGGTTTCGTTTCGCTTCTCTCCACCCAACCTACTGTTTATAGAGAATTGTTTGACACTTGTTAATTTATGGTATTAAATCGAGTCAATCCTTGCTGGTTGATCGGGGTTAATTTGTTATCATCTCCCGATCGTATTTTTTCCCCTGAAGAACTAACCTTATCTGCTTGTTCTCCTGTTGATAGTCCTCAGAAAACTGTACAAATTATCGGAGAAGTTTGGCTACGGAATCATCACGATTTACAACAAAAATTAGGGAGTATTAATCAAACTGATCCTCAACTGGTGGCGCATTTATGGGAAGAAAAAGGCGCAGATTGTCTCAATGATTTAAGAGGAAATTTTGCTTTTGTGGTTGTCGATCGCGCGAAAGAAATCTTATATTTAGTCCGTGATCCTGTAGGAAGTTACACCCTATACTACACAATTTCAGGTCAAAAAAGATGGATTGCACCACGGTTAAAAACCTTACTTCCTCATCATAACCAAGAACTGGATTTAGTCGCCTTACGCGATTATTTATCCTGTGCGTTTGTTGCGGGAGAGCGAACCCTGTGGTCGCAGGTAAGGGAGTTACGTCCTGGAATGGTTTTACAGTTTCCCGAAGAGAAAAAATGGTATTATTGGCAACCACAAGAAAACATTATTGGAGAAGATCAGAGTTTAGTTTGGCATGGGAATAAATTGCGATCGAGTCTCAATTCTATCATCCCAGAATACTTGCCCAAAAGTCAAGCAGTTGGGGTTTATTTATCGGGTGGATTAGACTCTAGTTGTATCACCGCTTTAGCGAGTCAATTGCATGATTATCCTGTTCATACCTACTCAATACACTTCGGAAAAGAATCACCGAACGAATTAGAATTTTCTAGTTTAGTCGCAGAACATTGTCAGACACAGCACCATATTTTAGAAATTTCTCCTCAACAAATGTGGCGAGAATTACCCACTGTCATGGATCATTTAGATGATCCCATTGGTGACCCTTTAACTGTTCCTAATTATCTTTTAGCACAGTTGGCAAAAAATCACACAGATGTGATTGTAAATGGCGAAGGAGGCGATCCTTGTTTTGGCGGACCGAAGAATCAGCCGATGTTATTAAATCAACTCTATGAAAGCGAAAGTTATCAGCAAGAAATTGAAAAGTCTTATTTACTCTCGTTTAAAAAATGCGCTCAAGATTTGCCAAAATTATTAAAGCCAGAAGTTTGGAATACTGTCAAGAATGAACCGACTGTTTTTAGAGAAGACTTGTTTTCTTCAGAGGAATATTTGAATCGGTTAATGGGGATTAATATCAAATTCAAAGGGGCTGACCATATTTTAACGAAGGTGAATAATTTAACGAGATCAGCGAATTTAGAGGGACGATCGCCGTTATTTGATCAGCGTATTGTTGAGTTATCAATGGAAATTCCTCCCCAGTATAAGTTAGCGGGTGCGGTGGAAAAAGCAGTCTTAAAAGAAGCGGTGAAAGATTTATTACCTGAAATAATTATTAATCGTCCAAAAAGTGGGATGATGGTTCCCGTACAGTTGGGATTTAATCAGTATTGGCGACGAAATGCGAGAAAATTGTTGTTAAATAAAAATAGCGCGATCGCGCCTTATTTGAATCGGGAAGCACTCAAAGATTTACTAGAGTTTCGCGGTGATGTTTGGCGCAGATTTGGGATTAAATTATGGTTACTGGTTAGCTTAGAAATTTGGTTGAGAGGGAATCGTTAATCCTCCTTTTATCCCCCCTAGCCCACTGATTAAGGGGGGAACGGTTAAGCAAATTTTTACAGAGGAATTGGAACTGATATATAATAGAAAAATCTAGAATAATGAAGAGGAATAAAATCATGTCAGAAACACAATCAGCCATTCATATCACCACCAAAGTTTTACCTGGAAATCGGATTGAGGTGGAATTACCCTCAGACTTAGAAGGGAAAGCTGTAGATGTATTTGTGGTTTTACCTAAAGATTCTCAAACTAAGAAAAATAATAACATTCTTGAAATCATTGAGGAAGCACGTAAACATCGAATTGGTATGACTCCCGAAGAAATTGATGCTTACCTAAAAGAGGAAAGAGAATCATGGGATTAGTTTTACCAAATTCAAGTCTGATTTACCTCGATACTTCTGTTGTTATTTACAGTGTGGAACAAGTACCAGACTACTATCAGATTTTAGAACCTTTATGGGAAAAGGTAGAAGGTGGAGAAGTCAGAGTTTGTAGTAGTGAATTAATCGTATTAGAAACATTAGTTTTACCATTGCGAACTGGAAACCAAAATTTATTACAAGCGTATGATCAACTTCTTTTATCATCCTCGTTACAATTAATCCCAATTCATCAAGAAATTCTACGAAACGCGGCGCAATTACGAGGCGATTATAATCTTAAAACACCAGATGCGATTCATCTGGCGACAGCATTAAGAGAAAATTGTAATTTGCTGTTAACTAATGATGTTCAGTTTCGCCGTGTAACAGGATTATCAATTACAATCCTTCAAGACGCTTTGTCTGATTAAAAATCTCTCACTGATTCTGTTAACCAAAACTGTCGGAAGCAAAAACAGAACTGCGAGTGTTATCTTCTTCAAAACTACTGATGAGAATATAACTTTCTGCTGCGCTAATTTCTCCGCTATCTCCACCAACACCCTCTCCACTCATTTCTAACTGACGGCTGTTATTAATGGCTTGCGTAACCGTTTGAATAATTCGTCGCGGTGATAAAGATTCTAATTCAATCAGGTTTCCTTTCTCTAACCACTCCAACTCTTCTGGGAGTAATTTGTCTTTAACTTCTTGCGGAAGTTGTTTCGCTTCTTTTCTTGATTGAGGAGATTTCCTGATAAAAAAGTCGCCCCCGTTAAACACTTGACGCGGTAAAATTCCCACATCGTAAATGTTTACTCTTTCATCCTTAAACCAGTTGGGAGAAGTGGCGAGATGATGATTTAATTGTATCCCACGAGGGTTACAATTGTGGAGTGCATAAACTTTGAGGTTAGGGTTATTTTTCAGCATTTCTAAGACAGTGGAAAAGATATCTTTGGGATAACCGCTTACACTGAGAACCGCACAGTTATTTTCAAAGTGAAAGTTATTCGCAATGAGAAAACGGGCGATTTCAGATCGATCGCAAATTACGGCGCGATCGAAGCTATAATTAGTAATCTCAGGATTTAACTCTCTTGGTGTTTCTGTTGCGTCTTCATTGCTTTCTTTCTCCAATGGCGTGAGAAGTTTTTCAATTTTACCGTTAGCACTTTCCCAGCGAGTAATCCAGTTTTCCAACTTTTTCTGGGAGATGATTAAATTCTGAGGAAGGAAGCGACAACGATTTAATTGTTTTGTTCCTAGTATTAAAGATAATCCTCCAAAAACAGCACTAATTAAGACCAAAATAGGAGAAAAATTGATCAATAAAAAGTAAGCACCGAATCCAAATAATAGAATAATTCCAATCGCTTGTAAAAAGTGAGCATTGCTACGTCTTTGTGAAATTGTATTTTCTGAAGATTTAGTGTTTTGGTAAAGTGAAGCAATCACCAATATATGATAACCGAATAAGACCATCAAAAAAATATTTGTGTTATTTATATTGATTCCTAAATTCTGAATGAGAACGGTTAAGATAATTCCAAAAAATCCTGTTGACCAAATTGCAAAAAATATGTAATAAAAAAAGCTGATTTTGATTTTTGTTTTTTGATCTTTTTATCTAAAAAGTAGCGAAATTGTTTCAGAGTAAAATAAAGACTATCATCGCTAGACAGTTGTCTAATTGCGTTCGCAAAAAATGGATCAGTAAACCGCAGTTTAATTTCCTCATTTTGAGGTTCAAATGCAAAGGGATGATTACAGTTTTTACAACGTCCATTGTTTTCTGTTCGATCTTGTAGGTTATTATCAGTTCCACATTGAACACACTTCATAATTCTAACCTCCTGGGGAGTATCTTCTATTATTATGCAAAAACATTAAGAAGAATTTAAGTTATTTGTTTTTCTAACAAAACGCTATAATCTTCTCGATGACGAATCAGACGGTGATGATTTTCTTCTAATAAAACTTCTGCGGGTCGTGGTTGATGTAAAAAATGAGAAGACATCGCATAACCATACGCACCCACATCTAAAATTCCTAAAATGTCTCCTCTTTTTAACGCAGGAAGCTGACAGTTTCTTCCTAAATAGTCGCGAGAATAAGTTGTGTTTCCACAAACATCGGTGAGATAAGTTTCTTGATTGTTATTCCAAGAAATAATTTCTCTATATCCCCCATGAACTGAGGGAACAGATAAATTGGCGACGGTGGTATCAACTCCTAAAATTTGTTTATGATCTTGCCATTTTTCTGAGACAATTGTGGTTAATAATGTTCCACATTGCGCGATCGCGGATCGTCCTGGTTCTATAATTAGATCAATGCTGCAATTATGCTTCTGTAATTTGTTAGTTAATACTTGTCCAAACGCCTCCCAATCAAACGCAGTTTTCCCATGACGATAAGGATAACCAAAACCACCGCCGAAGTCGAGATAAGACCAATCAGGTAATAATTGACCCGTCTCGATCACCGTCTCCATTACCTCGGTAAAGGCTTCTGTGGCGTTTGTTCCTGTTCCGCGATAAAAATGAATCCCTTCTAGTTTTAAGCCGTTTCTGTGGACAATTTCAAGGGCTTTCGGGAAGTTTTTCGGTTGGACACCGATGCGACTATCGCCAGTAATTTCAGGTAAGTTTAAACGTAGTCCTAAACGTGTTGGAGAAATGTCAGTTGATAACTCTTGATAAACTTCACAAAATAATTCTAATTGGGAAAGACTATCTAGATTTAAGGTTGTAACTCCCCACTGTAAAACTTGTTCTATTTCTGCGCGATCGAGGTTGCTTCCACTATACACGATTTTCTCGGGAGAAAACCCAGCTTTTAAGCCTAAATAAATATCTCCAGGCGTGTTGGCGTGTAACCCCCAATCATTATCTCTAAATATTCTTAAAAGATTAATATTTCCATTGGTGACACTAGCGAATTGAAACCTAGTTTTAGGATAAGGAATCGAATGAGTTATCTGAGTGATTGTATCTTGTAATCGATCGCGCTGATAAACATATAAAGGAGAACCGTAGGTTAACAGTAAGTTTTTAGCGACAGCAAAAGAATATGGAAGCATAACTATCACCGCTTTTTAATCTTTTCTATTTATTCTTGATTGAACCACAAAAACACAAAGGATACAAAGTTTTTTTTGAATGGGAAATTGTTACGATAGAGGAAAGAACAGCGTTTAACACATACAGTAATTGATCTGGGAAGGTTATGAATAATTTAACAACAGACTCTCTAACAAAATTCTTGTCTCAATCTAATATTGAAACCTCTCCCGCTTGGGAATTTATTAGTGGAAACTCGATCCAAAAACCGAAGAAAACTTTATTTCATTCACGGTTACAACGCAACTTAGTTAACTATATTAATCGTCATACAGAACAATTAGAAGCCATACAAGAATTACGTTGTATTATTCCTCCTTACTCACCCGTTCCCGATATCGCAGTAATTAAAAGGTATCGTTTGACAGAAAGTGTCAAGGAAATTATAGCAATGACTCGCAATTGTTAATCTAATCTTCTCGATCGATTCGTCTTAACCATTGGGGAGGAAACCATAAGAGATTAAACCAACTATAACGGTTTCTTTTTTCTCCTAAAACGCGATCGCGCCACATTTCCCAAATTAATAATAACCATAACACTTCTCCCACACGACGACCCCAACTTATTCCGCCGAGTTTTCCCTGTATAATTTTTAAGGTTAAGTCAGAATCAAAACATCCCTCTTGACGTAAAACTTGCGCTGATAAATATTGTCTCACTTCTGACCATAAATCCTCTAAAAACCACTGGGTTAAAGGAACACCCATTCCTCGTTTTTCTCGCCAAACAATGTCTGATGGTAGCCAATTTTCCGCAACTCGTTTGAGGATATATTTCTCGCAAGTTTGTTTTAACATTAAGTCACCAGACAGGCGAAATGTCCATTCAGTTAAGTCTAAGTCACAAAAAGGAGAACGTAATTTTAGCCCTTGAGATAACGCTAAATTACTAGCGCGAGGTTGAATATTTTGCGCCCCTTTTAACATTAAAGACGCACGACGAAAGCGATCAAAGATTCCTGTGGTATAGTCTTCATTAAGGGCATCTTGTAACCAGGAATGCGGTTGAATGAGGTTAATTTGTTCTTGAAACCGTTTAGAGAAGACTTGCTTTTCATAGCCATAAAGACGATGAAAGGTTCGTAAATAATCAGTGGTAAAATTAGAGTTAGGGTGATGTGATTGATAAACGGTTGCGGTGAGAATGGGTTTATTTGTCCAACCTGCGAAGAGTTGATCGCCATTTTCCCCATTAAATAAAACAGAAACATCTTTTTTCGCTCTCTGATAAAGTAAATAAAAGGGAACAGTGACACTATCCCCGAACGGAATATCTAACGCTTTTACTGTGTCTGGAATTGCTTTTTTAACCGTCTTCGCTGTTATCGGAATTTTGATTAAGGGAATGTCTAAATAATTGGCGACTGTTTCTGCATAAGGAGTTTCGGAAAAGGTAACATCAGGAAAATCAAGGGTATAAGCGCGAACATTTAATCCTGCTTTTACTAATAAAGCAGCAATGAGAGAAGAGTCTAAACCACCAGATAGACAAACGCCAACGGTTTCGTTTTTAAGATCAGAAATTTGTCTTTGTAGTGCATCTTTTAAGTGTGTTTCTAGTTGAGAGATAGCTTGATCTTCATCTAATATCGTTTCTATAGCGGATTGAAAAGAGTATAATTCTCTCTCCTGTATTGTCTCACTGTTTCCAGAAAAAACGATTTCTTTTCCCGCTTCAACAGCATAAATCTCTTTAACAGGAGTCTGCGGTGTGGGAACATAAGAAAAACAGCAATAACCATACAATGCTTCAACACTAATCACAGGATTTTTAAGCAGAGGAAGCAACAGTTGAAGATGTGAAGAAAACCAAATTACTTGTTCCTGTTTTAACCAGTATAAAGGATTACGTCCAAAAGAATCTCGTCCTAAAATAAGTGTGTTTTCTTCTAGGTTAACCCAGACATCAGCATTGTTGATAAAACCTCCCACCGATAACGATGCGATCGATTTTTCTTCTAAACAATTACAACCAATTACTCCCCAATCAAATTGATTCACCTTTCCTTTCCTTAAAACCTTATTTCCCCCTTTTCTAAAGGATTCACTATTTTGAATAGTTGACGCTAAATTTCTATCTCCGATTCCCCCCGATCTTCGGGGGGTTAGGGGGGATTCTAAAGAATTAGAGTTAGAAGAAATCTTTGAAAACTGTATAAGTTGCTGTAACTTTAAAGCGAGTTTTTCTGGGTCATCTTGACCCCAGTATCCCACAAAAAATTGAGATAGATTCATTTCTACCTATCATTAACTCCCACTGTAAATGTTTCATTGGCAATTGCGCGATCGTTCCCTAAACGCATTTTAACCTCCCATTCTCCTGCTAGAGAAGCTGAACCAAATTGTTTTTTACAATAAGTCTCCCAAATCGGTTTATCAATGACTTGATTCGTGCGATAATTGTTTTGGTGGACAATTTCCCCATCAGGATTAATCCAATCACATTTTAGAGCCAATTTTTGACCCGTAGGCGCATTCTTGAGGGTGACTCGATAGTAAACTAAGGGATTGTTTTTAGGAGAGATTCGATCGAGATTTTCCCCTTGATCTTGCTGTAAAGTAATTCGATCGCGCACGGTTTCAATTTTAGCTAAGGCTTGCTGTTGATTAAAACTTCTAAAGGCGACCGTCGCAATGATTCCTAGTAGTAAAACAGCGACACCCATTCCGATTTTAATATTCCGTTTTTGTTGCTTTTGTAATGCTTCCCGTCTTCGGACTTGTTCCATTGCTTCATCAAGCAATTCTGGAGGAAGATTTAACTCTTTGAGAATGGTTTCTACTTCCGCGCGATCAAGTTTATTTTCTTGGTTTTGGGCGGCGCGATCGACTTCTACAATTAGCTTTTCTAAAGTGTCATTATCTAAATTAAAATTACTTTTCATGGTTAACTATCCTCAAAGAGTAACTACAGATAGCTGTCAGGACTAATTTATCATTGCTATCTGTAGAATTATTTGCAAACTCTGGAATTACTCTAAAAAAGTTATTATTAAACTAGCGTAGTAATAAATCGCGAATGAAAAGTTCATAAACCGATAACACAATTTCCACCACAATGAGAATAACAATATACCATTCTACTCTTAAGCTCGTGCGATGTTCCATCAATTCGAGAACTGTTTGAGACGTGCGATAAATTAAATCTAGTTTTCGTTCCAAGGCTTGATGACGTTCCCTGATTTCATACTCATCTTCCAGACGTAAATAAAGATTTTCTAACTCTGGAAATTCCCATAACAGTTCAGGCTTATCAATAATTTCAACTCGTGCTACCATTTTATATTGAAAGAGAAACGTACTGCCAAGTTCATGGAGTAATTCTTTCCCTGGGCGCGTCAATTCATAATTTTTTTGTAAACTTGCAGTAAACGGTTCCACTTGGTCAAAAACAGATGCAAGTTTGGTTTCATAATGGGCTAAAACAACTGTTTTTCCTAACACATCAGCAACAATTTGTAAATGTTCAACGCTATATTGTTTCAAGCAAAGAACGCCATTTTTAACCCGCTCACTTTTTTCGGGATTCAGTTTTATTTCGACACTTTCCATCTCTGGATTGGGAAACGGTTCACTCACATAGGCGGTTAATTTTTTTAGGAAATCTGTTTCTTCTGCTTGACTTAAACCAAATAAAACCACAACGCCATAAGGAAACAGCACAGCAACTCCTGCTGCGCCGACTTTAACCACAAAAGGTAACGTAGCAATACAATCATAATCTTTTTCGAGAGAACGACAGTCAATGGCTTCACCAATAAATAGAGCCTGAGTTTTAATTGTATCTGTTTTTTCTGTCGGGAATGCTAGGGTTTGCATACAGTAAGAGACAATTGTCTGGAATAGTAAGGATTTAATCTTCTTTCTTCATGATACAAAGTTTAGTCGTCCTCTCGACAGATCAGACAATCTTTAAGCTGATCAAGAGCTTAATGTCAGTTTGTATCGCAATTGGTGGGAGAGTGGAATCGATTTTATCTAGTTTTTAATCTAGTTCATGTTCTATCTCTGGGTCGGTGAAGAAAGGCGAAGTCTATGTTATGGTTTATTTTAATCTTTACCTTTTTGATCTCAATCTAGATCAGAAGGGAAGCCAATACAAAGATATATAAATTGAAGCTGTAAGTGGGAGGTAACCTAATGAAATCTTCTTTAGTAATTCTCTATCATCGTCAACCTTATGATGAAGTGATGGATGACGATGGCGTTATTCATTACAAAGCCAAAAAGAGTCCAAACGGGATTGTTCCCACTTTAAAGGGATTCTTTTCTAATGTTAATCAAGGGACTTGGGTCGCTTGGAAAGAAGTCAAATCTAAAGATAATGCTGAGTTTAAAGCACGGATTCCCGTAGAGGAAATTGAAGATGGCGGGAACTACAATGTGCGCCGAATTGCTTTAACTCCCGACCAAGTTAAAGACTTCTATCACATCACTTCTAAAGAAGCCTTTTGGCCAATTTTACACTCTTTTCCGTATCATTTCACCTACGAAAGTTCAGATTGGAAAAACTTTCATGAAGTGAATCGTTTATTTGCAGAAGCAGCTTGCGAGGAGGCTGCGGATGATGCGTTAATTTGGGTACATGATTATAACTTGTGGCTTGTCCCCCATTATATCCGTCAGATTAAGCCGAATGCGAAAATTGCATTCTTCCACCATACTCCTTTTCCTTCGGTGGATGTGTTTAATATTCTTCCTTGGCGAGAAGAGATTATTGACAGCCTTCTTTGCTGTAATATTGTCGGTTTCCATATTCCTCGCTATTCCGAAAACTTTGTGAATGTGGCGCGGAGTTTGCGATCTGTGGAAGTGGTACACACTAGTCCGGTTCCCCAACATCTGACTCCAGTGGGAACGGCTTTAGCTGAACCGGAAATGACGACTCAACTGCGGTGGCGCGATCGGATCGTGAATGTGGATGCGTTCCCTGTGGGAACCAACCCGCAACATATTCTCAATACTTTACATAAACCCGAAACGGAAGACCGTTATCAAGAAATCTTAAAACGTCTCCAAGGACGTAAACTGATCGTATCTGCGGGACGGGTGGATTATGTGAAAGGCGTGCGAGAATTGTTAGAAGCCTATGGTCGCCTGTTAGAACGTCGTCCTGAGTTACGAGAAAAAGTGAATCTGATGGTTACTTGTGTCTCGCCAGCGAGTGGAATGCGGGTTTATGAAGAAGCCCAAAACTTAATTGAACAGTTAGTGGGTGAAATTAATGGACGCTTTGCAACATTTGAGTGGATTCCGATTATGCTCTTTACGCAGCCGATTCCCTTTGATGATTTAATGTGCTATTATCGGGCTGCCGATGTCTGTTGGACAACTCCCCTCCGAGATGGACTGAATCTTGTCGCAAAAGAATATGTGGTCGCTAGAGAAGGAAAAGGCGGAAATTTAATTCTCTCTGAGTTTGTTGGGGCTGCGGTCGAATTACCAGAAGCCATTTTAACCAATCCTTATTCCATGGATCGGATGGATGATGCAATTGATCAGGCGTTAGATATGCCTCAAGCCGAACAGGAACAACGGATGGAGAAAATGTATAAGACGGTTAATGAATATGATGTTGCGTATTGGGGCGATCATCTTTTCGAGAAGTTCAAACAAATGGAAAAGAATATTGCTCAACAACCCAGTACCGTTTAATCTCATGAAGTACATTAGACTAAGAAATGCTATAGCAGTTCTAATTCTTATGGAAAAAGTTGATTAACCGTTCCCCCCTTATTGAAGGGGGGCTAGGGGGGATTAATTTACAACTCTTATGGGGTTGCTATATAACTTTTAATCCCCCTTAAAACAGGGGGACTTTTTTTTCCCGACAGACTAAGAAACGCTATATTGCTTTAGTCACCAGAGAATAAACTTTTCACTTTGTCAATAATCCCTTCACCGTTTTCTTTGGCTTCAGACTCAGCCTTTTCTTCAGCGTCTTTAGCTTTGTTCTCGATGCTTTCTTTCGCGTCTTGAGCTTGTTCTTTTGCGTCTTCAACTCCTTTTTCTACCGCTTTTTTAGCGTCTTCTGCACTTTCTTGAATTTCTGTTTTGACATCATCAGGGCTCGGTGCTGCGATCGCGCTAGCAGTCAATCCCCCTCCGCTAGAAAGTGCCATCATTCCACAGCAAAAGATGATTAGTCCAATTTGTTTAATCGTTCTTAGAAGCATTATTTAGTCCTCACATCAGCTAAATCGGCTTTTCACTCTCAATCGTATTGGTTTTTATTAAAAAGTCAAGGCTTTATCATCAAAATAATTAATTGTTTTTGATTTTTAATTTAGCTTTTCTAATATCAGGAAAGGGCGGAAAATTTGAGTGATAAAATCAGATTCATTCAACGAGTATCTATCACTTGTTTTTGTTGATGTACAGCCTTTACATTATACCAATTTAGGAAAACCCGTGCGATTTCTAAAGCAAGTTGTGGCTTATCCCGATCAACTAACCATTGTAGGAGTGGACGCATTGTTTTTTCATTCAAAGAACCTCCCAAAGAGAGAATTCCCCATAGCAAACGATGAAAAAGCGTCATTTGAATCATCATTTTTACTTCCCAAGTGGGATGTTTTTGGTAAAATAAAACGCCCATTTTTCCCCGTTGGATTTCCTGATCAATTAATTGTGGAATTTGGTCTAAGTTGAAGGGGGGATGCCAATGATAGCCCACTGCATCAGGACATTTAATCAGTTTTAATCCTAGCTTTTTTAAGCGCACCCCAAGTTCTAAATCTTCCCAGCCATACAGTTGAAATTGCGGATCAAATAAGCCAGCTTGTTCTAACCATTGGCGATGAATCGCAACATTTCCTGTGGCAAAATAAGCAGCAGAAAAATCAGTCAATTTATAAGGCTCAGTCGTTGGATTTTCAAAATTAGCGGTATTAATCACTCGTCCATAAGTAAAGGCGCGGGTGTCGCTTTTGCTTAAACAATTAGCATGAGATTGCATAAAGGTTTCGGTGACAACTAAATCACTATCAATAAAAATAATAAAGTTACCTTTCGCATTTTTGACTCCTAAATTTCGCGCGATCGCGGGACCTTGATGGGCTTGTTCAAAATAGCGCACATGAGGAAAAGAAGACGCGTTTAACCAAGGAATCGTGTCATCCGTTGACCCATCATCCACAATAATAATTTCATATCCAGTGATCAAGTTAGCATCAGTAATCACTTGTTTTTCTAGTGCTAAAATACACTTTTCTAAAATCGGTTTTCGGTTATACGTTGGAATGACAATACTAAAAAACATTTTTTACAATTAATAATAACGAATAATTGCCTGATTAAATTAAAAAATATCCAAATTCTAACTATTACCGTCCAGTTAATTCTTGCTTGAGCAAAATCATCTCCCTCTTTAAATCTTCACTATTTTGATTAAGCTGACTAGGCGCTTTGATTAAGTTAATTTTTTCGTTAAACTTTGTACCATCAGGTAATTCAGTAGCTTGGTAACTTTTACGAAATTCACTCTTGTTGATAAATCCTCTAAATTCTAGCCAACCTAAACTTTTCTTTAAATCCAAATCTTCTATTTCTAATCCAGCTTTAATGGTGCGATACAAAAAAGTTTCTTTAATATGAAGTTTAACTAAAACAAAAAGATTTCCTTCCCAGTCAATTTCATTTTCAGGAACTGCTAAGTAATTACCATTAGTAGATTTTAGAGAAATAATATATTTCTCTGGAATCTCATACATTTGATTCTCGATAGTAACTTTGGTAAAGTCTCCTTTATCTCGTTTCTGCGTAGATTCTTCTAAAGAAGAATAATCCACTGGTAGTTCAATGTTAGCTAAATGATTGATATATTTACTAAATCCATGCTCTGCTAACTTACCTCTTACTTCATCTTCAACTTTACCAGTAAAGTTACGTTGACCTCGCATCCCATATTTTTTAGGTTTCATTAGGACACTATCATAACCTTCTATAACCGCTTTCGCATCTAGATAAGTCAGGTCAATAGACCTTTTATAGAGCTTAAGTGCATAGTTTTCTAATTCGCTAAGGGAAAAAAATAGGCGATTTCCTTGCCCTTTGATTCGTTTGTTTGTTAATTCAGGATTAACTTTCTCTTGTCCTAAAAATAAAGAATCTTTTCTTCTAAAATTTATATCTTTTTCTAATAGATGACGATCAATATATTGAAAAAACTTAATTGCTAAATACTTATTGACATAAATATTATTGTTTTCCTCAACTAAATCTTTTTTATAGTCTTTTTTAATTCTTTGAGAAACCGTATGTATTTTACTACTTGGTTGCATTTTCTTATAAAAGTGTAAGCTGTTTATACTCAGAGTTTACAATCTTTTTTTTCTTGACTGTATTGATCGGAATTTGATAAATTTTATCCCTCTTGCTTTTAGTAACATTGATGGGTAGAGATAATTGTTCGTAAGACTCCTCATAAGGATTAACAGATTGAAAATCATCAGTAAATAATTTTTTGAGTTCATCCGCAATCACTTTAATACCAATGGGTGGAACAGAATTACCAATTTGTTTTCGTACACTACTAATTGAGCCCACAAATTTAAAATTATCTGGATAACCAAATAATCTCGCTCTTTCTCTATTTGTCAGAGGTCTAGGTTCTTCATAATGATATCCCCACGTTCCACCTCCTCCAGCAGCAATGATTGTGGTAGATGGCTTATTTCGATCTAACCGACGATAAACATGACTGATCATTCCTTTTACATAGTAAGGGGAGTCTATTGGGATTGATTGAAAGTTTCCCCCTTCTGGAATAAGTTCTAATATTTTCTGGGTTCGTGGCTTAATATTTTGATGTTCATTATTATAGGGGACTTTTTCCACACCTATCAAGGCTTCTCCTGAAGTGACATATTTGTCAGGTGGGTGAGTTGGTTTCGGTTTTTTATAGCAATAACTAATATCTTTACGAATCCCAATAATTAAAACTCGTTCTCTTAGTTGTGGTGTTCCATAATTAGCAAAATTATAGAGATCAGCGTTCGTATCATAACCACAATCAGAAAAATCTTTTATAATCTGTTTGATTGCTTGACCTTTATTTGCACTGAGCAAACCTTTTACATTTTCAGCAACAAATAATTTTGGCTGCTTAGTTTTAACGACTTCCACAAATTTTTTATAAAGATTTCCTCGTTCAGACTCTAGTCCTTTCCTCTTCCAAATCATTGAAAAGTCTTGACAAGGAAAACCACCTAAAATTACATCGCATTCAGGAATAGTTGTGATATCAATATCATTAATATCACCTTGAACAATATGGTTACTAATATTATTGTTATAAGTTTCAGTAGCATCAGAATCTATTTCATTTGCCCAGATTATCTGGTAACCTGACCAAATAAATCCTAAATCCATACCACCACAACCACTAAATAAAGAAACTGTTCTCATCATTTTACATGGAAAATATATCGTTTTATTTGATTATGATTAATTTTAGATACAAACAAATTATAATTTCTTACTCATTCATTCGACAGATTTTTAGGATTAAGATTGAATTGCTAAAAATAGCAGTTTAAACCGAACATCCTACAACTCATTGACGACCATTGCCTAGCCTTGATCATAGCTTGAATTAGAGGTTAGCCATGAACTGTTAATTGTTCTACCTTGTAGTCGATCGCGCTTATAGGATACGATAGAAGACTTACAACTCAGGATAGACAAAGGATAAGGAGACGTTTGTGCTATGGCGCGGATGTACTATGACGAAGACGCGAATCTCGACCTCTTAATGAACAAAACCGTTGCCATTATTGGCTTTGGTTCTCAAGGTCATGCTCATGCCTTAAACTTAAAAGATAGCGGGGTTAATGTCATTGTGGGCTTATACGAAGGCAGTAAGTCAACCGCAAAAGCCCAAGCAGCAGGATTGACCGTAAAGTCGGTTTCAGAAGCAGCAAAGGCAGCAGACCTAATTATGATTTTACTGCCCGATGAGGTGCAAAAAACCGTCTATAAAGCAGAAATTGAACCCCATTTAACCTCCGGAAAAGCCCTAACCTTCGCCCACGGGTTTAATATTCATTTCGGACAGATTGTTCCTCCTGCGGGGGTGGATGTGATGATGATCGCACCCAAAGGACCAGGACACCTCGTCAGACGGACTTATGAACAGGGAGAGGGTGTTCCCTGTCTGTTTGCGGTCTTCCAAGACGAAACGGGACAAGGGCGCGATCGCGCAATGGCTTATGCTAAAGGGATAGGCGGAACTCGCGCAGGAATTTTAGAAACCAGTTTCCGCGAAGAAACCGAAACCGACTTATTCGGGGAACAAGCGGTACTCTGTGGCGGTTTAAGTGCTTTAATTAAAACTGGGTTTGAAACCTTAGTCGAAGCGGGTTATCAACCAGAACTCGCCTATTTTGAATGTCTCCATGAAGTAAAATTGATTGTGGACTTAGTCGTGGAAGGCGGGCTTGCCAATATGCGCGATAGCATTTCTAATACCGCAGAATATGGCGATTATAGCCGTGGCCCCCGCATTGTCAACGAAGAAACCCGTGCGGAAATGAGAAAGGTCTTATCCGAAATTCAATCTGGGGAATTTGCGAGAGAATTTGTCTTAGAAAATCAATCTGGAAAATCCGTTCTCACCTCTACCCGTCGTCGGGAAGCAGAACATCCCATTGAAGAAGTGGGGAAAGATTTACGGGCAATGTTTAGCTGGTTGAAAAAGGGTTAACCTCTAGTAGGTAAATTATTGTACATTTTTTGACTTAACTTTACTTTTTAGTGGAAAGGGAAATGGGAGTACAATTTATCGGCAGTCCTAAACAGCCAACTTTTACGATCTGCTCCTTGGTTGATGGAGTTTATCAGCAAAAAAATATTGTTTAGGAGATTTGATTTCCTCCTCCCTTTTCCCTGAATTAGAGTTGCGATTGGATGATGTTATGCCAGCTTAGTCAGCTTGTTTTTTAGTTAAAGCTGGAGGCGATAAGGTAACAATTCCGTAAGCCTCAGGAGACAGATATTTTTGCGCTGCTTCTTGAACATCTTTTGGGGTCAAATGACGGATAATTTCTGGGTAATTAAAAGCGGGTTGTAAGTCGCCTAATTGAGAGAAGAAATAACCGTAAAGATTAGCGCGATCGCTGGGTTTTTCATTGGCAAAAATGTAGCGATTAGCAATTTTAGTTTGAATCCGATTTAAATCTAATTCGCTAATCGGTTCTTCTTGTAAACGTCTAATTTGATCTTGAATTGCGGTTTCAACTTTGTCTAAATTTTCTTCAGGTAAGCGTGCAGAAATCGAGAAGTTTCCTTGTAATTTTTGACTAGAATTCCCAGCAGCGATCGCGCTGACTAATTTTTCTTCTTCTCGCAACTGACGGAACAAACGAGACACTTTTCCCTGTCCCAAAATCGCAGCAACCACATCTAAAGGATACGTCTCCTGTAAATCATTTAACCCTGGAACGCGCCACAACATCACTAACCGTGCTTGTTGGAGTTGCGGATCGGTATAAGATCGTCTAACAATCTCTCGAAATGGGGCTTCTGGTTCAGGAAAAGAAACCGTTTTGGGGGACGGTGGATCACACTGCGGTGCAATGGTTTCCCAGGCCCCAGTTACAGTCTCAATGAGGGTTTCAACAGGTAAATTGCCAACAACACTGACAGTCATCGTTCCGGGATGATACCATTGCTGGTGAAACTCCCGCATCTGCTCTGGGGTGACATCTGAAATCACCTCTGCTGGTCCCAACACGGGACGACGATAGGGCAGGGATTCAAAACAAGTTTCCATGGCGCGAGCGTAAGTGCGACGCATGGTATTATCCTCACTGCGCCGAATTTCTTCTAAAACCACCTTTTTCTCCCGTATAAACTCATCCTCAGGGAGACTGGGGTTGCTGACCAGTTCTAATTGTAATGGGGCAAGCTCAGCAAAGTCCTTGGGGGCTGTGGTGATGTAATAATGGGTGTAATCTTGGCTTGTCGCTGCATTCATGACCCCTCCCCGTTGTTCCACAAGACGATCAAAGTCTCCAGGCTTGAGGTTGGGCGTTCCCTTGAACATCATGTGTTCTAAGAAATGAGCCATGCCATTAATGGGATCTGGTTCAACAGCAGAACCTACTTGAAACCAAACGTTGAGATTGACCGCTTCAACGGGGAGTTGTTCTGCAATAATGGTCAGACCATTACTCAGTTGATGAATGGTTGGGGTATTGAGAGGAGTTGTTGTCATAAGTTAGTTGAATTACAGTGAGCATTATTCCGATCTTAATCTTTGATTTACGATTTGTTGCGAATCGGATGCACCAACTGTTTTTCAATTACTGCTCTCAGTCTTGAGTTGACACTCCCACGGCTACGCTACGCGCTTTGCCCTGGGATTCTTCGTTCTGCGACGTGACTTGCTCAAATAGGACTTGTCCTACCTGAGTAGCGGTCTCATCTCCCGAAGCGTTTAGGGAGTCTAACCCCCAAGTTCCCGTATGCCCTACGGTACTTAATCCTTTCTTTAAGATGTTGATGGCTGCATTTTCATCTCGATCTAACTGACATCCACATTTACAGGTATGAGTTCGAGTTGATAGAGATTTCTTAACAATCCGCCCACAGTTAGAGCATTCTTGACTCGTGTACTGTGGTGGTACTGCTACTGTTATCTTCCCAAACTTTTTAGCGAAATACTCTAACCAGACTCGAAACTGATACCAACCAACATCCGAAATTGATTTAGCAAGGTTATGATTCTTAACTAAGTTTCTTACTTGCAAGTCTTCATAGGCGACCAAGTCGTTAGACTGAACTACGCAACGCGCGGTTCTCCTGGCGTGTTCTCTGCGTTGCCTACTTATCTTCAAGTGTTTCTTAGCTAGTTTCTGTCTTGCTTTTCCTCGATTATTTGAGCCTTTTTGTTTTCGAGAAACAAGACGTTGATGACGCTTTAATTCTTGCTCTCCTTTACGGAAAAATCGAGGATTTGGCTCTTTATGTCCTTTGCTGTCTGTGAAGAAGTCACGCAAACCAACATCAAGACCAATAATCTGTTCAGTTGGCTCGTGTTCTTCTTTAACATCAACATTAATGCAGAACTGACAATAGTAGCCGTCTGCCCGCCGAACTAAACGAACACGCTTAATTTGATCAGGAGAGTAGAAATAAATATCTCTACTTCCTACGAGTTTTAAGCGACCAATGTTGTTCTTGTCGGTGAAGGTGATGTGCTTTTTGGTGTTTGGGTCGAGTTTCCAACCCGTTGTTTTATACTCAACTGAGCGGTTGTTCTTTTGGAATTTAGGATAACCTTTTTTTCCTTTAATACCTGCTTTACAGTTTTTGTAGAAACGGTTGATAGCTGACCAAGCCCGTTCAGAACCCGCTTGTCTGGCTTGAGAATTGAGTTTTTTAGCAAAGTCAAATTCATCAGCTAACTGCTTACAAAGTTTGCTGAGGTCGTACTTGCCAACACCGTTATTATCCATCCAATGACGAACGCACTTATTCCGTACAAACTGAACAGTACGAATTGCTTCGTCTATGGCAGAGTATTGAGTTTTGCTGGCTTTGACTTTGTACTCAATAACAAACATTACGCTCTCCTTCTGGCGTAACTAAATTATAACACAAATGAATCGGGTTTGTTCGTCTCAGGCTATCGTAGGCGCGAAGCGACTTCTCGAAGAGTAGCCTTCAACGAATCCTCACCTTCGCTCTGGGCCTTATATCCCACGTCTAATTGCCCTGGGCGCGTGCGGCTACCTCTGTAAGTTTTCAATAACTTCGTTGAGCAATAACAATTGCACCTCTAAGGCTTCAGCATAGTCTGCAGCATTGTCGGGCTGAGTTTGAATACCTCGCACTAGGGCTGCAATGCGAGCTTGAATTTCCTTTAAATCTTGGGTTGTGTTGTTACGAGTCAAGGTTAGCATGGTTTGATGAGTATATTAATTTAGGAAAGGGTAATCAAAACTACTTCCTAGAGCAGTAGGCGATTTCTTTCAATCTCACTAGTATTTACAGTAACGAGGTTCTTTTTCTCGAACAACCCATAAATCTAATACAAATTTCATCGTAAAATCTAATATAAATTTCAAGAAGGCAATTCGAGTTTCCCACTCGGTCTGGGATGTCCAGTCCGCTAATTTGATTATAGTCAACAATACCATTGTAAGGATATCACGATAAATATCCAACTCGCAACCTTACGGCTCAACCTGATCGCGCTGCAAAATGTCGTAAAACCAAGCCAAAAAACGATCGCGCAAGGCAGATAAAGAATATTCCTCCTCTGCTTGTTGACGACACGCAAGGCGATCAATTTCATCAAGACGATCAATAGCTTGCACCAACCCTTCTACACGATCAGGTTCGACTAAAAATCCTGTTTTGCCATCGCGAACAATTTCTGCTGGGCCCCCCCGACGATAAGAAATAACAGGAATACCACAAGCTAAAGCCTCAATAGCAACATTACCAAAGGCTTCCACCCAACGGGGAGTCATCAATAAGCCTCGACACTCACGGATTGCTTTTTGTAATTCTGTTGTGGATAAAAACCCGCCATACTCAATGGGAGCGTTAGGATACTGCTTGCAAATCTCCTGCCAATAGGCTTCATCTTGCATCCAGCCGAAAATCTTGAGAGGAATATCTAATTGTTGCACGGCTGCGACGGCATCTTCTAAGCCTTTTTCTGGTGCAATGCGACCCAACCAGACCAGAGAATCATTGCTTTTAGGACTAAATTCATAGAGAGATAAATCTAAACCACTACTCAAACAGCGACAAGCCTCGCTAAACGGAAACGTTTCCGCTTGGGTGCGGGTGTAAACACCAAAAGTTTCGGGAAAACGAGTGATGGTTTGGGTCATGATTTCATCGAGCGCATCACTCATAGACCCCATACTAATAAAATGCGCGATCGGGGTTTGGAAAAAGGGAGTTAGGTAAAAGGGAAGCCAGTCAAAGGCAAAGTTGACAATTAAGTCATAGTCGGATTGAACTTCTCGTGCATAGTCGCACAGATTGGCTAAAACAGAATTTTCAGGAAGTTGGATCGGCGCGTCTCTTCCTTCTCCTTGGGCGGGGATTTGTAAGTTTCCCGCAATGGTTTCAATGGGGAGATTTTCAAAATAAGAGCCAGTGGGGGCAACAATCTTGACATGATGTTGGCTGTGTAAGAGATCTTGGGCGAGATTTTTAATGGTTAATTCTACCCCTCCCCCTTCACCCGTGCCTAGTGCACCAACGGGAGTGGAGAGAAAAAGGAGAGAGAGGGGTTGAGATGGTTGTGTCATCAGTTTTTTTCAGGGAAAATAAGGGTGTTTGCTTACACTTGAGCGATCTTACTTGCAAGAAACACATTTTATTCCTAACTGATACAAGATGAAACCCTTAAATTTATTACGTTGGACAACTCGCCTCAGCGCGATCGCTGCTCTCCAAGCAGGGCTTTTCTTTATGCTAACTCCGACCCGCCCTCTGCAAGCTGCCATCGGCGATGAGTTTAAAATTTGTGGAGAAGAGTTACAAGAAGCGGGCTTATCTGCTGAAGAAGCCTCTGCTGCTTGTGCAGATGCCATTCGTCCCAAAGATTTATCTTTATGTGTGTTAAGTATGAATCAAGAAGTAGGAATTCCCGCCGAGGAAGGATTATATAACTGCTATCGCGATCGCCGCCCCCTTGATTTAGCCAGTTGCGTCGTTGATATCAACCAATTTCTCGAAGCGGATGACCCAGGAATTATTGTCGAAAATTGTCGGCGTAGTATTCTCCCTCTTCGTTACTCGGAATGTGTGGTGGGGTTAACCAATACCACTGAACAAGCTATCGATCCCGCGATCGCGATGGAAGAGTGCATCAATGCTGACACTTTTCCCGAACCTTTTTCCCAGTGACCAGTGACCAGTGGATAGTTAACAGTGGATAGTGGATAGTGGATAGTAAAGAAGAAAAAAACTACCCACTACCCACTTAATAAATGACTAATGACTAATGACTAATGACTAATCTAATTGCCCATCGGGGGTATAGCGCGATCGCGCCCGAAAATACCCTTGCCAGTTTTCAAAGCGCTTTAGAACAACCGATTATTGGGGTTGAATTTGATGTTCATTTATCTAGAGATGGGGTTCCTGTTGTGATTCATGATGCAACTGTGGATCGCACAACAAATGGTCAAGGAAATGTTGCAACAAAAACTGTTAAAGAATTACAATCACTAGACGCAGGGAGTTGGTTTGATCCTCGTTTTTCTCAAGAGACGATCCCCACTTTAAGTGAGGTGTTAGAGCTTTTTGCTTCTAGTAATGTTCATTTATATATTGAATTGAAATATCCGCAAACTTGGTCGTTTCAGGGAGCTAATCATTTAATTACACTGTTGGAAACGTGGCGCGATCGCTGCACGATTATTTCTTTTGATCATAAATTTATAACCAGCCTTCGAGAACAATTTCCAGAATGCGCGATCGGTTATGGAATTGCTGATCCCAGCCAATATACAGAAGATTATTTGGCGACACTTAACCTGAATCATGCAGCAATTTTGCCTCACTTTTCTTTAGTTTTAACATCTCCTTATGTAACATCAACTTGCTTACGCCAAGACCCTATTGAAATTATCCCTTGGACTGTGGATGAAATCGCCGTTGCAGAAAAACTTGCTGATTTTAACCTCAATAAAATGATTAGCAATACACTCTTGCAAGAAAGTCGTTAAATCTGATTAAGAAACTCCAGTAAGCGATTAATCCCCCAAAACTGATCTTCAACGCCATTGTTTTGACTAATATGGGAAACGTGACCGCCATGATTGGTTAATAAAAGATGACCATAAGAATTATCTTCTACTCTCCTCTTCATTTCAGGAATAATCCTAGGCTCAAAAATGGGATCATCGGCTGCATAAACAATCAGATAAGGAAGCTGTAGCTGATCCAGTAAATACAACCCTGCGGTGGAATCATAGTATTCCGTATCACTAGCAAATCCATAGTAATTAATCACAATTTCCCGATCAAAACTGCGAATCGAATCAATGCGATCAACCACACGGGGATCAACCGATTCTGGAAACTGGGCTGCTTTTTTTCGCGCTTCCTCTCTTAACTCCCGAGCAAACTTGTTTTCGACGATACGCCCAAAGGGATAACTGACTAAATAATCGAGCGTCCAATTTGATTCTAGATTAGGGGTTAAGGTTGCTGCTGCTTGAATGAAAGAACGATTCTCTTGGGCTGCTTTCAAGCCCCATAAAGCCACTTGTCCTCCCAAAGAAAACCCAATCAAAACGACTTTTTCTGGACAACCCAGTGTCACTAACTGTTCCGCTAGTCGAACTTGATCTAATCCTTCCCACCAACCATCTGACATTGGGACTGGGGAGAGTTCCGCACTTTTCCCATGACCGCGCCAATCGTACAGTAAAACCGCCCATCCCTGAGTATAGGCTTTATGAGCCGTTAAATAAGCGTACCACGATTGTTCCGTATTGCCTGTGATCCCGTAGTTAATAATAATCGTGCCATCTGCATTCGGTGGACAAGCCCATTTTCCCCACAAAGGGACATCCTCCGCCCCCAGAAAAACTTTTTCTTCCCACGGTAGAGAAGAAGAACTGGGTAACCATCCCACCTGTTCTTTCCAGATTTCCCACGTTTTCCCGTACCAATAAGTTGTAGCAATGGTCTGCACAATCCCGTTACGGAGATACCGAGGTGGAGTATAAGATGTAAAGGAAGTTGTCATCACTGGTAATAAAGACCTATTATTCGTTATAATTCTTAAGACTTGTTGAAGATAGTTATAATTAGCCTTATCACTTCTTCAAAAAATCTTTATCAAGAAAAAAGGATTGCAACAAAACTTCTATAATCGGTAGGTAAATCTTAATTTTTCCTTTACACATCTTGTCAAACCCTAAACAAAAGTATAGCTAACGCTATCATAATGATGCCTCGAATCCTTGTTATTGATGATGATCCCGCCATTTCGGAATTAGTTACGATTAATCTTGAAATGGCAGGCTACACCGTAGAACCTGCAAATGATGGTATTAAGGGTCAAGCCCTCGCAGTACAACTGCAACCCGATTTAATCATGCTTGACCTGATGCTACCTCGCGTCGATGGTCTCACTGTATGCCAACGCTTACGGCGTGATGATCGCACTGCTGACATTCCGATCTTGATGTTGACGGCTTTGGGTCAAACTCAAGACAAAGTAGAAGGGTTTAATGCTGGTGCAGATGACTATCTCACCAAACCCTTTGAAGTGGAAGAAATGTTAGCGCGAGTCCGCGCCCTTCTCCGTCGCACTGATCGTATTCCCAAAGCAGCAAAACACAGCGAAATTCTCAATTACGGCCCCCTGACCCTTGTTCCCGAACGGTTCGAGGCGATCTGGTTTGGTCAAACCGTGAAGCTGACCCATTTAGAGTTTGAACTCCTGCACTGCTTATTGCAACGCCATGGACAAACGGTATCTCCCAGTGAAATCCTGAAGGAGGTGTGGGGTTATGATCCCGATGATGATATTGAAACCATTCGGGTGCATATTCGCCATCTCCGCACTAAACTGGAACCAGAACCCCGTCATCCCATGTACATCAAAACGGTTTATGGGGCTGGGTACTGTTTAGAGTTACCCAGTGAAGGAGCATCAGGAACTGAAAACTCAGCAGCCTTAGAAGAACAGACGTAACCTCATTGGGAGGAAACCATGGAAGTAAAACGTTTACCGGCTCTGTCGGACAATTATATTTTTGTCCTTTATGATCCGAAGCAAAACATTGCAGCTACGGTTGATCCTGCTGAGGCAAAACCGGTTTTGAACTGTCTGCAAGAACTAAATGCCGAGTTAGTTGCCATTTTTAATACCCATCACCATTTTGATCATGTTGGTGGCAATCGCGAACTCAAAAAACACTATCCTCAAGCCGTGGTCTATGGTAGTGCAGATGATGAAGGGCGTATTCCTCATCAAGAAATGTTTTTAAAAGAAGGAGATACGGTAACGTTTGGCGGACGTTCAGGGGAAGTGTTGTTTGTCCCTGGACACACCAGTGGTCATATTGCCTACTATTTCCCCCCTGCTGAGGGGGAAGCTGTCGGTGAACTGTTTGCTGGTGACACCATGTTCGTTGGCGGTTGTGGGCGTTTATTTGAAGGCACACCGCGTCAAATGGTGGACTCGTTAAGTAAGTTAAAGCAGCTTCCTGATCAAACGCGATTGTGGTGCGCCCACGAATACACCCTGAAAAATTATAAGTTTGCCATTAGCATTGAACCGAATAATCCTGTCGTGCAAAGGCGTTATCAGGAAGTACAACAAGCCCGTCGGGAAGGAAAAGCAACTGTTCCTTCACTCTTAGAACAAGAAAAAGAAACAAATCCCTTTCTGCGTTGGGATGATAAAAATTTACAAACGATCGCGCAAACTCAAGATCCAGTGCAGACGTTTGGGCGACTGCGTGGGATGAAAGATCAATTTTAAGTAAGGAGTGATAACCAATGAAAGCATTTGTGGCGGGGGCAACGGGAGAAACGGGACGACGAATTGTTCAGGAGTTGGTGCGCTCGAATATTCCCGTGCGGGCGTTAGTGAGAAATTTGGAAGTGGCAAAAGAAATTTTACCGCCAGAAGCAGAGTTGGTTTTGGGGGATGTCTTGAAACCAGATAGCTTACAAAGTGCTATTACCGATTGTACCGTTGTTCTCTCCGCAACGGGGGCGCGTCCTAGTCTTGATCCCACTGGTCCTTACCAAGTGGATTATCAAGGAACAAAAAATCTGATTCAACTGGCAAAAGAGAGTAATATTGAACAGTTTGTCATGGTGTCTTCTCTCTGTGTCTCCCGCTTTTTCCATCCCTTAAACTTGTTTTGGCTGGTTTTGTATTGGAAAAAGCAAGCAGAAGCAGAGTTACAGCAAAGTGGCTTAACTTATACAATTGTCCGTCCCGGGGGCTTGAGAAATGAAGACAACCCCGATGCAGTGGTGATGTCTCAAGCGGATACTTTATTTGAAGGGAGTATTCCCCGTCAGAAGGTGGCGCAAGTGTGTGTTGCTGCGTTGAGTCAACCAGAAGCGAAAAATAAAATTGTGGAAATTGTTGCTCAACCAGAAGAATCCCCCCGCAGTTGGGAGGAATTATTCGCCCAAGTTTAACCTGAACTTTCGTTAATGAAACGGGCAAAACTAAGCTCATTCACTTGATTCCACTGGGAAACTTGGTCTCGAAACTGCTTCCATTGCTCATAAACTTCCTTAAAGGTAGCATCTTGGCTGGCGTTCTCTTCATACAGTTCAAATGCTGCCTTTTGCGCTGCTTGCATAATTTCTGGGGAATAGGTTCTTAATTTCGTTCCGCCTTGGATCAGTCTTTGTAACGCTGCCCCATTGAGTGCATCATATTTCGCTAGCATATTCAGATTCGATTCCATCGCTGCGGTTTTAAAGATTTCTTGGTATTCTTTCGGTAATTGATCCCAAGCTGAGCGATTGACTTGCACTTCTAGCATTGCTCCAGGCTCCCACCAACCTGGATAATAATAGAAAGGGGCTGCTTTTTGTAAGCCTAACTTTTCGTCATCATAGGGGCCAACAAATTCCGCAGCATCAATCACTCCTCTTTCTAGGGCTAAGAAAATTTCGCCACCGCCAATCACTTGCACATTGACCCCTAAGCGAGACATTACTTTTCCTCCTAAACCAGGAATACGCATTTTTAAGCCATTGAGGTCACTCGCTGTCTTGATTTCTTTGTTAAACCAACCCCCCATTTGCGCCCCAGTATTCCCCGCCGGGAAGTTAATGACATTAAAATCAGCATAGAGTTTTTGCATGGCTTCTAAGCCACCGCCATGATAAAGCCAGGCATTTTGTTGTTGGGCGGTTAAACCAAAGGGGACGGTTGTGCCAAAGGCAAGGGCGGGATTTTTGCCGATGTAATAGTAACTGGCACTATGACCACATTCCACTGTTCCCGCTTGCACGGTATCTAACACTTGTAGGGCGGGGACAATTTCTCCAGCAGCATAGGGTTCAATCGTAAAACGTCCGTTAGTCATTGCCGAAACACGGTCAGCAAGCCTCGTTGCGCCTCCATAAATGGTATCGAGAGAATTGGGCCAACTGGTTGCCATCCGCCAACGCACTTGGGGTAGAGTGCTAGTGTCAGTATTAGAAGAAGAATTGGTGGCTTGAGAACAAGCAGCAAGGGCACTGGTACTTCCCAGCGCGATCGCGCTATTTTTAATCAATTGTCTCCGTTTCATTGGCTTTGTCTTTCCTCATTTGTTGTTTTTTGGAATTTGACAAGATTAAGGGGCATTTGTCAAGTCTAGAGCGGTTAAAATATTTCAGATTATTTTTTCTGTTTGATTACAATTTTCAAAACCCCACAGCCAGACGAATCACTGAACAAAGAACAAAGAACAAATAATAAAAAATGATTTGGATTATTTTTGCAGTGTCAACAGCGTTTTTTGAATCGGCAAAAGATGTGGCGAGTAAACAGGGTTTAAAGCGATTAGATGAATATGTTGTTGCTTGGTCGATGATCTTTTTCACCCTCCCTTTAATGCTTCCTTTATTAGCAATTATTGAAGTGCCAGAACTGGGAGATAACTTTATCTTTGCTCTTGTGGCTGGGGGAAGTTTTAATGTGGTTTCGATGCTGCTTTATATTCGAGCGTTAAAACTCGCTGATTTGTCTTTAGCTGTGCCTTTAGTGACGTTTACTCCTTTATTTTTATTGATTACATCTCCTCTGATTGTGGGAGAAAAACCGAGCGCGATCGACGCTGTTGGCATTATTTTTATTGTTACTGGTTCTTATGTTCTCAACTTAAAACAAAAGCAGAAAAGTTATTTTGCTCCCTTTCAATCCTTACTAAAAGAAAAAGGGTCACAACTGATGTTATTGGTTGCGTTTATTTGGAGTTTAAGTTCAACGGTTGATAAAGTGGGAGTACGAAATTCTTCACCAACATTTTGGGCAATTGCCAACTATAGTTACATTGCTGCAGGAATGTTGCCCATTATGTTGTATAAATCTCGAAATAGTCTTCAGCAGGTGGTTCGTCACTTACCCACCCTAGTTCCCATCGGTTTTCTACAAGGTTTAGTGGTACTTTGTCAGATGCAAGCCATTAGTTTAACGCTTGTGGCTCACGTCATTTCGATTAAACGGATGAGTGCCTTGCTGAGTGTGTTTTGGGGACATTTGATTTTTAAGGAAAAAGGCTTGCGGGAGCGGGCTGCTGGTGCAACCGTAATGGTAGTGGGTGTTTTATTAATTACTTTAGGTTGACTATTTCTGGGGTTTCTTTTCCGAAAATCCCCAAACAAAGACGATCGCGACAGCAGCAATTAACAACCATTGCGGAGGAACAAAACTGGGAGCAACCACACGCAGCAACAGTCGTAAACCGACAAACCCCACTGTGATGTAACCCGCATCTTCCAGATGGACATATTCGTCTAACCAACGGATAAATAATCCAGCAAGGAAGCGCAACGTAATCACACCAATGGTTCCCCCTGTAATAATGAGCCAAGTTTTTTCTGAAATCGCGATCGCGGTGGTCACACTATCCAAGGAAAAAGCTAAATCAGTTAAGGCAATCATCGGAATTGCTTGCCAAAAGGACTTAAACTTTGGACCATGGTGGTGATGACTGTTGTCTTCTTCATCTGAGGTGAAATAGCTGAAGACAAGCCACAGGAGATAAGCAGCCCCAAGGAGTTCAAACTGCCAAAACTGGATCACCCAAGTGGCCGTAAAAATCAGGGTCATCCGTAAAATGTACGCTGCCACTAAGCCGAAATTGAGGGCTTGCCGTTGTAATTTATGTCCTTCTAATCCTTGCGCGATCGCTGCTAAGGCAATGGCATTATCTGCGGATAAAACTGCCTCCAGCGCCACTAAAACAACTAATAAGATGGGGGTTTCAACCCCAACATTCGGGGAAAAATCTAAAATTTGGTCAATCATTCACAACTAGAGTTGCACGGAAGCAGAAATTATTCTTCTTTCCAATTTTAACCTTTACCCGCGTCAAAAAAATCCCCCCTCGACTGAGGGAGGAAAATTGGGCTTTGTGCTTTATGTTAATTTGTTTGAGACAAAAGGCTCACAATTAAGCGGTTTGAGCAAATGCAATTAAACCACTTCTGCTTCGCTGACTGGATTGGCAAAGAAAGCAGTGCCTTCAAAGTCATAGTCAGGTAAATTTTCTTGGATAAAGTTGCTTTCATCGGTAAAGGAGGTATAGAAGTGTCCACCCCCTTCTGCATCAAAGAAACGGAAAACGGGAACTGTTTCAGATAAAGACTCTTCATAAGCGAAGAAAGCAGTCCCTTCCGACACGAATTGAGAAAGATTATCTTCAACAAACTCTTTCTCTTCTTCACTGGCTGTATAGAAGTGTTCTCCTTCAGCAGGATTATAAAAGCGGAAGACTGGCGTTGCATTCTCGTCGTCTTCTTGGGCTGCTAAGAAAGCAGTTCCTTCAAATTCATAGTCAGGTAGATTATTGTTAACAAAATCTCGCTCCTCTGCACTGGCTGTGTAGAAGTGTCCTCCTGTTACCGTATTAAAGAATCGGAAGATTTCATCACCAGCAGGAGTCGGATCGTCGTCATTATCCGCGATCGCGCTCTCTACCGCGACCACATCTCCCAGACTCAAGCCCTCACTGGGATTAGAAATGGTAAAGGTGGCAGTTTCCTCTCCTTCTTGGACTGTATCATCATTGACCGTTAAGCTCACTGAGCCACTGGTTTCCCCCTCAGCAATACTGATCGCGGTGGGAATCTCACCTGCAAAATCGTCTGCATCCACATCGCCACCAAGGGTTAAATCAACCGTTTGTTCCTCACTGACAGCTTCCGAAGCAGTAGCGGTGAGAGTAAAGACAGTTTCTTCAGCTTCACTACCACTGGTGGGGTCAACAGAAAGTTCAACAGTAGGTAATTCAGGAGGTTCAGGGACAACACCATCTAAGGCAAAATCATCTGCCGTTAACGAATCAGTAAAGTCCTCTAAAACAGCGAGGGGAATCTCTTCTCCCTCAGCAGTAACAGAGATAATTGTATTATCCGTTTGCTGAATATTTAAATCCTCAAAGGTGGCAACAATATCACCTAAACCATCAATACCGATAACATCTGTTCCTTGAGCAAAATCAGTAATCAAGATCGAAGATTGGGGAAGTTCCGCTTGCGCGATCCAGAACTGATCGCTACCAGCCCCGCCACTGAGGGTATTACCCGCTAACCCAGCAAATAGACGGTCGTTACCATCGCCACCATTTAACGTATCAGGATTATCAGGAACATTGCCACCGAATAAATCATCATCTCCAGCTTCACCGTTGAGGACATTTCCGCCACCGCTAGGAGTGGCTTCTAAGATATCATCACCCTCTCCGCCATTGAGAGTACCATTCGTTCCTGCAATGAGTTCATCAACCCCTGCGAATCCATTCAGTGTATTCCCACTAAAACCAACTGCTTCTAGGAGATCATCTCCTGCTGATCCGTCTAATACCTCATCATCAGCTTCAGCAAAGAGTTCCACCCCTTCTGGTGTGGGTTCGGGTTCGGAATCATCTTGTAAGCTAGCAATTTCTACGGTTTGGTCATCAAATTCTAAGAACTCAAAGTTAGTTAGAGTGTCTGTGTTCTCTCCAACTTGAACCGTATTCTCATCAATAATTTCAACATTAGTTTCAGCAAAGGAACCGCTATAGCTTCCAGTATCCTCTCCTTCACCGCCATCAGCGTTGTTATCGCCATTACCGCCAATCAAGGTATCATTATCAGGTCCGAGATCAATGACATCGTTGCCAGCCCCTGGATCGACTATATCGTTTCCTTCAAAGCCTTGGATGAAATCATTACCGCCTGTACCGGTGAGCTCATCATCTTCTGCTGTGCCTAAAATATCAATGAGGACACCGCTACCACCGCCATCACCAATGGTGCTGGTGCCAAAGTTAGCAACAAATAAACCAGAATCCAGCGCTTGGTCACCAGTATCACCAACACCAATTTTTACAGTATTTTCTCCTTGATTAACAGGAGCAAAAATGGTTAATGCAGAGCTAACACCATCGTATTCAATGGGCAAAGTACGGGTTTCACCGCCAAAATTTTCTGGCAGCAGACCACCACTGTCATTATCAATGAAATTACCCAGAGCTAGATTTTCATTAATAATACTGAGGGGTTGGTTCTCATCATTGTTAAAGAGTGCTTGATTTTCCCCATTGACAAAAACAGCAGCAACATCAACAAATGAGGAATCAGAAAATTCAGGAAATTCATCAGAGCCAAAGAGTAGATCAAACGTTACTGAAGTAACATCAGGATCATCAACCGTAAATGAAAATTCTAGGATGTTAGCATCCTGAACCGTTCCAGCACTTTCAAATGCACTATCGGCAACAGCTTGAAGATCTTCATCAGTATTGCCCTCTTGGTTGACAGTATATCCGCTTTCTGTATTTTCAGTGGGAGGTGTCGCATCCCCCGATGTGAGCAAGATACCAGAATCAATATTGAGTTCCAGACTGCCATCATAGAAGGATGTTTGTGGTTCAGTAATAAACCCACCGCTATAGGAAATACTATCAGGGTCAATTGTGAGGCTTGATCCCTCTTCTAGAATTGCCTCAACTAGAGTGATTGGGTCATCCGTTTCTGGATTAAAAGGACTAAAAATTGGCATTTCGTCTTCCATTTTGATTACCTCATAAAATATCAGCGAATCTAGCATCATTTAAACATAAAAAGGTGGCAAAGTTTTTTTTATCAACTGCCACCTTAATTAATTCCAAAGATTTAGTCATTCATGATGCCAAGTGTTGGTTAGGAGAAGGAGGGGCGTTCCTCCTCCTCAGATCGACTAATCAGCCTAGCTCACTGTTCCAGTTTCAAAAACAAAGTTGTCTTCACTGATTGTGTCAGCTTGGACTCCTAATAAGATGGCTAAGTCTTGATCAGAAGTTGCAATGACAGTGTTGTTTTCACTGCTTCCAATGACGAGATCGCTAAACTCTAAATCAACACCAGCAATTCCCAAGACATCCTCACCGGCGGAGAAGTCGGTAATGATGTTTGCACTTTCAGGTAAATCACCATTGGCTAACCAGAATTGATCCGCATCTGCGCCACCAGTTACGGTGTTATTGCCCCCTTCGACAAAGAACGCGCGATCGCTGCCGTCACCCCCGACTAAACGGTTGTTGCTACCAGCAAAGAAATCGTCATCACCGACACCACCAGAAAGACGGTTGCCCGAACCAACTGTTGCCTCTAGGATATCGTTTCCTGCACCACCAAAGACGCGATCGTCTGTACCCGCAACAATTTCATCATCACCAGCACCGGCGTAGATGCGGTTACCCCCACTGCCTTCAGCAGCAAAGATAGCATCGTCTCCTTCACCTGCAAAGACCAAACTGTTCTCGCCAGCAAAATCAACAGTGGCTTCTAGGGTATCGGCTTCTAAACCGCCAAAGCTGAGTTCTTCGGGTTCAGGTTCAGGTTCAGGTTCAGGCTCTTGCAGCGAAAGATTAACAATGCGAGTATCTTCACTGACAGGAGTATCCTCTTGAGAGAAGACAGGCGTATTGGGATCATCATCAGCAGGGAAGTTTTCCGCAAGATACTCAGCCAGAGCATCTTGTTCAGTGCCATCATCAGCAAATGTTGCCTCGCCAGTCTGAACGCCTTCCTGAGTGAGTTGGACAAGGTTAACCCGCTCAATCACTTCTGAATTACCCACTGCACCGACTTCTGGATCAGTGTTGGTATTCGGGAAAGGATAACCATCGCCACCACTAATAAAGTTCCCCTCGTCGTCAAACCGAGGTTCAGCCAAGAAACCAAGCGTTACAATTCGGAATTCTTCCGTTGCATCGCCAACAATCTCGCCATTGTCAACTAGCTCAGCAATAGAATTACCGCTTTCATCGACAATACTTGCCTCTTGAATTCGGTCACCAGAAGGTAGTTCTGGATCGTAGGAGAACTCAACACCGGCAATTTGCGGGAACTGACCCGCTACTTCGGGAAGTGCGCTGACACCGTGTTCAAGGACATCAACCAGTTCTTCCTTGGTCAGTGTGAGCAAGGTCAAGCCATTATTGAATGCTAAGGTCGTTACAATGTCGGTTTGGCTAATTCCTCCTTCTGGCTTAACAAGCTCCCCATCAATGACAATTTCTTCGTTCGGGATCCGAACTGCTTCATTTCCGCCAGGGGGAACCAATGTTTCTCCAATGGAGGCGCGGATACCACCCCCATTTTTAATGGAAGCAACAACTGTGGGGTCAGTTTCTTGCGCTTCTGCTAAGTTAGCATCAGCCGTGAGATTACCAAGGTTTGTTTCTTGAGTCCGAACGCCATCTAAAGGACCACCAGAGCGATTTCCATTGAGGAACACATCAGAAAGACCAAAGAGATTCGATTCAGTTTCAATAATTTGTGCTTCAATTTCATCGGCAATTTGTTGAACTTCTGGATCAACTAAATCACCTGCATTGAGATCGGCTACACCTTGGTCATCTGTGGCATAAGCACCAGATACATTGGCATCGTAGCTTTCTGGGATAATATTACCTTCGGCATCAAAATCGAGAACTAAGCGACCCACATATTTATAGCTGCCATCTGTGTTGACGACTGCTGTTGAAGTACCGCCAGCATTGGTGATGAATTTAGGATACTCCCCTTGGACACTGTCCCCTTCACGAGGACGGTCATTTTCATCAAAGAGACGAGTATTAGAACCGCCACCGACAATGATATCAACATTTTCTAAGCGCTCAGCCAGTGCTTCCTCAATGCTGAGTTGCTGCATATGAGCCAGCAGAACAACTTTATTCAGATCGGGGTTATCAGCCAGTAACAGATCCACTTCCGACTGAATTTCACTGGCTAGTGCATCAAGTTGGGCATCGGTTGGGTTAGTGTTAAACGGACTCGGTGAGATCCCGACATTACCGGGAGAGGAGAGAGCAGCAAGATTTGGTGTTGTTGCACCGAGGACACCAATGTTTTCACCATTGACATCAATGAGGGTCGAGGAGGTTACGGTATTCGGTTGTGGGGGCTGACCACCTTCAACTTCTAATGGTGATAAGTTTTCATCAGTGGAGAAGTCAAGATTAGTCGCGAGGTAAGGGAAGTTTGCTCCAGTAAAGTCTGAACCAAGGATCGTACCACTGTCTGGGTTTTCTGGATCTTCCCCTGCTGAGCCGTCAATTAAGCTGGCTAAGGTTTCTGTGCCAAAATCAAATTCATGGTTTCCGAGCGCGATCGCGCTAAAGCCGAGTTCATTCTGAATTTGGATGTCACCAATACCGTTGGCCCCATAAACTGCTTCCGATGCTTCAAAGAAGACTCCACCAATAAAGGCATCACCAGAAGAAAGGGTTAATGTATTATCTTCTAAGCCATCATTCCCCAAGTCTTGCTCTCTCAACGCATTGAGGACAGCCGAGAAATTCGGAGCATCACTCACTGCTGGGGCTGCACCCTCCTGATCGGCAGCATGGAGTAGTTCTAAAGTAAAGGTTTCTTGCTGAGCGACATCAATGTTGTAAATTGTGGTTGAACCACTGATTTCGTTTCCGACAGCGAGTAAGGGTTGACCATTGGGGCTTTCTTCAGCAGAAATAAAGTCAAAGCCTTCGGGTCCTAAATCCCCTGCTGCGGGATTGAGACTTTCATCCTCAAGTTGTACTGAAATCGGATCGCCATTGTCATCAACAAAGTTGCGATTATTGATGTACTCAACGAACTCAGGGGACGTGGGGTCAGACAGGTTATAGACCATGATGCCACCGATGCGTTCTAAACCAATGAAAGCATAAGGAGTTCCCTCAATAACGCCTGTCGCGATCGCTTCTGGTTCCGGTCCTTTGGCATCACTGCGAGCATCAAACTCATTGACATCATTATCGTTATTGAAAGCAATTTCGGGTAAGATCCCTTGCTGAATTTGATCGGCAATAATCTTCTCGAAATCATCGCCGCTATCAAAGATCAAGTTACCCGATTCATCAAAGACAGAGAAGGAACGACCACCGTAGTTATAGAGTTGTTCAATTAAGCCATCGCCATCGGTATCCCCAGTAGCACTGGTAAAGTCGAGTTCGCCCAGACGATCTTCGGCTAACAGTTCCGCAATGGTTTCGCCAGTGGAAGCAACATCAGTTTCCACGTCGGGGGTATCGTCATCGTTGAGATCCAATAACTCATTTTCTAATAAGTCATCGAGACCGACTTCTTCACTGAAAGTGTCGTAATCCCGAGCATCCCCTTCATTGGCAGTCACAATGTAGCTTTCACCATCAACTTCAAAGCTGGCAATAGAGTCAGGCTGAAGCATTCCAAGGGAAGGAATGGTCTGGAAGTTAATGCTATCTTCATCGCTAGCATCCAGTTCATTTTCAGGGAGGCTATGGTCTTTAAACCCAAGCGGTAAGATATCGGTAACTTCACCAGCATTCAAGTCAACAACGGCAAAAGCATTGTTTTCTTGCAGAGAGACATAAGCAGTGGTACTCTCAGCATTTACTGTAATGTACTCTGGTTCTAAGTCTTGAGCAACGGTTGCATCCGGTCCAAAGATTCGCACACCGCTTTCCTCTAACGCTGCTTGTTGGTCATTAAAGTCAGTAAAGCCAGCATTAGTAACTGTGGCATTTTCCACACTATCAGAAATATCGATGATGCTTACAGAACCTTCCGGATCAATGCTGTAATCATCGCTGGGTTCACCTTCATTCGCCACTAAAACTGTATTGCCATCGGGGCTGAAAGTGACCATATCCGGTAAAATACCTACTTCGACGCTGTTGATTACATTGCCTTCAGTATCAAAGAACACCACTTGTCCATTAGCATCAATCTCCTCGGCTTCAATGGCAACGGCAACAATGCCATCATTAACCGCAACACTGTTTGCACCATCGCCAAAGCTAGTAGCATCAATCGACGGTTGAACGAATTGACCTCGAATCTCACCACTGTTGAAGTTTTCCGTGTGGAGATTAACATACAATCCTTCTGTACGTGCCAATTCTGCTTCTTCTTCTGTAAGATTGAATTCACCACTGAAGACTCCTGAGAGACCGTCATCAAAGGTATCCACAGTTAAATTACGCAGAATTGGTCCATTTTCACCAGCAACTCCTGTATGGATATGAATAGCACTTTGAGGATTTCCTTCTGCATCTTCTTCTGGACCCACTTGGAATAATGGACTGGAGAGACCGCTAAAAGTACCTCGTACAGCGAGCGTGTTGTCTTCACTGATAGTAAAGATATAATCACCTGTGGCTGAACCATCGGGTACATCTTCAACCTGTTGTGCTTCTGTCATTGGGTTTGCAACAGGGTTACCGGGGTCACTTAGATTGAGAATGTCAACGGTTACTGCGTCGGAGTTAATGACAAACAAGCGTTCGCTTCCTGCATCATAAGCAACAATTTCTGCTGCCCCTTCATCAAAGACACCCGTTTCAAATCTGCCAGCAACAGAAAGTTCTAGTTCATTAGTCGGTTCAGGGGCTTCAATGGGTTCAGGTTCTTCTACCATATCCGCCACGCTATAAATCGTAGTTGAACCACTGACTTCGTTTCCAACCGCAAGCAAGGGTTGATCGTTAGGACTGTCTTCGGCAGGAATAAAGTCAAAGCCTTCGGGTCCTAAATCGCCCACGGCAGGATTAAGACTTTCATCTTCCAGTTGCACCGAAATCGGTTCACCATTCTCATCAACAAAGTTGCGATTATTAATGTACTGAATAAATTCTGGCTCACTGGGATTCGATAGCTCGTAAACCATAACGCCACCAATCCGTTCTAAGCCAATGAAAGCATAGGGGGTATCATCAACCATGCCTGTAACAATGGCTTCGGGTTCGGGTCCTTTGGCATCACTGCGAGCGTCAAACTCGTTCTCATCATTGTCATTGTTGAAGGCAATTTCCGGTAAGATGCCTTGTTCGATCTGATCCGCGATAATTTTCTCAAACTGATCACCGCTATCAAAGACTAAGTTCCCGAACTGGTCAAGGATAGAGAAGGAACGACCACCGTAGTTATAGAGTTGTTCAATTAAGCCATCGCCATCAATATCCCCAGTGGCATTCGTGAAGTCGAGTTCGCCCAGACGATCTTCTGCTAACAGTTCAGCAATGGTTTCCCCAGTGGAAGCAACATCAGTTTCTGTATCAGGGTTATCATCATCGTTGAGATCGAGTAACCCATTTTCTAATAAGTCATCGAGACCGACTTCTTCGCTGAAAGTATCGTAATCCCGAGCATCCCCTTCGTTAGCAGTGATGATGTAGTTTTGTCCATCGACGGCAAAGCTGTCAATAGCATCAGGCTGAAGCATTCCGAAGGAAGGAATATTTTGGAAGTTAATGCCATCTTCATCGCTGGCATCAATCTGGTTACTTTGATTGAAGGAAATAATACCAAGGCTGGTATCTTTGGTTTCGGGTTCAAAGTCGTTATCGTTTAAAACCGCGAGAGACCCATCATCAAGGAGGGCAATTCCTTCCGGTTTATCACTGGGGAGATAGCCCAAAGAAGGAAGGTTGGTGACTTCGGTTTTGCTGACAGCTTGAATCCCTTGATCTGCTAGTTCATCAGCATTGAGTTGTTCTAAGGTTGTTCCTTCAGGAAGGCTAGGTGCATCTTCGGCTAAGAGGTTAGTTGCACCAGAGAGGTTGATTTCGTAAACAACTTTGTTGCTGGTGGGTTCAGTACCCGAGTCGCGCTCAACCACGAAGAATTTACCATCGCCAGCAAAAGTAGCTGCACCAATTTTATCGATATTGCCTTCGCTGAAAGCAGGTTTTTCCAGCAAATAAACGTATTCAGCAACAGGGTTACCAGTAGCAGGATCAATCCCCAACATCCGAATCACTTGGGAATTATCAGAGACATCACGGTTAAATTCCCCAGTCCCATCAGTTCCCAGTGGGGTTTGGATAAAGGCGTAGAGAATGCCTTCTTCTGTATCTAAGGAAACGGCTTCAAAGCCACGATTGTCGCGAGCGCTGAGGTAGTCTTCAGGTAGGGTTTCGCTGCCAAAAGTGACATCATCATCAGGATTGGGATCGGTTCCAGCAGGAACAAAACGATCAATTAACGTGCCATCGGTGTCAAAGTGGTAAATGGAAGGACGATATTCATCGACTGTCCAGAATGTGCCATCGGCAGGGTTGACAACCACACCTTCCATATCTGCCCCAAAGGGATCAAAGTCAAGCAGATTTCCTTCTGCATCTTGTCCTTGACGACCACTATCATCCCCTTCTAAGTTGGGCAGACCGGTAAGGGGGGTTCCATCTTGGCGTGTTAAACCAATGGTTTCGGTGAAGGTAATCTCGCCAGTTTCAGGGTTTAATTCAAAGCGATTGAGACTCGGTTGGAAATCAGGAAGTGCAAAGACTCGAACATCATTTTCGCCGTCGCCATCTAAGTCTTCGCTTCCGAGGTCAGGACCGCGATCGGGATGAGTGATAAATTCTAAGTTACCGTCTTCGTCAACGCCTTCAAAGAATAAGCCAGACAGCCCACCAAGGGGAACACCAGAAGGATCATCACTATTGCCAAGGAGTAGGGAATTGGCTTCTAGGACAGTATCACTAATTTCAAATTGTTCTAAAGTGGGTAAGCCTCGACTATGGTCTTTGAACCCTAACGGTAAAATGTCTTGAACGGTTGCGGTTTCAAGATCAACAACGGCAAGGGCATTATTTTCCTGTAGGGAGACATACGCCGTTGTGCTGTCTGGCGTAACCGTAATATATTCAGGTTCTAAATCCTGAGCAACAGTGGCATTAGGGCCAAAGATACGTACACCCCGATTGATTAAGGCTTCTTTTTGGTCGTTGAAAGCAGTAAAGTCAGCATTAGACACTGTACCTGCTTCTAAATCAATAATACTGACAGAGCCTTCTGGATCAACGGTATAGTCATCATTGGGTTCTCCTTCATTGGCGACTAAAACTTTAGTGCCATCTGGGGTAAAAGTGACCATATCGGGTAAAACGCCAACTTCGACCAGAGCAGGTTCACCACCACTTGTATTAAAGAGAAGCACTTGTCCGTTGCTATCTACGGTTTCGCCCTCAATCGCAACCGCAATAACTCCATTGTTAACAGCAACACTATTTGCACCATCGCCAAACTGAGTCGCATCAATCTGATCGATGCGAGTGGGATTGGTGGGGTCACTCAGATCAAGGATGTCAACGGTTGTTGCATCGGAATTAATAACAAAGAGGCTTTGTGTTCCAGCCTCGTAGGCGACAATTTCTGCTGCGCCTTCATCAAAAACGCCTGTTGTAAATGTTCCAATGGGATTCAAGTTAATCGCCATATCATCGTCTCCAGTAAAATTAAAATTTGCAAGTAACGGTTCATGGTCACTTGTTGTTATGGTCAATTCGCGATTCGTATGAACAATGTCAAATGCTACGGATTCGACTAGGGAGTCACTCACGAGAATATGATCCAGTTGTTGGGATTTTCCTTGGAAAATAAAGCTATAGCGTTCATCTTCAGGAAACGACCCTCTCCCACATCACATTGTCAATTTCCACGTCATTAAACTCATCTCGGTAAGGAGAGGTGTGTCCAGCGCCTTGAATGTCATCAATTCTTGTCATTCGTCACTCCTAGGATCAGCACTCCACACGACACTGAAAAACACCTATCTGAAGATAGATGAATGACTTATTTTTTTTAATCCAGATATAGCAAATAACATAGTTAATTATGTACTTTACTCACCACACCCTTCGCCAAGTTATCACAAAACAACTCTTGTTTTTCTTGTTTTTATTTAAGAAAAGGTTATGGTTAATTTAAGGTTTATAAAAAATGGTTTTTAATTATTATGAAAAAGGAAAGGAAAAGGAAATCACATTCCTTAAACCTTTAGCAATCCTAAATCAATTTTGGATTATCCCCCCTTCGCCCCCCTTGGTAAGGGGAATCCCCCCTAGCGCCCCTTGGTAAGGGCAGGATTGTTTCATTCTATTTTTTTGCCTGTTCCAGAGATTAGGAATAGCAGGGGTTTTACGGCTTTTTTCTTATGAATAACTCAAATCAGAAGAAATATGCGCGTAGAGTGAAGCTCGTGCCGAAGGCTTCGCGCCCATCCATAAGGGTTTCAGTGCAATCGCTGCCAATTTTTCCCCCGAGAATGAAACAGCCCTGCCTTGGTAAGGGGAATCCCCCCCAGCCCCCCTTGGTAAGGGGGGTCGTTTGATTCTCCTGAAATCACCTTCAGGTGGGGAGATGGGGAGATGGGGAGACCAAATCTCCCTCCAGCTTGGTTTTTGCTCATTCTAGACTTTAGGAAAAGAAAGCAATTTCGCTTACCAACCCTATTTACCTTCCAAGTTTAATAACTGTTGTTGCCAATTCAGGGCAGAATTACTGGTTGTGGTTCTGGCAACTTCAAAGGTTTTATTGACCGCTTCTGGACTTTGCAGCAGTTCAACGCACAACTGAGCAATGGTTTCCCGACTGACTTGACCCTTGAGCGTGTCCCCTTGTTCTAATTGTAATGACTCGGATTCTGTTTCCTCGGTTAGGGCGCAAGGACGAATAATCGTATAGCGTAAACCACTTTCGCGAATCGCATTTTCTCCTGCTAGTTTCCAAGTCAAAAGTCCGCCCAATTGCTCATTCATTTGCACTGCGGGAGGCTCTTGGCTAAGGTCAAGATCAGAGCGTCCTGGTCGCGTTACCCCTGCTGAGCTAATTGTAATCCATTGTGGGGTGGCTTCTCCGCCATAGGCTGCAATTTGTTCGACTTCTAGGCGAAAGGTTCCCGGTTGAAAATGAGGATTGAGGGCTTTATCGTATTCAAATTTACTTAACATCAACTGCATGGAATCAATTGCTGCTGCATTGAAATCAGGTGCATCGTCCATGGTTTTTGCCCGAAAGACAGGGGTGAGTTCGGCGAAAGGAACATAGACATCAATCCAAGTGTCTTTTTCCGTATCAAAGGAGTAGGCATAGCCAATCCCATCCCAACGATTGTCGCAACGGAGAAAGAATTTATAACGGTTACCATCTCCTTTCACTCGTAAATAAATCCCTTCGTATCCCGATAAATCTAAATTGGGTTCAAAATTGCGGGTGCGAACTGAAGTAAATCCGCCATTATTTTCTGTGGAAACATTCCCAGAAAAAACTGCTTTTTCCCCTTCTTGAGCAAGTCCACTCTCACTGACACCGCCCATAACAACATCATCTAAAGCCCCCCACATTGCTGGTAGGTTGCTGTTGGTATTGCGAAAATTAAAAATTGGAAAATAAGGAGTATCCAATAGGGATTGTTTGGCAAGTTGGATCAGATTCTGAATGCCTTTATATTCCACCGCTTCTGGGGTTGATTCTGCAACTTCTGGTTCGTAGAATTTGACCCCTTGATAATATTTTTCCCGATCAGGGGTATCTCCTTCTACGGGTTGAATGCGCGTCCCCGTACAACAAATAACGGCGGTAACATTTGCTATTAAGTCTGGCTTTAAACTATCGGGAATGGTAATATCTCCTTCGTAAAATTCAACATCATCCCCTAAAATCGATCGCGCACGTTCAATGCTACGGACTAACGCCCGCACGGGATAGTTTTTCTGCTGTAGGCGTTGCAGGACCCGTTTCCCAACGCCACCCGTTGCACCTGCTACCAGAATGGTTCCCGTTTGGGGGTTCAGTGCTTTCGGTTGAGCGATCGCTTGTTTGCCTAAAATCATTTGTTTTACTCCAGGAAGACTGCTGATGACAGGAAGGACATCAAAATAAGTTAAGGTTCTAATCAAACGACACAGATCCCAAGATTGTTTTTGGTTCATGGGGCTAACCTGCTTGATGGTGAATATGTGTTAAAGTTGGTTAAGAATAATGTAACGAATATGGCAGAAAACTTAACCAACAGTCCAGAAATGAAATATGGGGAGCGAGAAATTGCGGAAGGGGAACTGATTACATTTCCCAATCCTCGCCCAGGACGGCGTTATAAAGTTGATGTGAGCCTCCCAGAGTTTACCTGTAAGTGTCCCTTCTCAGGTTATCCAGATTTTGCTACGATTAATATTTCCTATATGCCAGATCAGGCGATCGTTGAGTTGAAAGCCATTAAACTGTATATCAATAGCTATCGCGATCGCTACATTTCCCACGAAGAGGCGGTCAATCAGATTTTAGATGATTTTGTGGCTGCCTGTGATCCTCTAGAGGTGACGATCACAGGGGATTTTTCGCCACGGGGAAATGTGCATACGGTGGTGGAAGTTCATCACCAACAGCCTCGGGTTTAACCGATCGCGCTTAACTTAATCTCTTTTCTAACCCTTTTCTGGCTTCTTCGCGATCATCAAAGTGAACTTTTTCCGTTCCCAGAATTTGATAGTCTTCATGTCCTTTTCCAGCAATTAAAACCCCGTCTCCTGGTTGAGCCATGGCGATCGCGCTGGCAATGGCAACGGCGCGATCGCGCTGGACAATCGTTTCTGCATTTGCCATTCCTTCTAAAATATCCTCAATAATCTGTTGTGGATCTTCTGTGCGCGGATTATCGGAAGTCACCACAGGAACATCAGCAAGATCGCTGGCAATTTTCCCCATCAACGGACGTTTTGTTCGATCGCGATCTCCGCCACAGCCAAACACACAAATCAGTCGCTGGGGAATAAAAGGACGGGCAGCCCGTAATAAATTCTCTAAACTGTCAGGTGTATGAGCATAATCGACAATGACGCTAATGTCTTGACTGGGAGCAACCACCACCCGTTCCATCCGTCCAGGAACGCCTGTAAAGTTCGGTAGAGCCTGCGCGATCGTTTCTAATTCTACGCCTAAATGTAATGCTGCGCCCACGGCTGCGAGTAAGTTGGAAAGATTAAATTCTCCCACTAAGGGTGAACGAAATGTTATCTCTCCTTGGGGAGTTTTCAGCGTTCCTTGTACGCCACTGGCTTCGTAAACCAAGTTCTCAGTATAAAGATCCGCACTGGTATCTTGCCGACTATACCGCCACACTTTTTCCGTTGCCAGTTCTTGGATTAAACGTTGACCATAGGGATCATCTTGATTGATAATGGCGCGATCGCGCAAGTATTCCTTACGAAACAAAAGAGCTTTCGCTTGAAAATAGTTTTCCATTGTCTCATGGAAGTCGAGATGATCTTGGGTGAGATTAGTAAACACCGCCACCTCAAAGGCACATCCCTTAACCCGCCCTTGGGCTAAAGCATGAGAACTCACTTCTAACACAGCATACTCATTGCCCGCCGAAAGTGCAGTTGCCAGTTGAGCTTGTAATTCTGCTGGAAACGGTGTGGTATGCGTTGCTACTTGATTATAGCCTTGCCAACGGGCATACAACGTTCCGAAGAGGGCAGTCGATTTTTTGGCTACGGAAAGGAAAAATTCAATCAGGTGTGTGGTGGTAGTTTTGCCATTCGTTCCTGTGACTCCCACCAGTTTTAACTGTTGAGAAGGGTGATTATAAAATGCAGATGCTAATTGTCCATACACATCATTGATATTTTCGATAACAAACACAGAAAACTCTGATGTCGGAGGATAGCGTTTGGCTGCATCTGGGGTAATAATCGCCGCGATCGCGCCCGCAGCGATCGCACTCCGCCAAAAATCTCCGCCATCTACACGGGTACCCGGTAAGCCAATAAATAACTCTCCTCCTTGACATTGATGGGAGTTAGTAACAATCGCCGTCACCTCTTTCTCTAAGTTAGGCGCATCCGACAGCGCCGAAAGTTGGGGAACTGTCGCCAGTAACTCACGTAACTTCATGATGATTTTTTCCTCCTCAAACCGAGTGCGAGCAAATGACCTCTTCTCATCTTCTAATAAGATCCTCCCCAACTCCAACTCCCCCACTCCCTACAAACAAGTTGGAGTCGTAGGGTGGGCAAAGCAAACCCGACAAGGTAGTCCTTCCATTCCCCCCTTTCTAAGGGGGTGAGGGGGGATTTCCCTTTCTAAGGGGGGTGAGGGGGGATTTCCCCTTTCTAAGACCCTTTTTCCTTTCCCCAGCGCGTAGCCCTATGTGACATCACCGAACAGACAAAAAATAGAACCCGCTAAGCCTTACGCTTAAGCACCCAAATTTCGAGAAGTGACCATTCCTCACCAGGATAGTTTTCTTGTTCTAATGCCGAGAGTCGGCGGTGGCGGGTAGCGGTGCTGCCAACAAAGGTTAAGTGGTCAAGGAGAATGCGTTTGGTCGCATCTGCTTTTTCTAAGCCGAAGGGATTGAGGAAGTTAACAATGCAGTATCCTTCTCGATTGGCGTTGGCAAATGCCCCAATTAAGTCTTGAATCGCGCTTTCTTCTAAATAGACCAATGAAGCCGTAGAGACCAGAATATCCGCCTTACTCATCGTTTGCAAGACTTGTGCTTTCTTTTCAGGAGTCGGTTGATTCAGATCCGCTTGAATTGTTGTGTCGAAAATCCCCGCGTTTTGGGCATAATTCAGCGCATTTTCTGAAATATCGATGCCAGTGGTTTGTAAGTTCAGGCGACGAGGTTTGAGAGGGGTTTGTGCGGTTTCTGTGTCTTTCCAGTTTTCCCGAATCTCATCCACGGTCATATTATGCGCGATCGCGAGGGTTGTATTGCCAAAACAGCAACACAGATCCACATAAGGAATAGGCTGTCCCCCCTGTTGCTCACACCAGGGCAAAATTAAGCGATCAAAAGTCTGCCGATTATTGTTATCAGAGATATAATCTAACGCATCAATAATCCGCTCCTTAAAGGGAACCGGTGTCGATTCCATATAAATATCGTCAAAATGCTGTTTTTTCTCGTCCGTTTTAACACCAGAGTTTTGGCTCATCAGTTATTCCATATTCAGTCCAACAGAGCAACGATACCTGATTAAGTCCCACTGTCGCAAACCAATTGAGCAAAAGAGTTAGAAAAGTCCTTGACATCCATAAAGGAGGCGGGTAGCATTAAACTGAATCAGCCCCAATATACGATTATCATGATGAGTTAAGTCTAGAATTTAAGCTAATTTGTACCAAAAACTGGTTCTCCTAGCACTAATCCAATTTTCCAGTTCGCGAATACCAGTTCTGCTCAAAATCAATTTTTAGTCAAGCTGGGAACTTGCGACTAATAAAAAACGTCTAGGCTGCCAGTTCGTTAAAGACCACTCGGTGTGAGGTAAAGCAAGTAATGGCATTTATAAGTGAATCAAAAGCAAGAAGTTTCTTTGACGAGGACTTTTATTTAACGAATAATCCAGATGTAGAAGCTGCCGTGGAAGCGGGAACTCTTGAAAGCGGGTTTCAACACTTCCTCGAATTTGGCTTGGCTTTCAGCGAAGCAGACGCATTGGTTCGCCCCCCAAGCGAAGCCTTAACCTTTTTTTCAGAAGAAACCTATTTAGCAGAAAATCCTGATGTAGCCGACGCGGTTGCTAATGGGGATTTTGTTAGCGGTCTAGAGCATTTCTTAGCCTTTGGCTTGAATGAAGGTCGCTCAGGAACAGGTTATGACTTCTTTGATCCCCTAAGCTATCTCAATGCTAATGCTGATGTAGCCAACGCGGTTGCAGAAGGCGGTTTTGGGTCTGCTTTAGAGCATTATTTACAGTTTGGCTTTAGTGAAGGTCGTGGTGACTTCTTCTCCTTAAATAATGATGCTATCAATAACATCGTTAATGAAGGAGATACGCTCCTGTTTACCGTCGAAACCAATAATGGCGGGGTTGTCGGTAGTGATGTGGAAGTAGAATTCAGCATTGCTGGCGATATCGATTTGGGTGATATTGTCGGTGAAACCCTCGACGGTACTGCAGTTATTGAAGCGGGAAGTAGCAGCACCACCTTCGAGGTAGAGCTTGCTGAAGATTTAACCACAGAAGATTTTGAAGGGCTGACGGTAACAGCATCCCTTGCTGGTTTTGAGGAGAGTCTTAGCAGTGAAGTAAGCGTTAATGATAGTAGCGTTGCTCCTCTCCCTCCAGCATTCATCATGACCGAAAGCGCCAACGTCGTCGATGAAGGAGAAACCTTAACCTTTACCGTTGGAACAGAAGACGGCAGTGCGGTTAGTGAAGATACCGAAGTTGCACTAACCCTGAGTGGAATTGACGAAGCGGATATTACGGGAAGTCTGGAACAAACAGCAACGATTCTTGCTGGAGAAAGCAGTGCTGACTTCTCCATTGAGCTTGCTGAGGATGAAGCCACTGAAGGGTTAGAAGGCATTGTGGCAAGGGCTGTGGTCAACGGCGATACGATTACTGCTGATGCCGTTGTGAATGATACCAGCATCGCGGAAGAACCGCCAGAGCCCACAATTGCTGTAGAAGTTGCTCCCAATCCTGTGGATGAAGGGGGAACAGCAACTATTACGGTAACCACCACCAATATTGCTGATGGCGAAACCGTTGATTACGCAATTAGCGGTGAGGGCATTGACGCTGAGGACTTTGATGCTCCCTTGACAGGAACTATTGAGATCACTGGCAACACGGGCACTTTAGATCTTCCCGTCGTTGAGGATGTAGCGGAAGAAGGGGAAGAAACCTTCACAACCGCCCTCTCCTTTGGTGAAATTGACGCAAGCATTGATACTGTCATTAATGACACAAGCGTGCCTGATGATCAACCAACCGTTGCCGTTGAAGTTGCTCCCAATCCTGTGGATGAAGGGGGAACAGCAACTATTACGGTAACCACCACCAACATTGCTGATGGGGAAACCGTTGATTACGCAATTAGCGGTGAGGGCATTGATGCTGAGGACTTTGATGCTCCCTTGACAGGAACTATTGAGATCACTGAAAATACGGGCAGCTTAGAGCTTCCGATTGTTGAGGACGTTGCTGAGGAAGGTGAAGAAACCTTCACAACCGCCCTTTCTTTTGGTGAAATTGAGGCAAGCATTGATACTGTCATTAATGACACAAGCGTGCCTGATGATGGTGGTGAAGTGATCTCAATTCCTGCAGGTAGCACTGATCCGATTACGGGAACTGCTGATAGTGATGTCTTCAGCTTTGACTTAGCTGCAGCCCAAGCGTTGGATGACAACACTCAAGTTGACATTCAAGGGTTCTCGGTAGCTGACCCAGCAGACTCCTTAGAACTGGATCTGCCCGATGGTGTTGCTGCTGATGCAACCACTCTTGACCAAGTTAGTGGTGAAACGTTACCCAATGGCGAAACAATTGCTGTACAATCTAACGTCATTACCCAAGAAACAAACGTCACCTTTGGTCCGGATGCTAATGGCGACCTCATTGCCCTTACCCTTGAGGATGTGCTTGACCCAGCAGCAGTTGCTGTTGAAGTCGTTTAGATTCGCTCCCACTCCCACTGTTTGATCGTGCGTTCATTGGTGATCTAAAATCGCGCGATTCCATTGCCAAACTAAGCAAACGATACGGAAATTTCCTGATAGGAGACAAATTAAATCATGGCTACTTCTGGTAACGACGTTTTACTAGTACAAAATACATCTCCCGATATTCTCGGCGGACTCTCCGGAGACGACACTTATATTATTTCTGGTTCTCTTTTAACCGATACTCCGAAAGAAATCACAATTAGCGATACAGATGGCAGCAACAGCATCCAACTCGTTGATGGTCTAGAAATTGCATCTTCTGTTGTTGCTGGAACTGCTTTACAAATTACGTTAACCAATGGTGTTGTTATTAACGTCAACGGTGCAGACACCTTCACTTATGAGCCTGGTGGTAACGCCACTGCTGGGATTGATGAGGAAGATGTCAGCTACAGCGACTTTGTAACTGATACCCTTGGCACAACTGTTCCTGAAGGAGATGAAACGGTTGCTGGTGATGCAGTCACGATTGGTGAGGGCGATGAACCTACTCCTAATCTGATTGAGGGGACAGATGGCGATGATGTCATTACCCCCGCAGATGATGCTGATTTTGTTACCACTGATGCCGATGAAACCCTTCGTGGTGGAGATGGTAATGACTTACTCGATGGGGGCGGTGGTGCTGACACCGTTCAAGGCGACAGTGGCAATGACACCCTTGTTGGTGACCCCGATGACCCTGTCCTCGATGGTGGCGAAGGCTTTGACCGTCTCCAAACTGGTGCGGTCAGTGATTCCACCTTCGGTGTCGATGGTGATGATATTTCTCTCCGTCCTGTTAGCAATGTCGAGTTAATTGATGCCACCAATAGTGAAGGTGGAAATACCTTAGATTTATCGGATTTACTCATTGACTCCATCACTGGCGGTTCTAATACCTTTGGTGTTCTGGAAGACTCTCTCACCTTTGCTGTTGGCGATGCCGATGATGAAATCGATTTAGGGGACGTTACTCAAGATAAAGTAATTCGTATCATTGGTGACACCACAAACTTAGATGTCATCAACCCCAACAGTGTCCGAGTGGTTAACCTCACCGAAGGCGATAATGCTGTCCTCAATGGCGGTGACTTTACAGTTCCTGCTGGTGCGAGCTTCTATATTGGCACTGATAACCCAGAAACCATTACCGCTGACTTTGCTAATCTTGATTCTGAAGATACAATCGCTGCTGCTGGTGGCGAAGATATCCTCTTCTTCACAGGTAGCGCCGTTCCAGGTGAACTTCCCCTTGACGATCTCGAATATGTTTCTGGCATTGATGTCATTGCTGGTGACGCGGCAGTGAATGGAGATTTTGTTCTCACCAACGAATTGCTCGGTCAACTGGTTCGCGGTGAACCCGATGTTGATGAAGCAGATACTCTAACAGTTGTTGTTGATAGCCTCACCATCAATACACAAGATGTAGGTCAAGATGACACCGTTATCTTAGAAAATGGTGACTTTACCCTTGCTAATACCGACTCTGACCCCACTTTACTGCAAGGCAACATTGTCACGATTTCTGATGAAGGGGCAGGTACCATTTTGGGTGGTAATGGTAATGATTCTATCCAAGGTGGTGAAGCAGGCGACACTGTTAACTTAGCACCTGAGCCCCCGAGAAGCGTTGCCTCTGGTGATAACGTTGTTTCTGGTGCTGGCGGTAATGATGTTATTACGGCTGGCAGTGGTCAAGATAGTCTCAGTGGCGATGAAGGCGATGATACATTTAACTTCGGATTGAATACGACTAGTGGTGCCAGCCGCTTAAATGCTAACGACACTGTTTCCGGTGGTGAAGGCACAGGTGATGTTGTCAACTTAGCTGCTAATACACGCCTCACCTCTCAATCAGAAGTTCAAAACGTCACTGGTGTTGAAACGATTCAACTCAATGGTGACGCTGATTCTCCTGTCTTCAACCAGGTTACTTTAATTGACAACTTAGTTGATACCACAACCGATGATGCAACTTTAACCATTGATGCTAGCGGTAACTTTACCTTAAGTGACGATGATGACGCACTTGATCGCAATGTCATCGACTTGAAGTTCTTAGCTCCTGATTCTCAAGTTGTCGTAGAAGGCGGTAATGCTTCTGAACGTCTCATCTTCAGTGATGAATCCTTCAATGGTTTATCCGACCTCGATGGTGGTCAAGGCGGTATCAACCCTGCAAGCGTTGGTTTGCCCATTCCTGAGCGTTTTGTCATTGGTTTCACTCCTGACCCTGATGGTAATGGCATTTCTGGTGTTCCGCTTCCGGTTACGACTGAAGCAATTCGGACTAGTCTCGCCGATACAGTTACTAACGTTGATACCCTCGACTTCCGTGCTGATGGGGGTGATACCTTCACTGCTGATCCCACAGATTTCAATAATGTTGCCGGTTTTGAAGAAATTCAACTCACCAACTCCCAAAACCTCGCTCTTAGCAATTTCAACATCACGTTGACTGATGAAATTGTTCGCGAATTAACGCAACCTGCTGCAAGTAACGATCCCACGAATCTGTTCATCAGCCTTGATGTTATTGACCAAATTGGCACAAATGACCTCGGTTTAGAAATCAGCCCCAACAGCAACATCAATATCGATGCTAGCGAGTTAACCAGCACTCTCAATACAGTCACTGTCCTTAACCCCAACGGAGCGAACATTAATGTTACCCCTCCAACACCAGGACTGCCAACCCGTGTAACTAACGTTTCTGCAGATAATATTACCTCTGCTGAACTTGCCCAAGCGCAAACTGAACCGACAGGCAGCACTATTTTCAATGATTATGCGAACGCTGCTGTGACAGTTACTGTTGCTAACAACTCGTTTGATAATGTTGCTGACCTTGACTTTGGAGCAGGTCGTGGAGTTAATTCTGGTGCGCCTGCTCTAGCGGCACCAACTGCACATACAATCACAACGGGTGATGGTAGCTTCATTGTAACGACATATGATGGAGCAGACTTTGACAATGATGGTGTGCTAGATCCAGGAGAAGATTTGAATGGTGACGGATTCATCGATGGTCGTGACAACATTACCACTGGTAATGGTGATGACCAAATTGATGGTGGAGATGCCAATGACACAATTCAAGGGGGTGCTGGTGCTGACACCCTAGATGGGGGTGAAGGTGATATTGATGGTGCTGGCGGTACTCGTTTCATTCCCACTGGAGGAGCTAATGATACAGTCAGCTATTCCCTTTCCGATGCGAGTGTTACGGTTGATTTAGGTGCAGGCACTGCTTCCGGTGGTCATGCCGATGGCGATGTCTTCATCTTCTTCGACTCTGATAATAACGGCACTCTAGATACCAACACCTTTGAAAGCGCTGCGGGTTCTGGCTTTGATGATACGCTCACTGGTGATGGTCGGATTAACGTCCTAACTGGTAATGCTGGCGATGACGCTTTAACCGCTCTTGCTGGTGCAGATACGCTGAATGGAGGTGCTGGACTAGACACACTCGATGCTGGTAATGGCGCTGATCTGCTTAATGGTGGTATAGATAACGATACCCTGAATGGAGGTCAAGGTCCTGACACAATTGATGGTGGTGATATTCAAGGTGATGTAGATACAGATACATTAACTTATGCAACTTCCAGTGTTGGGGTCAATGTTGATTTAGACCCCTCAACTGTTGGTGCTGCAGATGGTAGTGGTATTACAGCTGCTGATCCTTTGGTCCAAATTGACACTGATGGTGATGGCATCTTGGATGCTACTGGTTTCTTTGTTCCTGGTGCACAACCAGCTAATAGTCCAGCAATAGGTGATTTCTTAGTAACAATCGATCAAGATGGTGATGGAGTTCAAGACACCAATACTATTAATAATCTGAGTGGTTCAATTGCGAATGACACCCTGGTTGGAGATGATGATCCTAATACTCTAAATGGATTAGCTGGTGATGATATTGTTGTCGGTGACACTGGTTCTGACGTTGTCATTGGTGGTGCTGGTAATGACACCCTAGGTGGTGATGATATTACTGGTGCTGTCGGCGGTGGTGCTGACTTAGTTCAAGGCGATGCCGGCGATGATGTCATTTTTGTTGATAATGACGGTGTTGCAATTGATACCCTTGAGGGGGGCGATGGCACTGATGTCCTTGATTTCTCCAACTTAACAGGTCCAGTCCAAATTGATTTAACAACTGGCAGTTCCAGCACAGGTGATATCTTTACTGAAATTGAGGATGTCATTGGAACGGCTGCTGGTGATACCTTTACTGCTAACGCAGATGAGAATACCTTCACCGGTAATGCTGGTGCTGATACTTTTGTCTTCAACAGTGTTGCTGCTGCCGGAGATGCCATTACTGACTTCGACCCAGTTAATGGCGATCAAATTAGCCTATCTGTCAGCGGTGGCTTTGAAGATGGCGGTGCTGGTGCTGGTGTTGATCTGCTGGATGCAGCTCTGCCTGGTGGTGCTGTTCCTGAGGTCATCAATGCCTTTGTCTTCAATAGCGGTGTTGCAGCAGAAGGAAGTAATATCAGTCTGCCTGCTGGCGTTACTGATCCCAACTTGCCAACCTACGTATTCGAGCAAAGTACAGGTCGTTTAGCCTTTGATGCCGATGGCGAAGGTGGATCAAGCAGTGTACAAGATATTGCTTCTTTGAGCTTTGATGATCCAACATTTGACCCATTTGCCAACGTAGCAGATGCTCAAGCTCTCTTCGCTGGAATTGACTTTGCCTAAGAAGTTAGCCGTTTCGAGTTAGAGTGATTGTAAAATTCGAGGACTTTACTTTCTCAGCTCGGAATAATTGCAAGGGGAGGATAGCCTCCTCTCCTTGACTCTAAAGCAGATGTTTCACAAGACAAATACAACAATACAGACTCAACTTCAATTTGGAGGTAACAACAACAATGGCTTTTGGAATTATTGATACTGGAGCAGACGGTCAAGTCGGCGGTACTGGTGAAAATGCTGATAGTATTAGCCTAATCAGTGCTGGTGGTAATAGCATTACTGCTGAGCCAACCGAGATCGAAGAAGCAGATCAAGATCCTGACACTGATAATAATGTCGTCACTTTTACAATCAGCATTCCCGACTCTGCAGGAGAAACCGTTCCGGTTACTATTGAGACTATTGAGGGAGATATTAATGCAGATGATGTTGAAGGTCCTCTCCCAACTGAGATTACCCTTGATGCGGAAGGGAATGCCACAGTTGAGTTAGCTTTCGTTGCAGATGAAAGTGTTGATGAAGGAGAAGAAACGTTTACCCTTAAGGCAGAACTTGAGGCAGAAGATGTAACTTCTCCTGAAGTTACGGTTGCTGATACAAGCACTGCTGATGGCGGTGGTGATACTACACCTCCAGAATTAGAAGCGACGACTCCTGCTGATGATGCGGTTGATGTGGATGTTGCAGGTGATTTATCCCTCGACTTCAATGAAAATGTAGAGGCGGGAACGGGTGATATCACAATTACTGACCTCACTGATGACAGCAGCACTCAAACCATCCCTGTTACTGATGCGCAAGTCAGTATTGCCGATGATATTGTGACGATTAACCCCACGGATGACTTGGAAGCAGGTACTGAATACGAGGTCACCTTTGATGCTGGTGTCTTCCAAGATATTGCTGGTAATGACTTTGATGGGATTGCTGCTGGTGACTTTAGTTTCACCACTGCTGATGGTGGCGGCGATTTCACCGATGAAAATATTGATGGACAAGGATCTCTGGAAAATCCTGCAACGTTTGATGCAGGTACAGATGCCTTCAACTTCATTGATAGTGTTGATCAAGCTAACGCTGTTGATATCTCTAACTTTGGTGCAGACGACCAAATCACTTTCCAAGGTGTGATTGCAGATGATGTGAGTTTCCAAGAAAGTAACGGTAATACCCAGTTTGACATTGATGATGGGGCAGGAACTGTTTCCCGAATCACTTTACTGGGCGTTACAACAGGTGCTTTTGACGTCAATGGCTTTAATGATAGTCCAGATTTTGGAGACGTTGTATTTGCTTAAACCAGTGATTTAAGTCTTGTCACTACACCGTGGTGTCCTTAACTTGGTAAAGAGAAGGGGCACTACGGTTTTTTTGTCCTTGAAATAGAAATTAAAATTAGGAGAAGTTGAGTTATGGCGACTAATGTCATCATTATTTTAAAGGCGGATGCCCCAGATACATTTCCAGTTTCCACTGGTGTATTTGCTGATTTTGCTGGCTCTGCAGAGAGTAGTCGCACCATTGAGATTGCTGCTGGAGCAGGTGCCGAAAACCTTGATTCTGGAGTCAATGTTAGGATTAATGGAAATAGTAGTGATTTTGACTATTTACGAGATGGTTCAACACTACAAATTATTGATAGTGAAGGGAACATCACGGCAGAGTTATTAGCTTCTCCCAATACCAGCAGTCAAGTCACCTTTGATGATGGGGCGACCGAGGTTGCGGTTGAAGGTAGTCAAATTAGCTTTGGTGGACAACTCTTTGATCCTGGAGACGAAATTGATGGTGCAACCACTCCCTTAGTTTTTGGTAATGAAATCGAAGGCACGCAAAGCCTTGATGAATTGGGCGGTACAGTGACTGGTGCTGCCGAAGAATTTGATGCAAGCACAGACAGTTTTATTTTCACTGACAGTGTTGATACGCCAAATAATGTCGAAATTTTTGGTTTTGGCAATGATGACCAAATTTCCTTACAAGGTGTGACACAAGATGACGTTTCTTTCCAAGAAAGCGATGGCAATACTCAGTTTGACTTTGACGACGGATCAGGGTCTGTTTCCCGAATAACCCTCATTGATGTGACAACTGGTGCATTTGGAATCGATGGCTTTAATGATAGTCCAGATTTTGGAGACGTTGTATTTGCTTAAACCAGTGATTTAAGTCTTGTCACTACACCGTGGTGTCCTTAACTTGGTAAAGAGAAGGGGCACTACGGTTTTTTTGTCCTTGAAGATGATCCGAATTTTGGTGATCAGTAATCAGTGACCAGTTAAAATTTGATGGTTATGATTGGTGTTGGGTTTCACTTGGTTTCACCCAACCTACGCGGGTTGAGAGGGATAGGGATTTAAGAAGGGGAATTTTGATGTTTTTGGGCTTCTTCTCTAACAATTTCTAAAGGTAAATCAAGCCATTGCGCGATGGTTTCTAAATCAACGCCAGATGCTACCATTCGCGAAACAGCTTCCTGTTTCCCTTCCTGTTTCCCTTCCTGTTTCCCTTCCTGTTTCCCTTCAGCAAAGACTTCTTGATAAAAACGAGTTTGCTTTAAATCTTCGACTCCTAACATGGTTGCAATCTCCTGACGACTCTTTTGCGGAAACTTATAAACCATAATAGTTACCAATTTTGTAGACAAATATCTACTCAGGCTTTGTAAGGCTGGAACCTTACTGGGCTAACTACAAGCCTCTCTATTGGTTTTCCATCAAAGATAGAGTCACCAACTACTTTTCTTAGGATGTTGAGACAGCCATTTAGATCTGCATTGATTTTTTGACCAGAAGAAGAGTTAAACAGACCTCTTTTAACTCTACGTCCCTTGTAATTAGTGTGCTTTTTAATTGGTTCTAGGTCTGGGAAACTACACCTTGAAGTGTAACTTTCTTCGGTCAAAGTTACTTTAATCCCCACTAACTCTGCTTTATATGTTAATTGATCTATAAAACGAGCATGAGGAATTTGAGTGAAGTTTTGATTATTACGCTTTCCTATTTCTATATTTTGTTTCCAGTTTTCATTCTTTCCAATCACTAGATGACCAACACCGCGCTCTAAAAGTTGATTAATAATTAATCTACTAGCTGTGTGGAGGTAATAATCCACTTTATTGTTGCGTTTTAGTGTTAATCCTTCTAGTTTTTTAGAAGTAAACTGATTAGAGGGTAGCTGAGATTGTAGTTTTGCTTTCTTTTTGTTGTAAAACTGATTGCAAGATTTTAAGGCTTTCCCATCAACAATAAAAGGCTTAAAATCAGGATCACTGCTTCCAACCGTTGCTAAATTATTCAAACCTATATCAACCCCAGCTACTTTTTCTTGAGGTAGTAGTTGTGCTTCTTGAACCGTATAAATAGCCTCTAAAACATAACAATTGTTCTTAGGAATAATCCTTACTTCTTCTATTTGTTTTAGGTTGGTTGGTACTTTTAGGGACAGCCCAGAGGGGCTAATGAAACCTTGGCGTAACCACTTTTTAGAAAAAGCCTGACTATTATAGGTTAGAACATTCCTACCTTTAGTTTTATCCTTATAGCTAGGAAGTTTAGGTCTGGAGAAAAAATTATCGGAGTTTTTCTCATATGCTTTAATTGCCTCAAAGTAAGACTTAAAACATCTAACCACCTGTTTAATTACTAACTGAGCGACTTTAGTTGGTAAGGCTTGATAGTCCTTTCCAGTCTTTAATAAGTGATAAAGCTGGTTAAAGCTAGGAATTGGTGTTCCATTAAAGAAAGCCTGACGGCAGATATAAACAGCAGAATTGAATAAGTTCTTAGAAGCAAACGCTGTCCGATCAATCTCAGCAAATTGCCTATGAGTTTTCTTGATTAGATGCTTTTGAACTTGTCTCATTTTCTTCTAAGCAATTAATGAGGCACTCAGTTTTTCTTTTTCGTCGTCGTCATCCATAAATGCGGGCACAGAAGGAAGTAATAATGCTAATAAAATCTTGCATTATATCTTCTGTTTCTTCTCCAGACAGGTTTACTACTTCTATGGATTTTCCTTGCTTGTTAAGCAGAGTTTCTAAGTAATTAAATCCTACTCTCGTCAACCTATCTTTATGTTCAACAACAATTAAGTGGTAATCATCTTGGCGATCGTAACTTAGATAATTTCCTGCGTTTGTCGTTGACTCCGCTTCCAACCTCCTTAATCACTTTGGTAATTTGGTAACCTTTAGCGGAGCAATAACGAATAAGCCTTTCTGCTTGAGACTCTAAGTTATCCTTATTTTCAGCACTAGAAACTCGCGCATAAATAACAACACCTTTGACAGAAGAACTGGGAGTTTCTAAGATTATCGTTCCCGTTGGTAACTGATATCCATTTAATTCCCCTCTTTTCCACATCCGATGTGCAGTTCGATAGCTTATTCCTTTTTGTTTGGCATAGGTGGAAAGTTTCATATGTTCGTTATAGACTATAGATGTCTATATTTTCAACGAAACTTTGCAATACTCTCAATTAAATCTATGATATCTTGTTGCTGTCTGGACTGATCCACCTGTTGAGTTGTCTGCTTTAACAAGGCTTGTGCTCGCTGAGGAACTTCGGTTTCATTCGCAACAATTAGTTTGACCAAACGAATGCCGAAAGGACTCTCCTCGGTGTCTGTCAACTCATTTAGGTAAATACGGGTCACCTGGTCTGAATGCAACAAACATCCAAAATGAAGTTCAGCGTTGCGTTCGATCCCGCCATGGGGATAAATGACCACTACTTGCCAAGGATGAGGGGGTTGATATTGTCGTAAATACAGAAATAACTCAGCAAATAGGCGATAATAGAGGTCTTCATCCGGTTGAAATTGCACTTCCACCACATAAAAGGGAGCATTCCTGTCTCCATTTTGGGGCAGAAACACCCCATCAAGGCGAAAGGCAAGTTGTTTAACTTCGACAGAGGTAAATTGATATTTACTGGCGGGTTGAGGAGAATCGGAGAGGAGTTCAAATAGCAGTTGTGGTCGAATCTGGAAGAGACGATAAAATAGAGAATCGGTTTTCATCACCAGAATGAACAGGGGTTTGCTGATGATTATCTCATGGCATCCCTTTCTTAGAAACAGTGACCAGTGACCAGTGACCAGTTAAAATTTGATGGTTATGATTGGTGTTGGGTTTCACTTGGTTTCACCCAACCTACGCGGGTTGAGAGGGATAGGGATTTAAGAAGAGGAGTTTTGATGTTTTTGCGCTTCTTCTCTGACAATTTCTAACGGTAAATCTAAGCACTGCGCGATCGTTTCTAGTTCCAATCCTAACGCTATCATTCGAGACACAGCTTCTCGTTTTCCTTCTTGTTTCCCTTCTTGTATTCCTTCTTGTATTCCTTCTTGTTTCCCTTCAGCAAAGACTTCTTGATAAAAACGAGTTTGTTTTAAATCTTCGACTCCTAACATGGTTGCAATCTCCTGACGACTCTTTTGCGGGAACTTATAGACCATAATACTCTCAATTACATCTATGATATCGTCTTGCAGTTTTGAGGGCATGATTTCCGCTTGGGTTTGTTGGAGTAAACTTCTCGCCTGTTGAGAGACTTCAATTTCACTAGCGATAATGAGTTTGACCAAACGAACGCCAAAAGCACTGCTTTCAGTTGTTTCTAATTCCTCTAGATAAATGCGAGTGACTCGATTGAGATTTAATAAGTCTTCAAACTGACCTTCAACCAGTCGTTCTACACTTCGTCGCGGATAAATCACCACCACTCGCCAAGGATGAGGGGGTTGATATTGTCGTAGATAGAGAAAAAGTTCAGCAAAGACTCGATAGTAAAGTTCCTCATCAGGTTGAAACTGGACTTCCACCACATAAAAAGGAGCATTCCTGTCTCCATTTTGGGGCAGAAACAGACCATCAAGGCGAAAGGCAAGTTGTTTGACTTCTACAGAGGTAAATTGATAGCTACTGGCGGGTTGAGGAGAATCGGAGAGGAGTTCAAATAGCAGTTGTGGTCGAATCTGGAAGAGACGATAAAAATAGAGAATCGGTTTTCATCACCAGAATGAACAGGGGTTTGCTGATGATTATCTCATGGCATCCCTTTCTTAGAAACAGTGACCAGTGACCAGTGACCAGTTAAAATTTGATGGTTATGATTGGTGTTGGGTTTCACTTGGTTTCACCCAACCTACGCGGGTTGAGAGGGATAGGGATTTAAGAAGAGGAGTTTTGATGTTTTTGCGCTTCTTCTCTAACAATTTCTAACGGTAAATCAAGCCATTGCGCGATGGTTTCTAAATCAACGCCAGATGCTACCATTCGCGAAACAGCTTCCTGTTTCCCTTCTTGTTTCCCTTCAGCAAAGACTTCTTGATAAAAACGAGTTTGTTTTAAATCTTCGACTCCTAACATGGTTGCAATCTCCTGACGACTCTTTTGCGGGAACTTATAGACCATAATACTCTCAATTACATCTATGATATCGTCTTGCAGTTTTGAGGGCATGATTTCCGCTTGGGTTTGTTGGAGTAAACTTCTCGCCTGTTGAGAGACTTCAATTTCACTAGCGATAATGAGTTTGACCAAACGAACGCCAAAAGCACTGCTTTCAGTTGTTTCTAATTCCTCTAGATAAATGCGAGTGACTCGATTGAGATTTAATAAGTCTTCAAACTGACCTTCAACCAGTCGTTCTACACTTCGTCGCGGATAAATCACCACCACTCGCCAAGGATGAGGGGGTTGATGTTGTCGTAGATAGAGAAAAAGTTCAGCAAAGACTCGATAGTAAAGTTCCTCATCAGGTTGAAACTGGACTTCCACCACATAAAAAGGAGCATTCCTGTCTCCATTTTGGGGCAGAAACAGACCATCAAGGCGAAAGGCAAGTTGTTTGACTTCTACAGAGGTAAATTGATAGCTACTGGCGGGTTGAGGAGAATCGGAGAGGAGTTCAAATAGCAGTTGTGGTCGAATCTGGAAGAGACGATAAAATAGAGAATCGGTTTTCATTACCAGAATGAACAGGGGTTTGTTGATGATTATCTCATGGCATCACTTCCTTAGAAACAGTGACCAGTGACCAGTGACCAGTTAAAATTTGATGGTTATGATTGGTGTTGGGTTTCACTTGGTTTCACCCAACCTACGCGGGTTGAGAGGGATAGGGATTTAAGAAGAGGAGTTTTGATGTTTTTGCGCTTCTTCTCTAACAATTTCTAACGGTAAATCAAGCCATTGCGCGATGGTTTCTAAATCAACGCCAGATGCTACCATTCGCGAAACAGCTTCCTGTTTCCCTTCCTGTTTCCCTTCCTGTTTCCCTTCAGCAAAGACTTCTTGATAAAAACGAGTTTGTTTTAAATCTTCCACTCCTAACATGGTTGCAATCTCCTGACGACTCTTTTGCGGGAACTTATAGACCATAATACTCTCAATTACATCTATGATATCGTCTTGCAGTTTTGAGGGCATGATTTCCGCTTGGGTTTGTTGGAGTAAACTTCTCGCCTGTTGAGAGACTTCAATTTCACTAGCGATAATGAGTTTGACCAAACGAACGCCAAAAGCACTGCTTTCAGTTGTTTCCAATTCCTCTAGATAAATGCGAGTGACTCGATTGAGATTTAATAAGTCTTCAAACTGACCTTCAACCAGTCGTTCTACACTTCGTCGCGGATAAATCACCACCACTCGCCAAGGATGAGGGGGTTGATATTGTCGTAGATAGAGAAAAAGTTCAAGCAAAGACTCGATAGTAAAGTTCCTCATCAGGTTGAAACTGGACTTCCACCACATAAAAAGGAGCATTCCTGTCTCCATTTTGGGGCAGAAACAGACCATCAAGGCGAAAGGCAAGTTGTTTGACTTCTACAGAGGTAAATTGATAGCTACTGGCGGGTTGAGGAGAATCGGAGAGGAGTTCAAATAGCAGTTGTGGTCGAATCTGGAAGAGACGATAAAATAGAGAATCGGTTTTCATCACCAGAATGAACAGGGGTTTGCTGATGATTATCTCATGGCATCCCTTTCTTAGAAACAGTGACCAGTGACCAGTGACCAGTTAAAATTTGATGGTTATGATTGGTGTTGGGTTTCACTTGGTTTCACCCAACCTACGCGGGTTGAGAGGGATAGGGATTTAAGAAGAGGAGTTTTGATGTTTTTGCGCTTCTTCTCTAACAATTTCTAACGGTAAATCAAGCCATTGCGCGATGGTTTCTAAATCAACGCCAGATGCTACCATTCGCGAAACAGCTTCCTGTTTCCCTTCTTGTTTCCCTTCAGCAAAGACTTCTTGATAAAAACGAGTTTGTTTTAAATCTTCGACTCCTAACATGGTTGCAATCTCCTGACGACTCTTTTGCGGGAACTTATAGACCATAATACTCTCAATTACATCTATGATATCGTCTTGCAGTTTTGAGGGCATGATTTCCGCTTGGGTTTGTTGGAGTAAACTTCTCGCCTGTTGAGAGACTTCAATTTCACTAGCGATAATGAGTTTGACCAAACGAACGCCAAAAGCACTGCTTTCAGTTGTTTCCAATTCCTCTAGATAAATGCGAGTGACTCGATTGAGATTTAATAAGTCTTCAAACTGACCTTCAACCAGTCGTTCTACACTTCGTCGCGGATAAATCACCACCACTCGCCAAGGATGAGGGGGTTGATGTTGTCGTAGATAGAGAAAAAGTTCAGCAAAGACTCGATAGTAAAGTTCCTCATCAGGTTGAAACTGGACTTCCACCACATAAAAAGGAGCATTCCTGTCTCCATTTTGGGGGCAGAAACAGACCATCAAGGCGAAAGGCAAGTTGTTTGACTTCTACAGAGGTAAATTGATAGCTACTGGCGGGTTGAGGAGAATCGGAGAGGAGTTCAAATAGCAGTTGTGGTCGAATCTGGAAGAGACGATAAAATAGAGAATCGGTTTTCATTACCAGAATGAACAGGGGTTTGTTGATGATTATCTCATGGCATCACTTCCTTAGAAACAGTGACCAGTGACCAGTGACCAGTTAAAATTTGATGGTTATGATTGGTGTTGGGTTTCACTTGGTTTCACCCAACCTACGCGGTTTGAGAGGGATAGGGATTTAAGAAGAGGAGTTTTGATGTTTTTGCGCTTCTTCTCTGACAATTTCTAAAGGTAAATCAAGCCATTGCGCGATGGTTTCTAAATCAACGCCAGATGCTACCATTCGCGAAACAGCTTCCTGTTTCCCTTCCTGTTTCCCTTCCTGTTTCCCTTCAGCAAAGACTTCTTGATAAAAACGAGTTTGTTTTAAATCTTCGACTCCTAACATGGTTGCAATCTCCTGACGACTCTTTTGCGGGAACTTATAGACCATAATACTCTCAATTACATCTATGATATCGTCTTGCAGTTTTGAGGGCATGATTTCCGCTTGGGTTTGTTGGAGTAAACTTCTCGCCTGTTGAGAGACTTCAATTTCACTAGCGATAATGAGTTTGACCAAACGAACGCCAAAAGCACTGCTTTCAGTTGTTTCTAATTCCTCTAGATAAATGCGAGTGACTCGATTGAGATTTAATAAGTCTTCAAACTGACCTTCAACCAGTCGTTCTACACTTCGTCGCGGATAAATCACCACCACTCGCCAAGGATGAGGGGGTTGATATTGTCGTAGATAGAGAAAAAGTTCAGCAAAGACTCGATAGTAAAGTTCCTCATCAGGTTGAAACTGGACTTCCACCACATAAAAAGGAGCATTCCTGTCTCCATTTTGGGGCAGAAACACCCCATCAAGGCGAAAGGCAAGTTGTTTGACTTCTACAGAGGTAAATTGATAGCTACTGGCGGGTTGAGGAGAACCAGAGAGGAGTTCAAATAGCAGTTGCGGTCGAATTTGGAAGAGACGATAAAACAGAGAATCGGTTTTCATCACCAGAATGAACAGGGGTTTGTTGATGATTATCTCATGGCATCACTTCCTTAGAAACAGTGACCAGTGACCAGTGACCAGTTAAAATTTGATGGTTATGATTGGTGTTGGGTTTCACTTGGTTTCACCCAACCTACGCGGTTTGAGAGGGATAGGGATTTAAGAAGAGGAGTTTTGATGTTTTTGGGCTTCTTCTCTGACAATTTCTAACGGTAAATCTAAGCACTGCGCGATCGGTTTTTGGGAAGCGCGATCGGTAGTAAAATTAAATACGCTTGATACTGACCAACGGTCACGCCTTGCAAAGCGTGAGGACAGGAATATTCCTAAACCGAAGGTGTAATCTTCGACTAATTTTGCTCTTTGATTAAATGGACTTTGAATTATCTAAACACGCCCAAGAAGAATTGCAAAAACGACGCATTCCCTTACAAGTTCTACAATTCATTCTAAATCGTCCTAGCCAAATCATAGAAGAACAGGATTTCACTATCTATCAAGGTTTATTCATTAGTCATAATAAAAAGAGGTATTTACTCAGGGTTTTTGTTAATACAACTCTACAACCCCCGAAAGTAATTACTGTTTATAAAACAAGTAACATTAGTAAGTATTGGAGGGAATCATGAAAATTAAGTACGATCAAGAAGTTGATGTCTTGCGGATTCTTTGGGGTAATGATCCAATCGAAGAAAGTGATGAAGAGCAAGCTGGAGTAATTTTAGATTATAACGAACAAGGAAAAGTGATTGGTCTCGAAATTTTACAGGCTTCAGAACAGGTGGATGATTGGAAGGATCTAGAGGGGTTCTTGCCTCCTGAAAGATTTGTACTTGATACTTAAAGCGCGATCGGTTTTTGGGAAGCGCGATCGCTGCTAGTTTAAGAAGTCGAATTTGTGTTTTTTTCGGCTTCTTCTCTAACAATTTCTAAAGGTAAATCTAAGCACTGCGCGATCGGTTGGGCAGTGATCAGTTATCAGTGACCAGTGAACTAAGAAAGAAGAACTAATGACTAATGACTAATGACTATGGGAAGCGCGATCGCGCTCTTCGATTAGGTGCTAAAGGCAATTTTCCCTTAAAATTTGATGGTTATGATTGGTGTTGGGTTTCACTTGGTTTCACCCAACCTACGCGGGTTGAGAGGGATAGGGATTTAAGAAGAGGAGTTTTGATGTTTTTGCGCTTCTTCTCTGACAATTTCTAACGGTAAATCTAAGCACTGCGCGATCGTTTCTAGTTCCAATCCTAACGCTATCATTCGAGACACAGCTTCTCGTTTTCCTTCTTGTTTCCCTTCTTGTATTCCTTCTTGTTTCCCTTCAGCAAACACTTCTTGATAAAAGCGAGTTTGCTTTAAATCTTCCACTCCTAACATGGTTGCAATCTCCTGACGACTCTTTTGCGGGAACTTATGACCGTGAATCAGTCAGAAAGCCTTCGATTTCTGACTGATTCATGGTAACGTTCTCAGGATGAGACCATTGACCGTGGATGACATAGTTTTATCCACCACTCAGGGGGTTTGACTCAGAACTTGTGCGCGTGCAGGACTTCGGCCTCACAGAGATAGGTAATGCCCGAATAATCCTCGAAAAACTGTGCTGCGACTTCATCTGAAATCTTCAGGGCCATCTCCCGAGTGGGGGTGAGTACCTCGAACTTGATATTTGATTCGGTGTCACCAACAGTCGGTTGTCCCGACGAGCGTACGTTACGACTCCCTTTACCACCAGTCTCCAACACCGTGTAACCAGTAGCCCCAGCTGCATCAATGATCTTGGCGACTTTTTTTAGCAGTAACTTCTCGGTTATAATAACAAGCTTGTTGGCTTGCTTGGTCATCTTGCTTACCTCCTTAGATATATATTCATGGAACGATTGAGTCGTTAGTGTAGGGGCGGACAGACCGCGCCCCATCTGAAATCAGCCACCCCCCATCAGAGCCTGAGCGAGCCCGATGAAGAGGGGGATTCCGATCGCAAGCGCGATCGGCGTGCCAACGGCTGTGGACGATCCGATGTAGGCGGAAGGATTAGCCTTGGGAATGCCAGCTCGTAAAGTGGGCGGTCCTGAGATATCGGAACTGGAGGACGCAATAACAGCTAGGATCACGACACCGCCAGGGCTGAATCCTGTAGTGATGTGGGCAACATAGCCGAGACCAAAGCCAATGAGTCCATGGAGCAGCGGCGCAACGAAGGCATATACAGCGTACCACTGAGCCACCTTGCGCAGTTCACTAATCCTTGCCCAGGCTTCCATACCCATGACCAGCATCAGAATCGAAAGCAGACCGCGGAAGAGGGGATTGAAGAAGCTCTCATAAACACTTTCTGGACGGGTTAGTATGCCTAAAGCGAGACCAAGCAGCAGCGCCGATAGTGCTGAGCCTTGGAGGCTTTCCTTCACAATCGGCCAAATCTCAACCCGCTTGCCTTGCTGCTCGCGATACTCCTGTCGGGTTGTGGGATACTCGGGGGGCACGCTAGAATAGTCACCTGTGCTAGTGCCATGCTCGCTGAGAACCTCCCCTGCAGCAACCCGTTGCTTGCTGAGAGACTCCTGCTTGCTAAGAACCTCCCCTGCGGTATCACGCTGCTTGCCAACATAAATGCTTGCTAAGACAATCGCCGTCACGAGTGCTGGGATATCCATAAAGGGATAGAGTGCTGCAGCCCAAGCCTCGTATTGGAGACCTTCCGATTCCAGCATCGTTATACCAGCGGCGAGGGTAGAGCCACTCACAGCCCCGAACAAGCCCCCAGTTGCAATGGCATCTACGGTTTTGATTTTCGGCAGCTTAGCCAACGTATTGCACGCGATGAACACGATAAGGATTCCGATAATCGCAGCAAACACTGCGGGCAACAGCATCTGCGCCAGATTGGCATTACGGATCGCAATACCGCCACTGAGACCGACTTTGATCAGCAGCATAAAGACGATAAACTTATAGATCGCATCTGGAATTTGCAGTCGACTATTGAGGGCAGCAACGACCATACCGCCAATGAGAAAGCCGAGTGTCGGGGACTGCAACTTATCCACGAAGCGCGTCAAGAAATCTGATAAGAAATCCACTAATAAATACCTCCTTTAGCCTCCTCTAACGAGGAGCGATTATTGTGATAAGTGATTTTTAAAAAGTAAGGGAGAAGTGCTTCACCCCTATAGCACAGGTTTTATGCGAGAACCTGTCGATCGGGTGTTCAGAGATGGCTGCTCTCTGAACAGAGCAGGAAGGTAATAGCTGTCCTGCACGACTTGCATAGAGTTTGATCTATTAAGAACTAAATCTCTACATAATTAAGTCTATCTTAAAAAGCACAGATTTTCGCGCTCCCTAACATGGATTTGAAACACAATGTCAAATTCAAATCATAAGTTTTTCTTAATATCGAGCTTGGCAATTCCCGCCTCTGGTTAAGAATCAAGGTGAGGGGGTGAGACCAATCAGGCGAGTCGGTCATCAGCAAGATGGGTCGCTGAAAGAAGAATCCCACGACTCAGCTAAAGTCGTGGGAGTGTCAATAGATGTCTCCAAGAGAATACCTCGCTCATAAGATGGGTTGTATCAATCCACTTGTAATTTGGGTGACTCGATTGGTGGGGTCGCCTCTAAAGGGGGACTATAGCGAGCGGTGTTAATCCAAATTACTGAAAGCAGTAAACCAACACCGCAACCGATCAAGAAAATCCAACCGTGGGAGGGTTCTAAAACACAAAGCAAGCGGCGATTACTGCCATATACCTGCACGACCCACCCCTCATCCGTATCTAATTTTGGCTGTGAGGGCCTAGATTCAAACTTATCCATTGTTTTTGCTCCATGCTGGTTGTGTGTATCAGTGACAAGCCCCTTTCCTGTATCGAAGGGAACACCTGACGAAAATCTCTCTGTGTGATGTGTGTAGTAGCTTCAGAACAGTGGTTGTGTCTTGGAGCTGCTTTCGCTGAATTTATAGATAGAAATCTACGCTTCAAGTAAACACCATATTTTAAAGTTTATGCAATGCCTAGCTAACAAGCAACATTTTTTACCGCCAACGCCGCGACAAGAGTCATCAATTTCCACCTGTAAGGGTAACAGTAGGTTTTTGTTGCCCTTGCCACTGTGTTTCCAGGGGTTTAATTTCCGTTTTTAAGGTTATTTGACCCGTTTCAGAGGTGAATTTAATGGCATTACTAAAAAGAACAGCGCCGATCAATGCGACGCTTTAAGGTGCTAATTTTGCAGTAAGAAAAATCAAACTTATCTCGCTGATTTAAGGTATTTAAAATTTCTTGAATTTGCTCAGAAGAGATATATAGCAGTTCTCGAATTCATGAGGTACATTCTAAATTTTTGTTCTTCGTTCTTTGTTCTTTGTTGGTTGTTAATCAATGAACCACGAACCATGAACCATGAACCATGAACGTCCACCGACTTGCTTTGTACCTCAACAGACTAAGAAACGCTATACTGAGAGACTCCAATAATTTAAATTCTGTTTAATTATACTCATCTTTTTCTTCCGATAACTCCTACTCTAGAGTGAGCAAGTTCCTGTTACGATCAAAGTTAGATGAATTGGAGAGAAAACTACGAACTACACCCCACCCCTGGCTCGTCTCATTGAACGATTACAAGGCTTACCTGGTGTTGGTCCGAAAACCGCCCAACGTCTTGCTTTTCATATCTTAAAACGCCCCGAAGCAGAAGTCGAAGCCCTGGCAAAAGCCCTGATTGAAGCGAAAAAACAAATCGGGTTATGTCGGGTTTGCTTTCATCTCAGTGCTGATTCAGTTTGTGAAATTTGCAGCAACTCTAACCGTGATGACAGTACCATTTGTGTCGTCTCTGATTCTCGGGATGTGATTGCTTTAGAAAAAACCCGAGAATATTCTGGGAAATATCATGTCCTCGGGGGGGTGATTTCTCCGATGGATGGGATTGGTCCCGAACAACTGCACATTCAACCGTTAGTGGAACGAGTGAGTCAAGAGAAGGTAAAAGAGGTCATTCTTGCCATTAGCCCTAGTGTGGAAGGAGATACAACCACTCTATATTTGGGTCAATTGTTAAAACCTTTTACTCGTGTCACTCGCATTGCCTTTGGTTTGCCAATGGGGGGGGATTTAGAATATGCTGATGAAATTACGCTTGCACGGGCGTTAGAAGGACGAAGAGATTTAGAGTGATGTCAATAGCCAGGGAAAAGTTTGCTCAAGAAATGACGCTGCCAGATGAAGAGATTAATTTGGCAAAGGTTGCCCTGTATATTGCCCAAGAGGAAACCCCTGATTTAGACGTTGATTTCTATTTGGCACAATTGGATCAGTGGGCGCAACAGGTGCAGGAATTACTCCCTGACGAACGGTATCCTTTGCGGGTGATTCAAACTCTGAATCAGTTTTTATATGAAGAGTTAGGCTTCCAAGGCAACGAAGAGGATTATTATGATCCGTGCAATAGCTTCTTGAATGAAGTCATGGCACGTCGCACGGGGATTCCGATTACATTGGCGTTAGTGTATTTAGAAGTTGCCCACCGCATTGAGTTTCCGATGGTGGGGATTGGGATGCCTGGACATTTTTTAATCCGCCCTGATTTTAAGGATGCTGGGATTTTTGTGGATGCGTTTCATAAGGGAGAAGTCTTATTTCCCCAAGATTGTGCAAACCGCCTACAAGAAATTTATCAGCAACCGATCGCGCTAGAACCTGAATTTTTAGAAGCAGTCAGCAAACGAGAGTTTATCGGACGAATGCTGACCAATCTGAAACTAATTTACATTAACCACCAAGATGTGGAACGGGCGTTAAGCATTATTGAACGGTTATTGTTAGTGTTCCCTGATGCAATTACCGAACAGCGCGATCGCGGGCTTTTATCCTATCAACTCGGACAGATTCCCCAAGCCATTGCTGATCTCAAAACCTATCTCGCCCATTTCCCTGATGCTTCTGATGCCAGTATGATTCAACTGCTACTGCGTCAGATCACACCCCAGTAATGAAGAGGGGGAGAGAGGGTGAACGAAGAACGAATTACTGTAAGCCACTTTGAATATAAAGGCTTTCCGCCACTCGTTTCAGGCGACGGAGTTGGGCGGACATATCTTGTTGTGTTAAACGGGCTGCAAACAGTTCAAAGCCAACTTTGATCAGGGGATTGGGGATTTTGAACTCAAAACGGTTGATGAGTTTCGTTCCATCTTGGTTCGGTTGACATTCCCAGCGATCGCGCCCTTGAAAAAAGCCCACAAACTCCCAGACAATCAACCCAGGTTCTCGCTCGACAACGGTATTTTTCAGCGTCGGTTGGATGCCAGGTAAATCAATAATAAACCGACTGCGACTGCCCAGTTTAGTATCCCACTCTCCAATCGGTTCGCAGCGTAAACGGGGATTCAACCAACGGTGCATTAACGCGCGATCGCTGATACATTGCTCCACCATAACGGCACTAGCATTAATCTGAATGGATTGTTCAAATACTTTATAATCTTTCATTAACTGTAACTTTAAGACAACATCATTTTCTCCCTTCCCATCAATTCTAAAAAATCTGGATTAACCATTTATTGATTTCTAATTCTAACGGGAATACCGATAAAATTTTTTATATTTTATACAGCAAGATTATCAGAGAATTTATCTCACGAGTCGTATTTTTGGCTTTTAATGTTGTAGAACTAGATTTTCATACTAAAATAAAGCCAATTCGTTGAGAAAGGGCATTTTTTCCCCGACTCATCTGAATCATTCTATGAATAGCGTCTTAATCTCAAAACAACTGTACAACTCTTAACCTAATGCAGAAAGATGGTTCTCTCTAATCTAGCAATGGTAATAACACAACCCCCAATCTTACTTGCCCAGAATAGTGTCGGTGATTTAATCTCTCAAGTCTTACAAGATTCTAGAAGTTTTGTTTATGCAATCCTAATCCTCGTCGTTGGCTGGATTGTTGCTTGGGGAGTCGCTGGCATTGTGCGTGGTCTTCTCAAACGCACCGAAATCGATAACCGCATTGCCACTTGGCTCACTGGACAACAAGGGGATGAACCCATTCCCATCGAAAAATGGACGGCAGATGTTGTCTATTGGCTGATTCTGTTATTTGTGGTTGTTGCTGCACTGCAACGGTTACAACTGGAAGCAGTTTCAGAACCTTTAAATACCCTGCTCAATGAAATTACAGGTTTCTTACCGCAAATCGGTGCTGCTGTCATTCTCCTCGGAATTGCTTGGTTATTAGCAACGTTGGTGAGAATTTTAGTGGTGCGGATTTTACGAACCTTCGATATTGATCAGCGTTTTGGAGAACAACTGGGAACACCCGATAGTGAACTCACCTTAAGTGACACCATTGGCAATACCCTCTATTGGTTCATTTTCCTCCTGTTTCTCCCTTCCATTCTCAGTACCTTACAGTTAGAAGGAACGTTACGCCCAGTTCAAGAGCTTGTTAACCGCATCCTTTCCATTCTGCCTAATATTTTGGCAGCGTTCTTAATTGTCTTTATTGGTTGGTTGATTGCACAAGTTGTCCGAAGAGTTGTCACCAATCTTTTAGCCAGTACGGGGTCCGATCAGTTAGGAAACCGCTTAGGCTTATCAGGAACAGGGGAAACGCAATCTTTATCTTGGATTGTGGGGACGTTAGTTTATGTGCTGATTTTAATTCCTGTCGCGATCGCGGGGCTAGAAGCCTTAAAAGTGGAAGCCATTTCCGAACCTGCGATTGCCATGCTGGATCAAATTCTTAACGCTTTACCCAAGATCTTCACCGCAGCGTTAATCCTGATTATTTCTTACTTCCTCGCCCAGTATATTTGTGAATTTGTCAGCAATATTCTCTCTAACGTCGGGTTTGATAATCTCTTTACTTGGCTAGGTTTACAACGTCCTCAAGACGAACAAGAAGCGGAAACCGTTCTCACCCAACAAACCCAACAACGGACAGCCCAATCTCCTCTCCAGCAGCGCACTCCCTCAGAATTAATGGGAATTATCACGCTGGTGGGGATTATGCTATTTGCCACTCTTGCAGCCGTGAATATTCTAGATATTCCTGCATTAACCGAGTTAGTCAGTGGCATTGTCCTCGTTTCGGGTCAAATCATTGCTGGTTTGATTGTTTTTGCAGTGGGCTTATATTTTGCCAACCTTGCGTTTAATCTTATTCTCAGTTCGGGAATGCAGCAAAGTAATACCCTAGCTCAAACCGCCCGCATCGTGATTATTGCCTTTAGTTTGGCGATGGGACTGCAACAAATGGGAATTGCTCCTAATATTGTTAATTTAGCCTTTGGTTTACTCTTAGGTTCGATTGCAGTCGCGATCGCGCTGGCTTTTGGTTTAGGCTCTCGCGAGATTGCAGCCGAACAAGTCCGAGAATGGCTTAATAATTTTAAGTCTTCTGAAAACAACAACGATTAGAGTTCAACTAAAAGTAATCTTAATCATTGCTCCGATTAATTCGGGGCTTTTTTTCTCCGAAAATTGCTGTAAAATTAAGACAAAAGCCTCAAAATAAGGAGAATAATGGGTTATGGCAGTTAAAAAACAATATAACAGTTTTTCCGAACTGCTCACTGAGTCTCCCACTCCCGTTTTAGTCGATTTTTATGCGGTTTGGTGTGGTCCCTGTCAAATGATGTCACCTGTATTAGATGCAGTGAAAAAGCAGTTTCATGACCGTTTAACCGTGGTTAAAATCGACACCGATAAATATCCTGACATTGCCTCTGAATATCAGATCCTTGCTTTACCCACGCTCATCCTATTTAAAGACGGCAAACCCGCCCAACGCTTTGAAGGAATGCGGAGTAATGAACAATTGATTTCTGAGTTAGAAAAATTGCTTTAAATTTGTTATTTGTTCTTCGTTCTTTGTTAGTAGAAGTAGGGTGGGCAATGCCCACTCTGCCATGACTGTGCTGGTACGGGGTTGCTGATGATTACTTTTTCAAAGAAGAAGAATATTTAGCATCGAGAGCAGCTTTAGGATAAGCAATACGTTTGTGATTGGTTTGTTGCCAAACTCTAACAAAAACTTGAGCAACTTTTTTCAGTTCAGTGCGGGTTAAGTTAGCATCTTTTAATTGATTATCTTGCCAGCGCGATCGGATAATTTTATTCACCATTGCTAATGCTTTTTCGGGAGAAACATCACTCAGCGATCGCAGCGCAGCTTCACAGCCATCCGCTAACATCACAATCCCCGTTTCTCGCGATTGGGGAGTCGGTCCGTCATAACGAAAATCACTTTCTAAAACGGTTTCTTGACTCTCCTTTTGCGCTTGAAAATAAAAGTAAGAAATCAGTAATGTTCCTTGATGTTCAGGAATAAAATCTTGAATCGCTTTCGGTAGCCCACAACGACGCGCCATCACTAAGCCTTCGCTAACGTGCTTTTTAATAATTTTGGCACTGGCGTAAGGATCATTGATCTCATCATGCTTATTTTTACAACCCATTTGGTTTTCAATAAAGCCTAGGGGGTCGTGCATTTTGCCAATATCATGATAAAGCGTCCCCGCACGGACTAATTCCACATTACAATTCAATTCTCGCGCTGCTGCTTCGGCTAAGGAAGCGACAAATAAGGTATGTTGAAACGTGCCTGGGGCTTCAATGGCTAAACGCTGTAATAAGGGGCGATTGGGATTGGCTAATTCTGCTAAACGGATCGGTGTGACTAAATCAAAGAAACGTTCGAGATAAGGAGAAACCCCAAAAGCAACAATACTCCAAACTAATCCCGATAAGCCATAAATCACGGCATCTGGTAGCATCGCATACCAAATCGTTTCCCCCATTGTGTTTAGAATTAAACCGAGCAGCAAATAAACTGCCCCTTCCACTAAGCCGATCGCGCCTCCTAAAAGAGCTAACTCCTCACGCGATCGCAGCCGTCCCGCAATTCCCGCAGCTAATAAACCGCCTACTGCACCTGTAATCAGAGCCTCCCAAGCAACCGGAACACTCTGACCGCTCAACAGGGTATAAACTTCTAGCCCTGTCACTAAGCTGACTTGAGTTAAGGCTAAACTTGGCCCATAAAAACTGCTGACGAGTAACCCCACTGCGGGTAAGCAGGAATAAGGGACACCAAGCATTAATAACAGGGGGCTTGCCACACTAAGCAAAATGAGCAGGATTTGATCTCGTCGTCGCAGTTGCCGTTTGACAACCCGTTTCACCCACCAAAACAGCGCGATCGCGCCTGTGACAAACATTCCACACAGAAACAAACCATCCCAACTCACCCCTCGTTGACTCAAACCTAACGCATCCAACAGCAAAAACTGTTCCCGACTAATCACCTCTCCTGAAGTGACAATTGCTTCTCCAGCTTCCACCCGCAGCATCACTGGATCGACCGCTGATGCAATCGCCTCTGCACGACGTTCGGTTTGGGGGGTATCTTCCACTAAATTAGGCGTGAGAGTTTCTCTTAAGATTTCACTCGATAGCGCGATCGCGCTTGCTGGAACTTTTTCCTCTAGTTGTAAAGGAATTGCGGATCGGAAAACCGATGGCGGTAACCCTGGTGCAATCCCTTGCGCGAGCATTTGACGGGCCGTTTTTTCAATCGCGGTGCGAGTGGTTTGCCAATCAGAAGGAGACAAACTTAACAACACCCGACGTTGCGTAGAACTGAGCCAACTGGTTTCCTGATCATGAATCGTGGCTGTACTATATAACGTGGTGCGGTATTGCTGGCGAGCTTGCTCAATTTGGCTTAATAACTGGGAAAATTCTGAGGAGGATAAGTCTTCTGAGAGTTGAGCCAGTTGTGACTGTGCTTGTTCAGAAAGGGATTGTCCTTGAGGAGAAGTTGAATCTAAATTGCTTAAAAGGCTTTCCCAAGCCGTTTGAGAACAAGTCCGAAGATAAACCTGTACCGATTCCGATAATTGCTTGGTGGGGGCAAAAAGAACCGCTCCTGCTTGTTCTCGTTGTGCCGATAAAGCATCGAGTTTGCTGTTCAAACTACGGAGAATGGCTTCATTTTTTCCCTGATCCACCTTTAAAATTGGCGTTAAGCGCGATCGCGCGGTTTCCTGCTTTTGAGCCGTTTTCAAATCATCTTTAATATTGACTTGAGAGGGAGCAATAATCGTTTCGGGAGCTTTTGTCCCAATTGCCAATTGAGGCTGATTATACAACCGATTCCCGACCACTCCTGTTAAGCTGAGTACAGCCAGAAGAAAAATTAACCACGAACCAGAAGTAAAAATCGCCGTGATTTGTTTTCCTAGCCATTGCTGTAAGGAAAGCCGATTTCGAGGATGATGAGCGAGTCGATGAGTAATACTGGGAGAATGTTTCATCAGCTTTAAATCGCCTTGCGGAGCTAGATTCAGTTGTGCCATTCCACCAGCTGGCACGACTCCTGAATAATTTTTAATTTTAAGGTTTCTGTTGGCGGGGTTGAATCACTCCAGAGGAAGTAATGGTCATCGCATTTTGTTCCAAACGCGGATCAAGCGTACCAAATTTATAGCTCCCTGACCAAGTGGCCCACATTAATCTCAAGTTTTCTTTCCATGCTGTTCTCTCTTTTTGCAATCGACAACGCCAAGAGACAGGAATTGCATTCACCCCATTATGCACTCCTGATAAAGCCCCGACTAAAGCTAAAATAGCCGTATCTGACCCCTTACTCTTTTCTACCCTCCTCACACTTAGGGTTAAATTTTCCGAGGTCATCGCAAAACAGTATAGAGCCAACCAAATCTCTTGGCAAGTTAGAGGTAATTTTAGTCTAGTTTGCTGTAAAGTGTTTCCTTGTTCTAGACTGTCTTGTAGCGTTTCTAAAACTTTGTAACTTTCTGGACAATTCAGGGTTTCCCTTAAATTGTGAAAAAGGAGTTTTCCCGATAAGGTTTCTTGGACTCCCCAAGTGATTGCCCTAGCATAGGCGATGATCGCCGAGATGGTGAGAGTATTCTCTGGCTGTTGCCCAATTTTCTTCAATTGCTCCTCTAATCTTTCGGGTTGATCGCTGAAAAACAAGATTAGAGGCAACCCTAACACTAAAATTTCACTGGCGCGATCGTGATGATTTTCCAAGGTGGGAGACCACTCACCCGTTTCTGCTAATTCCCGAATCCCCTGTGCCTGCTTTTCTCCCCAAGTTTTGACCTTTTCTGATGCAGAAGGCGTTTTAATTTTAGGAAGTGTACTCCCGAGCAAAGCCCCTTCCCAACGAGATAAGAGAGTCTGACGCATAATTTAAGACGTTTGTCGCCCTTGTAGATAGCGCACTAAGGCTTCTAAGCCCAAACGATAGCTATCTGCGCCAAATCCGCTAATTTGACCCAGCGCGATCGGCGCGATATAGGAGTGATGACGGAATGATTCTCGTTGGTAGATATTGCTTAAATGCACTTCTACCACAGGCAAATTTACTCCCGACAACGCATCACGAATCGCAACACTGGTGTGGGTATAAGCGCCAGCATTGATCACAATTCCATCTTTTGTCCCCAGCGCCTTATGAATTGCCTCCACCATTGCGCCTTCTGAGTTATGCTGTTGGCACTCCAGATGACTATGCAGCCCTGCGCTATGATTTTTCAAGGCTGCATTAATGTCTTCTAATGTTAAAACCCCATAAATTGAGCGTTCACGAACCCCTAGGAGATTAAGATTGGGGCCATGTAACACTAAAATTTGTAGTTGCTGCACTAGCCTTTAACCTTGATTCCCTTAACGATAATAGCGGGAAACTCGGTCTTCGACAGGGACGGGAATTGGTTCGGCTTCTGGCTCCATTTCGGGTCCGAGTAAAAGCTCAATCAATTTGCGACCCCAATCTTTCAGTTTTTCTAATGCTTGTTCGATAGATTCCATTGAACAGATGGCTCCTGTGAGACCTCATTTCAACTAATGGCTAAGGCGTGATCTTCATTAAGGAATGGAGCTCACCATCCTAGCCTAACAACGGCTATTGCTAACCGTTCTATAAACTATTTTAGCTAACGAAGTCTGCCCTGAGTCAGCAACTTCGATCGCGTTTATGTATTTATATTAACTTTAACACATTATTTCTTAATCAATCTTGGGGGAGAACCTTGTGGTTTGTCAATTTGCAATTGACGGGTCAAAAGACAAGGGGAAAGGGGAAAGGTCGCTCATGACTGATGTCAATTCTGTCCAACACCTGAATGGTTAGTATGATATAGTTCATGCTTAAATGAATTACTGATCACAAAGAGAGGAGTGGATTTTATAAAAACTTTAGATTTCTAAGATTTCAGTCGTAGGAGTCCTAAAATTGAAGATATGGGTCATATATATATTTCTTTTTCAGAACTTATGCAAAGTGATGAAAATTACTGATAGGGCTTTTGATCCGTCTGAGAACCATGAATCCGAATACCCTCGCTTTAATTAATTCCCTGCGGAAAAAAGTTAGTCAACTCGAACAGAAACAACGAGAAAGTCTGAGTGAACGTCAAGCAGCGCTAGAAAAAGAAGTTCAAACTTATACGGAGGAATTATCCCAGCAAGCGCAAGCCAATCGCCTATTGGAACAAATGATTGCAAGAATTCGCCACTCCTTGGACATTGACGAAATTCTAAATCGTACAGCAAAAGAAGTCCAAGAATTTCTCGATGTGGAACAGGTCTTGATTTATCGGCGTATTTCCTCACAACGATTTGACATTGTAGCGAAGGCTGTCCCATCAAGCAGCACACCGACTGATCAAGATATAGAACAAAAAGTTTTTGCAATTGAACAGGAACAAGCCACATTAGGAACTGCTAAGGAAGTTGTCGGAGATCAGCCTCGTGCTGAGTTAATTGTACCGATTGAAGAAAAATCGCAGTTTTCGGGATTTATTTACGCTTACCAAGAACAACGATCGCGCCATTGGAGTTTTCTAGAAATTGAAGCCTTAGAACGGTTAGCTGCACAAATCGCGATCGCGCTGCAACAAGCCCAACTTTACCAGAATTCAAAGCAAGCCGAAACCGCCCTCATTGAATTTAACCAAGAATTAGAACAACGGGTCAAACAACGGACAGCGGAACTAGAGAAAGTAAACGCAGAACTACAACATCAACTTGAGGAACGAAAACAAGCAGAAAATCAGTTAAAAACGACTAATGAACAATTACAAGCGGTGATTGATGCGGTTCCAGGCTTTATTTCTTGGATTGATTCTGATCTTAATTATTTGGGAGTTAATCAACGTTTAGCGAACAGCTTAAATCTGCAACCAGAGGACTTTGTGGGTCAACATATTGGTTTCATTAATAATCCGCGAGAATTTAGTCATTTTATTGAAGATTTTTTTGAGGATCAGCAGACAACTATTGCCCAAAAAACAATCAAGATTAATCTCAAAGGAACGGTTCATTATTATCTGTTGATCGCTCAAAAATATAATCAAGGCAAAGCAGCCGTTTCCGTCGGAATTGACATTACTGAAAATAAAAATTTAGAGCAAGAGTTACACGTTACGTTTTCTCGCTTAAAGACATTAATTACTAACTTAAAAGGGGGTATTCTCTTGAAAGATAAGAGGCGGAATGTTTTATTCGTTAATCAAGCATTTTGTGACTTGTTTGATATTAGCACTCCCCCTGTTGAATTAATTGGAAAAAGCTATTCCGATTTTAAAGAGTATTACTATCCTATTTTTCAAGACCCAGAAGTCGTAGAAGAGCGGAATGAAAAAATTATCGCCGATCAAGAACTGGTAACAAATGAAGAATGGACTTTAAATAATAAAATAACAGTGGAACGCGATTATATTCCGATTATTATCGATGACTCTCAGGAGGGATCGTTGTGGGTCTATCAAAATGTGACAGAACGAAAGAACTATGAAACTGAATTGGAAAATTCTTTACAGCAAAAAGAGATGTTACTTAAGGAAATACACCATCGTGTAAAAAACAACTTGCTTGTCGTTTCTAATCTCTTAGAGTTTCAAACCGATTATACCAATGATCCAGAAGTGCTTGCTGTTTTAGAAGAAAGTCAAAGTCGGATTCAATCCATGGCTTTAATTCATGAAAAACTCTATCGTTCAACGGGCTTAGATAAAATTGACTTTGGCGAATATCTAGAGGCACTAATTGATAATTTATTTGAGTCTTATAATGTCGCCGAAACAGGGATTAATCTGGAAACCCATATTGAGTCAATATTTCTTAATATCGAAACCGCTAATCCTTGTGGTTTAATAGTAAATGAGTTGGTGTCTAATGCGTTTAAACACGCTTTTCCTAACGAAAAACAAGGAACAATTTGGCTGAGTTTATCACAAGATAATGAAGGACAAATTACCTTAGTGGTTCAAGATGATGGTGTCGGTTTTCCTCAAGATCTAGATTTAGATAACTTAGAGTCACTGGGGCTTGATCTAGTGCAGACACTAACTCAACAACTGAAAGGTAATTTGCACATTGAACAGAAGCAGGGGGCTTGTTTTACTCTCACTTTTAGCGAAAGAATGTATCGGAAACGTTATTCAGTAAAATAGGAGTTAGTCAATCATGGATACCGCAAAAATTTTGATTGTCGAAGATGAATTTATTATCGCCAAAGGTCTGGCTCGTAAGTTAGAAAAACTGGGATACCAAGTGGTGGGAACGATTGCTTCTGGAGAAGAAGCACTCAGCCAAATCGAAGAAACTGATCCTGATCTGGTTTTAATGGATATTTTAATTGAAGGGGAGATGGATGGAATTGAAACCGCAACCGAAGTGCTGCAAAAATTTAAAATTCCTGTTATTTATTTAACTGCTTATGGAGATGATAAAACCCTACAACGGGCGGAACAAAGTGGTTGCTATGGTTATATTTTGAAACCCTTTAAACAACGAGAAGTTCATGCTGCAATTCGCATGGCGTTAAGCAAGCATCAACAAGAACTAGCAACGATTTAGGGTTAGTGATATATAGCACTTCCCAATCTCATGAGGTACATTCTAAATTTTTGTTCTTTGTTCTTTGTTCTTCGTTCTTTGTTATTTGTTGGTTTTTAATCAATGAACCACGAACCATGAACCATGAACCATGAACCATGAACATCCACCGACTCGCATTACGTACCTCAACAGACTAAGAAAGGCTATAGCAGATCTAATTCATTCGTAAAAACTGGATTAATCGCTCTTTGTTTGTTTCCTCCTTTCTCAGGCGCTATAACATCACCGAACAGACAAAACATAGGACTACATTGTAGAGTGGGCAGTGCCCACCCTACTTAGGTGTTGGGTTTCGTCACTTTTTCCCTCAAAAAACTAGAGGGAGCTATGACTGGACACTGATTTTTTTTTGTACCCATTCTTGAATAATGGGATTAACCACTTCTGGGGCTTCATCTTGCGGACAATGCCCTAATTGGGGTAACGGAATAAAATCTTCTACTGTGGCATAATTTGACAATTCCTGACCCAGCGCGATCGGCTCCCAAGGATCATTTTCTCCCCATAGAATTAGGGTGGGACACTGCAATTGCGGTAACAAATCTTCAGCGAGGGGCCCTTGAGAGTAGTTCGTAAACGCAATAAAAACCTCTGCTGCGCCTTCATCTTTGGCCGGAGTCAGCAACATTTCCACTAACTCATCTGTTACCGCTTCTGGACGATGATAGGCTTGTAATAAAACGTTGCGAATGGTTTTTGGTTTGGCAATGCGATTAAAAAACCATTTTCCCACAGGGGGATAACTTAAAATCTTTTGGGCAATGGGCGCACCCAAGCCACGATACCAAGGGAGGGTTTGTCTTTTTCTTTCGTGTAATAATCGCAGAGAAATATTGAGGTTAATGACACCAAGACTGATCTCGGGATGAGCAAAAGCAGCTTGCATCGCAGCAATACAGCCAATGGAATTTCCCACTAAAAAAACAGGCGTTCCCACAATTTCCTGACAAAAATCAGCAATTTGTTCTCCCCAGGTTTCAAAAGTATAATTAATTTCAGTTTTTGGTTGGGGTTTTGCCGAACCGCCAAAGCCAATTAAATCGAGGGCATAGCAGCGAAAAGATTCTCCTAAGACGGGTAGATTTTTCCGCCAGTGTCCAGAAGAAGCGCCGAAGCCATGGACACAAACGATCGCGCTGCCTTCTTCTCCACAACTGCGATATGTGATCGGGTAACCGCGCCAAGTCCAGGTTTTATGTTCTGTTTTTGGTTCTGATACTGTCATATATTTTTGTCAAGTAATTCTAAATATTTTGTAACAAAAAAGAAGAAAAAAAGACCAGTACAATATGGGGGAAGTCGGAATTAATACGCGCTCATGTCAATTCAAACCCCCAACTGGGTCAAAAATGCTGTCTTTTATCAAATTTTTCCAGATCGGTTTGCCAAAGCCCAACCGCCAAAGGATGTATCAACGGTTTTTCAGCAGGTCGAATTTGAACCTTGGGATGACCCACCAACGCTACAGGGATATAAAGGGGGGAAATTTGTGGGGTGTCATTGAAAAGCTGGATTATCTGCAAGATTTGGGAATTAGCGCCCTCTATTTAACCCCCATTTTCCAATCTGCTTGTAATCACCGCTATCACACCCATGATTATTATCAGGTTGATCCCATTTTAGGGGGGAATGAAGCCTTGCAAGCCCTCTTAAAGTCTGCCCATCAGCGCAATCTGAAGGTGGTTTTAGATGGGGTGTTTAATCATGCTAGTCGGGGCTTTTTCTACTTTAATGACATCTTAGAAAATGGCCCCTATTCTCCGTGGGTGGATTGGTTTAAGATTAAAGAGTGGCCCGTGTCGCCTTATAATGGCGATTTACCCGCCAATTATGCCAGTTGGGTGGGAAATCGGGCGTTACCCCAGTTTAACCATGAAAACCCTGATGTTCGCGAGTATATTATGCGGATTGGGGAATATTGGTTAAATCAAGGAATTGATGGCTGGCGGTTAGATGTTCCCTTTGAGATTGAAGTGCCTGGATTTTGGCAAGAGTTTCGAGAGAGGGTGAAAAAAATTAACCCTGAAGCGTATATTGTTGGCGAAGTGTGGGGAGACTCGCGACCGTGGCTGGATGGAACGCAGTTTGATGGGGTGATGAATTACATGTTTACGGGTCCAACCATTGCTTTTACGGCGCGCGATCGCGTGGATCGAGAGTTAGTGGAACAACCGGAATATAAGCCCTATCCGCCTCAAAATGCAACGGAATACAGTAAACACATTAAGCAATTATTAGACCTGTATCCGTGGGAAATTCAACAAACCCAACTTAATTTGTTAGCGAGTCATGACACGGCGCGGTTGTTAAGTATTGCCCAGCGCGATCGCGCTAGTGTTAAACTTGCCACATTACTGTTACTGACCTTTCCAGGTGCGCCCTGTATTTACTATGGGGATGAAGTGGGTTTACCTGGAGGACTCGATCCCGATTCTCGACGCAGTTTCCCGCCAGAAGAACAATGGGATCAAGACTTGTTACAGTGGCATCAAGATTTAATTCGCTGCCGTCATCATTACCCCGCCTTACGAACGGGAAACTATAAAATTCTCTATGCAGAAGGCTTAGTCTATGTTTTTGCGCGGACTTTAGCAGCCTCAGAACTGATCATTGCCGTCAATTCAGGAATAGATCCTGCATCTGTTACTGTGCCAACAGACAAACTACAAACTCAACCCCAGCGTTTACTGTGTGGGGAAGCGCAGTGGGAATGGAAGATGAACCAGAATCAGCTTTTGTTACAGTTACCGCCTCGCGAGGGCTGTCTGATTGGGAGTTAAGCAGGAAAAAAAGATGCAGAACTGAAATTGCTCTGCATCTTTGGCTGATGAGGTTAAGTGAATAACAAAAGTCGGAATCTACCGAATTTTAGCTTTTTGATTGAGGTAACCACGACGGGAAAGGGGAACATAACCAATTTCATTAACAATGGGAGTGATGTTATCCGCGCTCAGAAAATACTCAACATAAGCCTCTACTTGAGGTTTCTCCATTGCGGATTTTTTCACGTACACAAAGAGAGGACGGGATAAAGGCGCGTACTTTCCGCTTTCAATGGTTTCTTGGTTAGGCTTAACCGCTCCGTTACCATTATCAATACCGACTGCTTTGAGAGTATCTTGGTTCTCAACATAGTAGGCATAACCAAAGTAGGCGAGAGCATTTCTATCTCTTTCAACACCAGTAACGAGAACATTATCGTCTTCACTTGCAGTATAGTCGCCTCGACTTGCGCCTTCTTCGCCAACAATGACTTCTGTGAAGTAGTCAAATGTACCAGAGTCAGCACCAGGACCATATAAGCTCATTTCTACATTGGGCCAACTGGAGTTAACATCGCTCCAACGAGTAACGTTTCCTTGAGCATCAGGTTCCCAAATGGTTTCTAGTTGCTCAACGGTCATCGTATCTACCCAGTTATTTTCGGGGTTAACCACCACCGTGATACCATCAAAGGCAACTTCCAATTCAACAAACTCAATGCCATTTTGAGCGCATCTCTGAGCTTCTGAGTCTTTAATGGGACGAGAAGCGTTGGAAATATCAGTTTCGCCACGGCAGAATTTCTCAAATCCACCGCCACTACCAGAAACACCAACGGTTACTCTGTAGCCTCGGTTATCTTTTTGGAATTCTTCGGCAATCCCTTCTTGAATGGGGTAAACGGTGCTAGACCCGTCAATGGAAACAAGATTACCTTGGGAACGAACTTCAGAAATGGCTAATCCGAGGGTTGCAGTTGCGAAGGCAACAGCACCAGCGATAGAAAAGCGCTTAAGGGAAAATTTATTTTTAGCGACTACCATATCAGTAAAATTTGGTTAGATTTACATCCAACCTAAACCTTACTCAGTTGAGGTTAAGATGGCTTTAATTAAGTTTTATTAGTCTATTAAGATTTAATCGTTTCTTGCCTCAATTAATATTAAATCCCTCTCCTGTAAAACAAGAGAGGGAACTCGGCTAATATTAGCAATATTGTTGAACTCTCCACGGATTAAAATCGCGTGGATTCCAATCGAAACAACTCAATGGATTAAAATCACAAATCGAGTGTTAGAAAGGAGTCTCCCGAATGGAGTGGCACGTTCAAAGATGCCCTAAAGACCTTGGCTAAACAAAAGTCTAGCTGTATCTCTACTTTTTTTAATAAGCCTGACGGGTTTTTCACCATCTTTGGGCTTGCTCTATTCTAGCAGACACAGAGGACTAAAGTCCTCCCTTGTCATTCATCCATCCGTTTCAAACGGATGGCTTTCTGACTGAATCGCTGTAACTACTTAGCTGTTGCAACTGCCGTTATGAGGAACTTACTCAAACTTAACCACGTTTACTCAAAACCTGATTTACTCTGATGTCCACTTCCTGCTTCTTTCCGCTCAGGGCTTTTCCTGGCAACGTCGGCGTTAACCAGTCCACAGGCTGACACGATGTAAATCACCGCCAAAAAGTGACTTATTCTTAAACTGTCTTGGTTATTGATCAGTTAAAGTTAGCCACTCTTATATTATCTTAGTTAATTTGGCTAACTAAGTTAAGAAATGGTTAAGTTTCCACTTTCTGTTTCAAGCCCCATATTCTACGGGAAGGATGCTAACTTTGCGACGGCTTTTCCCGTAGCGATCAAAACTGACGACACCATCCACGAGGGCAAATAAGGTATCATCGTTACCGCGACCGACATTAACGCCTGGATGAATTTTGGTTCCGCGCTGACGAACTAAAATATTGCCAGCACGAACCACTTGTCCGCCGTAACGTTTGACACCCAGACGTTTTGAATTAGAATCTCTTCCGTTACGAGTGCTTCCTGTTCCTTTCTTATGAGCCATGGTTAATCCTCTCGATAATTTTTCTTATTTACAATTCTACTCAGCAGCCGTTTCCACTGCATCGGGAGTGACGGCTTCTGCTTCAGTGCTTTCTGCTTCTGCAATGATAGAACCATTGAGGCTGATGGAATTAATCATCACACGAGTTAATTCCTGACGGTGCCCCCGTTTTTTCCGATAGTTTTTCTTGGGCTTCATTTTGTAAACAAGCACTTTTCGCCCGCGCAAGTGGCTCATAATGGTTCCTTGTACGGTTGCGCCTTCAATGTAAGGTTGACCAACCGTAACTTCACCGTCATTATTGATGAGTAACACTTTATCGAAAGTGTAGTTACCCTCTTCATCAACGTGCAAACGGTTTAAGTCATAAAAAGAACCGGGTTCAACTTTAATTTGCGTTCCGCTTGCTTCTACAATTGCATAACTCATGATTAATCCTTTAAAAATGCCGTACAGGTAGCGAAGGTTTCGCTTTGACAATGTCTGACCTGATCCGAGCAGGAGACACAATCTACTATTGTACCGTGAATTAGAGACTAATGCAATCCCCCAAACACCGCAAGATTATAGTATTTCCAAATCACTGCTGTTTTGGAAAAGCCAGCATCGTTTAACATTTGCAGATGATCATCAAGAGTTGCGAGTTGATCTTGGCTAGAATAGCCTTGCGTGTCGCTTTTGCCAATTTGACTGCGGACAGCTTCGAGATCATAGCCTTGTTTTTCCGCCCAACGTTGGCGAGATTGTTGATAGATATCAGACAATTCAGGAAACTCGGGAAGCAAGGGATCTGCATTCCAAAATTGTCCATTTGGATTGAGGGAACGAGCAACTTTTTGAAAGAGTTTTCCTTTCATTTCATCAGTCAGATGATGAATCGCGAGGGAAGAAATAATGGCATCAAAGTTGCTTCCCACTTCGGAATCGGCTTCATCATTAGCCCAAGCACCGAAGTCTAATTGTAAGGTTTTGACGCGGTCTCCTTCTCCTTGATAATCTAATTTATTCGCTACAAAGTCAATCATACGGGGGGAATAATCGACGGCGACCAGTTGCGCGTTTGGACACTGTTGAAGAACTTTTACTGTTAGTTCTCCTGTTCCACACCCTAATTCTAGAATGCGGGTGCTGTTAGAGGGGACACATAGCGCGATCGCGCTTAGCATTTCATCATAATAGGGTAATAGTTGCCGAATCTTACTATCAAATTCTTTGGTTTCTGCAAAGACTTCACCTGGAAAAATCATGATTCTACTTCTGCTGTAAGGGGTTTAACTTGCCAAGATTGATCTTCTGATAATTCTAAAACAAGTTGATGATATTTTCGTAATGTTGGACGATGACCGACACTGACATAAGTAACGTTAATCGCCTGTAATTGATCGTACAGCGATTCCTCGTTTTTAACATCTAAAGCACTAGTGGCTTCATCTAATACCACATAACGCGGTTGATTAATTAAAATTCTGGCAAACGCAACTCTTTGTTGTTCTCCTAATGATAAAACTTCTCCCCAGTTTTTCTGGACATTTAAGCTGCCAAATCGTTCAATTAAATGAGGGAGATTAACTTGATTTAACACCGCTGCAAGTTGTTCATTGGTTAAGTCACTTTCTGTTTTGGGATAAATTAACTCTTCTCTTAAACTGCCTAAAATCATGTAAGGACGTTGGGGTAAAAAGATAATTTCTGATAATTCGGGACGGATAATTTTACCGTTTCCAGACTGCCATAATCCCGCGATCGCGCGGAGTAATGAACTTTTTCCACAGCCACTCGCCCCCATAATTAATAACCCCCCACCTTGGGGAATATCAACGGTTAAGTCTTGAACTAAGGTGCGTTGATAGTTGGGAGTTTGGAGAGTTAAACTTTTAACTGCAATTTGCTCATCATTAACGAAATCAATTGTCGGATTAGTCTTCTCTTCTTCTGTTTGTTCAGAATCAGCAAGATTGATATAATCAGCAAAATCAAAAATTCGGTTAATTCCTGCTCCAAATTCAGTCAGGGATTGAAAACGATTAATAATAAAATCGAGAGCGAAGAAAATTTGTAAGAAAGCCCCTTGCGCCTCGGTTACTTTCCCCACGGCTAATTCTCCCGAGAAAACGCGGGGAGCTAAGATCAGAAAAGGGAGCGCGTAAGTAATGAGTTGGAAGGTATTGGTAAAAGACTTTAAGCCTAAATCTTGCCATAAAATTAAACGTTTGAAGTTATCGAAGATATCATCAAATTTAAGTTTAACTTGACCTTCTTCTTGCTCTTCTCCTTGATAAAATGCAATGGATTCAGCATTTTCTCGAATCCGAACTAAACCAAAGCGAAAGTTTGCTTCTCGTTTCAACTGCTCAAAATTCAAGCGGACTAAGGCTTTCCCAAAAACGCCTACTGTAATCAAAGTTCCAACAATCGCATAAACAAATAGAAAAATAACTAACGGATAAGAAATTGTCCAAAGTTCGCTACTAAATCCAATGACTTGAAAGAGAGAGGAAAGAGTAATTAAGAGAAACGTTAAAGATTCTTGAGTAAAAGAACGGACATCTTCAGAAATCCGTTGATCTGGGTTATCAATTTCCCCATAAGAGGTCAATTTATAGTAAGCGCGATCGCGAAAATAATGATCTAAAAAACTCCCTGTTAACCATCTTCGCCAAAATAAACCTAAGAGATTAATTAAATATTTTGCCCCTGCAAATAAAGGAATATAAGCAACAATTACGCCGAAATAAATGAGTAGTCCACTCCAAAATTCTTCCTCACTCATTTGGGAGAGGGCGGTAATTAAATTCCCTCGTTGCTGGTTTAATTTGACACTGAGAACTGTGTAAGTAATCAGCATCAAAGTAATGATTAAAAGAAGTCCTCTGGCTTTCCATTTTTCATCCCCAAACCAGTAGAGACGCGCGATCGACCAAAACCGCCTCAATAGTTGAAAGTTAATTCGTCTTTGCATTTAATTAATTTTGTTCTTTGTTCTTTGTTATTGGGTCACTGATCACTATTCAACCGACGTTCCCAATCCTCATCAATTTTATCGCTTCGTTCTGCTTCTTGTTCCATTAAATCTTGTTCAGTAGAATAGGCAATATCTTCCTCACTTAAAACAGTTTGGGAAGCAAATGCTTTTGCCTCTTGTAATTTATTTTGTAAGTCTTGATCAGGGCTGGCTAACAATCTAACGCGCTGAAATCGTTCTTCGTTACGAGCAGAAATTCGTTGATTTTTTTGCTGAATCCAAAAATAACGAATTAAAGGAATCGTCAGATAACCAATTGCATAAGCTAAAAGAATTCCATAAATCCCATTAACAAAAGCAACTAATCCTCCCATTTGCGCTGCAATTTCTCCAGATAAGAGAGACCCCAACATTAAAGCTAAGATTAGGTTAACACCTCCTAAACCAATTGCAATAATTTTTTGCGTACTACTGGCTTTGGTAAATTGCCATTTTCTCTCTTCTAAATAAGAGGGAACTGGAGCTTTATTATTTCCCGTTGCCGTTACTTGTAAGTCTGGGAAATAGTAAATAATCTGACCGTCTTCTGTTACTTCTGGAATCCCATTAAATCGAGTCAGAACCGATAACATATAATCTTCATCTTCCCAACTAGTCGTATCAATTTCATCAAGATAAGGGGCAATTTGTTCACCAACGACTGCACCTCTATTTTGTCGAATAACACTCCCGATTTCTTGCCAACGGCGTTCTTCTAATTTGGCATTGGGATTGCCATCTCCAAATAAGAAAGAGAAGATCGCTTCCAGAAAACTTAATTCGCTTTTTTGTTTACGATTTCCTTTCCTTTCCCTTCTTTCAATCGGTTCATCATATTCGTAATATCCAGGAGAGAAAAACCAAAATAAGTCAGGTCCAAACCAAAATGGGAAAAAGCCAAAGGAAAAACCACCGCCTCCTCCGATTCCTTCATCAGAGTCTCCTTCATCTGAATTCATTTGCACACCAATTACAATCAGAGAAATCGTGATTGCAATTAAAACAATGGATGCGATTAAAATAATGCCAAAGGAAATTCGGATCAGATAAAATAAAACGCCCCAGATTTTATCCCACCACTCTTTTAAGCGCAGACGCAGGTATTTATTACGAAGAATTCCCCGAAAATTTTCTGGAAAAAGATAGGTAATATCTCCAGTTTCACTAACTTGTAAATGTCCGCCTGCATCTGCTGCGAGTGCAACTAAGCCTTGTTGGGCATCTTGTAGTTTTAACCCCGTTTCTGCTGCCACGTCACCGACAGTAACACGATAATCGAGTTTTTCAATGGAATTAGTAATGAGAGGGTTAGGAGTCATAATTGAAAGCAATTGACAATTAAATTGACAATTCAAATTAAAGGTTATGTTTCAGCAAAAGGCTGTCACCTCTTCACTTCGATTCTAATGTATCAATTACGCAACCTAACCTTCTCTGTCAAATTGAGGACTCTAGAGCCTTGAGAAACTGCTGGGAAATAAAGGGTAATAATTGGTGATTTGGTGGTGAGGGCGAACGTTCGGTAAAGACAACAAGAAGATAGGGGGGATGGTTGGGGAGTTCTATATAAGCGCTATCATGGCGAACCCAACTCGTCCAACCTGCTTTTGACCAGAGTTTGGCTTCTGTGGGGAGGGCTTCTCCTAAAAAACCCGTAATCTGATTCTCTTCCTCTGGATCCGAGGATGCAGCAGGAAGAGAACGGAATAGTAAATCCATCATCAATGTAGATTGTGCAGCATTTCCCATAACAATATGATGAAAGAGTCTCGCCACAGCATTGGTTGTTAGTCGATTCTGATTCTCTCTAGATTCCCCAATAAACGCTTTTTCTCGTCCATAGGGGCCATCTCCCCATGTTTTTTGATTAACGTTGATGGGTTCGAGTTCTTCCCAACGCAAAGATTTAAAATAGCGATTGACAAGATTCCGTTGCGATTGCCAAGTCAGAAAGGCATTCCGCGAGAGTTCTGGTCCACTGGTGGTTCCCGTGAGGACATCAACCACTAAACTAGTAGCATCATTACTAGAGTCGATAATCATATCCTGAATTGCGCGATCGAGTTCTTTTGAGGGGAAAATTAAACCGCGCTTTAACCATTCCTGTACAGCGACCAAATAAAATAATTTCACGAGACTTGCGGGATAGAAAACTTCCCCACCGCGATAATTAAAACCCCGCATCGCAGACCCGTAAACCAACCAGGTTAAAGCGATTTGACTACGTTCTAATTCAGGAAAAGTTTGCCACACTCTTTCCAGAATTTGCCAAGCAATATGTCTCAGTTGTCTATCTTCCTGATAAAAAGCCATATTGGTCATTAGTCATTGGTTGTTTGTTCTTTGTTCATCGTTGTTCGGTAACTGGTAGCCGAACACTGGTCACTTGTACAAAAAATTCCCCAAACCGAATCGGCTGGGGAATTGGACTTTAAGCCTAAACTAGGATGAAATTAAACTTCATAGGGGGTTTTTCCAGAAAACTTAACCGTTGCGGGATCAGGGTTTGCCCCAATTTTACGGTCAATTTTACCCATGTAAGGACGACCTTCATTAACATTCTCAGGGAAGACACCATCTTTGGGATGGAGATATTCTAATTCCCCATTGGGATAAATGCGATAAATCTTGAAGTCCTCAATTTTCGGCTTAAATTTAGTCCGTAATTGAGTTCCTAAAGCTAAGCATTGTTCTTTGCGTGCAAAATAGAAGACGTTTTCGCCTTCACGCATGATTGCTGCGCCCCCTGTGGGCATTTCAAACACTTGTTCTTGAGAACTGGTCCAAGTAATACCGTATTTTTCTTCAGTTTCAGCAGCTGTTAATAAACCGCCGGTGCTACCGCCAAATATAGGAGTTTGTCCAGAAAGTAATTCACTCATGGTCAGTTTTATAAAATAAGGGCATTTTAATGGAATCCTATCATCGCAAAGACGCGGTTTTAGTGCTTCTGTCAAGAACTGTTACAATTTGAAGAATTTTATCTAACTTAACAAACGCCCGCTTAAAACTGTCCTAACCCTAACTCTTGGCGCAAGAGGCGAATTGATTCGGTACTAATATAATTATCGCTACAAATAACTTCTGGCGGACGGATTAGATCTTCAGCAATCTCATTCACGGTTTGCTTCACTTGCTGATAACTGGCTTGGTCGCAAATAATGGTTTGTGCGGTGCGAACCAGGGCTTTTAACTTGGGGATATTTGTGGCTTGAGCGGTCATGACCAATAATTCTTCTCCCCGTAAACTGTGAATAATTCGTTCCGCAGCATCGAGAAACCCCGAACTTAAACTGACAATTCCCAAGCAGGTGTTGGTTTGCAGTTGGGTGATGATTTTGATTTCTTTAGCATAGTTATAAATATCAACTGGAATGACACGGACAGACTTCGGTGCAGCGATCGCGTCCACGTCTTTAATAAAATAACGGCTAGTGACAACCGTAGCGGAATCAGTTTCTTCTAAAATATCGGTTAGTTGTTCCATGGGTACTAATTGAATGGGAACACCTAAAGTCGGTTCTAAATCTTGCAAAATTAGCTTTCCCGCACCAATATCACTTTGAGGTACTGTCACCAGAACTTGTGCACTACATTGCAATCGCCAGTTGATTTCTGAAAGAAAAAGCTCTCGCACTTGTTGCAAAGAACATCCTAAGCTCAGTAATTCATTAATCCCGTCTTGTACTACTTGATGAGTCGTTTCGGATAAATCTTCCGTTTCTGATGCTGCTTGGGCAGTTGTGTAACGTTTTCCCCCTTCGTGACCTTGGCTCTTGACATAAATCCCTGAACCTGCTAGGGATTCGACTAGTCCTGTGTCTTCCAGTTGTCGATAAACTTTGCTGATGGTGTTGCGATGCAACCCTGTCATCATCGCCAGTTGACGGGTGCTAGGAAGGCGATGACCAGGGGGATATTGTCGAGACGCGATCGCGAACTGAATCTGGTCAAAAAGCTGCTTGGAGGCTGGAATTTCACTGTCCAACTTGATATGAAATTTAACCATCAACCGAGAGCCTCCTCAACCTCTAGTGGTGCTATGCTGGTTCTAGTTTAAGCGATGAACTCCAATTTTGTTACGAGGGTTGCATAATCTTTATCATCGTGCTTTAATAGAAAAGCTGAGAGAAAAACATTCTTCTCTCACATATTTCTATCCCTATTTCTGGGGGTGTGGCGGAATGGTAGACGCTGCGGACTTAAAATCCGTTGACCGTTATAGGTCGTGAGAGTTCAAGTCTCTCCACCCCCATTGATTTCAGGCATCAAGACTAGAAAGTCACTGACCTAGTAGTACAAGATTAGTACAACGTTAGGCAAGTCCTTGCGATTACATATAAGCGATGCTAATTTAATTAAGCGCGATCGCGCAAGTTTTCCTTATCAATCAATTGCAGAGATAGCTGAACCAATGTATGAAGCTATATCGGGTTTAATAAACTACTCTTAAGCATCGTCTTGAATTGATTTTTAGTTATCTTCTAGCAGTGTCATCCGTTCCAGTTGCTGCTGTTGATCTTCTAAATTACTTAATCTGTCAGCATCTGCATCTTGTTGTTTTTTGCAGCCGTTCTAATTATTCCTGCTGTTGAATGAGGACGTTTTGCAGTTCTTCTATCTCACTTGCGCGATCCTGAGAAATTAATGAAGCAGTGCAACTATTCGTAATAAATATCATTATCTTGTTAATAATTGACTAGACTCTCTCTTTTTGCTGTGTGGGAAAGTTTAGAAATTTATTAAGGGTGTAAGTCACTACGATAAAAAGTGGTAGAGGACAAGAAAAGTGTGAAAGTAATATAAAAATGAAAACAATAAGTTGTAGTAACTGTTCATGTGCTATAAGGCTAATAGACTTAGAACATGACACTCAAGTAGCTGAAAAAATAAAGGGGGATGAACAAAACAAACCTATAAATCCTAAAAATTTGTACTACTGTCCAAATTGTGGTGTTTTTAAGTATGTTAGAAAAACTAACGATAATAAATTCTTCAACTTAAATTCTCTTCCTAAACAAAGTATTGATAGTTTCTTTATAAAAATTAGGAAAGAAGATCGAAACCCTAATGAAGAAACTTTACGTTTCACAACAGGAGTTAATTATACCAAAAAAGCAACCGACAATATTAATACTAAGAGTAGTATTAATTCTTCTAAAGAAAACTATAAGGGAGATTCATTTTCTGAGTATGCGATTTGGCTTATTTTTGGTTTAGTTTTTTCGTTAGTTTCTTGGGGTTTTACATTATTTCTTCCTGATAGTGAAAATAATGTAAACAATACTGTTGAAAGAAGAACAACTGAAACTAGTGAACCAGAACCAGAACCAGAAGTGATTACTGCAAGAGAGATTTATGAAGAATATGATGAAAACGAAATAGCAGCAGATTCAAAATATGAAGGTGATATTATTTCACTTACAGGAACAATTACTGATATCTCAAAAGATATACGAGGTTACCCATATCTAATCATAAATAGTAGTGTGCAGTGTGTATTCCAACAGGGTGATGAATCAAAGTTAGAGTGGCTATCAAAAGGAGAAAAAGTAACCGTAAAAGGAAGAGTGAAAGGGCTTTCAATTGTGGGGCAAGTTTTATTAACTCAATGTGAAAAATAATTTCTTATATTTTATTTACTATGTCGTAATACAATTAATCAAAATTGAACTTAATTTCATCAATACCTTCTGATTCATCAATACCTTCTGAATTTTTTTGATTTATTTGTGTTACTTCTAGTGTTTTTAGTAATCATCTTGTAGGTTGGGTTAGCGACAGCGTAACCCAACACAATAAGAGAATGATGTTGGGTTTCGTTACCTCAACCCAACCTACTACCTAACCGAGGTAACGCCGTTGTTAAGAGTCCACTTTCTTGGGCGACTCTGACCCCTAATAGGGCAACTAATACCGTTCCTAACGGAGGGAATTGGACAAAGTTGGGAACGGCTTCACTGACGATTCTGCGGATGCCGTCTGCTGTGAGTAAAGAAACCGCTTCTACTGTTTCATCTTTTGTTGGATTAACAACCGATAAATTCATCCCAGACGCGATCGCGCTTCCTGCTTCCTAATTAATTGCTCCTACTTCATTTTCGAGGAGATTATCTGTAATTGTTCCACCAATTTGTAAGGTTTCATAAAACATAAAATCGACTCCCAAATCGGGGCTAAATTTCCTAAACGCTGAAATTAGCGGTATCCAGTATCAACAGGGAGAATTACAGGGCTATGAAGTCAGAGAATACTTATTAGAAAAATGGAATCGTCAATGTGCTTATTGTGCTGTCAAAGAAGTCCCCTTGGAAATCGAACATATCAAACCAAAAAGCAAGGGAGGTAGATCATTACTGAGGTACAAGTTATTAGAAATTATAGTTAAGGATATCACGACCAACAGTACGATCAATTTCCTCTGGACTAGAAATCGTTGAGTTGTGATTAACATCAATGTAGGGATACTTCTGATTCAATTCGTTACTCATTTTAGTTCCCCACTGACTATTACACTTATTACAGCAACAAGAAAAACAGCCCGTCTCTAGAGATTGGAAATTGCTTTTATTATCAGAATCATGACAAACAGGACAAACAATTAAGTAGGTTAATTCCTCTTCAACCTGTTCGAGTAAAGCCATTTCCTTTATCGTTTCTAATCTTTGGACTTTCCCTTTTTGACTCCTTCCTTGAGAGCGATATTGATTAATCATTCGTTCTAATTCTCTTTGATAATCCTGTTTTTCTGCTGGGGTGGAAAACTGTATAACCCTAAAGTTTTGAGAGGTGTTAGTTGGTTGTAAGCATCTCAGAATTGACTTTAAGGAATTATCCAGTGGATAGGGTAAGGAAATTAACGGAGGATAGACTTGATACCGTTGACCATTCAGCCACCATTGTATTCCACGGGCGACTCTTTCCACGCTAAAAATATCAAGGGGAGTCACAGGTAAAAATCCCACTAGAGATTGATTGGGAAAAGTCTGATTTCCTAAAGTATAAATTCGCTTTTGCAGATCAGAAGACAGTTGATGTCGATCTTCAGCTACTCCAGGATAGAGAATTAAACAGTAGGGAAAGTCTCGGTTAGTTAACTCAATTTGTTTCTCTATTTGTGATTCAATTGTTTGAATAAACTGTTCCGACTCAGACGTTTTCAACTGACTAATCATAGGAATAATTTTAAGAGGTCTATTTTTTTGTGTTTCGTCAGTGAGTAAAAACGTCCCATCTTTGTTCCAAGTGAGAGTAATGCTACCAAACAAGCCAGTAAACTGAAAAGGTTGACTATTTTTTTGCGGAATTGTATCAGCAACAGATTGAAAACTAAATCCTTTATCATCTGAGGTGTTATTTCCCATTAAAGCACGAGTAATGAGGAGTAAACAAAATGACTCAAACCCTTCACAAAAGTCTTGACTCTCTTGGAAAAATTGCTGAGGTGTTTTCTTTTTTTGGCTTTTCCAGTGACTCCATTTTCGCCATAACTGATCAACGTGGCGATAGTGTTGATCATGAACTAATATATTTGTTCTTTTCAAAGTACCGCTAATATGAGCTTGTTGGGGAATTGCTTGATAAACTGGAGTGCTGATTAATCCTCGTAATTTATATTGAAGTGATTGTAATTTTTTCAGGGTTTCTTCTGCTTCAATTTCTCCGATATCGGTATCAAAGTAGTCTCCCCATAAAGTACAAACTCGGCGACTATTTAAGTAGAAAATATTTTCCACATCAGCAGAAAAATTGTTAGCTTCATCTAATTCTTGTTTAATCGCTTTCACTTCTTGAATGCGACAGTTAATGTAGTCAAGAAGATGATCAATTAAACGCACAGTGACCCGATTTTCATAGATATCTAATAATTCTTCTCTCACTAAAGATAAGATATTTTTCGGGATAACTGTGTGCATTTTTACTCTTTCCCAGTCTTCGGGATGAGCCGATAAGAAGGAGACAGCGTGTTTAGAAATGCGTTTGGCTCTCGAAACAGGAAGTCTTTCTGTTTCCATTTTTAAGTAAGTGCGAGGACGACGACAAATTTCTTCAAGATGTTTGAGTTTATCAGCAATTTCTTGTGTCAATGGTTGCAGTTTAATTCGGTCTTGAATTTCGGGAATGAGTGGTGGAATTTTGCGCCATTGATCTAAACTACTTTCTTGTTCTTCAAGGGATTTTCTTTGAGAGTGAAAAGAGCGAATACTATCCGCAATTAATTCTTCGGAAATTTGCCAACGAGGAAGAGTTATTTGAAAATCTTCGGTTTGATTGTTTCCTCGTAGGTTAAGGCGATGGTTTTGGTTTCCAACTAGATAAAATTGGCTCTGTTTAGATAAAGGAATTTGGTTTAAGGTCAAAGCAGAGTTTTCGGTTAAAATTTGCCATTGTCCTAGTAAAAAAGACTGAGGAGGGGTTGCTTGTTTTGTTCCTGTGATGCGGTTGAGATACTGCATTTTTTATTCTTCTCCTGGTTCTAAACGATGAATTTCGCGGTTGATTAAATCAAGGGAAGTGATGGGTTTGCTGCGCTGATCAATGGCTGACCATTCTGTGTTTAATGTCTCTTTTAAGTCTCGAAAGTCGGTGACGGGAATATCGTATCGATCGCGCACTTTCCGTAAAATTTTAGTAGCTAGAATATGATCAACTGCTTCTCCTAATGATCCACCCGCAGCGAGAACAACGGGAATAAACCGCTCCATTTGGCTTTCTAAACGGTTTCCCCAACCGATACGGAAACGACGTTCTAATAACTCTTGTAAAGTAATATTTAAGAACTCTTTTGCATCTTGAACTTTGGCTTGATAATTATTTTGGGCGCGGGTAAAGGCTTGGGTTAAGGCTTGATAAGAGATGGGATATTGAGAGTCAATTTGATCAGGAAGCTGGAAGGGTTCATGGCGACGTTCTAAGTCCATAATGTGAGCGCGATCGTAAGTTTTATCCGCAAATTCGAGGGTGGTTTCGTCTTGGTTAGCTGTTCCAATAAACCAAACATTATCAGGAACTTTTAACTGGTTTCCATCAATAAATAATTGGGGAGAAGGGCGATTGAGATCGGTGTCTAGTTTTAGTTTTGGATGTTCTTGTTCTAGTTTTGATAGAAAGTCAGCAAAGTATTGTTCGGGTCGAGAAAGGTTCATTTCATCGAGAATGATAATATAGATTCGGTCTTGGTAAGCGGGACATTGCGCTTCATATAATGCTTGTAGAAAGTCTGATTCATAAAACCGTTTTTCAAACGCATTAAAGTAACCTAATAAATCTTGTTTATCGCGCCAACCTGCTTGGACTTCTACTAATTTTTGTCCTCCTTGTACAGCTTTTGAAAATCCAACGGCGAGACTGGTTTTTCCTGTTCCGCTAATTCCTTGAAGCAAGTGTAATCGACTCATCGCTAGTCCAGCTAAAAACAGACGAATTTCTTTTAAGGAGTAATAGAGATATTTTTCTTTTTGATCGGGAGATCGAGCAATTCGATATCGTAAATCTTCGGTAAATTGTTCTAAATTAGAAATAGAATCGGTGAGGGTAAGTGTTCCTTGTAAGTTGCGATCGCGATCGAGATTAAAGCAAAGTGGGAAGGGAGTTTTTTCTTTTGCTTCTTCGATGGTTTGACCAATTTCTGCTTTTAAGTCGTCCAGATTTTGTTTCAGATAACGATTCCGAACTTCTAAGGCTTCTTTTTCTTCCCGTAAATTTTCCAATTTGGTAACAGCAATACGATTAGAAGTATTACTCTGTTCTAATTCTTGGATGCGGGTACTTAAATTAAAGCGTTCATTTTCCCATGCTTCTTTCTGCTTTTCTAACTGTTGTAATCTTTCTGTTGTTTCCAGATTAGGACGTGCTGCGAGTTGTTCCTCTAATTGTGCGTTAACTGTGCGTAAATCTTCTAATTCCCCTAAAATTTCTTCTGGTGTTTTTTGTCCAAACTGACGCTCTTGTTCAGTTTTTTTTGCAAGGGCTGATTCTAGTTTTTTAGAGAGGGAACGCTCTTGTTGTAGTTGTTTTTCTCGAAAGTTAAGTTTGGCTTCCAATTCTCTGACTTTGGTGGCTGCTTTTTGTTCAACCTTTTCCTCTAATGTTTCTTGATCTTCCTTTAATAATTCTTGCTCACTTTTTAATCGGTTATGACTGCGACGAAGTTCTCGTTTCTCCTGTTCTAGTTGTTCTCTTTCTGCTTCTAGTTTTAGGCGTTCTTCCTGTAATTGGTTTTCAATCTCTCGGCGACGTTCTTCTCGTTGCTTCAACAGTTTTTCTTCTTCTTTAGTAACAGTTCGATAATAATCATTGAGTTGCTCTTGTAAAGTTGCTTTTTGCTCTTGAAGGGAAGCAAGAACAGATTCAATGGCTTCATTTTTATTGCGGATAATTTCTTGCTTTTCCTGCTGAATTTGTTCTCTTTCTGCTTCTAGCTTTAGGCGTTCTTCCTGTAATTGGTTTTCAATCTCTCGGCGACGTTCTTCTCGTTGCTTCAACAGTTTTTCTTCTTCTTCAGTAACAGTTCGATAATAATCATTGAGTTGCTCTTGTAAAGTTGCTTTTTGCTCTTGAAGGGAAGCAAAAATTTGTTCACGCTCTTGAATAAAACCAGCTTTTGCGTTGAGTTCTTTCTGCTCTAATTCTCGCTCTTTTTCTCGTAATTGATTGGATAGCTCTTGGATTTTATTTTCTTTGAGTTTTAGAGTTTCTGCTTGTTTGTTGAGTTCGGTTTGGCGTTGAGTCAGATGTTCTTCTTGCTGTTGATACTCGGTGGTTTCTTTTTCTAGTTTTTTCTGTTCATCTTCATATTGCTTCTTGGCTTCTTGAAAGATACGATATTGCTCTCTTAACTCTTCTAAATTCAGTTTTGCTTCTTCCTCAGTCTGCGAAGTGGGAGTTACTTCTAGGTTCAAGTCTTGTTTTGCTTGTTCTGCGTCTTGTTTCATTTGTTCTTGAGAAGGGATAGACTGGTTTTTCGTTTTTTTAGCCATGATTAATCTCCTAATTATTGATGAATGATGCTTAATTATTTAAAGGACAACGGAAGGTTAGGGAAACAAACTGATAAATAGTTTGTACGGCGGTTGAAACTTGTTCTAAGGTGAGGGAGTGTTGGTTAGAATGGCTGCTTTGATCTCGAAGTTTAGCTAAGGTATCGAGTTCAATGAGTAGGTTGGGGTTTTGGGTCGCAACATTTTGTAAAGGATGTGAGGGGTGTTTCGCAGCAGTAAACAAGGTGGCTAATAATAAAGGTCTGAGAGAACCATGTCCTGTTTCTGCTACGTTTTTGACTTTTCCAGGTTTGACATCAGTTAAAGTGTTAGGAAGGTTTTTGCTGAAGTTTAATGTGTTTGCTATTTCCTGAATTAGTGTTCTATTGTGGAGACGATTCGCTTCTGAAAGTAAATGACAATTCCCTTGTGTAGGATAGTCTTTTCCTAGTTGAATTAATACAGTTTCTGCAACTTTTTGAGCTTTAATCATTACCTCCTCTAATTTATCTTGAGATATATTTTCACTGTTTTGTAAGGCTTCTATTTCTAGGTTAGTTTTCTCCATACTAACTAACTGCTGGAAAATTTGGTCATAATCTTTGATGACTAAGGTTAGCTTTTCTTTTACTAAAAATTTTGCATATTCTTGTAACTGTTTTTGAAAACTATGATATTTTTCCCAATGATGATCGGATACGGTTTCTCTTCCTTGTTTTAGGAAGTTACGAAACCAATGATTTAAACTTTCTGGCTGAGAATTTTTAATCTGTTTTTCTAAGCGACGCTGTAACCAAATGCTATCACCTAAACCAAATGGATCGCAAACATACCACTCATTTTCTTCTGTTGGTTTTTCAGGAATATAGAGATAAGTAGTCACCCAAAATGGGGTTGCTTCTTCTTCTATAAAAGAGACTTTACTATCTTGATTTCGCAAAGATTTGTTATGACCATGAATTGCTTTTAAGATTTCTTGAGCAGAGGGTTGAGAGATGATAGGATTATCAATGGGTAAAGGCATAAATGCTCTTTCATATTTGGGCTTTCCTGTTGTTCCATAGACTAAATCGGGGAATCCGCTTTGATTGCGTTTTGTTTCTGCATAATTTAATTGTTGTAAAAAGCGCGGATAAAGTTCTCCTGTGATCGGATTTTGAAAAATATATCCCCCTATCATTTCCTCGGTTTGAAAGACGATTCCTTCTAATACTTTCTCACCCTTTTGGGTTAATTTTCCTTGATTATCGAGATATCCTTGATTCATTAATTGGGATACAATCAGCGCAGCTAGTTGAGGATCAATTTCAATGATTTCTCCAAGTTCAGATGGTGTATATGCGCCAATTTTGTTAAGGTTTAAGATCGCTTTTTCTAAGAAGTTGAGTTCTTTTGATGTGGTTTTGGGTGCAACAATGCGATAGCTTAAAACGGGACAAAGTAAATATTGTCTTGTTCGCCATCTTTGTTTGGAATGGGGAGAATAATCTAAAATTTGGGTGTTTTTTGTAAACATTTTGATGGTTTCTTTTCTGTTTGATCTAAAGTACAAAGTCTTTCTGTAATCCCCCCTATCCCCCCTTTGTAAGGGGGAATTTCTATAATCCCCCCTATCCCCCCTTTGTAAGGGGGAATTTCTATAATCCCCCCTATCCCCCCTTTGTAAGGGGGAATTTCTATAATCCCCCCTATCCCCCCTTTGTAAGGGGGGAAGTTGTTCCCCATTGACTACAACAGAGTTTGTAAAATTCCACTAAATGAGGAATGGCTTTTGAGGCGTTTTCGTCTTGAATCATGGCTAAATCTCCTACTGCAATTAATAATCTCTTTTGACGACTCATGGCGACACAAAGCCGATTTTCTAACATTAAAAAACCATATTTTCTCCGCAAGTCTGCTTCTTTTTTGACAGGAATTGTATTGCTTCGCACTAAGGATAAGAATACGATATCAAATTCTTTTCCTTGAAACGCATCTACTGTTCCTACTCTTAACTGTTCAACAATTTTTCCTTCTTTATCACGAGTTTCTCGCCATTGCGGTGCAATTTCATATTTTCCTTCATCGGAGATTTGTGCGAGATCAACGGTTTCTAATGCTTGCCAAATTTCGGTCACTTGTGCGGAATAAAAGGTGATGATTCCAAAGGTTAATTCTGGATTGATTTTAATTAAACGGGCGACTTCTTCAGCGATGATTTTCGCTTCTATGGGGCGAGATTTACTTTTTCCTTGTCTTTCTTGTCCTTGTTTACTGGGAACATTAATCCAACTGGCAACCGCCGTGTTATAGTCGGGAAGATGATGATAAAAGTCTTTTTCAGGACGTTGAGATTCAATATGGGGTTCACCATGAATTTCATAGAAGTTTTGGCTGACAAAATCACCTAAAATGGGGTGCATTCGGTATTGAGTATCAAGGGTGACAGTGCGTTTAATTCCGTCTTGCTTTTCTAGGTTTTTCAGGTGATTAAACAAACGTTCAAAGAGACTTTTCTGCAAGATTTCTTGAGTGGTTTCTGAGGAGTCACGGAGTTCTTTTTCAATATCAGGTTCTAAAATATGAGGGAGTTGGCGATGATCTCCTACTAAAACAATTCTTCGTTCTGCTTTAGAAAGAGGGATAAATAAGTCTAAAGGGTTCGCCCTGGCTGCTTCATCAACAATGACGGTTTCAAAAACACTATTGTCTGTGTTTGTAATCTTTTGAACGGCTTTTCCTGCGGATTGTTGACAAGTGGCGGCTAAGACAACGGTATAATTATTAAGGGTTTCTCGTACACCATTAGGATCGGTTTTTAAGTCGTCTAAGTATTCTTCTAAAACGTCTTCTATTCCTTCTTTGGATTGTCGAATGTGATCGCTTAAGGAGTGATGAACTTGGTTCAGCAGACTTTCGATTTCAGGGTTAGAAATGGGAGAGACAGGGGTGATTTCGATGGGTGTAAGTTGTTCGAGAAGTTCTTCTTTGAGGTTAGTTAATGCTTCTAAAAAGGGTGGAGGTGTTTCTTCGATCCAAGCGGCGGCTTGTTGTAAGAGTTCAAGTTGTTCTGATGTTAAAATGTTTAGAGAGTCAAGACGAGATAAGACTTTTTGCGCCGCGATCGCGCCGTCATCGCTAAAACTTCCAGCATCAGTTCTTAAACTTCTCACTGCTTTTCTGGCTTTCTCTCTTGCTTCATCATCTTCAATTTCTGGTGGTCTTTTTAATTGCTGAATATAATCTAGCAACTGGTCACTAAGTTCTTTTCTAATTCTTCCTTGTGTTAAGTCTAAAACTTCTTTTAATAAGGGGATACTTTCTTGAGGAGTTCGCGGTGTCAGCGCATAACTGATCACTAAGTTTCCTACTTGTTTTAAGAGTCTTCTTCCTGCGGTTTCTGGGGTGTTTGCAAGTTGTGCTTCTAATTTTTCAATGCGTTCTCTTCGCCAGCGATCGATGTTATCTAAACTTGATGGTTGGCGCGATCGTCCTCCCACTCGTACCGCAGGAAGTCCATAGACAACCGTTTTTTCTGCTGCATTTTCTACCGCATCATGTTGAAAACTGGTTAAAAGTAAGCGATGGGTAATGCTACGATTGGTTTCTTCTGCTACTTCTGCTAATCTGGCTTCTATAGCAGTAATTACTTTAGTTTTTCCTGTTCCAGGGGGACCTTGAATTAATGCAATATCGGGGGTATTTAAAGCCACTTTTATCGCTTCTTCTTGACGAGGGGTAGGACTCATCCCATTAAAAACTTTTTTGACTTCTTTGGTGATGGGTTTATAGTTTCTCGTTCGTCGCACAGTAACGGATTGTTGTTCTAAAATAAGTCCTAATTGCGGCATTCCTCCCTCTGCATTTCGGATGCGTTCTTCTGCTTTTTGACGGCGGTTTAATCGTGCATAATCTCCTGAGAGAGAAAAGAAAATATATCCTTTTTCAGGAATGGATATTTCTTCATCAGGATCGAGGGGACGAAGATCAATGGTTTCTGGTTGATTAAAGTTAACTTGTGTGACTTGTCCTCGAAATTGGTTTTGTTGAGATTTCTCTTTTTTTGTGTTGGTAAAGTCTGGAGGAATTGAATTAACTTCTAAGGAAAAATTAGGAGTATCGCTTAAGCGTTGTAGTTGTTCTCGCAGTTGAGAAGAGGACTGAAGAAAGAAGCGACGATCGCCGTTGGGAAGTATTTTATAATTATGATAGTTTAACCAGCCGAGTTGCTGGGCTTGTTCAACAATTGCTTCTTGTTCTAAGTTATTGTATTGTTGCCAGAGGGCTAAATAACTTTCTGAATTTTGGATTAAAGCATCGAGTTCAGTGCGTGAACTTCCTCGCATTGTTCCCGCAATAGACGCATCACAAAAAGAAAATTCTGCGTTAACCAAAATAACGGGACGGATATTATTTTGGGTTTTCCGTTGCGTTCGTTTTTCAATTCTTTCTATTCTTAAAGTTTGTTCAATGGTGCGTTTGACATTAACTTTGATGGTTTTCCCTAACAACTGAAAACTATTTTCTAGTCCGTTTTGATAAGATTGACCCGCTTGTAATAAAGTGCGTGGTGGCTTTCCCTCTTGGGGATTATCCATCAGAATTTCTTGAGTTAACCAATTAATAATATCTTCAGAACTTGCAGTATTTTGAAGATATCGATCGCGCACATCGTCTATAATTTTTTCATCGACACCAATAGGAAGTTCATCAGGTAAAGTTAGCGCATAAGGAAACTCATGAATTTGTACTTGTAAGCTGTTTTGCTTCACTGAAACTAACCAACATAAACGAGGAAGATTACGTTCTAAAATCTCTTCTAATGTCTGTTGAGATTTGCTATCACTTCCCGAAACTTCCCACACTTGATCAGAAAACTGAAGGAGAGTTTCTCTTGTGGTTTGCGGTTGATACAAAAACACCTCTGCTTTTTTCTTTAAGGCGTTTGTATCTTTGTTTTTCGTTTCTAATTCAATCAGAAAGATTCGTCCTGCTTGTAAATCACTAATTTTCATTGGTTTAACTCCGATCAATAAATAATGCAACACGATGAGGGGCATTTAACGCATCAAAATGTAAACGCCAGCGTCCATATTTTTCATTTTTGTAAATTGGGAAAGCCCGCCATTTCTCACTATTGATACTGGCTGATTTTTCTATCCCATAAGCCTCACAAGTTAATAAATAATTCTTATCCTCGACACTACGAACTCTGATTTTTTCTCCTGCTAAAACCAGTTCCACTAACGGATCAGTTCCCGCTTCTCCTGTTCGTCCTTTAATCACGCGAGTCGTTAAAGTTAGACCATAATTCTCTTCTAAAACCAGACGATGAAAGATATGTTCTTTTTCCTCACAACATCCTTTTTCGGGTTCCCAACGGATGATCCGCACTTCCACAAAACGCGGTTGCGGTGAATCGCACCAGGGACAAAATCGCTGTTTATTGGGATAATAGGTCATTGCACACTCTGGACAATGAACTGTAAAAGCCGCAGCCGAATATAACTTATCTCGCCATTGAGAAATACCAGGACGTTGTAGGGGATCATTTAATCCTTCTCCAAAACACTGTTGAGAGAGTTTCCGCAACCCTGGAGATAAAACTATCTCACGGGGAATACCTGCTTCCGTTTGATTGCGAGTATCATGAGGATCATCAATCCAAGGAACTTCCCCCTGATACGCTTTGTCTTCTAATTCGGGTTCTCCTTCATTTACCCAGTCACCAATGAAGGGATGAATGAGGGTTAAGGCCTGAAAAACAATCACAGCAAACGCATAAGCATCAGTGAGAGTATTAACTCCAGACTTTCCTTTCACCACTTCTGGTGCGCCATAACTGGGAGTATAAACCCCTGAAGCGGGATCAGATTCATAATGAAGGTTATCCGCATCAATTAATCGCACTTCGTAGCTATCCACATCGCTAGAAATAAAGATATTTCCTGGGGAGGGGTCACTATAAACTAACCCTTTGGCGTGGAGTCGAGAAAAGATTTCCGCACATTGCGCTAGTAACAGTAACCGCCGTTTTAGTCCCCCTCCTGCGAGATACAATTCAGGATCAACAGGAATATTGATTAAGGTTTGAATGGGAGTCATTCCCGTTAATATTTCCATGACATACCCAACACGAGGCGGTTTTAACATGGCTTTAGGACTTGCCATTTTTAAGTCGTCTATGGGAAGCAGTCTCACTCGTTGGAGTTTTCGGCGTAGGGTTTCACGATCAGATTTTTTGGGAAGCAGTTTAACCGCATATCTTCCGCCACTGACAGCAAAAACCTTACCTTGTCCTCCTTCTCCCAATTCTTTGGTTAATTCATAAGCGGTTCCCAGTTCATCAACTACGGTTTTTTTTGGCTTATCCATTTTTCTCTCCTGTTGGTTTGGCGAACAGTATGGCTAAGGTTTTGTCATCGAGATGGTTTTCGGTTGTCCATTGGCGCAATTCGGAAGCGATCGCGTGGTAACGTTTGCGGGGAGGAAGGGGCGCAAAATCATTGATTAGCACTTCTATAAAATCTCCAATACGATCGGGTTTTAAGTCATCAGCAATGCCATCAGAAGCGAGTAAAATGGCTGTTCCAGGTAGGAGGCGCGATCGCGTGATTACTGACCATTCCTTTGTTGAACGGGCGACACCTAACCCTGTGGTCTCATTCCCAAAGCCCGTTTTCGGTGGAGTCAACCGAGTAACTTTTCCATCGGGTTCCCGTAACGCTACAATTCCATCTCCTAACTGCGCCAACACCAGTTTTCCTGAAGCCAAAACCACCGCAAATAAACAAGTTGCAGCACTATCGGCTTCTGATTGAGGAAGCACTCGCAATGTCCAATTGATATGAATCAAACGCAATAAATAAACGGGAGGCGCGTCAGACACTTTCGCCCAGTTTCTCAACCCATCATTCACCGCTTGACACGCCATTTTTGCGCCAAAACGAGCGTTGGGTTTTGACCCCATACCATCACTGACAACAACCGCAGTGGTGTATCGGGTGCTGTGTCGTTTCCAAGCATCTTCATTAGGGCGATTTTCTTTTTTGTGAAGAATACCTTGTACGGAAGCGCCAAAGCATTCCCAATGATTTAATTCCATTTCTAAAAGTCAATGTCGTCAATATCGTCATAGTCAAAGGAAGGAACTGTGTTTGGGGTCGCACTTTTCGAGCGACTGGTGACGCTTAGAGTGACAAAACGGAAAAACTGACGAATTTGGCTGGCTTCATCAGCTTGGAAAACGGGTAATTGCGTGTCTTGGTTGGCAATAAACGCCTGTAGTGGCTCATTATCGGCTTCTGCGCCAATTCCCATCGCCAGACGCACGGCTTTAGAAGCTCGTGGGGAGTCTAATAATTCTTTGAGAGGGGAACGCCAGTCATCGGTAGGAATGCCATCAGACACTAAAACTAGGGTGGGACGATAATCCCGGCTGGCGATTTGTTCTTTGTCTTCTAGCATTTCTTTCACGAGAGAAAAAGCACTTCCCATAGGGGTTCTTCCCGCAGCGCTCATGTCTTTCCAAATTACTTCATCTGCAATCAGTAAGGGTTGGTGAAGGGTGGCTGCATTACCGTTAAAGGTGACAACAGAGACATAAATCTTTGCTCTGACATCATCTTCATCTTGAAATGAGTTGAGCATTTCTCGAAGCGCACGGTTTAGAGTTTCGATTTTCCCATCAACGCTCATGCTACCACTGACATCAGCGAGAATAATTACGGGAAGTCGTCTTGGGGCTTGGGTTGTAAACTGTTTGAACTTGCTCATTGTATAGAATGGGTCAGCGTTTGTTACAGATTGTTCAGGCTGATAAGGCTCAGTTGTACTAATTGATTTTGTTTTTATTACTTTTTAATTGTTATTCATATTAGTTTAATTTAGACTAATTGTAATAACTTAATTGTGATTTTTAATCAAGTTGTAATACTTTTCTATATCAAAATATAATTTTTCACAACAGTGATCAGTTGTTGCTAGATTCAAAATGTGATGAGAGCAACACTTTAATTTAGTGTTGCTGATTCGGCTTGTCTAATAGCGTAAGGCGTAACTCCAATAGACAGTGGTTACACAAATGATTTCATCTTGCAGTTTGGGAAGAGCGATCAATCGTAATCCTCGCAATTTATCGGCAAAATTGGAGTAAGGGGTATTTTCCAGAGATTTATCCAGTAGTGTCCAAGTTTTAGCTTTTGAGTGAAATTCAACTTCTCCATAAGCAATAGCCAGTTTCATCATGTCAAGGTTGATTGCGCGTTGTTGCATCCGTCGTTGAACATGGTTTCGGTCCGTGTATTTCCCAGTTAGGAAGAGGTCTGGAATTTTTTGAACGGCTTGATCTTGGCTCACCAGCATCCGCAATTGTTTCGTGAACTTCATGCTCTCAGTTGCTTGCTTCCTTAACGCTACTCACTTATCCGCAGTGGATTGGACAATTATGCACGGTTATTGTTTCTTCAGTACCGAACGCCAGTGATTGATTTGTTTCCGCTTGCGACGAGCATTCTGAGGAGTTTTCCGCGCTTTTTTCTTCGCTCCATCTCGTTTCCATTGGGGTTGTTGATTCATAATCCTGTCCTGTTCACTCTCTCGATGATTAAGGAAGATTTGGATTTTGTGTTGACTCTCCATGCGAATGGCGACTTTTTTTAATAGGGAAGGGGTGGAACGAATGGCTTATAGTCTCCCATCTGCAAGATATGGGTGCTGAGAAATTCTTCGCTTTCTTCCATATAATTAATGATGTTGTCGATGTCGAGGGCGATTTCAGCTTTACGTTCATCAGGGAGATCGTAATCATGGCGAGGAAAAACTAACGCCATCATTCCCACTGCGGTAATATTCAACGCTTTGTAAACCCCTGTGTTATTGAGACGCAAAATATTAGTGTGTATTTTGGAAAATTCATCAGAACGTCGCACCAGTTCAGGATGGTAAAGGAATTGGAACGCACCATAGGGCGCACTCACTTGATCCTCGGAAAAAGAGAAAACATAATCAAGGGTAAAAGCCCATCGCAAGGTAAATTTTGCAGAACGCTCCCATGCTCCTTTTCGACTTCCTGAAAATCGCTCAGTAAACTCGGTAAATTTCCACTTGGCTTTAGTTTCAAGGGTTTCTTTTAACTGCTCTGAAGAGTAAGAAGCCTGAACATCAGGATATCCCACCCCCTCAAGCGTATCTTTGATATCAAGACAATGAAAGATATTCATAGTTGAGTCCGTTCTCTATTGTTTCTAAATGACAGGAACATTAACTTTTACGCAACGATCGCGCTGATTATGCACCTTTAAATTTCATTCAACCAATTTTGAAGGACATTCTGTAAGTTGGGTTGCAGTTGAAAGCCTTGTAAAGGGGGTTCTAAGGGTTGTTCTGTAATCCATGAAATTTTCAGTTGACGGCTGAGTTGGCGACATAATTTCTGGAGTTCAGGAGTTGATTCAGGGTTACAATTGTAGAGAATCAGGGCGAGTTGGTTGACTTGTAGGCGATGTTTAATTTCAGGAAGATGTTGTTTAATTTGTGGTGCATTATTAGCTGTGGGACTATTGATGTCAGGGAAGCTGGTTTCATAAATTTGATTGAGTAGTTCCTGCGCGATCGCGCTTTTATCGGTTTCTTCGACTAAACAATCAGCATCTATGGGAATTGGATAAACATTGGTTGTTGCTTCCAGTTGAGATAGAATTTCAGGTAAATATTGCTGTTCTAAAGAGGGATTAAATTCTGCTGGATCAGTCGGTTCTACTTCTGGGTGTGGGGTTTTGGTTTGAGAATGCCATGCTTGATAAAATTCAGGGTAGCTTAGATTCTGAGCACAGTGTAGTAATATAGAACGCTTACTAATTCCATATGTTGTTTTATTCTGTATAATGCGAGGAATGATAATTGGTATTACATCCCGATTATTGATTTCTTCATACCAAAATTGAATTGCATCCCAAATTAGTTTTTCGTCTAAGTCAGTTTGAATAAATCTTGTTAGCTCATTTACAACATTCTGATCATAAGGTTCTATTGTATGTAGTAATTTTATCGCTTCTAATTTGATTTTACTTTCGTTGCAAATTTGAACAAAGCCTTTCAACAAAACAGGTAAATCAGGGTCATTAGGACTGAATTGATTTAAGAAGGTAAATGCCTCAAAGATGCTTTTAGATTCATTATTGTTTCTGATGATATTTTTTAAGGAGTCAACAATAGTTAAATTTTTACTCTCAAGATCATTGAGTATGCTAACTGACCTTAGACAAATTTGAGCATCATCAAATCGATCAATAGCCTCTAATAATGAATCAATTATGTAATCATTGACGGGATTGATTTGATCAGATTTTATAGTCAAGTCAACTCCTACTCTACGAGCCAATATTTTTATAGCTTTAAGGCAAACTTCTGTTCTATTGGTTTGATTAATTACTTTTAGAAGATAACTATAAATGTCAGGATGATCGATCTTATAGCGGTAATGGCTTGTATAAGCATAAATTGAACATAATATTTCTATTTTCAATAATTGATTTTCTTCATTCAGTTCATTTTCAATACTTTCAGTGATTAAAAACATTACATTTTTATCATCTAGAAAGTTTCTAGCTATAGAATCAAATTCTTCTTTAAGAAGTTTTTTAAGTTTTATGTCTATATTACGACTGATTAAATCTAGTGCTAATTGCACTGTTCTATAATCTCTTTCAAACCGATATGTTAGCAAACAAATTCCTTGTTTAATTTGGTAAAAGTCAACACTATCTATTTTACTTTTGACTAATTCAAATGAAGCTTCTTCAATATTTTGTAAAAGACGTTCAGCTTCTTCTTGATTTTTACATCCAAATTTGTTGATACATTCGTCAATAGGATCAGGAGAGTCATTGAAACTAAGCAATAACTCTAGAAATTGTGGATGCCCTTTATTATACCCACCATACATAAATTCCTCTGGAATATTTTGACTATCTAAAAATGCCTGATAAGATTCAGTAATTTGATTTGCTTTTTCATGATGAGGATCGATCTTTAAAATTCCTTTAGCAATAGTACTTGATGGTGTTGATTGTCCATGCTCAAAAGCCATTGTATCTCCATAAGACATATGCAATTTCTGGATATCTAACCCTAAAAGCTGGCTTAGCCTATTAACTGCTTCAGGATTTTGAAAGGATAAACGACCAACAACTTCACACCACCAAGTACAGTAATATAAGATGAAAGAAGGGTAATGTCGTAAGATATCAAGACTTTTAGCAACTACTCGTTGGGAATCACTTTCTAATAAAGCATCTCTACAAATTATTTCTATTGTAATTGGATCAGTTTCTTGCCATTCATTTATTTGATGATCTAGATAACCATAAGTTTTAGAAATTGCCCAGTTAATACTTTCATCAGCCCATTGAGATTCCTTAAACTCTCCGATTCCTGCTACTGCTAAACAACGAGCCTGAACGTAATAGTAATTTCCGCAATTATCCTCAAACTTCCATAATGCTTCAATCAAAAATTCCTTCTCATCCTTCTCAATATCTTCTCTTCCCAACCACAATAAAAACACTTCTTTCCACTGCGGTTCAAAAATTCGATAAGTTCCCTGTTGGGGATTCGAGGGATAATGGGTTAAGAAAAAGTGCCAATCCTCGATCGCGCACGCTGCAAAATATTCCTCAAACGTGGGATGAAAAAACGCAAAAACAGGTTCATCAGGATTTTCCTGGGCGACTCCCACCTGATTTAACCAACCGATATCAATGGCTGACCGAAATAAGGAAGTTTCCTCATCCCCTAACACCGAACAAACCAGTTTTTTACTCAAGCGAAATCGCTCTGAAGGTTGATCAATTGCTTTTTTTGCCAATCGTCCTAACGCTTGATTTAACTCCCTTTTCTGTGCAGTGGTAATGGGAAAAAACTCCTCTTTCCACTGATAAAAAATATCCACAAACAGTTTATAAAGTTGTGCTTTCGTTTCAGGAAGTTCTCCTTGTCGGCGTTGCCAAAACGCACATAATAAGGTTAGCCGTAACGGGTTTCTCACTAAATTCCGAATCCTTTCTTTCCCTGGACGATTCAATTCTTGTTCCAATGCTTCTGCTAATTCTGAGCTTTCTTGAAACCACTTTTGGGTAAATTCTTGACGCAATTCATCAGAAAAATCGAGGTTACGGTACACATCAAACTCATCCAGTGCATTTTTCCCCGCATCCCAAACATTCAACCGACAGGTTAAAATTACTCGCGCTGAAGATAGCCAACCTTGACGCAGTTGACTCGCTAACTGTCGCAAGGGGCTACTCTCTCCCATCTCATCCACACCATCCAAGAGTAGCCAAACCGATTGTTCTCGGAATAAGTTAATAAATTTCTCTTCTTGTTCAGAATTAACTCGCGGTGTTTTTAATGCTTTTTTCAGCCACTCTTTTAAAAGATAATCTTCTAAGGGTTGTCCCTGTAAATCAGCCAAAGAAACCCAAATGACAAGCTGATTCCCCTGAGAAGTTAGCCAGTCTCCCATCTTTTGCAGTTGAGTGGTTTTTCCCGCACCTGGTTCACCAATAATCGCCAGCCGTTTTCCTTGACTCTTGGGAGTGTTACCCTGCGTTAAAATATCGTCTAAAAACTCATCTCTCTCATAGCGTCGTGTTACTTCTTCTTGCTGGTAAAACTCAGACCCGTCTTCTGCGGAAGTGCTATCTTTTTTCTTCTCCTGTTTCTTACGTTCCACTAATCCCAAAGGAACAAAAATGTCATCCAAGTCAAACCGCTTTCCATCTCGATTGGTTAGGGGGTTGCTGGTAACTTGACGGGTTAACATTTCCTGCGCGATCGCGCTCCAGTCAATTTTCATGGGAGAATGAGAACTAGGATGCCACTGAACGCTAGGATTTTGAAATAGTACAGGAAGCCAAGTCGCACCGAGATAATGATTCTCTAAACCTTCTAAACGTTCTTTTGCTTCTCGATGGGCGAGTTCCACCGATTTTCCTTTAACCATTAAAGCATTCAAGAAATAGTCCAGAAAATGTTGCGCTACTTGGTTAGGAACATCCGCTTGCATCACAATCAATTGTGGAAGATTTAATTCCCAAAGAAGATACGCCAGTTCCAACCCATCACAGGAGTTGAAAATCGCCAGTTTCAGACCATTATTAATCGCTGTTCTTAATCCATTTTTGAGGTCAGCAAGGGAAAGGCTTTCTGTCGCATTCAGTCCAATTTCGCCTCCCGATTGATTACTGTTACTGTGTCCTGCAAAAAAGAGAATATCCCAATTCTGTTCCCAAAGTTGATCATTAAATTCTTGACGGGATCGTTCATCGAGATAATGAATTTCAGCATTGGTAAAGTTTTCTAACGTGGTGCGATCTTTCTCTAAATCTATTCCTGTAGAGTCGCCAAAAATTGCTAAAACTTTAACTTGTTCTGATTGTTCTTCTTGACGGGTTTGTAGATCGTAATTGAGAGAAGTAAAGCTAATTCCAACTTGTGAGTTCTGCTGAACATATTCCCATAAATGCCAGGGCAATTTTTGTAAAATCCGATCTTCACTTTCGATAATCACTCGGATGGGTTCGCCTGTTCCTAACTGCTGATAGAGAGTGTTAATAATTCTCTGAAACGACTCACTATTCAACCACTGATTAAAACTCTCTGTTATTTCCTGACAAACCTCTTCAAAACTTCCCTCGGAAACATTGGTAATATCCCCTTCATCTACTTCAAACACAGACCGCTGTTCTGGGTTAAATCGTTGCAAAAGGGCTTCGTAGAGTAACCGCCATCGTCTTTGTAATTCCGCTAATTTCTCATTCTTTGGAAGACTCCCCTCACACTGTTTTTTCTTGTCGATATTCGCAACGACACAATCAAATCCGCGAGAAAGACTTCCAAAACCAAAATTGAGAGAAATATCCATAACAACTGCTGCTTAAATGATCGAAGTGACTACTAATTTGTAAGAGACACTCGCGCTCATTATGCACGCTGCTACAAAGAAAATTGCTCAGTCTTAACAATTTCTTGAAAAATCACCTGAACCTGTAGCGGTGTTCCTGTTGGTGCAGTGACTGCACGCAACTGGATTAAACTATCCTGTTCTCCTGAAATGACAGGATTTTGGATTAATTCATCATTCTCATCTAACGCCCGTAGTTCCACTCCTTGTGGCAAAATTCCTTTTTTCCCCATGGGATGGAGTTTAATTTCAGTTTTCACTCTCCCATCCTCCAAGGGAAGACGCACCACCAATAACGCAAAAACTTTGGGAATGGGCGTTGCATCAAAATGAAGCGGTTTCGCTGCTTTGACTTGTTCCCCTTCCGTTTCTAACTCTCTTGTCATCGCGGGGACAGCACTGAGTTGATAGTCATTAAACAATGATTCTAGGGTACGCCACCCCTGTTCAAAGACACCTTCTAACCACTGGCGAGTATTCACCTGAGATGACTCAGAAGTAACAGTTTCTTCTCCCCAAGTTTCCAGCCAGTCTCCTTCCACATCATCTACATAACGATGGATATGCGCTTCTCCCTCTTCGAGTTTCGTCCTCTGAAATTCTCTCATGGAAGCTAGAGCAGCTAATGCTTCTTGCATGGCTTGATTCTGTTGCTTTGTTCCTTCTTTACTCATGATTCTTCTCTAGCTAACAATTGTTTCAAGGTTACAATAGAATATGTTTTAAGAGACAACAATTTCTTCTCGCATCGGTTCTGGTCGCTCATCCATGTAAATGATTATCTTCTGCGCGATCGCTGCAAATATACTCGGAATTCCTTGGGAATATCGAACAAATAAGCCTCTTCTAATATACCAATAGTCTAAAGTTCTCGACCAACGCTCTACCTTATTTTCGAGAGTAGCCTCACTTTGACTACTCGTAAGCTGGATGCAAATATAATACTGATTATCCGATGCAATTAAATCCGTTGCCATTGACAAATCGCAAATAAATCGACAAGCACAAGATACATTGCGAGCCAGTAACTCTTTTATAACTTGATTCATCACCCCATGATCCATCTTGACAAATTGCCCAGATTTAATCTTTTCAAGCCAAATATGAGACTTGCCATCTAGTTGTCCGAGCCAAAGAGGAAATAACTGTTCAATCCAATATCTTTCAGCACCACTAAGCTGATTTAAGAGATATTGTTTTTGTTCTTGATTAAGATAACTCATCTTAATTATTAGGTCTGAATCTTTAATAATTTCTACTAAAAAGTTTGCTAAAGATTCATTACGTCTTAACCTGACAAGGGTGGACTTTTCAAGTTCAAAATAATCGTAAATTTGTTGTAGAGCTTTCGACAAGGTAGGTTTGACCAGAGTCGCTTCTTCAGATTTTGTTTTGAGTAAGGAGGGAATGTCTTTAGCATTAATTCTGGTATTCATATCTTAATTTAGGAAATCTTGATATTACTCTTATACTAGATGCTCGGAAACTTTTAAATATCCCTTCCTCGACTCATAACCGAAACCTTTCAGTGACATTTGCCTCATCTAAACTTAGTTTAATCTGAAACGGCGTTCCCCTTGGCGCTTTAAACCGCTTTAGTTGGATTAAATGATCATAATGACGGGCGATAACAGGCTTCTGCACCAACTTTCCTGTTTCATCTAATAATTCCAGTTGTAAATTGGGCGGTAAATGAGCGTTTTCTCCTACAGGATGCACTTGCACATAAACTAAAACTTTCTGATTTTCTGTCGGAACTTGCGCCACCAATAAAGCAAAAGCAGACTGTTTGAGTTCAATTCCCAAATCAATGATTTTCGCTGCTGCATCTTCAGGAAAAGACTGATGATTCCTGACTTGATAGGATAATGACTGTCTCGAACCCAATACACTTTCTACAGAGTGCCATCCCTGCTTGCTTTGATCTGCTAACCATGATCCTGTCTTTTGCCATACTTGTTGCAAAGGAGAGGTTTCGGTTACGCCACGGAGACGATGTTGATAAATCTGTTTACGCCAAACCCCATGACTTAAAAAATAAGCCCATTCTGGAAACGGCATCAGCATTCTTAAACTATAACCAGGTTGCTTGCCATGTTTTTGAATCAAAGATTGCACTTTTTCTTCAGATACTTCAGGAGGAGAAATCTGAGGGGAAGATTCTCGACAATTCCATTCTTGGGCGAATAACATCACATTAATTTCTTCAATCAAGTCTTGTCGTTCGATTTCATAGGTTTTACTAATCGCGTTATAGTATCCTCTGGCTTTCAATTGTTGATAGGTCGTGTAACCCCAAACTCGCAGCCAATTCGCCTCTGTTTCAACCTGCACCGCGAGATAATAATCGGCTTCCCAACCTGCAATATCCACCCATTCTTGAGGCACTTCTAAGGCTTCTAAATCAGTTCCTTCAGTAGGAATAATAACGAGGCGTTGATTGCCAATTGTAATTGAAGTACCATTGACAAATTCCCAGATACTCGGCAAATCTTTTTCGGGAAAGCTCAAGCGAGGGGAAAGTTTTTTCCCCAGTTCTTCTTCTAACCACTGTTGGATTTTTTGGGAACTAATTTGATTGAGAAAACTATTTTTTTGGGCTAAAGGATGAGATTGCATTGGTTGCTCGATCGGTTGAATTTCGGATGGAGAAAACTCAATCCAGAGATGATCTGGATTAAGATCAATTAAGGGAGTTGAAATAGCAGTCAGGTTCTGAGTCATGCGCTTTCCACTTTTGAATAACGTCATTTAAGTTTGTTTTTGGGGAGGAGTGAGCAAGGAATAAATCGCTCTTTCCCTGAGCCACTCTTCCACCAAATCACTAATTTTTTGCTGTTTCATAACGAGAGAATTCATTTCTTTTTCTTGTAACATGGTAACGACTCCTTGCTGTAATATTTCCTGACTTTGAGTTAAGTTAGCTTCTAATTCTTCGACGGTAAGATTTAATTCTTGGGCAACGTCTTCTAAGGAAAGGGGTTGATTGCCATCATAGTTTCCGCCATAAACCAGTCGCAGACAAGTTTGATTAGATTCATTCAGTTGAAGTTGAAAGACTTCTGCTAACTGTTGAAAAATTGGCTGTTTGAAGTAGGCTTCAAGCCAATCACGGATCATAATAACGGCATCTTTGGGAAGGGTTTTATAATTTAATTTCAGATTCATTTGCTTTTGTTCAATTAGAGGCTGGGTAACAAGTTGAGCTAGTTTTTTATGCAGTTGATTAATTTTGCGAGAGATAGAAGATTGATTAACTCCCTGAAGCGTTGCAATTTCACTTTGTTGTAAGTTTAATCCATAATGTAAAAATAAAATATCAGTTTCTTCTAAACTTAAATAAGTTAAGGCTTCTTCGAGAAGAGGTTGGAATTCTTCTGCGTTTGTCGGGAAAGAATGATCTGATTGAGGTGTAATGGGAATGTTAGACTCAGAAAATGATGCTTGTTCCTCTTGATTGCTTTCGATTACTGATAAGGAAGAGGCATAGTGATGGGGACATTTTTGTTGCTCGTATTGGCGCAGGGCTTCAATGCAATCATCTAGCCATTGTTTGAGTTGTTTAGTTGTAATTTCTAAATGACTTTGTTGGTTGTATAAGGTAACGATTACGTCTAATTCTTGAGTATCGGGCTGATTTTTAGAACTGACACTTTTGAACAATTCCACTACCATTTGATAGGTCTGAATTTGTTCTGGAGTGTACCCCTGTTGACTGAGGGCTTTCCGTAGGGCGGTAGCTGAACTATTTTTGAGTAATCCCCAGTTGCTATATTTAGCAATACGATATTCGGCATAAATGGCATCCGCGATCGCGCTTTTGAGCCATTTTTGAAGATAAGTTTTTAATTGGCTACGCTGTGGATCATATTGCTGGAGACGATGCAGCAGTTTATCCAGTTTCAGGGTTTCTGCTTCTGCTATTTTGAACACTTGAATCAGGTTATCGACAGAGGAGTGAAATTGATTGGGTAGAGAATATTGATGAATGAACCGAGAAGCAACCCAATAACAGGTTTCTTGTAAATAAGCACAAAGATGTTTAAAGGCAAGGGTATTGTCTGGCTGATGTTGGAGGATCGTCTGTAGGTGCTGTAGGATTGCAGTTTCAGAAAGGGAGCGGTAGTGGTGGTTGAAGTTTCGCGCTAACTGATGATCTTTTAACCATTGAGTTGTTGTAATCGAGGAATTCGGATCAAAACGTAAGAAGCTACAAAATTTGGCTTCGCAGGTTTGACGGCGGACAATTCTCATTCAGTCTCCTCTGGTATGAAAGGGTGCTTTGTCATGGCTGCTTTTATATCTACGCATGACTTTTTTCGGTTATGCGCGATCGTGAGAAAATTTTTTGAAGTTTTTTTCTGAATACTCAAAATCGTTATCAGGAAGAGTTCAGGGAACTTGCTAAGATGCTCAAAAAAGTGACATTGTAGAGAACACACGACTGAACAGTTCATTATGCCACAAGACAATAGTCAACAACTATCTTTATTTTCCTCTGGAACAACACTAGAGAATAATACAACTGACAACACTAATTTTTCCCATCAATCTCAACCTGCCAAAGTGGGTACAACTGCTGTGGAGTATGTTGATAGCAGAAGTCTTCTTACCTCTCCCAAAGGCTTTATCAAAGCATATAAATTTACCCTTAATCCTTATACTGGCTGTAGTTTTGGTTGTGACTACTGCTATGCCCGCTTTTTTGCACCGACTTTAGAAAAACAGCAAGACTGGGGCAACTGGGTTAAAGTTAAAAAAAACGCTGTTAATTTATTACGCAGATCACGTCGGGCTAGATCACAAGAAAGGCGATTAGAGGAAGGGGATGCGATTTATATGTCTAGTGTGACTGATCCTTACCAACCAATTGAACACAAAGTCGGATTAACCAGAAGCCTTCTCGAAGAATTGATCGAAGTCCAGCCCCGCTTAACCATTCAAACCCGCAGTCCTCTAGCTTTGCGAGATATCGATCTATTTCGACAGTTTCAACGCATTCGGATTAATTATACGATTCCCACTGATTCTGAGAAAATTCGAGAACGTTACGAACCCCATTGTCCTGCTATAGAAGTTCGCTTAAAATCAGCGAAAGAGCTTGCAGAAGCAGGGATTTCGATTGGCATTTCTATTAGCCCCATGCTACCAATTAAAGATGCTGAAAAGTTTGGTAAGCGGATTGCAGAACTGAGAGCAAGTGAATACGTCACACAGTTTTTAAAGCCCACTCGTTCCCGTTTTCGAGCAGGAACTTCCAGCGAATCCATTGGAAAAATGCAGGAAGATAACTGGAGCGAAACTGACTATCAAAGAGTACGAGAAACTATTACTTCTATCTTGGGGAATGAATACCCATTACTTGAAGGAAATGAAGGGTACGCACCCGTTTAAGCTGTAAATAACTGGAGAGTCGTCAATTATGAATACTAAAGAAATCAATCTTCCCTTTGAAAAGGAATCAGATAAAATTGATTGTGTCAGCTTCGATGAAAATGGGAAGTATATTGCTGTTGCTTGCTATAATCAGTTTTATATTTATTCATTAGAGAACACCGAGGAACCAGTTCTAAAAATTAGAAGTGGAGATTTAAATGCAAGTTTTAGTTATCCTTTAGAATTTGACGCGATAGACCCCATTGCGTTTAGTCAAGATTCAAAAATAATAGCAGTATCTGGAGGAGTAAAAAATTCAAATGAGGATTTTATTTTATTTTATAGTTTAGAGAAATTTGAATGTATTTTCATGGATTGTATGAGAGGATTTTTTCATTTTAGGAATAATATTTTTATCGAAACATATTGTATTTATGAAAATTACAACTCTAAAAATTTAATTATTTTTGACACCCAGTATTTTGCAAGGAGAAGACTATTCAATGATCTTGATTTCAAAGAAACATTATGGGAAGACGATAAACCTGATGTGGATAAAATTGATGAAAATTCCTTTGATTTTTATGTCACTCTCTTTAGCCAAGGTTGTTGCTTGGTTGAAAAATATTACTATGATATAAACGGTGAAGAAATTGAAATAGTATATTCAGTTTATGAATTTTCTTTGGATGGCAACTATAACAAACTGGCGGAAATCGAAAATTTGGAGGAAAAATTTCCAGAGAAAATTAACACATGGGCAATTCTGGATAATAGTAGATTAATTGGGTTTGGCAATAACAACGAATCAAACCAAGATGAATACATAGTTTTTGAATGGTATAATAATCAACATAAGCAATTAGATAAGTTCACTAATTCAAATCCGATTGAACCCATATATTTATCTTATAATTCAATTCCTTTTTGGGTTGTAGATAATAAATTAAAATACTATGTTAATAACTCTGAAGAGAGTTTATATCTTGGTGATATTTCTGAAAATCATCATAGCGTGCATATTAATAGTCTAGGAAATTTAATTGCACTTATTGGAAGCAAGTCTATCCAAATCATTGAGGAAAAACTTAATACTAAAAAAGATACGCCTAAGTTGTTTCAACCTCTAAATAAACGAATTAATTGGACTGAAGACCATTATGAACAACTTTGCAATTACATAGATGAATTGTTGACGGAAAGGTTAAAAAGATACATTAACCTTTTTAATGTTGATGAAAAGCAAATAACTGATGGCTTAGACGAGCTAAAGCATAAATTAAAAAAAGGAGAAGATCCAGACTATAATTCGCCTGGAGTTGCTGTCGCATATGCCTTGCAATACTTACCGAGAAAAATTATAATAGCAACAGGAGTTTTAGAATATTATTTTTCAGATTACAATATCCCTGTACCAAGAAATGTTCTTGATATAGGTAGTGGTAATGATCCAGTTAGTATTGCCTTGGGATTATGTTTTCCTGATGATAAAGTTAAGATTAAAGCGATAGAACCTTCCAAGGCTATGCGGGATTTAGGAAAAATGTGCAGTAGTGATTTCTCTAACTTAGAGGTCTTGAATGTTGCTGGTTCAATTGGAGGATGTTGGTTAGAGCACTTAAATAGCAATTACTATGATTTGATAATGATGTCATCTGTTTTACAAAAATCATTTAAAGATCAAGAAAACCAATGGAATTTTTTAGCAGAATACTTATATCAATCATCTACCAAGGAAGCAAAATTAATTTCTATAGAACCAATAACTCAAAAGAAAAATATTTTAGTCAAAAAAATGAAACAAGCAATGCTCAACTATGGATGGAATCTAGAACAACAATTATCTATGCGTCAATTGTTTCCAGAAATTTCAGTAAAATGCAAGCATTTAGAAAAGCTAACTAATTTACAAAATGAACTAATAGGAAATTATAGAGGTTATCCAGTAGAAACTTGGAATAATAACTCTAGCTACAACGAACGGATTCATATTTATAGTAAAGGTAGTGAGGTTAACTCATCGGATTAATCCTTAAATATTCTATGGTTCATGGCTTCATCAAGCGCAATTGACCGAAGTTGAATGCACCGACAGCGCGATCGCGCTTGCTTTGTTATCTAATCATTATCTTCCAAATTATCACTATTTTTTGGGCAAGATAATAATTCTAATCAATCCTTAATATCAATTTTTTTGCTTCTTTTTGTGATAATAATTTTGATGACTGTCATCAGCTAGATAGTATTCAGAGGCAGGCTGAATTTGAGTAATAATCGGTTGCTTATAGACTCCCGAATGTTCTAATTGCTGTTTTGATTGTTGCGCGATTACCGCTTGTTCTCGATCATGATAAAAAATTACTGAGCGATATTGTTCCCCGCGATCAGCCCCTTGACGATTGAACTGCGTTGGATCGTGGATTGACCAGAAGACTTGTAAGAGTTCCTCATAACTCACTTGATTAGGATCATACTGCACTTGTGCCACCTCGGCATGACCCGTAATGCGAGAGAGAACATCGAGATAACTGGGATTGGGAAAATGACCGCCCATATAACCGACAGACGTTGCTGTCACTCCTTTTACCTTCTCAAAAGCAGCTTCTACGCCCCAAAAACAACCCGCTCCAAATGTTGCTGTTTTCTGTTGTGTCATTGTTTTAATGGTTCTCCTCAATTCATGTTTTACCTTATAATTATTGATCGACCATTTTTGTCCCCCATTGGAGACACTACCTTGAATGATGATCACTCAACTCTATCCCCATTGTGAGAATCTTACCTGAAATGAAAATTGTCATCGCTCGTGACTTTAATGATTTTGCTCGCTGCATCATGATCCGCACGCAAGTATTTGTGATGGAACAAGGAATCTCCGCTGAGATTGAAACCGATGAATGGGAAAACCACTCCACCCATTACCTTGCGGGTGATGGTGAAAAAGCCTTAGCAACAGCGCGATCGCGCCTGATTAACAACCAAACCGCTAAAATTGAACGGGTTGCGGTCTTGAAAGAAGCACGGAGTCAAGGGGTGGGAACAGAATTAATGCGCTATATTCTCCAAGAGATTCATTCCTACTCCAATATCCAGACCATTAAACTGGGGTCTCAAAATTCAGCCATTCCCTTTTATGAAAAGCTGGGCTTTCAAGTGATTGGAGAGGAGTATCTTGATGCTGGTATTCCTCATCATTTAATGATGCAAAGAATTAACACTTGATTTCCAATGTGTCCCCAATTGGGGATAGTATCTGCTCAATACCATTCATGCTCGAAATCATATTGTTCTGGGGCTTGACCAGAGGCGGTAAAAGTTGAGGCTGCTTACAATCTTGAGTGAGAGGCTGCATTCCTTCTAACGTGAGCTTAAATTGCCATCGAGAGCGTGAATCGAAAAAACTGCACGGGAAACTCTTTAAGATTAGTCTTTTGGCTTCTGATCCAGAGTTAGAGTCATAACTAAGGTCAAGGTTCCTCCTAACAAGCCTAAAAGCAACCAAATGAGACGGTTATAACCCTTATTGGCGGCAACAAGAGCGCCAATACTACCTATAAGACAGTGTAGGAACAAGAGGAAATAAAACAATCTGATATTTAAAGAAATCTCAACTGGTAACACATTTAATTCTCAATTGTTTTCAAGTATTGTAACGGATTGAAATGAGATCACAAACCCAAAAAAATGCTTTCAAGAGTGCCTTCACTCTCGGGTCAGAATAAACAAACTTTCATCCCCACCACGACCAATTCTCATCGTTTCATCAATATAAGTAATCTTGAGGCTGGGAATTCGACCAACTGGATTTTTAGCTTCTACCACTCTCATCGGATCCAGCCAAGGGGTCTTGATTCCTAAAATTTGCTGAATTCCCAGAAAACGCTGTTGAAAATTAACATTAATTCGCTGATCGGAAAGTTGCTCTTCTGCTTCCTTAGCGGGTTCAAATGTGGCGGTTACTCTCACATAACCCGATAGCCCACCCCACCGATGTTGTACCCAAGCTCGATTTTCAAAAGAAGCATTATTCACGTCGATGGTTTGATAGATGTTGCCAACTTGGAATCCGAAAGGTAAGCGTTTGAGAGACCGAATTTCTCTAGCTGTCGAATATTGCAGTAACCAAGCCCCATTGAGTAAATTCTTAGCAGACAACAGAGGTTGTGGGAAAGGATTTAACGCTTCTAATTCTTCTGTGATTGCTGCGATTGTAGAGACGGATTGGGGCGAAAGGTCTAAATCTGTTATTGGGGTATCGACCAGATTGGGTTTTTCCTTTCTCAGTCGTTCAATTTGGGCAAGTAACTTCTGCTTAATTGATAATCGATCGCGCACTTCTGCCATTTTTTTTACCTTAACTTTGAACCATGGAAACCATGTTGAGAAACTTTTGTAACATCGGGTAGAGCCACCAAAGAATCACACATTAATTATTATCCCTCCTACTATCCTTGGTTCTCTCGCCCTTTCCACTAAGATACACTGACTTGCCAACTCTGAAACAACTCCAACCCGTAGCTATCTCCCCATCAAACTGGGTGTTTTCGTAAGCTAAGCGATGACCCGCCCCTAATTTTACCCCGCGAAACAGTTTGGAATTGAGTTGCGGTCCCCGACTCATTACCTGATCTCCGCTCAACGCCAAATCGCTTTTGTCTTCACCAACGGTCGCAGCCTGCAACTTCCGTGACAGAAGGTGTAATCTGCGACTCTGATTGATCTAAGAATCTCCTGTCTCGAATTGATTTATGAGCGACAGATGGCTGATAATGGTAAGCCAAGGAATAGGGATGAAAGAATAAATCATGCAGGAGTCTTCGGGAAAAGCGACCCCCGCTTATATGAAAAACGCCGATTATACAACGCTCGATCGCGCTCAACTCACTCCGATGATGCAACATTACATTGAGGTGAAAGAGCAATATCCCAACGCACTGCTGTTGTATCGGGTAGGAGATTTTTTTGAATGCTTCTTTCAAGATGCCGTCACTGTGGCGCAACAACTGGAACTGGTGTTGACGAGTAAAGAAAGCGGGAAGGAAATCGGTCGCGTTCCCATGACAGGCGTTCCCCATCATGCCTTAGACCGCTATACTGCTATGTTAGTGGAAAAAGGATACGCGATCGCGGTGTGTGATCAGGTGGAAGATGCAGCGGAAGCAGCAGCCCAAAAACGGATGGTGGAGCGAAAAATCACGAAACTCCTCACCCCAGGCACACTCACCGAAGAAGGAATGTTGCACGCCCGACGCAATAATTTTCTCGCTGCATTGGTAATCGCGGGGGAACATTGGGGGTTAGCCTATACAGATATTTCCACTGGGGAATTTTTCACCACGCAATCCCAAAACCTTGAAACCCTGACTCTGGAACTGCTACGACTCCATCCCTCAGAAATTCTCCTCCCCACCAATGCCCCTGATATTGGCAGTATGTTGCGCCCCGGGGAAAAATCGGATCAAGTTCCAGACTTTTTGCCTGATCACTTCTGTTATACCCTACGTCCGCAAAGCCAATTCCGGACAGGAGAAGCCAGAAACCAGCTTTTAGACTATTTCCGAGTTCGGTCTTTGGAAGGGATGGGCTGTGAAAGTCTCCCCTTGGGGGTTCGTGCTGCGGGCGGACTCCTATTCTATATTGAAGAAACCCAAAAAGCGCATCAAGTCCCGTTACAAACCCTTAAAACTTATACTATCACCGATTATTTAATTCTTGACCAACAAACGCGACGCAATTTGGAAATTGTGCAAACGGTGCGCGATGGCACTTATCACGGTTCGCTGCTTTGGGCATTGGATCGCACTTGCACAGCAATGGGAGGACGCGCCCTCCGACGGTGGTTACTGCAACCGCTACTCGATATTAAAGGGATTACCGCCCGTCAAGAGACGATCGCGGAACTGATCAAACAAACCAGTCTCCGCAATGATTTACGCCAACTCTTACGACAAATTTATGATTTAGAACGACTCAGTGGGCGTGCGGGCGCAGGAACAGCCAATGCCAGAGATTTAAGAGGGTTAGCCGAATCGTTGGTGCGCTTGACGGAATTAGCTTCGTTAGTGCAACAAGGAGAGTCCCCTTTTTTGCGGGCGTTGCAAACCGTTCCACCAGACTTAAAAACCCTTGGCGAAAAAATCTTAGCGTCAATTGTGGAATCTCCCCCGCAACATCTCACAGAAGGGGGCTTAATTCGTTCGGGTGTGGATGAACAGTTGGATCAAATGCAAGCGGTCTTTGCTGAAGATAAACAGTGGCTAGCGCATTTAGAAACCAGCGAACGAGAACGGACGGGCATTCAAAAGTTAAAAGTGGGATATAACAAGACGTTTGGGTATTATCTCAGTATTCCTCGCAGTAAAGCCGATCTCGCCCCAGAAAACTATACCCGCAAACAAACGTTAACCAATGAAGAGCGTTATATCACTTCGGAACTGAAAGAACGAGAAACACGGATTTTGACGGCAAAAGATGACTTAAATCGTCTCGAATACGAAATTTTTGCGGATTTACGGGCGGAAGTGGGGGAACAAGCGCAAAAAATTCGAGAGATTTCCCGCGCGATCGCGGCGATCGATGTTTTAGGGGGACTTGCCGAACTCGCCGTCTATAACGATTATTGTCGTCCAGAAATGGTAGAAGGACGCTGTTTGAGTATTCGGGAAGGAAGACATCCGGTTGTGGAACAAACTCTTCCCACTGGCTTTTTTGTCCCCAACTCGACGGAAATGGGCTATGAGAAACAGCGAGACACGCCCGATTTAATTATTCTCACTGGACCCAATGCCAGTGGCAAAAGTTGCTATTTGCGCCAAGTGGGATTAATTCAATTGATGGCGCAGATTGGGAGTTTTGTTCCCGCGCGATCGGCGAAGTTAGGAATCAGCGATCGCGTGTTTACTCGGGTGGGGGCTGTGGACGATCTTGCCACTGGACAATCAACGTTTATGGTTGAAATGAATGAAACCGCGAACATTCTCAACCATGCGACCCCCAACTCCCTGATCCTTCTTGATGAAATTGGAAGAGGAACAGCAACTTTTGATGGACTTTCCATTGCGTGGGCGGTTGCGGAATATCTGGCGACGGAAGTGCAAGCCCGCACCATTTTTGCGACTCATTATCACGAACTGAACGAACTCGCGTCGATTCTTTCCAATGTGGCAAACTATCAAGTCACGGTGAAAGAGATGGAAAATGAGATTATTTTCCTGCATCAAGTACAACCTGGAGGGGCAGATCGCTCTTACGGAATTGAAGCTGGACGTTTAGCAGGACTTCCGCCCAGCGTGATTTCTCGCGCTCAACAAGTGATGGGACAAATTGAAAAGCACAGTAAAATTGCCTTGGGGTTACGCAAAGGCATTGCTCAAGAGACAAACCCATCTGAAACCAGCATGGATCAACTGGATATTTTTTGAAGATGATTAACTGCGGACACGATAACCGATATCAGAGCGATAATAACATCCAGAAAACTTAATTTGCGCGATCGCGCTGTAGGCTTTTTCTGCTGCTTGGTCAAAGTCGTCTCCTAACCCCGTTACCCCTAACACACGCCCGCCACTGGTTAACAGGTGTCCCTCTGCATCTAACCGCGTTCCCGCATGAAACACGAACGCATCCCAGTCTTGAGTTGTCCCCGTAATTTCTTTGCCTTTCTCATAACTCCCTGGATACCCTTGTGATGCAGCAACCACACACAGGGCTTTTTGAGATGACCATTTTAAGGGCGGAAGTTCATGCAATCGCTTTTCCAAACACGCCATAATCACCTCATCCAGAGGCGTTTCCAATAACGGTAAAATCGCTTGTGTTTCGGGATCGCCAAAGCGACAGTTAAATTCTAAAACCTTACTGTCTCCCTCAGGAGTAACAATTAACCCCGCGTATAACACCCCTTGATAATCGATCGCGCGATCGCGCAAAGCATCAACTGTGGGCTGTAAGATCGTTTCTGTCACCTGTGCCAGACGTTCTGCACTTAGTAAGGGAGCCGGGGCATAAGCACCCATTCCCCCTGTATTGCCACCAGTATCCCCCTCTCCAATACGTTTATGATCTTGAGCAGGAAGCAAAGGACGGACTGTGATGCCATCGGTGAGGGCTAAAACAGACACTTCTTCTCCCACCAGACACTCTTCCACCACAACCTGTTCGGTATCGGCTGCAAATAGCCCTTCAATCGCGGTGTGAGCGGATTCCACCGTTTCTGCAACCGTCACCCCTTTCCCCGCAGCTAACCCGTCTGCTTTCACCACAATGGGCGCACCCTGCTGAGTCACATAAGCCTTAGCCGTTTCCGCATCAGTAAACGTTTCTCCCACTGCTGTCGGAATCCCAACATCTTGCATTAACGCTTTCGCCCACCATTTGCTGGCTTCAATCTGCGCCCCCGTTTCAGTAGGACCAAACACAGGAATATTTTGTTGTTCCAGAAAATCACGAATTCCTTTTGCTAAGGGAAGCTCGGGTCCGACAATAACAAAAGCAACCGCCTTTTCTTTGGCGTATTGTCCAATCTTACTAAAATCTTCTTCTGTTGCTGGTAAATTTTGACAGTGAGGGAGTAAAGCCGTTCCCCCATTTCCTGGAACACAGAAAACATTTTCCACATTCGGAGACTGTAGTAATTTCCAGGCGAGGGTATGTTCTCTTCCCCCACTCCCAACCACTAAGACATTCATTGCAGGTTCACTCGTTTAAACAGCAATAAATTATTCTCTCACTTTTCGCTTGCTTATTCTAAAACTCTTCTTCAGGAATAACCCATGACCCTTTGTCAGGAAGACTCATCAAGAATCATTATTGGGGTAGGAACATTAGCTTTATAGCACTTCCCAATCTCATGAGGTACATTCTAAATTTTGGTTCTTCGTTCTTTGTTCTTCGTTCTTTGTTATTTCTTGGTTGTTAATCAATGAACCACGAACTATGAACCATGAACATCCACCGACTCGCATTACGTACCTCAACCAACTAGGAAACGCCATAAACACGACGACTCATCTTACAACTTCAAGAAAAAAATCATAACTCTATTTACCAGATGGCTATTCAAGACTATGAAGATTTTAATGATTTCAGCAATTTTACCCTCTCCATATACGCCAAATTCTATCCCCACTCGCACCTTTAATTTAATGAAATATTTGAATGAACGTCATGAAGTGACTCTAGTTGCACAACATGATCAAATGGCAAAAGATGATCAGATTGACACGCTCGGAAAATGGGTTGAAGATTTAGTCATTTTTCCCCATCATTATGAAATGGGACGAAGGGGAATTATGAATCGAGCGAAACGTTTAGGACAATTCTTAAAAGAGGGAACGCCCAACAGTGTTTTGTCTTATTATTCTCCCCAGATGCAGCAATGGATTGATGAAAAAGTGGCTGAAGAATCATTTGATGTCATCACTTGCGAACATAGTATTAATGAAATTTATGTGCGTCCCGAATGGCAAAAACAAATAAGAACTATTGCTAATATCCATGGGTCAATGTATGGGACTTGTCAGAAATATCTTGAGCGACAGACCACAGCCAAAAAGAAGCTCCGGGAACAGTTAAATTTACCACTACTCAAGCGATATGAACAACAATATTGTTCTAAGTTTTCCGCATTAGTAACAACAACGACGGAAGATAAGCAACAAATTAAGGCTCTACAAACCGAAAAATCAATTACTGTCATTCCTAATGGCGTTGACTTAAATTTATTTTCTAAACGAGTGCGCGATCTAGGAGGGTATCAATTGCTGTATGTTAGCCATCAAGAAGAATTAGCCGTAACAGAAGAGGTTAATTTTTTATGTGAATCTGTCTTTCCAGAACTGAAAAGCCGTTATCCTGAAATTATGTTAACCTTACTGGGAATTCCGAATCAGCTTCATCACTGGGGAGAGGTTTCTGGGATTAGAATTGCAGACAAACGTTCGAGTTTACAGACATTATTGCAACAGACAACCGTTTGTGTCTGCCCCACCCAAGCGGGTTTAGGGATGAAATTAGCCCCATTAAGGGCTATGGCAGTGGGAGTCCCCGTAGTAGGCAGCGATCGCGCTTTAGAAGGCTTAAATGTGGATGGAAAAACAGTTAATCTGGCAGCCATGCGGGCCAATCGGCTAGAAGAATATATTTACGCGATCGGGCGGTTACTCCAAGATCCCCAACTGCGTCAACGTCTCTCTCAAAATGCTCGTCATTTAGTTGAAAAAAATCATGACTGGCGAAAATTGACCGAACAATATGAAAAAGTTTTAATGGCTAATGTCAATTATCCAGCAACAACGCGATCGCTGAGTTGACGTAAGATTTGATTGAACTCAGGATTTTGTTCTTGCTGTTGAGCAATTTTTTCACAACTATACATCACTGTTGTATGATCTTTTCCGCCAAAGACTTCTCCAATTCTGGGTAAGCTCAAGTTAGTATGTTGACGCATTAAATACATCCCAATTTGTCGCGCTGAACTAATTTCTCGACGGCGAGAACTGCCTTTTAAATCGGCTACAGAAACTTGAAAATATTCAGAAACAACCTGTAAAATTTGTTCAGGAGATGTCACCCTTTTCCCTTGCGGTGGGTTTAAAAGAGAGGTAACATTCTCTAAAGTTAAGGGTAAGCCTGATAATGATAAATGGGCAACGACTTGCGTTAAAGCTCCCTCTAATTCTCTGATATTTGAGGGATAATTTTTGGCTAAATATTCAACAATTTGGGGGGATAAAGGCAGATGATCCGATTCTGCTTTTTTCTGAAGAATTGCCATCCGTGTTTCCAAATCAGGGGGCTGAATATCTGCAATTAAGCCCATGGCAAAGCGAGAGGATAATCGTTCTGAACAACTCGGGATTTGTTTCGGTGGACGATCAGAGGCAAGTACCACTTGTTTTCCCGCTTCGTAAAGGGTATTAAAGGTATGAAAAAACTCTTCTTGGGTGTATTCTTTCCCTTCAATAAATTGAATATCGTCAATCAGCAAAATATCGGCTGCGCGATAATGTTCTCGAAATTGTTGTAATTGATCATGACGAATAGCATTAATTAAATCGTTGGTAAATTGTTCAGTAGAAACATAAAAAACTTTGGACTGAGGATAAAGTTCTAAACGGTAATGACCAATTGCTTGTAATAAATGGGTTTTTCCTAAGCCAACTCCCCCACAAATAAAGAGAGGATTAAACTCTCTTCCTGGATATTCTGCAACTGCTAAAGATGCAGCGTGTGCCATGCGATTATTCGGTCCGACAACAAAATCTGAGAAGGTATGTTTGGGGCTTAATGTATTTTCAGAAGCGCGATCGCCTGCTAAGCTATTAATGTGATCTTCGCTTTGTTTCCACCACGTTAAGGGGACTTCTTCCGAGTTCGCATTGGCAACAAAAGGGGTCGTAATTTGAACCGTGAGGCTAGCGTGGCTTAAGTCTTGCGCTGTTTTCGTAATTAAAGGAAGATAATATTTTTGTAACCAGTTCCGTGAAAATGGATTGGGCGCACAAATCACTAAACAGTGATTATTCAGGCTTTGTGGCGTTACAGTTTGCAGCCAAGTTTCAAAAGTCGGTGGACTGAGTTGGGGTCGCAACTGTTCAAGAATTTGCTGCCAAAGCTGTTGTGCTGAATGATCCATTATTTGTTGATGAATTAAGGTAAAAATGACACAATTTCCTAGTTTCAATCCTGATTTTCTCGAAGATGACAAAGACAAAGAAGATTATTTTGACTTCTTTTTTGACTTACCAGGGAGTGAACCCGGAACCTTATGGATTGAAGAAGATGCTGCGCCTTCACAGCTTATTTTAATTGATTACGATGCGAAGTACGCGGTGAGAAAAGTTAATATTGATCCGTTAAAATGTGAACATTATTTAGCAAGTGAATCTGCGTCTTGGTTAGATATACAAGGACTCGGCTCGGAAGATATTCTAAAACAAATTGGGCAAATTTTCAAGCTCCATCCGTTACTTTTAGAAGATGTGGTTAATGTCCCACAACGTCCGAAGGTAGAAGATTATAACGAACAGTTAATTATTATTGTTCATTTAGTACAGCCTAAACCCGAAGAAGATGGTTTTTATTCCGAGCAAGTGAGTTTTGTTTTAGGTAAAAAATATTTATTAACGTTTCAGGAAGAACCCAATCACGACTGTTTTAACCCTGTGCGCGCTCGATTAAAAAATAATAAAGGAAAAATACGTACTTCTGGTGTTGATTATCTCACCTACTTACTTCTAGATACCATTATTGATAGTTTCTTTCCTGTTTTAGAAGATTATGGCGAACGAATTGAACAATTAGAAGATGAAGTTGTTTTTAATCCGAATCGACGTACCTTAGAGAAAATTTACAAAGTCCGACGAGAACTTTTAGCGTTACGGCGGGCGATTTGGCCTCAACAAAGTGTGATTACAACGTTAATGCGGAGTGGTAGTAATTTAATTAGTTCTGATGTGGAAATTTACTTTCGAGATTGTTACGATCATGTGATTCAACTTTTAGATATTGTGGAAAGTTATCGGGAATTATCTTCTAGTTTAATGGATGTATATCTCTCTTCTATGAGCAATAAAATGAATGAGGTTATGAAAGTTTTGACCATTATCTCTAGCATTTTTATTCCCCTTTCGTTTATTGCTGGGGTTTATGGGATGAACTTTCAATATATGCCAGAATTAGAGTGGAAATGGGGGTATTATATTTGTTTAGGCGTTATGGGCGCGATCGCGCTTTCCTTAATTATTTTCTTTTGGCGGAATGGTTGGCTAGAACGCTTTTACCCTGTTGCTACCAGTGAGGAAAAAGCAGCAAAACGGAAGCGAAAATTACGATTTCCCCGTCGTCGGAAACAGTGACCAGTTACCAAGAATGTAGAGCAATGCAGAAACGTTCCATGGATTTTCTCCAAGTTGACGAATAACCAATAACCAATCAAAATCCGATATCAGTGCCTTTTCCAGCATGAACAAGGGCTAATTTTTCGTAGCGTTTGGCGTGTTCAATCAAATCCGCTGCTTCTGCTTCCGAGACTTCCCGTTTCACTTTCGCAGGCATTCCCATGAGCAGCGATCGCGCGGGAACATCTTTTGTCACCACAGACCCTGCACCAATAATACTCCCTTTTCCCACCCGCACGCCATTTAAAACCACAGCACCAATTCCAATCAAACAGCCTTCCTCAATATGCGCCGAGTGAATCACCGCCCGATGTCCAACCGTGACATAATCCTCTAGGATTGTCGGTTCACCAGGATCCCCATGTAACACCGCACCATCTTGAACATTCGTATGTGCGCCAATGGTGATACTTTCCACATCCCCTCGCACCACTGCACTATACCAAATATTTGCCCCTGTTTTTACCGTGACATTGCCCATTACCGTCGCATTCGGCGCAATAAACGCAGCAGTCGATAAATCAGGAGAAGACCATAATTCTGCCATTGATCCTATTTGTCCTCCGCTTCTGTATCCTGACGAAACAACCATACCATAAGGGCAACTACCCCCACTTGTAAGGCTAAGTTGGGTAATGTTTCCGTGACATTTTGTCCCGCAGCCAGTTGCGCCACCATCACAAATGCACCGATTAAGCCAGAGGCTGCAAACGCCACATAAATCGTTTTCCGTAAACCACGATAGGGGGCTTTCGCTTCGGCTTGCAAGCGTTTGTATTTTTCCGCAGAAAGCTGGTTGCGAGGGTTATTGGGGGAGTTAGACATAAGAAATTTTGAGAAAATGCTGAGTCGCTCCCTTCCATAATAAAAGATTATATGAAATTCATTAAT